>NZ_BMMV01000005.1 GCF_014646115.1 Streptomyces camponoticapitis | reverse complement strand
CTTCAAGACCACAACCAGGTCTTGAAGGCCGACGTCACGCACGAGCCCGAATTAACCAACAGCGTCCGTCGCGGTTCGGGCCTCTTCCGTTCTCGGTCGTGGGTGTCAGCCGCCGATGACGACGCGGCGTACACCGCGCCACGCCTCCGGGTCGGTGGTGCGGCGGCCGTCGACCAGCACCGTGACGTCCGGCAGGTCGGCCGGCTTCAGGTCGCGGTACTCGGCGTGGTCCGCCTGGAGCACCGCGGCCGTGACCTTCTCGCCCTGGTGCGGCGGCAGGCCGTGCGCGGTCAGCTCGTCGGCCGTGTACATCGGGTCGGAGACGTACGGCACCGCGCCGCGCGCCCGCAGCGCCTCGACGGTCGGGAAGACGCCGGAGAAGGCCGTCTCCTTGACGCCGCCGCGGTAGGCCGCGCCCAGCACGAGCACGTGGACGCCGGTCAGGTCGCCGTACGCCGCCGCCAGCAGGTCGACCGCGTACTCGGGCATCGCCGCGTTCGCCTCGCGCGCCGAGCGCACGACGGTCGCGGTGGGGTCGTTCCACAGATACATCCGCGGGTAGATCGGGATGCAGTGACCGCCGACGGCGATGCCGGGCTGGTGGATGTGGCTGTACGGCTGGCTGTTGCAGGCCTCGATGACCTTCTTGACGTCGATGCCGTTCTGGTCCGCGAAGCGCGCGAACTGGTTGGCCAGGCCGATGTTGACGTCGCGGTACGTGGTCTCCGCGAGCTTCGCCAGTTCGGAGGCTTCGGCGGTCCCGAGGTCCCACACGCCGTTGGCCCGCGGCAGGTCCTCGCGTACGTCGAAGTCGAGGACGGCCTCGTAGAAGTCGACGCCGTGCCTGGTCGACGCCTCGTCGATGCCGCCGACGAGCTTGGGGTAACGGCGCAGGTCCGCGAAGACCCGCCCGGTCAGGACGCGTTCGGGCGAGAAGACGAGGTGGAACTCCTCACCGGGGGTGAGCCCGGAGCCCTCCTGGAGCATCGGCGCCCAGCGGGTGCGGGTGGTGCCGACGGGCAGGGTGGTCTCGTAACTGACGAGCGTGCCGGGCTTCAGACCCTTGGCGATCGCCTTCGTCGCCGAGTCCATCCAGCCGAAGTCGGGCACACCCTCGGCGTCCACGAAGAGCGGGACGACGACCACGACGGCGTCGGACTGCGCGACGGCGGCCGCGGTGTCGGTCGTGGCCGTGAGCAGCCCGGCGTCGACGGTCTGCTTGAGCTTGACGTCGAGGTCGTGCTCGCCGGGGAAGGGCTCCGTACCGGCGTTGACGAGCTCGACGACCTTCTCGTTCACGTCCGCGCCGATGACGCGGTGGCCCTTGGCGGCGAACTGCACGGCCAGCGGCAGACCGATCTTGCCGAGCGCGACTACACAGATGTTCATCGGGTTACTTTCCTCTTGAGCCGGGGCAGCAGGCTTCGTACCCGCGCGCCGAGGGACAGTGCGGGCTCCCACAGCGGAGCCGTGGTGATCACCAGTCGCCCCTTGGGATTCACGTTGGCCGAAGCGCGGTACGGGACGGCGTCGCCCCAGCGGCGGGCGAGCGGCATCGGCAGACCGCGGGTACGGACCGGGATCTCGTACGTGGAGCCGGCGACGTCCACGTAGACACGGACCCCCGCCTTCACCCTGGTGGCGGGGAGGGGAATCCGCGCGGTCAGGATGGTGCCGCCACCCCCGTCGGGCTCCGGAACACGGGTGAACTCCCCCACCGCGTCGGGGAGTTCGTGATCGGCCGGCAGCCGGCGGGCCGCCGCCTTGTCCGCGCTCTTGGGCATCGCGGTCCTGGCCAGCCGGATCACCGCGGAGTCGGTCTCTCCGGCGACCCCGATCCGTACGGTGACCGTCAGGGAGAGCGAGTCGCCGGTCTGGTCCCAGGCGGCCGAGATCAGCCGGGTGCCGTTGGCGAGCCGGCCGGGGACGGCCTCCCCCACCAACTCATAGCCCCGGTCGGGCAGTTGGAGGGCCGGATCGCGCAGGCCGGGATAGGCCGCGAACGCCCTCCCGTCCTGGAGCAGGAACGGCGGCGCGCCGTGCTCGGCCTCGTCGGCGATGGCCCTGGTGAGTTCGGCCACCGCGCCACGCTGGGCCAGCAGGATCCGCACCCGTCGTTTGACGTCGAGCGAGTCGCGCAGCTCGTCCGTCAGGTACTCGTCGGCGAGTTCGGCGATCCCGGCACAGAGCTCGCGCTGCGTCCGGGGGTCGAGCGGCAGGAAGTCGTCCTGGATGAGCTTGGCGAGCTCCCAGGTGAAGTGACGCTTGAGGACGGCGTCACGTTGGGGACCCGCACCGATCAGACCGGCCGTGTGCCGCATGATGCGGGTGGTGCAGTGCAGCCTGGACAGATGGTCGGCGCGGTAGGTGATGTTGCTCGCGTCGCCGCGCTTCACCGCGTAGTAGTACGTGTAGTCGCCGAGGACGGAGATCCGGGCGGCGCGGACGCATGCCTCTATGGTGAACGGCTGGTCGCTGCCGACCGGCAGGTCCTCGGGGAAGCGGAGCTTGTACCTCTCGACCAGCTCACGCCGGAAGAGCTTGGTGTTGGCCAGGGCGAACGGCAGGTCGGAGCCGTACAGGCTGACGTCCGGATCGTTCTTCTTGTACATCGTCTGGCGGACGTAGCGGCCGTTGGTGCCGACCATCTTGCCGATCACCACGTCCGACCCGTGCTCGTCGGCGCAGGCGACCATCCGCTCCAGCGCCTCTTCACCGAGGTAGTCGTCGGAGCCGATGAAGTAGACGAACCGGCCGGTGGCGATCTCCAGGGCGCGGTTGCTCGGGGCCGCCGGGCCGCCGCTGTTCTCCTGATGGATGACCTTGACCGTGCCCGGGTACAGCTCGGCAAAGCGGTCGAGTTCGGCGCCGCTGTCGTCGGTCGAGCCGTCGTCGACGGCCACGACCTCCAGCCGCTCCCGGCCGATGGTCTGGCCGACGAGCGAGTTCAGGCACTCGGTCAGATACGGCATCGTGTTGTACACCGCCACCACGACCGTCACATCAGGTCTGTCGCTCATGCCGCCACCCGGCTCTTCGGTGCTCCGGCCCTGCTGCGCGGGCGGCCCAGGAGCCGGGAGTAGACGCCGTCGAGGATCTCGGCCTGCGCCTCCCAGGTCCATTCGGCGAGCAGACCCTGGTCGTCGTACACCTCGCGGTACTTCTTGGGGTCGGCGAGGACCGCTGTGACCGCGCGGACGTAGTCGGACACGTCCTCCGCCGTGAAGACCTCGCCCTGGCCGGTCTTCGCGACCATCTCCCCCATCGTCTTCACGTCGCTGACCACGAACGGCAGCCTCGCGTGCGAGTACTCGAAGAACTTCGTGATCAGGGCGATCTCGTGGTTGGGCCAGTGGTGGATCGGGATGACACCCACGTCCGCCGCCGACAGGAACGGCACGACCTGGTAGTGCGGTACGTACGGGAGTATGTGGACGCGCTCGGCCACACCCAGCTCCGCCGCGCGGTCCAGCAGCGACGTCATGTACTCCGACGTCGGCCGCAGCACCACGAACGCGACATGGACACCCGGCAGCCGCGGCAGTGAGTCGACCATGATGTCGAGGCCGCGCTGCGGGGCCGCCGCTCCGCTGTAGACCGTGAGCGGGACGTCGGGGCCGATTCCGCACAGGGCGCGCAGGTCCGGCACCGGCTCGGCGGCCTCCTCGGGGGAGATCTCCGCGTCCGGGGCGTTGAGCACGATCTCCGGGGTGGCGGCGAGCCCGTGCCGTTCGACGAGCATCTCCCCGAGCGTCCCGGAGACGGTGGTGACCGCGTCGGCGTACTTCGAGTACTCACGCTCGTGCGCGCACTGGGCGATGTGCCAGCGGGGGTGCGGGTTCCAGGGCTTGATGCCCGGCAGGAACTCGTGCGCGTCCCAGACCAGTTTGATCTCGCGGCCCCTGCCCTTGGCACGGAGCTTGGCCCGCGCGCCCACACCGATCATGCGGAAGTCGTTCGCGTGGATCAGATCGGGTTCGAGGGCGTCGATGACCTTGCCGTACGCCAGTTCCAGGTCCCACAGGAACGGGTCGAGCCGACGCCAGGCCCGGTCCCCCATCGTGCGCTCCCAGAACGCGGTGGAGAAACGGTCCAGCCGGGACGTCATGTCCTTGCGGCGCTGCTCCAGCGCGCGCGTCCGGCGGGCCCGCAGGCCCACCCACTTGCTCAGCGCCTTGGCGGCCAGGCGCGGCGGGATCAGCGCCAGTCTCCGTACGGTGGAGCCCGCCAGCTTCGCCTCGATGACGCGGAGGTTGAGCTCGGCGCGCCACGCCTTCATCCGCTGCCTGCGGTAGGCGGCGAGCGGACCCGGGGGGTAGGCGAGCGGGGAGCGCAGGATCGCGCGCCGGTACTCGTACCGCCTGCGGTGCATGGGGCCCGGTACGTGCAGCAGCCTGACCTCGGCGTCGCCCAGACGCCAGGTCTGCTCCTTCCTGTTGGGCGACTTGCCCAGCAGGACGACGTCCCAGCCGGCGGCAGCCGCCGACCGGGCTTCCTTCTGTACGCGCGAATCACCGTTCACGCCGTTGTCGACCAGCATCACGATCCGGCCGCGCGGGCCCTCGCGCCGCTGCGCCACCACTTTGTCAGCCGACATGGCTAGCGGGCTCTCCTGTCTCAACAGCCACCGTGCGGCCGGTCGCCGCCGACTCCAGCACCGACGCTGCCACCTCGACCGTACGAAGACCCTGCCGCAGTGTGCAGATGTCGTGGGACTCGCCGAGGACGGCGTCACGGAAGAGTTCGTGCTCCACCAGCAGCGGCTCGCGCTTGGGGATGGCGTAGCGGATCATGTCGCCCTCGGCCACGCCGCGGAAGGCGCGCAGCGCCTCCCACTCGGTCGTCACCGCGGCGTTGGAGTAGAAGGTCAGGTCGGCGGTGAGCGTGTCGGCGATGAAGCAGCCGCGTTCGCCGGTGACCGAGGTGAAGCGCTCCTTGAGCGGGCTCAGCCAGTTGACCAGGTGGTTGACCATCGTGCCGTCGGAGAGCCGGCCCACGGCGGAGACCATGTCCTCGTGCGGGCGGCCGCTCTTGGACACCGTGTGGGCGGAGATCGAGGTGTACGCCTGGCCCGTCACCCAGCCGGTCAGGTCGATGTCGTGGGTGGCGAGGTCCTTGACCACGCCGACGTCGGCGATCCGGTGCGGGAAGGGACCCTGACGGCGGGTCACCACCTGGTACACGTCGCCGAGCTCGCCGGCCTCAAGCCGGGCGCGCAGGCTGCGCAGCGCCGGGTTGCAGCGTTCGATGTGGCCGACGCCGGCGACGAGGCCGCGTGCCTCGAAGGCCTCGACCAGGCGGCGGGCGCCCTCGACAGTGTCGGCGAGGGGCTTCTCGATGAGCGCGCTGACCCCGGCCTCGGCGAGCTGGAGACCGACCTCCTCGTGCAGGGCGGTCGGGCAGGCGATGACGGCGTAGTCGACGCCGAGTGCGAGCAGTTCGCCGACGGTGTCCAGGACGGGCGCGCCCTGGGCCAGTCCGTTCTTGTCGCCGAGCGGGTCGACGACCCCGACGAGCGTGACGCCGTCGAGTCCGGCCAGTACGCGTGCGTGGTGGCGCCCCATCGAGCCCAGGCCGATCAGGCCGGCGCGCAGTCCCCCGGTGGTCACAGGTTCTCTCCCAGCTCGTTCACGGCGGAAACGATTCGCTCCAGGTCGGAGCCGGACAGCGAGGGGTGCACCGGGAGCGAGACGACCTCGGCGGCGGCCCGCTCGGTCTCCGGCAGGTCCCAGTTGCGTCCGGCCTTCTGGTCCGGCTCCCAGAACGGCCGCAGCCGGTGGATGGGGGTCGGGTAGTACACGGCGTTGCCGACGCCCGCCTCGGTGAGCGCGGCCATGGCGGCGTCGCGGTCGCCGGTGATCCGGACGGTGTACTGGTGGTAGACGTGGTGCGCACCCTCGGCGACCGGCGGTGTCACCACACCGGGCGCGGTGATGTTCTCGGTCAGGTACGCGGCATTGGCGCGGCGCTGCTCAGTCCAGCCGGGAAGCTTGGTGAGCTGCACCCGGCCGATGGCGGCGGCCACGTCGGTGAGGCGCATGTTGGCGCCGACGATCTCGTTCGCGTACCGCTGCTCCATGCCCTGGTTGCGCAGCAGGCGCAGGGTGCGGGCGACTTCGGCGTCACCGGTGGAGATCATGCCGCCTTCGAGGGAGTGCATGTTCTTCGTCGGGTAGAAGCTGAAGGTGCCGCCTGAGCCGAAGGCGCCGACCGGGGTGCCGTGCAGGGACGCGGCGTGCGCTTGGCAGGCGTCCTCCACGACGGCGAGCTTGTGCTTGTCGGCGATGGGCATCAGCTTGTCCATCGAGGCCGGGTTGCCGTACAGGTGGACCGGCATGATCGCGGCGGTGCGCGGGGTGATGGCGGCCTCGACTGCGGCCGGGTCGAGACCGAAGTTGCCCGGCTCGATGTCGGCGAAGACGACGTCGGCGCCGACGAGCCGGACGGCGTTGGCGGAGGCGGCGAACGAGAACGACGGCACGATGACCTCGTCACCCGGGCCGATGCCGAGGGCGAGCAGCAGCAGGTGGAGCGCCGATGTGCCGGAGTTCACGGCCACGCAGTGCCGGCCCGCGACGAGCTCGGCGAAGCCTTCCTCGAACGCGGCCACTTCGGGACCCTGGACAACGCGGCCGGTGCGCAGTACGCGTACCGCGGCCTCGATCTCTTCTTCCCCGATGACCGGGCGGGCAGCGGGGATGGGCTGCACTTCACTGGTCGACATGGACGTCGTCCTCCTTGAACACCGCGAAAGCTCTCTGGGGCAGAAGCCAGGAGTGCAGCGCGCGTCTCACGAGGCCGCGTGTGTACCCCTACGGCGCGATGGCCGACGCCCTGCCGAGGAATGTGTGGGACAGCTGTCCCTGTACGGGCCGGTCCCCGACCGCAGGTTCCGGGCGGGGACTGTCGTCGGCGGGGACCGCCAGTCACATTATCAGGAATTTCCGACAGAATTTCGGGGCTGTTAACCGCGAACTGCATCAACTCCGAAACAAAAGACCCGTGCCCCGCCACTGGATTCCCAGGGCGGGGCACGGGCCGTTCAACCGGCGGTCACCAAACGTTCAGCTCACCCGCTCAGCCATCCGTGGGAACCGACACGGCGGACGCCGATTCGAGCTCGGCCGCCGATGTCTTCTTGGCGGCGGACTTCGAGGTCGTCTTCTTCGCGGTGGTCTTCTTGGCGGCGGTCTTCTTTGCCGCCGTCTTCTTCGTGGCCGCCTTCTTGGCCGTGGTCTTCTTGGCGGTCTTTCGAGCGGTCTTCTTTGCCGGAGCCGAAGAATCCGCTTCGCCGTCGTGACCAGCGTCGGACGGAGCGTCGATCGCGGTGGGTTCGGCCGACGGAGTGGTCTCCGCCGCCGAATCCGAATCCACGACGACGACGGCCGCGTCCTCGGCGCCCGCCGGCGAACCGGCCGGGGCCGACGCCTTACGGGTCGCCCTGCGACGGGCACGCGGCGGCGCCGCCTCGGACGTCTCGCCCGCCTGCGCGTCACCGGCGGGCGTGTCGGTGGAGCCCTGGGACCGTACGGCCTCCGGCTCCGCCGCCACGGGCGGCGCCGACGGCTCGACGACGACCTCGGCCGTCTGCTCCGACGCCTCGTCCGGTCCGGCCGTCCGCGGCGAACCGGCCGGAGCCGACGCCTTCCGGGTGGCCCTGCGACGGGTACGGCCCTGCGGAGCGGCCTCCTCCACGACGGGCTCGGGCTCGGCCACCGGCACGGACGACGCGACCGGGGCCGGCACCTCCGCCGGCTCCTCGGCCCTGGCCTTCGGCTCGGGCTCCGTCGACCTCGGCGAACCGGCCGGAGCCGACGCCTTGCGCGACGCCCGGCGTCGCGAACGCCCGCCACGCGCGGCCGTCTCGGCCTCCGCGACGCTGCTGTACAGCTCCTCGTCGGGCACGAACTCCGGCGCGGGCAGCGCGACCGGGGCGGCGACCTCCGCCGCCACCTCGGCCTCGGACTCGGTCTCCGCATCCGTCAGGACATCGGCCGCCGTCTCGTGCTCGTGGTCATGGCTCTGGTCGTGGTCCGCGCCGGACCCGCCGCGGCGCTTCTTCGCGCGCTTGCCGTTGCCGCCACCGCCCGCGTTGCCACCGCCACCGGAGCTGGTCGGCTGCTCCATGTGGACGATCACGCCACGCCCGTTGCAGTGGACGCAGGTCTCGGAGAACGACTCCAGCAGGCCCTGGCCCACCCGCTTACGGGTCATCTGGACCAGGCCGAGCGAGGTGACCTCGGCGACCTGGTGCTTCGTACGGTCCCGGCCCAGGCACTCCAGCAGCCGCCGCAGCACCAGGTCCCGGTTCGATTCGAGGACCATGTCGATGAAGTCGATGACGACGATGCCGCCGAGGTCGCGCAGCCGCAGCTGACGCACGATCTCCTCGGCCGCCTCCAGGTTGTTCCTGGTGACGGTCTCTTCGAGATTGCCGCCCTGGCCGGTGAACTTCCCGGTGTTGACGTCGACCACGATCATGGCCTCGGTCTTGTCGATCACCAGCGACCCGCCGCTCGGCAGCCAGACCTTGCGGTCCAGTGCCTTCATCAGCTGCTCGTCGATCCGGTACGAGGCGAAGACGTCGACCTCGCTGGTCCACCGGTTCAGCCGGTCGGCCAGGTCGGGCGCCACATGCTCCACGTAACCGTGGATGGTCTGCCACGCCTCGTCGCCGCTGACGATGACCTTGGTGAAGTCCTCGTTGAAGATGTCGCGCACGACCCGGACGGTCATGTCCGGCTCACCGTAGAGAAGGGTCGGGGCGTTGCCGCTCTTCGCCTTCTTCTGGATGGACTCCCACTGCGACTGGAGGCGCTCGACGTCGCGGCGCAGCTCGTCCTCGCTCGCGCCCTCGGCGGCGGTACGGACGATGACGCCCGCGTCCTCGGGGACGATCTTCTTCAGGATGGTCTTCAGCCGCGCCCGCTCGGTGTCGGGGAGCTTGCGGCTGATGCCGGTCATCGAGCCCTCGGGGACGTACACGAGGTAACGGCCGGGGAGCGAGACCTGGCTGGTGAGGCGCGCGCCCTTGTGGCCGATCGGGTCCTTCGTCACCTGGACGAGGACCGACTGGCCGGACTTGAGCGCGGTCTCGATCCGGCGGGGGCCGTTGGCCATGCCCAGCGCCTCGAAGTTGACCTCACCGGCGTACAGGACGGCGTTGCGGCCCTTGCCGATGTCGACGAACGCGGCCTCCATGGACGGCAGTACGTTCTGCACCTTGCCCAGGTAGACGTTGCCGACGTAGCTGGTGGCCTGCTCCTTGTTGACGTAGTGCTCGACGAGCACGTTGTCCTCAAGAACGCCGATCTGGGTGCGCTCACCGTTCTGCCGGACGACCATCACGCGCTCGACGGCCTCGCGGCGCGCCAGGAACTCCGCCTCGGTGATGATCGGCACGCGGCGGCGGCCCTGCTCGCGGCCCTCGCGGCGGCGCTGCTTCTTCGCTTCGAGACGGGTCGAGCCCTTGATGGACTGGACCTCGTCCACGCCCGTACCGGGCTCGGTCTCCTTCGTACGGCGCTCGCGCGGCTCGCGGACCTTGACGACCGTGCGCTCCGGGTCGTCCACACCGTTGTTCTCGGTGTCGGAACCACCGTCGGCGCTGCGACGGCGCCTGCGGCGACGCCGCCGGCTGCTGCTGCTTCCGCCGCCCGACTGGCCGGCGGAGTCGTCGTCGCCGTCGTGCTCGTCGGAGTCGGCGGTGCCGGCGGTGTCCGCGGTGTCGCCGGTGCTCGCCTCGGAGCCGTCCTCGTCGTCGGTGTGCTCGTCCGACTGCTCGTCGGCCTCGGCGGACTCGCCGCGGCGACGGCGACGGCCGCCCCTGCGGCGGCGCCGCGAGGGACGGTCGAACTCGTCGGAGTCCTCGGCCTCGGAGTCGGCCTCGTCACCCTCGGCGGACTGCTCGGTGTCGCGCTCGTCGTCGGTGTCCCGCTCGGGGGCGGAGGCCGGGGCGGGCGCGTGCTCGGCCGGCTCCGCGGACTCGCCGCGGCGACGGCGACGGCGACGGCCCGAGGGCTCGGGGGCGGGCGCGGGCGCCTCGGCCACCGTCTCTTCCTCGATCTCGTCGAGATCGTCGTCGTCCTCGATGTCGATGGCGGCGGCCATCGCGGCTGCCGTCTCGGGGGTCTGGAACATCGGCTCGGCGAAGACAGGCGCCTGGAAGACCGCCACGGCGGGCCGGGTGGCGCGCCGACGCGACCGGTCGGGCGCCTCGGTCTCGGTGTCCTTCGCGGCGGACGGCCCGGAGCCGTTGCGCTGCTCGGCCTTCCTGGCTGCCCTGGACTCGGCCTTCGGCTCCGCCTTGGGCTCGGCCGCGGCCTCCTGCGAACCGCCGGACCTGCGGCGCGAACGGCCACGGGTGGCGGCCTTCTCGGCGGCCGCGACCTGTGCCTCGTCGGCGGTGATCTGGGTGACGGCGTTCGCGGGGAGCGTCTCGCCCTGCGTGATCCCGTCGTCCTCGGCGTCCGCGTCGGCGACCGTCTCGGCGGGAGCGGCGACCTTACGGGTCGCACGGCGGCGGGTGCGCGGCGGCGCCGCTTCCTCGGCGACCGGCTCGGCGACGGGCGCGGGCTCGGCGGCCACCTCGGCCACGGGCTCGACAACCGGCTCGGGAGCGGTCTCGGCGGGAGCCGCGACCTTACGGGTCGCACGACGCCGGGCACGCGGCGGAGCAGGCTCGTCGGCGACGGCGACAGGCTCGGCGACGGCCTCCGCGGCAGCGGGCTCGACAACAGGTTCGATCACCGGCTCGGCGACCGTCTCGGCGGGAGCGGCGACCTTGCGGGTGGCGCGACGGCGCGTACGGGGCGGAGCGGGCTCCTCGGCGACCGGCTCGGCGACGGGCGCGGGCTCGGCGGCCACCTCGGCCACGGGCTCGACAACCGGCTCGGGAGCGGTCTCGGCGGGAGCCGCGACCTTACGGGTCGCACGACGCCGGGCACGCGGCGGAGCAGGCTCGTCGGCTACGGCCTTGACCGCGTCCGTGCCGCTGTCGGCTCCGGCGGCCGACGGGTCGTCCGTCACGTTCGCCGTGGCCTTCGCCCCCTCGGCGGCCTCGGCCGCCGAGGACGGCGGCCCCGCCGGACGCGACGCGGCGCGGCGCCTGCGGCGCGGCGGCAGTGTGTCGCTGGGGCTGTTCAGTTCTTCTTCGGTCTCCCGGGTCGTACCCGGTTCGTTCTGGGACATGCGGGCGGTTCTCCCGTCACGCTCCCGGGCGCCACGCCTGATCCGGTCCGGCCGCGGCCCGCGCAAAGGCGCGATTGCCGCCGTCCGGGGCGCGGGCGCCGCACAGGAGCTGTTATGTCTGGGTCGCCGGTTCCGTACGTACGCGTTGCACGTACGGCCTGGCGAAAGTCTTCGTGGTCGGCACGCCGCCCGACCCAGGTGGCTCCCGAGTCCAAGGGCTGCGCTACAACAACCGTCCTAGGCGGAAACTGCACCTTCAGGCGCCTTCGCGGCGGCGGGTCCGGCGGCCGTGGATGGGCCTGCCGTGACTGCCTCGCGGTCGGGCGCGAGCGGGTCGGTCACCGTTCCGGACTCCTCGTCGAAGAGCCCCTGCGCCAGCCTGGTCACCGCTGCGGGGACCGGCGGCGCCAGGTCGGCCACAGCTCGGAGACCGGAAAGGACGTCGTCGGGTCGAACGGCGGGTGTCACGTGCCGAACAACCAGCCGCAGTATCGCACAGCGCTCGCCCTGCGGCCTATCGGCCTGTGGAGGAAGTGTCCGCAGGCCGACGACGGGCTCCCGGGCGTCGAAGGTCCGCATGCCGTTCTTCGCACGCCGTTCGACCTCCACCACCTCGGCGGCCAGGAAGGCGGCCACCGCGCGCTCGGCCTCTTCGTACTCCACCCCGTCGAGCCGCAGCTCCCACTCGGAGGCGGTGAGCCGGTCGGCGAGTCCCGAGGTACGGGCCTCGACGGCGTCGATGATGTCGAGCCCGGTGGGCAGTGAGTCGTCGAGCAGATCGCGCAGTGTGTGGGGGTCGCGCGGCGCCGCGAGGGCGATCTCCAGATATTCGGCCTCGCTGCCCGTGCCGGTGGGTGCGGCATTGGCGTAGGAGACCTTGGGGTGCGGGGTGAAGCCCGCCGAGTACGCCATGGGGACGTCGGCGCGGCGCAGTGCCCGCTCGAAGGCGCGCTGGAAATCGCGGTGGCTGGTGAACCGGAGGCGGCCACGCTTGGTGTAACGCAGTCGGATGCGCTGCACCGCCGGCGCGGGCGGGGGGCCTTCGGGCTGTCGCTTGCCCAGTGGTTCTTCTCCTCGGTGCGGGGTGCGCGCTGTGGCGCACACCCTCGGACGCGCGGCCGACCGGGCGGTCGGCCCCGGAAACCCGGCTCACACCTGCTTGCGCAGGGAGATCTCGGGTGCGGGTACCGCGCCGGGGACGGTTGTTGTACTTCCCAGCGTACGCGCCCCGTCGAGCGACGCCTCCACAGGCTCGGCCGGGCGCGGAGACCCGACCAGAGCGCGCCAGGCGTCGCGGCGGGCCTGCCTGACCGTCTGCCCCGCGGAGCGCAGCGCACTCCTGACCGCCCGGCCGGTCTCGACGGCGGCCTTCTTGGCCGGCGCCCAGACGTAGTCGCGCACCGCGTGCCCGACGGGCGTGCAGGCGGCGCGGTAGAACCAGCCGGCCGGCTGCCCGACCAGGACCCAGGCCAGCCATCTCAGCCCCCGGCCGATCGCGCGCGAGATCTGTCCGGCGATCCGCCAGGCGACGCCGATGGCGTCGACGATCTCGCGGCCGACGGGGGTGAGGACCGCGCGGTAGAACCAGCTGACCGGGGTGACCAGCAGGGTGACGACGAGCCACACGAGCGCCGTCCAGACACCGACGGCGGCCAGCGCGATGCCCTTGCCGATGCCGGTGAGCAGCCAGACGGTGCCGTGGCCGATCGGGGTGAGAACCGTCCGGTAGAGCCACCCCACGGGCACCACGAGGCCGTAGCGCACCACCGGCACCAGCACATACCGCCACAGCGCCACCCACGGCCAGACGAACAACGCCTTGCCCAGGAACACCAGCACGGCGCCCAGCACATGCCCGGTCGGCGTGAGCAACGTCTCGTACACCCAGGAGCAGACGAAGGCGATGCCATGCCCGATGGGGGTGAGGACGCTCTCGTACAGCCACACCACCGGCACCACGAGGCCGTACCGCCCCACGGGCGCCAGTACATACCGCCACAGCGCCACCCACGGCCAGACGAACAACGCCTTGCCGAGCCACACCAGCGCCACGGCCAGGGCCCGTCCGACCGGGGCGAGCAACGTCTCGTACACCCACGAGCAGGCCACCGCGATCCCCCGCCCGAGCGGCCTCAGCACCGAGCGGTGGACGGCCCTCGCGCCGACGGCGAGCAGATCCCAGACCAGCCGCACCGGGACGACGAGAACGAGCACCACGATCCGGACCGGAATCCGGATCGCCGTGGTCAGACAGCCCTCACCCGGCTCGAATCGCTCGGGTGTCCGCGGCCCGTCCGGTGTCTTGTCCAGATCCATGCCTCAGATGACGCGACCGGCGCCTGCCCGGATCCCGGATCGGCGGCACGGGCCGCGTTCGTACCCGATTCGAGATCCGGACGGGGGACCTCAAGATCGAGAACAGGACAGTGGCCCAGAGCCGCGCACCGAGCCGGGACCGGCACAGTTGATCAAGGGTCTGCCTCGTGTCGCGCACATACCGCCAGGCGCCTGTCAGTTGCCGCATGCGAATCATCAGCACACCGAAACAAACCGCTCGAAAGTAGCTTCTCGCGATCACGCGTGACTGTCCGTAATGGATCTAGTGCTGTGGGTCACGGACTCCGTACGTTCATGGCGGCACCAACGCCGTACACATGGAGGATTCGTGATCCGTATCCGCAAGCGCCTGACACTGCTGGGCTCGACCGCCGCTCTCGTCGCGGGTGCCCTCGTGCCCACGCAACTCGCGGGAGCCGCCCCGGCGACAGCGGCGGCGGCGTACGAGTGGGTAGCCCTGGGAGACTCGTACACCGCCGGGGTGATTCAGGCCGCGGGCGAGACCTTCGAAGTCCCCCGTGACGGCTGCGAGCGCACCGACCAGTCCTACCCGCAGGTCATCGACCGCGATCTCGGGCCGCTCATCGAGCTGACCAACGTCAGCTGCGGGGCCGCCACGATCGACGACATCACCTTCAACGCCCAGGAACCGATCGGGCGCCATCTGCCGCCCTTCTCCGAGGACCCGGACTACCCGTTCCCCCCGGTGCCGCCCCAGTCCGAGGCAGTCAGTCCCGGGACCGATGTGATCACCGTCGGCGTGGGCGGGAACAGCCTCGGCTTCGGCGACATTCTCTTCACCTGTCTCCAACTGGGCTCGGGCACCGGTGGCGTGGGCACACCGTGCCGGGACGACCTCGCCGACAACGTCCCCGAACGGCTGACCCAGGTGAGTCAGAAGTACGACGAGATGCTCGCCACCCTCCAGGAGAGGGCCCCGCACGCCAGGATCGTGACCGTCGGCTATCCGACGATCGTCCCCGACGACACGTCCAAGTGCCGGTACAACGACTGGGAGCAGTTCGCCTCGATCACCCCGGGCGACCTGGACTGGCTCCGCGACGACGTGCTGGAGCCCCTCAACAAGGTCGTGGAGAAGTCCGCCGGCGACCACGACGCGTCCTTCGTCAACCTCTACGACTCCTCGCGGAACCACAGCGTCTGCGACGCGGGCAGGTGGGTGGAGGGCATCTTCACGCGGTTCCCGGACCAGACGGCCTTCGTCCACCCAAACGCCAAGGGCCACCGGAACGCGGCCGACCACGTCACGTCGGCCCTGCTGAACGCACTGAACGTCGGCTGACCCCCCAGCCGTAGGCCCCCCCGGGCCACCCCCAGCCAGCTGCCTCCGGTCCGACAGCCGGAGGCAGCTTCGGGCGTCTACTTCCCCTGAGCGGCCGGCTGCGCCACCGACAGCGGCAGCAGCTTCTTGCCCGTCGGGCCGATCTGGATGTCGAGGTCGAGCTGGGGGCACACCCCGCAGTCGAAGCACGGCGTCCAGCGGCAGTCCTCGACCTCGGTCTCGTCGAGCGCGTCCTGCCAGTCCTCCCAGAGCCAGTCCTTGTCGAGACCGGAGTCCAGGTGGTCCCAGGGCAGGACCTCCTCGTAGGTGCGCTCGCGGGTGGTGTACCAGTCGACGTCCAGGCCGAACTCGGGCAGCGTCTTCTCGGCGCTCGCCATCCAGCGGTCGTAGCTGAAGTGCTCGCGCCAGCCGTCGAACCGGCCGCCGTCCTCGTAGACCGCGCGGATCACCGCGCCCACCCGGCGGTCGCCGCGCGAGAGCAGGCCCTCGACGATGCCCGGCTTGCCGTCGTGGTAGCGGAAGCCGATCGAGCGGCCGTACTTCTTGTCCGCGCGGATCTTGTCGCGGAGCTTCAGCAGCCGCTCGTCGGTCTCCTCGACGCTCAGCTGCGGCGCCCACTGGAACGGGGTGTGCGGCTTGGGCACGAACCCGCCGATGGAGACGGTGCAGCGGATGTCGTTCTGGCCGGAGACCTTGCGGCCCTCGGCGATGACCTTGACCGCCATGTCGCCGATCTGCAGGACGTCCTCGTCGGTCTCGGTCGGCAGCCCGCACATGAAGTAGAGCTTCACCTGGCGCCAGCCGTTGCCGTACGCGGTGGAGACCGTACGGATCAGGTCCTCCTCCGAGACCATCTTGTTGATGACCTTGCGCAGCCGCTCGGAGCCGCCCTCGGGGGCGAAGGTGAGGCCGGAGCGGCGGCCGTTGCGGGTGAGTTCGTTGGCGAGGTCGACGTTGAAGGCGTCGACGCGGGTGGACGGGAGGGAGAGGCCGATCTTCTCCTCCTCGTACCGGTCGGCGAGGCCCTTGGCGACGTCCGCGATCTCGCTGTGGTCGGCGGAGGAGAGCGACAGCAGCCCGACCTCCTCGAAGCCCGTCGCCTTGAGGCCCTTCTCGACCATCTCGCCGATGCCGGTGATGCTGCGCTCCCGGACGGGCCGGGTGATCATGCCGGCCTGGCAGAAGCGGCAGCCGCGCGTACAGCCGCGGAAGATCTCGACGGACATCCGCTCGTGCACGGTCTCGGCCAGCGGCACCAGGGGCTGCTTCGGGTACGGCCACTCGTCCAGGTCCATCACGGTGTGCTTGGAGACCCGCCACGGGACTCCGGACCTGTTGGGGACGGTACGTGCGATACGGCCGTCCGGCAGGTACTCGACGTCGTAGAAGCCGGGGACGTACACCCCGCCGGTCTTCGCAAGCCGCAGCAGCAGTTCCTCGCGCCCACCGGTCCGGCCCTCGGCCTTCCAGGCCCGGATGATCTCGGTGATCTGCAGGACGGCCTGCTCGCCGTCGCCGATGACGGCGCAGTCGATGAACTCGGCGATCGGCTCGGGGTTGAACGCCGCGTGCCCGCCCGCCAGCACGATCGGGTGGTCGACGGTGCGGTCCGCCGCGTTGAGCGGGATCCCGGCCAGGTCGAGCGCCGTGAGCATGTTGGTGTAGCCGAGCTCGGTGGAGAAGGAGAGCCCGAACACGTCGAAGGCGGAGACGGGGCGGTGCGCGTCCACGGTGAACTGCGGGACGTGGTGCTCACGCATCAGCGCTTCGAGGTCGGGCCAGACGCTGTACGTACGCTCCGCGAGCACGCCCTCGCGCTCGTTGAGGACCTCGTAGAGGATCATGACGCCCTGGTTGGGCAGTCCGACCTCGTACGCGTCGGGGTACATCAGCGCCCAGCGGACGTCGCACTCGTCCCAGTCCTTGACGGTGGAGTTGAGTTCACCGCCGACGTATTGGATCGGCTTCTGCACATGCGGGAGCAGAGCTTCGAGCTGTGGGAAGACCGACTCAACAGCAGACATCACGGCGACTTTCGTGGGCTGACGGGGTGACCATTCAGGCTACCCCGAGCGCCACCCGCCCCTCACCGCCCGAGTGCCCGCTCCGGCCCGAGCGGTGGCCCCGCGCTCAGTTCGTCAGTGCCGTCCGCAGCTTCCGCTTCGCCGACTTCCGCCAGATCCGCGGCAGTTCGCGCTCCCGGTCGGCCGCCCGTGCCTCCTCCTCGCCGTACAGCAGTCCCCAGGTGAAGGCGGACTCCCCGGCCGTGTGGGCCTGGATCGCGAGGTCGCGCAGGGCGTCGCGGGCCACCACGCTGTCCTGGTGGTCGCCGAGCACGCTCTGCACGGCCTTCATCCGCTTGGAGAAGCGCTTGGCGGGCTTGCCGAGGGCGGGCTCGGCCGCGTCGGCGGCGTACCGCGCGCGCTTGGCGGCCTTACGGGCGTCGTGCAGCGCCAGGTCGCGCTCCTCCCCCGGTGTGAGCGCGAGCGCGTGCTCGACGCGGCCCGCGAGCCGTTCGTAGTCCTTGACGATCGCCCGGGGCAGTACCTTGACGGGTTTCCTCTCCGCGCGGTTCGCGAGCAGCGGCGGGTCGGCGAGCAGTGCCTCCACGGAGTCCAGCAGGCGCAGGTAGCGCGCGCTGTCGAGTACGCCGAGGGTCTTGGCCCGTGCGTCGGTGCGGCCCTCGGCGTCCCAGATCTGGAGCCGGGCGTGCACAGGGCCGAGCAGCAGGGTCGTGTCGTGGGCGTCCACGCGTTCGATGAGCCGCTCGGCGAGGACCTCCTGGTCGCGGTCGACGCCCAGCTCGCCCGCGAGCCACTTCAGCTCGGCGCCGATGGGCCGGGTGGCGTCCCGGTCGAGCACCTTCTTGTACGTACGGAACGCGGAGCGCATCCGGCGGGTGGCCACCCGCAGCTGGTGCACCGAGTCCGGCAGGTCACGGCGGACGGCGGGGTCGTACGAGATGATCGCGTCGGCCTGCTCGCGCAGATAGGCCAGGACGTGGTCCCCGGCGGTGACCGGCGTGCGCACGGTCGCGCGGGCGGGCCTGCCCGGCCTCCGGTCCGCCTTCCCCCGGGGCGCGGTGCCGGCGGGCGCGGTGTCGAGGGGCGCGGTGTCGGCGAGGGCCCTGGCGAGCTTCGACTTGGCCGACGCCGGGCGCACTCCCGCCTTGCGGAAGACCTTCGCCACGGCGTCGAGCAGCGCCGGATCGCCGTCGTCGGCCAGCTCCACCTCGACCTCGGTCCAGTCGGCGCTGCCGCCCCCGGCGGACAGGCGTTCGGCGCGGACGGTGTCCACGGCCACTTCGGCGAGTGTCCGGCCGGCCTCGTCGACCAGCAGGCTGATGTCGCGCGAGGTCCGCAGCCGTACGACGGGGGCCAGCTCCGCGCCGCGCACCCGCGAGCGCACCAGCGAGGCGAGCTCGTCGGGGAGGGTGTCGGAGAGCGGCGCCTGGAGCTCGTCGCGGACACCGTCGCCGACGGGGAACTTCAGGTGCCATCCCGCGTCGTCGCCGCCGGTGCGGCGACGGAGCGTCAGGGTGTCGGCGATCAGCCGCAGGTCAGGGGTGTCGTAGTAGACGGCGTCCAGCTCGGTGACGCCCCGCACGGTGACGGCTGAGACCGCCGGCACCTTGGTGAGATCCGGCAGGAGCGAACGGCCACGTGGTTCCGAGCCGCTGCCGCCGGCCTCCGGCGGCGTCGGGAGTTCGTACTTACGCTCGATCTCTCGCTTTGTGTCCACCATCTTCACAAACGTAGTCGCAGGGGCCGCCGAGTGGCAGCCCCTGCGACACCGACCCGCCGGATCAAGCCGTTATCGGCCGCTGGACCCTGATCGACTCAAGCAGGCCGACCGCGATCCAGACCGCGAACATCGACGTGCCTCCGTACGACACGAAGGGCAGCGGCAGACCCGCCACGGGCATGATCCCGAGCGTCATCCCGACGTTCTCGAAGGACTGGAAGGCGAACCAGGCGATGATCCCGGCCGCCACGACCGTCCCGTACAGCTCGGTCGTCTCCCGGGCGATCCGGCAGGCGCGCCACAGCACCACACCGAGCAGCAGCAGGATCAGCCCGGCGCCGACGAAGCCCAGTTCCTCGCCGGCGACCGTGAAGACGAAGTCGGTCTGCTGCTCGGGGACGAACTGCCCGGTGGTCTGGGACCCCTTGAAGAGCCCGGTGCCGGTGAGCCCGCCCGAACCGATCGCGATCCGCGCCTGGTTGGTGTTGTAACCGACGCCGGCCGGATCGAGCTCCGGGTTGGCGAAGGCGGCGAAGCGGTTGATCTGGTACTCGTCGAGCACGCCGAGTGCGGCGACCGCGACGGCGCCCACGACACCGGCGCCGACGAGCCCGAAGATCCACCGGTTGGACGCCCCGGAGGCGAGCAGGACGCCGAGCACTATCACCGCCATGACCATGACCGAGCCGAGGTCCGGCATCATCATGACGATCACGATCGGGACGACCGCGAGCCCGAGGGACTTGGCGACCGTCCGGTGGTCCGGATGGACCTGATCACCGGCGTCGACTCTGGCCGCGAGCATCATCGCCATCCCCAGGATGATCGTGATCTTCACGAATTCCGAGGGCTGGAGGGTGAAGCCGCCGCCGAGCACGATCCAGGCGTGCGCGCCGTTGATGGTGGCGCCGAGCGGGGTGAGGACCAGCAGCACGAGGACGACGGAGATGCCGTAGAGCACCGGCACCGCGCCGCGCAGGGTGCGGTGGCCGAGCCAGATCGTGCCGATCATCAGGGCCAGCCCGATGCTCGTGTTCAGTATGTGGCGGAAGAGGAAGTGGTACGGGTCGCCCGAGTTGAGATCCGTACGGTTGCGGGTCGCCGACCAGACGAGCACCGACCCGACCGCCGAGAGCGCGAGCGCGGAGAACAGCAGCGGCCAGTCCAGCCTGCGCGCCAGGGAGTCGCGGGCCGCGATCGTGGCCCACAGCCCGCGCTCGGGACCGTATCCGGAGACGGAGAAGCCGCTCGTGCCGGCCATGCGTCAGTCCCTCCGCGCGGGTGCGCCCGCGAGCTGTCCGTTGTCGTTCGGTGACCGCCCGGGACCCGCCGGTGGCTGCCCGGCGTCGGGCTCCTGGCCGTTGTCCGGTGCCTGGCCCGCGTCGGGCGCCTGCCCGGTGTCGCCGGGGGCCTGTCCGGTGCCCGGTGCCTGGCCCGTGTCGCCCGGGGCCTGCGGCACCAGGCCGTTGTTGTCCCCGGCCGGCGCGATCTCGTTGCCGTCCAGCGGCCTCTTGTCCGGTACGAACGGCTTGATGGTCGGCGCGTCGATCGTGCCGTCAGGCTCGATCCTGGGCAGTGCCTTGCGCGGCTTGGGCATCAGGGCCTTCTTGAGGTTCTGGCCGCCCTTGGCGTCGAGGCCGTACATCGCCTCGTAGATCTTGCGCACGGCGGGACCCGAGGCTCCGGAGCCCGTACCACCCTGGGAGATCGTCATGACGATCGTGTAGTCCTTGGTGTACGAGGCGAACCAGGAGGTCGTCTGCTTGCCGTAGACCTCGGCCGTACCCGTCTTGGCGTGCATCGGGATCTTGTCCTGCGGCCAGCCGCCGAACCGCCAGGCGGCCGAACCGGTGGTCGCCACTCCCGCGAGGGCCTTGTCCAGCTGGTCGCGGAGCTTGTCGTCGACCGGCAGCTTGCCGTGCGACTTGGGCTTGATCTCCGTGACCTTCTTGCCGTCGGGGCTGACGATCGCCTTGCCGACGCTCGGGTCGTACATCGTGCCGCCGTTGGCGATCGCCGCGTAGATCGTGGCCATCTGGATCGGGGTGACGAGCGTGTCGCCCTGGCCGATCGAGTAGTTGACCGCGTCACCGGCGCGCATCTGGTTGCCTTCGAGGCAGCCCTCGTACGCGAGTTGCTCGACGTACGTGCCGCCCTTCTTGCCCTGCTTGCACCAGCCGGCCTTGTTGGCCTCCCAGAAGTTCTGCTTCCACTGGCGGTCCGGGATACGGCCGGCGACCTCGTTGGGGAGGTCGATGCCGGTCTCCTTGGCGAGGCCGAACTCCTTGGCGGTCTTGTAGAAGTAGTCGTTGGCGCCCTTCTTGGGCTTGTTGCCGCCGTCCTTCTGCCACTCCTTGTGCGCGAGACCGTAGAAGACGGTGTCGCAGGAGACCTCCAGCGCGCGCCCGAGGTCGATGCTGCCGTAGCCCTGGGACTCGAAGTTCTTGAAGACCTGGCTGCCGATGGAGTACGAACTGGGGCACGGGTAGCTGCCGTCGAAGTCGTAACCGGCCTTGACCGCCGCCGTCGAGGAGATGACCTTGAAGATCGAGCCGGGGGCCGCCTGCGACTGGATCCCCCGGTTCAGCAGCGGGAAGTTGGACTTCTTGCTGGTGAGCTTGGCGTAGTCCTTCGCGGAGATCCCGCCGACCCAGGCGTTGGGGTCGTACGTCGGCTGGGACGCCATGGAGACGACCCGGCCGGTCTTGGACTCCAGCACCACCACGGCGCCCGCGTCGGCCTTGTAGTTCTGGTTGGTGTTGCGGTCGTGCTCCTTGCGCGCGGCCTTCATCGCCTCGCTGAGCTCGTACTCCGCGACCGCCTGCACGCGCGCGTCGATGGAGGTGATGATGTTGGAGCCCGGCTCGGCCTGGTCGCTCTTGGCCTGACCGATGACCCGGCCGAGGTTGTCGACCTCGTAGCGGGTGACACCCGCGTCTCCGCGCAGGTACTTGTCGTACGTGCGCTCCAGACCGGAGCGGCCGACCTGGTCGGAGCGGAGGAACGGCGAGTCGGTGTCCTGCGCCTCGGTGATCTCCTCGTCGGTGACCGGCGAGAGATAGCCGAGCACCTGGGCCGTGTTGGCCTTGCCCGGCGCGGCGTAGCGGCGCACGGCGGTCGGTTCGGCGGTGATGCCGGGGAAGTCCTCGGCGCGCTCGCGGATCTGGAGGGCCTGCTGGGTGTTGGCCTCGTCGGTGACGGGGATGGGCTGGTACGGCGAACCGTTCCAGCAGGGCTGCGGCGTCTTGTTGTCGCAGAGCCTGACCTTGTCCCCGACCTCCTTGGGCGTCATGCCGAGGACGCCGGCGAGGCGGATGAGGACGGCCTTCCCCTTGTCCTGCATCTTCATCAGTTCGGTGCGGCTGGCGGAGACGACGAGCCGGGTCTCGTTGTCGGCGAGCGGCACGCCCTGCGAGTCGAGGATCGAGCCGCGGACGGCGGGCTGGACGACCTGCTGCACATGGTTGTTCTTGGCCTCGTCCGTGTACTCCGCGCCGTTGCGGACCTGGAGGTACCAGAGCCGTCCGCCGAGGGTGAGCAGGAGCGAGAAGACAAGGATCTGGATGACGACGAGCCGGATCTGGACCCTGGGCGTCCGTCCGGTCTCCGGAATGTTGCTCACAGTCGTTTGACCCCCTTGATCCGTCCGGCACGGGCCGCGCGCGACCTCGCCGTCTTCATGCGCAGCCCCCCGCGCTGGTTCCCGATCTTCAGTCCGGTCCCCGCCGCCAGCCAGCCGGAGGCGACGTCACTGCCGCCGCTCGACTTGTCGGCGAGCGGGTCGTTCTCCGCGCGTCTGGCCAGTGCCATGATCAGCGGAACGGTGAACGGTGCGAGCAGCAGGTCGTAGATGGCCGACGTGACGACCAGGTTGGTGAGGCCGACATGGCGGGCGGCGGTGTCACCGACGAGGGCGCCGACCCCCGCGTACAGCAGCGTGGTGGTGACGGCGGCGCCGACCACCACGACCATCGGGCCCAGCGCGGTGCGCGGTTGGCCGTGGTCGGGCTTGGCGAGTCCGGCGAGATAGCCGATCACGCAGAGCACCAGTGCGTACCGTCCCGCGGCGTGGTCGGCGGGCGGGGCGATGTCGGCGAGGAGTCCGGCGCCGAAGCCGATGAGCGCGCCGCTGGTGTGGCCGTAGACCAGGGCGAGCGCGACGACGACGAGGAGCAGCAGATCGGGTACGGCTCCGGGGAGTTGGAGCCGGGCGAGTACGGACACCTGGACGACCAGCGCGACCACGACCAGGGTGACGGAGAGCAGCATCCGGTTGAAGCGCATGGGGATCAGCTCTACTCCTGCTCGTTGACCTGACCGTCGCCCGGCACTTGCTGGCCGTTGGGCGACGGGGTGGCCGTGACAGTGACGGTCGGGGTGGGCTTGGGCTTGGCGGGCTTCTTCGGCAGGACCATGTCGCGCGGGTCCTCGCGGGGTGCCTGGACGACGACGCCGACGATGTCGAGCTTGGTGAAGCCGACGTACGGGCGGACGAAGATGTCGCGCGTGAGGTCGCCGCCGGAGGGGTCGACGCGTACGACCTGACCGACCGGCACTCCGGGGACGAAGGGCCGGTCCTTGCTGGATCCGAAGGTGACCAGCCGGTCGCCGCTCTTCACCTTGGCCTTGCCGTTGAGGAGCTGCACGTTGAAGGGCTGGTCGCCCTGACCGGTGGCGAAGCCGAGCTCGTCGGAGTTCTCCATCCGGGTGCCGACGGTGAAGTCCGGGTCGTTGGCGAGGAGTACGGTCGCGGTGCCGGGGCCCACGGTGGTGATACGGCCGACGAGCCCGTCCCCGTTCAGTACGGTCATGTCGCGCTTGAGGCCGTCGGCGGCGCCCGCGTCGATGGTCACGGTCCAGGAGAAGCCCTGGGCCGCTCCTATGGCGATGACCTCGGCGGCCTTGATGCCGTACTGGCCGGCGCCGGCGGTCTTCAGGAGCTTGTCCAGCTCCTTCACGCGGCTGCGGTTGCGGTCGTCGCTGCCGAGCCGCTGCTTGAGTGCCGCGTTCTCCCGCTCCAGAAGACTGACGCGGTCGTGCCGCTCACCGGAGTCCCGTACGGCCCCGATGGCGTTGCCGACCGGGTCGACGGCCTTGGAGACCCCCTCCTGGACGGGTCCGAAGACCGAGGCCGCGGCTCCCCGGGCACCGTCGACGGGTGACGCCTCTCCCCCGCGGATATCCACCGTGATCAGTGCGAACGCGATGGCGATCAGCAGCACCAGGAGCAGCCGGCTCTCTCGTGTGTCCCTCACGTGCGGCGGCCGTGCCTTCCTCGTTGGAATGCCTCGTCGGATATTTTCGTGCGAATCGACGGAATCCCCCGTAAGGGATTCGTCTCAATTGGCGCATCGGATTGGTCTTGTCTGTATATCAACGATCCACCGGCGAGGACGTCAGCGTTCCATATGGGGTGTCCCCCGGGCCTGTTGGGCCCGGGGGGTATTCGCCCTTTTCATGATCTGCGCGGAGTCGGATGTATCCCGGCGGCGCGGTCGGGCGGGTCGTTCGTCGGTCGGTCAGTGGGCGGTCGGTCGGCGATACGTCATCTGCGCGGCGAGGCGTCGAGCACCTGCTGAAGGGCTTCGAACTCCTCGACGCACTTGCCGGAGCCGAGAGCCACCGAATCCAGCGGGTCCTCGGCGATGTGGATGGGCATGCCGGTCTCACGGCGCAGCCGCTCGTCGAGGCCGCGCAGCAGGGCGCCGCCGCCGGTGAGGACGATGCCGCGGTCCATCACGTCGCCGGAGAGCTCCGGCGGGCACTTGTCGAGCGTGGTCTTCACCGCGTCGACGATGGCGTTGACCGGCTCCTCGATGGCCTTGCGGACCTCGGCGGCCGAGATGACGACGGTCTTCGGCAGCCCCGACACCAGGTCGCGGCCGCGGATCTCGGTGTGCTCGTCCTTGTCGAGGTCGTAGGCCGAACCGATGGTGATCTTGATCTGTTCGGCGGTGCGCTCACCGAGGAGGAGCGAGTACTCCTTCTTGATGTGCTGGATGATCGCGTTGTCCAACTCGTCGCCGGCGACCCGGATCGACTGAGCCGTAACGATTCCGCCGAGCGAGATCACCGCGACCTCTGTGGTGCCGCCGCCGATGTCCACGACCATGTTGCCGGTCGCCTCATGGACGGGAAGACCCGAGCCGATGGCGGCGGCCATGGGCTCTTCGATGATGTGCACCTGACGGGCGCCCGCCTGGGTGGACGCCTCGATGACGGCGCGTCGCTCGACTCCCGTGATGCCGGAGGGCACACAGACGACGACCCGCGGGCGGGCCAGATAGCGACGCTTGTGGATCTTGAGAATGAAGTAGCGCAACATGCGTTCGGTGATCTCGAAGTCGGCGATCACGCCGTCCTTCAGTGGCCGGACGGCAACGATGTTGCCCGGTGTCCGGCCGATCATCTTCTTCGCTTCGGCGCCGACCGCGAGGATGCCGCCCGTGTTGGTGTTGATGGCGACGACGGACGGCTCGTTGAGCACGATCCCCCGACCCCTGACGTACACCAGCGTGTTGGCGGTCCCGAGGTCGACAGCCATGTCACGGCCGATGAACGACATCTTGTTCCCCATGAGGATGCGTCTGGCCTTCCCAAATCGAGCATTGACGGCTTTTCAGGATGGCGAGGTGGATGCTGTGGCGTGGAGGCTTCCATCGTAGTGCCGCCCGTACTGAAGCGGCGCGGTAGATCTACCTGTTGATCCACCTCTAATAGAGGTGACGAGGTGTCGCAGCCATGCGTTCCCGATCTGGCTCCGCATATGCCGGGGGTGGCCGAATTCCGTCGGTCGCCGCAGGCGCCCTCAGCGCTGTCTGGCTGACATCTGATCAGAAAAGACCAGGGTAAGGGGTGTCTTTCAGTGCTCGGGAAAGAAAAGTTTCAGTTCCCGAATGGCGGACTCCTCGGAGTCCGAGGCGTGGATGAGGTTCTCCCGGACAATCGTGCCGAAGTCCCCCCGAATGGACCCCGGTGCTGCGGCGATCGGGTCAGTGGGACCCGCCAGGGCGCGTACGCCCTCGATGACGCGCTCGCCCTCGACGACCAGCGCGACGACCGGACCCGACGCCATGAACTCGATCAGCGGCTCGTAGAACGGACGGCCCTTGTGCTCCCCGTAGTGCTGCTCCAGCGTGCCCTCGTCGAGCGTACGCAGCTCCAGCGCGGTGATGCTCCAGCCGGCCTTGCGCTCGATGCGGCCGATGATCTCTCCCACCAAAGCGCGACGGACGGCGTCCGGCTTGAGGAGGACGAGAGTGCGCTGGGTCATGGTGTGCGGCTCCTTGTGGGCATTCGCTGCTGGCAAACGGGTGAAGTGGTGTGAGGCTACAGGTGCGCGTGGGGCGAGCCGTACCCGGTCCGGGTACGGCACGCCCCTAGGTCCCCGGCTCCGCCGACGTCTGCGCGGCGGCCTGCTCGGCCCATCGCGCCTTCGCCGTGTCGATCTTGCGTCCGAAGTGCACCGAGGCCCACCACAGCGCGCCGAAGAGCACCCCGAGGAAGAACATCACCGGCACGATGAAACCGCCCGCGACCAGCGCGACCTGGAACGCCCAGCCGAGCTGGACCCCGCCCGGCCTGGTGATCACTCCGCACAGCAGCAGGGACAGCAGCATCGCGATGCCGCAGACCGTCCACACGGTGGCCATCGACAGGTCGTCGGACTTCATGGCGACGAGCCCGGCGAAGCCGATCACGAAGAACTCGCCGATCAGCGTCGACGCGCAGAGCGTACGCATGCGATTAGCCCCTTCCCAGAAGCAGCCGGGCCTCGCCGACCGTGATCACCGAACCGGTCACCAGCACCCCGGCGCCCGCGTACTCCTCTTCCTCCTCGGCGAGCGTGATCGCCGCCTCCAGCGCGTCGTCGAGCCGCGGCTCGACCTGCACACGGTCGTCGCCGAACAGTTCCACCGCGACGGTCGCCAGATCGTCCGCGCTCATCGCCCGGTCGCTGGAGTTCTCCGTGACGACGATCTCCGCGAAGACCGGCTCCAGGGCTTCGAGGAACCCCCGGACATCCTTGCCGGCGCTGGCACCGACGACCCCGATCAGTCTGCTGAAGCCGAACGACTCACCGACGGCCGACGCCACGGCCCGCGCGCCCGCCGGATTGTGCGCCGCGTCCAGGACCACCGTCGGCGAGCGCCGTACGACCTCCAGCCGGCCCGGCGAGACCACGGAGGCGAACGCCGAGCGCACCGTGTCCAGGTCCATGGGCCGGGCCTGTTCCGCGCCGATCCCGAAGAACGCCTCGACCGCCGCCAGGGCCACCGCGGCGTTGTGCGCCTGATGCGCGCCGTACAGCGGGAGGAAGATCTGCTCGTACTCGCCGCCCAGGCCCCGCAGCGTCAGCATCTGGCCGCCGACCGCGACCTCGCGGGAGACGACGCCGAACTCGATGCCCTCGCGGGCCACCGTCGCGTCCACGTCGACGGACCTCTTCAGCATCACCTGAGACGCGTCCACCGGCTGCTGCGCCAGGACGACCGTGGCGCCCTGCTTGATGATCCCGGCCTTCTCCACGGCGATCTCGCCCGGCGTGGAGCCCAGCCTGTCGGTGTGGTCCAGGTCGATGGGGGTGACGACGGCGACGGAGGCGTCGATGACGTTCGTCGCGTCCCAGCTCCCGCCCATGCCGACCTCGACGACCGCCGCGTCCACCGGGGCGTCCGCGAAGGCCGCGTACGCCATACCGGTGAGCACCTCGAAGAAGGAGAGCCGGTAGTCCTGCGAGCCGTCCACCATGTCGACGTACGGCTTGATGTCCTCGTACGTCTCGATGAACCGCTCCGCGGAGATCGGCTCGCCGTCGAGGCTGATCCGCTCGGTGACGGAGGAGACGTGCGGGCTGGTGTAGCGGCCGGTGCGCAGGTCGAAGGCGCCGAGCAGCGCCTCGATCATGCGGGCCGTGGACGTCTTGCCGTTGGTGCCGGTGATGTGGATCGACGGATACGCCCGCTGGGGGTCGCCGAGCACGTTCATCAGCGCCTCGATGCGGGTGACCGAAGGCTCCAGCTTGGTCTCGCCCCAGCGGCCGGCCAGCTCCTGCTCGACGGCGCGCAGCGCCTTGTCGACCTCCGGGTCGGCGGGCCGGGACGGGACGCCGTCGCTCTGCGGGGCGCCCGTCCGGGCGCGCAGCGTACGGCTTCCGGCCTCGATCACGGCCAGGTCGGGGTCGCGGGTGGTCTCGGCGTGGACGATGTCGTCGAAGTCGTCGTCGTACTCGCCGGGCTGGTCAGGCTGGTCGGGCTGGTGCTCGCTCACGGGACCAGTCTACGGAGCGGGTACGGCACAGACGCCGCCCCGCCCCGTCAACCGGTTCCGGTGCTTCTCCGGCCGCCGTCAGCTCTCCGGGAGAGCCGCCAGCTGCGCGGTGATCCGCTCGATGTCGGACTCGGCCTTGACCAGCCGGCCGCGGATCTTGTCGACCACGTTGTCCGGGGCCTTCGCGAGGAACGCCTCGTTGCCGAGCTTGGCCGTGGCCTGCTGCTTCTCCTTCTCGGCCGCGTCCCGGTCCTTCGTCAGGCGCTTGCGCTCCGCCTCGACGTCGATCGTCCCGGACAGGTCCAGCTCCACCGTGGCACCCGCGACGGGCAGGGTCGCGGTCGGATGGAAGCCGTCGCCCGCCGCCTGGAGCCGCAGCACCTGCCTGATCGCCGCCTCGTGCGGGGCGAGCGGGGTCGCGGACAGGTCGAGCCGGCCGGGGACCTTCTGGGCCGACTGCAGACCCTGGTCGGCACGGAACCGGCGGACCTCGGTGACGACCTGCTGGACCTGCTCGATCTCCCGCTCGGCGGCCGGGTCGCGGAAGCCCGAGTCGGCCGGCCAGTCGGCGATGACCACCGACTCCTTGCCGGTCAGGGTGGTCCACAGCGTCTCGGTGACGAATGGGACGACCGGGTGCAGCAGACGCAGGGTGACGTCCAGGACCTCACCGAGGACGCGCCCGGAGACCTTGGCCTGGTCGCCGCCCGCGAAGAACGTCGTCTTGGACAGCTCGACGTACCAGTCGAAGACCTCGTCCCACGCGAAGTGGAAGAGGGCGTCGCTGAGTTTCGCGAACTGGTAGTCCTCGTAGTACGCGTCGACCTGCGCGACGGTCTGGTTCAGCCGGGAGAGGATCCACCGGTCGGTGGCGGACGTCTCCGACGCGTCGGGCAGCGGGCCCTCGACCGTGGCGCCGTTCATCATGGCGAAACGGGTCGCGTTCCAGATCTTGTTGGCGAAGTTGCGGGAGCCCTGGACCCAGTCCTCGCCGATGGGGACGTCGACCCCGGGGTTGGCGCCCCGGGCGAGCGTGAAGCGGACGGCGTCGGATCCGTACGTGTCCATCCAGTCCAGCGGGTTGACCGCGTTGCCGAAGGACTTCGACATCTTCTTGCCGAACTGGTCACGGACCATGCCGTGCAGCGCGATGGTGTGGAACGGCGGGGTGCCGTCCATCGCGTACAGGCCGAACATCATCATCCGGGCGACCCAGAAGAAGAGGATGTCGTAGCCGGTGACCAGGACCGAGTTCGGATAGAACTTCTCCAGGCTCGGGGTCTGTTCGGGCCAGCCCAGCGTGGAGAACGGCCACAGCCCGGACGAGAACCAGGTGTCCAGGACGTCGGTGTCCTGGCTCCAGCCCTCGCCGGTCGGCGGCTCGTCGTTCGGACCGACACAGACGGTCTCGCCGTCCGGGCCGTGCCAGACGGGAATGCGGTGCCCCCACCACAACTGCCGTGAGATGCACCAGTCGTTGAGGTTGTCGACCCACGCGAAGTAGCGGGACTCCATCTCCTTGGGGTGGATCGCGACCCGGCCGTCCCGGACCGCGTCGCCCGCCGCCTTGGCGAGCGGGCCGACCTTGACCCACCACTGGAGAGAGAGACGGGGCTCGACGGTCGTCTTGCAGCGCGAGCAGTGGCCCACGGAGTGGACGTACGGCCGCTTCTCGGCGACGATCCGGCCGTCCGCACGGAGCGCCGCGACGATGGCTGAGCGGGCCTCGTAGCGGTCGAGCCCTTGGAAGGGGCCGGGGACCGTGATGACCGCCCGCTCGTCCATGACCGTGATGTTGGGCAGGTCGTGGCGACGGCCGATCTCGAAGTCGTTCGGGTCATGGGCGGGTGTCACCTTGACCGCGCCCGTGCCGAACTCGGGGTCGACGTGCTCGTCCGCGACGACCGGGATCGTACGGTCGGTGAGCGGCAGCTTGATCCGCCTGCCGACCAGGTGTGTGTAGCGCGCGTCGTCGGGGTGGACGGCGACGGCGGTGTCACCCAGCATCGTCTCGGCGCGGGTGGTGGCGACGACGAGCGTCTCGTCCCCGTCGCCGTACTTGATGGAGACCAGTTCGCCGTCGTCGTCCTGGTACTCGACCTCGATGTCGGAGATCGCGGTGAGACAGCGCGGGCACCAGTTGATGATGCGCTCGGCGCGGTAGATCAGTTCGTCGTCGTAGAGCCGCTTGAAGATGGTCTGGACGGCCGCGGACAGCCCCTCGTCCATCGTGAACCGCTCACGGGACCAGGCGACGCCGTCACCGAGACGGCGCATCTGGCCGGAGATCTGGCCGCCGGACTCTTCCTTCCACTGCCAGACCCGCTCGACGAAGGCCGCACGCCCCAGGTCCTGCCGGGACTTGCCCTCCTTGGCCAGCTCGCGCTCGACGACGTTCTGCGTGGCGATACCGGCGTGGTCCATGCCGGGCTGCCACAGCGTCTCGTAGCCCTGCATACGCTTGCGGCGGGTCAGGGCGTCGATGATCGTGTGCTCGAAGGCGTGCCCGAGGTGCAGGCTGCCGGTGACGTTCGGCGGCGGGATGACGATGGTGTACGGCGGCTTCCCGCTCTTCTCGTCAGCCTCGAAGTAGCCGCGTTCTACCCAGCGCTCGTACAGCTTCCCCTCCACCTCGGCCGGCGCGTACTGGGTCGGCAGTTCAGGGTTGGCTGCGGGCTGCGCTTGAGAGTTCTCGGTCACGCACACAGTTTAGGCGCGTACCAGCTCCGCACTGAAACGAGATAGTTCGGTAACGGTGCGCCCCCCGATGGCCCATGTCACGGCTCCTTCAGTCAGGATGTCGGAAACGCATAAGCATCTGGAGGGGACAGAGCACATGAGCTACAACCAGCCGGGCCCGTACGGTGGGCAGCAGCCGCAGGGCCAGCCCGGACCGTACGGACAGCAGCCGCCGCAGGGCCAGCCCGGCTACGGGTATCCCCAGCAGCCGCCGCAAGGGCAGCCCGGTTACGGGTACCCGCAGCAGCCGCCGCAGGGAGTCCCCCAGCAGGGCTACGGCCAGCCGCAGCAGCCGGGCCCGTACGGCCAGCCGCCGCAGCAGCCCCCGTACGGCGGGGCACCGAGCTTCCCGCCGCCGCAGGGAGCCCCCAAGAAGAAGACGGGCCTGATCATCGCCTCGGTCGTCGTGGCACTCGCGGTGATCGGTGGTGGGGCGTACTTCCTGGTGGGCGGAGGCAGCAGTGAGGTCGCCGACGACGGCCCGCACAAGCTGATCACGCCGGCGACGGTGATAGACGGCGAGTACAAGAAGGGCGAGGGCACGGGCGACACCGGGGGCATGACCAAGAACGACCTCAAGGACGCCGAGAAGTGGGGCGTGAAGAACCCCAAGGACGTGAACGCCGGGTACCAGTCCGGGTCGGAGGACAACCCGCTGGCCGGGAAGCTGATCCAGTTCGGCGGCGTGTACGGCGAGGTCGAGGACCCCGAGAAGGCCGTCGACGCCATGTTCAACTACCTCAAGTCGGAGTCCGCGAAGGAGGAGGGCGAGGACGTCCCGAAGTTCGAGGGGGACGCCAAGTCCTTCGAGCCCGAGGGTCTCGACGGCGCCGTCCTGAAGTGCCAGGAGGCCAAGATGGCGACGGGCGAGACGGAGGGCCCCTCAGAGGTGGCCTTCTCCATCTGCATCTGGGGCGACTACTCCACCCTGGGCTTCGCCATGCCGATCGACATGGCGAGCGCCCTCACGGGCAAGGCCGGCTCCCTCGAGGACGCCGCCGCCACAACCGCCAAGCTGCGCAACGACGTTCGCGTGAAGCTCTGACGGCACGCACCACCCACGAAGAGGGGCGCCCGGCCGGATGATCCGGCCGGGCGCCCCTCTTTCCGTGCGTACGGGTGGTGCCGTTACGCGGACTTCTCGTGGCGGCCGTCGTTCTTCACGATCCGCGGCTCGCGCGGGACCAGTGTCGGGTTCACGTTGTTGCGGACGACGTCCGCCGTGATGACGACGCGGGCCACGTCCTTGCGGGACGGGACCTCGTACATCACCGACTGGAGGACCTCCTCCAGGATCGCGCGCAGACCGCGCGCGCCCGTGCCGCGCAGGATCGCCTGGTCGGCGATGGCTTCGAGGGCCGGGAGGTCGAAGTCCAGCTCCACGCCGTCGAGTTCGAACAGGCGCTGGTACTGCTTCACCAGCGCGTTGCGCGGCTCGACCAGGATCTTGAGGAGCGCCTCGCGGTCCAGGTTGTGCACCGAGGTCAGGACCGGGAGGCGGCCGATGAACTCGGGGATCATCCCGAACTTCACCAGGTCCTCCGGCATGACCTCCTGGAACTGGTCGCTCTCCTCGATCTCGCGCTTGGAGCGGATCGTCGCGCCGAAGCCGATGCCCTTGGCACCGGCCCGTGACTCGATGATCTTCTCCAGACCCGCGAAGGCGCCGCCCACGATGAACAGCACGTTCGTCGTGTCGATCTGGATGAACTCCTGGTGCGGGTGTTTACGGCCGCCCTGCGGCGGGACCGAGGCCGTGGTGCCCTCAAGGATCTTCAGCAGGGCCTGCTGGACGCCCTCGCCGGAGACATCGCGGGTGATCGACGGGTTCTCGCTCTTGCGGGCGACCTTGTCGATCTCGTCGATGTAGATGATCCCGGTCTCGGCCTTCTTGACGTCGTAGTCGGCCGCCTGGATCAGCTTCAGCAGAATGTTCTCGACGTCCTCGCCGACATAGCCGGCCTCCGTCAGCGCCGTGGCGTCCGCGATCGCGAACGGTACGTTCAGCATTCGGGCCAGTGTCTGCGCGAGGAGCGTCTTGCCCGAGCCCGTGGGGCCCAGCAGCAGGATGTTGGACTTGGCGAGCTCGATCGCGTCGTCGCGGCCCGCGCCGCCGCCGTTCTCACCGGCCTGCACGCGCTTGTAGTGGTTGTACACCGCCACCGAGAGCGCCTTCTTCGCGGGCGCCTGCCCGACGACGTACCCCTCGAGGAACTCGTAGATCTCGCGCGGCTTTGGCAGTTCCTCCCACCGCACCTCGGAGGTCTCGGCGAGCTCCTCCTCGATGATCTCGTTGCAGAGGTCGATGCACTCGTCGCAGATATAGACCCCGGGGCCTGCGATGAGCTTCTTCACCTGCTTCTGGCTCTTCCCGCAGAACGAGCACTTGAGCAGGTCGCCGCCATCACCGATGCGTGCCACGAGGTGCTTCCCCTTCGCCTGGGAGCAGCCTGGTTCAGCGGCTCCTGTGCCTCATACCCGACGGTACCTTGCCTGGCCCCCCGTACGGGCCCCCCTTGGCACGGTTCACGAGGACGTGAGACCGCGCCAAGGGCACCGGACGGGTCAGGCCGCTGCCGCCGCCGTGGTCTTACGGGTCGAGACGATCTGGTCGACCAGACCGTACGCCAGAGCGTCCTCGGCGGTCAGGATCTTGTCGCGCTCGATGTCGTCGCGGACCTTCTCGATCGGCGTCGTGGAGTGCTTGGCGAGCATGTCCTCGAGCTGTGCGCGCATGCGCAGGATCTCGTTGGCCGCGATCTCCAGGTCGGAGAGCTGCTCACGGCCGGTCTGGCTGGACGGCTGGTGGATCAGGACGCGCGCGTTCGGCAGGGCCAGGCGCTTGCCCGCCGTGCCGGCCGCGAGCAGGACCGCCGCCGCGGAGGCGGCCTGGCCCATGCAGACCGTCTGGATGTCCGGCTTCACGAACTGCATCGTGTCGTAGATGGCCGTGAGGGCCGTCATCGAGCCGCCGGGGCTGTTGATGTAGATGGAGATGTCACGGTCGGGGTCCATGGACTCCAGGCACAGCAGCTGCGCCATGACGTCGTTGGCCGACGCGTCGTCGATCTGGACACCGAGGAAGATCACGCGCTCCTCGAAGAGCTTCGCGTACGGGTCGTACTCCCGTACGCCCTGCGAGGTGCGCTCCACGAAGCGCGGGATGACATAGCGGTTGTCCACCTGAGGGCCGGTGTACAGGCCGCTCGGGGAGGCGCCGGGGAAGTTGTTCATAGGGGTGTTCACCATCCTGGTGGCGTTCGATGGGGTGACGTGGCCGGTCCGGGGCGTACTGATGGCCCTCAGGCGCCGGTGCCGCCGCCGCCCGGAACACCCGAAGCAGCGGAGATGATCTCGTCGATGATGCCGTAGGACACGGCCTCCTCGGCGGTGAACCAGCGGTCGCGGTCACCGTCGCGGATGATGGTCTCTTCGGTCTGGCCCGTGTGACGGGCGGTGATCTCGGCCATGCGCTTCTTCGTACGGAGCAGCTGCTCGGCCTGGATCTTGATGTCGGAGGCGGTGCCGCCGAGGCCCGCGGAGCCCTGGTGCATGAGGATGTCGGTGTTGGGCAGCGCGAAGCGCTTGCCGGCGGTGCCGCCGGTCAGCAGGAACTGGCCCATGGAGGCCGCCATGCCCATTCCGATGGTCACCACGTCGTTCGGGATGTACTGCATGGTGTCGTAGACCGCCATGCCCGCCGTGACCGAACCACCGGGGCTGTTGATGTAGAGGTAGATGTCCTTCTCGGGCTCGGCCGCGAGAAGAAGGAGCTGCGCGGTGATCTTGTTGGCGATGTCGTCGTCGACCTGCTGGCCGAGGAAGATGATCCGCTCACCGAGCAGTCGGCTGTAGACCTGGTCGCCGAGGCCACCACCGAGGGACGGCTCGCCGGCGGCGTAAGGCATCAGATTCGTCACGTGTCCACCTGCTCGTCTCTGACGGCTCCGGCCGTCTCAGCGTCTTTCGTTCCGGGGGACGGGGCGCTCCCCAGCCCTCGTATTCATGGACCCTAACGCGCTGGTCGGCGGGCGCCATCCCGCTTCCTGGACTGTTCGCTGGCAGCGCAAGGTAGTTGGGTCGTGGCAGGGGCGGGGCTACGGAGCGGGCCCCGGGCGCGAGTAGCGTCCCGGGGCCCGGAGATCCGGTCGAGCGAGGACGCTCAGCCCTCGTTCTTCGCCTCGGGCTTGTCGTCGTCCGCGGCGGCCTCGGTGGCCGCGCCGGACGCGGCCTCGGTGTCGTCGGAGGACGCCTCGACGGTCTCGGCGGTCTCGTCCTCGTCGTCCTGGAGGTCGACGACCTCACCGTTCGTGTCCGTCACCTTGGCGGCCTCGACCACCACGGCGAGCGCCTTGCCGCGGGCGACCTCGCCGACGAGCATCGGCACCTGGCCGCCTTCGACGACCGCCTGCGCGAACTGGTCGGGCGACATGCCGGAGGACTGCGCGCGACGCATGAGGTGCTCGGTGAGCTCCTCCTGGTTCACGTTCAGCTTCTCCTTGTTGACCAGCTCGTCGAGGATGAACTGGGTCTTGATGCCCTTGACCGCCTGCTCCTTGGTCTCCTCGTCGAACTCCTCCTCCGTCTTGCCCTGGATCTCCAGGTACTTCGGAAGGTCGAGGCCCATCTGACCGAGCTGGTGGTGCTCCAGGTTGTGCTTACGGGTCTTGATCTCGTCCTCGAGGAGCTTCTCGGGGATCGGGACCTCCGCCAGCTTCAGCAGCTCGTCGAGGACGCGCTCCTGGGCCTGGGTGGCCTGGTCGTACTGCTTCATGTTCCCGAGGCGCTTGCGGCTGTCCGCCTTGAGCTCCTCAAGGGTGTCGAACTCGCTCGCCATCTGCGCGAAGTCGTCGTCCAGGTCGGGCAGCTCGCGGGAGGCGACCTGGGAGACCTTGACGGAGACCTCGGCGTCCTTGCCCTCGGCGGTGCCGCCCTTGAGCTGGGAGGTGAAGGTGGCTTCGCCGCCGGCCTCCAGGCCGGTCACGGCCTCGTCGATGCCTTCGAGCAGCTCGCCGGAGCCGATGGTGTACTGCACGTCACTCGCGACGCCGTCCTCCAGGACCTCGCCGTCGACCTTGGCCTCCAGGTCGATCGTCACGACGTCGCCCTCGGCGGCGGCACGCTCGACGGGGTTGGTGGAGGCGAAGCGCTCACGGAGCTCGTCGACGGACTTGTCGACGTCCTCGTCGGAGACGTCGACCGCGTCGACGGTGACCTCGATGCCGGTGTAGTCCGGGATCTCGATGACCGGACGGATGTCGACCTCGGCGGTGAAGGAGAGCAGCTCGCCGTCCTTCAGCTCCTTGATGTCGACCTCGGGCTGCCCGAGGACATTGAGCTCGCCCTCGTTGACGGCCTCCGTGTAGAACTTCGGAAGGGCGTCGTTGACGGCCTCCTCCAGCACAGCTCCACGGCCGAACCGCTGGTCGATGACGCGGGCCGGGATCTTGCCCTTACGGAAGCCCTTCACCGTGACCTGGTCGTTGATCTTCTTGTACGCCGCGTCGAGGCTGTCCTTGAGCTCCTCGAAGGGCACCTCGACAGTGAGCCGAACCCGGGTCGGGTTCAGGGTCTCCACGGCGCTCTTCACGGTTCGGTCTCCTTGGTGGCTGATTCTGGGGTTCTGCTACGCCCGCCGTGACTCCGGCGGACCAGCGGATTCGGCCCGGTTCTTCACAGTCTCTTCAGACACACGGGCACGCAGCTTGCATAGTAGCCGCAAGCAGGATGACGCCCACAACGCGATCATGAACAGGCACGTGTACTGATGGTCGGGGTGGCCGGATTCGAACCGACGACCTTCCGCTCCCAAAGCGGACGCGCTACCAAGCTGCGCCACACCCCGTCGGTGCGACACGTAGGGTACATGCCCGCGGACAGTGCGCCGGACGTATTTACCGGTACGGAGGCGACGGCGAAGCGGTGTGCGTCGAGGGCCGCGGACCCGCTACGATGTTTTCCGTGCCGCGGTCCTCGTGACCTGCGGCGCGTGCGGGCGTAGCTCAATGGTAGAGCCCTAGTCTTCCAAACTAGCTACGCGGGTTCGATTCCCGTCGCCCGCTCCACATGACTCAGGGCCAGGTCGGAGGGTGACCCTCCGGACTGGCCCTGATGCGTTGGCACTCCGGTGGCGGACGGGCGGGGTCGGGGGCGGTGCCGGGTCGGGTCCGAACAGCGGGTCCTAGAAGTTGATCTGGTTGATCGTCTCCGCCAGCGAGTTCAGGAACCTGTTCACCGACGGAGCCATGTCCGTGGATGCCAGGAAGAAGCCGAACAGGATCGCGACCGTCGCGGGGCCGCCCTTCAGGGAGCCGCCGCGGATCAGCACCACGAGGACGATCGCCAACAGCAGCACCACAGACAGTGAAATAGCCACAACTGATCACACCCTCGGTCGGTCCGCCTTGCCGGCCGCGGGAGCTCACGGCCTCGCACATTCCCGCTCCCACCATCGTGCCACCAACCTCCGCCCAGTTGGCGTCCCGTGACGAATCATCGAGGTAAGGATCACGCCAATCGCCCCGGCGGGCGCGCCGGGTGTGACGCCGGTCGCGCGGGGGCGGGGGAAATGAATGGCACGTCAATTCGATGCGATCATTTCCTCGCGTTCACAGCGGACTCACAGCCAATTCCCGGCGCGTCCACGAGAGTTCGGCGGATGAATTCACGCGGAGTCATATCGAGGGCCACACCCTGATGATATGCCCTATTTAAGGGGGATTAACAGGGGCATATCTACCGGTGAGAGGCTGTTTCGGTGTCGAACACCCCAGTTGCCCAGGAGGTTTTACTCATCGCATTGTGCGGCGCTAGGGTTAATGAGATGTCCCCAGCTCCGCACAGATATGAGAGGGCTCCACTCCCCCGCTCGCGGGAGTTGGATCCCGTCCCCCCAACTGCACGGACCGCGTCGGCCGCAGTGGCCGAAACCCCTGTACGGACCCGTCAGGACTCCGCGAAGTCGTCACCCCCCGTCGCCAGGACGTCCACGAAGCGAGACGCGTTCTTCGACAACGCGAAGTACCTGGCCATCGTGCTGGTGGCCATGGGCCACGCGTGGGAGCCCGTCATGGAGGGCAGCAGGGCGACGAAGGCGATCTACATGGTCGTCTACTCGTTCCACATGCCGGCCTTCATCATCATCTCCGGCTACTTCTCCCGGAGTTACACCGGCCGCCCCCACCAGATCAGACGCCTGCTGACCGGGATCGCCGTCCCGTACGTCGTCTTCGAGGTCGCGTACTCGCTGTTCAAGCGGGCCACCAACGACCCGGGGCACCCGATCAGTCTGCTCGACCCCTGGTATCTCACCTGGTTCCTGGCCGCGTTGTTCATCTGGCGACTGACCACCCCCCTCTGGCTGTCGCTGCGCCATCCCCTGCCGGTCGCCCTCGGTATCGCCGCGCTCGCCTCCTTCACACCGAACATCGGCGAGGACCTCAACCTCCAGCGCGTACTGCAGTTCCTGCCCCTCTTCGTCCTGGGGCTCGTGCTCAAGCCCGAGCACTTCCAGCTGGTGCGGCGGCGTGAGGTCAGGCTGCTGGCCGTGCCCGTCTTCGTGGGCGCGCTCGCCTTCGCGTACTGGGCGGCGGTCCGGATGCAGAACGCGTGGTTCTACCACAACAGCGCGGCCCAGGACCAAGGGGCGCCGTGGTGGACGGGCGTCGTCATGACCTTCGCGATGTTCGGCTGTTCGGTCGTGCTGACGGCCGCGTTCCTGTCGTGGGTGCCGCGCCGCGAGATGTGGTTCACCGCACTCGGCGCGGGCACCATCTGCGGCTATCTGCTGCACGGTTTCCTGGTCAAGGGCGCCGTGTACAGCGGGATCTTCGCCACCAACGCCTGGCTCAACGAGCCGGCGGGCAAGGTCTTCCTGACCCTGCTCGCGGGCGTCGCGATGACGCTGCTCTGCACGCCGCCGGTCCGCCGGCTCTTCCGCTGCGCGACGGAACCGGAGATGAAGTGGGCCTTCCGCCAGGACGCGGTGTCCGGTGCCGGGCCGCATCGGACGGGCGCCGGCCGGTCAGCGGGGCAGGCCAAGTAGCCGCCGTACTTCCGCGTACTTCTCGGTGAGCCTGATCCGGGCCGCCTCGTCCAGCACGGCGAGGCGGCCCGGATCCGCGTTGTGGGCCAGGTCCGACTCCTTGACGAGCAGCGCGCCGGGGGTGGCCAGAATGCGACTGGTGTACGTGGCGGTGGACTCGCCCTTCACCTTCGTCACCGCCAGGACCATGTCCTTGACTCGGGCGGGCAGCGCGGCCGCATCGAGCCATTCGCGGGAGAGGGCGTCGTCCTCGACGGAGTCGTGCAGCCAGGCCGCCGCGATCTGCTCGTCCGAGCCGCCGCGCGCCCTGACCCCGTCGGCGACGGCCTGAAGGTGCTCCGTGTACGGCCGGCCGGCCTTGTCGGTCTGGGCGGCGTGGGCCTCGCGCGCGATGAACTCCACCTCGGCCAGGCTGAGATACGTCATTTGTCCGACTCCATGGGGTGCGGCAGAAGGGGCAGAAGTTGCAGGATAAATCGTTTGGTAAACTAATTACTGACGATTCCTTGACGCGCCTTTGACTTGATGGAGGAACGGTCCCATCGGACACGCAGACACCCTCATAGCCATGGGCGGCGCCTTCCTCGCCGCCGCTTTCCTCGCCCGCCTCGGCAGCCGGATCGAGCTGCCGACGATCCCGCTGTTCATCCTGGCCGGAATCCTGCTGGGACCGCACACCCCCGGCATCGTGCTCGTCTCCGATCCGCACGACCTGGAGATGCTGTCGGCCCTCGGCCTCGTCCTGCTGCTCTTCTACCTCGGCCTGGAATTCCATCTGGACGATCTCAAGGCGGGCGGCCGCAGGATGGCCCTCGCCGGTGGCGCCTATCTCGCGCTGAACGTGGGCGCCGGGCTCGGCTTCGGCTTCGCGCTGGGCTGGGGCACGTCCGAGGCGCTGGTCCTGGCCGGTGTGCTCGGTATCTCCTCGTCCGCGATCGTCACGAAGATCCTGGTCGACCTGGGCCGTATCGGGAATCCCGAGACGAAGCCGATCCTCGGGATCATCGTCGTCGAGGACATCTTCCTGGCGCTCTACCTGGCCGCGCTCCAGCCGATCCTGTCCGGCGCCGACAGCCTTTCCGCCGCGCTCGTCGACGGCGGGAAGGCGTTCGGATTCCTGCTGTTGCTGGCCCTGGCCGCGCGCTTCGGCAAGAAGGTCATCGGCCGGCTCATCAACACGAAGGACGACGAACTGCTCGTCATCTCCTTCCTGGGCGCGGCGGTCTTCATGGCCGGGGTCTCCGAGTGGTTCGGGGTCGCGGACGCGATCGGCGCGTTCATGGTCGGTCTGATGCTGGGCAGTACAGCCTCCGGCGACCGGATCCGTACGCTGGTGCACCCGCTGCGGGACGCGTTCGGCGCCATCTTCTTCTTCGCCTTCGGACTGTCCATCAACCCGGGCGACCTGCCGACGGTGCTCTGGCCCGTCGTGGCGGCCGTCACCGTGACGCTGACGATGAACGTGCTGGCCGGGCTGGTGGCCTCGCGCGTCTACCGTTTCGGCTCCGGCCCGGCGGCGAACATCGCGACGACGCTGGTGGCACGCGGCGAGTTCGCCCTGATCCTCGCGACGATGGCGGCGGGCGCGGCGCTGGACGGGCGGCTGGCCCCCTTCATCGCGGGCTACGTCCTGATCCTCGCGGTCCTCGGCCCGCTGGCCGCGGCCAAGTCGTACTGGCTGGCGCGGGTGTTGCCGGGCGGACGAGGTGGCGGCGACGGTGGTGGTGACGGCGAGGCCGTCGGCGGCGGTGAGCTGTCGCCGGCGAAGACGTCGGGCGCCTGACCGGCGACGGGGGCCGGTGCGGACGGTGCCGGCCCCCGGGCCCGGTCGGGCTCAGCTCTCGCGGCAGATCAGCAGCAGCGCCCGGTCGTCGTTCACATGCTTCGCCACCGATTCGATCAAGTGCCAGGCCGCTCCCACGAAGCCCGCAGCGACATACCGGTCCGCCTCGCCCGACAGCCTGTCTATGCCCTCGCTGAGGTCGCGGCCCGACGCCTCGACCAGGCCGTCCGTGAACAGCATCAGTACGTCGCCCGGCAGCAGGACGCCCTTCACCGGGTCGAACTCCGCCCGGTCGTAGACGCCGAGGAGCGGGCCCTCCGCCGCCATCTCCTCCCAGCGCCCGCTGCCGGCGTGGAGCTGGAGCGCGGGCAGATGGCCCGCCGACAGCAGCTCGTATTCCCCCGATTCCAGGTCCAGGACCAGGTGGATGGAGGTCGCGAAGCCCTCGTCCCAGTCCTGGCGGAGCAGATAGCCGTTGGCGGCGGGCAGGAAGCCCTCCGGCGGGAGCGACCCGAGCAGGCCGCCGAACGCACCGGACAGCAGGAGGGCGCGCGAGCCCGCGTCCATGCCCTTGCCGGAGACGTCCGTGAGGACGACTTCGAGCGTGCGGCCTCCGTTGGTGCGGGCGGCCACGACGAAGTCGCCGGAGAAGGACTGACCGCCGGCCGGCCGCAGCGACATCTCGCGGTGCCAGCCCTTCGGCAGTTGCGGCAGGGCGCTCTGGACCCGGATGCGTTCGCGCAGGTCGAAGAGCATCGTGCCGCCGCGCCGCCACGGCACACCCACGCGGGCCCTGAACTGGGCGATCAGCAGCCCGAAGAGCCCGCAGGCGGCCACCACCAGGACGGTGCCGGGCGTCACCGTGGCGGGCCCCTGGTCGTACGGGCCGAGGACGAGCGATTCGACGATCAGCGCGGTGGCGGCGGCCGCGTACAGACTCAGCAAACTGGAGGGCCGCAGCAGCAGTCCCCCGGCGACGATCGGCAGGACCAGCGCGGACGGCGCGAACCAGACGGGGACCGCCATCGTGGCGATCGCGATGCCGGGGACGGTCAGGAGCAGTCCGACGAGTGCGATCCAGTCAGAGCCGTCGCCGCGGAAGTAGTCGACTCCGGATTTGCGCACGCCTATGCGGACCCGGTGCAGCGACCTGCGCATCCGGGCCGTGTACGAGTCCGTCTTCGCGCCACCGGCCATTGTCGTTGGACCTTATCCATCAGCGGGCCCCACGTGCAGGGGGACCCCTGTGACATTGCGTTCGATACCGGGTCGCCTCGACCGCCCGCGCCCTGGTACTGATGGCATATGACCACAGACTTGCGAGTACTCGAAGCCCCCGACTGGGACCGCTGGTTCGGGACGCTGGAACGAGCCTTCGGCGGGGCGCTCGTCAACTCCGTCGAGGAGCGCGAGGCATGGCGCTCCGTGACGGAGTGCGAACGCTCCGTCGGGGTCTGGGACGGCGACGAGTGCGTGGCGACCGCGGGCGCGTACACCTTCGGGCTCACGGTGCCCGGCGGGGGTGTGGTGTCCGCCGCGGGCGTCACGATGGTGAGCGTCGCGGCGACGCACCGGCGGCGCGGGATCCTCACCTCCATGATGCGGCGGCAGTTGGACGACGTCCGCTCATGGGGTCAGTCGGTGGCGCTGCTGACCGCGTCCGAGCCGGCGATCTACGGACGGTTCGGATACGGCGTCGGCACACGGCAGTTGAGCGCCGAGATCGACACCTCCCGTGTCTCGTTCCGGGTGCCCGCCGACGCGGACGGCGCCGACGCCGTGCGGCTGCGGTACGTCGCGCTGGACGACGCGCGCGAGTCCATCGAGTCGGTGTACGCGCGCCAGGTCCACGGCCGCCCGGGCATGCTGGAGCGGCGGCCCGGCTGGGAGCGGAAGCTGCTGATCGACCCGCCCGAGCGGCGCGAGGGCGCGACCGCGCTCCAGTGCGTGCTCGCGCGCCGGGGCGAGGGCGACGACGCCGAGACGGTCGGGTACGCGCTCTACCGCGTCAAGCCCGGATGGGAACCGGCCGGGCCGAAGGGCACGGTCGTGGTCGACCGGGTGTCCGCGCTGGACCCGGTGGCGTACGCGACCCTGTGGCGCTTCCTCGGCGAGATCGACCTGACGTCGGGGGTGAGTGTGTCGAACCTGCCGGTGGACGACGCGTTCCAGTTCCTGGTCTCCGACGTCCGGCGCTCCAACATCCGGGTGCGGGACTCGCTGTACGTACGGCTGGTGGAGGTGGGGGCGGCGCTCGCGGCGCGGACGTATCAGGCCCCGGTGGACGTGGTGTTCGAGGTCGAGGACGCCTTCTGCCCCTGGAACGAGGGACGTTGGCGGCTGACGGGTGACATCAAGGGCGCGTCCTGCGAACGGACGGCGGACGCGGCCGATCTGTCGCTCTCGGTACGGGAGTTGGGCTCGATGTATCTGGGCGACACCTCGCCCGTGGCGCTGGCGGCGGCGGGGCTGGTCCGTGAACTGCGGCCCGGCGCGCTGGCGGAGGCGTCGGTGGCCTTCGTGTCGCCGGTCGCGCCGTGGCTGCCGCACGGTTTCTGAGGGGGCCGGGGCCGGCTCATGTCCGGCCCGGTTCAGGCCTTCTGGCAGGCCGGGCACCAGAAGAGGTTGCGGGCGGCGAGTGACGCCGTCCGGATCTCGGTGCCGCACAGATGGCAGGGCATGGTCGCGCGACGGTAGACGTACACCTCGCCGCCGTGGTCGTCCACGCGCGGCGGGCGGCCCATGGCCTCGGGCAGATGCTCGGGCCGTACGGTGTCGATGCGGTTGTGGCGTACCCCCTCGCGCATCAGCGCCACCAGGTCGGTCCAGATCGCTTCCCACTCGGCGCGGGTGAGGTCCCGGCCGGACCGGTAGGGGTCGATGCCGTGCCGGAAGAGGACTTCGGCGCGGTAGACGTTGCCGACGCCCGCGATGATCTTCTGGTCCATCAGCAGGGCGGCGACGGTGGTACGGGAGCGGGAGATCCGGGCCCACGCGCGCTCCGGGTCGTTACCCGGTGCGTCGGGCGGGCGCAGCGGGTCGGGGCCGAGCCGGTCGTGTATCGCGCGCTTCTCGGGTGCGGTGATCAGCGCGCAGGTGGTGGGGCCGCGCAGCTCCATGTAATACGAGTCGTTGAGCAGCCGCAGCCGGACGGTGTCGGTGGGTGGCGGGGCGGGGGTCCCGCCGAGCGCCACCTTCCCGAAGAGGCCGAGGTGGACATGGATCCAGCCCCGGTCCTCGAAGCCGACGAAGAGATGCTTCCCGTGGGCGCTCGCGCCGTCCAGCACCCGTCCGTCGAGGAGCGCCGCGCTCTCGGTGAACCGGCCCTGCGGGCTGCTCACGCGGACCTGATCCGCGTAGAAGCGGTCGGTCAGGTCCTCGGCGAGGCGGTGGATCGTATGCCCCTCGGGCACGGGTTCTCCTTGGTGCGTGATGCGTGGTGCGTGGTGCGTGCCCGCCGACGAGGAACGAGTGCTAGTCCTGCTTGGGGTGGTGCGCCGGGATCGGAGGGAGTTCGCCCTTCGTCTCGTACGTCGCGAGCATCTGGATCCGGCGGGCGTGCCGCTCCTCGCCCGTGTACTCGGTGCCGAGGAAGATCTCCACGAACGTGGTCGACTCGGCCTGGGTGTGCATCCGGGCGCCGATGGAGATCACGTTCGCGTCGTTGTGCTCGCGGCTGAGCCCGGCGGTCTGCTCGTTCCACACGAGCGCCGCGCGCACGCCCTTCACCTTGTTGGCGGCCATCTGCTCGCCGTTGCCGGAGCCGCCGATCACGATGCCGAGGGCCGTCGGGTCGGCCGCGGTCCGCTCCGCGGCGCGGAGGCAGAACGGCGGATAGTCGTCCTGGGCGTCGTAGATGTGCGGACCGCAGTCGACGGGCTCGTGGCCGTGGGCCTTGAGCCACTCGACGAGGTGGTTCTTGAGTTCGAAGCCGGCATGGTCGGAGCCGAGATACACGCGCATGGGCGAAGTGTGGCACGTCGGGCACGGCGCGCGGTGTTCCGGGGTGGGGGTGGCGTCCGGGTCAGCCCTGGCGGCCGACGAGCTTCCAGGCTGCGGGCAGCAGGCCCATCGCCAGCGCGGCCTTGAGTGCGTCACCGAGCAGGAAGGGGGTGAGTCCGGCCGCGACGGCGGCGCTGGGCGACAGGTCGGCGGCGAGGGCGAGATACGGCACGCCGACCGCGTAGATGATCACGGAGCCGAGCACCATGGTCCCGGCGGTGCGCGCCACGGAACGGTCGCCGCCGCGCCGGGCCAGCGAGCCGACGACCGTCGCGGCGAGCAGCATCCCGAGTACGTAGCCGAGGGAGACGATGCCGGGGCCCGACTCGCCCTCGGAGAACCACGGCATGCCCGCCAGGCCGACGAGGGTGTAGACGGCGAGCGCGAGGAACCCGCGGCGGGCGCCGAGCGCGGTGCCGACGAGCAGCGCGGCGAAGGTCTGCCCGGTGACCGGGACCGGGGAGCCGGGGACCGGGACGGAGAGCTGGGCCGCGATGCCGGTGAGTGCGGCGCCGCCGAGCACGAGCGCGGTGTCGACCGCGTACCGGTTCCGTGCGACGGGGAGGAGATCGGCGAGGACCGCTCCGGTACGGGTGGTGACGGCAGCAGTGCTCATCGGGACTCCGCGAGGTGAGGACAGACATATGGGCTGGGGACAGGCTGACGGTAGCCCAACAGGACACCTCCGGACACGGGTGACCGAGCACAACGCGGCTGCCCGGCGGTTGGTGGACTTCCAACAACTGGGGCTCTCCATGCCGCCGATGGGCGTGACGCTTGTCACGGAATCGGCTGAGGTGAGGGTCGCGCCGGCTCGACGGAGATCGTTTCGCGCCGCGGGGCGGCTGCCGGACCGACTGTGACTTTCCCCCAAAGGGGTGTTCGGTCAGTCCCGCCTACGACTCCGGTCGTGGCGGGGAACCTGTCGCCCACGCCCGGTGCTGTCCGGTCGTGCGAGGACGCCCACGGGGGTCACCACCTGGGTGTGGATGACGGCGTCGAACCAGTCCGCCAGTGATCCGCCCGAGATGCGGTAGGCGTCGTTGTCCTCGGGGTCGTAGGCGGGACCGATCACGCGGGTCTTGGCCGGAGCGTCGAGCCATGCGCGTACCGGGGCGGGGCCTTCCGTACGCAGGTCCAGGAGATAGGCGTCCAGCTCGGTGCGCCCCAACGTGGCGTCCGCGAAATCCGCCGGTGGAGGGGTGATCGGGTAGGGCGCGGTGCCGTGGTGGAACGTCAGGCCGACCGATACGTAACGACTTCCGAAGCGCTCCCGCAGATAGCTGCCGGCCGTGGCCCGCGAGCCGCCGGCGACCGTGTGGGCGAGGCCGCCCCAGTAGACGATCTTGTCACCGGTCCGTTCCTGCCAGCGGATCGTGCTCTCGCCCAGGCCCTGTTCGATACCGGCGAGGCCTTCTGGTTGGGTTTCCGGGGTCCGGGGGCGACCGAGGTCTTCGACGAAGCGGACGGGGTCGTCCTGGTGGGTGCGGTTGTACGCGCGCATCCACCGGACGACGTCGAGGATCTCCTCGGTCCGCCAGAACGACCGGGCGTCGGCGAGCAGTTCCTCCGGGTCCCCCGCGCCGGTGCCGACGTACTCGCCGAGCCCGAGCCTCACCGCGTCGTCGCCTTCGAGGGCCACCGAACGGAATCCGTGGCGCTCGACCAGGAACCGCAGCGCCCTGTGCGCGACGGTGGACAGTTCATGGGCCTGACGCGTCGAGGCGCCGAGAGCCACGACGGCGGCGTCTCGTACGAGACCGGCCAGCGGCAGGAGATCCGCCAAGGGCGCCTGTGGGTCCAGGGTGGTGAGTGGGTGGGCGTGCCGCCCGATCCATCGGGCCACGGTCTCTGTCGTCACGAGTGCTCGCTCCTTGGTCGGCACGACCCGTCACCGAGGCGGGTCGGTGTCCCGGGGATCGAGCGTCGTACGTGAACCGTGGTTGAGGTCAAGGCCACGGATTCGTACTCCCCCGAACTCACCGTCCCGCACGCCGCCTTCCACAGGCGGTGGGCGCCCCAGAGCTACGGCTCGCACGGCACGTTCAACGACAGCAGCGCCACACGCCTGCCGTCCGTCCGGATCTCGCTCACCGCCGCGTTCCGGAGCCCCGGGAACACCCGCCGGTAGTCGCTCAGCTCGATGCCCAGCAGTTCGCAGAGCACCAGCCGCAGCAGGGTGTTGTGCGCGACCACCAGGACCCGGGCGCCCTGGTGTGCCGTCGCGATCCGGCGCAGTGCGTCCGCGCCGCGGGTGGCCGCCGCGCGGGGGTCCTCCGCGTTCGGGAAGGGGTTGACCACCGGGTCGGCGCGGAACGCCGCCGCGCCGGTCGGGTCGAGCGCGTCGAACTCGGCGAGCGTGCGGCCCTCCATCACCCCGAAGTCGCATTCGCGCAGGTCGTGTTCGCGTTCCGGTACGAGGCCGAGTGCCCGGCAGGCGGGCTCCGCCGTGACGATCGCGCGCGACACCGTCGAGGTGACCACCGCGTCGATCGCCGCCGTCTGCCGCCCCGCCCACTCCCCCAGCCGCGCCGCCTGGGCGCGGCCCTCGTCGGTGAGGCCGACGTCGCTCACGCCCGCGTAGCGGTTCTCGGCGTGCCAGAGGGTCTGGCCGTGGCGGGCCAGCAGCAGGGTCGTACTCACGAGGTCTCCAGAGAATCGGCGCGGGTGCGGGCGTGGGTGGCGACGGGCGACGGGAGCCAGCCGCGCCGTTCCAGTTCGCCGACCACTTTCAGGTACGGCTCCAGGAAGCGCGCCGTACGGGCCGGGTCGGGGCTCAGGACGTGGCTGAGGCCGACCATGCGCTTGGCCGCGTCCGCGAGGGTGGGGGCGGCGCCGGCGCCGTACGCGGCGAGGACCGCCATCCCGAGGGCGGGTTCGCTGTGCCGGGGGATGTGCACGGTCCGGCCCAGGATGTCGGTGCGCAGCTGGTTCCAGTACGCGCTGCGTGAGCCGCCGCCGGTGAAGGTGAGCGGGCCGTCCTGGGGGGCGCCGAGATGGTCCAGGTAGTCCAGGCAGAGCCGCTCGGTGTGGCCGACGCCCTGGAGGAGCGCCGCCCAGTGGTCGGCGGCTGACCCGGGATCGCCGAGCAGGAAGGGCGTGGCCTCGGGGGCGAGGAAGGGGAACCGCTCGCCGCGCGAGACCAGTGGGTAGGCGAGCGCGGTCGACGGTTCGTGTGCGGGGGCGAGGCCGTCGAGCCGCGCCGGGTCCGCGTCGGGGAAGGCGCGGGCCAGCGCGCCCGCGCCGACGCCGGACGCGCCGCCGGGCAGCCAGCCGCCGTCCGGGGCACGGTGGTTGTAGACCACCCCGGTGCTGTCGTGGACGGGTTCGGCGGTGACGCCCTTCAGGACGAGTGTGGTGCCGAGGACCGAGTTCCACGACCCGAGGCTCAGTGAGCCGGACGCGATCTGGGCGGCGCAGCCGTCGGTCATCCCGGCGATCACGGGGGTACCGGCGGGGACACCGGTGGCCGCCTCCCCGTCGGCGCCGACCTCGCCGAGCCGCGCGCCGGGGCGTACGACATCCGGGAAGAGCTCCTCCGCCAGCCCGAGCCCGGCCAGTTTCTCGTGCGGCCAGGCGTCGGCCGTCAGGTCGTAGCCCGTCTTCAGGGCGTGGCTGGAGTCCGTGGGGGTACGGCGGCCGACCAGGCGGGAGACGATGTGGTCGGGCTGGTGGGTGAGGCGTACGCCCGCGCTCGCCGGGTGCCGGCTCAGCAGCCACATCGCCTTCGGCAGTGCCCACGTCGGCTGGACGCGCAGTCCTCGCTCGCGCGCCAGCGCGGCCTCGGCGGTCGCGCGCCCGTCGTCGTACATCAGACCGGGGGTGAGCGGCCGGCCCTCGCCGTCGGTGAGCAGGACCGTGCCGGAGGTGCCGCACACCGCGAGCGCGCCGACCGGACCGGGCGGCCGGTCCCGCAGGGCTCCACCGATCGCCGTGCGCACCGCTTCCCACCACTCGTCCGGCGACTGCTCATGGCGTACCCCGTCGCGTCCGCCGCCCAGCGGGGCCGCGCCGCTGCCGAGCATGGCCCCGTCGTCGTCGACGAGCACCGCACGGACGCTCTGTGTACCGAGATCGACACCCATCCACATATCGGCTCCCTCTGTGAAGTTCTCACTCTGCACCGAGATTTTCCGGCGCGCGCGGGATTGACGCGCAACTACCGGTGTTCCAAGCTCTGTTAACCACTCGAAGGAACGCGTTATCCACGAGTGGGAACGTGGGAACAGCGTCTCCTGCCGGACCGTGGAGGTCATGGATGGACATGCACGGGAAGCTCGGGCACGACCGGCGGCGGTTCCTCGCTCTGACGGCGGCGGCCTCGTCCGCCCCGCTGCTGAGCGCCTGCGGCGCCGGCTTCGGCGGCGGCGACAGCAAGAGCGACGGTTCGGCGGCCGACGACGTCACCGGATCCTTCGACTGGCGGCGGCACAAGGGCACGACCATCAAGGCGCTGCTCAACAAGCACCCGTACACGGACGCCCTGATCGCCGAGCTGGGGACCTTCACCGAGAAGACCGGCATCAAGGTCGAGTACGACGTGTTCCCCGAGGACAACTACTTCGACAAGCTGACCGTGGACCTCTCCAGCGGCCGGGCGTCGTACGACATCTTCATGCTCGGCGCCTACATGGTGTGGCAGTACGGCCCGCCGGGCTGGCTGGAGGACCTCGGTCCGTGGATGCGCAACGAGTCCGCCACCGGCGCGGAATGGGACCAGAGCGACTTCCTGCCGAGTCTCCTCGAAGGCACCCGATGGTCCCTGAAGGCGGGTGAGCCGCTGGGCCGGGGCGGGCAGTACGCGCTGCCGTGGGGCTGGGAGGCCAACGTCGTGGCGTACAACACGGAGGTCTTCGACAAGCTGGGGCTGAGGCCGGCCGAGTCCTTCGACGAGCTGCGTGAACTCGCGGGCACCATCAAGCGCAAGGCGCCGGGCGCCGGTTTCGACGGGATGTACGGGGTCGCGGTACGTGGCTCGCGGAGCTGGGCGACGATCCATCCCGGCTTCATGACGATGTTCTCCCGCTACAAGCTGAAGGACTTCACGGTCGAGGGGGAGGGCCTGAAGCCCGCCATGAACTCGCCCGAGGCCATCACGTTCACCCGCGACTGGGCGGACATGGTCAAGAAGGGCGGGCCGCCCTCCTGGACCTCGTACACCTGGTACCAGTGCTCCAGCGACCTGGGCGCGAAGAAGGCGGGCATGCTCTTCGACGCGGACACCGCCGCGTACTTCCAGGCGGTGAAGGGTGCCTCGCCCGCCGCCGGGAACATCGCCTTCCACCCGGGGCCGAAGGGGCCCGACGGGTCGCTGGCGACCAACATGTGGATCTGGTCGCTCGGGATGAACGCCAAGAGCGGGAAGAAGAGCGCGGCGTGGCTGTTCCTCCAGTGGGCCACCGGCAAGGAGCATCTGCGCAAGGGCGCGATCGAGTACAACCACATCGATCCGGTGCGGAAGTCCGTGAGCGACGACGCGGCGTACCGGAACAAGATGAAGGAACTCCCCGGCTTCATCGAGACGTTCGAGGCCGTCCAGGACCAGACACGGATCCAGTTCACCCCGCAGGAGCAGTTCTTCGACGCGACCACCAGCTGGGCGTCGGCGCTCCAGGAGATCTACGGCGGCAAGAGCGCGGGGCCGGTGCTGAACGGTCTGGCGGACGATCTGGCCCCGAAGGTCGGGTGACGCCCCATGGACTCGTCGACGGAGGCCGATCACGGGGCGGCCTCGTCCGACGACGCGGCCGTGGCCGGCGCCCCTGAGAAGGCGTCGGCCGCGGGACCGGGCCCCGGAGCGGAATCGGAACCGGGCGCCGGACCGGGCTCGGGCGCTCCCCCGCCCGGGCTTGGCGCCGCGCGGAGCGTGCCGAGGTGGCGGCGCACCCTGCGGCCGTATCTGCTCATCGTCCCCGCCCTGCTGCTGACCGGCGGGATCCTCTATCCCTTCGGACTCGGCCTCTACTACACCGTGTTCGACTTCGCGGCGAGCAAACCGCAGCCGGATCCGGTGGGCCTGGAGAACTACCGGCGGATCTTCACCGACTCCTCCTTCTGGGACTCGGCGTGGGTGACGGTGCTGTACGCCGTCGGCGCCGCCGCCGTCGAGACGGTCCTCGGCGTCGCCGTCGCACTGCTCCTGCACCGCTCGACCCTGGTGGGCCGGGTGCTGGAGAAGGTCCTCATCCTGCCGCTGATGATCGCTCCCGTGATCGCCGCGATCATCTGGAAGCTGATGCTCCAGCCGTCGGTCGGTGTCGTCAACCACCTGCTGCGGCCGTTCGGTCTCGGCGGTGTGCAGTGGACGGACACCCCGACGGGCGCGCTGCTGTCGTCGATCGCCGTGGACGTGTGGGTCTACACACCGTTCGTCGCGATCCTCGCGCTGGCCGGGCTGCGCTCGCTGCCCACCTCCCCGTTCGAGGCGGCGGCGGTCGACGGTGGGAGCTGGTGGTTCACCTTCCGCAAGCTGACGATGCCGATGCTCTGGCCGTACGTCCTGGTCGCGGTGATCTTCCGGTTCATGGACTCGCTGAAGGTCTTCGACATCATCTACGCCCTGACGGAGGGCGGTCCCGGCGACTCCACGGTGGTGCTCCAGATCCGCGCGTATCTGGAGGCGATCCGCTTCCAGCGCTACTCGTTCGGGCTGAGCTACATGATCGTGCTCTGGGCGGTGGTCTATCTCGCGGCCATGGTGCTGGTGCGCTATCTGGGCCGGATACAGAACCGGGCCGCGGAGGTGCCGAAATGACCGAGGTCCGGAAAGGCCGCACGGCGAAACGGGCAGCGAGCCGGGCCGTGAAGCGGCGGGCACTGGCGATCGCCGCCGACGGCGCGCTGATCCTCTACTTCCTCTTCGCGCTCTTCCCCGTCGTGTGGATGGTGATCCTCTCCCTGAAACCGGCGAACGAGCTGTTCAGCACCTACTTCTCGTTCACTCCGACCCTCGACTCCTACCGGACGGTCCTCGGCGCGGGCGAGGACGAGGGCGTGCCGTTCGTACGGTTCTTCGTCAACAGCCTGGTGGTGTCGCTGGGGGCGGTCGGGCTCTCCCTGGTGATCGGGCTGCCCGCCGCGTACGCCGCCGCGCGGTGGCGGTTCCGGGGCTCGGAGAACCTGATGTTCACGCTGCTGTCGTTCCGGTTCGCGCCCGAACTGACCGTGATCATCCCGCTGTTCGTGCTCTACCAGCAGCTCGGGCTCTTCGACACGTACGTCGGCATGATCTGGGTGCTGCAACTGGTCACGCTGCCACTGATCGTCTGGATCATGCGGTCGTACTTCGCCGATCTGTCACCGGAGCTGGAGCAGGCGGCTCTGCTCGACGGCTACACCCGCAAGCAGGCGTTCTTCCGGGTCGCGCTGCCGCTGGTGAAGCCGGGCATCGCCGCCGTGTCCCTGCTGGCCTTCATCTTCGCGTGGAACAACTTCGTCTTCCCGCTGATCCTCACCTCCTCGGAGGCGCAGACGGTGACCGTGGGCGCGCTGTCGTTCCTCGGCGGCGACCGGCCCAAGTACAACCTGACGGCCGCCGCCGCGCTGGTGTCGGTGATCCCGCCGCTGCTCCTCGCGCTGACGATCCAGCGGTACCTGGTGCGGGGGCTGTCGTTCGGGGCGGTGAAGTCATGACCCCCGCGTCGGCCTCGGCCTCGGTCGCGCTGCGCGGCGTCCACAAGTCGTACGGGCGTACCACCGCGCTCGACGGCATCGAACTGGACGTCGCCGAGGGCGAGTTCTTCTGTCTGCTCGGCCCGTCGGGCGCGGGCAAGACGACCACGCTCAAGACGATCGCCGGGCTGGAGGAGCCCGACGCGGGGACCGTCGAGCTGGGGGGCCGGGAGATGACCGGTGTGGAGCCGTACGACCGGGGCGTGGCCATGTGCTTCGAGTCGTACGCGCTCTATCCGCACCGTTCCGCCTACGACAACCTCGCCTCGCCGCTGCGTTCGCCCAAGTACCGGCTGCCGGGCGCCGAGGCCCGGACACGGATCCACGAGGTCGCCGAACTCCTCGGAATCGAGCGGCTGCTGGAGCGTCCGGTCGGAGCGCTGTCGAACGGGCAGCGGCAGCGGGTGGCGCTCGGCCGGGTGCTCGTCCGGCCCGCCCGCGCCTTCCTCCTCGACGAACCGCTCTCCCACCTCGACGCCAAACTCCGTCAGGCGATGCGCGCCGAGCTGAAGGCTATCGGCGACGTCCGGCACACCACCACGCTGTATGTGACGCACGACTCGGTGGAGGCGCTGGCGCTCGGCGACCGGATCGGGGTGATCAGGGACGGGCGGATCACACAGACCGGGACGCGCGAGGAGATCTGGCACCGGCCGTACGACACGTTCGTCGCGCGTGCCTTCGGGCGTCCGCTGATCAATCTGCTGCCGGGGACGGTCACCGCCGAGGGGCACTTCGGATCGGCGGAGGGCGGCTTCGAACTGCCGGTGGACGTACCGGCGGCGCCGGGCACCGCCGTACAGCTGGGGGTACGGCCGAGGGACATCACCCTCGGCGAGGCTGTCGGCGGCGCGCTGGAGCTGACCGGCACCGTCTATGTCACCGAGGTCCTCGGCCGTGCCACCGAGGTCACCGTCCGGCTCGGCTCCCGGCACCTGTCGCTCGTCGCGCCGCGCGCCGCCGCGGCCGGCCTGCGCGTGGACGATCCTGTGCGGCTCTCCGTACGGCCTGAGAGCCTGCTCCTGTTCGAGGCCGACCGGCCGGAGCGTCCAGGACGAAGGATCACCCCATGAGCACCCAGCAGCAGCGCGGCCCCGCCTCGCGCCAGGCGGCGATAGCCGAGTACGTCCTCGCGCAGGGCGAGGGCACCGCCGCCGAGCTGGCAGCACGCTTCGACGTCAGTCTGATGACCATTCACCGCGATCTGGACGAGCTCGAACGGCAGGGAATCGTAAGGAAGTTCAGGGGCGGGGTGACCGCCCAGCCGTCCGGTGTCTTCGAGTCGAACGTCGCCTTCCGGCTCAAGGCCATGCACGAGGAGAAGGCGGCGGTCGCCCGGCACGCGCTGACCCTGGTCGAGCCCGGCATGGCGGTGATGCTCGACGACTCGACCTCCACCCTGGAGATGGCGCGGCGGCTCGGCTCCATCACCCCGCTCACCGTCGTCACCAACTTCCTTGAGGCGATCAATCTGCTGTCCGGTGAGCGCGGCATCCATCTGATGGCGCTCGGCGGCGACTACGACCCGCTGCACTCCTCCTTCCTCGGCGTCAGTTGCGTCGAGGCCGTGCAGTCGCTCCAGGTCGACATCTGCTTCACCTCGACCTCCGCGGTCTCCGGGGGCTTCGCCTACCACCAGGAGCAGCACATCGTCTCCGTGAAACGCGCGATGCTCGGCTCGGCGGCGAAGAACGTCCTGCTGCTGGACCACTCCAAACTCGGCCGGGTCGCGCTGCACCGGCTGTCCCCGCTCTCCGCCTTCGATCTGGTGCTCGTCGACGCGGGCGCCTCCGCCGAGGCACTGCGCGACCTCGACGAGCACAAGGTCCCCTACCAAGTCTGCGAGGTGGGCGATGACTGAACCAGCCCCGGCCCGGCGGATCTTCGCGGGCCCGAGGAGCCCGGCCGATCCGCCGGCATCCGCCGGCCAGGCCCTGGCGCTCCGTGCCCTGCGCAAGACCTATGTGTCGCGCGGCCGGCCCCCCGTCGAGGCGGTGCGCGGCATCGACATCGAGCTGCGCTCCGGCGAACTCCTCGGCCTGCTCGGCCCGTCCGGCTGCGGCAAGTCCACCACGCTGCGGATGATCGCCGGGCTGGAGTCCGTGACCGGCGGCGACATCCTGGTCGGCGGGGACTCCGTCGTCTCCCTGCCCGCGCGGGAACGCAACATCGGTGTCGCCTTCGAGAACTACGCTCTCTACCCGCCGCTCACCGTCGCGGAGAATCTCGGCTTCGGGCTCGCGGCCCGCCGGCTGCACGGGGCCGGGGAACGGGCCCGGCGAGTCGCCGACATGGCCGAGCGGATCGGCATCACCGATCTCCTCGCCGCCCGGCCCGCCGGTCTGTCCAGCGGCCAGAAGCAGCGCGTCGCGCTGGCCAGGGCGCTGATCCGGGAGCCCGACGTACTGCTCCTGGACGAGCCGCTGTCCCATCTGGACGCCGCCCAGCGCGACACGACGCGCCGCGAACTCAAGCGGATCCAGCGGGACTTGGGTCATACGACGATCCTCGTCACACACGACCAGGAGGAGGCGCTCTCGCTCTCCGACCGGATCGCCGTCATGCGGGACGGCGTGATCCAGCAGGTCGGCACGGCGTACGAGATCTACGACGCCCCGGCGAATGTGTTCGTCGCCGACTTCGTGGGGGAGCCGGCGATCAATCTGCTGCCGGGCGTCGTGGCGGCCGGCGGGTGGGTACGGCTCGCCGGGGCGGTGCGGTTCCCGTGCCCCGCCGGCGCACCCGTCGGCCGCCGGGTGGTGCTCGGCATCCGTCCGGAGGATCTGCGGCTGACCCGGGAGGGTGAGCCGGGAGCCGGGACGGGGGACACCGGGCCGGGCGGGGCGGAGGACGGCGCCGTACGGGCTACGGTCAGCGCCCATGAGCCGCTCCTGGAGTCCGGAATCGCCACGCTCACGCTCGACGGCGTCACGGAACCCCTCGTCGTGGAGACCGGCCCGGAGATCCGCCTGGACCGGGGCGACACCGTGCGCGTCACCGCCGACCCGCAGCACACGCACGTGTTCGACGCCGAGACAGGAGATGCGCTGACGTGAAGATCCTCGCCGCGGGTGACCACTTCGTCCTCAACTCCCTGATCACCGAGGCCCTGCGGCGCGACGTCGCGGGACCGGCCGAGATCACCGAGCTCACCCTCCCCTGGCCGCTCACCCCGTTCGGGGACGTCGCCGAGGTCCATGAGGCCAACGACTCCGAGGACGCGCTGATCGAGGCGCTGGAGGGGGTCGAGGTCTGTGTGACCCAGATGGGTCCCTTCACCGAGCGGGTGCTGGCCGCGTCGCCGGCGCTGCGGATGGTCGCGGTGTGCCGGGGCGGTCCGGTCAACGTCAACGTCGAGGCGGCCCGGGCGCGCGGCGTGAAGGTCTGCTTCGCGCCGGGGCGCAACGCGGCGGCCACCGCCGAGTTCACCGTCGGGATGATGCTGGCGGCCCTGCGGCGGATCCCGCAGGCGCACAACTCCCTCGCCCTGGACGGGGAGTGGGACGCCTCGCACTACACGTACACGCGCTGCGGCCCGGAGCTGGAGGACACCCCGGTGGGGCTGATCGGTTACGGCGCGGTCGGCAGCCGGGTCGCCCGGGTGCTGACCGCGTTCGGCGCGGAGGTGGAGGTGTACGACCCGTACGTACGCGGGGATGTGCACGGGATGCGGGCCAAGTCCCTCCAGGCGCTGCTGTCCCGGTCGAGTGTCGTCACGCTGCACGCCAGGCTCACCCCGGAGACCCGGAGGCTGATCGGCGCGCCCGAACTCGCCCTGCTGCCAAGGGGGTCGGCCCTGGTGAACGTGGCGCGCGGCGGGCTGCTCGACACCGACGCGCTCTGCGACGCGCTCGACAGCGGGCAGCTCGCGACGGCGGCGCTCGACACGTACGAGCAGGAGCCGCTGCCGGCCGGCTCCCGGCTCCGGCGCACACCGAATCTGCTGCTGACCCCGCATCTGGGCGGGGCGAGCAGGGCCGTGGCCCGGAAGGCGGCGCGGATCGCCGCGGCGGAGGTGGCGCGCCATGCCAGGGGCGAGCCGCCGGCGCACTGCCTGACCTGAGCCCGGGACCCACCTGAGGAGAGCGTGATGTACGTCGGTATCGATGTCGGCACATCCACGGTGAAGGCCGCGGCCTTCGACGACGGGGGCAACGCGCTGGCCGTCGAGTCACGCCCGGTGCGTCTGGACATCCACGGCGGCCATGTCGAGCAGGACATGGAGGAGTTGTACGGCGCGGTCGTCGACGCCCTCGATACGCTCACCGCCGCCCTGCCCGGGCCGGTCGAGCTGGCCGGGCTCACCGGCCAGGGCGACGGGGTCTGGCTGGTCGACGCGGAGGGGCGCCCGGTGCGGCCCGCGATCTCCTGGATGGACGGCAGGGCCCATGAGTTCGTGGACGCGTGGCTGGCTTCGGGGGTCTTCGATTCGGTGTTCCGGCGCAGCGGCAGCGCGATGTTCCCCGGCTGCCCGGGGCCGGTGCTGGCCTGGCTCGACCGTCACGAGCCGGCGGCGCTGGAGGCGGCGGAGACGGCGCTGTACTGCAAGGACATGGTTTTCCAGCGGCTGACCGGGGTGCGGGCGACGGATGTCTCGGACGCGTCGATGCCGTTCCTGGACCCGAGGACGCGCGCGTACTCCGCCGACGTTCTGGCCGAGTTGGGGCTCACGCACCGGGCGCCGCTGCTGGCGCCGGTCAGCGATCCGGTCGCCATCGGTGAACTGCCGTCGGGCGTGCGGATCGCCAACGGGCCCTACGACCTGCCGGCGAGCGCGCTGGGTGCGGGGGTCACCGAGCCGGGCGACGGGCTGCTCATCATCGGCACGTGTCTGGCCTCGCTCGTCGCGACGGACCGGCTCGACCTGGACGGCGAACCGGGCGGGCTGCACATCTCGACGGACCGGCCCGGGCACTGGCTGCGCGCGATGCCCGCGATGGTCGGGACGGCCGCGCTCGACTGGGTCCTGACGACGACCGGCACGGACCACGCGGAGGTGGACGCGCTGCTCGACGCGGTGGAGCCGGGCGCGGGAGGCGTCCGGGTGCTGCCGTACTTCGCGCCGTCGGGCGAACGCGCGCCGTTCGTGGACCCGGCGCTGCGCGCCGAACTGACGGGCGTCTCACTGGAGTCGACGCCGGCCGATCTGATCCGGGCCACCTGCGAGGGCATCGCCTACGCCGCCCGCCACTGCCTGGAGGCGGCGGGCCTGACGGGCACCCTGGCGGTCTGCGGCGGCGGCACCCGGAGCCCCGCGTGGATGCGGCTGTTCGCCGATGTGCTGGGCAGGCCGCTGCGGATCGTGGAGGGCGAGGTGGGCGCGCGCGGCGCGGTGATCGCCTCGGCGGCGCGGCACGGGGTGCCGCTGGACGTGACCCGGTGGACGGCCCCGACAGCGGTGATCGAACCGGACCCGGCGCGGGCGGCGTACTACGCCAAGGGCTACGAGGACCACCTGTCCCGCCTGACGGCGGCGCGCGGGCGGCAGGGCAGGTAGTGGGGCGGGGGCCGGCGCGCCTCCTGCCCGAAGCCGAGGACCGAGGGCCGGACCGGGGCCGAGTCCGGGCCGGGACCGGAGACCGGGGCCGGAGGCGGGACCGGGCCCCGAGGCGCGGCTGCGGGCGCGTGCCTGCGGCCGGAGCCGCGGCCAGAGGCCGAGGACCGGACCGGAGGCAAGTCCAGGCCGGGGCCCGAGCCGGGACCGGGGTCCCGAGGCGCGGCTGCGGCCGGAGGCCACCGCCGTACCACGCGACGCGCCGCCCGTCGGCATGGGCCCAGCGGTACGGCCGGGGCCGGAGGCCATCGCCGTACACGCGGCCCGCCGCCCGGCGATGTCCTCGCCCCGCCCCCGGTGAACCTCCGGCGGCCGCCCGCCGTACAGGCGGTGAATCCGACGCGTATCGCGTCAGCTCGGCCTCGGTGGGCGCCTATCGTGCTGCCGCCGCCCCCCGTGTCCCATCGACCGTCCGCCGATTCACGAGCCTTACGAGGGAGACCCGTATGTCCGCACAGCCCAGACGCCGCTCCATACTGCTCGCGGCCGGCGCCGCGACCGCCGTCACCGCGCTGCCCGCCGCCGCGGCCGGTGCCACCGGGCCCGGTCGGCGGCCAGTGGTCATCGGGCACCGGGGGGCCGCCGGGTGGCGGCCCGAGCACACCGCCGCCGCGTACACCTACGCCGTGCGGACAGGTGCCGACTGGATCGAGCCCGATCTCGTACCGACCAAAGACCACGTCCTGGTCGTGCGGCACGAGAACGAGATCTCGCAGACGACGGACATCGCGAAGCACCCCGAGTTCGCGGACCGGCGTACCACGAAGACCGTCGACGGGCGGCCGGTGACCGGCTGGTTCACCGAGGACTTCACTCTGGCCGAGCTGAAGACCCTGCGGGCGGTCGAGCGGCTGCCGCTGATCCGTAACCGCAACACCGTCTTCGACGGCCGCGAGCCGGTGATGACCTTCGAGGAGGTCGTGAAGCTGGCCCGTGAGCTGTCCCGGCGCCACCGCCGCCGGATCGCCGTCTTCCCGGAGACCAAGCACCCCACGTACTTCCGCTCCATCGGACTGCCCCTGGAGCCGGCGCTGGCGCGGATCGTACGGCGCTACCGGCTGGACGCCGACGAGTGCGTGGTCCAGTCGTTCGAGCCCAGCAGCCTCGCCGCGTTCGCCGAAGAGCGGCTGCGGCTGCCGCTCTGGCAGGCGCTGGGCACGACGGGCGCGCCGTACGACCTGGTCGCGGCGGGTGACCCCACGACGTACAAGGACATGATGACGCCGGAGGGGCTGCGGAGGATCGCGCGGTACGCGGACTGGATCGGCCCGGACAAGTCGTCCGTCGTGGAGCCGTTCACCCTGTTGGCGGATGCGCACCGGGCGGGTCTGAAGGTGGGTGCGTACACCTTCCGCGCGGAGAACCAGTACCTGCCAGCGCAGTTCCGGCGCGGTACGAATCCCAACGAGTTCGGTGACGCCTTCGCGGAGTACGCGCTGCACTTCGGGCGTGGTGTGGACGCGGTGGTGACGGACTACCCGGACATCGCGGCGATGGCGCGCGACGCCTCGGAGGCGAAGGACTGACACCGGGGGACCCAGGCCCGGAGCCTGATCAGCACCGAGCCCTCTTGCTGTTAGCGTGCAGTTGCATAAGATGTGCAATAAGCAGCAGGAGGGCTCGCCCATGGCCATCTACACACTCCCCGAACTCCCCTACGACTACGCGGCGCTCGAACCGGTCATCAATCCGCAGATCATCGAGCTGCACCACGACAAGCACCACGCCGCGTACGTGAAGGGCGCCAACGACACCCTGGAGCAGCTGGACGAGGCACGCGACAAGGGGGCCTGGGGCGCGATCAACGGCCTCCACAAGAGCCTCGCGTTCCATCTCTCCGGCCATGTCCTGCACTCGATCTACTGGCACAACATGACGGGCGACAACGGCGGCGGCGAGCCATTGGCGGCCGACGGTGCCGGCGACCTCGCCGACGCGATCACCGAGTCGTTCGGCTCCTTCGCCGGCTTCAAGGCCCAGTTGACGAAGGCCGCGGCGACGACGCAGGGCTCCGGCTGGGGCGTGCTGGCGTACGAGCCGCTCAGCGGCCGGCTGATCGTCGAGCAGGTCTACGACCACCAGGGCAACGTCGGGCAGGGATCCGTGCCGATCCTCGTCTTCGACGCCTGGGAGCACGCCTTCTACCTCCAGTACAAGAACCAGAAGGTGGACTTCATCGAGGCGATGTGGCGCGTCGTGAACTGGCAGGACGTGGCACGGCGTTACGCGGCGGCGAAGGAGCGGGACGACGTCCTGCTGCTCGCCCCCTGACGGGACCGGCCACCCGGCCACCCCCAAGGCGTCCTGCTCGTGATCGTCTTCTCAGCCTTCACCTGCGGACGGATTGACGAAGGACCCTCGCGAGGACATGGCTCGCGGGGGTCTTTCCACAGGTCAGTCACCTGGCGGGTCAGTCACCGGGCGCCGCGAGCGTGGCCCGCCGGAGCGCCGGGAACGCCGCGGCGACGGCGAGCGCGGCGGGCCGGCGGCGGACTCGCCGGACACCCTTTTCGAGTTCTTCCTGGACGTGTTCGTCGAGGGCATCGCGGCCCGCGCACGACGGCGCGGGCCGTAATCCTTCGGAGCCGTGAACCTCGCAGTCCTCAGCCTTCCGACTCCGGCGGAAGTCCGGCCGGGAGGCCGGCTCAGTCGAAGATGGGGCCCTGCGTACGGGTGCGCTTGATCTCGTAGAAGCCGGGGATCGAGGCGACCATCAGCGTCCCGTCCCACAGCTTCGCGGCCTCCTCGCCCTTGGGGGCGGGGGTGACGACCGGGCCGAAGAAGGCGATCTGCTCGCCGTCCGAGCCGGGCACCGCGATCACCGGGGTGCCGACCTCCTGGCCGACCTTGTCGATGCCCTCCTTGTGGGAGGCGCGCAGCTCGGTGTCGTAGGTGTCCTTGTCCATGTACTCGATGAGGTCGGCCGGGAGACCGACGTCCGCCAGCGCCCCGGCGACCGTCTCGCGGCTGTTGCCCTCACCGGCGTTGTGGATGCGGGTGCCGAGCGCGGTGTAGAGCTTGCCGACCACCTCGTCCCCGTGCAGCTGCTGGGCGGCTATCACCACGCGCACCGGGCCCCAGGCGGCCTTCAGGCCCTCCCGGTACTGCTCGGGAAGCTCGTCGAGCTTCTGCTCGTTCAGTACGGCCAGGCTCATCACATGCCAGCTGACCTCGACGTTCCTGACCTTCTCCACCTCAAGCATCCAGCGGGAGGTCATCCAGGCCCACGGACAGATCGGGTCGAACCAGAAGTCGACCGGCGTCTTGGCCTTCGTTTCGCTCATGGGCGTGTCTCTCCTCGTAAAAACGGCTGCGGTACAGCGATGGGCAACGTACCCGCAACGCCACCGGCCGCCGCAGGCATTCCCAGAGCATGTTCGCTAGGTACCCCGTGGGAGAATTCAAGCCGTTGCAGACAAAAACACGCACACGAAGGAGTGCCCGTGCCCGGTGAGAATCTGTCCCGCGACGAGGCCCATGAGCGGGCCGAGCTGCTGTCCGTCGACCGGTACGAGGTCGCCCTCGACCTGCGCTCGGCGGTCGGTGAGGCGCCGGACGGAGTGCCGGGCGCCACGCCGGAGCACGGGGCGGGTGGCGACGGGGCGGGCGCGGAGCGCACCTTCCGCTCGGTGACGACGATCCATTTCCGCTCGGCGCAGCCGGGTATCGCCACCTTCGCCGATCTGGTGGCGCCGAGTGTGACCTCGGTGACGCTGAACGGGCGTCCCCTGGACCCGTCCGTCGTCTTCGACGGCTCGCGGATCGCGCTGTTCGGGACGGCCGCCGAGAACGTGCTGGTCGTGGACGCGCAGTGCGCCTACAGCCGTACGGGCGAGGGCATGCACCGCTTCGTCGATCCCGAGGACGGCGAGGTGTATCTGTACACGCAGTACGAACCCGCCGACGCGCGCCGGGTCTTCGCCACCTTCGAGCAGCCCGATCTCAAGGCGCCGTTCAGCTTCGAGGTGACCGCGCCCGAGGGCTGGACGGTCTGGAGCAACGGCGAGGCGACGGGGTCCGCCGGCGGTGTGTGGACGTTCGCCGAGACCAAGCCGATCTCGACGTACATCACGGCCGTCGTGGCGGGGCCGTACCACCATGTCACCGACGTCTACCGGCGTGCGCTCCCCGACGGCTCCACGCTGGAGATCCCGCTCGGCGCGCTCTGCCGCAAGGGCCTCGCCCGGCACTTCGACGCCGACGACATCTTCCTGGTGACCAAGCAGGGCCTGGACTTCTTCCACGACAACTTCGACTACCCGTACCCCTTCGGGAAGTACGACCAGGCGTTCGTGCCGGAGTACAACATCGGCGCGATGGAGAATCCGGGCTGTGTGACCTTTCGCGAGGACTATGTCTTCCGGGGCAAGGTCACCCAGGCGTCGTACGAGCGCCGCGCGAACGTCATCCTGCACGAGATGGCGCACATGTGGTTCGGCGATCTCGTGACCATGCGCTGGTGGGACGACCTGTGGCTCAAGGAGTCGTTCGCCGACTTCATGGGCGCGCTGTCGCTGGCGGAGGCGACGCGCTTCAGCAACGCGTGGGTCACCTTCGCCAACAACCGCAAGTCGTGGGCATACCGCGCCGACCAGCTGCCCTCCACGCATCCGATCACGGCCGACATCCGTGACCTGGAGGACGCGAAGCTCAACTTCGACGGCATCACCTACGCCAAGGGCGCGTCGGTGCTGAAGCAACTCGTCGCGTACGTCGGGCGCGAGGCGTTCCTGGAGGGCGCCCGGCGCTACTTCAAGCGGCACGCGTACGGCAACACCCGTCTCGGCGATCTGCTCTCCGTGCTGGAGGAGACATCGGGGCGGGACATGACGTCGTGGTCGCACTCCTGGCTGGAGACGGCGGGCGTCAACTCCCTGACCCCCGCGGTCACTTACGACGCCGCCGGCCATGTGACGGAGCTGGCCGTGCTCCAGGAGGCCGCCGCCTCGCACCCCGAACTGCGCCCGCACCGGGTGGCCGTGGGCCTGTACCGGCGCCAGAGCGTGGACGCGGAGCTGGTCAGGTACGCGCGCGCCGAGGTGGACGTCGACGGGCCGCGTACGGTCGTCCCCGAGCTGGCCGGGGCCGAGCGGCCCGATCTGATCCTGGTCAACGACGAGGACCTGACGTACTGCAAGATCCGTTTCGACGAGGGCTCGCTGGAGACTCTGCGCGAGCATCTCGGCGAGCTGACCGACCCGCTGGCGCGGGCGCTGTGCTGGTCGGCGCTGTGGAATCTGACGCGTGACGGGCTGATGCCCGCGCGGGACTTCATCGGTCTGGTGCTGCGGTTCGCCGGGCGCGAGTCCGACATCGGCGTGCTCCAGATGCTGCACGCCTGGGCGCAGGGCGCGCTGATCCACTACGCGGCGCCAGGGTGGCGCGAGGAGGGCGCGGGGGCGCTGGCGAAGGGCGCGCTGCGCGAGCTCCGGCAGGCCGAGCCGGGCAGTCAGCACCAGCTGACCTGGGCGCGGTTCTTCGCGTCGGCGGCCACCTCGGACGCCGATTTCCAGCTGCTCCAGAGCCTGTTGGGGGACAGCGCGAAGATCGACGGGCTCGACGTCGATCAGGAGCTGCGGTGGAGCCTGCTGCGTCCGCTGGCGGCGCACGGACTGGCCGACGAGTCCGTGATCGCCGCCGAACTGGCACGCGACGACACCGCTTCCGGCAGGCGCCACCAGGTGCGCTGTCTCGCCGCGCGGCCGTCGGAGGAGGTCAAGGCGACCGCGTGGGCGGATGTCGTGGACTCCGACGCCCTGTCGAACGCGCTGGTGGAGGCGACGATCGCGGGCTTCGCGCAGCCGGGGCAGCGGTGGCTGACGGCGCCGTACGCGGAGAAGTACTTCGAGGTGATCGAACGGGTGTGGGCCGAGCGCTCGATCCAGATCGGCATGGACGTGGTGCGGGGTCTTTACCCGAGTCTGCAGGACCGGGAGGAGACGGTGCGCGACACGGACGCCTGGCTCACCGCGCACCCGGACGCGCCACCGGCCCTGCGCCGTCTGGTACTTGAGGCCCGCGACGACCTGGCCCGCGCACTGACGGCCCAGGCCTGCGACGCGGCTGCGGGGCGCATCTCGGGCTGACCGGAGCCGGGGGCACCGAGCCGGTCGGGAGGCGGCGGGGTCGGCAGGCGATGGGGTGCGTCCCGGCGGGAGGCACGGCGGGAGGCGGTGCGGCGCGGTGCGGCGGGCGGCACGGTAGGGACGCGGCACGGCCGGGACGCGAAACGGCGCGGCAGGCGGTCAGGCTGCGCGGCGCGGCCGGGGCGCAGCGCGGCAGAGCCGGCTGGGGCGGGCACGGCAGATGCGCAGGCAGCGGGGCGCGGTCGAAACGCGGCCGGGGCCGAGTCGCGGCGTGGCCGACAGACGGCGCGGCGCGGTCAACGCGGCGCGGCCGACAGACGGCGCGGCGCGGTCAACGCGGCGCGGTCAACGCGGCGCGGCCGGGGCGGCGCGGCAGGGGCGGCGCGGCAGGGGCGGCGCGGCAGGGGCGGCAGGCGGGCCAGATGGCTACCGCCACTGGCCCTCGCCCGTCCTCGGCGGGGCGCGGTTCCCGGCCACGGGATGTGCTTCCTCGGCCCGCGGCGGCCGTCCCTCGTCGGGGCGTCCCGCGACGCGCTTCGCGCGCTCGCGCACCCGCACGGCGGGCATCGTGCCGCCGGGCACGAGGTAGCCGTACTCGCCGCCGAGGGCTTCGGCGAGTTGCCCCTCGTGCTGGGCTGTCTCGGCCGGTCCGGCCTGGACCGGCCGTGGGGCGGGGCGCGGTGGCGAGCGACCCGCCTGATCGGCATTCGAACGTCCGTACTTTAGGACGAGCTTGTCCGGTTTTGTCGACGGGCTCGTAACAGCGGTTAGCGGGCGGGCCGTTCGCGGGGAAGCCCCGGACATGAACAACTCCTCCACCTCCTTCGGCGGCGAAACCCCCTCCCCGCTCTTCCCCCGCCCCCTCAGCCACCTCACCGGCGCGCAGCGGCGTGTCCTGTCCGCCGCGCAGTTGCGCGAGCACGGCGTCAGCGCGGCCCGCGCCGCCGCGCGCTGCGGGCCCGGGGGCCCCTGGCAGCAGTTCCTGCCCGGGGTGTTCCTGCTCCACCAGGGCCCGCCGACGAGCGACGAGCGCCTGCGCGCGGCCCTGTTGTACGCGGAGCTCCGCCCGGCCCCCGGCTCGGCGGACGGGGACGTCCCGGCGCAGCCCACGGACCGGCCCGCCGGCGCCCGCCACTCCCGCGACACCGCGATGATCACCGGTCTGGCCGCCCTCACCCTGCACGGCTTCTCGTCGGCCCCCGCGCTGACCGCGCTGGACCATGTCGACGTACTCCTCCCGCGCACCCGCCGGCTGCGCTCCACGGGGTGCGTGCGGATCGTCCGCGCGCACGCGCTGCCCGCCGCCGAACAGGTCACCGGCCTCCCCGTGGCGCCCGTGGCCCGCGCCCTGGCCGACGCTGTCGCCGGGCTCACCGACCCGGCGGCCGTACGCCGGCTGCTCACCGAGGCGGTGCGGTGCGGGCACTGCGAACCCGCCTGCGCCGTGCGGGAGTTGACCCAGGCCCGGCTGCTGTCCCGGCCGCATGTCGTGGACGCCGTCGACTCGCTGCTCGCCGCCGGCCGGGCGGTCGCCGAGGGCCGGCTCTACGAGATGGTGCGCACGCACGGGCTCCCCGAGCCGCTCTGGAACGTGGACCTGCGGCTGCCGGGCGGCCCGCACCTCGGCGGCATCGACGCCTACTGGCCCGACCACGCGGTGGCGGTCGAACTGGACCCGCGCGCACCGCGCCACGGCAGGACGCCGGAGGACGAGGTCGAGTGGTCCGAGTGCGCGCGCAAGCGCGAACACCTGGAGCGGCTCGGCATCACCGTCGTCCATCTGACGCCCCGGAAGCTGCGCGATTCGCCGGAGTTGCAGGCGACGGTGGTCCGGACGGCCCTGCTCGCCTCGGCCGACCGCGAGCCCCCGGCGCGCGTGATCGTGCTGCCGAGGTGAGGCCGCCGGACGAGGGCGGGCGCAAGGAGACCCGGATATAGGGTGGTTGGTCCTCGATGGCGGAGCCGGTCCAGTGGCGGATGTACGCCACCGCTGGTTCCCTGTACTGACAGCTCTCCACAAACCCTGGTCATTTACGCAAAGCTGAGCGGTCATCCGGTACCGAATTCCGGACTGTCTCTTTCACAACCAGGGATGCTGATGACCTCCGAATCCGAGAGCTCCATATCCGGTCCGAGACGCGTGGCTCGGGTCGCCGCCGCCACGGGCCTCGCGGCCGCGCTGATAGCCGGCGGCACGCTGCCTGTCTTCGCCGCTCCGGCCGCCGACGACCCGGCCGCCTCCGCACCTGTGAAACCCGCCAAGTCAGCCTCCGAGAAGCTCGGTTCGGCCGACGTCGATCTGCTCGACCAGGCCGTCGCCGAGGGCGAGAAGAACGTCACCGTCATGGTGGCCACGGCACCGGGCCAGACCGAGCAGGTCTCCGGCCAGTTCGACGCCGTGTCCGGCGCGGTGGTCGGCAAGACGTACGACAAGCTCGGTTACGTACGGGCCACCCTGCCCACCGGCAAGGCCGAGGCCGCGCTCAAGGCGGCCGGGAAGCTCTCCTCCGTCCACGGCATCGACCTCAAGCACGAGATCGAGCTGGACGACCCGACGCCCGCCGCCGACACGGTGAAGGGCGCCGCGAAGGCCAAGGGTGCCAAGGCCGCGGCCGCGCCCGGCGCGAACACCCCGGCGAAGAACCCGTACAACCCGTCCTTCGAGACCGGTGCGGTGGACTTCGTCAAGCAGAACCCGAAGGCCGACGGCCGCGGGGTCACCATCGGCATCCTGGACTCCGGCATCGACCTGGGCCACCCGGCGCTGCAGAAGACCAGCACCGGCGAGCGCAAGATCGTCGACTGGGTCACGGCGACGGACCCGGTCTCCGACGGTGACGGCACCTGGCGTCAGATGCAGCTCGACGTCAAGGGCCCGTCGTTCACGGTCAACAACCGGACGTACTCGGCCCCCGCCGGGAGCTACAAGTTCAACCTGTTCGCCGAGTCCGCCACGCGCGGCGGCGACATGGCCGGGGACCTGAACCGCGACGGCGACACGACCGACGTGTGGGCGATGCTGTACGACGCGGGCACCCGCACCGTACGCGTCGACCTCAACAACGACGCCAAGTTCGGCAACGACAAGATCATGAAGCCGTACAAGAACGGCTTCCAGGTCGGCTACTTCGGCGAGGACGACCCGAAGACCGAGATCGTCGAGCGCATCCCGTTCGTCGTCGAGGTCCGCGAGGACGTCGTCTACAACTCCGCGGGCGCCAGGGCCGACTACGTCAACATCGGCGTCATCGAGGGCTCGCACGGCACCCACGTGGCCGGTATCACCGCGGCCAACAGCCTGTTCGGCGGCAAGATGAACGGCGCGGCGCCCGGCGCCCAGCTGGTCTCCTCGCGCGCCTGCACCTGGAGCGGCGGCTGCACCAACATCGCCCTCACCGAGGGCATGGCCGACCTCGTCATCGAGCGCGGCGTGGACATCGTCAACATGTCCATCGGCGGGCTGCCCGGTCTCAACGACGGCAACAACGCGCGGGCAGAGCTCTACACCCGGCTGATCGACACCTACGGCGTCCAGCTCGTGATCTCCGCGGGCAACGACGGTCCGGGCACCAACACCATCAGCGACCCGGCTGTCGCGGACAAGGTCATCTCGGTCGGCGCCTCGATCTCCAAGGAGACGTGGGCGGCGAACTACGGGTCGGTCACCACGGTCGACTACGACATGATGCCGTTCTCCGCCCGCGGTCCGCGTGAGGACGGTGGCTTCGCGCCGATCATCTCGGCCCCCGGCGCCGCCATCAACACCACGCAGACCTGGTTCCCCGGCGGCCCCGTCGCCGAGGCCGGCTACCAGCTGCCGCCCGGCTACTCGATGCTCCAGGGCACCTCGATGGCCTCGCCGCAGGCGACCGGCGCGAGCGCGCTGCTGCTCTCGGCGGCCAAGCAGAAGGGGATCGAGCTGACCCCCGCGAAGCTGCGGACGGCGCTCACCTCCACCGCCACCAAGATCGCCGGCAAGAAGGCGCACGAGCAGGGCGCGGGCCTCATCGACATCGTCGGCGCCTGGGACGCGATCCAGGACGGCGCGCAGGCCAACGAGTACAGCGTCAAGGCCCCGGTCGACACCTCGATCGACTTCGCGCTGAAGACCCCGGGCTTCGGCACGGGTCTCTACGACCGTGAGGGCGGCCTCCAGGCCGGCAAGAGCCGGACCTACGACGTCACCGTCACCCGCACCACCGGTCCCAAGGGCCTGGTGGAGCACCAGCTCAACTGGAAGTACAACGACGGCACCTTCAAGCTGCTGAGCGGCAAGAAGGTCAAGCTGCCGAAGAACAAGCCGGTCACGGTCACCGTGCAGGCCAAGCCCGACCAGGCCGGCACGCACAGCGCCATCCTCGAACTGGACGACCGTTCCAGCACCGGTGTGGACAAGCAGATCCTCACCACCGTGGTCGTCTCCAAGAAGCTGGCGAAGCCCTCGTTCGCGTACTCGTCGCTGGGCTCGGTCGAGCGCAACGGCACCGAGTCGTACTTCGTCACCGTCCCCGAGGGCGCCAAGACCCTTGAGGTCGCGCTCGGCGGACTCGCGGAGGGCAGCCAGACCCGCTTCATCAGCCTCCACCCGCAGGGTGTGCAGATGGAGGACAGCTCGACGATCTTCTGCTACCCGAACTACGAGAACCCGGCCAACACCTGCCGTCCGGACCTGCGTTCGTACGCGGACCCGACGCCGGGCGTCTGGGAGATCGAGGTCGAGTCGCGTCGTACGTCGCCGCTGCTGAACAACCCGTACAAGCTGGACGTCACCGTGCTGGGTGCCGCGTTCGACCCGGCGGTCACCACGCTCCCCGAGGCCAAGATCGGTACGCCGACCCCGGTCGAGTGGACCGTCACCAACGGGTTCGCCGCCATCGACGGCAAGCTCGCGGGCGGCTCGCTCGGCTCGGCGAAGGTCGACCGGCCTTCGATCGGCCAGGGCGAGGAGAAGGAGACGACCGTCACCATCGGTGCGGGCGTCGAGCGGCTGGACGTGGCCATCGGCGGCGTCTCGGACACCTCGGCGGACCTGGACCTCGCGGTCTTCAGGGACGGCGTACTGGTCGGGCAGGCCGCCGACGGTGACTCCGAGGAGGCCGTGAGCCTGGTCGAGCCGGCAGCCGGTGAGTACACCTTCGTGGTGGCCGGCTACTCGGTCCCTGCCGGGACCACCGAGTACGACTACCGCGACGTCTTCTACTCGGCGTCGCTCGGCGAGGTCACGGTCGGCGACGCTCCGGTGAAGCTCGCCAACGGCGCGTCGGCGGAGGTCTCCGCCGAGGTGACGGTGGCGGGCGCCGCTCCGGAGGGCCGGCAGTTCTTCGGCGAGGTCCAGCTGCAGAACGCGCGCGGTACGGCCGCGGGCACCGGCAGTGTCGTGATCGAGAAGGTCCTGCCGTAACGGCCGGTCCGGCCGGCACGTGAGGGCTGATACGTAGGGAGGGGCGGGCGTCCTGGCGGGCGCCCGCCCCTTACGTGTGCCCGTGCCGCCTGTCCGTCCCCGTGCCCCCGTTGGGGTGTGACCGACACCGCACCCGTCCCGACCAGCGGAATGGATTGGACAAGGGGGGCTCGGGGAGACGCATCATGGACGCGGCACCCGGGCCGCGTGTACGTACGGAGGAGTCCCAGTGAAGGTCGGAATCGTCGGAGCCACCGGTCAGGTCGGCACAGTCATGCGCACCATCCTGGCCGAGCGGAACTTCCCCGCCGACGAGCTGCGGCTCTTCGCCTCCGCCCGCTCCGCGGGCTCCACCATCGAGTGGCGGGGCGAGCCGGTCACCGTCGAGGACGCGTCGACCGCCGACTACACCGGCCTGGACATCGTGCTCTTCTCCGCGGGCGGCGCCACGTCCAAGGCGCTCGCCGAGAAGGTGGCGTCACAGGGCCCCGTGGTGATCGACAACTCGTCCGCCTGGCGCCGCGACCCCGATGTCCCGCTGGTGGTCTCCGAGGTCAACCCGCACGCGATCGCCGACCGCCCCAAGGGCATCATCGCCAACCCGAACTGCACCACGATGGCCGCGATGCCCGTGCTGCGCCCCCTGCACGACGAGGCCGGTCTCGTCGCGCTCGTCGTCACCACCTACCAGGCCGTGTCCGGCTCCGGCCTCGCGGGCGTCGCCGAACTGCACGACCAGGCCCGCAAGGTCGTGGAGAACGCGGACCGGCTGACGTTCGACGGCGACGCCGTGGAATTCCCCGAGCCGGGCGTCTACAAGCGCCCGATCGCCTTCAACGTGCTGCCGCTCGCGGGCTCGATCGTCGACGACGGGTCCTTCGAGACGGACGAGGAGCAGAAGCTCCGCAACGAGTCCCGCAAGATCCTGGAGATCCCGGAGCTGAAGGTCTCCGGGACCTGTGTGCGGGTGCCGGTCTTCTCCGGACACTCCCTCCAGGTCAACGCCCGCTTCGAGCGTCCGATCAGCGTGGAGCGCGCGTACGAGCTGCTGAAGGACGCCCCCGGTGTCGAGCTGTCCGAGATCCCGACACCGCTCCAGGCCGCGGGGCGGGACGCCTCCTACGTAGGACGCGTCCGCCAGGACGAGACGGTGGAGAACGGCCTGGCGCTGTTCGTGTCGAACGACAACCTGCGCAAGGGCGCGGCGCTGAACGCGGTACAGATCGCGGAGCTGGTCGCCGCCGAACCGCGCGGCTGACCCCGGGTCCGGGCCCCGGACCCGGGGCCCGCCCGACGGACGTGCCTCAGCGGCGCACCTCGAAGTGGAAGCAGCCGTACTCCACCGCCCGGACATGGACGAGCGCCACCTCTGGGTCCGCGAAGGCCTCGGCGAACGCCTCGTCGAAGGGCTCGTCGAAGCCCTCCGCCTCGGGAATCTCCAGCAGCCTGCCTCCGACGATGTGCCCCTCGGAGTCGTAACGGCGTACGGCGCGCAGCGCCCCGGGCCGGGCGAAGGGGTAGCCGGCCGCGTCCGCCGCCGGTCCCCCGCACTCCTCGGCGTGGATGAAGACGGGTCCCTGCTCGTCGTAGGCACCGGGCTTGGCCCAGGTCTCGGCCGCCCAGCGCCGCAGGGGCGCGTACGAGACGAGCGTGATCCGTTCGCCGGCCGCGCTGGGCCGCAGACAGCAGCGCAGCGGCTCGCCGCCCCCGGTGCCGGTGAACGGGGTGCGGGCGGCTCCCGCGTCGTCGGTGTCGCGGAGTTCCTTCAGGACGGCGGGCTCGATCGCCCGTGCGATGTGCTGTGTCATACGCCGAGCATCACCTCCTCGCACCGCGTTGACCGGCGGTTTTCGGACGTCGCGGTGGGGCCCCTGGGCTCGCGGTAACTGCCGGGCGGCGGACCGGGTCCCCATGGAAGGATGAGGCAAAACGTACCGATCCGAGGAGATGACCGGGTGCCTGGCACAAATCTGACCCGTGAAGAGGCGCAGCAGCGGGCGCGCCTCCTCACCGTTGACTCGTACGAGATCGACCTCGATCTCAGCGGCGCGCAGGAGGGCGGGACCTACCGTTCCGTCACGACCGTGCGCTTCGAGAGCGCGGAGGCCGGGGCGGAGACCTTCATCGACCTGGTGGCGCCCGCCGTCCACCAGGTGGTGCTGAACGGCAAGGAGCTCGATGTCGCCGCGATCTTCCGGGACTCGCGCATCGCGCTGCACCATCTGCGGCAGGGCGCGAACGAGCTGACGGTGACCGCGGACTGCGAGTACACCAACACCGGTGAGGGTCTGCACCGGTTCGTCGACCCGGTCGACCAGCAGGCCTATCTGTACACGCAGTTCGAGGTGCCCGACGCGCGGCGCGTGTTCGCCTCGTTCGAGCAGCCGGACCTCAAGGCGACGTTCCGGTTCACGGTGACGGCCCCCGCGGGCTGGACCGTCGTCTCGAACTCCCCCACGCCGGAACCCGAGTCGAACGTATGGCGCTTCGAGCCGACGCCGCGGATCTCGACGTACATCACGGCGCTGATCGTCGGCCCGTACCACTCGGTGCACAGCACGTACGAGAAGGACGGCAGGTCGGTGCCGCTCGGTGTCTACTGCCGGCCCTCGCTCGCCGAGTATCTGGACTCGGACGCGATCTTCGAGGTCACTCGGCTCGGCTTCGACTGGTTCCAGGAGAAGTTCGACTACGCGTACCCGTTCGCCAAGTACGACCAGCTCTTCGTGCCCGAGTTCAACGCGGGCGCGATGGAGAACGCGGGCGCCGTCACCATCCGCGACCAGTACGTCTTCCGCTCGAAGGTGACGGACGCGGCGTACGAGACGCGTGCGGAGACGATCCTGCACGAGCTGGCGCACATGTGGTTCGGCGACCTGGTCACCATGGAGTGGTGGAACGACCTGTGGCTGAACGAGTCGTTCGCGACGTACACCTCGATCGCGTGCCTGGCGCACGCGCCGGAGTCGCGGTGGCCGCACTCGTGGACGACGTTCGCCAACTCCATGAAGACCTGGGCGTACCGGCAGGACCAGCTGCCGTCGACGCACCCGATCATGGCGGAGATCACCGACCTGGACGACGTGCTCGTCAACTTCGACGGGATCACGTACGCGAAGGGGGCGTCCGTCCTCAAGCAGCTCGTCGCGTATGTCGGTCAGGACGAGTTCTTCCGGGGCGTGCAGGCGTACTTCAAGGCGCACGCGTATCAGAACACCCGCCTGTCGGATCTGCTCGGCGCGCTGGAGGAGACGTCCGGTCGTGATCTGAAGACCTGGTCGAAGGCGTGGCTGGAGACGGCCGGCATCAACATCCTGCGGCCGGAGATCGAGCTGGACGAGGCGGGGCACGTGGTCTCCCTCGCCGTACGGCAGGAGGCGCCCGCGCTGCCCCCGGGCGCGAAGGGCACGGCGGTGCTGCGTCCGCACCGCATCGCGATCGGCTGCTACGACCTCACGGAGGACGGCAAGCTGGTCCGGAGCAGCCGGATCGAGCTGGACGTCGACGGCGAGCTGACCCAGGTGCCGTTCCCCCAGAACACGCCCCGGCCGGCGGTCGTGCTGCTCAACGACGACGACCTGAGTTACGCGAAGGTCCGCCTCGACGAGGAGTCGCTGCGGGTCGTCACCGCGCACCTCGGGGACTTCGCCGAGTCGCTGCCGCGCGCGCTGAGCTGGGCGTCCGCGTGGGACATGACGCGTGACGGCGAGCTCGCCACGCGCGACTACCTGGCGCTGGCGCTGTCGGGCATCGCCAAGGAGACGGACATCGGCGTGGTGCAGTCGCTGCACCGTCAGGTGAAGCTCGCGCTGGACCTGTACGCGGCGCCGGAGTGGCGCGAGGCGGGGCTCACGCAGTGGACGGAGGCGACGCTGGCGCATCTGCGGACGGCGGAGCCGGGCAGCGACCACCAGCTGGCCTGGGCGCGCGCGTTCGCGGCTACGGCCCGTACGCCGCAGCAACTGGACCTGCTTCAGGGGCTGTTGGACGGTTCGGAGTCGGTCGAAGGTCTCGCCGTGGACACCGAGCTGCGCTGGGCGTTCGTGCAGCGGCTGGCGGCGGTCGGGGTGTTCGACGAGGAGGAGATCGCGGCGGAGTACGAGCGCGACCGTACGGCGGCGGGCGAGCGGCACGCGGCGTCGGCCCGCGCGGCGCGGCCGACGGCGGAGGCGAAGGCCGAGGCGTGGGCCTCGGTCGTGGAGTCCGACAAGCTCCCGAACGCGCTCCAGGAAGCGGTCATCGGCGGTTTCGTCCAGACGGACCAGCAGGAGCTGCTCGCGCCGTACACGGAGAAGTACTTCGCGGCGGTCAAGGGCGTGTGGGACTCGCGCAGCCACGAGATGGCGCAGCAGATCGCGCTCGGGCTCTACCCCGCGCTCCAGGTCGCGCGGTCGACCCTGGACGCGACCGACGCCTGGCTGGCCTCGGCGTCCCCGAACGCGGCGCTGCGCCGCCTGATGTCCGAGTCCCGGGCGGGCGTGGACCGCGCGCTGCGCGCCCAGGCGGCGGACGGGGCCGCGGGATAGGCAGGCGCCGACGAGCGGGGGCGGTCTCTTCGGGGGCCGCCCCCGGCTCCGTTCAGTGGACCGTGCGGCGGGTGTGAGGCAGCCCCCGGGCAGACAGAGAGGCGGGGCACGGCACACCTGTGCCGTGCGGCGCCTCCTTGAAGCCTTGAAAGGAAGGGGCGTCCGAGCTGTCAGACCCGGTGCTGCTTCTTGGACTTGTCGAGGACCATCACCAGACCGGTGATCACCGCGAACGCCGCCAGCGGCGTCAGCACGTACAGGCCGAGGGTCTCCACGACGGTCAGGCCGGGGCCCGGGTCGTCGCCGTCGTCGCGGTTGGCGGCGAGCACGGGAGACGACATGAGCAGCATCATCAGCGTCGTTCCGGCCATGACAGCGCCGGCGCGCAGGGCGTTCTTCTTGTCCACGGTGCCAACGTAGCGAACGCGCGGGGCGGCCGCGCGCCCGGGGGTCCCGTACAAGCTGTCAATTCGGCACAGGTGGCCGCAATACGCCCGTCAGGCCGTGCAACCGGGGCGAGGCGGCCAGCTCCTCCAGCGTCATCGGCCGGCCATCCGCGTCGGCGACCGGCAGCCGCCAGTTCGGATACTGGTCCCAGGTCCCAGGCAGATTCTGTGGTCTGCGGTCGCCCACCGCGTCCGGCAGCCAGACACCGATCATGCGGGCCGGTGTGCGCAGCAGGAAGCGGTAGACCGCGCGGATCTGTTCCTCCTCGTCGCCACCGCCGGGCGGGAGCAGCCCGAGCCGGGTGAGTGTGACGAGCCACTCGGCGACCTCGGCGGACTCCTCGCGCTGCTCCTCCTCCAGCGGACGGCCGAGCAGCCCCAGCCGGTGCCGCAGCTCCACGTGCTCGCCGGTGAGGCGCGCGGCGGTGGACGGCAGGTCGTGGGTGGTGGCGGTGGCGACGCAGTCCTCGCGCCAGCTCTCGGGGGCCAGCGGACGGCCGGTGCCCTGCCAGTCGCGCTCGAACCAGAGCACGGAGGTGCCGAGCACCCCACGGCGGTGCAGTGCCTCCCGTACGCCGGGCTCGACCGTGCCGAGGTCCTCCCCTATGACGAGGGCGCCCGCGCGGTGCGCCTCCAGGACGAGGACGGCGAGCATCGCCTCGGCGTCGTAACGCACGTACGTGCCGCGCGTCGGGTCCGCGCCGGCGGGGACCCACCAGAGCCGGAACAGGCCCATCACATGGTCGATACGCAGGGCGCCCGCGTGGGTCAGCAGTCCGCGGAGCAGTCCGCGGTACGGCGCGTACCCGGAGGCGGCGAGTACGTCGGGGCGCCAGGGCGGCAGCCCCCAGTCCTGGCCGTGCGCGTTGAAGGCGTCCGGCGGGGCGCCCACGGACATGCCGTCGGCGAAGGCGTCGCGCTGCGCCCAGGCGTCGGCGCCGTCGGGGTGCACGCCCACCGCGAGGTCGTGGACGATGCCGACGGCCATGCCCGCGTCGCGGGCGGCGCGGCCCGCCGCCGCGAGCTGTTCGTCGGTGAGCCAGGCCAGCCAGCTGTGGAAGTCGACGCGGTCGATCAGCTCGTGCCGGGCCCGGCCGGTCTCGGCGGAGCGGGGGTCGCGCAGCCCCGGCGGCCAGTCGTGCCACTGGGAACCGTGCACCTCGGCGAGCGCGCACCAGGTGGCGTGGTCCTCCAGTGCCTGGCCCTGCTCGGCAAGGAAGTGGTGGTAGGCGGCGCGGCGGCCGGGGCCGAGGGGGACCTCGCGCACGATCTCCAGGGCCTCGCGCTTGAGCCGCCACACGGCGTCGCGGTCGATCAGCGCGTCCTTCTCCAGGACCGCGGCGCGCAGCCCGGTGGCCTGCTCCAGCAGCCCGTCGAGCCGCTCGGTCCCCCGGCCGGTGACGTACGCGTACTCGGGGACGGCCTCGACCCGCAGATGGACGGGGTCGGGGAAGCGGCGCGAGGAGGGGCGGTAGGGCGAGGGGTCGGTCGGTTCGCCGGGGACGGCGGCGTGCAACGGGTTGATCTGGACGAACCCGGCGCCCAGCTCCCGGCCGGACCAGGTGGCGAGCTCCGCGAGGTCGCCGAGGTCGCCCATGCCCCAGGAGCGGCTGGACAGCAGGGAGTAGAGCTGGACGAGGAAGCCGTGCGTACGGGGCGGCGGCTGCGGCACCTCGCGCGGGGCGACGACGAGTACCGCCCCCGCCGTACGGCCGTCGGCGGCGACGGCGGCCAGCCGGTGCACCCCGAGCGGCAGACCGGGCCAGGAACGGCCCGCGGGGGCCGTGCTGGGCATTGCGTCGGCGACCGAGCCGGGGGCCGGCTCCGACGCTTCCGGCGACGGCCACTCGACCGTGTCGCCCTGCTCCGTCTCGACCCGCAGGAGTGTGCCCGGTGGCAGATCCGCCAGCGCCGGCGGGAGCGCGGGAGGCAGTGTCGCCACGGGGGGCCCGGAGAACGCCCCGGGTGTGTCCGCATCGGCGGTGGCGTTCTCCGGAGTGATCCACACGACCACGGTGGGCGGCAGCAGACGGCTCGCGGCGGCGGATTCGGCGCGGGTCAGCTCGGACCGGACGGCCTCGTCCGTGGACGCGTCGACGCCCAGTGCGGCGAGCACCGCGACGACCGTCTCGTCGGGGACCGGGACGGTGACGTCGGGGCTGGGTGAGTGGACGGTGGCGACACCGTGCAGCGCCGCGAGCCTGGCCAGGCCCATTCAGACTCCTGAGAACTCCGAGCCGCCGGCCGTACCCGGCGCGGTCGGCTCGCTGGTGAGGGGTGCGGCGTCGGCGAGCGGGGGCTCGCTGGTGAGGGGCGCGGCGTCGGCGAGGGGCGGTTCGCTGGTGAGCGGGCCCGGCGTGTCGCTGGTCAGCGGTCCGGGCAGCGTGACGGCGAGGGGCTCCTCGCCGGTCGGGTCACCAGGAACCGCGTGTTTGGACAGGGCGGTGGGAATCAACTGTGCGGCGGCCATGGCGGCGCCTCCAATGACGGCTCGTACAACGGGACACACCAGCCCTACCCAGTCGGCACGGCCACAGACGTACCGCTCCGGTTAACGTGCCCCGGCTCACGCTCCGTCACCCGAGCGGCAGTTGACCCACCCTGCCTATCACAACCGGCAAAACGGTCACAACGGCCACGCGCATTGACACCTCCACCCCGGGGTGGTGGGCTCGACGCCGATCGTCCGGGCGGACCGGAATTCGGGGAGCCACGAGGGGAGCAGGGGCGTGCAACTCGGGCGCGGAAGGCGGACGGCGACGGCCGTCGCGGTGGCCGTGATCGGCGGACTCCTGGGCACGGCACCCGGCGCGACGGCGGCCCCAGCCGACCCGGGATCCCCCGCTGCCACCACTCCCGACGGGGAGGCCGAATCGGGCCTGCCCGCCGTCTGGCCCCGCCCCCAGTCCCTCAAGCCGGGCGGGAAAACCGTCACCCTCGGTGACGAGGTCACCGTCGTCGCACCCGAGGAGAGCGACCCGTACGCCGTCGAGGCCCTGAAGGACGCGCTGCGCGAGGCCGGGGTCCGGACCGTCCGTACGACGGCCCCGCCCGTATCCGGCCGCCCCGCGCCCCCGCCGCCGGGCGACGGCCCCGTCGTCCTCGCGGGCGGCGGCGGCGCCCGGACCGCCCTGAGGACCCTGCGGGCACGTGAGCGGACCGATCTGCCCTCCGGCGGCTACCGGATCGCCGTGGGCACCGTCGAAGGCCGCCGGACGATCGCGCTCGACGGGGCCGGCGACGACGGCCTCTTCCACGCCGCGCAGACCCTGCGCCAGCTGATCGTCGGCGGACCGGGCCGCGCCAAGGTCCCCGGCGTCCTCGTGCGCGACTGGCCGGGCACCGCCGTACGCGGAATGACCGAGGGCTTCTACGGTGACCCGTGGGGCCATCAGGAGCGGCTGTCGCAGCTGGACTTCATGGGGCGCACGAAGCAGAACCGCTATCTCTACGCGCCGGGCGACGACACCTTCCGGCAGGTGCGCTGGCGTGAGCCGTACCCCGCCGCGCAGCGGGCCGAGTTCCGCGACCTGGCCGAGCGCGCGCGGCGCAACCATGTGACGCTCGCCTGGGCCGTCGCTCCGGCCCAGGCCATGTGCATGTCCTCCAAGGAGGACGTCAAGGCCCTCACGCGCAAGCTGGACGCGATGTGGGCGCTGGGGGTGCGCGCCTTCCAGCTCCAGTTCCAGGACGTCAGTTACAGCGAATGGCACTGCGACGAGGACCGGGACACCTTCGGCTCGGGTCCCGGCGCCGCCGCGAAGGCGCAGGCGCGCGTCGCGAACGCGGTGGCGGAGCACCTCGCGCGGCGGTATCCGGGCGGTGAGCCGCTGACCGTGATGCCCACGGAGTACTTCCAGGACGGGGCCACCGAGTACCGCACGGCGCTCGCCGACGATCTCGACGGCCGGGTGCAGGTGGCGTGGACGGGCGTCGGTGTGGTGCCGCGCACCATCACCGGAAGTGAACTGGCGGATGCGCGCGAGGCGTTCAAGCATCCGCTGGTGACGATGGACAACTACCCGGTCAACGACTACGAGCAGGGCCGTATCTTCCTCGGCCCCTACACGGGCCGTGAGCCCGCCGTGGCCTCCGGTTCGGCGGCGCTGCTGGCCAACGCGATGGAGCAGCCGTCCGCGTCACGCATTCCGCTGTTCACGGCCGCCGACTACGCCTGGAACCCGCGCGGCTACCGGCCGCAGGAGTCCTGGCAGGCGGCGATGGACGATCTCGCGGGCGACGACGCCAAGGCGCGCGAGGCGATCGGCGCGCTCGCCGGGAACGACTCCTCGTCGATCCTGAGCCGGACGGAGTCGGCGTATCTCCGCCCTCTGTTGAAGGAGTTCTGGCGCACCCGTACGGGGCCCCGGGCCGCGGAGAACCCGAAGGCCAGGGACGCGGCGGCGAGCCGTCTGCGGGCCGCCTTCACCGTGATGCGGGAGACTCCGGAGCGCCTGTCCGGCACGGCCAACGGGCGGCTGGACGACGAAGTGCGGCCGTGGAGCGAGCAGTTGGCGCGGTACGGGCGGGCCGGTGAGCTGTCGGTCGACATGCTCCAGGCGCAGTCGCGGGGCGACGGCGACGCCGCCTGGCAGGCGTCGCTGAGTCTGGAGCCGCTGCGGAAGGCGGCGGCGGAGAGCACGGTCACCGTCGGCAAGGGCGTGCTCGACCCGTTCCTGGACCGCGCGGCTGAGGAGTCGGCGGCCTGGACGGGCGCGGACCGGTCCGCCGGCCCGGAGGCCCGCGCCACCCGGAGCACCGACGCGTACACGGTCGGCGTCGGCCGCGCCCGCCCCGTGGGCGTGATCACGACCATGACCGAGCCGGGCACGGGCGACGGTGCCTCCGTGGAGGTGCACGTCCCGGGCGAGGGCTGGCGCAGGCTGGGGCCCGTGTCGCGGAGCGGCTGGACCCAGACCGACGCGAAGGGGCTGCGCGCCGACGCCGTACGGGTCAGCTGGCCCGACGTGCCGGGCGCGACGACGCCTTCGGTGCGGCGGGTCGTGCCGTGGTTCACCGACGAGCCGCGGGTCCGGCTGGAGCTCGCCCGCAGCGTGGCGGACGCCGAGATCGGCGGCGAGGCCACGATCGTGGAGGCGGAGCTGGAGGCTCAGCGCCCCGGCCCGATCAGCGGCGCGCTGACGGCGAAGGCACCGGACGGCATCAAGGTGACGGTGCCCGAGCGGGTGACGGTGCCGCGCGGCCTCCGTACGACGGTGCCGGTCCGGGTGACCGTCCCCGAGGGCACCCCGGCGGGTACCTACCGGGTGCCGCTGTCGTTCGGCGGTGAGGAGCGCACCCTGACGGTGCGGGCCTCGCCGCGTACGGGCGGGCCCGACCTCGTGAGGACGCCGGGCGCGGTGGCCTCGTCGTCGGGCGACGAGACGCCCGCGTTCCCGGCCGGCGCCGCGGGCGACGGCGACCCGGCCACCCGCTGGTCGTCCCCCGCGGAGGACGGCGCGTGGTGGCAGGTGGAGCTGGCTGAGCCGGTCCGGCTCGGCCAGGTGGTCCTGAACTGGCAGGACGCCTATGCGAGCGCCTACCGGGTCCAGGTCTCGGCCGACGGGCGCTCCTGGCGCGACGCGACGCGCGTGGCGGACGGCCGGGGCGGGCGTGAGTCGGTCCGTATGGACGCGAAGGAGACCCGCTTCGTCCGGATCCAGGGCGAGCGACGGGCGACCCGCTTCGGTTACTCGCTGTGGTCGGTGGAGGCGTACGCGGTCACCGTGACGACGCCGCCCAAGCCTCCGCCTTCGTAAGGAGGACGCGCCGTCGCGTACGGGGGACGCGTCGCCTGGGACCCGCGAGGGGCATGCCGGAGTTCCGCGCGGCGCACACGCGCCCCGGCACGACGAAGGCCCGGATCCTAGGCGGAAATGCCGTCGATCCGGGCCACCGCGTCCTCGGCGCCGAAGGGTTGCAGATACGGCATCCAGCGCGGATCCCGGTGTCCGGTCCCGATGATCCGCCAGGCGAGCCCCGACGGCGGCGCGGGCTGGTGGCGCAGTCTCCACCCCAGCTCCCGCAGGTGCCGGTCGGCCTTGACGTGGTTGCAGCGGCGGCAGGCGGCCACCACGTTGTCCCACACGTGTTTCCCGCCCCGGCTGCGCGGGATGACGTGGTCGACGCTGGTGGCGACGCTCCCGCAGTACATGCAGCGCCCGCCGTCCCTGGCGAACAGCGCACGACGGGTCAGGGGGACGGGCCCCCGGTAGGGGACGCGGACGAACCGTTTCAGCCGTACGACGCTGGGCGCGGGCAGCACCCGGGTCTCGCTGTGCAGGAAGGCGCCGGATTCCTCAAGGCAGATGGCCTTGTTCTCCAGAACGAGGACGAGCGCGCGACGGAGCGGTACGACGCCGAGCGGCTCGTACGACGCGTTGAGGACCAGGACATGTGGCACGGTGCCTCCTTGTACGCCGGCGGCGCGTGGCTCGCGCCGGGACGATCTGTCTAAGTCTCTCCTCATGCCTGGTCGAAACGCCACCACGTCTTGGTAACGGGCTCGGAGTGTTTTCGCCCACACACCCTCCGGTCCCCCTGACCTGGCGTGTCCTCGCCCCCGTACCTTCCTGCGACTTCGCCCGCCACCCTCGCGTGAGGAGTGTCTCTCCCTCCCGCGGGGCAACGGAGTGCACGCGATGCCCCGTTAGTGTGGTTGGTCCCCGCCCGTGTTTGCAGGAGGTCCCGCCGTGTCCCCGTCCGCCCCGCCGACCCCTGGCCCGACGCCCGAGCCCGCCACACTCGACGAGGCGGCGGACCGTGCCAACGAAGCCGCGGGCTGGGTGGAGCAGAACTGGTCCACCTGGCTGAGCATCGGCCTGCGCATCCTGCTGATCGTGGTGATCGCGCTCGTGCTGCGCCATGTGCTGCGGCGCACCATCACCAAGCTGATAGCACGGATGAACCGCAGCGCCACGGCCGTCGAGGGCACGGCCCTCGGTGGCCTTCTGGTGAACGCCGAGCGGCGCCGGCAGCGCTCCGAGGCCATCGGATCGGTGCTCCGCTCCGTGACGTCGTTCGTGGTCCTCGGTACCGCGGCGCTGATGGCGCTCGGGGCGCTGAACATCAATCTGGCCCCGCTGCTGGCGTCGGCGGGCGTCGCCGGTGTGGCCCTGGGCTTCGGCGCGCGCAATCTCGTCACCGACTTCCTCTCCGGTGTCTTCATGATCCTTGAGGACCAGTACGGGGTGGGCGACACCATCGACGCGGGGGTCGCGTCCGGCGAGGTCATAGAGGTCGGGCTGCGGGTGACCAAGCTGCGCGGCGACGACGGCGAGATCTGGTACGTCCGCAACGGCGAGGTGAAGCGGATCGGCAACCTCAGCCAGGGCTGGGCCACGGCCGGTGTCGATGTGACGGTCCGGCCGACCGAGGACCTCGACAGGGTCCGCGACGTCATCACCGCGGTCGCGGAGAAGATGGCGAAGGAGGACCCCTGGGCCGAGCGGCTGTGGGGCCCGGTGGAGATCCTTGGCCTGGACTCCGTCCTGCTCGAATCGATGACCGTGCGGGTGAGCGCGAAGACGATGCCGGGCAAGGCGCTGGGCGTGGAGCGCGAGCTGCGCTGGCGCATCAAGCAGGCGTTCGACGCGGCGGGCATCCAGATCGTCGGCGGACTGCCCCTGGTGGGCACGGAGGCGGCCCCGGCCGATCCGTCGGCCGGTGTGGCCGCGCCGTCGGCCCTGGCGAGTCCCACGTCGCCGCAGTCCCTCGCCGCCGCGCCGATAGCGCCGCAGCAGCCGCCCAACCCCAATCTGACCAAGTAGCGGGCCCCGGGAGGCTCCGGGAGCCCCTGGAGCCCGTCGGTGCCCCTCAGCACCCGCCGAGGGCCCGCCGAGGGCCCGCCGAGGGCCCGCCGGGAAGCCGCCCCGGCACCGATTCGAAAGTCCGTCGCACACGCGCCCCCGCAGGTAACGCTTTGGTTGCCTCGGGGGCGCCGGTCGTGAACGGGTATTGACTGCTCCCTGACGCCCGGCCTACTTTCCTCCCATCAAATAGGAAACTTTCCTAACAGTGTCGCGAAGAACGGCACCGGGAGAGCAGTCGCCGAAGGGCAGGTGCACACGCCGTGAGCGATCCGTCCACGCCGTCCCCGGGCACACCACGCGTCCTGCGCGCGATGAACGACCGCGCGGCGCTGGACCTCCTGCTGGCGCACGGCACCCTCTCCCGTACCCGGATCGGCAAACTGACCGGTCTCTCCAAGCCGACCGCGTCCCAGCTGCTGGCCCGGCTGGAGGCGGCCGGTCTCGTCGTCGCCACCGGCACCACGGAGGGGCGTCCTGGCCCGAACGCGCAGCTGTACGCGGTCAACGCGGCCGCCGCCCACGCCGCCGGGCTCGATGTGAACCCGGAGCGCGTCCTCGCCGCCGTCGCGGACATCACCGGGGCCACCGTCGGCCGGTTCGAACTGCCCACGCCGGGGCGCCGCTCCGCCGACAGCGTGGTGACCCAGGTGACCGACGCGCTGGACGGCGCCGTGAAGGCCGCCGGTCTCGCGCGCGCCGACGTGCACCGTGTCGTCATCGGTACGCCGGGCGCCTTCGACCCGTCCACCGGGCGGCTGCGGTACGCGTCCCACCTGCCCGGCTGGCACTCCCCCACGCTGCTCGACGAACTCGCCGCCGCGCTGCCGATGCCCGTCGAGTACGAGAACGACGTGAATCTCGCGGCGGTCGCGGAGCAGCGGCTCGGAGCGGCCCGCGGCCACGACGACTTCGTCCTCCTGTGGAACCAGGAAGGTCTCGGCGCCTCCCTGGTCATCGGCGGCAGGCTGCACCGCGGCTTCACCGGCGGCGCCGGGGAGGTCGGCTTCCTGCCGGTGCCGGGCACTCCCCTCGTACGCCAGGTGGTCAAGGCCAACAGCGGCGGCTTCCAGGAACTCGCGGGCGCCCAGTGCGTACCGCGTCTCGCCCGCGGTCTCGGCATCGAGACGCCGGAGCAGCCGTACGCGGACGTCGCCGCCGGCCTCCTTACGAAGGCGGCGGCCGGACACGGGGACGACCCGCGGCTGGCCGAGCTCCTGCGGCTGTTCGCGCAGCGGCTCGCCACCGGTCTCGCGTCGGTGACGGCGGTGCTCGACCCCGAACTCATCGTCCTCGCCGGCGGGGTGACCACCGCCGGCGGAGAACCCCTGCGCGCGCTCGTCCAGGCGGAACTCGCCGAACTGGCCGCCTCCAGACCCCGGCTGCTCATCGGTGAGGTGCAGCGGGACCCCGTGTTGCGAGGCGCGCTGGAGAGCGCCCTCGCGACCACTCGCGACGAGGTCTTCGACACCTCCCGCTGACCCGTCCGCCCGCGGCCTCCGAGCCCCTCAACACCCACACCATCCCTTTCAGGACCCGACCGACACCGGGAGTTCCGTCATGCCCAGAAACCGCCGTCTGACCGCTTCCGCCGTCGCGGTCGCCGCGCTGTCCGTCCTCACCGCCGCCTGTACGGGGCAGTCCGGCAACTCCGCGTCGGACGACCCGAACGCCAAGACCACGATCACCTTCTGGCACGGCTGGAGCGCGCCGGCCGAGGTCAAGGCGATCAAGGACAACATCGACCGCTTCGAGGACGCGCACCCCAACATCAAGGTCAACGTCGTCGGCAACATCAACGACGACAAGCTCAACCAGGCGCTGCGCGCGGGTGGTTCGAAGGGCCCGGACGTCGTGTCGTCCTTCACCACCTCCAACGTCGGCAAGTTCTGCTCCTCCGGAGCCTTCGCGGATCTCGCGCCCTTCATAAAGAAGGACAAGATCGATCTGGAGAAGACCTTCCCGAAGGTGCTGCTCCAGTACACCCAGTTCGAGGGCGACCGCTGCGCGCTTCCGCTGCTCAGTGACGCGTACGGGCTGTACTACAACAAGGACGCCTTCAAGGAGGCGGGCATCACGGCCCCGCCGAAGACGATGTCGGAGCTGGCCGACGTCGCCAAGAAGCTCACCAAGCCCAAGGGCGACACCTACGAGCGGGTCGGCATGATGCCGACGTACCACGGCTACGAGACGGTCGTCGACCACTACATGTCGAGCTGGGACCACGCCTACTTCGACAAGGACGGCAAGTCCAACGTCGCCAAGGACCCGGCCTTCGCCAAGATGTTCACCTACCAGAAGAAGCTGGTGGAGGATCTCGGCGGCTTCGGCAAGCTGGAGAAGTTCCGCAGCACCTTCGGTGACGAGTGGGGCGCCAAGCACCCCTTCCACACCGGTCAGGTGGCGATGCAGCTGGACGGCGAGTGGCGGCTCGGCATGGCCGAGGACGCGGGCGCCGACTTCGAGATAGGCGTGGCGCCGATGCCCGTCGCCGACGACGAGGCCGACAGCTACGGGAAGGGATTCCTGTCCGGCACGATCATGGGCATCGCGCCGCAGAGCAAGAAGCAGAACGCCGCCTGGGAACTGGTGAAGTACATGACGACCGACACGAAGGCGGTCGTGGAGTTCGCCAACGGCATCCGCAACGTGCCCTCCACGTTCGCCGCGCTCAAGTCGCCCGACCTGGACTTCGACCCGCGCTTCAAGACGTTCCTCGACATCGCCCAGCACCCGAAGTCCAGCACCCCCGACGGCGCGATCAACGGCGCGACGTACCAGCAGACGCTCCAGGACTTCGGCTTCCAGTACGAGAAGGGCTCCGTGAAGAACCTCCAGGAGGGTCTGGAGAAGACCGCGCAGCAGATCGACCGCGACATCGAGCAGGCCAAGTAGCAGGCCGGGAAATCACTGATGTCCAGCAACACGCTCCGTTCGAAGCGGCGCAGGAGCGCGCTTCGGACGGCGGCGTTCCTGTCGCCCTGGTTGATCGGGTTCTCGGTCTTCTTCGCGTATCCGCTCGTCTCGACCGTGTACTTCTCCTTCATGAAGTACGACGGTTTCAACGCCCCCGTCTGGAACGGGCTGGGGAACTGGTCGTACGTCTTCAGCGACTACCCGATGTTCTGGCCGTCGCTGCGCAACACCCTGTGGCTGGTCCTGGTCATGGTCGCCTGCCGGGTCCTGTTCGGTCTCGGCGTCGGTCTGCTGATCACCAAGATCAAGACGGGGACCGGGGTCTTCCGGACCCTGTTCTACCTGCCGTACCTGGCACCGCCCGTCGCGGCGACGCTGGCCTTCGTGTTCCTCCTCAACCCCGGTACGGGGCCGGTCAACACGATCCTCGGCGATCTCGGACTGCCCACACCGGGCTGGTTCAACGACGCCACCTGGTCCAAGCCGGCGCTCACGGCGCTGGCGGTCTGGGGCATCGGCGACCTGATGGTGATCTTCATGGCCGCGCTGCTCGACGTACCGAAGGAGCAGTACGAGGCCGCGGAGCTGGACGGCACGTCGTCCTGGCAGCGGTTCCGCTTCGTGACGCTGCCGAACATCTCGCCGATCGTGCTGTTCGCCGTGGTCACGGGTGTGATCCAGGCGATGCAGTACTACACACAGCCTCTGGTCGCGGGCAAGGTCGCCTCCGGCGTGATCGGCGGCTCGGGCCAGCAGTTCGAGCCCGGCTATCCCGACAAGTCGACGCTGACCCTGCCGCAGCTCGTCTACAACCTCGGCTTCCAGCGCTTCGACTACGGCGCCGCCTGCGTCGTCGCGCTCGTCCTGTTCGCCCTGGCCATGGTCTTCACCGCGTTCCTGATGCGGCGTCGCGGCGGACTGATCGGAACGGGTGACTGACCATGACCCAGCAACTCCTGGACGCGCCCGGCCGTCCCGTACGGCCGACGGAGGGACGGACACCGGCGGCCCGTACCGCGCGCCGCAAGGCGGCGCTGCACTGGATCGCCGTGCACGCGCTCGGTGTCGCGACGGCGCTCTTCTTCGTACTGCCGTTCGTCTTCCTCTTCCTCACCTCGGTGATGAGCGACCAGCAGGCCCTCACCCGCGACCTCACCCCGAACAGCTGGGAGTGGGGCAACTACGCGAAGGTGTTCGACACGCCGGGCTTTCTGACCTGGTGGAAGAACACCCTGCTGTACGCGGGGCTCGGGACGCTGCTGTCCGTGCTCTCCTCGATCCCGGTGGCGTACGCGCTCGCCAAGTTCCGCTTCCGCGGGCGGCAGTTGTCGCTGATGCTCGTCATCTCGATGATGATGCTGCCGCCCCAGGTGATCATCATTCCGATGTATCTCTTCTGGGCGAAGCAGTTCGACCTGTCGGGCACGCTCTGGCCGCTGATCATCCCGATGGCGTTCGGCGACGCGTTCACCATCTTCCTGCTGAGGCAGTTCCTGCTGACGATCCCCGACGAGTACCTGGACGCGGCGCGCGTGGACGGCTGCGGCGAGTTCCGTACGCTGCTCAGGGTCGTCCTGCCGATGGCGAAACCGGGCATCGCCGCGGTGGCGCTGTTCCAGTTCTTCTACGCGTGGAACGACTACTTCGGCCCACAGATCTACGCATCGGAGAACCCGGCCGCCTGGACGCTCAGTTACGGGCTGGAATCCTTCAAGGGCGCGCACCACACCGACTGGAATCTGACCATGGCCGCGACCGTACTGGTCATGGCCCCCGTGATCCTCGTCTTCTTCTTCGCACAGAAGGCCTTTGTCGAGGGCGTCACACTGACCGGAGTGAAGGGCTAGAAGAACAAATGAAGCTCGCAGTAGTGGGTGGCGGGTCCACCTATACACCTGAGTTGATCGACGGCTTCGCCCGGTTGAGGGACACGCTCCCGATCAGTGAGCTCGTGCTCGTCGACCCGGCGGCCGACCGGCTGGAGCTGGTGGGCGGTCTCGCGCGGAGGATCTTCGCCAAGCAGGGACACCCCGGCAGGATCGTCACGACGTCCGATCTGGACGCGGGCGTGGCCGGAGCCGACGCCGTCCTGCTCCAACTGCGCGTCGGCGGACAGGCCGCGCGCCTCCAGGACGAGACCTGGCCGCTGGAGTGCGGCTGCGTCGGCCAGGAGACGACGGGCGCGGGCGGTCTCGCCAAGGCGCTGCGTACGGTCCCGGTCGTGCTGGACATCGCCGAGCGGGTACGGCGCGCCAACCCGGACGCGTGGATCATCGACTTCACCAACCCGGTAGGGATCGTGACGCGCGCCCTGCTCCAGGCCGGGCACAAGGCGATCGGGCTGTGCAACGTCGCGATCGGCTTCCAGCGGAGGTTCGCGAAACTGCTGGACGTCGCCCCCTCCGCCGTCCATCTGGAGCACGTCGGGCTGAACCATCTGACGTGGGAGCGGAGCGTGCGGATCGGCGGTCCCGACGGCGAGGACATGCTGCCGAAGCTGATCGCCGAGCACGGCGACACGATCGCCGCCGACCTGCGGCTGCCGCGCCGGGTCCTCGACACCCTCGGCGTGGTGCCTTCGTACTACCTGCGCTACTTCTACGCCCACGACGAGGTCGTCAGGGAGCTGGGCACCAAGCCGTCCCGGGCCGCTGAAGTGGCCGAGATGGAGAAGCAGTTGCTCGCCATGTACGGGGACCCGGCGCTGGACGAGAAGCCGGAACTGCTGGCCAAGCGCGGCGGCGCCTTCTACAGCGAGGCCGCGGTCGATCTCGCCGCGTCGCTGCTGGGCGACGCGGGCAGCGGCGGCAGCCCGGTGCAGGTCGTCAACACGTACAACAACGGCACCCTGCCGTTCCTCGCCGACGACGCGGTGATCGAGGTCCAGGCCCGTGTCGACGCCTCGGGGGCGACGCCGCTGGCCGTGCCGGAGCTCGATCCGCTGTACGCGGGGCTGGTCGCGAACGTGACCGCGTACGAGGACCTGGCCCTCCAGGCGGCGCTGCACGGTGGGCGCGACCGCGTCTACAAGGCGCTGCTGTCCCACCCGTTGATCGGTCAGTACGAGTACGCCGAGGGCCTCACCGACCGGCTGATCGCGCACAACCGGGAGCACCTCGCGTGGGCGTGAGCCGTACTGAGCCGGCGGCGGGACGCGGCAGCGTCCTGGCCGTCGACGCCGGGAACAGCAAGACCGATGTGACCGTGATCGGTGCGGACGGATATGTGCTCGGGGCGGCGCGCGGCGGGGGCTTCCAGCCGCCGGTCGTGGGCGTGGAGCCGGCGATCGACCGGCTCGCCGCGATCGTCGCCGACGCGGCGGCCGACGCCGGCCTCCGTACCGAGGGGATCGCCGGGCATGTCTCGGCGTGTCTGGCCAACGCCGATCTCCCCGTGGAGGAGGCGGAGTTGGCGTCGGCGGTACAGCGGCGCGGCTGGGGCCGTACCACCGAGGTGCGCAACGACACCTTCGCGATACTGCGTGCCGGGCTGCCGGGCGGCGCGGAACCGCGCGGGGTCGCCGTCGTGTGCGGCGCGGGCATCAACTGCGTGGGCATGCTGCCGGACGGCCGTACGGCGCGCTTCCCCGCCATCGGCCGGATCTCCGGCGACTGGGGCGGCGGCTCCGGGCTCTCCGAGGAGGCGCTGTGGTTCGCCGCGCGCGCCGAGGACGGGCGGGGCGAGCCGACGGAGCTGATGCGTACGGTGCCGGGGCACTTCGGCCTCGACTCGGTGTACGCGGTGATCGAGGCACTGCACCTGGGTCATGTCCCGTACGGCCGCAGGCACGAGCTGGCGCCGGTCCTCTTCGCGACCAGCGCGGCGGGTGACGCGGTGGCCAGGTCGCTGGTCGACCGGCTCGCCGCCGAGGTCGTCGCGCTCGCGGGGGTGGCGCTGGAGCGGCTGGGGCTGCTGGACGAGGAGGTTCCGGTGCTGCTGGGCGGCAGTGTGCTGGCGGCCAGGCACCCCCAGTTGGACGACGGCATCCGGGAACTGCTCGCGGCCCGCGCGCCGAAGGCCGTGGTGGGGGTGGTGACGGCGCCGCCGGTGCTGGGCGCCGGGCTGCTCGGCCTTGATCACACCGGCGCGGCGCCGGACGCGCACGCCAGGCTGCGGGCGCACTACGACGCCTGAGCACTCCGGCCGATACGGCCGGCGTTCGGTGGGTTCGGCGGGGTTCCGCGGTCGATCGGCGGGCCTCCGTCGAACGGCCGCGGACCCGTGTCCGGACCCTCGCCGGTGGGAACCGATCACGGGTCTCCGACGTATTCAATGGGGGAGCATGGTAGGGGGATCGTGCTCCGCCGGCGCGCTTGGTTCGCACAAGATCGAGTCAAGGCTTGTGTGGATGCCGGTCCCTGCGGCCATACTGCTGGCCGGGAGACGTCCCTCCGTCCGCCGAGGGGCGCGACGCCGTCGTCAGTGACCGAGGGGGAGGTCAAGTGACATACCCGCCGAACGTGCGCACAGCGCCTGTTCCGGCGCCGACGCACGCGCCCGCGCAGTCGGCTCCACCGCCCGCGCCGCCACCCGCGCGGCAGGGTGCCTGGGCCGAGATCAGGGAGCGCCTGCGCGCGGCGGCGACGACGGAGCCCGGCCGCCTCCAGATCATCGGGGCCGTCCTGGCCCTGCTCGTCGTGGTGTTCGGGGCGGTGACGGCCTTCCAGGTCGCGGACCGCGCCTCCGCCGCCCAGGACGTCGTCGGCCGCAGCCAGCCGCTGAGCGCGGACGCGGCGAACATCTACCGCTCGCTGGCCGACGCCGACACGGCCGCCGCGAGCGGCTTCCTCGCGGGCGCTCAGGAGCCTGAGACCGTACAGAAGCGGTACAGGGACGACATCGACACCGCGTCCAGGCTGCTGATCAAGGCCGCGACGAACACCGACAGCGACAGCGACTCCGGTCGCCAGATCGCCACCCTCAACGAACAACTGCCCCGGTACACCGGCCTGATCGAGCGCGCGCGGGCCAACAACCGCCAGGGACTGCCGCTGGGCGGCGCCTATCTGCGGTACGCGAACCAGCAGATGACGAAGGAGATCCTGCCGGCGGCCGAGAAGCTGTACGCGTCGGAGACCGCCCGGCTCGACCAGGACACCGACAGCGCCCGTGTATGGCCGTTCCTCGCCCTCGGCGCGGGCGTCGCCGCCCTCGGTCTCCTGGCCTGGGCGCAGCGCCGCAACTACGAGCGGACGAACAGGGTCTTCAACCACGGTCTGCTGGCGGCGACGGCGGCGTCCACCGTCGTGGTGCTCTGGCTGGCGGTGGGCCACACCGTCGCCCGCGCCGACCTGGACAACGCCACCGCGCACGGCCAGGCGTCGCTGAAGGTCCTCAACGACGCCCGGATCAGCTCGCTGAAGGCCCGGGCGAACGAGAACCTGACGCTGGTCGCACGCGGCGCCGTCCTCACCAAGGACGGCAAGAGCGACCAGTACGAGACGGACTATCTGAGCAACATGAAGGCCCTCGGCACCACGCTGGAGGACGCCCGGAAGCTCGCCGACGACGAGGAGGGGTCCCAGCCGGTCGGCCAGGCCCGCACGGCGGCCACCGAGTGGCAGAAGCGGCACAAGTCGGCGAACGACACCGACAAGGCCGGTGACTACGTGGGCGCCCTGGAGAAGGTCGTCGGCGACAAGGACTCGACAGGAGAGTCCTTCGACCAGGTGGACAAGGCGCTCGCGAAGGCGATCGACCACGAGCAGAAGGAGTTCACCGACTCCGCCGAGGGCGGGCGCGACGCGCTGACCGGCCTGGCGATCGGTGCTGTCGTGCTGGCCCTGCTGGGCGCGGTCGGCGCGATCCTGGGGATCAACCGCAGGCTTTCGGAGTACCGGTGACAGGGGGAGGCATGACAACCGACGCCACGGACACGGGCGGGCCGCGCGAGCCGTACGGGCCGCCGGAGAGCTCACGGCGACCGGCCGGCCGCCGTACGGGAGTCACGATCGCCGCCGCCGTCGCTCTGACGGCGACGCTCGCCCTGCTGCCGCTCTCACGCGACACCCGGGCGCAGGAGGACGGGCGGGAGCCGCAGAAGGTCGCCGCCGAGTCGGCGCCGAAGGCCGCCGAGGCTCCCACGTGCGACGAACCCGAGCGCAGCCTGCGACCGTCCTCCGCCGACGGGGCGAGCATCGAGGACATCAAGGCGCGCGGGGATCTGATCGTCGGCATCGACCAGAACAGCTTCCGCTGGGGCTACCGCGATCCCGCCACCAGCACCATCGAGGGCTTCGACATCGACCTCGCGCGCGCCATCGCGGACGACATCCTCGGCTCCCCCGACGCCATCATCTTCCGTGCCATCCCCACCAACCAGCGGGTCGGCGCCCTGGAGAACGGCACGGTCGACCTGGTCGTACGGACCATGACGATCAACTGCGCGCGGATCGAGCAGGTCGCCTTCTCCACCGCCTACTTCCAGGCGGGCCAGCAGGTGCTCGCCCCCAAGGACTCGGACATCACGGGGTACGACGAGTCCCTGTCCGGCAAGCGGGTCTGCTCGGCGGAGGGCTCGACGGCGTACGACGCGCTGGCGGAGAAGTCGTTCGGCGCGACGTTCAACGACAAGGGCGACGGGACCGACCAGGACGAGGACAAGCTGACGGTGCCGAACCAACTGGACTGCCTGGTGCGGCTCCAGATGGGCGAGGTCGACGCGGTCGTCACGGACAACGCGCTCGCGGCGGGCCAGGCCGCCCAGGACCCGGCGGTCAAGCTGGTGGGCAATCCGTTCACCACGGAGTACTACGGCGTCGCGGCCAAGCTCGGCAACGACGACCTGGTGCGCCGGGTCAACCAGGTTCTGGTGGAGTACCGCGCGGGCGGTGCCAACAGCCCCTGGATGAAGTCGTACAGCAAATGGCTCGAAGCCGGGCTGCCCGGCATAACCGCGCCGCCCGCGGCGAAGTACAAGGACTGAGGACGGGGTAGCGAGAACCGAGGGTTCGGACCGAAGACCGACGACCGCGCACCGGTGACGGAAGCGGTCAGGGCAGAGCGGAGAGGTGATCGATGGGCGACGCGGGCTCCTTCCCCGGACCGACGGGGGGGTCGGCCGGTCCGGCGATGGACCGGGACGAGGCGGACCGCGCCCTCGCGCGCCTCGGCGCCGAGCACGAGGCGATCGAGACGTCCCTGCTCGCCCTCCAGGACCACGCGGGCCGTCGGCTGCTCGAAGGGGCCGCCCTCAGCGGGGTCACCAAGGACCGCTGGGCCTCCACCGAGCAGACGATCACCCTGCTGTGGAACTACTTCGACGCCTACTCCGCCGCCCTGCGCGGTGCCCGAGAGGCCCGGGCCCGGCTGCGGTGGCTCAACCAGCAGGACCTGGTGGACCTGACCGAGAGGCTGCGGGGCCGCAGCGTCACGGTCGCGGGTTCGGCCACCGCCACCACCTCCATCGCGGGGCCGGCGAAGCTCTCCGAGCAGTTCACGCTCGCCGAGCTGGTCGCGCGGATGAACGAGCTGTACGCGCAGTCGCTGGACATGGTCGTGGCATCGGACTCCGTCTGGTCGGCGCTGCCCGCCCGGATAGATCTGCTGGCCGCCGAGCTGAACCGGACCCGTTCTCTGGCGTACTCCGCCGGGGTCCGGCCCGGTGAGCATCCGGCGGGTGACGAGCTGGAGGCGATCACCGACGAGCTGAGCACGCTGCGCGCCCAGGTGATCTCGGATCCGCTGGCCTTCTGGCAGCCGGTGCACGGCAGTTCGGCGCCCGGCGGCGGCAGGCCCGACACCGAGCGCTACGACCGGGCGGCCCGCGCGCTTGAGGACGTACGCCGTGAGATCGACGCGGTCCTGACGGTTCGCCAGGACTCGGAGGCTCGGCTGCTGCGGCTGCGGGACGTGCTGTCGCGCGCCGACCGTACGCTCACCGAGGCCCGTTCCGCGCGGGGCGAGGTGCTGGCGAAGATCGCCGCCTCCGAGGTGCCCGCGGTGAGCGGGCCGTCGACGGCGCTCCAGGAGCGGCTGTCGACGGCGGCCGAATACCGCAGGCACGCGCAGTGGCACCGTCTCTCGCCGCTGCTGGAGTCCCTGGAGCGGGAGGCCGAGGACGAACTGCACCGGGCCCGCGAGTCGTTGACCGCTGTCACGGCGCCGCTCGCGGTCCGGGCCGAGCTGCGCGGCAGGCTCGACGCGTACAAGGCGAAGGTGGCCCGGCACGGACTCGCCGAGGACATGGTGCTGACGGAGCGCTACGACGCGGCCCGCCGGATGCTGTGGAGCGCGCCGTGCGATCTGCGCGTCGCCGAGCAGGCGGTGCTGCGTTACCAGCAGGCGGCGGCCGAAGCACTGGCCCAGCGGCAGTCCGGGCCCACGGACCGCAGGGGGCACGCGTGAGCACCGGAGGAGCAGTGCACAGGAATCCGAGCGAGCGGGGGGAACGATGAGCGGGACGAGGAGTTGCCAGCGCCCCGGTTGTGAGGGGTCGTACGAGGACATGGGCGGCGGTGAGCTGTACTGCGACACCTGCGGTCTGGCGCCCGTCGTCTCGCCGACCGGCATGCTGTCGTCGCCGCCCACCGGGATCACCGGCGGCGGCAGGGAGAGCGGGCCGAGCGGCAAGGGCAGCGGCAAGGGCAGTGGTGGTTCGGCACGGAGCGGTTCGTCCCGGTCCTCCTCGCGTGCCTCCTCACGCTCGTCGACGTCACGGCGTTCGGTCTCCGGGCGGCTGTCGCGATCGCTGTCCGGCCGGCTCTCCAGCCGGTCGGTGTCGGTCCGCAGCTCCGGCGCCGCCACCGGCACCTCGGCGCGCAACCGGCTGGGGGCGGGCCTCGTCTCCGTACCGGACGTGCCGAGGCCCGATCCGCGCTCGGCGGTGATGGCGAGCCCCGAGGTCCCCGAGCGCAAGCGGTACTGCTCGCGTTCCGACTGCGGCGCGCCGGTCGGCCGTTCGCGCGGTGAGCGTCCGGGGCGTACGGAAGGGTTCTGCACCAAGTGCGGCCACCCGTACTCGTTCATGCCGAAGCTGCGCGAGGGCGACATCGTCCACGGGCAGTACCAGGTCGCGGGCTGTCTGGCGCACGGCGGTCTGGGCTGGATCTATCTCGCCGTCGACCGCGCGGTCTCCAACCGCTGGGTGGTCCTCAAGGGCCTGCTCGACACGGGTGACCAGGACGCCATGGAGGCGGCGATATCCGAGCGGCGCTTCCTCGCCGAGATCGAGCACTCCAACATCGTCCGCATCTACAACTTCGTGGAACATCTCGACCAGCGGACCGGCTCCATGGACGGCTACATCGTCATGGAGTACGTGGGTGGCAAGGCGCTCAAGGAGATCGCCAACGAGCGGCGCAGCCCCGACGGCAAGCGTGACCCGCTGCCGGTCGAGCAGGCGTGCGCGTACGGCATAGAGGCGCTGGAGGCCCTCGGGCATCTGCACAGCCGCAATCTCCTCTACTGCGACTTCAAGGTCGACAACGCGATCCAGTCCGAGGACCAGCTCAAGCTCATCGACATGGGCGCCGTCCGCAGGATGGACGACGAGGACTCGGCGATCTACGGCACGGTCGGGTATCAGGCACCGGAGGTCGCCGAGGTCGGCCCCTCGGTGGCCTCCGACCTGTACACGGTGGCGCGGACGCTCGCGGTGCTGACGTTCGACTTCCAGGGCTACACGAACGTGTTCGTGGACTCGCTGCCGGACCCGGACAACATCGACGTGTTCCGGACGTACGAGTCGTTCTACCGGCTGCTGGTGCGCGCGACCGACCCCGATCCGGCGCGGCGGTTCGCCTCGGCGCAGGAGATGGCCGAGCAGCTGACCGGTGTGCTGCGCGAGGTCGTGGCGCTCCAGACGGGACGTCCGCGGCCGGCGCTTTCGACCCAGTTCGGCACGGAACTGCGGGTCACGGACACGCAGTTGTTCGCCGACACCGCGCAGGACGTCTCGCGGCTGGGGCTCCGGCCCGAGCCGGTACGGGCCGGTCTGTTCGGACGGCGCGACAAGTCCGCGAGGAGCGCGAACGGCTCCGTGAACGGCGCGGCGGGCCACTCCGCGCCGCCGCCGGGGTCAGGCCCGTACGCGGGTACGGGCGTGCCCGCACCGCTGCCCGGCCACCCGGCGATCCAGCCGCCCCCGCCCCCCTTCGGGTCACCGCCCCCGCTCCCGCCCGGCGCCCCGCAGGTCGGCGTCCCGGCACCCCGGACCGCTCCAGGACCGGAGGCCCCCGGCCTCCCCGCCGTCCCTCCCGTGGAAACCGTGGAGACCGGCGCCCCGCTCGCGCGCATCGACGCGCCCGCCACGGCTCTGGCACTGCCGGTGCCCCGGGTCGACGCGAACGACCCCAACGCGGGTTTCCTCGCCGGTCTGATGGCGTCCGCGCCCGCCGAGCTGATCTCCGCGCTCGCGGAGGCGCCCGCCGACTCCGTCGAGCGCCGGCTGCGCGAGCTGCGCGCCCGCCTGGAGATGGGTGAACTGGTCACGGCCTCCGAGGCGTTGACGGAGCTGGAGGCGCGCCACGCCGACGACTGGCGGGTCGTCTGGTACCGGGGCATCGCCTCGCTCGTGACCGGTGAGAACGAGATCGCCGCGCTCTCCTTCGACGCGATCTACGACGCCTTCCCGGGCGAGGCCGCGCCGAAGCTGGCCCTCGGAGTCTGCGCCGAGGTGCTCGGCCAACTCGACAACGCGGCCGAGTACTACCGCCTCGTATGGATGACTGATCCGAGTTATGTCAGCGCCGCTTTCGGACTCGCCCGGGTACAGAACGCGGCCGGGGACCGGATCGGAGCCGTACGGACCCTGGAGTCGGTCCCCGAGGCGTCTATCCACTACACGGCGGCCAGGATCGCGGCCGTACGGTCGCGGCTGCGCCGCCGTGACCTGCGCGCACAGTCTCCGCTCGCGCTGCCCGGAGCCATGCCGGACACCCCGCTGATCGACGATCTGAGAGCGGCGGCCGACCAGGTTTCGCGGCTGGGCCAGTTCGGTCTGGACGCGATGCGCCGCGAGCAGTTGTCGGCGGAGGTTCTGGGCACGGCACTGGACTGGGTACTCTCCGGTGGTCCGGGGAATCGACCCGGACAGACCTCGCTGCTCGGCAGTGAACTGGACGAGCGCGGTCTGCGCTTGGGACTGGAACGCTCGTACCGGGTGCTTGCCCGGCTCGCTCAGCGTGGCGAGGAGAGGATCGACCTGGTGGAGCGGGCCAACCGCTTCCGCCCCCGGACGTGGGTGTGAGTGATGTCGCAGATGCACCAGCCGACAGCCCTTTCGCGGTGCCCCAGTTGCGAGGAGCCTCTGGAGTCGGGCGACCTCTTCTGTGGTGCGTGCGGGTACGACCTGTCGGCCGTACCCCCGCCCCCGGACGACCACCCCACGATCGTCATCAACGGCGCCCCGGCGCCGGCCGGGACGGCCTCGGGAGCCGCCCAGGCCGAGGCGCGGCAGGGCCACGCCGGCCACTCCGGTCCCGCGCATGCCGGCGGAGCCGTCGACTGGCCCAGTGCCGCCGGGACGGACGGCACGGCCACGCCCGCGCCGGTGCATCTGCCCGGCGAACTGCCGGGGCTCGACTCCACCGGGGTGCCGCTGTCCGGTCACACGTCGGCCGGGTACGGGTCCGCGCCGTCACCCGCCCACGCGCCCGCCAGTGACTTCGAGCTGCCGGCACCGGCGATGCCCGCCGGGGCACCGCCCCATGTCACCGACCTCCCGTCGGCCGACCCCGCCGACCCTCGTACGGCGCCGCCCGCCGTCCCGGCGGGTACGAAGCTCTGCGTGGCCTGCCGCGCCGGCCATGTCGACACCGACGGCTACTGCGAGAACTGCGGCCACGCCCAGCCGCGTGAGCGCGACCATCTGGAACAGGAGTTGGACGCCGTCGCGGCGGTCAGCGACCGCGGACTGCGCCACCACCGCAACGAGGACGCGTTCGCCGTGTCCTCGGCCGCCCTGCCGGACGGCTCACCGGCCGTCATCGCGATCGTCTGCGACGGCGTGTCCTCGGCGACCCGCCCCGACGAGGCGTCGGCTGCCGCCTCGTCGGCCGCCAACGAGGTGCTGCTCGCGGCGCTGCCGCTCGGCACGCACCCCCAGCAGGCGATGCACGAGGCGATCGTCGCCGCCGCCGAGGCCGTCAACCTCCTTGCCGCCCGGCCGGGTCGGGACGACGGTCACGAAGCGGCCCACCGCGCGCAGAACGCGCCCGCGTGCACGATCGTCGGCGCGGTCGTGGCGAGCGGGCTGCTGGTCATCGGCTGGGTCGGCGACAGCCGTGCCTACTGGGTCCCCGACGACCGCACAGGACCACCCGCGCGGCTGACCGAGGACGACTCCTGGGCCGCCCAGATGGTCGCGGCCGGCCTGATGAACGAGGCGGAGGCGTACGCGGACGAGCGGGCGCACGCCATCACCGGCTGGCTCGGCGCCGACGCGTACGAACTCGAACCGCACACGGCGTCCTTCAAACCGGACCGTTCCGGTGTCGTGGTGGTGTGCACGGACGGCCTGTGGAACTACGCGGAGAGCCCGCAGGAAATGGCACGGGCCCTTCCGCCGGACGCCGCCCAACAGCCCCTGCGCAGCGCCCAGGTGCTGGTCGGCCACGCGCTCGACGGTGGGGGCCACGACAACGTAACAGTGGCCCTGCTGCCGTTCGCCGTACCGCAGCAAGGGGCAGGATCCGCCTACAGCACGGCCTGAGCACCCCACTGCCCGGACCACTGTCCGGACCACCGGCGGGACCGGCGGTCCGGACCGGCGCCCGGTCCGATCCCGGGAGTCCGCCCGCCCGTTGTCCCGCTGTCCCGCTCAAGTCTTCTGATCTTTTTGCCAGTGGAGCGTCAAGGAGCCGATACAGATGGCGAACTTCTCCAAGTCGACCGTGCCGCAGTTCTCCGTCGAGGTGTACCAGAACGAGTACCTGCCGGAGGGCGGGCGAGAGGTCAACGCGATCGTGACGGTCACGTCCACCGGAGGTGGCACGACCGGCGGGGTGCCCCTCACGGGAGCGTCCGCGAGGCCCGCGACGCCGCCGGGACAGGGCCCCGACGCGGCCGTGGTGATCATGGTCGACTGCTCGGGCTCGATGGACTATCCGCCGACGAAGATGCGCAACGCCCGCGATGCCACGTCCGCCGCCATCGACACCCTGCGCGACGGTGTCGCCTTCGCCGTCGTCGCCGGCACGCATGTGGCCAAGGAGGTCTACCCGGGCAACGGCGGGCTCGCGGTCGCGGACTCGGCCACCCGCGCGGAAGCCAGGAACGCCCTGCGGAAACTGAGCGCCGGCGGAGGCACCGCCATCGGCACCTGGCTGCGGCTCGCGGACCGGCTGCTGTCCTCGGCCGACGTGTCGATCAGGCACGGCATCCTGCTCACCGACGGCCGTAACGAGCACGAGAAGCCCGAGGATCTGCGCGCCGCGCTCGACGCCTGCGCGGGCCGGTTCACGTGCGACGCCCGTGGCGTCGGCACGGACTGGGTGGTGAAAGAGGTCACAGGCATCGCGTCGGCGATGCTCGGCACGGCGGACATCGTCGCCGATCCGGCTGGCCTGGCCGCCGACTTCACCGAGATGATGGAGAACGCGATGGGCAAGGAGGTCGCGGACGTCGCCCTGCGGCTCTGGACGCCCGTCGGCGTGGAGATCAAGTTCGTCAAGCAGGTGGCGCCGACGGTCGAGGAGCTGACCGAGCGTCGTACGGACGCCAACCCCCGTGCCGGGGACTACCCGACCGGCTCCTGGGGCGACGAGTCCCGTGACTACCACGTATCCGTCCAGGTCCCGGAGGCGGGCGTCGGACAGGAGATGCTGGCGGCCAGGGTCTCGCTGATCCTCCCGGCGGCCGACGGTACGTCACAGGTGCTGTCCCAAGGGCTGGTACGGGCGGTGTGGACCGACGACATGGCGGCGTCCACGTCCATCAATCCGCAGGTCGCGCACTACACCGGCCAGGCCGAACTGGCACAGGTGATCCAGCAGGGCCTGGAGGCCCGTAAGTCGGGGGACTTCGACGGCGCGACCGCCAAACTGGGCCGTGCCGTACAGCTCGCGTCGGACTCGGGGAACGCCGATACGGCGAAATTGCTTTCGAAGGTGGTGGACGTGGTCGATGCGGCGACGGGTACTGTGCGACTGAAGGCGAAGGTCGCGGACGCGGACGAGATGACACTGGAGACTCGCTCGACCAAGACCGTTCGCGTCAAGAAATAGCGAAGAGCGACAAGCAGCGAACAGCAGCGGCCTGCGGGCCGGACGAGGAGAGGGGGAAGCGCCGACATGCCGACTTGCCCGAACGGACACCAGTCGGGTTCCGACGACTGGTGCGAGGTCTGCGGCCATCGCATGGCGGCCGGAGCCGGTGCTCCCGCCGGTTCGGTGCCGCCGCCTCCACCACCGCCGCCCGCGCCCGGTTACGGCTACCCGCAGGACCCGAACGCGACCGCGCAGGCGGAGCTCTGCCCGCAGTGCCGTACGCCGCGTGAGGGCAACGCCCTGTTCTGCGAGGAGTGCCGGTGGAACTTCCTCACCAACACGGCGACCTCCTACACGCCGCTGGCTCCGCAGCACCAGCAGCCCGGCGGGCCGGGAGGCCCCGGTGGTCCGGGGGGCGCTCCGCCTCCCGGACTGAACCTGCCGCCGGGCTTCCAGGCCCAGCAATCGCCGCCCCGGCCGCCGGACCCGTACGACTACCAGGGCTCGCGCCCCTCCCAGCTGAACCGGGCGGCGGAGCCGCTGTCGCCCGATCAGCAGGGGCAGCCGGGTGGGCTCGGCTCGCAGGGCGGACCTCCCGGTCCCCCTGGACCTCCCGGGCCTCACGGCCAGCAGGGGCCTCCGCCGCCCCCGCCGTACCAGCAGCAGGGTCCGCCGTCGCCGCCCTCGTTCCAGCAGTCGGGGCCGCCGGCCCCGCCGCAGCAGACCGGCGGCGACGACTGGGTGCTGCCGCCGCCCTCGCAGGCACAGGCTTCGGCTCCCCCGCACCAGTTCCAGCAGGGACCGCCGCCGCACCAGCAGCAGCACCAGCAGCCGCCGCACCAGTACCAGCCGCCCGGCAACTGGACGGCGGTCGTCGCCCCGGACCGTGAGTACTTCATGGCGATGATGCAGCGCAGCGGCCCCGAGGCGACGGGCCTCAACCTGCCCGCGTACTCCCCGGAACAGCACCTTCCGATGACCGGGAACCAGATCACCATCGGCCGTCGGCGCCACTCCACCGGCGAGTCCCCGGATGTCGACCTGTCCGTGCCGCCGGAGGACCCGGGTGTCTCGCACCACCACGCGGTGCTGGTCCAGCAGCCCGACGGCAGCTGGGCGGTGGTCGATCAGAACTCCACCAACGGCACGACGCTGAACGGCGCCGAGGACCCGATCCAGCCGTATGTCCCCGTCCCGCTCAAGGACGGCGACCGCGTGCATGTCGGCGCGTGGACGACGATCACGATCCGCCGGGGCTGACGACGGAGGCGGGGCGCGGGCCGGGCGGTGGCCGCCGTCCGTGCGGGGCCGGGCGAAGTGTCACTGTCCGCGTGGGCCGAGTGACCAGACGTACGGCCCCGAGGGGTCGTCCAGCCAGGCCCACTGACGGTCGGGACCGACCGTGATGCCGAACCTCTCCCGCTGTGGGCGCCCCTCGCGCTCCCAGAGGGAGAGGGCCTCGTGCGGGTCCAGGCTGCCGGCCGTGAGCGAGAGCATGAAGCGGAAGAGATCGTTCTCCAGCGCGCGCCGGGGCAGCCCGCCGATCCGCTGGAGGACGGGCAGTCCGGGCTCCTCCGTCCCGCCCCGCAGCGGGACGAAGAAGGCCGACGTGTGCAGGAAGTGCCCTTCCGCGTAACGGCCGTGGGCGGATTCGCCGACGTTCAGCGCGATCAGCCCGGTGGACAGCGGCGAGAGGATCCGCGCCCCGTCCGCGCACTGCTCCAGCCAGCCGGACGGCACGGCGGGCAGCGTGCAGGTCGCGATGATCCGGTCGAAGGGCGCCCGTCGGCGGCAGCCGAGCGCGCCGTCTCCCGTGACGACCGTGGGCCGGTATCCGGCCGCCGCGAGATGCGTCCGGGCGGACTCGGTGATCTCCGGATCCAGATCGACCGTCGTCACGCGGTCGTCGCCCAGCCGGTGGGAGAGCAGGCCCGCGTTGTAGCCGGTGCCCGCGCCGATCTCCAGGACGGTCTGTCCGTCCCGCACGTCGAGAGCCGCGAGCATCCCGGCCATCAGGGAGGGCTGGCTGCTGGAGGAGATCAGCTCGCCGTCCCGTACGCGGGTGGCCAGCGCCCCGTCCGCGTACACGCCGCGCAGCCAGCGCAGCCGACGGACGGGGTCGGGGTCGTCGCACCACAGCCGGTCGTGGCCGCCGAGCCGGCTGACGAAGTAGTACGGGACGAACAGATGGCGCGGCACCTCCTCGAACGCCGCGCGCCAGGCCGGGTCGGACAGGACCCCTTCGGAGGCCATGGCGCGCACCATGGCGGCACGCGCCTCGGTGGCCACGGCCTCGACCTCGTCGCCCGGCCCGTACGCCTCGCGGTGCTCGTGGTGAACGCCCATGCTTCCACTGTCCTGTGTCACGGGCGCGGAAGCGAGCAGTACCGGGTGCCGGACCGGAGGTAACCGGATTCGGGACGCGAAAAGGCGCGTTCCGGACCGCCGTCGGGCGGGTCCTCGGGCTGGTCGCCAGGCGGGTCCTCGGGCGGGTCGCCGTGCGGGGCGTCCGGCGGTCCTAGACCTCAAGTACTCGGCCGGTGCGTCTGAGACCATGGAGGGGTGAACGAGATTCCGCGCGGCACGCTTTCGGAGCAGACCTTCTACGAGCAGGTCGGCGGCGAGGAGACCTTCCGGCGCCTGGTCCACCGCTTCTACCAGGGGGTCGCCGAGGACCCGCTGCTGCGGCCGATGTATCCGGAGGAGGACCTCGGGCCCGCCGAGGAGCGGTTCACGCTGTTCCTGATCCAGTACTGGGGCGGTCCGCGCACGTACAGCGACAACCGGGGCCACCCGAGGCTGCGGATGCGCCACGCTCCGTTCACCGTCGACCGGGCCGCGCACGACGCGTGGCTGCGGCACATGCGGGTGGCCATCGACGAGCTGGGGCTCTCGGAGGAGCACGAGACGCAGCTCTGGAACTACATGACGTACGCGGCCGCGTCGATGGTGAACAGCTGACGCCGGCCGGCCCGGGTGTCCCGGTCGGCCGTGCTCGTATGCCGGTCGGCCGGGTCCCGGAATGCGGAACTCCCGTGCCGGAGAACGGTCACGATCGGATCAAAGTCCGCCCGTAAGCGGTTTCCACGGACGGGTGCCCTCTGAAAGTATCCGATCTCCGGGGGCGGACGACGGATCGGCGGGGGGACGCGTGACAGGGTTCGTGTTCCTGCGCGTCCGGGCGCACCGGCTCCTGCTCGCCGCGGCTCTCCTCGCCGTACTCCTCACCACCTGCGTCCTGTCCGCGCTGACCGCCTTCTCCGGCTCCATCGGGGACGCCGCGCTGCGCCACACCCTTCAGGGCCGCGAGGCCGCCGCCGCCGCGCTCTTGATCACCGCGCAGGTGCCGGCGGGCGACCGGGACGCGGCGAACGAGGCGGCGTCCCGGGTCGCGCGGGAGTCGTTCGACGGGCTGCCGGTCACCGTACGGAAGCTGGAGCGTTCGGGGTCGTACGCGCTCCCCCGCGCCCTCCAGCCGCCCGCCGCCCGCGAGGGCGACCCCGACCTCACGCACTTCGCGACGCTCGACCGTTCGCGTGTACGGCTGGTGACGGGCGCCTGGCCCGGCGCGGGGGCGGGCACCGACCCCGTACAGGTCGCGTTCCCCGAAGAGGCGGCGACCCAGCTCGGGCTGAAGGCCGGAACGCGCCTCACGCTCGCCGACCGGCTGGGCGACGAACCTCTCACGATCCGCGTGACGGGCATCTACCGGCCGGCCGATCTCACCGATTCGTACTGGAAGTTGGACACTCTCGGCGGCCAGGGCGTCCAGACGGTCACCTTCACCACCTACGGCCCGCTGCTCGCCGACCCCGCCCTGTTCGACTCCGGGCGGCTCCCGGCGGGCGACCTGTCCTGGCTGGCCGCCGCCGATTTCCGGTCCGTCACCACCGGCCGTATCGACTCGCTGCGCGCCGCCGCCGAGCGCGGCCCCAAGTCTCTCGCCGCGCAGCCGGTGTTCGACAACGGGGTGACCGCGCGGACCACGCTGCCGAGCGTCCTCGACCGCACCGAACGCGCGCTGCTCGTGTCGCGCTCCACCCTGCTGATCGTCGCCGTCCAGCTCGTCCTGCTCGCCGCCTGCGCCCTGCTGCTGGTCGCGCGGCTGCTGAGCACCGAGCGGACCGGCGAGACCGATCTGCTGCGGGCGCGGGGCGGTTCACGGCGCCGGATCGTCTGGCTCGCCACGGTCGAGGCACTGCTGCTGGCGCTGCCCGCGGCGATCTGCGCGCCGCTGCTCGCCGGGCCGCTGACCCGGCTGCTCGCCGAACACGGCGGGCTCACCGACATCGGGCTCCGGCTCGGGGACACCTCGACCCCCCAGGTGTGGCTCACCGGCGCCGGGGTCGCGCTGGCGTGCGCCGCCGCCGTCGTGGCGCCCGCCCTCGCCTCGGCCGGAGTGACCCGGCTGCGGCGCGGCAGGGCGGGGGCGCTGCCCGGCCCGGTGCGCGCGGGCGCCGACCTGGGGCTGCTGGTGGTCGCGGCTGTGGCGTACTGGCAGCTGGACCGGCAGACGGCCACCTCGGGCAGCGGGGCGCTCAGCGGCGACACCCGGGGCGAGCTGGGCGTCGATCCGCTGCTGGTCGCCGCCCCCGCGCTGGCGCTGCTGGCGGGCACCGTACTGACCCTGCGCCTGCTGCCGCCCGTGGCCCGCCTCGCGGAACGGCGCGCGGCGAGCGGGGCGGGTCTGTCGACCGCGCTGGCCGGCTGGCAGTTCAGCCGCCGGCCGCTGCGCGGCGCGGGTCCGGTACTGCTGCTGGTGCTGGCCGTGGCGATGGGGATGCTGGCGATCGGGCAGAGCGCGTCGTGGGACCGGTCGCAGGAGGAGCAGGCGGACTTCAGGACCGGCGCGTCGCTGCGGGTGCAGGCGAACAGGCCCGGGGATCCCGGCCAGGCGGGCATCTACGCCGCGCTGCCCGGGGTACGCGGGGCGGCCCCCGCCCACCGCGCCACCACCGAGCTGTCGGCGGACCGCACGGCGACGGTCCTGGCGCTGGACACCGGCCAGGCCGACGAGCGGATGCTCCTGCGGGACGACCTGTCCGGCGACGGCGGGGCGGCCCGGCTGCTCGACGCCGTACAGCCCTCGAAAACGGTCAGGCCGGGCGTCCCGCTGCCCGACGGCACCCGGCAGCTGCGGGTGACGCTGCGGCTCACCGACACCTCGGCGCGCGACGGGGTGTCGCCGACCGGCAGGGCGCCGTTCACCACGGTGGTGGTCGAGGACCGTTACGGCATCGGTCACCGCATGCTCGCGGGCGAGGTGCCCGTCGACGGCCGCCCGCACACCATCACGCTCGATCTGACCGGATCGGCGGACTCCGTACGCGGTCCCCGGGCGGCGAGCACACCCCTCACCCCGGCGGAACCGCTCACGCTGACCGGCCTCGACCTGGACACGAACGCCCCGGAGGGCCGCGGCGAGACCCATCGGCTGAGTGTCGACGCGCTCCGGTCCCTGGACGCCGACGGCGCCGCGCGTGCGGTGGACGTCGCTCCGGACTTCGCGTGGCAGGCGAGGCGTGTCGGGTCGCTGGAGGGCAGGGCTGACCCGGTGGTGCCGTTGAAGCCGGCCGTCTCCACGGCGGCCCCGCTGGCGCTCACGTACCGGACGGGGGTCAGCCCGCCGGCCGGGAGCACTTACGACCCGGCGCGGAGCATCAGCGTCCAGGTGGGCGTGGAGCGGCCCGCTCCGCCCGCCGTGCTGCCCGCGATCGCCACCGAGACCTTTCTGCGTGCCGCCGGTGCGAAGACCGGACAGAGCCTCGACGTCCAGGTGTCGGGCAACCGGCTCCGGGTCAAGATCGTGCGCTCGGTCGAACAGCTGCCCACCACCGGTCCCGGCGCCCTGAGCGCGCAGGCGGCGACCGAGACCGCCGACGGCGGCCGTACGGGCGACGGCGGCGGGCTCCTGCTCGATCTGCGCGCCGTCAACCAGACGCTCGCCGAGCGGCGGGAGCCGTCCCTGGTCCCCACCGAGTGGTGGCTGAGCGCGGCGCCGGGCCGCGCCCCGGGGATCGCCGAGACGCTGCGGAAGCGGTCCGACGTGGACCCGGCGCAGGTGATGGTGCGCGACGAGACCGCGGAGGAACTGCTGAGCGATCCGCTGGGCGTCGGCCCGCAGTCCGCGCTGCTGGCCGCCGCGATCGCGGCGGCGGCGCTGGCGGCCGTCGGCTTCGCGGTGAGCGCGGCGGGGTCGGTACGTGAACGGGGCGCCGAATTCGCCCTGTTGCGGGCGCTGGGCACCCCGCGCCGGCAACTCGCCCGTCTGATAGCCGCCGAACAGGGGCTGCTCCTCGCGGTCGCGCTCCTGGTCGGCCTCGCTCTCGGCGCCGTACTGACCAGGGCGGTCGTCCCGTTGGTCGTCCTGACGGGGCAGGCCACCCAGCCGGTGCCGCATGTCCTGGTCGACCTGCCCACCGGCCAGGTCGCCGCGCTCGTGGCGGGGGTGTCCGTGCTCCCCCTGCTGCTGATCGCGTACTTCACCCTGCGCCGCACGGACCCGGCGGTCACGCTGCGCGAACGGGGAGGCAACTGAGATGCCCGCACTCCCGCCCGGCGGTGCGGACGGCGATCGCCGCTCCTTCCCCGGCGCACCGCGTCCGGACGCGCCGAGTCCGCAGGACGCGCCGCGCCCCGGGTCGGTCGTCGCGCCCTGGGTGCGGACACGGTTGCGGACCGCGCCCGGAGCGGCCGCGGCGATGGCCGTGCTCGTCGTGCTCACCGCGTATCTCGCCGCCGCCTTCCCCCGTTCCGTCGACGCCTACGAGACGAACGGCCTGCGCCACGACATCCGTACCGCCCCGGCCGCCGAGAGCGTCCTGGAGGTCAGCACCGCGCCGCCCGGTCTCGGGATGCCGCAGACGGACCGGGAGAAGACGCTGCGCGACGCCTGGGTGACGCAGGCGCAGCGGAACATCACCCGGAGTCTGCCGGCTCCGGTACGGGCCGACGAGGGCAGTTCGGCGTACGGCGTACGGACCTCCGAGCCGGTCGAGGGCACCGACCCCTGGCTGCCCGCGCCGGACAATCTGCCGCCGATGCTCACCCTCGCCGCCCAGGCCGGCCTCGACCGCCACTCCACCCTCCGCGAGGGCCGGCTCCCCCGCGCGGACGGCGCGGTGACGGCGGTCACCGGAGAGGTGGAGGCCGCGGTCACCGCCGAGACCGCGGAGGCGCTGCGGCTCAAGGTCGGTTCGGTGGTGCATGTGCCGGGTGTGGAACGGGGCGAACTCGGCGTACGGATCACCGGAATCGTCGCGCCACGGCAGCCGGACAACAGCTACTGGTCCGTCGAGTCCACACTCGGCTCGCCTGCCCTCGTGACCAAACCGACCAACGACCGTCCGCAGCCCCGCTACTGGCGCGCCTCCCTCCTGCTGGACCCCGACGCCGCGCCCGTGCTGCTCGGCACCACCGGTGAGCCCCGGCTCTACTGGCGGATCGCACCCGACATCACCGCGCTCACCGCCCGCGACGCGCCTCGGCTCGCCACCGTCGTCGCCTCCTTGGAGAACGGCCCCGAGCTCACCGAACTGCGCGCCCCGACCCTCGTCGGCCCCGCGGCCGTGGTGGCTACGGGACTTGACGAGATCGTCGCCGGGCACCGCGCGATGCGTTCGGCCATCGCTCCGGTCGTCGCCGTCGCCGCGCTGGGGATCGGCGCCGTGGCCGGTGTCGTCCTGGTGATGGCGGGCGGTCTGATGGCAGCGCGGCGGCGGTCCGAACTCGCTCTGCTGCGCTCACGCGGCGGATCACTGCCGGGAATCGGCGGCCGGCTTCTCGCCGAGACGGCGGTGATCGTCGTACCGGCGGCCGCCGTCGGTCTGCTGCTGGCCGTCCTGACCGTCCGGGAGGCCCGGCTGGGGCCCGCCGTGGCCGCGGCGGGCGGTGCGGCCCTGCTGGCGTGCGCGGCGCTGCCCGTCCGGGCCGTCGCCGCGCACCGCAGGCCGCAGGCGCGCGGGGGCCGCGAGGATCTCGTACGGGCCAGGCCGTCCCGCCGCCGCACGATCGCCGAACTGACCCTGCTCGCCCTGGCCGTCGGCGCGGTGGTCGCGCTGCGCCGACGCGGCGCGGGCGGACCCGCCGACTCCGCCGGCCTCGACACCGGCGACGCGGGCGGGGTGGGCGATGTGGACTATCTGGTCAGCTCCGCGCCGGTACTGGTCGGGCTGATCGCCGCACTGGTCCTCGTACGTCTCTATCCGCTGCCACTGCGTCTGGCCGGCCGCCCCGCCGGTCGGCTGCGCGGCGCCGTCGGCTTCCTCTCGCTGGCCCGCGCGGGCCGAGCGCCGACGTCGGGGGCACTGCCCCTGCTCGCCCTGCTCATCGCGCTGACGACGGCGGCCTTCGGCGGCTCCGTGCTCGCCGGGATCGACGGTGCCAGGGAGCGGGCCGCCGTGCTGGCGACGGGCGCCGACGCCCGGATCAGCCTCGTCGGCTCGTCACCGGTGCTGCCCGACGGGCTGGCGGAGGCCGTGCGCGGCAGCGCGGGGGTGGGGAACGTGACGGCCGTACGGATCGAGTACGGCGTACCGCTCCCGTCGGACAGCAAGGGGTTCCGGACGTCGCTCGGCGTGACCATGATCGGTGTGGAGCCGAAGGCATACACGAGGCTGGCACGGGAGACGGGGCTCGGGGGGTTCGCCGCCGCCGAGCTGACGTCCGTGGGCGGGGGCGGCGTGCGCGACGGCGGATCCGACCCGGACAGGGTGCTGCCCGCGATCGCCTCGCCCGCCGTCGCCGAGCGGCTCGGCGACGGGCCGCGCGACATCCAGTCGGCGGCCGGGGATTTCAAGGTGCGGGTGGCGGAGGTACGCCGGAACACCCCGGCGTCGCCCATCGACGACTTCCTGCTGGTGAACGCGGCCGATCTGACGCAGCGGGCACCGACCACCCTGCTGGTCACGGGCGCGAAGCTGGACGGCGGGGCGCTGCGGCGGACGGTCGCGGAGTTCGGCGAGGGGGCGGGCGAGGCGGCGGGCGAGGCGGCCGAAGGGAAGTCCGGCGAGACGGCCGGTGAGGAGTCCGCCGAGCCTTCAGCCGAGCCGTTCTCCGTGAAGCTGCGCACCGAGGAACGCGAGACGTTCGTCAACACGCCCATGCAGGAGGGTGCCGAGCGGATCTACGCGGCGGCGATCGCGGCGGGCGCGGGCTACGCCCTGCTGGCCCTGCTGCTCTCGCTGTCGCAGACGGCCCCGGAACGTGTGACGCTGCTGGCGCGCCTGCGCACCATGGGTCTCACGAGGCGCCAGGGCCGCCAACTCCTGGGCCTGGAAGTCCTTCCGCAGGCGCTGCTGGCCGCCGTGGGCGGGGCGTTCGTGGGCTGGGCGACCATCGTGCTGCTGGCGCCGGGGGTGGATCTCGTACGCCTCGCGCTCACCACGACGTCGGACATCCCGCTGGACGGGGCGCCGCTCCGTGCCGACGCGTGGGCGCTGGTGCTGCCGGCCGTGGGGGTGCTGGCGCTCGCCGGCGCGGTGTCGGTGGTGCAGGCGTGGTGGGCGGGGCGGCAGGGATCGATCAACGAACTCAGGGCAGGAGACAGCCGATGACATCGTCCACCGGGTCCGGGGCGGGGGCGGGTCCTTCCGTGGGGACGACGCTGGAGCAGTTGGAGCGGCGGGCGGGCAGCCACCGCGACCGGCCCTCGTACGGGCACGACGCGCTCATCGCCTGCGACCGGCTGGTCCGGATCTTCACCGCCGACGGGGTGGAGGTGCAGGCGCTCCAGGGCCTCGATCTGCTGGTGGCCGAGGGCGAGTTGATGGCTCTGGTGGGCGCGTCGGGCAGCGGCAAGTCGACGCTGATGAACATCCTGGCGGGCCTGGACGTGCCCACGGCCGGCGCCGCGAAGGTGGCGGGCCGCGATCTGCTGGGCATGGACGCGAAGGCGCGGCTGCGCTATCGGCGTGAGGCGGTGGGCTTCGTCTGGCAGGAGACGGGCCGGAATCTGCTGCCGTACATGACGGCTGGTCAGAACGTCGCGCTGCCGATGCAGTTGAGCGGCAAGGGTGGCGCCCGGGGTGGGCGCGGCGGCCGTCGTCGTCGGGCGGAGCGCGCCGCGCGGGCCGAGTCGCTGCTGACGATGCTGGATTTCGCCGACTGCCGGGACCGCCGCCCGCACCAGATGTCCGGCGGCCAGCAGCAACGGGTCGCGATAGCCGTCGCCCTCGCCAACTCCCCTTCCGTGCTGCTGGCCGACGAGCCGACGGGCGAACTGGACTCGGCGACCGGGGAGCAGGTGTTCGCCGCGTTCCGCCGCGCGAACGAGGAGTTGGGCACGACGATCGTGATCGTCACCCACGACCAGGAGGTCGCGGGCGAGGTCCGCCGGACGGTCGCCATCCGCGACGGCCGGACCTCCTCGGAGGTGCTGCGCCGCAGGGAGGTCGACGCGACGACGGGCCAGGAGTCGGTGGTGGCCCGGGAGTACGCGATGCTCGACCGCGCGGGCCGCCTCCAGCTGCCGGCCGACTACACGAAGGCGCTGGCCCTGGAACACCGCGTCCTGCTGGAACTGGAACATGACCACATCCAGATCTGGCCCGACACCCCACGGCCCGACACCCCAGGGCCCGACACCCCAGAGCCCGACTTTCAGGCGCCCGACACCCCACCCGAGTAACCGCGCCTTCTTGGGACCGCGCGATCGCTCACGTCCCCGTCGGGCTCAGGTCGGGGTGACGCTCAGCGCGCCGATCCCGCCGGCTCCCGTCTCCCGTACGGCGATCGAACCGTACGGCGTCCGCAGACGCATCCACGCGGCCGCCCGGAGCAGCGCCACCGGCGCGTTCTCGGGCATCGGGCGCAGGAAGCCCACCGACCGCGCGGCGTGTACGGCGCGCAGCGGCAGGCCCGTGTCTCCGACCGTCCGGGACCAGATCTCGCGGCCGATCCTGTCCCGTTCGGCGCGGTCCCGGTGCGCGGCGGGCAACGCCTCGTCGCGTGTGCGGAATTCGGCGACCGCCGCCGCGACCGCTTCGCGCAGGGCGGCGGGTCCCGGAAGGCCGGGCACCTGCCGCCAGCCGCCGCGCGGGGGCAGCACCCCGGTCCACGGGGGCCCCGTGACAGCGGCGGGCAGTGCGAAGGCGCCCGTCGACTCGTCGATCGATTCGAGGAGTTCCCCGGCGGACACGGTGACATCGAGCCGCACCCCCGCCGTCTCCTCACGCAACCGCGCCGTACGGATCGCGAGGACCTCAAGCGCCGGAGGCCGCCCGAACACCGCCACCGCTCCGGCGCCCACCTGGAGGCGCACCGCGGCCGCCCGGTCGTAGCGGATCAGCCGGCCGAGGAAGGCGGCCAGATCGGCCGCCTCCGCCGTGTCGGCGAGCCGCAGGGCCCGCACGGTCGTCGCCGTCATGCCGCGAGCGCCTCCGCGTCGTCCAGGTACTTCACAAGGAACGACTTCTCCTCGGCCGTGATCCGGCGGGGCCGGGCCGCGTCGAGGTCGTAGGGCACGACGACCGTCGAGGCCCGTACGTACACCTGGTCCTCGTCCTTGATCTCGTACGCGATCGTGAGCGTCGCCGCGCCGATCTTCGTCACCCACAGCTCGACGGTCACCGGCTCGTGCCGGTGGACCAGCGGCAGCTTGTAGTCGATCTCGTGCCGGGCCACGACGGATCCGCCCGCGAACGACGGCGAGCCCTCCCCCGGCGCCAGCCGGAACATGAAGTCGATACGTGCTTCCTCCAGATAGCGGATGAAGACGACGTTGTTGACGTGCCCGAAGGCGTCCATGTCCGACCAGCGCATGGGGCAGCTGTAGTGGTGGCGGGCCATGTCAGCCTCGGGTCAGCTTCTTGTACGTGGCGCGGTGAGGCCGGGCCGCGTCGGCACCGAGCCGCTCCACCTTGTTCTTCTCGTACGACTCGTAGTTGCCCTCGAACCAGAACCACTTGGACTCGCCCTCGTACGCCAGGATGTGCGTGGCGACGCGGTCGAGGAACCAACGGTCGTGGGAGATGATCACGGCCGCCCCGGAGAACTCCAGCAGTGCGTTCTCCAGCGACGACAGCGTCTCGACGTCGAGGTCGTTGGTCGGTTCGTCGAGGAGCAGCAGGTTGCCGCCCTGCTTGAGCGTCAGCGCCAGGTTGAGGCGGTTGCGCTCACCGCCGGACAGAACACCGGCCGGCTTCTGCTGGTCCGGGCCCTTGAAGCCGAACGCGGAGACGTACGCCCGCGAAGGCATCTCGACGTGCCCGACGTTGATGTAGTCCAGCTCGTCGGAGACGACGGCCCACAGCGACTTCTTCGGGTCGATGTTGGCACGGCCCTGGTCGACGTAGCTGATCTGGACGGTCTCGCCGACCTTGATGTCGCCGGAGTCCGGTGTCTCCAGGCCCTGGATCATCTTGAAGAGCGTGGTCTTGCCGGCGCCGTTGGGGCCGATGACGCCGACGATGCCGTTGCGCGGCAGCGAGAAGGAGAGGTCGTCGATCAGGACCTTGTCGCCGAACGCCTTGTTCAGGTGCTCGACCTCGACCACGACACTGCCGAGCCGCGGGCCCGGGGGAATCTGGATCTCCTCGAAGTCCAGCTTCCGCATCTTGTCCGCCTCGGCGGCCATCTCCTCGTAACGGGCAAGCCTCGCCTTCGACTTGGCCTGGCGCCCCTTCGCGTTGGAGCGGACCCATTCGAGCTCTTCCTTGAGCCGCTTGGCGCGCTTGGCGTCCTTCTGGCCCTCGACCTTCAGACGGGTCTGCTTGGTCTCCAGGTACGTCGAGTAGTTGCCCTCGTAACCGATGGCACGGCCGCGGTCGAGCTCCAGGATCCAGCCCGCGACGTTGTCGAGGAAGTACCGGTCGTGGGTGACGGCGACGACGGTGCCGGCGTACTTGGCGAGATGCTGCTCCAGCCACTGCACGGACTCGGCGTCCAGGTGGTTGGTGGGCTCGTCCAGCAGCAGCAGGTCGGGGGCTTCGAGCAGCAGCTTGCAGAGCGCCACGCGGCGGCGCTCACCGCCGGACAGGTTGGTGACGGCCCAGTCGCCGGGCGGGCAGCCCAGCGCGTCCATGGCCTGCTCCAGCTGGGTGTCCAGGTCCCACGCGTTGGCGTGGTCGAGGTCTTCCTGAAGCTTGCCCATCTCGTCCATCAGGGCTTCGGAGTAGTCGGTCGCCATCAGTTCGGCGACCTCGTTGAACCTCTTCAGCTTGCCCATGGTCTCGGCGGCGCCGTCCTGGACGTTCTCCAGCACCGTCTTGCTCTCGTCCAGCGGCGGCTCCTGGAGCAGCATCCCGACCGAGTACCCGGGTGACAGGAACGCGTCGCCGTTGGACGGCTGCTCCAGCCCGGCCATGATCTTCAGCACGGTGGACTTACCGGCGCCGTTGGGGCCGACCACACCGATCTTCGCACCGGGCAGGAAGCTCAGCGTCACGTCATCGAGGATGACCTTGTCGCCGTGCGCCTTGCGCGTCTTGCGCATCGTGTAGATGTACTCAGCCAAGAGAAACCGTCCGGCAATCGAGAAGGGCCAATGTGCGGCTCCGCCGCGTGAGGGCAGATAAAGCCATCTTGCCGCACGTCCCTCCCTGGGGAGAAACCGGTTGTCCAGGCCTCGGACAGTCCGTCCCGACCCGCGGGCCGTGCGGGCGCCCGTGTCGGGGGGCACGCGGCCCCGGCGCGCGACCGGATTCGTCTGCGCGTCGGGGCCGCTGTCAGTGGCGGCCGGTGTCGAGCCCGTCGGTGGGCACCCGGTCGGTGGGGGGTGCGGTGCCCCGGGGCGGGTCAGTCCTCGGTGGAAGGGTCGTTCTTCTTGCGGAAGAAGAAGACCGCCGCGCCGCCCAGCACGACCAGCCCGATCGCGACACCCGCGATCACCGGAGTGGCGTTGGAGGCGCCTGTCTCGGCGAGGTCGAGCCCGTCCGTGCCGACGGTGCCGCCCGCCGTCGCCGGCGCCAGCTGGGTGGTGGTCCCGTCGGCCGGCGAACCGGGGTTCCCGCTGGTCCGGCAGTCGAGAACGCCCTGGAAGTTCCTGGCGAGGCCACCGGGCCCGGTGATCGTGAAGTCGTACGCCTGGTCCTCGGCGACCGGCACGGTGACGGTCCTGGACTTGCCCGCCTCGACCGCGTACTCCTGACCGGCGAGCGTGAAGGTGAACGGCTCGTCGCCCTTGTTGACGGCCGTGACGTCCACACCGCCCTTCGCGCAGTTCTTCTCGGCGGTTATCGCCGGCATCGCGCCCTTCGCGGCCCAGGTGGCGGTGGCCGTCGCCGAGACCGTGGACTCGCTGGAGCCGGCCAGGATCTGCGTCTGGCTCTTGGTGACCCCGGCGAACGCCCTGCCCACGGGCACCGACGTGGCCGTCTGCACACTCAGCGAGGCCGTGCCGTCGGCGGTGTCCTCGGGTATGTCGAAGTACAGCTGCGTGCCGTCGGCCGCTTCGGTGACGGGCTTGCCGCTCTTGTCGGTGATCTTGATACCCATCGCGGCGGCGTCGGCCGGCGGGGACACCGCGACACTGTCGGCGTCGGTACGGACGGTGACCGGACCAAGACGCTCGCCGCTCCGCCCGGAGACCGCGCCGGGCTCCAGGGTGAGCGAGGCCTTGGGCTCGCCGAGGTGGTCGGCGCTCCGCTCCAGCCAGTCGGCCAGCTTCTCGGCCCCCGGGTCCACGGCGTCGACGTCCGCGTTGTCGGAGTGCCGCCAGATGGCGACCTGCGTACCGGCGGCGGCCGTCTTCGCGGTCAGCGGCCCGGTGCCCGCGCTCTCGGCGAGGGCGGCGAGGTCGTCGACCTGGGGGTAGGAGTTCTGGAGGATCCAGCGGATCTTCCCGGCGTTCTTGTTCGCGCCGAGCGAGGTCTGGGCCCAGGGGGTTTCCAGATACCTGGCCTGGTCCTGGGTGGGGTTGTGGATGTCGATGCAGTACGTCTTGAGCTTGCCGCCGCCGTCCACGGTCATCTCGAAGAGCCCGGCGGGCAGTTCGTGCGTCTGGCCGTCCGAGTGGAGCAGGGCCTTGTCGTACGTCATGAGGCCGTCGAGCGTGGCGGCGGCGCCACCGCGGTGCTGGAGGGTGTCGTCGGCCACGGCCGCACCCGCGCCGGCCAGGGAGCCCGCCACGACAAGGCCCGAGGCGACCACCGAGACGGCGAGACGGGCGGCGCCCCGCCTACGAGTGGTTGGAGCGAAGAACTGAGACAGCGCAGACAACACAGATATTTCCCTCCGTGCGAGGTCCTCCGCGTGGGACGCGTGGGGGGACTTCCTCGCCAGCAGACTCAAGTGCCCATGAGTTCTGGGGAATCCTATGGACGGCGGAGAGCGCCGGTGCCCGTTCCTACGTTCCGATAACCGTTCCGAATCGGAATCGTTATCGCGCATACCTTCGAGCCCGCTCCCCTGTCGACAAATCTCCACAACTCCCCGGTCAGAGGGGCCCGGCCGGTGCCGCGACCGCCCCGGCCCGCGCCGGCGACTCGTCCTGTTCGGTCAGCCACGGTTGCGTATGCACCGGTTTGACGACCGCGGGCGTGCCCCCAGCCACACCGGCGCCCGCGGCCGAATTCCCCGCCGAAGCCGCCGCCGAGGCATCCGCCGGACGTTCCGTCAGCGCCGGGTTCGCCCGCGCCACCCGTTTGAACGCCGAGGTCCCCCACGTCAGATCGTGACCGATCGACACCGCGTCGATGTCCACGAACGTCCTCTTCTGCCCGTCCTTCGCCTCGTCCCGCACGCGCAGCTTGCCGTGTACCACCAGCGGATCACCGACGTTGACCGACGCGGTGAGATTCGCGCCGAGATTCCGCCACGCGCACACGGTGTAGAAGCTCGTACTCCCGTCCGTCCACACCGAATTCCGGCGGTCCCACCGCCGCGGTGTCACCGCGAACCTGAACCGCGCCACCCCGCCCGACGCCGTTTCCCGGTATTCCACCCCCGTCGCGGCGTTTCCCACCAGCGTCACCACCGTGTCGTTCATGACAGCCCCCGATCTTCTCCGGTTCCCCTGTTCTCCGGCCCCGTCGACCGACCACCTCATGCTGGACCGGACGGGAAATTCCTGCCGACGCCTGTGGATTACTCACCAGTTGTGAATAACTCCGTCACCCGTACGTGGCCGCGGCCCCCGGCCGCCCCACGCCGGAGCCCCAGGGGGCTACCGCGTCAGGCCGGACACCGTCGAGTACTGCTCCCGCACCTCCCGGTACCGCATCAGCTCGGCCGCGATCGGATCGAGCACCTTGGCCCTCCCGCACCCCGCCGCCGCCTCGCGCAGCCGTCGCTCGGCGTCCTGCCCGTACCGCCTCGCCGGCCCCCGCGCCGCCGCCGCGCACGCCCACTCCACCAGCGGCCCGCCGACGATCCCGGCCAGCATCACCAGCACGGGCGGGACGATGCCGGGCTGGATCACGCCGATGATCTGGCCGACCAGCCAGAGCCCGCCGTAGATCTGAAGCAGTGTCATGGACGCCTGCGCGAGCACCGCCGCCGGCCACCAGGCGGGACGCGCGGGGCGCCCGCTCGGCGGCCCCGCCGACACGGCCAGTTCGTCCAGCGCCTCCGGCAGCCCCACGGCGCCGCGTACCGCGGCCTCGCGCACCGCCTGCGCCCATGGCCTCGGCAGCCCGGCCGCGGCGTCTTCCGCGACCGTACGGACGGCCTGCTCGACCCGCTGCCTGGCTGTGAGTTCGTCCTCCACGATCACCTCGGCGCGCGGCACGCCGCCGCCGGGCGTCCGGGTCCGCTCGTACCAGCGCCACAGCCGCAGCCACGGCGTCCCGCACGCACGTCCCGCGTTCCTGCGCCACTCGCGCTCGGCCGCCTCGCCGGTGGCCACCGCGCCCACCGCCCACGCGAGCCGGTCGGCGAACTCCTCACGGGAGCGTTCCCCGAGGCCCGTGCGTCCGTCGGAGACGTACACCGAGCGCAGCCGGGACGCGGCCGCGTCCACGTCGGCGGACAGCCGCCGGGCGGCGGCTGTCCGCTCCTGGACGAAACGGCCGAGCAATTCGCGCAGTTCGCCCACCCCCTGCCCCGTGAGCGCGGAGATCGGCAGCACGGTGGCCCCCGGCTCGCCGTGCTCGCCGAGCGCCATGCCGTCCTCGTCGAGCAGCCTGCGCAGATCGTCCAGGACCTGGTCGGCGGCCTCCCCGGGCAGCCGGTCAATCTGGTTCAGTACGACGAAGGTGATCTCCGCGTGGCCGGCGAGCGGCCGCAGATACCGCTCGTGGAGCGCGGCGTCCGCGTACTTCTCCGGGTCGACGACCCAGATGATCGCGTCGACCAGGGCCAGTACGCGGTCGACCTGGTCCCGGTGCGCGACGACGGCGGAGTCGTGGTCGGGCAGGTCGACCAGGACGAGACCTTGCAGTTCCTCGTCCCCGTCGCCGCCCGCGAGCGGCCTGCGACGCAGCCTCCCGGGGATGGCGAGCCGGTCGAGCAGCCCGGCGGCACCTTCGGACCAGACACAGGCGATGGGCGCCGACGTGGTCGGCCTGCGCAGCCCCGGCTCCGAGATCGGAACCTCCGCCAGCGCGTTGAACAGTGTCGACTTGCCGCTGCCGGTGGCTCCCGCGATGGCGACGACGGTGTGGCGCGACGAGAGCCGCTGCCGCGTGGAGGCCTCGTCCAGCACCCGGCCGGCCTCGGTGAGCGTGGTCCCCTCGATACGGGTCCGCGAGAGGCCCACAAGCTCGCGCAGGGCGTCGAGCCGTACGCGTAGCGGCCCTTCGTAGGTGCCTCCGATGGGCTGGTGGACCTCGGTGGAGGCCGCCGTACCGTCGTTTTCGTCGATCCCCTCCACGCCGACGGTGGGCGCCGCTCCGGCCGCGCCCTTGCGTCCGAACGCGTGCCGGGCGATCAGCCCGTCGTTCCAGCGCCGGCCTGTCCCGCCCCCCGAGTCGCCTTTCGCACCCGGGCCCTTGCCGCCCGCATCGGCCGCGCCGGCCTCTTTCGCGCGGACATCTGGGCGCCCCGACCCGATCTCGCCGGGCCCGTCCGCCAACGTCGTCGCATCGGTCACGTCCGCCATGTCGGTCACATCTCCTTCTGGAGTACGGAAAGCGCGGCGATGAGTTCCGCCTGCGGCTCGGGCGCCACTTCGAGCGCGTCGAGGGGAGCCAGCCGCCGGTCCCGTTCTCCGTGCAGTACGTCGTCGATGTACGTCGCCACCAGGTCGCCGCCCTTGTCCCGCAGCCGCAGCGCGCCCTGCGCCCCGATGCGCTCCGCGAGCCGCTCCCCCGCGACCCGGGTGCGGTGCCCGCCCAGGAGGACGGCGGCCAGCAGCGCGGCGACGGTCTCGGGGTCGGGCGCGGCGCTGCGTTCGAGGAGCCGAATCTCCTCCTCGGCCAGCTCCTCCACGACCCTGCGCCACCGCCGTACGGCCATCCCGATCCGCTCGGACACCTCCCTGTCCGGCCCGGAGGTCAGGACCGCCGCCGAGGCTGGCTCGCGCCGCCAGGCGTCCGTGACCTGCTCGTCGGCGGCGGCCACGGCGCACTGGAGGAGTGCGGCCAGGCTCTCGACCAGCGAGTCGAGCAGCTCACGCGCCGAGCTGTCCCTCGGGTATCCGCGCCAGCGCGTCCGCGCGTCCCCCGCGAGCACGGCACCGGCCTTGAGCCGCTTGCGCACCCGCTCGCGCTCCGTCGCGTACGCCTCCTCGACAGCGCCCGTGAGGCGTACGGCGGCGGCGTACTGCGCCGCGACAGCGCCCGCGAGTTCCGGCATCCGTACGTTGAGCGAGCCGATGACACCGGCCGCCGTACGGACGACGGCCTGCTGACGCGCCGCCGGATCGCGTACCCGGTGCGTCAGCCAGGCGAGCAGCGGCGCGACGGCGGTGGTGGGCAGCAGCCCGCTGCCGCCGCCGGCCGACTCGGGCAGTTCGGGGATGGTGAAGCGGGGTACGTCGCCCAGGCCCGCCTTGGTGAGCAGCGCCGCGTACTGACGTGACACCTCGTCAATCACCTGATGAGGAACGCGGTCCAGGACGGTCACGAGCGAGGCGTCGTACTCCTTCGCCGTACGGAGCAGATGCCAGGGGACCGCGTCGGCGTACCGGGACGCGGTGGTCACCATCACCCACACGTCGGCGGCGCAGATCAACTCGGCGGCGAGAACGCGGTTCCGTACGACGAGCGAGTCGATGTCCGGCGCGTCCAGCAGTGCGAGGCCGCGGGGCAGCGCCACGGAGGTGTCGATGCGCAGCGCGTTCTCCTCGTCCCCGCTCCAGGCCCCGGCCGCGCCGTCCTCCTCCTGCTGGGTCATCCAGACACGTGTCAGATGGGGAAGGACCCGTACGCCGTCGAACCAGTGGCAGTCGTCGGGGTGGCACACCAGTACGGGTGTACGGGTCGTCGGTCGCAGCACGCCGGATTCACTGACCCGCCGTCCCACAAGGGAGTTGACGAGGGTCGACTTCCCGGCCCCGGTCGAACCTCCCACCACGGCCAGCAGCGGCGCCTCCGGGTCCCGGAGCCTTGGCACCAGATAGTCGTCGAGCTGCGCGAGGAGTTCCTCCCGGGTCTGCCGGGCGCGCGGAGTCCCGTCGAGAGGGAGTGGAAGACGCACGGCGGCGACACGGTCGCGCAGCGCGGAAAGTGCGTCGATCAGCTGAGGCCGTACGTCCAAGGTCACCACATGCGAAGAATGCCCAACTTTGGCGCCTTTTTGAAGCGTATAGCCATCTCCTGCGCGCCGGTCAAGCGCGGGGGACAGACGGGACGAGTGGGGCACAGGCATAACGAGTGCACAACACCCGTAGCTTCAGGCGCGAAAAGCACTGCACGAATCGCACCTGCCTGCGATTATCGGTTCGCTTCACTGAACCTCCACATCGTGCCACGCAGGTGAAGCAACCGGGCCAGGGTGAGCGGAGCCCTATCCTTGTCCCGGCACAGGTCACGGACCGCGCGGACTGCCCCACCGGCACTCCGGGCCTCCGAGGCCACGTTTCGGCCCCCGTAGCTCAGTGGATAGAGCAGGCGCCTTCTAAGCGCTTGGCCGCAGGTTCGAGTCCTGCCGGGGGCGCCACCGACACCCTGTCAGACGACCCATGTCCTCGCAGGTCAGCGCGGTTGCATCCGCCTCTCGCCGGGGAATCGGACTCCTTCCCTCCGCCAGCACGGAAGCCTGGCCGGGATCGGCCCGAATCTGGCCGGAACCAGTGCTTCCGGAGGTCGCACGACAGGCTCCCTCCCGCGCCTCCGTGGCCGCGGGCGAGGCTCGGACCGGCGCGAATGAGACGCCCTTCTCCGGAGACGGCCTGGAGCGACCGCCCGTGCTCGCGCGACGCTCACACGCCGGCCCGATCCCGAACGTCGCCGAGTCTCCCCGCCTGCGGCCGGACGCCGGTCCGGCAAGATTTAAGATCACATTCCATTTGTGAAGGGACGCGCCAGGTCAGGCAGAGGGACAGCGGTCAGGCGTCTCACACGCCACACGGGCCACCGGAATCGCCAGGCGCCGGAAGCTCCTTCCCCAGCCGGGCGAGGGGCGAGACGGCCATGAACACCGGAGAGAGTACGAGACCGACGGCCGCCAGCAGCAGGCTGGTTCGCGGATCCCACATCGCGGCCAGAAGACCGCCCATGAGTGAGCCGAGCGGTGTCAGACCCATCCCGACGAAATTGATCGTCGCGACGGTCCGTCCCTGGATCGCGGGCGGCGTGATCGACTGACGAACGGCCATGACCGTGACGTCGACCAACTGACTGAAGACACCGAAGAGGAAGTTGATCGCCATGAGGCAGGCGATCGTGCGGGCGGCCGAGCCGTGCAGCGCCGGCAGAAGAAGCATCACACCGTCGGCGAGCGCGGCCGAGGACACGAGCACCACGCCGTACCCGAATCTCTTCGGCAGCCCGGCGGAGAGCAGCGAGCCGACGATCGCTCCCGGCCCCATGGCCGCGAGCACCAGCCCCACCTCGGCACCCGACAGGTGCAGCGTGCGCGGCAGGAAGAGCAGATAGACCGTCATCAGGGCGGCGAAGAAGAACTGGAAGATCGCCGAGGCGAGGCCCACGGCCCGCAATGCCGGATCGCGGGCGACGAAACGGAGACCTTCGAGCATCTGCCGCCGCATTCGGGGGGCGGCTCGTCCTCCGTACTGCGGTATCGCCTCGCGGTCACGTATCCGGCGGATCGACAGGAACGACACGGTGAAGAAGAAGGCGCCGACGACGACGGCGACCGGCGCCGACAGGAGCGACACCAGCGCGCCACCGAGGGCGGGGCCGCCGACCTGCGCCGCGGATCTGCTGCCCTCCAGCGCGCTGTTCCCCTGCGCCAACTGGTCACGTCTCACCAGCCGTACGAGAGCGGCCTGATAGGCCACGTCGAAGAACACCGTCAGTACGCCGACGAGGAAGGCGACGCCGAGCAGCACCGGCATTGCGAGTACGCCGAAGAGAAAGGCGACCGGAATGGCGGCCAGCGCCACCGCCCGGCCGAAATCCGCCCGCACCATCACATCGCGGGACCGGCGGCGGTCCACCCACACGCCGACGAAGAGGGAGAGCAGCAGGATCGGTATCTGCTGGACCGCGCGCAGGGCGCCGAGTTGGGTGGCGTCGACGTTCAGCGCCACCACAGCGAGGAACGGCAGGGTGACCTGGCCCGCCTGCGCCCCGAACTGCGAGGCTGTCTGGCCCACCCAGAGGCTGCGGAAGTCACGGTCGCGCCACAGGCTCGGCGGGCGCGACGGGTCGGAGGGTACGGACGGCACAGGGGCCCCTTGAGTCGCCGGGAACGGAACCCGCCGAAACAGGGCGGGGGAAGGTTCGCTGCGCCGCAGCTCGAAGGGCGGCACGCGATGACAGGTCGGTCGCGACCTACGACGTCAACGCGCGCTCGGGTGACCGGGCATCTCAACTCCTCAGGAGGGTTCGGTCGAGGAAGACGGCCGGCCCCAGGTGAGGGGGTCGAGATGGAGGTAGAACCTCTCCCGGTCGCGGTCGAGTCCGATGCCGTACCGCTCCGCGAACGCCTCGTCCGCGGTGGCCGCCTCTCGCTCGTCGGCCCAGGTCTCACGGGAGTTGGCGAGAAGCAGGGCGATGTCGGCGTACGGGTCGGCCCGGCCGAGGCGGCCGAGATCGATGAAGCCCGCCACGTTCAGGGTCTCCGGATCGAGGACGATATTGGGCAGGCACAGGTCCCCGTGGCAGACGACGGCCTCGGCGTCCTCCTGAGAGAGGCGCTGTTCCAGCTGTGGGACGAGACGCGCGAGCAACTCCGTGGGCGGCGTTCGCCGCTGGTCCTCCGGCAGGAAGTCCGGATTGACCGCGCCGCGCGCGACGACATCGCGTGCGGTCGCGAACATCCGTGTGAGGTCGCGGCCGAACGGGCACGCCCGCACGGGTACGTCGTGCAGGCGGCGCACGGCTTCCGCGATCGGCTGCCACGCCGCCCGGAGTTCCGGAGCCGTGACCCGATCGGCCGGGACTCCCACGACCGTGCTCGTCACCAGGCAGGCGGCATCGGTGGTGACGCGCCAGTCGAGTACGCGCGGAGCCGGGACGCCTTGTCCGCCGAGCCAGTCGACGCGGTCGCGCTCTGCCTCCAGCGCAGCCGTGGAAGGGGCGGGCACACACTTGGCGTAGCGCGAGCCGTCGTCGGAGCGGAAGACACTCGCCTCGGACTCGCCGTCCGTGACGGGCTCCCAGTGGCCGTCGTGGGCGGCGGCCAGCAGCGTCCGGAACGTCGCATCGATCACGACAGCCACACTAACCAGCGCGGCCCTCACGGCACCTCGCATTAAACGCGGGGCGAAGTGGTACGTGGCCGGGGCCCTCCCCCCGTGGAAGAACCCCGACCACAGTCTGAAGGGTCACGCCGTACGCAGCGCGTCCGTCGCCATCCCGCGTACGCGTTCGTCGCCGACCGCGATCATGTACGCGCCGAGCCGCCGCACTTCCGGCGCCCCGGAGCGGTGCAGCACCGTGACCCCGTGCACCAGCGCCCGCCGGGTGGGCTCGATCTCCAGAACGGTCGTGGCGAGCCGCGCGGCAAGGACCCCGTCGGCCAGCGCGACCGCGCACGCGAGATCGACAAGCTGCGTGGCCAGGTCGAACCTCGGCCGCACGCCGCCGGTCCCGGTCAGCGAGCCGACGCCTCTGTCCACCGTCTCGGCGATGTCCGTGAGCAGCAGCCGCACCGTCGATTCGTCCATGAGATCGCCGAGTTGGTCCTCGAAATACTCGGTGTCGGCAATTCTCACGAGTGCCTGGAAAGCCGAATCCCGCTGCGCGACCGTTCTTTTCTCCTCCGCCATTTCCCTGCTGTCTCCCAGGGCCACGGCGAGTTGGGCGAAAGTGCTGTCCACCGAGAATTTCCGGTCGACGAGGACGTCGTACCAGGGGGCCCGCCTGCCGGATACGGCGGCCTCGACCACCGCCTGATATCCGGCCGGTTCTCCCCAGGTCGTCAGGGCTACGCAGGCCAGGAAGCGCTCCTTGCCGGGTGCCGTCCGGTCACTCATGACCGCGATGAGCCCCGGAACCCTCTCCCGGTGTTCAGGGTGGTCGAGTCCTCCGTAAATTATCGCGTCTGTGTCGGACGTCGGACGATGGTAGAAATCAGTACCGAGCAACTGGTCCAACCGGGCCATCGCCGACCTCCCTTCGTAAAAGACTCCGCTTCCTCGTCATCCCCGTCATCCCCGATCTCCCGAACGTTTCTTGTGCGTCAGCGAATCGGCCAAAGTCACAACACGTACACGTGGAGCACCACGCACCTTAGGCCGAGCCCCGGGCCCAGAGACAGGGCTCAAGGGCCCATAGGGGGCCCAGGGCCGCCGGTGGGACTCGCCGGGGCCCCGGCCGGGCCGATTGGACCCGTATACGAGGTGGCGATTGGTCCTGGTGACCGGGCCGCCGTGACGGTCGGATGGGGCGAGCACAGCCCCTTCTTGGAGACCCGACTCGGGACTCCCGACACCTTGACTCCCCGATCCCCAAAGGACCCACGCCGTGAACAGTGCTGCCGACGACTTCGACCGGTGGATCAGGAACGACTTCGTCGCTCTCAATACGCGGCTGGAGGAGGCGTACTTCGCCGCCGGGGCGCAGATCCTCCACGACCGCCCGGAACTTGAGGCGGTCAGGCGGAGGATCGGCCGCGAAGGCGCCGCGCTGGTCGGGCTGATCACGCAAAGTCATACTCCCCGCACCACGCGGGAGTCCGACGACGAGCGGTACGAACTCCTCGGCTCGGTCGGGCTCTACCTCGGCGCGTGCCGCCGCCATGAGATCGAGGGTCCGCAGTCCGCCGCCTGGCCGCTCGCCCGGGCGCTGGCAGCGTCCCTCGGTGTCGCACCTCGGCTCGTCTTCGCCCACCAGGCCATCTACAACAGGGCGGTCGAGGACTCCTTCCGTACGTTCACCTCGCTCGAAGACGAACGTGTCTTCATCCTGTACAACGCCCTGTCCGTGCTGGCATACCAGCGCACGGCCACGGCGCTGCGACGCGTTCGGACGCTCGGGGTCTCCAGCCCGCTGACGGCGTATCTGCTGCGGGAGGCGCGGTCGGGGCTCGACGACGTCCTCGACCTGGGCAGGACGCTGAGCAAGACCCTCGACGTCGACCGGTTCTTCCTCAACATCAGGCCGTACTACAAACCGCATCGCGTCGGCGGCGTGGAGTACCGGGGTGTCAACGCGGGCGACTTCGCGGCGATCAACTCGATCGACGTGCTGCTCGGTCTCTGTTCGCCGTACGACCCGTTCTACCAGGCGCTGTTGACGGAGAAATACCCGTACCTGCCGCCGGGGGACCAGGAGGAGCTGCGGGCCGTCATGACCGCCGAACCGCTGCTCGACGCCTTCCTCCGGGAGACGGCGGCCGGTCCCCTCACACCGCAACTACGGGACAACGCCGAGTCGTTCCTCACCGTCTGCCGTCTGCACGGCGCCGCGTCCGCCTTTCACCACCACCGGCTCGTCGTCCCCTTCCTCCAGGCCCCTGCCGACCGTGCACGGCGAGAGCAGGAGCCCGAGGCGGGGGACCTGACGACGAGCGGTCCGCCGCTCCATGTGGTGATGGACACCCTGGCGCGCCTGGTCGACCTCAGGACCGCCCGGCGACGGCCGGACACGGACGGCGGCGCGCGGCCGGCCCTGGACCGGCTGCGGCACGCGCTGGAGACCACTCCGGGCACCGCTCCGGGTCCTGCCCCGGCCGGTCAGGCGGCCTTGGGAACGCCCAGGGGCCAGACGGCGAAGCCCGCAGCCTTGGCGAGCGATATCAGCTCGTCGACCCGCGCCGCGCGCACGCACGCCACCGGATAGCAGTCCGAATCGATGTCGAGCACCACGAGAGCCGCGCCCACCTCGCGGTAGTGCCGGCCGCACACCTCAAGGAAGTCATAGGTCGGCAGGTCCGTCTCGCCGTCCTCGAAGAGCGCCCAGGGATCGACGGACGGGCGCGACACCAGCCCGTCCAGCCCGTACCGGATCTCGTCCGCGCCCTCCTTCCAGTCGAACTCCGCGAGCAGCTTGTGCTCGGTGAGCGCGTCCACGAGGGCTATCCACGGGAGACCCGGGAACGGCTCGTCGATGCCGCGGTGATCCAGCCGGTCCCCGTACGCACTCACATAACCCTCGGGGTCGGCGTGCGCCCGCCGCGTCTGTTCGGCGACGGCCGGCCGGTCGGGTGCCAGTAGTGATGCCACCGCTGTCAGGGAGTCGAGGACTCCGTCGGCGGCGGGACCGGATCCAGGACCGGACATGGGCGTGCTCCTCTTGCGGCCAAGGGTCGACGAGTAGGCGGGTGCGCGTCGTTCGGCACCTGAAAACACCTTGCCACAGGGGTACGACAACGGCCCTCGGCCGTGGCTGTCACGGCCCCGGCCCTACGTGTCGGTGGGCCGGGGCGGCCCGGCCGGGTCCGTCGGTGCGTCGGTCTCCGTGGGTGGTGCGGGCTTCCCGGGCTTCTCCGGCTCCCCCGGCTCCGTGAACCGCGGCGTACCCGTCACCCGCGTCCCCGGGTGGAACAGCGAGCAGATGAACGCCAGCGCCAGCGCGATGGCCATCCCGTAGAACACCCACCTGTTCGCCTCGGCGAAGTCCATCCGGATCTCGGCCATCGAGTCGCGCATGGTCCGCGCCACCGCACCGTCGCCCGAGGGCTGTCGCGTGTCCGCCTGACCGGACACACTCTCCGCGATGCTCCGGGCCGCGTCCCCCGCCTCACCGGCGGGCACGCCCTTGGACCGAAGGGTCTCGGCGACCCGGTCGCGGGTGACGTGCGTGAGTACGGTGCCGAACACCGCCAGTCCCACGCTCGCCGCGAAGTTGCGGAGGGTCTGGGTGATGCCGGTGACCTCTCCGTAGGAGGCGCCGATCGCGCGGTTGACCGCGTCGGTGGAGGCGGGAGAGAGCAGCAGACCGATACCCGCGCCGGCCAGTGCCACGTACGGCCACTGGTCGTGCGTCGAGAGGTCCGTCAGCTTGGAGGCCCACAAGCCGAATCCGACCGCTCCGAGCGCGGTGCCGAGCCTGAGCGCCGGTCTGGCGCCCCGCTTGTCCAGGACGTGTCCGCCCCACTGCGACGCGATGGCGAAGCCCACGAAGAAGTACAGCAGGAACAGCGCGGCCTGGTTGGGTGACGAGCTCAGCGAGACCTGCGAGTAGACCGACGCGAAGAAGAACACCGGCACGAACGCGAGCATGGCGAAGAACAGCACCGCGCAGTCAACGGCGAACGCCCGGTCCTTGAAGACCTGGAGCTTGATCAGCGGGTCCCGGACGCGGAGTTCGAACCGGCAGAAGACGACCAGCACGAGCAGCCCGCCGACGATGCAGGCCCAGGTCGTCGCGCTGTCCCAGCCCCATGTGGACGCCTGCTGGAAGCCGAGCACGCTCAGGCCCATACCGACGGCCACCAGCACGGCGCCCGGCACATCGAGCCGTTCGCGGCGCGAGATGTTCGGAATGTGAGCCATCGCGGTCAGTACGAGGGCGATCACCGCCACAGGGACGTTGACCCAGAAGATCGCCCGCCAGGTCCAGCCGGTGAGCCAGCCGCCGAGGAGCGGGCCAACGGCGGTGAGGGCACCGGAGACCCCGAAGAACAGCGCCAGCGCCCGGCCACGCCGCTCGACCGGGAACACGGAGATGACCACGGCCAGCGCCGCGGGGAACATCAGCGCGCCGCCCAGGCCCTGGAAGGCACGGAAGGTGACGAGCCAGGTCTGCGCGTCGCTCCCCTTCGGCACGCACCCGCAGAGGACGGAGGAGATCACGAAGACGAGGGTGCCGATCACCATGATCCGCCGGTGCCCGACGATGTCGGCCAGCCGCCCTCCGAGCGCGAAAAACGCCGCCAGCGTGAGCAGATAGGCGTTGACCACCCACTGCATCCCGGAGGACGAGAGCCCGAGTTCGTCGATGATGTCGGGCGCCGCGATCGAGACGATCGTCTGGTCGATGAAGGTCATCGAGACGGCGAACAGCATGGCCGCGAGTGCCACTGTCTGATTCGGCCCGCCCTTCGTACCGAGGGGCGCGCCGGAGCCGGGGGAATCGTCTCTTTCGCTCATAGGGCGGCATTTTCCCCGCTTTTGTCACACGTCGATGATGCGACACCCGCCCATCGCGGGGACTGAGGAAGGCTCCCCGGCACGCGTCGCCATCGGGCTCCACAGGCACGCCGGCGAGTGGCCCGCGCCACACGAATACCCAGGTGTAACCGGTGGCCCCCCGGGCATTCGCACTCCAGGTCCCGCCGCGTTTCCCCCGTCGCGGCGGGGCCGCTCACTTCTCCCGGGGGCTGTTCCGTCCGGTGGACGGGTCCTGCGTGCCCGGCAGTATGTTGGCGAGGTAGTCCTCGATCGTCGTGTCCAGCCCGACGTCGTGCCCGGCGCTCTCCGACAGATACCACCGATGTTCCAGCAGCTCGTGGTAGATCTGCGCCGCGTCCGTCGTGCGCCGCAGCTCCAGCGGTACGGCCCGTACGGTCGGCCGGAAGACATCCCGTACCCAGCGGTGCGCCAGGACCTCCGGGCGGGCGCCCAGCGGGTCGCCGGGCGCGTAGTCGTCCTGGCCCGCCATCCAGCTCTCCAGGTCGTTGAGCAGGCGCCGCGACTGGTTCTCCTCCGCGTCCAGGCCCGTCAGCCGCAGCAGTTGGCGCTGGTGGTGGCCCGCGTCCACCACCTTCGGCAGAAAGGTCACGGTGTCGCCCTTCGGCGACCGCTCGATCTGCATCTCCGCCACGTCGAAACCCAGTTCGTTGAGGCGACGGATCCGGCGGTCGATGTAGTGGCGCTTGTCGACCGGGTAGACGGACTCCCGCGTCAGCTCGTGCCACAGGTCCTCGTAGCGCCGTACGATCGCCGCTCCGAACGGCACCGGGTCGACCGACGGATGGAGCGAGCCCGCGGCCTCCAGGTCCATCAGCTCCCCGGCAATGTTCACGCGCGCCAGCTCTATGTCGTAGTCGCGCTGGCCAGGGCTGAGCGTCGGCTGGATCTGGCCCGTCTCCGCGTCCACCAGGTACGCGGCGTACGCGCCCGCGTCGCGCCTGAAAAGCGCGTTGGACAGCGAACAGTCGCCCCACGCGAAGCCGGTCAGATGCAGCCTCACAAGGAGGACGGCGAGCGCGTCCATCAGACGCCTCACCGTGCTCGGGCGCATCGTGGACTCGAACATCGAGCGGTACGGCAGCGAGCCCTTGAGGTGCCGTGTGATGAGCGCGGACTCCAGCGGCCTGCCGTCCGCGTCGACCCGTCCCGTCACCACCGCGACGGGGTCGACCGCCGGTATGCCCAGCCGGTGCAGGTCCCTGAGCAGACCGAACTCGCGCACCGCCGGACGCTCGGCGATCTCCTTGACCGCCAGCACCTCGGATCCGGCGGCCGCGAAACGCACCACATGGCGTGAGATGCCGCGTGGGAGCGCCACCAGGCAGTCGTCGGGCCACTCTTCGAGCGGAACACCCCAGGGCAGGTCGAGGAGCACGGCCGGCTGCTCCGGGTTGGTCGCGCTGATCTGGAGCGCCATGGCGCCTGCCTCCGACGTCCGTTCCTGAGTACCTGAGTCCTGAGGAGTGCTGGGTTACCACATTCCGGGGTTCCCCGGCCCGACCTGGACGAGCGCGTGCGTCCCGCTCGTACGCCAGCCCTGCTTCGCGCCGTCTCCGGGGCCCTCGCTCCCGTCCGCTGCTTCGAGTCGCGCCACCGTGCGCGGGTCGAGGCCGACGATCACATCGGACTTCAGGGTACGCAGGGCGGCCACCGGCCCGGGGAAGTGGGCCGTACGCTCCGCGAACGACGTGGTCGGCGGCCAGAGCCGATCGCCGACGAGACGCCGGTAGTTGAGGTCGCCCTTCACGATCGTCAGGGCGGCGCCCGCGAACTCGCGACGAAGATCGGCGGGCATCTCGCTGTACGGGAACGGCTCGCAGTAGAAACCGTGCGTACGTACGTCGAGCCGCCCGTCGCCCATCGCCGCCCAGAGCCGCTTGCCTGCCCCACCCGCGCTGCCGGACGCCTGGGCGATACGGCGCGCGCAGTCGACGACGTCGGCCATGGTCGCGTCGGAGACGTAGTACGGATACGGCTTGACGTGCAGGACGGCCTCGTCCGCGCGGCCGGTGGTGAGGAGGTGGTCGACGAGGACGAGGTCGGGGATCAGCTCGCGCCCGGAGTTGTCGGCGATGACGTGGACGGTCCGCGGGGAGCCGGACGTGCCGGCGCCGGACGGTCTTTCGGCGGACGTCGCGTCCTTGGGAAGCAGCGACCACAGCACGTCGCTGTCGTCCGCGACGAGGGGCGGCGGGTCCTCACGGCGCGCCGCACCCGCCGTGCTGCCTGTGTCCGCCGCGCCCGGTGAACCGACGGCGAAGCCGAGGTCCGCGCGGTTGCCCCAGAGCGAGGCCTGGAGGTACGCGGTGGCCCGCTCCTCCACAGGCCGACCGGCCAGGGCGTCGAGCGCCGCGAGTTCGTCGTCGACGAGCGAGCCGCGCAACTCGGCGCGCTTGAAGGGCGCGAACGGGTCGGTGCCGTGCCAGAGCCCCGGCCCGAAGTAGCCGACCGCTTCGAGGAGCCGGCGGTAGAAGTAGCTCTCGGACCAGAGGAACGGCACGTCGAACCACGACCGGCCGAAGTACTCCGAGCCCCACACGTCCCACCGCTCACGGTCGTGCGCGCCGGGATCCAACGGTTCGATGACGCCCTCCGTGCAGGAGCGGAGCAGCGCGCCGAGCGCACGGTGCCGCTCCGGGGACCACGGGAAGGCGTCCCGTACCTGCTGGATGAGAGCGGGGTGGCGCTCGGCCAGCACGCTCCGCGCGAACGAACCGGGTGCGCTGCTCACGATCACGGGCGCGTCATCCACTTCGGGCATGGCTTCCCTGTCCTCCGGAGCTGGTCGGTGTCGCATCGCTGTCGCCGCCGGTCACGGGAGCGGCCACCTTCGCACCGTACCCTCCATGATTTCGCCCGCTCGTCATGTCACCGTCGCCCCCCTCAGGCCCTCGTCGGGCAGCCTGGTCCGTTGTGGATGTCACCGAGCAGGCCCGCGCCCTTCTGGAACCCGTACCGGCCCATCGGACGGCCGGTATCGAGGTGCTGCGGGCGGCGGACGGCGCGGCGGAGGTCGCGCTGACCACGCCCCACGAGCTGACGAACGTGATCGGCTCGCTGCACTCCGGCGGGCTGGCCGCGCTGATCGACGCGGCCGGCCTCGCCGCGATCATCGCCGCCGGGGAGACCGAGGACGCGTTCGAGGGAGTCGTACCGCTCGGCGCCCGCGCCTCCTTGGACTTCCTGGCACCGGCGCGCGGCAGGCTCGTGGCGACGTGCCGCCTGGACGACGAGGCGTCGCGCGCGCTGCGTCCTGTGCTCGCCCGCGAGACGGACAGGGCCCGGCTGACCACACACACCGAGGTCGTCGACTCGTCGGGTGCGCCGGTGTGCCGGGGCAGTTTCGAGTGGAGCGTACGCAGAACTACTCAGGCGCCGCCCGAGTAGCCGCGCGGATACCGAGGCCCGCGCTCCGGGCCGACTCTGTTGCGCATGACGAAGACGAGCACGACCCAGGGATCTCAGAACCGTCCGAACCAGACACCCCGGAGGCGGACCGGTCCGCTCGGCCGGGTGCGGTGGGCGGCGATGCGCGTCCTCCTCGGCACGGTCGGCCGGGCGAGCGCCGGGATCCGCATCGGATTCCGGCACGGCTTCGACAGCGGATCGATGCTGGACTACGTGTACGTCAACAAGGCCGGCGGCTTTCCCGTGGTGGGACACCTCATCGACCGCGTGTACCTGAACGCGGTCGGATGGCGTGCCGTCCGGGCCCGCCGCGAGCTGCTGAAAGACGTCCTCCGTAAGGAGATCGCGCGGCGCGGCGGCGCGGACGCCGGTGTGCGCGTACTGGACGTGGCCTCGGGTCCGGGCCGCTACCTCCAGGACCTGCTCGCCGAGTACGCGCCCGGCACCCTTCACGTCGAGTGCCGCGACCTGGACCGCGCGGGTCTCGCGCAGGGCGAGCGCCAGGCGGCCGAGCGGGGGCTGACGGGGATCTCGTTCGCGTACGGAGACGCCCTCGACCCGCTGCCCGGCTCCCACGCGCCCGACATCATCGTTGTGTCGGGCCTCTACGAACTGCTGCTGGACGACGCCGTCATCGCCGCGTCCGTGGCGCGCCTGCGCGGGATGCTCGCACCGGGCGGAGCGCTGGTCTTCACGACCCAGACCCACCATCCCCAGCTGGAGTTCATCGCGAACGTGCTGCCGAACCGTGAGGGTGTTCTGTGGGAGATGGAGTGCCGCCCTGTGGAACTGGCCGAACAGTGGGCCGCTCAGGCCGGGTTCGCGGAGGTCGCCAGCCGCCGGGAGTCGGTGGGGCTGTTCACCGTCACGACAGCGAGGCGCTGACGATCAGTGCGAACCCCGCGACGGCGAAGACCGTACGGACGGCGTGGAAGCGGTTCCAGCGGCTCTCGAAGGCCGCACGGACGGCGGTGTCGGGGTGAGTCTCGGGGGACGCCTCCGAGGACGCGAGGGCGTTGTTGAGCGGTATGTTGCCCGCGACGGTGACGAGGTGGTTGAGGACCACGCAGATCAGGCCGGCCACCAGCAGCCACAGATGGGTGTCCGAGCGGTCGTCGACGGGGACGGCGAGCGCGGCGACGGGGAAGGCCACCTCGGCGAGGAACACGAGCAGGAACAGCCCGCGCGGGACCTCTTCGTTGAGCCGGCGCATGGCCGTCACGAACTGCCCGTCCGTCAGCCGGGCCATCGCGGGCATGATCCCGGTGAGGAAGATGAGCATCATGCCGGCGTACAGACCGGTGAAGACGACGGCGAGTGCGAGCAGGACTGAGGCCATGCCGCACATCATGTCGCCTGTCGAGAGACGGCGCACCAACGTTTCTGCGGCTGTCCCGCCCAAGGCGGGTCGCGCCGCCGCAGGGCCTCCCCCGAGCCGCTCCCGGACCGGTCCGAGCCGCTCCCGAACCGGTCCGTACCGCTCGTGGAGCGGTCCGGACCCGTCCTCGGATCGTGAGCAGTTCCTCCCCGTTCAGCCCCGGGCGCGGTTCGCCTGGTCGATCGCCTCCGCCAGCTCCTTCACCGATCCGTCCTCCGTGGAGGCGGCCAACGTCCGTGCCCGCTCCTCCAGTTCACCGAGATCGGGCGCGGCGGGCAGACCTCCGGAGGACATCGCGTTGTCGTCCGCCGACTCTCCCCGCAGGGACTCGGCGAAGTACGCCGCGACGGCGGTGACCTGAAGCCGCGGCTTGGCGTCGCCCCAGAGCCGGGCGTCGACCGCGCTCGCGCCGATCGAGCCCGAGCGCTCGCGCGGCGCCCTCGTCTCGGGATCAAGCCAGCGCACGGTCGCCTTCGCGACCTCACCGCTCGCGCCGGGCCGCAGCTTGACGGCGTACAGCGCCGTCACCGTGTGCCCGGGACCGACCTCGCCGCCGTCGACCCGGTCGTCCCTGAAGTCCTCGTCCGCGACGGCCCTGTTCTCGTAGCCGATGAGCCGGAAGCTCTCGACCGCGTCACTGTCGAAGGCCACCTGCGCCTTGGCGTCCCTGGCGCGCAGTTCGACGTTCATGGGGAGCTGGTCGACGAAGACCTTCCTGGCCTGTTTCCTGTCGGAGACGTACGTCGTGTGTCCGTCGCCCTTGTCGGCCAGCTGTTCCATGAGGGCGTCGCCGTAGTCGCTGCCGACCCCGACGCCGAAGAGGGTGATGCCGTGCTCGGTGCGCTCGTCCTCGATGCGTTCGAGGATCGCGTCCGCCTGTGTCTCACCGGTGTTGGCCAGCGCGTCCGACAGCAGGACGACCCGGTTGGTCGCGCCGCTCCTGCGCCCGTCGACGGCCTCGTCGTAGCCCCTCTCGATGCCCGCCCCCACATTGGTCGATTCGCCGGGCTCCAGATCCTCGATCACGTCGTGGATCCGGGAGCGGCTGTCGCCGACGCGGGTCATCGGCAGGCGGGTCTCGGCCCTGTCGCTGAAGGTGACCAGGGCGATCGAGTCGTCACCGCCCAGCTCGTCCGTAAGGATGCCGAGTGATTCCTTGACGAGGTCGAGACGGCCGGGCTCGGCCATGGAGCCGGAGATGTCGATGACGAACGTGAGCGCGGCCGGCGGGCGTTCGCCCTTGTGGTCGGCCTGGCGGGTGGCCAGCCCGACGCGCATCAGGGACCAGTCGTCCCCCGCCCCCGGCGCGGCCGCGCCGTCGACCGTGACGGAGAACCCGTCGCCCTCGGGACGTTCGTAGTCCTGGCGGAAGCTGTTGACGAACTCCTCGGGCCGTACGGTGCCCGGATCCGGCAGCCGTCCCTCGCCGAGGGTGCGGAGCGCGTATCCGTAGGAGGCGGTGTCGACGTCCAAAGCGAAGGTCGACAGGTAGTCCGGCTCGGGCGCGACCCGCCCGTCCGGTTGGTCGTCGCGCTGACTCTGTTCGCCGTTGCGCTGCCCCCCGCCCTTCTCCGCGCCGTCGGCCGGGCCCGCGGCCCCGGAACCCGAGCCCGATCCCGTACCGGGTGCGTCACGGGCCGGCCCGTTGATCGCCTTCGAGTTTCCGTCACTGCTGCCCGAGCAGCCGGTGAGCAGCAGGCCCCCCGCCAACAGCGCGACCACCGTTCCTCGATATGTCCTCTTGCGGAGCTTCGTCCTCGTTCGGAGCTTCGTCACGGTCCCCCCTGGAATCGTCGGCACTTGTGAATGTGACGATCGAGAGGGTCCGCCGGACCGCCACCGGAGGTTGCGGATGAATCTCAATGCGGCAACGGGCCAGGGGAGTTGCCCGTCGCCGCCCGGCCGGATCCACCGTCTTCGCGTGAAGTCGTGTACCGACCGGTGCCATTGATGCGTGAGTCGACCGCGTTGGCATGGAGTCGCCACTCTCTGAACTGGCCTTGTCACGGTGTGCAGTCTCATGAGTACATTAAGTGGCGTACGGCTCCAACGGGATGGCGGGGGTGGTCGGCCGTGGCACATGTTCCAGGTTCGGTACTCGACAGGGCGGCGCTGCCGGGAAGCGCACTGCGGGGGGACGCGGTGGAGAGTCTCCGACCGGCGGGCAGACCGGTCCGCGGCACCCATCAGGTGGCCGCCGCGCTGGCGGCGCTCGTCCGTTCCGCGCGTCATGAATTGCTGGCGTTCGACGATCCGGGCAGTTCGATGGGGAAGGGCCTGCCGTTGCCGTTCCTGGAGTTCGCCACCGCGTGCGTACGCGCTGCCGCGGAACGGGCGGCTCCGCAGGCGCGACCCGAGGCGCACACCGACGTCGGCTCCGGAGCGGGGTCCGAGGGACCCGACGGACAGGACCCGTCCGACGGGTCCGGACGCTCGGCGGTGTCCGACGCCGGGACCTCCGCCCTGCCCGCTCTCCCGCTCACCGTCCGCAGGATCGTGCCGCGCCGAAGCCTCGCTGCGCTGCCGTACGCGCTCCGGGCTCTCGCGTGCGGCGCACGGCAGACGGATTCGATCCCGTTCAAGATGGTCCTCGTGGACCGTACGACGGCCGCGCTCCCCCTCGACTTCGACCTTCACTTCAACGGGGTCCTGTTGATTAGGGACCCTGTCGTCGTCGGGGCCCTGGTCCGAATCCATCAGCACTGGTGGGACAGTGGTGAGGATGTCCGCCTGACGGCGGACCCACCGGAGAGCGCGCTCGGCGACCCGGTGACGAACCTGGCGCCGGTCGACGCGGAGACCGGTGGCGGAGCGGGTCCCGAGGCCGGTGTCCTCCCGTATCAGTTACGGCCCGTCCTCGATGCCATGTTGTGCGGGCTCACCGACGAGGCGGCGGCCGCGCGGCTCGGCATGTCGCCCCGCACCTACAGCCGTCGGGTCGGCGAGTTGCTCACCGCCCTCGGCACGACGAGCCGCTTCCGCGCGGGGGCGGAAGCGGCTCGTCGGGGCTGGGTGTGAACGGCGCCAGGGCGCCGCGGGGGCGCTCAGCTCACGATGTCCTTGCGGGAGAAGTGCCTGAACGCGAGCGCGAAGAGCACCAGGGCGTAGGTCACCGAGACCGCCGAGCCCTTCAGCATGCCTGTCCACTCCAGCTGGGGCTGGAGCGCGTCCGCCCAGGCGAACTGCCAGTGCGCCGGCAGGAAGTCCCGCCAGTCCCCCAGCGCCGTCACCTGGTCCAGGACATTGCCGATGATCGTCAGACCGACCGCGCCGCCGACCGCGCCGAGTGGGGCGTCGGTCTTCGTGGAGAGCCAGAAGGCGAGCCCGGCCGTGACCAGTTGGGAGACGAAGATGTAGCCGATCACGATCACCAGCCGAGGCACGGCGTCCGATGTCGCCAGGGATCCTCCGGTGGGCAGTGCCAGCGGCCCCCAGCCGTACGCGGCGGTGCCCGCCAACAGCCCGACGACCGGCAGCAGCACCATCGCCGCCAGACTCATGGACAGCGCCACGGCCAGCTTGCTCCACAGCAGCCGCGAGCGCGGCACGGGAGCGGCGAGCAGATAGCGGAGCGAGGACCAGCTCGCCTCGGAGGCCACGGTGTCCCCGCAGAACAGCGCGACGGGCACGACCAGCAGGAAACCCGCCGAGACGAAGAGGCAGACGGCGGCGAAGTTGGCCCCCGACGCGGTCGCGGTGTCCATCAGGTTCAGCCGGCTGCCCCCACCGCCTCCGTCCTCGTCGCTTCCCGGTGTCCCGCCGATGGCGAAGGCCACGATCAGCACGAAAGGCAGTGCGGCGAGCACCCCGCCCATCGCCATCGTGCGCCTGCGCTTGAGCTGTCGTACGAGTTCGACACCGAACGGGAGGGTGCGGCCCGCCCGGTAGCCCGGAGCCGATTCGGTCAGCGTGCTCATGCGGAGGCTCCTGAGATGAGAGTGAGGAAGGCATCCTCCAGGCGACGGTGCGGTCCGACGCCGGTCAGCGCCACGTCCATCCGCATGAGTTCGGTGACCAGGGCGTTGGTACTGGCCCCGTCGAGCTGTACGAGCAGCCCCTCGTCCGTACGGATGGCCGACGCGATCCCGGACATGGCGGCGATCTTGTCGACGACCGGGTCGGGCACCTGTCCGTCCGTGGTGACCAGGACGGTGTCACCGGAGCCGGTGATCTCGGCGACGGGACCCGCCTGGACGAGCCTGCCGCGGTCCATGACCACCAGGTGCGTACAGGTCTGTTCGACCTCGGAGAGGAGATGGCTGGAGACGATGACGGTCCGGCCGTTGGCCGCGTAGCGGATCATCACGTCGCGCATCTCGCGGATCTGCGGCGGGTCCAGGCCGTTGGTCGGCTCGTCCAGGATGAGAAGGTCCGGCAGGCCGAGCATGGCTTGCGCGATCGCGAGGCGCTGCCGCATGCCCTGCGAGTAGGTGCGTACGGCTCGGGCGAGGGCGTCGCCGAGTCCGGCGATCTCCAGGGCCTCTTCGATGTGCGAGTCCTCGGCGGGGCGGCCGGTGGCCCGCCAGTACAGCTCCAGGTTGTCCCGCCCCGACAGATGCGGCAGGAAGCCCGCGCCCTCGACGAAGGAGCCGACGTGGGACAGGACCGGGGCGCCGGGCCTGATGGAGTGCCCGAAGACCCGGATGTCTCCACCGTCGGGAGTGATGAGTCCCATCAGCATGCGCAGGGTCGTGGTCTTGCCCGCGCCGTTCGGGCCGAGGAGCCCGAGCACCTGACCCTTCTCGACGCGGAAGGAGAGATCCCGTACGGCATAGCGGTCCGCGGACTTGGCGTAGCGCTTCGACAGGTCCATGATCTGAAGCGGTACGTCGGCCAGTGCCGGATCGGGCGCCGGTGCGCTGACGCGGCGGCGCGCGGTGAGCAGCAGGAGAGCGGCGATCAGCGCGCCCGCCAGGGGCAGGCCCCAGACCCACCAGGCGAAGGTGGGCGCGGCGGTGGCGAGTGCGGGCGCCGAGGGTACGGACAGGTCGCCGTCCACCGTGACGGTGTAGGTGGCGGGTTCGGCGGGTGAGGCGTAGGCGAGGTCGGTCGCGGCGAAGACGACCCGCAGCCGGTGCCCGGCCTCCAGCTTGTGGTCGATGGCCGGCAGCGTCACGTCGACGGTCTTGCCGCTGCCCCCTTTGACCCCTTCGATCCGGAGCGGGGAGACGAGTTGTGAGGGCAAGACCTGCTGGCGGCCGTCGCTCCCGACGTCGTAGACCTTGGCGAAGAGCACGGCGTCGTCGGTGTCGGCCTTGACGCTCACCCGGACGGTCGGTGAGCCGGTGACCTGGAGCGAGCGGTCGAGCGGCGCGGAGTCGAAGCGGGCGAACTGTCCGGGGAAGTCGAGGGCGATGCCCATGCCGAACGTGGTCAGCCGGGACAGCCCGCCGCCGATGCCCGGCACGGTGGAGATGGCGGGCGGACTCGCGCCTGCGGGGTTCTCGAACGACTGGGCGGCTCCGGACAGCGGGACGTTCGTCGTCCCGCTCCGCAGACCCGGATAGGTGTCGCTGGTCGCGCCCCTCAACAGCGCCTGGCCGTCGGTCGAGTCGACGCCGCCGGTCCGGCTGACGCGGAAGACGGGCCCGGTGTCGGTACCGGTGTCCTTCTTGAGATAGCGGTCGAACCAGGAGGAGATACGGCTCTCGATGCGGCCGGTCTCGGCGGTTCCGCTGTCATGGCCGCCGGCCATCCAGTCGACGGAGACAGGGGCTCCGTTCGCCTTGATCGTCTTCGCCATCACATCGGACTGGCCGAGCGGGAAGAGGGAGTCGGTCTGCCCCTGGATGATCAGCGAGGGCACCTTGATGCGGTCGCCGATCGCGGACGGGCTGCGCTCCGTGAGGAGTTCATCGGCCGCCGCGTCGGGCTTCCCCGCGACGGCGACCCGCTCGTACATCTCGCAGAGCTGCTTCTCGAAGGTGTCGCAGCCGCCGCCGGTGGAGAAGAAGATCCCGGCCCAGAGCTTCTTGAAGACGCCGTCGGGGAAGAGTGAGTCGGCGAGGTTCCAGTAGGTGATCACGGGCGCGATCGCGTCGACGCGCCGGTCGTACCCGGCCCCGAGAAGCGAGATGCCCCCTCCGTAGGAGGCACCGCTCATGCCGACGCGCGGGTCGCCGTCGGAGTCGAGCTGGACCTCGGGGCGCTCGGCGAGCCAGTCGATCATCCGGGAGACGTCTTTGACCTCATGGGCCGGGTCGTTGAGTCCGATCTTGCCGGTGGACTTCCCGAATCCCCTTGCGGACCAGGTCAGTACGGCGAATCCGTCACGCGCGAGCTTCTCGGCCTGCTTCCGTACGTCGTTCTTGCTGCCGCCGAACCCGTGGCCGAGCAGGACGGCGGGCCTGCGGCTGTCGCCGTCACCCGCGGTGAAGTACGAGGTGTCGATCCGGGCGCCGGGCATCTCCATCGTCTGGTCGGCTCGGTGCACGGTGGGTGCGCTGTCCGAGGCGACGGCGGTCCAGGTGCCGGCGCCGACGAGCACGGCGGCCGCGGCCACGCCCGCGAGCCATCGTTTGCGCAGCCGTGGCCGCCGGGGGGTTGGGATCTCCATGCTTGAACCCTAAACGGCACCGCGAGCCGCCCGCGCTTACACCGGTCGGAACTCAGGGACCTCCTCGGGGAGTACGAGGTAGCGTCGCCGTACACCTGGCGCGGTACGCGGCCCCCGAGGTTCTGTAGGTGACGCGCCCGGCGACGCGCCGAGGAGACGAGCCATATGTCCGGCATGGAGATCCGCCGAGCGACGACGGTGGCCGAACTCGTCGCCGCCCAGCATCTGTACGACAGTCCGGCCCGGGAAGAGTGGGCGGAGCGCTTTCTCGCCGCTCCGGGTCATCTGCTGCTGATGGCCTATGTCGAAGGTGTGCCGGCCGGATTCGTCTCCGGCATCGAGATGCTGCATCCGGACAAGGGCGTCGAGATGTGCCTGTACGAGCTCTCGGTGGACGAGCCGTACCGGCGGCGAGGCATCGGGCGGGCCCTGACCGACGCCCTGGCGGACATCGCACGCGAGCGCGGCTGCTACGACATGTGGGTGGGCGTGGACACCGACAACGAACCGGCGTTGGCGACCTACCGTGCGGCCGGCGCCCGTGACGAGGGCGGCTTCTCGATGCTCATCTGGGAGTTCCCGGCCTCCTAGTCCTGTCGGGCCTGCCCCCTCAGGGGCGCTCGGCGGTGACGAGCCAGAGGCGGCTGGTCAGGTTTACGCCTTGCCGGGTCTCGAAGGCGTGGAAGGCTTCCGTGGCCGCGTCGTGCGCGCGCGTACGCGTTCGCTCGTCGGCATCGGCCAGGGCCAGCCAGTGTCGCAGCGGCCCCCATCCCATCAGGAAGGCCGAGGCGTCGGAGGCGTCCTTGCCCCAGTGCTGAGGCAGTGCCAGGGCACGCAGCCCGATTCCCTTGAAGCCCGCCTCGCTGAGGACCCGCTCGGTGTGCGCGGGGTCGGCGAAGGACGCGGGCTGGTGCCTGCTGTCCTCGCCCAGGGCGGGCAGCGTGACCTGGGTGCCGATGGCCGCGAAGATCACCGCCTGGTCCATCAGGCTGAACGACTGCGGGCAGACGAAGGCAAGCCTCCCACCAGGGCGTAACGCTCTTCCGATGTTGCGGAACGCGGCGGCGGGATCGGCGAAGAACATCACCCCGAAGCGGCTCACGGCGATGTCGAAGGACGCCTCCTCGAAGTCGTACACCTGCGCGTCGCCCTGGACGAACGTGACGTCCTCGGCCTGCTCCGCGAGCGCGGAATCCCTGGCGCGCGCCAGCATGGGCGCCGACAGATCGATCCCGACGGCCCGAGCACCCCGGCGCGCGGCGAGCCTGGTCACCCGCCCGTTCCCGCACCCGACGTCGAGGAGCCGATCGCCCTCCTTTATGCCGGCCGCTTCGAGCAGCGGAGCATTGGCGGCATCGTTCAGATTGTCGTACCGATCTTGGTGCTCTGCCCAGTGCCTGCCCTCATAGCCGTTCCACGCCTCGGCCTGGGCTGAATTCACCATGTCCGTCATGCCTTCCATACTGCCGCTCCTCCCGGGTTGGGCACATAGCATGGCGAGAACTCGACGCGCCCGGCGCGCCGGTTTCGCGCGCCCGTACGCGGAGCGATCAGCGGCTTCCTCGGTGACCGAAGCGGCTCACGGGCACAGATGCCGGAGCAATTCGCCGTCGGTGTCTGCCGGATACGGCGTCTCGACGGGCAGCAGCCCGTGCGCGGCGGCCAGTTCACCCTCCCGCACAAGCCCATGAACCCGCCGCGCCAACGGCGTCACGTCCCTGACGGACACGACCCACTCCTCGGCGTACCGCCGCACCGCCTCCCCGGAAAGCCCGAGCTGCAACGACCGGTGGGGCAACGCCTGGAGCCGCACATCAAGCTCCGGATCCCACTGCACCCGAGCGGGACTCCGCTTCAACTCGCGCCGCCACGAGGCCTGGTCGGCGTGCACACCCGGGTCGTAGTGCGACAGGCAGGCATGCCGCAACGCCCACTCGAAGCCCTCCCGGGTGATCTCGACGGCGAGAACCGTCTCCTGCCCCTCTTTCAGCCCCCAGCCGCAGCGATACATCATCCAAAGGAAGGACGGTTTGATCCATGTCATCCTGTCGCGCTTCCAGGTGCCGGGAAAGCGTCCGTCGCGTGCGGCCGGGAGGCCGATCGACGGTGGGTACGCCTGGTGGACGGTGATCGTCGACGCGGTGTGGTGCGCGCGGATGCGGTACTGGGGCTCCGGGGGACGCGGGGTCTCCGGTGTTGTCGCTGTCGCCATCGGGACAGCGTGGTGCGGCGGGCGCCTTGGCGGCCACCTATTAAGGAGGCGGTGGAACGCGGCGACGGCCCGCGCGGAATAGGGGTACCGTGCGGGCCGCCGCGGTTCGGGTGGGCGTCCTTGGTCAGTGATTGCGGGGGAAGCCCAGGTCCACGCCCGACGGGGCGTCCGCCGGGTCCGGCCAGCGGGTTGTGACCACCTTGCCGCGCGTGTAGAAGTGCACGCCGTCGTTGCCGTAGATGTGGTGGTCGCCGAAGAGCGAGTCCTTCCAGCCGCCGAAGGAGTGGTAGCCCACCGGCACCGGGATCGGCACGTTCACGCCCACCATGCCCGCCTCGATCTCCAGTTGGAAGCGGCGGGCCGCGCCGCCGTCGCGGGTGAAGATCGCCGTGCCGTTGCCGAAGGGCGAGGCGTTCATGAGGGCGACGCCGTCCTCATACGTCTCCGTGCGCAGCACGCACAGCACCGGACCGAAGATCTCGTCGCGGTAGGCGTCGGAGTCGGTCGAGACGTGGTCGAGGAGCGACAGACCGATCCAGTGGCCGTCCTCGTACCCCTCGACACGCAGGCCGGTGCCGTCCAGGACGACTTCGGCGCCCTGTGCGGCGGCGCCCGTCACGTACGACGCGACCTTGTCGCGGTGGGCGGCCGTGATCAGCGGGCCCATCTCGGAGGCCGGGTCGGTGCCGGGGCCGATCTTGATCTTCTCCGCGCGTTCGCGGATCTTCTGTACGAGTTCGTCGCCGATCGCGCCGACCGCGACGACCGCCGAGATCGCCATGCAGCGCTCGCCCGCGGAGCCGTACGCCGCCGAGACGGCCGCGTCCGCGGCGGCGTCCAGGTCGGCGTCCGGGAGGACCAGCATGTGGTTCTTGGCGCCGCCGAGCGCCTGGACGCGCTTGCCGTTGGCGGAGGCGGTCGCGTGGATGTAGCGGGCGATCGGCGTCGAGCCGACGAAGGAGACCGCCGCGACGTCCGGGTGCGCGAGGAGGGAGTCGACGGCCACCTTGTCGCCGTGGACGACGTTGAGCACCCCGTCCGGCAGTCCCGCCTCGGCGGCGAGCTCGGCCAGCAGATTCGCCGCCGACGGGTCCTTCTCGCTGGGCTTCAGTACGAAGGTGTTGCCGCAGGCGATGGCCAGCGGGAACATCCACATCGGCACCATCGCGGGGAAGTTGAACGGCGTGATGCCTGCGACGACGCCCAGCGACTGCCTGATCGAGGAGACGTCGACCCGGTTGGCGACCTGTGTCGAGAGCTCGCCCTTCAGCTGTGTGGTGATCCCGCAGGCCAGCTCGACGATCTCCAGCCCGCGCGCGACCTCGCCGAGGGCGTCGGTGTGGACCTTGCCGTGCTCGGCGGTGATCAGCGCGGCGATCTCGTCACGGTGCGCGTCGAGCAGCGCGCGGTAGCTGAACAGGATGCCGGTGCGCGTGGAGAGGGAGGACGTTCCCCAGGTGCCGTACGCGGCCTTCGCCACCGTGACGGCCGCGTCCACCTCCTCCGCCGAGGCGAGCGCGACCCGCGTGGTGACCGCGCCGGTCGCCGGGTCGGTGACCTGGCCCCAATTGCCCGACGCGCCCTCGACGGTCTTGCCACCGATCCAGTGGTTGACGGTCTTCATTCCATGCTCCTTCGGGTCCATCGAGTCCGGCGGTACGGCGGTGCGCCTGTCAGAGGTGGCGGCGGCGGGCCGCGGCTTTCCGGTCGTACTCCTCGCGTGCCGTGACCGCGGACGCGCGCGTCGCCGTCTCGGCCACGGGAACATCCCACCACGCCTGCGCGGGAGGCGCGCCCGACACAGTGTCTGCCGTTTCGGTCTCCGCGTAGACACATGTGGGAACGTCGGACGCGCGCGCGAGGGCGAGGGCTTCACGCAGGTCACGGATGGTTTTGGCGCGGATGACACGCATCCCGAGCGAGGCCGCGTTGGCGGCGAGGTCGACGGGGAGCGGATCGCCCGTGTAGGTCGGCGAGCCGAGGGTGTCGGCCTCCCGGAAGCGGTACGCCGTGCCGAACCGTTCCGCGCCGACGGACTCGGAGAGGCCGCCGATCGACGCGTAGCCGTGGTTCTGGAGGATCACCAGCTTCAGTGGGAGGCGTTCCTGGACGGCGGTGACGATCTCGGTGGGGTTCATCAGATACGTGCCGTCGCCGACCAGCGCCCAGACAGGCCGCCCCGGGTCGGCCAGCATCACGCCGATGGCCGCCGGAATCTCGTAACCCATGCACGAATAGCCGTACTCGACGTGGTACTGGTCGCGGGAGCGGGACCGCCACAGCTTGTGGAGGTCGCCGGGGAGCGATCCGGCCGCGTTGATGAGGATGTCCTCGTCCGTGACGAGCGCGTCGAGGAGCCCGAGGACCTGCGGCTGAGTGGGCCGTACCAGGTCCTCGGAGGTGTCGAAGGCGGCGTCGACGCGGTGCTCCCAGCGTTCCTTGTCCTCCGCGTACTCCGTGGCGTAGCCGGCGTCCACGCGGTGGTCGGCGAGTGCCTTGGTGAGTTGCTCCAGGGCGGTGCGGGCGTCGGCGACCAGGGGGGCGGCGGCGAGCTTGTGGGCGTCGAAGCCGGTGACGTTGATGTTCAGGAAGCGGACGGCCGGGTTCGAGAAGAGCGTCGCGGACGCCGTGGAGAAGTCCGACCAGCGGGTGCCGACGCCGATCACCAGGTCGGCGGTGCGGGCCAGTTCGTCGGCACCGGCGGTGCCGGTGTGGCCGATCCCGCCCACGTCCGCCGGGTGGTCGTGGCGCAGGGAGCCCTTGCCGGCCTGCGTGGAGGCGACGGGGATACCGGTCGCCGTCGCGAAGGCGGCCAGCGCGTCCTCGGCCGCGCTGTGGTGGACACCGCCGCCCGCGACCAGGAGCGGACGGCGGGCGGAGCGCACGGCCTCGGCGGCGTCGGTGAGTTCGTACGGATCGGGGCCCTGTCTGCGCACCCGCCAGACACGCTCGGCGAAGAACTCCTCCGGCCAGTCGTACGCCTCCGCCTGGACGTCCTGCGGCAGCGCGAGGGTCACCGCGCCCGTCTCGGCGGGGTCGGTGAGGACCCGCATGGCGGCGAGGGCGGCCGGGATGAGCGCTTCCGGCCGCGAGACGCGGTCGAAGTACTTCGACACCGGGCGGAGCGCGTCGTTGACGGAGACGTCGCCCGCGTGGGGCACTTCGAGCTGCTGGAGAACGGGGTCGGCGGGGTGCGTCGCGAAGATGTCGCCGGGGAGCAGCAGCACGGGCAGCCGGTTGATGGTGGCGAGGGCCGCGCCGGTGACCAGGTTGGTGGCGCCGGGGCCGATGGAGGTGGTCACGGCGTGGGTGGACAGGCGGTTGCTCTGGCGGGCGTAACCGACGGCGGCGTGGACCATGGCCTGTTCGCTGCGGCCCTGGAAGTACGGCATGTCGGGGCCGGCCTGGACGAGCGCCTGGCCGATGCCCGCCACGTTGCCGTGGCCGAAGATGCCCCAGGTGGCCTCGATCAGCCGGCGGCGGTTGCCGTCGCGTTCGGTGTACTGGCGGGACAGGAAGGCGATCAGTGCCTGGGCCACGGTGAGGCGGCGCGTACTCATCGGTGGGTCTCCTCGTCCTTGTCCTCATAAGGAGGTTGGCTCGGCTGCCCCTGGGGCGGTCCCTGCGGCGGTCGCGTCGGCGGGGCTCCGTAGACCGGCAGTCGGGGATCGACCGCCTGTCCGGGCCAGGTGTCGCGGATCCAGCCGTGGTCGGGGTGGTCGCGGATCAGCCACTGTCTGGTCTCGCCCGGTCCGGCCATCACGTTGAGGTAGTACATGGCACGTCCGGGGGCGGCGATGGACGGGCCGTGCCAGCCGTCGGGGATGAGGACGGTGTCGCCGCTGCGGACCTCGGCGAGGACATCGGTACCGCCGGGCCTGGAGGGCGAGACACGGTGGTAGCCGAGACCGCCGCCCTCGATCTCGAAGTAGTAGATCTCCTCCAGCTCGGACTCGACGCCGGGGTGGTTCTCGTCGTGCTTGTGCGGCGGGTACGAGGACCAGTTGCCGCCGGGTGTGAGGACCTCGACGGCGATCAGCCGGTCGCAGTCGAAGGTGTCGGCGGCGGCGAAGTTGTTGACCTGCCGGGAGCAGTTGCCGCTGCCCCGCAGTTCGACCGGAACCTCCGGTGCGGAGCCGTAGCGAGCGGGGAGTCGTCGCTCGCACTTCGCTCCTGCCAGGGCGAAGCGGCCTCCCGCACCGGAGGCGATCTGGGCGTGGGCGTCACGCGGAACGTACGCGAAGTCCGTGACGGAGCTGAACACGCTTTCTCTGCCCAGCAGTTCAAAGATCTCGCCTTGCGTGTGCACCGTACAACCGCCGTTGAGCGGAAGCACGATCCACTCGCTGTCCCCGCTGTCCAGCGTGTGGGTACCGCCGGGCGGCAGGTCGAGCACGCGCAGGGAGCTGTGCTGCCAGCCGGCCCTGCGCGGCCCGATGTCGAGGGCGTACGGCCCGTTCGCCGCGCTGCCCGCGCGCACATGCCGGTCCAGGAACTCACCGTCGGAGCCCGTGTCGGTGTCGGTGTCCGTCGTCATGGTCGTTCCGTATCCCTCCGCACGTCTGCCTACTCTCCGCTTGACCCCTACAGCCGCTCCCGTCCGGCGGCCCCGGGCCCCCTACAACAGGCCCACGGCGGTGTCGACCGCCGCCGCGACATCGCCGTCCACCGGGTAGAGGAGCGAGCGCCCCACGACCAGGCCCTGCACCGTGGGCAGGCGCAGTGCCTTGCGCCACTTCTCGTACGCGCCCTCCTGGTCGTCGCCGATCTCGCCGCCGAGCAGGACGGCGGGCAGGGTGGATGTCTCCATCACCCGGGCCATGTCGTCGGGATTCTCGGTGACGGGCAGCTTCAGCCAGGTGTACGCGGAGGTGCCGCCGAGGCCGGAGGCGATGGCGATGGACCGGGTCACCGCCTCGGCGGTCAGGTCGTTGCGGAGCCGTCCGTCCCTGCGGCGGCAGATGAACGGCTCGACGAAGACCGGAAGCCGCCGCTCCGCCATGGCGTCCACGGCGCGGGCCGCCGACAGGAGCGTGTCCGCCGAGCGGGCGTCGTCGTAGTCGATACGCAGCAGCAGCTTGCCCGCGTCGAAGCCGAGGCGGTCGATGTCCTCGGCGCGGTGGCCGGTGAAGCGGTCGTCCAGTTCGAAGGAGGCGCCGGCGAGGCCGCCGCGGTTCATGGAACCGACGACGACGCGGTCCTCCAGGGCGCCGAGGAGCAGCAGGTCGTCGAGTATGTCGGAGGTGGCGAGGACGCCGTCCACGCCGGGCCTGGACAGGGCGAGACAGAGGCGCTCCAGCAGATCGACCCGGTTGGCCATGGCCAGCCGGCGATTCCCGACGGCCATGGCGCCACGCGCCGGGTGGTCGGCCGCGACGATCATCAGCCGTCCGCCGGGGCGCAGCAGGGGGCGGCGGCTGCGGCGGGCGGCGGCCTCGGCTACCGCCTCTGGGTGGTGCGTACGGATCCGTGCGAGATCCGACGCGTCGACGCGGGTCACAGGGCACCTTCCGTCGGCAGCGTTCCCGGCGTGGGGACGGGGCCGCCGCCGAGGACCTGGACGACTTCCCGGGCGTACGGCATGGCGGAGGAGCAGGCAAGGCGGGCGGCGACGATGGCACCAGCGGCGTTGGCGTACCGCATGACGCGCTCCAGGTCCCAGCCGGCCAGCAGTCCGTGGCAGAGGGCGCCGCCAAAGGCGTCCCCGGCGCCGAGGCCGTTGACGACTTCGACGGGGACGGGTGGCACCTCGGCGGTGGTGCCGTCGCGATGCATGGCGACCACGCCCTTGGGGCCCTGTTTGACGACGGCCAGTTCGGGTCCGGCGGCGAGGAGCGCCCGGGCGGCGGCGTACGGTTCCCGCTCTCCGACGGCGACTTCGCACTCGTCCAGGTTCCCGACGGCGACTGTCGCATGGCTCAGGGCCTGCGCGTACAGGGGCCGGGCGGCGGCCATGAGGGCTCGCGGATCGTCGGAGGCGCCGGTGGGGGCCGAATCCACGGAAGCGGGGCTTTCGGCGTTGGAGCCGTCGGCCGGCGCCTTCCAGAACATCGGGCGCCAGTCGAGATCGAAGACGGTGATGGCGGTTCCCGGCCGCCGCCCGGACGGACGCGCCTCGGGGTCGCGTGCGCGCGCCTCGCCGCGCGTACGCAGGGCCGTCAGCGTGGCGGCCCGGCTGGGCTCCTCGCACAGGCCGGTGCCCGTCATCCAGAAGATCCGTGCCGACCGGATGGCGTCCAGGTCCAACTCGTCCGGGTGGATCTCCAGATCGGGTGCCTTGGGGTGGCGGTAGAAGTAGAGCGGGAAGTCGTCCGGGGGGAAGATCTCGCAGAAGGTGACCGGTGTAGGCCATCGGTCGACCGGTGTCACCCACCGGTCGTCCACCTCGAACTCCCGCAGGGCTTGGTGGAGATAGTCCCCGAACGCGTCCCGCCCGGTGCGGGTGATGACCGCGCTCCGGCGGCCGAGCCGGGCTGCGGCCACCGCCACGTTCGTCGCCGAACCGCCGAGGAACTTCCCGAAGGTGTCGACCTGCGCCAACGGGACTCCGGTACGCAGCGGATAGAGGTCCACGCCGATCCGCCCCATGGTGATCACGTCGTACGGCTCAGGCATGCTCGTCCCCTCGTTTCGACGGCCCGTCCCAGGTCTAATGCTCCTTCCCGACCTCTGTCAACGTTTTGTCCTGACATTCGGACGAAGGCTTGACACTCTTCTCCGACGGCCGCGAGGCTGACGGCCATGACCTCCTCCGTTCCCCCGCTGGACCGCATCAGGGTCGGGTCGGCACCCGACTCCTGGGGCGTGTGGTTTCCCGACGATCCCCAGCAGGTTCCCTGGAAGCGTTTCCTCGACGAAGTGGCCGAGGCCGGATACGAGTGGATCGAACTCGGTCCCTACGGCTATCTCCCGACCGATCCGGCCCGCCTGGCCGAGGAAACGGCCGCGCGCGGTCTGAAGGTCTCGGCCGGCACCGTCTTCACCGGGCTCCACCACGGGCCCGCCGTCTGGGACACGACCTGGGCGCATGTCGCCGACATCGCTGCGCTCACCAGGGAGATGGGCGCGGACCATCTTGTCGTCATCCCGTCCTTCTGGCGTGACGACAAGACGGGTCAGGTGCTGGAGGACCGGACGCTGACCTCCGCGCAGTGGCACGACCTGACGACCCAGACCGAACGGCTCGGCCGCGAGGTGCGCGACCGCTTCGGGCTGAACATCGTGGTCCACCCGCACGCGGACACCCACATCGACAGCGAGGAGAACGTCAGTCGTTTCCTCGATGCAACCGATCCCGATCTGGTCTCACTGTGCCTGGACACCGGGCACTACGCGTACTGCGGCGGCGACAGCGTCAAGCTGATCGAGACCTACGGGGAGCGGATCGGCTATCTGCATCTCAAGCAGGTGGATCCGGAGATCCTCGCGGACGTGGTCGCGGACGAGGTTCCCTTCGGGCCGGCTGTCGGACGGGGTGTGATGTGCGAGCCGCCGACCGGAGTACCCGCGCTGGGACCCGTGCTGACGGCGGCCCAGAAACTGGGGGTCGATCTCTTCGCGATCGTCGAGCAGGACATGTATCCGTGCCCGCCCGACAAGCCCTTCCCGATCGCCGAGCGCACGCGCCGCTTCCTGCGCTCGTGCGGCGCCTAACCCGGCTCCCCCGTCGAACAGTTGGGCCATTCGTACGTCCTCTTATGATGCGTCGTTTCTGTCACAGACGTCCGCCCAACGTCACGCATATCTCCATTATGCGGGTTTTCCGTCACAGTGGCGCGACAGCCCCTCCCTCACGGTCACTCTGCGTCGTTCAACCGGCAAAGGCTCAGTGATCACCAGCGTTTCAGTCGCAGCCCACCAGACGGCCCCCCGGCCGCCGCTGCGGCGGACGCAGGGAGGTGCCACGCATGACGGACAGAAGTCTCTGGTCCTACAAGGAGATTGCCGCCCACATCCGCGTACAGCCGGACACCGTCCGTTCGTACCGCAAGCATGGTCTGCTTCCGCGGCCGGACCATGTGGAGAACGGAAAGCCCTACTGGTACGCGGACACCATCCGCACCTGGGTGACCAAGCGCCCCGGGAACAGAGGCCGCAGAGAGTGAGGCCCGGGATCTGACCCGCGCCAGTTCCGCGCGGCGACCGGCTCCCAGGGCCCCGTACCCCCGTGGTGGGTACGGGGCCCTCAGCCTCGTTCAGGCTCAGGCCCTGACCTTGTCCCGCTCACCGGCACCGGACACAGCACCCCCGGCACCTTCGGCCGCCCCGGACCCGTCGGTCCCGTCCAAGACCGCCGCCGGACGCGCCTCGCCCTCGCTCACCCCGAACCGGTCGTGGAAGCGTCGCAGCGGTCCCGGCGCCCACCATGTCGCGCTGCCTGTCAGCTTCATCACCGCCGGGACCAGCAGACTCCGCACCACCATCGCGTCCATGACCACCGCGAGCGCGATCCCGAGCCCGAGCATCTTGGTGTTGGTGACCCGCGAGGCGCCGATCGCGACCATGACCACCGCCAGGATCAGCGCCGCCGCCGTGATCAGCCCGCCGGTGCGCTGAAGCCCGAACACGACGGAGCGCTCGTGGTCACCACCGCGGTCGTACTCCTCCTTGATCCGGGATATCAGGAAGACCCCGTAGTCCATGGAGAGTCCGAAGGCGACGCAGAACATCAGCACCGGAAGCGTCGTCTCTATGTCACCCGTCGAGGTGAAACCGAGCAACCCTGAGAAATTGCCGTCCTGGAAGACCCAGACGACCGCTCCGAACATCGCCGTGAGGCTGAGCGCGTTGAGCGCCACCGCCTGTATCGGGATCAGGACGCTGCCCGTCAGCAGGAAGACCAGCAGCAGTGTGACCACGACGATGATGCCCGCGGCCAGGGGCAGCCGGTCCCCGATGGAGTCCTTCGAATCGACCAGTACGGCGGCCGTGCCGGTGACCGAGGTGTCGAAGGCGGCCGGTTCGGCCCGGAGTTCACGGACGAGCCTCTGCGCCTCCTGGCCCACCGCCTCGCCACGCGGCAGCACGGTGAAGTACGCGTGGTCGCCGGAGACGACAGGGCCGTCGACCCGCAGCACATCCGGCAGACCGGCCACCCGGTCACGGAAGTCCGCGTACTCGGCGGAGGTCGCCGCACCCTCGCCCAGCACTTCGAGCCCGCCCCCAGGGCTGCCGGAGAAGCCGCTCCTGATGTCATCCTGGACCACCCGGGACTCCGCGCCCGACGGCAACTGGCGGTCGTCGGCCGTGCCGAACTTCACGCCCAGGAAGGGCAGTCCGAGCAGCACCAGGGCGGTGGCCGTCCCGACGGCGAAGAGCGGAGCCCTGCGCATCACCAGCGCCGCCGTACGTCCCCAGCCACGGCCCGTCTCCACAGCCCCTCCCGACCGGGATCCGTCCGCCCTTCCGTCGGCGGGCGCCGCGCCCTTGCGTACCCGGGTGAACAGCCGCCGCAGATCGAGGGAGTTGATCCGATGGCCCAGCAGCATCAGGGCGGCCGGCAGCAGGATCAGCGCGGCAGCGGCGGCGAGCAGCACCACCGCTATGCCCGCGTAGGCGAATGAGCGCAGGAAGTACTGCGGGAAGACCATCATGGCCGCGAGCGACACCGCGACGGTCAGCGCGGAGAACAGCACCGTCCGGCCGGCGGTGCGCAGCGTGGTGCCCACCGCGTCCCGCACCTCGGCGCCCTCGGCCAGCTCCTCCCGGAATCTGCGCACGATGAACAGCGCGTAGTCCACGGCCAGTCCGAGCCCCAGAGCCGTGGTGAGGTTCTGCGCGAAGACCGACACATCCGTGATCTCGGTGATCCCGCGCAGCACGGCGTTGGTCCCGAGGATGGCGACGATGCCGACGCCCAGCGGCAACAGGGCCGCCACCGCGCTGCCGAAGACCATCACGAGCAGGACCAGCGTGACCGGAAGGGCTATCAACTCGGCCCGCAGCAGGTCCTCCTGGATGATCGTCTGGATGTCGTGCCGCACGGCGACCGGCCCGCCGACGGAGACCTCCAACAGTCCCTGTGTGCCACGGAATTCGGGCGCGATCCGCTCCAGGATCTCGCCGGCCTCCTTCTCCTCTCCCACGATCCTGGCCGCGATCAGCGCCTCGTCCCCCTTCTCGGCGCGCAGCGCGGGCGCCCGCGTCTGCCAGTACGACCCGACGCCTACGACGCCCTCCTCGGCGGCCAGCCGCTCGGTGAGCCGCTCGGCCTGGGCGGCCACGGCAGGGTCGTCCACCCCTCTCTCGCCCGCGTCGACGAGAAGCAGCAGATTCGGCTGGGAGGCCGGGAACTCACGCTCCAGCGCCTTCGTCGCGTACGTCGACGAGGCGGTGGGGTCCTCCCACCCTCCGCTGCCCATCCGGTCGCCGACACCGCTCCCCGCGAGGACCGCGAACGCCGTGATCACCAGGGCGACCAGCAGCGAAAGCCGTGGGCGCGCCGTGACGAACCGGGTCCAGCCGCCGATTCGCGACCCCCCGTTGACTTCGGACATAGTGCGGTGTCCCCTTCACCGTGACCCAGGCATGGGTCGGCGACTGCCATAGACTGGCAAACACGAGCGATCGCTCGCATTCACCAAGAATGCGAGCGAGGACTCGCGTTTGTCAACCACCGCCAACCGATCGAGGGATCCTGGGAGTTCACGTGCCTGAAGCGAGGAGAGGCGGAGCCGTGGAGCGAGGCGTCCAGGACAGCGCGACCAAGGGAGGCGGCGACCCCGCGGACGCGGGGAAGCCGCGCCGCCGCCAGGCCCGCGGCGAGCGCCGTATCGCACAGATCCTGGAAGCGGCGGGCCGCGTCTTCTGCACCAGCGGCTACACAGCGGCGAGCACCAACTCCATCGCCCGGGAGGCCGGCGTCTCACCCGGCACGCTCTACCAGTTCTTCCCGAACAAGGAAGCCATCGCCGTCGAGCTGGGCGACGTACTCCTGACGCGCTGGCGCACGACGTACGGCCAGGCGCTCACACCCACCCACATGGATCTGCCGCTCCCCGAGCTGCTGGACACCGTCCTCGATCCACTGATCACGTTCAACTGCGAGAATCCGGCGTTCCCGGTCCTGATGCACGGATCCGAGATCCCGGGGCAGGTGACCGAGAAGCACGACGCCCTGCACTCCACCCTGCTCACCCGGGTCGAGGAGATGCTGGGCAGCTACCTCCCCGAGGCGCCCCAGGCGGAGCGCACGAGGACGGCGGAGTTCGCCTTCGCCCTCTTCATGGGCGGCATGGATCTGATCCTGTCGCACGAGGGCGAGGAGCGGGAGGCGTACATCAGGGAGCTGAAGACCGCGATGTTCCGCTATCTGGAACCCGTCGTCGGTGACGTGCTTCCCCGCTGCCCGCCACGGCTGGAGAGCTCGGCACCGGACTCCTGACTCCGCGCGCCGGCCGGGCGCCGCGGCCCAGGCTCGCCATCCATACCCCCTAGGGGTATAGTCGGACGCATCGGCGGGCCGCGGTGTTCACGCGGCCCCCTGACACACCTTCTTTCGCACGCTCACCCCCGGAGGAGAACGCCATGACCGCAGAGACGAAGATCGAGACGGAGACAGCGACAGGCGCCGTCACCACGGAGTACGCGGTCACCGGAATGACGTGCGGGCACTGTGAAGGCGCGGTCTCCGACGAGATCTCCGCGCTGGACGGGGTCACGTCCGTGAAGGCGGAGGCCGCCACCGGCCGCGTGATCGTGATTTCCCGGGCGCCGCTGGACGAGAGCGCCGTGCGTGCGGCGGTCGACGAGGCGGGCTACGAACTGGTCGGCCAGGCCTGACCGGCCCAACCCCGAAGGCCGCACACGACCGGATCCGACCCCAGCCGCGTGCGGCCTTCGGTCGTTCCACCCGCCGCCGGGCCACGAACGCCCTGCTCAGCCGCATGATCAGCGGGTACGGCACCCTATGTTTTCATCTGTTTTCGTAGCAACGAACAATTTGCGATTCGGCTCCTTCACATGTGGCACAGGACCTTCACAAAGAGATCTAGATCACATAGATTTGGGGGTAACCATCCGGGCAGCTCGCGAGTCTAAGAGGCGATGCCGAGAACGTCTTGGGGGACGTTCATGAGATGTCTTGGGGGATGTCTCAGGCAAGCGTTGGCCGGGGGACGTGCAACTGGGGAGCTTTGAGCGGCCCCCCTGGTTCGTACGTACCCCGGCAGACCGCGTGAAACTGGCTTCTGCCGGCAACCGCAGACGCCCGGCCCGGATCCCGTGGGGGGAATCCGCTCCGGGGATATGGGAAGCGCCCCGCTATACCGACCCGTGGGGGGATCGGGAAGCGGGGCGCTTTCTGTTGCGCTCCGGCGTGACCGCGAGGTCCGTGGCCGTCGGCCGAGTGCCGAGGATTCAGCGGCTCTCGACAGGAACGAAGTCGCGCAGGACCTCGCCGGTGTAGATCTGGCGCGGGCGGCCGATACGGGAACCGGGCTCCTTGATCATCTCGTGCCACTGGGCGATCCAGCCGGGGAGCCGGCCGATCGCGAACAGCACGGTGAACATCTCGGTCGGGAAGCCCATGGCCCGGTAGATCAGACCCGTGTAGAAGTCCACGTTCGGGTAGAGATTGCGGGAGACGAAGTAGTCGTCGGAGAGCGCGTGCTCCTCCAGCTTCAGGGCGATGTCCAGCAGCTCGTCGGACTTGCCGAGCGCCGAGAGGACATCGTGCGCCGCCGCCTTGATGATCTTCGCCCGGGGGTCGAAGCTCTTGTAGACGCGGTGGCCGAAGCCCATCAGACGGACGCCGTCCTCCTTGTTCTTCACCTTGCGGATGAAGGAGTCGACATCGCCGCCGTTGGCCTGGATGCCTTCGAGCATCTCCAGCACCGACTGATTGGCGCCGCCGTGCAGCGGTCCCCACAGGGCGCTGATGCCGGCGGAGATCGAGGCGAACATGTTCGCCTGCGACGAGCCGACCAGCCGCACGGTGGAGGTCGAACAGTTCTGCTCGTGGTCCGCGTGCAGGATCAGCAGCTTGTCGAGGGCCGAGACCACCACCGGGTCCAGCTCATACTCCTGGGCGGGGACCGAGAAGGTCATGCGCAGGAAGTTCTCGACGTAGCCGAGGTCGTTGCGCGGGTAGACGAACGGGTGACCGATCGACTTCTTGTACGCGTACGCGGCGATGGTCGGAAGCTTGGCGAGCAGCCGGATCGTCGAGAGATGGCGCTGCTTCTCGTCGAACGGGTTGTGGCTGTCCTGGTAGAAGGTCGACAGCGCGCTGACCACGGAGGACAGCATCGCCATCGGGTGCGCGTCACGGGGGAAGCCGTCGAAGAAGCGCTTCACGTCCTCGTGCAGCAGCGTGTGCTGGGTGATCTCGTTCTTGAAGGACGCCAGCTCGTCGACCTTCGGAAGTTCCCCGTTGATGAGCAGATAGCCCACCTCCAGGAACGTCGAGCTTTCGGCCAGCTGTTCGATGGGGTAGCCGCGGTATCGGAGGATGCCCTCTTCACCGTCGAGATAGGTGATGCCGGATTTATAGGCGGCGGTGTTCCCGTAGCCGCTGTCCAGAGTCACCAGGCCGGTCTGGGCCCGCAGCTTCCCGATGTCGAAGCCCTTGTCGCCGACGGTGCTGTCGATCACCGGGTAGGTGTACTCGCCATCGCCGTACCGCAGTACTACAGAGTTGTCGCTCACGTCATCCCTCACCGACGTAGTGCCTCTTCTTCGAGGTGCCCTGACTGTCTCTACCATCCCCCATTTGGCTCAGGAGAGTGCACTCGGGGTCGACCATTAGGCCTATTCGCGGCACTGAGTGCCGCCAACTTTCACATCCTGCCCCCTTCGCCCCGGTTCCGAAAGTCCGGGGCGGGCATTGCCGCCGCCGGGCGTCCGCCGGACGTGGAAGTGAACGCGCCGTTAGAAGCTTCCGGCCTGGAGGCTGCCCGAGAGCCGGTGGTCGAGTGCGGTGAAGCGGCGGCCGGCGGAGACCGTACGTACGGCCTGCCCTATCGCCTTGCGGGAGCCGACCAGGACGACGAGCTTCTTGGCCCGGGTGACCGCCGTGTAGAGCAGATTGCGCTGGAGCATCATCCAGGCGCCCGTCGTGACCGGGATGACCACGGCCGGGTACTCGCTGCCCTGCGAGCGGTGAATGGTCACCGCGTACGCGTGCGCCAGCTCGTCCAACTCGTCGAAGTCGTACGGCACCTCCTCGTCCTCGTCCGTACGCACCGTCAGGCGCTGGTCGTCCAGGTTCAGTGAGGTCACGACTCCGACCGTGCCGTTGAAGACCCCGTTCTGCCCCTTGTCGTAGTTGTTGCGGATCTGGGTGACCTTGTCCCCGACGCGGAAGACACGGCCGCCGAGCCGCTTCTCGGGCAGCTCGGGCCGGGCGGGGGTGATGGCCTGCTGGAGCAGGCCGTTGAGAGTGCCCGCGCCGGCCGGACCGCGGTGCATCGGGGCCAGTACCTGGATGTCGCGTCTCGGATCGAGCCCGAAGGTGGCGGGGATGCGACGGGCCGCGACATCCACCGTGAGCTTCCCGGCCTCCTCCGTCTCGTCCTCCACGAAGAGGAAGAAGTCGCTGAGGCCCTGAGTGATGGGCTGGACACCGGAGTTGATGCGGTGGGCGTTGGTGACCACGCCCGACTGCTGGGCCTGCCGGAAGATCCGGGTCAGCCGCACCTGCGGCACGGGGCCGTCCTCGGCCAGCAGGTCCCGCAACACCTCTCCCGCTCCCACCGAGGGCAGCTGGTCCACGTCACCGACGAGCAGCAGATGGGCACCGGGTGCCACGGCCTTGACGAGCTTGTTGGCGAGCAGCAGGTCCAGCATGGACGCCTCGTCCACCACGACCAAATCGGCGTCGAGCGGCCGGTCCCTGTCGTACGCCGCGTCCCCGCCCGGTTTGAGTTCCAGCAGCCGGTGGACCGTGGACGCCTCGGCGCCGGTGAGCTCGGCGAGGCGCTTGGCCGCCCGTCCGGTGGGCGCCGCGAGCACCACCTTGGCCTTCTTGGCCCTGGCCAGCTCCACGATCGAGCGGACCGTGAAGGACTTGCCGCAGCCCGGGCCGCCGGTCAGGACGGCGACCTTACGTGTGAGGGCGAGCCGCACCGCGGCTACCTGCTCGGGGGCCAGCTCGGCGCCTGTGCGGCCCGCGAGCCAGGGCAGGGCCTTCTCCCAGACGACGTCCTGGAAAGCGGGCATCCGGTCCTCCCCGGCGCGCAGCAGCCGCAGCAGCTGGGCGGAGAGGGACAGCTCGGCGCGGTGGAAGGGCACCAGATAGACGGCGGTGACCGGCTCTCCGCCGTCGGGACCGGGCACCTTCTCCCTGACGACTCCCTCTTCCTCGGCGGCGAGCTCGGCCAGGCAGTCGATGACCAGTCCGGTGTCGACTTGGAGGAGCTTCACCGCGTCGGAGATCAGCTGTTCCTCGGGCAGGAAACAGTGGCCCTGGTCGGTGGACTGGGAGAGCGCGTACTGCAGGCCGGCCTTGGCGCGGTCGGGGCTGTCGTGCGGGATGCCGACGGCCTGGGCGATGCGGTCGGCGGTGAGGAAGCCGATGCCCCAGACGTCGGCAGCCAGCCGGTAGGGCTCGTTCTTCACGACGGAGATCGAGGCGTCGCCGTACTTCTTGTAGATGCGGACGGCGATCGAGGTGGACACTCCGACGCCCTGAAGGAAGATCATGACTTCCTTGATGGCCTTCTGTTCCTCCCAGGCGGCGCCGATCATCTTCGTCCGCTTGGGTCCGAGGCCGGGGACCTCGACGAGCCGCTCGGGCTCCTTCTCGATGATCTCCAGGGTGTCCACGCCGAAATGCTCGACGATCCGCTCGGCGATGCGCGGACCGATGCCCTTGATCAGACCGGAGCCGAGATAGCGGCGGATGCCCTGGATGGTCGCGGGCAGGACCGTCCTGTAGTTCTCCACCGTGAACTGCTTGCCGTACTGGGGATGCGAGGCCCAGCGGCCCTCCATGCGCAGCGACTCGCCCGGCTGCGCGCCGAGGAGCGAGCCGACCACTGTCAGCAGATCGGCACCACGGCCGGTGTCGACGCGGGCGACCGTGTAGCCGTTCTCCTCGTTGCTGTACGTGATCCGCTCAAGAACGCCTTCGAGCACGGCCAGGTTGGACATGATCCGACGCTACCGCCCGGGTACGACAGCGGGCACCGCCTGTGGACAACTCCCCGCCGGACAGAGCCCCGAGAAGGTCCGGACAAGCTTTAGGGGCCCGGTCCCCAGGACCGGGCCCCACGCGCTCCCCCCTCCGGACAAGGCTTCCCGATCCCCCCGGACCCCTCCCCGGAAGCCTTGATGCCATATACGACCGCCGTCACCGCGAAAGGGTTGCATGACTGCGGGCAGTAATTTTTTCTGGCATTAGAAATGCCGACAGAAGATGACAGAAGCGATCATTTGCCTATGAGAGCGGCTTCGTGGCGACAGGGTGGTCTCCCTTACAGCGCATGCCTCACATACCGCTCCGCGACGTCGGCCAGCAGCTCCGCGCCGTCCCGCACCCACAAGGTGTCGTTGAAGAGTTCGACCTCGATCGGTCCGTCGTACCCGGCGGCGTCGACGCGTTCGCGCCACGCCCGCAGGTCGATCGCCCCGTCGCCGATCAGACCGCGGCCGTTGAGCACGCCGGCCGGCAACGGGGTCGTCCAGTCGGCCAGTTGGAAGGAGTGGATCCGGTCCGCCGCCCTGGCGATCGCCGCCGGGGCACGGTCGTCCCACCACACGTGGTACGTGTCCACGACGACCCCGACCTGGTCGACGGGGAAGCGTTCCGCGAGATCCAGCGCCTGGTCGAGCGTGGAGACGACACAGCGGTCGGAGGCGTACATCGGGTGCAGCGGCTCGATCGCCAGCCGTACCCCACGCTCCCCCGCGTACGGCGCGAGGACCTCCAGCGCGTCCACGATCCGTTCCCGCGCACCGTGCAGATCGCGACTGCCGGGCGGCAGCCCGCCCGAGACCAGGACCAGGGTGTCGGTGCCGAGGGTCACGGCCTCGTCGATCGCCGCGCGATTGTCGTCCAGTGCGTCCGCCCGTGCCGCGGGGGCGATCGCCGTGAGGAAGCCGCCGCGGCACAGGGTGGTGACGGCGAGCCCGGCGTCGCGTACGAGCTTGGCGGCGGCATCGAGGCCGTACGCCTGCACGGGCTCGCGCCACAGCCCGACACCCGGCACGCCGAGCCGCACGCACGCCTCGACCAGCTCGGGGAGGGTGAGCTGTTTGACCGTCATCTGGTTGATGCTGAAGCGGCTGAGGTCACCCGGGGGGCCACTCGGACTCGCGTCGCCCGCTGCCGTCACGTCGGCCGATTCGTTCATGTCCGTCACTGGTCCACTCCGTACACGCCGAGCAGGGACTTCATCCGGGCCTCGGCCACCGTCGGGTCCGGGAACAGGCCGAGCCCGTCGGCCAGTTCGTACGCCCGCGCGAGATGCGGCAGCGAACGGGCCGACTGGAGGCCCCCCACCATGGCGAAATGGTCCTGATGCCCGGCCAGCCAGGCGAGGAACACGACACCGGTCTTGTAGAAGCGCGTGGGCGCCTGGAAGAGATGGCGGGACAACTCGACCGTGGGATCGAGCAGTTCACGGAAGCCCTTCGCGTCACCCGTGTCCAGGACCCGTACGGCTTCGGCGGCGACCGGCCCGAGCGGGTCGAAGATGCCCAGCAGCGCGTGGCTGAAGCCGCGTTCGTCGCCCGCGATCAGCTCGGGGTAGTTGAAGTCGTCGCCGGTGTAGCAGCGCACGCCCTGCGGGAGCCGCCGGCGCAGCTCTACCTCACGGCGCGCGTCCAGCAGCGAGACCTTGATCCCGTCGACCTTGTCCGGGTGTTCGGAGATCACCTGGAGGAACGTCTCGGTGGCCGCGTCCAGATCCGAGCTGCCCCAGTAGCCCTCCAGCGCCGGATCGAACATCGGGCCGAGCCAGTGGAGCACGACGGGTTCGTCCGCCTGCCGCAGGAGATGGGCGTAGACGGCCAGATAGTCCTCGGGGCCCCCGGCCGCGGCGGCGAGCGCGCGTGAGGCCATGAGGATGGCCTGGGAGCCGGTCTCCTCGACGAGCGCGAGCTGTTCCTCGTACGCCGCCCGCACCTCCTGAAGAGAATGCGCTCCCGAGGCGAGCTGGTCGGTGCCCACCCCGCACGCGATCCGGCCCCCCGTCGACCGCGCCTCCGCGGCCGAACGGCGGATCAGCTCGGCCGCTCCCGCCCAGTCCAGGCCCATGCCGCGCTGCGCGGTGTCCATGGCCTCCGCGACCCCGAGGCCGTGCGACCACAGATGGCGGCGGAAGGCGAGCGTGGTGTCCCAGTCGACGACGACCGGCGCTCCGGGGCTGCTGTCGGCGTACGGGTCGGCGACGACGTGCGCGGCGGAAAAGACCGTTCGGGAGACGAGAGGGGCCGGGTCGGCGCCCTTGGTGGTGAAGGCGGCCGGTTCAGGGCGCGGCTGGTACGTGCGCAGCCGGCCCCCGGCGTCCGGGAGCCGGAGCCCCTGCCCCGGCTTCCTTACGGAGGATGGGGCGGCTGCGGTGGGGGGTGGGGTTCGGGTGGTCACAGCGAGAGCTCCGGTACGTCGAAGCGGCGCCCCTGCTCCGAGGACTTCAGCCCGAGTTCCGCGAGTTGTACGCCGCGCGCCCCGGCGAGCAGGTCCCAGCGGTACGGCTCGCCGAGTGTGATGTGGCGCAGGAAGAGCTCCCATTGCGCCTTGAAGCCGTTGTCGAACTCGGTGTTGTCCGGGATCTCCTGCCACTGGTCGCGGAAGGACTCGGTGGCGGCCAGGTCCGGGTTCCAGACGGGCTTGGGGGTGGCGCTGCGGTGCTGGACACGGCAGCTGCGCAGTCCGGCGACCGCCGAGCCGTGGGTGCCGTCGACCTGGAATTCGACGAGTTCGTCCCGGTTGACGCGCACCGCCCAGGAGGAGTTGATCTGCGCGACGATGCCGCCCTCCAGCTCGAAGATCCCGTAGGCGGAGTCGTCGGCGGTGGCCGCGTAGGGCTTGCCCTGCTCGTCCCAGCGGCGCGGGATGTGCGTGGTGACGTGCGCCGAGACGGAGTTGACCTTGCCGAACAGTTCGTGCAGGACGTACTCCCAGTGCGGGAACATGTCGACGGTGATGCCGCCGCCGTCCTCGGCCCGGTAGTTCCAGGACGGGCGCTGCGGCTCCTGCCAGTCGCCTTCGAAGACCCAGTAACCGAACTCGCCTCGTACGGAGAGGATCTGGCCGAAGAAGCCGCCGTCGATGAGGCGCTTCAGCTTCAGCAGACCAGGAAGGAAGATCTTGTCCTGGACGACGCCGTGCTTGACGTCGGCGCTCTCGGCGAGCCGGGCCAGGTCGAGGGCGCCTTCGAGGTCGGTCGCGGTCGGCTTCTCCGTGTAGATGTGCTTCCCGGCGGCAACGGCTTTCTTGATGGCTTCGACCCGCGCGGAGGTGACCTGCGAGTCGAAGTAGATGTCGACGCTGTCGTCGGCGAGGACGGTGTCGAGGTCCGTGGACCACTCGGTGAGGCCGTGCCGTTCGGCGACCTCTCTGAGTGCGTGTTCACGGCGGCCGACGAGGACGGGCTCGGGCCAGAGCACGTCACCGTCGCCGAGGTCCAGTCCGCCCTCTTCGCGGATCGCGAGGATGGAACGCACCAGGTGCTGCCGGTACCCCATCCGCCCCGTGACGCCGTTCATGGCGATCCGCACTGTCCTGCGTGTCACGAAGTTCCCTCCATACGGCCGTAGCAAGCGCTTTCTATAGGGTATGAAGCTAGCCTGCCGAAAGCGACCGGACAAGAGTCCGGCACCGATCCACCGCGTCACCCACCTTCCGGAGGAACCGCCGATGACAGTCACCCTGGCCGATGTGGCTGCCCGCGCCCGGGTGTCGCCCGCCACCGTCTCCCGCGTGTTGAACGGGAACTACCCGGTGGCCGCGTCCACCAGGGAACGCGTGCTGCGGGCGGTGGACGAGCTGGACTACGTGCTCAACGGACCGGCCAGCTCGCTCGCCGCCGCCACGTCCGACCTGGTCGGGATCCTGGTCAACGACATCGCCGACCCGTTCTTCGGAATCATGGCCGGGGCCGCCCAGACCGAGATCGGCGGCCAGGAGGGAAGCGGCCGGGCCGGCGGCGAGAAGCTCGCGGTCGTCTGCAACACGGGCGGCTCCCCCGAGCGGGAGCTGACCTATCTCACCCTTCTCCAGCGCCAGCGGGCCGCCGCCGTGATCCTCACGGGTGGCGCCCTCGAAGACCCGGCCCATATCGCGGCGATGTCGGCCAAGTTGACCAAGCTCGCCGACGCGGGGACTCACGTGGTGCTGTGCGGTCGGCCTCCGCTGCCGGGCAGCAGCGCGGTCGTCGCCTCGCTGGCCTTCGACAACCGGGGTGGCGGGCGTCGGCTCACCGAGCATCTGCTGGCGCTGGGGCACCGCAGGATCGGCTATGTCGCGGGCCCGGCGGAACGCACCACCACCCGGCACCGGCTGGAGGGCCACCGGACGGCGCTGGCCGCCGCGGGACTGACGGACGACCAGGGTCCGCTGACGGTGCACGGCCCCTACGACCGGCGCTCGGGCTACAAGGCGACCCTGGAGCTGCTGCGGCGGTCGCCGGACCTGACGGCGGTGGTCGCCGCCAACGACACGGTGGCTCTCGGCGCGTGTGCGGCGGTGCGCGACCAGGGGCTGCGCATTCCGCAGGACATCTCGGTGGCGGGCTTCGACGATCTGCCGTTCTCGGTCGACGCGGTCCCGGCGCTGACGACGGTGCGGCTGCCGCTGCACGAGGCGGGGGCCCGGGCGGGGCGGCTCGCGATGGGGACGGAGGCTCCGCCGCCGGGTGGGATCGCGACGATCGCCGCGGAATTGATGGCGCGGGCTTCGACGGCGCCGCCGCGGGGCTGAGGAGCGAGGCGGGGGGGGCTGGACGGGCACGGGCAGGATCGGGACCGGGGGGTTCACCCGATCGAGTGTCTTGCCGCTCTTGGCGACCCCGGCGTACCGTTGACTCAGTCAAGAAAAATATCGAGCGAACGGGTCGGGGGACCTCCATGACCATTCAGGAGATTCGCGCGTTCAACCGCTTCTACACGAACCTCATCGGCGCGCTGAATTACAGCAAGCACCTCTACACGCCGTACACGCTCACGGAGTCGCGGCTGCTGTACGAGCTCGCGCACACGCCACGTACGGACGCGGCCGAGCTCCGCGCCGAGCTGTCCCTGGACGCGGGCTATTTGAGCAGAATGCTCACCAAATTCGAGCGGGACGGACTGGTGGAGCGGACCCCGTCCGAGCAGGACGCCCGGCGGCAGCGGGTCACGCTGACACCGCAGGGGCGCGGGACCGCCGCGCTGCTCGACGAACGTTCCCGCGAGGCGGTCGGCACACTGCTGGACCGGGTCGAGCCGGACCAGCGCCCGCGTCTCGTGGAGGCGCTGCGGACGGCCAGGGAGCTGCTGAGCGCCGAGGCGAGTGTCGAGGACGGCCGCGGGGCGCCCTCCCGTCGTGACAGCCCCGTCCTGCGCGAGCCGGCCCCGGGTGATCTGGGCTGGATCGTGCAGCGGCACGGCGCGGTGTACGCGGCGGAGTACGGGTGGGACACCGCTTTCGAGGGCCTGGTCGCGAGGATCGTCGCCGACTTCGCGGCGGATCACGACGAGCGGCTGGAGCGGGTATGGATAGCCGAGCTCGACGGCCGGCCGGTGGGCTCGGTGATGTGCGTACGGGACGAGTCACCCGGCACCGCGCGGCTGCGGCTCCTGCTCGTCGAGCCGGAGGCTCGGGGGCACGGCCTGGGCGGGCGACTGATCGAGGCGGTGGTGGATTTCGCACGCGACGCGGGGTACCGGGAGGTGGTGCTGTGGACCAACGACGTCCTGGCGGCTGCCCGAAAGCTCTACATAAGGGCGGGATTCACCCTCGTCGCCGAGGAACCGCACCGTTCCTACGGAGCGGACCTTGTCGGCCAGGACTGGCGGCTCCCGCTTGTCGACCGGTCCGCCGCAGGCTCTCTCGTGAAAGGAAAGACGGAATGAAATTCGCCTTCTCGACCCTCGGCGTCCCCGGCCTCCCCATCCCCGAGGTCGTGGCCCTCGCCAAGCGGACCGGCTACCAGGGGGTGGAGTTGCGCGCCCATCCGGAGGAGCCCGTGCATCCGGGTATCGGCGTGGCCGAACGGGCCGCCGTGGCTGATGAGTTCAAGCGTCAGGGGGTCGAGATCCTGGCGGTCGCGGGCTATGTGCGGGTGGCGGCCGAGGACGCTGACGAGGAGCAGTCGCGCCAGGAGCTGGACGAACTGATCTGGCTGGCCCGCGATCTGGGCGCCTCGTACATACGCGTCTTCCCGGGTGGGGGCGACCAGGATCCCGAGGCCGCCGACGCCACGGCCGCCCGGAGGCTGGCCGCGGCGGCTCCGCTCGCCGCCGAGTCGCGGGTGCGGATCCTGTTGGAGACGCACGACTCGCACCGCACGGGCGCCGACGCGATCCGCGTCCTCGGTCTTGTCGGCCACAAGCAGGTGGGGGCGCTCTGGGACGTGATGCATACCTGGCTCGGTGGGGAACGCCCCGTCACCAGCCATGCGTCGCTGTCGCCGCACCTCGGCTACCTGCAGGTGAAGGACATCGCGTCGGCGGAGGACACCACGCCGTTGGCACTGGGCGCGGGGGTGCTGCCGTTGGGTGAGTGTGTCGGGCTGTTCGCCGGGGACGGGGATGACGGGTGGCTGTGCTGGGAGTACGAGAAGCGCTGGTACAAGGACGCGGCGGACCTCCCCGGGCTGCTCGTCCCCGGGCGCGAGCATCTGGAGGCGCTGCTGGCGCGGGGGCACTGAGGGAGGCGGGGAGGCCCGAGCTCCGGGGCGTACACGTTCGGGACCCAGACCTGCGGTCCGGGTCCGGAGACCGGGGCATGGGTCCGAGGGACGAGAGCCCCGGTGCGGGGTCAGGGGGCCGAGGAACCGGGGTCAGGGGAGTTGGACCCCGAGGCCCGGGGCCGAAGAACCGGGGTCAGGGCTGCCGGGGTCAGGGCTGCTGGGGGATAGGGGGGTGCGGGGGCTTGCGGGCCAGGATCTGGGCGTGGGGGGTTGGTTCCTTGTCGTAGGGCTCGCGCACGAGCCGGGCGGCCACGTGGAAGCCCGCCCGGGCCAGCAGTTCGGTGATCCGGTCGGGGGAGAGCCTGCGGAAGTCGAGGTTGACGCGGTGGCCGAACGCCTCGTCGTAGTGCCGGGGCTCGTCACCGACCTGGAAGGCGAGCAGCAGCCGGCCGCCGGGGGCCAGGACCCGGTGGAACTGCGCGAAGACGTGGGGCAGTTCCTCCGGGACGATGTGGATGATCGAGTACCAGGCGACGAGGCCGGCGAGGGAGCCGTCCGGCAGGGCCAGGTCGGTCATCGACCCTTCCTCGAACCGCAGCTCCGGGTAGCTCCGGCGGGCCATCTCGACCATCACCGGTGACAGGTCGATCCCGGAGACGTCGAGGCCGAGCGTGCGCATATGGGCGCTCATATGGCCTGGTCCGCTGCCGATCTCGACGACGGGACCGGCGCCGTCGGCCCGTACGTACTCGGCGAAGGTGCCGAGCATCGCGCGCCCCAGCGGGTCGGCCTCCGGTTCGGACTTGTTGAGTTCGGCGTAGTCGGCGGCGATGGCGTTGTAGCCGGCTCGGGTGTCGCGGATGTACGCGGGTTCGGGTGCGGTCATGGGCGAGGAGGTTAACCGGCTGCCCGCCGAGGGCGGTTGAGGGGGTGGCGTTGCGGACGGGCTTAGCACACCTTTTCAGCGAAATCAGCGGAATCTTCGCTTCCTGGGAACCTCGGGCGCCTCCCGTACGTCCTATTTCATGTGCTCCCGTCGGCATTCCGCAGCGCGGTGTCGGCCCTCGTACTCACTGGCTACGATCGCTGACTCCCCTCTCCAGGCCGCCTGTGGCCGGGCAGCACACCGCCACCGGTGCGCCCCCCTTGTCTGCGCCGGTGGCGGTTCCGTGCCTGCGGACTACTGACGGAGCGTCGGCATCCGCTCCAGGTCCTTCTTGTCGAGCTTCGCGTCGTACGCGGCCAGCGGCTTCGCCTTCGCGGCGTCCTGCTGCACGGCGGCCGGTGCGACGTCCGCCCAGTCGAGGATGCGGGCCGTGGCCTTCGCCTGGTCGTCGGCCACGAGACCGGCGACATTGGCGCCGTGGTTGGCGCCCGGCGCGGTGAACACATGGCTGTCACGCGTGCCGTGGCCGAGGCGGAAGCGCTCGGCGCCCCACGGGTCGTTCTCGCCGTAGACGAACATCATGCGGTTCGCGTGGTGGCGGACCCAGTTGTCGACGGACGGCATCTCCCACGGACGGAACTTCATGGGGATGTCGCGCGGGACGAAGTTCCGCGGCGGCTGGTAGCCGTAGCGGCTCAGGTTGCCCAGGTGGGGCAGCTTGACCGTGGGCGCGCCGAGTTCGGTGCCCGCCTGGTAGTAGTACGGCGTGTACCCGGAGAGGCCCTGGTCGGTGTAGAACGAGAAACCGGAGATCGCGTCGATGATGTTGTAGATCTCCTCGTCCGACGCGGTGGCCGGCGGGATGTCCGCGCAGTCGGCTTCCAGGCTGTACTGCCAGAAGGCCCAGACGAAGTCGAGCACCACGGCCTCGTACGCCTTGTCGAGCGTGCCGACGGTGGTGAAGGTCGCGCCTTCCGCCTCGGCCCACTCCGCGTACATCTTCTCCAGCGGCTCGCGCCTGACCAGCGCCTCGCGCTGCACGGCGTTGAGCTTGTCGCGGCACTCCTCGGTGCCGACCTTCTCGAAGAAGCGGTCGTAAGCGGAGTCTTCCTTGTTCACCACGTCGTTGGGCGCGACGTAGGCGACGACACCGTCCATGTCCCGCGGGTGGAAGCGCTCGTAGTACGTGGCGGTCATGCCGCCCTTCGAGCCTCCGGTGGAGAGCCACTTCTTCGGGTAGATCTTCTTCAGCGCGCCGAAGATCCGGTGCTGGTCGGCCGCGGCCTGCTCGTAGTCGAGCTTCGACCAGTCGGCCGGGTCGGGCCGGGACGGCGTGAAGAAGCGGTATTCGAGCGAGACCTGGTTGCCGTCGATGATGCGCGTCGGCTCACTGCGGCTCGGGTTGGTGGACACGCCGTACCCGCTCGTGAAGAACACGGTGGGGCGGCTGGTGTCCTTGTGCAGCAGCGTGAGGCGCTGCTTGAAGGTGCCCTTCGACGGCCGTTTGTGGTCGACCGGCTGGGTGTAGTTGAGGACGAAGTATCGGTAACCGGGGTACGGCTTCTCCTCGATCAGGCTCATCCCCGGGATGGCGAGGATCTGGTCCTTGATGTCGGGGGCCGCGGATCCCGCGTTCCCGTCGGCGGCCGTTGCCGCGCCGGCCGTGCCCAGCGTGCCGACGAGCAGCACGAGCGACAGCAGCCATCTCAGCGCCTTGCGCATTCACACTCCCTGTGTTCATGACAGACGCCCGCGAACCTAGCCGGGTAGGCACCCGCGCCGCCAGCCCCCACGAGCCGCTCGCACCCGGATGGCGCCTCCCTCGTGCGCCGTTCCCGCCCCGGCCACGCGGACTCGCAGGAGGCGTGAGCACGGCGCGAGGACGGTGCGAAGACCACGCGGAGGAGGCGCGGAGGGAACGGAGGCGGCACGAAGGAGGCGCGAAGACAGCACGGAGAGAGCACGGAGAGGGAGTGGAGAAACGTTCGGGGATCGGAGACGGAACCGATCGCGGGCCCTTCGAAGCACAATTCCGGGCCCTGGCGGGAGTGGGCTCGCCCACCTCCACCGACGCTTAACACGGTTGTCACAACAGGGGCATCGCCTTTCCTCCGCGTAACCGGCCGGGCGCCTCACCCTGTCCGGAATACAGCCTTCCCGCGCCCGCTCCCGGCACCTTCCCTCCCACCATTCGGCCGTTTATCAACCGGGCCCCCGACGCCCCGAATTGGTTGCCCTGGGATCGTTTCCCCCCTCGTGGACCCCATCCCGCGGGAGGTGCGCGGGACCCCCCGCGGCGGGTCTCGACGCTCACGCGACCGCGCCCGCGGCGGATCGGGGCGGACACCCTGCCGAGGTATCCAGTCGCGACGTTCCGGACATCACCGCCCCGACCAGACTCACGATCACCGTCAATGGATGCTGTGATCTGCGTCACATATTCCGGGTGTGTCGCACCCCCCTCGGACGCCCTCCGAGGGAGCGGAAAACTGAAGCTGGGAGACCGTACGGGCACCCCTCGGACCGGCCGGTGACGGGACGACAGCACAGGGCGATCACATCTCGCCCTGTTCACCTCCCGCACCGGACCGTTTGAACATACGAAGTGGAGGCGAGGTGGAGGGGTGTCATGGCCGCGGGTGGTCGGCGCCTCGCCCACCTCGCACACGGGGGAGAAAACTCCCGCGTCACGGGCGGACGGACCGGATTACCACTCCGGTCCGATGACTGAAACGGGGGAAGGAATTGACTGACGCTTAGACCGGAAATCCATACTTCTCGGACCACGCTCGATCGAACCGGAGACAGCAGCTCTTCCGGCGGCAGCACTGGGAACGAGCATCATGTTTCCGGCCGTCGAGCACCTCGGAATCCGGCGCCTCACCGCCGGACAACCGTGAGGTTGATACAGGTGAATCCACGAAGTGTCCTCAGAGCCCCCCACCTCGGACTGGAAAATGATCACTTGAGAATCCTTCAACTCGTCTCGCAGGGCTGCACCATGGCGCAGGTCGCACGCAGGATGGGAATGAGCGACCGCACACTGCGCCGAAAACTGCGGACGATATGCGAACGGGTCGACGTCGAAACGCCGATCGAAGCGGTTGTGTGGGCCGTACGGCGAAGAATCGTCTGAGCCTCGTCGAATCCACGACCCGACGCCCGTAGAACAAGCACCACGCGGTGGCACACAACGCATCACCCACCGCACACGGGCGACGAGAATACGAAATTCTCGGTTCGGACGGACAGGCCCCCGAACAGCGGCATCGAGTGACGGTTGGCGGAGGAATCGTCACCGACCGCGGTTCGTCGGCCAGACCTCGCACCGCCTCCCACGCGGGTACGGTTTTCCCCGCTGACCCGCGTGGAGGCGGTCCGACGGTCGCGCCGCCGACCCCCGTGGAGGCGGCCCAACGGCCCCGGACCGGCAGTCCCAACGGCCGCCCGGCAGTCGTGCACGTTACCCATCGAGCCCTGCCCTAGCCGACGGTGGCCGATGGCGGTCAATTCGTTGTCCGCCGACGGCGTCCCGCGATAGAAAACGGCTGTGGCAGGCGAAAAGATTCAATACCCGCAGGGCCGGTCTTCCGCGTCGGCTGTCGACAGTCCCGTGGACGCATCGGTCGAACATCTCCTCGTCCAGCTCGACTTGGGTTCACTCAACGCCTCGGAGGTCTTCTCCTATCCCGGCCGCAACGACAACTGGTCGGGCGTGACCGATACCGGCAAGGCCGTATTCGTGAAGCGTCTCAAAGGGAATCCCAAGGAATCCCTGAAGCGCTACCAGCGGCTCATGTCATTCGAGCGCCTGATGAATCGCGGCCAATCCCCCTTCCCCCGACCGGAATTCCTGGGCGGCGACGAGGAAGGGCGCCTGCTCGTCTTCGGGATGCTCGACGACATCCGGTCGGGCAGTGAGCTCGCGGCGGAGGACGAGTTCACCGAGGCGACGTCCGAGGAGGCCGGCCGCACGGTGGCCGCGCTGCACCAACTCCCGTTCCAGCCCGAGGACTTCCCCGAGCCGGACCCGCACCCGTACCCGCCCGTCGAGGACCTGCGTTCACTGCCGCTGGAGCACTACGTCAACGCCACCGGCGCGTTCATCCAGGGCTGGGGACTGCTCCAGCGCGACGCCGCGCTGCTCGACGGGCTCGAACGGCTCCGGGCGACCGAGGCCGAGGCCGCGCGCGTGCCGATCCACGGTGATCTGAGGCTGGATCAGTTCCTGGCCACGGAGACGGCGCTGTACGTCAACGACTGGGAGGAGTTCCGGCTCGGCGACCCGGCGCGTGACGTCGGGGCGTACGCCGGTGAATGGCTGCACCGGGCGGTGCTGCGGATTCCCTCGCAGGAGACGGACGACGCGTTCTCGGCGACGCTCACCCACGAGGAGGTGGTGGCGCGCGGCAGCGAGGAGCTGGACCGCGTGCTGCCGCTGATCGCCGCGTTCCACCGCGGCTACCGCGAGGGCGGCGGCCCCGACGACGAAGGACTCGTCGTACGGGCCACGTCCTACGCCGGATGGCATCTGATCGACCGGCTGATCGCCTCGACCAAGGAGAACGGCCGCCTGTCGGCCATCGTCCGGGCGGCGGCGGGAATCGGCCGGACCGCGCTGCTTGATCCGCGGAGCTTCGTCTCCACGGTGGGACTCGGGGAGGCCGCATGAGCACGGTCACGGGCACGGCTACGGGCAGCTCTACGGGCAGGGCTGCCGGCACGGCGGGGGCCACGGCTGGGGGTACGGCTGGGGGTACGGCTACGGGCACGGACCTCGCGAACGGTCCGGGTGCCGGTCATGACACCGACCCGGCACGACCGGCCGCGCCGACGGACCCCACACCGCTCCTCTCCGCCGGACTCCGCGGCGCCCTGGACTCCGTCCGGATCACGGCGGACGGCAAGACCGCCTGGGTCGGCGACGACGAGGTCACGGCCGAGTCCCCGTCCGCGATGCGCTTCACGCTCGCGCGCGCCCTCTACGAGGTGCTGCACACCGGCCGCGGGATACGCGACCGCAAGGCGCCCAAGACCCTGCGCGCGCCGGAGTACGAGACCCGGATCGCCGAGGCGACCCCGCACGCGGCGACCGTCGCGCCCGCCATCCTCACCGACCGGCGCACGGCCGCCGGCCGGCGCGTGGTCGAGATCGACGGCCTGCGCCTGAACGTGCCCGACCCGGTGACGCTGCGGGAGACCGGCCGCACGGTCGGCGACCCGGCGCGCCCCGTGGTCCTGATGACCCTTCCCTCCGCCCGCCCGCTGATCTCGCCGGGCTTCTTCCTGGTGGACAGCGGCAAGGGCCGTACGGGCGGGGGCGATCTGCTGCGCATGTATCTGCGGGTGGCCGACGCCGAACAGGCGCCCGCCCTGTGGAACGCCGTACTGAGCGCCCTGGAGAGCCGGTCGGCGGTCTACCGGGCGAAGATCATCTCGAATCCGGCCAGCCTGCCGCGCAACGACGGCATGGTGGTCTATCTGAGTTCCGAATCCTGGGGCGTGGTCGACGCGTTGACCGAGAGCGCCCTGGCCACCGGGCTGCCGGAGGGCCCGCCACCCGCGTTCGCGCATGTCGTGGTCCCGGGCGTGACGGCCGCCTGGGAGCCGAAGGACGACCGCACCGGCATGCGCGGACTCAGTTTCGGCGAGCACCGTTCGCATGTGGTGGCCCGCGCCTTCGTGGCCGCCGCCGAGCAGGGGCGCGAGCGCCCCACCGTCGCCGAGCTCTCGGCGGCCTGCGCCGCGGCGAACGTCGATCCCGCCGACCCCGCCCGGAACCTCGACTCGGCGCCCTGGCCCTGGTCGGTCACGTCGCCCGCCGGAACACCGACCGGCGCGGAGACCAACCCCGGGGCCCACACCGAGGCCCACAGCGAGACCGGCGCCCACACCCACACCGACACACGGACCGAGAACAACACCGACCCCAGCGCCAGTGCCGACGCCGATACCGGGGCCGGGGCCGGGGCCGGGGCCGCAGCCGCGCCCTGAACCGTAGGCCGTGCGACCGAAAGTGACCGGATGCAACCGCAAGCTTGAGGAGAACCACCACCATGGCCAAGGCAGATCCACGTCCGGCCGGCACCGACGAACTGCGCGTCTTCGCCCAGCTCCTGGAGGGCCGGAAGACCGCCGTCGCCGGTGCGGTGGTGATGAGCATGCTCTCCGCCGTCGCCACGCTCATGCTTCCGCTCCAGGTCCGCGACCTGGTGATCGCCCTCGGCCAGGACGAGCGGCCGATCCGCCCGATGCTCGCGATGGCCGGTCTCGCGCTCGGCGCGGGTCTCGCGTCGGCCATCGGCTCCTTCCTGCTCGCCCGCGCCGGTGAGGCCCTGGTCTCCGAGGCCCGGTTCCGGATCGCCGCGCACATCCTGACCCTCCCCCTTCGGCGCGTACGACGCGAAGGCGCCGGCAATCTGGTCGCCCGCGCCAGCTCCGACAGCTCGCAGCTGCGCTCCGTGGTGGACGTCGGCGTGGCGCAGATCCCGTCGTCCCTCTTCCTGGCCGTCGGCACGCTGATCGCCATGGGCCTGCTGGACTGGGTCCTGCTCCTGGTCGTCCTGGCCACCTTCACCGTCGCCGGACTCGGCATCTTCGCCTGTGTGCGGGCGATCCGCAGCGGTGTGGAGAGGCAGCAGAACGCCATCGGCACCATGTCCCAGCAGATGACGGCGGCCGTGCTGTCGCTGCCGACGGTCAAGGCGTTCCTGGCCGAGCGTCAGGTGGCCTCATCGCTGGGGCACAGCGTCGACGACGCGCGCAAGGCCGCCGTGTCCGTCGCGCGTGTGAGCGCGCTGGTCGGTCCCACGATGCAGTTCGGCCAGCAGCTCTCGATCGTCGCGGTGATGGTCGTCAGCGGGGCGCGGCTCGCCTCCGGGGATCTGAACATCGGCGAGTTCGCCGCCTTCATCGTCTATCTGCTGCAACTGGTCTCGCCGCTCACCCTGCTGGTCTCGGGCTTCGCCCGGATGCAGTCCGGCCTGGCGGCGCGTGGCCGGCTGAACAGCGTCCTCATGATCCCGTCGGAGGACCCCGGAGCGACCGCCGAGATCACGCCCTCCGCCACCGCGCCGGCGGTGGAGTTCGACCGGGTCACCTACATCGACGGCGAGCGCACCATCATCCACGAGGCGGCCTTCGCGGCGCCCGCGCGCGGGCTGACCGCCATCGTCGGCCCCTCCGGCGCCGGCAAGACGACGCTGCTCGGCCTCACCGAACGCTTCCTGCAGCCGGACTCGGGCCGGATCTCGATCTGCGGGTTCCCGGTCGAGGAGTGGCCGCTGCACCAGCTGCGGGGCCAGATCAGCTATGTCGACCAGAGCTTCACCCTCGTCGAGGGCACGGTGCGGCAGAACCTCCAGCTCGGCCAGGACACCGACGTACCGGACGCCGAACTGTGGCGGGCGCTGGAGAGGCTCGGGCTGCGCGCGGCCGTGGAGGCGCTGCCGGACGGTCTCGACACCGAACTGGGCCGCGCCGAGGACCTGTCGGGCGGTCAGCGGCAACGGCTGGCGGCCGCCCGGGTACTGCTCCGGGAGACCCGCGTCGTCCTCTTCGACGAGCCGACGTCCCAGCTCGACAGCGAGAACGAGGAGCGGCTGAGGGCGCTGATGCGTGAACTCGCCGCCGAACGCGCGGTGATCGCCGTCGCGCACCGCATCTCGACCGTCCAGGACGCCGATCTGATCGTGGTCGTGGACGAGGGGCACATCGTCGACCGGGGTACGCACGAGGAGCTGCTGACGCGCTCCGCGCTCTACCAGGAGCTGGTGCACGGCCAGACGCTGCGCGACGGCAAGGACAAGAACGCCAAGGACAGCAAGGACAGCAAGGACAGCAAGGACAGCAAGGATCCCGAGGAACGACAGGCGACCACGACGGCCGCACCCGTCACCGCACCCCCCACGGACCCGGCGTCCGCGCCGGAGACCGCCCCCGCTCCCGAGCCCGCGCCCGTGGCGGGTTCGGGGGCGGGAGCGGCGGCCCGGTGACCGCCGCGGCGGGGATGCCCGAACCGGCCGGCGTACAACGGCTGTTGGTCGTCGGTACGGGGTCCGTGACGGCCGCCCATCTGCCGTTCTGGGCGAGCTGGCTGAAGACGGCACAGCCCGGCGTGGAGGTGCGGTACGTCCTTACGGGAGCGGCCACCCGGTTCGTCACCCATGAGGCGCTGGCCGCCATCGGTGGCTGCGACGTGCTGGCGGACCGCTGGCCCGAGGAGCCCGAACCGCGCGCCCGCCACGTGGATCTCGCGCAGTGGCCCGACGCCGTGGTGGTCCTGCCCGCGACACTCAACTACCTGGCCCGGCTGGCGCTGGGCCTCGGTGACTCGCCGTCGGTCCTCGCGCTCCAGTGCACGGAGGCCGCGATCGCGCTGGCGCCCGCGCTGCCCCCCGGCGGCGCGCAGAGCGCGGCGTACGCGGAGCACTCCGCCAAGCTCGCAGGACGCCGGGGCGTCGTGGTCGTCCCGCCGCATCCCGGCCGCAGTACGACCAGTGGGCGACGTGAGGCGTGGGCGCCCGCCTCGTTCCCCGAAGTGCTCGCCGCCGCCGACCGGTTGCGGGCGGAGCTGGCGAAGCCGACGGAGACGACGCCCGCGGAGTCGCCGACGCCGGCACAGCCACCGACGCCCACGGCCACGGCCACGGCCCAGGAACACGCATCAGCGGAACAGCGGAAGCAGAGGGAGAGAGCATGACCAACGAGGCACCTCAGCAGACCGGGAACCGTACGAACGGCTCCACCGCCGCCGACGGTTCCACGTCGTCCCAGGGCCGGACCGCCAACGGCAGCAGCGCGTACGGCGAGGCACTGGCCGACGTCTACGACTCGCTCTACCCCACCTCCGGCCCGGCCATCGACTCCATGATCACCTTCCTGGACGAGCTGCGCCCAGCCCCCGCCTCGCTCCTCGAACTGGGCGTCGGCACCGGCCGGCTGGCGATCCCGCTGGCGAAGCACGGCTACCGCGTGCACGGCGTCGACGCCTCCCCCTCCATGCTGGCGAAGCTGCACGAGAACGACCCCACGGGCGGCATCACCAGCTCGGTCGCGGACTTCAGCGCGCTGGAGGTGGAGGAGCGGTACGACGTCGTCCTCACCGCCCTCAACACCTTCTTCATGCTGCCGACCCAGGAGTTGCAGATCAGCTGTCTGCGCGGCATCCACGACGCGCTCGCGGACGGTGGGGTCGCGGTCTTCGAGACGTACAACCCGCAGAACTACCACCGTCTCTCCGAGGCGACGACGCAGATCGGTCATCTGGCCCCGGACGCGCTGCTGCTGGACACGATCCAGGTGAACCGGCAGCTCCAGTCCGCGCTCGTCGTCCACACGATCCTGGGCCCCGGCGGGCTGCGGAAGGTTCCGGAGGTCAGCCGGTACGCGTGGCCGGCGGAGTTCGACGTCATGGCCAGGCTCGTGGGTCTTCGGGTCACCGGTCGCTGGGCCGGCTGGGACCGGAGCGCGCTGTCCGAACTGACGGACAAGCACATCGTCGTGGTAGAGCGTCAAAACGCATGACAACCTTGACGGACTGATGTGTTAACGCAATACTTCAGTGAGTTAACACATCATCGTCGGGAGGTACGGCATGGCTACGGCAGCGCTGGAGGTCGACCGCGTACGGAAGAGCTACGGCAAGCGCCGGGCCGTGGACGACATGACCTTCGACATCCGTCCCGGCGAGCTCTTCGGCTTCGTCGGCAGCAACGGGGCGGGCAAGACCACCACGATGCGGATCATCCTCGGAGTGCTCACGCCCGACGCCGGGGAGGTCCGCTGGCTGGGCCGCCCGGTCGACTTCGCGGCCCGCAGGCAGTTCGGCTACATGCCCGAGGAGCGCGGTCTGTATCCGCGGATGAAGGTCGCCGAACACCTGCGTTACCTGGGCGAGTTGCACGGCATGTCACGTGCCGGGGCGCGGGCCGCGGCCGACCGGTGGATCGAGCGGCTGGAGGTCTCCTCGTACGCCTCCGAGGAGGTCCAGAACCTCAGCCTCGGCAACCAGCAGCGGGTCCAGCTCGCGGCCGCCCTGGTGCACGAGCCGAAGGCGCTGGTGCTGGACGAACCGTTCTCCGGTCTCGACCCGGTGGCGGTGGACGTGATGCGCGACGTGCTCGCGGAGAGGGCCGCCGAGGGCGTGCCCGTCATCTTCTCCAGCCACCAACTGGCCCTCGTGGAGCGCGTCTGCCACCGGGTCGGCATCGTCGGCGGCGGGCGGCTCATCGCCTGCGGCACGGTCGGGGAGCTGAGCGAGAGCGCCGAGCGCCGGCTGCTGGTCGACGCGCCCGAGGCGGGCGAGAACTGGGCGGCGGGGCTGGCGGGCGTGGAGGTCCTGAGCCGCGAGGGCACCCGCACCCGGCTCCGGCTGGCGAAGGGCGCGGACGATCAGCGCGTGCTGCGCGCGGCGCTGGCCACGGGGCCGGTCTCCACCTTCGTATCCGAACAACCGCCACTGACCGAGCTGTACCGCGATCTGGTGACCAGAGACGACGCCGCGAGCGCGGAGACCGCGACGGCAGGCGCGAAGGGCACGGCAGGCAGCGAGAGCGAGGGCGGCGGGCGATGAGTACAGCGGCACAGGCGGACGCGAACGCGGGTTCCGACGCTGAATCCGACGCGGGCGGCGGCGAAGGCACCGACACGGCGGTACGGGACAAAGGCGCGCCCGCCCCCGGCGGCGGCCCCTCCCCCGATCCGGGCACCCTCTCGGCGCGCCGGGCCGTCGGGCTGGTCGCCAAGCGCGAGATCAACAGCAGGATGCGGACGAAGTCCTTCGTACTGAGCACGCTGGGACTGGTGCTCGCCCTCGGCGTCTACACCCTGATCATCCTCTTCTCCAAGGAGGGACCGACCAAGGTCGGCCTCGACCGGGACGCCGCCGCGATGCGCCCGATGCTCACCGCCGTCGCCGACCGGGCGAGCGACCTCGACTTCGAGTTCGTCACCGTCGACGGCGACCGCGCGGAGACACTGCTGCGCGACGGGGATGTCTCCGCCGTGATCAGCGGCGGCACGGCCGACCTCACGGTGACCGTGGAACGCGAGACGAACGACGAGCTTCTCGCCGTCGTGAACGCGGCGGTGGCCGAGGACAGCACCACGCGGGAGCTGGAGCGCGCGGGCGTGGACCCGGCGGAGTTCGCGGAGCGCGTGGCGTCGTCCGGCGCGGAGACCAGAACGCTGGAGCCTTCGGAGAACAGCGCGGCCGAGCAGTTCGCGCTGATCCTCTCCTCCACCGGACTGCTGTACTTCTTCTTCATCGTCTACGGGATCATGCTGGCGCAGGGCGTGGTCGAGGAGAAGACCAGCCGCGTGGTCGAGCTGCTCCTCTCCAGCATCCGGCCCTGGCAGCTGCTGGCGGGGAAGCTGATCGGTGTGGCCGTCGTCGGCGTGACCCAGCTCGTCCTGCTCGGCGGAGCCGCTGTCGTACTCGCCGAGGGCACCGGAGCCATCTCGCTGCCGACGGCGGTGGGCGGGACCCTGATGACGATGGGCGTCTGGTTCCTGCTCGGCTTCTTCCTCTTCGCCGCGATGCTGGCCGCCGCCGCGGCGCGCGTCTCGCGGCAGGAGGACCTCCAGGCGGTGGTGCAGCCGGTGATGGTGCTGATCACCACGCCGTTCGTGCTGGGCATCACCCTGCTGAGCAAGAACGCCCACGACCCGGTGATCGAGTGGCTCTCGCTCGTACCGCCGCTCAGTCCGATCCTGATGCCGGCGCGCATGCTGCTGGGCATCGCGCCGGCGTGGCAGGTGGCGGTGTCCCTGGTGCTGGCCGTGGCCGCGCTGGTGGGACTGACCCGCGTCGCCGGCCGGATGTACGCCAACAGCGTGCTGCGCAGCGGCTCCAGGGTCCCGCTGGCCGACTCACTGCGACTGCGCTAGCGCCCGCCGGCACGTGTCTCCCCAGCGAACCGACCTCCCCCTCCGACGACATCCGCCGTCCCCATCCATCCGCCGGACCCGCCGCCTCCGACGCGGCGGCCCGGCCCGATCCCCCACATCCACCCCGAGTCCCCATCCCCCCACAACACACCCTCACCCAGCACTCAACGGGAGTACCTCATGAGCACCGCAGTCTGGATCGCCATCGGAATCGCCCTTCTCGTCGCCGTCATCGCCGGGATCGGCAAAAGCCGGAGCTGATCGCCGCCCGGCCCGCACAACTGGCGGAGGGGCCGGCGTTCCCGGGAGCCACCCGGGAACGCCGGCCCCTCCGTCGTCCCGTCCCTCAGAAGTCGAGTCGGTCGCCGGCTCCGTCACGTCGCAGGGACGCGACCGCGGACCCGTCGGCGAGGACCACGCCGGTGAAGGCCGCGGGCCGGAAGAACCGCCGCGCCGCCTCCGAGACCGCGTCGTACGTCACCCCGTTCAGCAACGGCCCCCACCCGTGCAGCCAGTCGGCCCCGACCCCGATGTGCAGCAGATTCGACAGGCCGGAGGCAAGGGAGGCCGGGGAGGACATCGCCGTGGCGATGGAGCCGATCGCATAGCTCCTGGCCGCGTCGACCTCGCGCTCCGACGGCGGCTCGGCCGCCATCCGCACGAGTTCGTCCCGGATCACCCCGAGGGCCGCCGCCGTGTGTTCGGCCGCGGTGTCGGCCTCGATCATCAGTGTGGAGGCGCCCGGTACGGACTCCATGCCGGAGCCGAGCTGGTACGCGTACCCCTTCTCCTCACGCAGGTGCGTGACCAGCCGGGAGGCGAAGGACCCGCCGAAGACCAACTGGGCCAGGTGCAGGGCCGGATAGCCGGGATCGGTGCGCGGCAGGGCCGGGGTGGCCAGCCGGATCATGCTCTGCACGGCGCCCGGCCTGTCCGCCCACAGGGGCGGCCCGCCGATGAACGACGGCGGCGGCTCGGGCACGTCGTCCGCCGGACCGGGATGCCATCCCCCGAACACATCGGTCACGGCCGCGAGCGCGTCCTCGGGCCGCAGATCGCCGACCAGCACGAGCACCGCGCCGTCCGCTCCCAGATGCCGAGCGTGCAGTTCGGCCAGGTCCTCCGGCGCGCAGGCGGCGGCCAGTTGGGGCGCCGGCCGCAGGCGGGCGGCGACCTCCTCGCCGTACCTCCGGCGCAGCAGCGCCTGCTGCGCGACGGCCGCGGGCTGGTGCGAGGAGAGTTCGATGCGCCGCGCCAGCCTGGTCCGTTCGGGGGCGACGACGGCCTCCGTCAGCCGGGGCGCGAGGACGGTCTCGGCCATCAACTCCAGTACGGCGGGCAGGGAGTCGGCCAGCGTATGGCCGGTGACGGTGAATCTGCGCGCGTCGGCGCCCGCGATCAGCGCGGCGCCATGCGTGGCGAGAGCCGTGTCGAAGGAGTCGGCGTCCCGGTGTGCGGTGCCTTGCAGGAGGATCCCGGCCAGCAGTTGGCGCAGCGCGACCTCGCCCGGTCCGGTCGCGGCGTACGGGACGGTGAGCCGGATCTCGACGAGGGGGACGACGGGGGCCGAACAGAGCACGACCCGCAGTCCGTTGGGGAGTGTGGTGTCGAGGTCGGGCAGGGGCAGCCGTGGTTCGTGGTGGGCGCCTGGGCCGCTCATGGCGCGACCGCCTTTCCGTGAGCTGTCGCGGTTGTTCCCCGATCGGGCGCGCCCGTGCCCGGGACGAAACGTACGACCGCCCGGTGCGACGCACGCAGCCGTGCCGCGGCCCGGCTCACCTGCTCGCCGGTCACCCCGGTCCGTATCATCTCGGGCAGCCGCTCGGTCAACTCCGCCTCGCCGAAGAGCAGTTCGCGCTGGCCGAGGAGCTGGGCCCGGGTGCTCGGATCGCCCAGTTCACGCAGCGCCGCGGACGCCCAGCGGGCGGTGGTGGCGCGCAACAGCCCGGCGTCCACCTCGTTCTCGACGAGTGTCGCGAGCGCGGTGTCCAGCGCCTCCGTCACGCCCCCCGGGTCGTCCGCCTCATCGGTCCCGTCCGGCCCGCCGTCGTCCGCGCCGGCTGTCCGGCCCTCCGTCGCTCCCCCGTACACCGCGAACAGCGTCAGCAGATCGGGCCCCGTCGTGTCCAGCGGCAGCCCGAACAGCCCGCAGCCGACGGACAGGCTCGCCACCCCGGTCGGCGCGGCCGGCCCCCGGCGCAGCAACGCGTGTCTGCCCTGCCCCAGCAGCGCCGCGAGGACCACGTGCGCGAGATGGTCGGCGCGCTCCTTCACGGGATCGGGCATCCGGTAGCCGATCGCCACGGCGGGCAGCCCGGCATGCGGGTCGGCGACCGACAGCTGTCGGTCCTCCCACGGCTCGGGCTCCGCGGCGTCGGGCGGGGCCGCCACCGGACGCCCCGGCAGGGGCTCGAAATGCCGGCGTACGAGGCGCTCAGCCGCGTCCGGTTCAAAGGCTCCGGTCAGTGTCACCAGGGCATTTCCGGGACCGTAATGGTCGACGAAGAACCGCTCGCAGAGCGGGATGTCGATGGCCGCCAGATCGACGCTCTCGCCGTATCCGTCGCGCGCGTTTTCGGTGAGACTGTGCAGGGCACGCGGCAGTACCCAGGGAAATGCGCCGTACGGACGATTGCGCACCATGAGACGTATCTCTTCGTCAATCACCGCGGTTTGCGTGCGCAGATTCTGCTCGGTAATACGCGGTGAACGCATTCGGTCCGCTTCAAGAGCGAGCAGCATTTCCAACGCGGAGGCGGGAGCCGCGGCGTAATAAACCGTCAGGTCCTGTCTCGTTTTCGCGTCTCCGAGACCGCCGGCCCGCTGTACCTGGGGCAGGTATCCGCCGGGTGCGCTTCCGTGGCCACCCTGGATCATGAGATGTTCGAAGAGATGAGCGAGGCCCGTATGCCCCTTGGGCTCGGTGCGGAAACCCACTCCGTAGTGCACCGCCACACCGATTGACGCGCCGGTCGGATTGGGTGCCAGGAGCACCCGCAGACCGTTGTCCAATACCAGGCGGCGCATCTGATTTCGGGTCATCCAGGCGAGCATAGACTCCGGTCAACTACCGCCTCAACGGGACCCGTTGACCGAAAGCGGCCAGTGTCCGAAAGCGGTCAACCCCATTGCCAGCGCGGCACCGGGAGCGGAATGGTGCTGGCACGGCCGGAGAACGCGATTCCCCAATTGCCGATCCGGTGCAAGGTTCAGGTGCAAGGTTCATTCGAAACGTCCAAGGGAGTTGCCATGAACACCCAGTCCCTGATCAGCGGCTACACCAGCTACGCCGACGCCGACGAGCTCGTCCCCGCGGTCGACGCCCCGGGCGGCACCATCACCGTCACGGTGACCTCGTCACAGGCGTGCATCTCCGCGGCTTCCGCCATCTCGGCCGTGTCGATCGACAACACCTTCGACCACTCCTGCTGAACCGCGTAGCCGCAGCACCGCACCACCGCTTCACGGCTTGACCGCTTCACCGCACCACCCTCGGCAATCGCCGAAAAGGCACCGTTCATTCGAATCGCCCAAGGGAGTTGCTATGAACACCCAGTCCCTGATCAGCGGCTACACCAGCTACGCCGACGCCGACGAGCTCGTCCCCGCGGTGGAGGCGCCCGGCGCCACCATCACGGTCACGGTCACCTCGTCGGCCGCGTGCATCTCCGCCGCGTCCGCCATCTCGGCCGTGTCGATCGACAACACGTTCGACCACTCCTGCTGAACCGCGTAACCACCTGAGCAGGACGAGCGAGGAACAGGGCGGGTGCCCACCGCCGCAATCGGTGGGCACCCGCCTCACCGTTTTACCCGCCCTACTCGTCCCGGAAGCTCTCGCCGTCCTCACCGTCGATGCCGGACAGCCCCAGCAGGATCGAGGGCAGCGCCGCGGAGGTCAGCATCAACGTCGCGAGCAGCGCGGGAATCCGCTCGATCACGTCGGGCTCCTTCTGGAAGGCGACCATGACCAGGACGACCACCATGCCGGCGCCGACCGCGCACTGGTATCCGATGAAGGCGACCCTGTCGCGCACGCCTCGTTCGCGTTCGTCGAGTCCGGCCACCGGCCGTTCGCCCAGGCCGCGGGTCATCGAACGCAGCAGGCCCCACAGCATCAGCCAGACGACGAAGGCCACGAGCCACCAGGAGTCGGAGAAGGCGTTGCCGTCCGAGATCTGCGACAGCACCACCATCGCCGCGCTGAGCACGCAGAGCCCGATCGCCATCGGCTTCAGGGGACCGCTGCCCACACTCGTCGTCTCGTCGGAACTCGGTTGCGGTGTCACGGGCGTTCCTCCTTGTTGTACAGCTGCGCGGAGAGCGGGACGAAGGGCTTACGACTGAAGATCGCCTCGACCGGAAGGCCGAACACGTCGCTGAGCCGGAACGCCAGATCGAGACTCGGGAAGTAGTCACCCCGTTCGATGGCGCCGATGGTCTGCGGGTGCACCTCCACCGAGTTGGCGAGCGCGACCCTACTGAGGCCGCGCTCGGCGCGCAGGACTCTCAGCTGGTTGTAGATCGGCGATCCCTCGCGATGGCTCACTGGGCTCATACGGAAAAGGTAAGGGAAACACAACATTCCGTCAAGGAAAGACAACAGCTACAGTCGGCAACAGGCACAGCCGGAGCGCCCCGCACAGCGCCACCAGCAGCACCACCAGCTGCACAAGCAGAAGCACCAGCACCACACGCACTGCCAGAGCAATCGCCACAGCTACCAGGGAAGGTGTGCTGCCTCGTGACCACCGACGCCTCCGACCGGTCCACGCTGCCGAGCATCCTCGTACCGAGCATGCCGGACACCACCGAGACCGTACGTCCCTACGCCGAGCTGGTACGCGACGGCGACGCACGCCGTGTGTGGATGGGCCAGTCGCTCAAGGTGGAGACGCACCAGGTGTTCGCGCATCTCGCCGGTGCCGGGGTACGGGTCCCCGTCGGCACCAGCGTGACCCTGATGCCCCTGCGGCACCCGTACGAGGCCGCCCTCCAGGCCCGTTCGCTGGCCCTGACGACGGGTCACCCCGTGGTGGCCGGCTACGGCGTCGGCGCGCCCGCCTTCGTACGGAGCCTGGTCGGGCGGCCGTACGACAGCCCCCGCACCATGGCGGCCGAGTACCTCCGTACCGTGCGCTCCCTGCTGGACGGCGAGATCGTCGACCACGCCGGTGACTACCACGCGCTGCGCGGCCGCCTGATGCCGATGGAACACGCCCGCGTGGAGGTCGGGGTGGGCGTGCTGCGGCCCAACATGGCGCGCACCGCGGGCGGTGTCGCCGACGTCGCCATCACCTGGATGACCCCGCCCGGCTATGTCGCCGAGACGCTGATTCCCGCGCTGGACGAGGGCGCGAAGAACCGGGACACCCGGTGCCGGGTCGCGACCGTCGTCCATGTCGCGGTCGACCGCCCGAAGCGGGACCCGTACGTCCTCGCGCACACCGCCGCCGCCGGGCATCTCTCCGCCGACCACTACACGGACATGCTGCGCCGGGCGGGCGTCGCGGCCGACCCGGCGGACCCGCAGGCGGGTGCCGCCGCACTCGTGGACAGCGGGACGTACGTGTACGGCTCCGCCGACCACATCGCGGGCGTGCTCGCCGGGTACCGCGACGCCGGGGTGGACGAGGTGATCCTCAACTGCGGTGGTGTGCTCTTCACCGAGGGCCAGGACGCCGCGCTCCAGGACGCGCGGGAGATCGTCGAGGCGGTCCGGCGCCGGGACGGCCGTGGCTGACCGGGCGGACGCCGCGGCGGACGCTCCGGCAGTCCCCGCGGCGGTACGGCCCGCGGGGGCCGCCGGGTCCGTGACCGTACGCGAGTACGGCACCCGGTATCTGCGGATCAGCGTGCGGTACCACGGCGACGGCCGGTTCAGCTGGCTGCGGGTGCCCGGACCGGCGCACGACCGGCCGCAGGTTCCTCCCCCGCCGGCGGTCGGCGCTGCGCTGCGCCGGGTGGACGCCGCCGGCTCCGGCGCGGCCTCGGGCGCCCGGCTCGCGCTCGGGGAACGGGCCGCGCTCGGTGAGCGGCCCGCGGCGTCCGATGAGGGCGGCGGGCTGGTGTACCGCGTGCCCGGCGCCGTCTCGGTGGCCCGGCTGCTGCCGTCCGGCGACGAGACCGGCTTCCGCCTCTCCGTACGGGCGCTGTCGGACGTGGGGCGGACCCTGCGGCACCTGCACGACGTGCCCTGGGAGTTCACGGAGCCCGCGCCCCCGCACCACGGCGTGGGGCGGCTCCTGGCCTGGATCTCGGGCGCGCCCGGCGAGGCGGAGGAAGGCGCCCGGCTGCGCGCCCTGGTCCACGACCGGCTCGGCCCGCGCCTGTGGACCCGGCTGACCGAGTGGGCCGAGGCCGCCCGTCAACCACCCGGCAGGGGAGGTGCGGTCCTGCTGCACGGCGCCCCCAGCACCGGGTGGCTGGTCCCCTCCCCTGCCGGTGACCACAGCGTCCTGCTCACCGGCGAAGAGGTCACCGGCGGCGACCCGGCGCTCGACCTCGGCTGGATCCTCGGTGAACTGCACGAGCTGCGTTCCGCCGCCACGCGCGGTCTCGGCGCCGCCGGCCAGGGCCCGCCCGTGGACTACCCGGCCGCGGCGCGCGCCCTGCTCGCCGGCTACCTCCGTAAGGAGGACGGTCCGGACGACGCGTCGGGGGACACCGGCGTAGCGCTCCCACCGGGCACCGCCCGCGCGGCCACCCTCCGACTCGCCATCCATATGCGGGACTTCGCTTCCTTCGTGGGCTGGCACGACGATCTGCGCCGCTACGCCGACCTGCTGGCGGAGACCCTCGACGCGGACGGCGCCCCCACGCTCCGGTGGTGAACCCGCGCGCCGTACTCCCCGGCGTCAGGCACCCGCGACGATCGCCCGCTCCCCCGCCGGCTCCGCCTCGCCGATGAAGCTGCGCCACAGCCGCGCGTACGAGCCGCCGAGCGCGAGCAGTTCCGCGTGCGTGCCGTCCTCCACGACCCGGCCGTGGTCCAGTACGACCACCCGGTCCGCGCGCGCGGCCGTCGTCAGCCGGTGCGCGACGACCAGCGTCGTCCGCCGCCCCGACAGCCGGTCCGTCGCCTGGTTGACCAGCCCCTCGGAGGCGAGGTCGAGCGCGGCGGTCGCCTCGTCCAGGAGCAGTACGTCCGGGTCGACCAGCTCGGCACGGGCCAGCGCTATCAACTGCCGCTGACCTGCCGAGAGATTGCGGCCCCGCTCGGCGACCTCGTGCAGATAGCCGCCGTCCAGCGTCGCGATCATCTCGTGCGCGCCGACCGCGCGGGCCGCCGCCTCCACCTCGGCGTCGGTGGCCCCGGGCCGCCCGTACGCGATGGCGTCGCGCACGGTCCCGGCGAAGAGGTATGCCTCCTGCGGTACGACGCCGAGGCGGTGCCGGTAGGCGGTCATGTCCAGGTCGCGCAGGTCGGTGCCGTCCGCCGTGACGCGGCCCGACGTCGGGTCGTAGAAGCGGGCGACGAGCTTGACGAGCGTGGACTTGCCCGCGCCCGTCTCACCCACGAAAGCGACCGTCTGACCTGCCGGTATACGGAGGTTGATGCCCATGAGGGCGGTCTCCTCCTTGACGGGCGCCTTGGTCAGCACGACGGCCTCCTCCGGGTCGCCGGCGCCGCCGCCCTCGGCCAGACCGCCCTCCAGGGTCCCGTACGCGAAGTGCACGTCCTCGAAGGCGATCTCGCCGCGCAGCGACTCCACGGCGAGCGGTGTCCTCGCCGCCTGAGTGGAAGTCGGCTCGCGCAGCAGCTCCTGGATGCGTCCCAGCGAGACAGCCGCCTGCTGGTAGCCGTCGAAGACCTGCGACAACTGCTGCACGGGCGCGAAGAACAGCTCGATGTAGAGGAGATACGCGACGAGCGCGCCGGTCGTCAGCGTCCCCGACTCCACCCGGGCCGCGCCCACGATCAGCACCGCCGCCGCGGCCACCGAGGACAGCAGCTGGACGAACGGGAAGTAGACGGAGATCAGCCACTGGCCGCGCACCCGCGCCTGCCGGTAGTGGTCGCTGCGGTCCGCGAACCGCTTCGCGCCGTCCTTCTCGCGCCCGAAGGCCTGGACGATGCGCAGCCCGGACACGGACTCCTGGAGGTCGGCGTTGACGACGCTGATCCGCTCGCGCGCCAGCTCGTACGCCTTGACGCTCTTGCGCCGGAAGAAGACCGTGCCGACGATCAGCACGGGCAGGGTCGCGAAGACCACCAGCGCCAGCTCCACGTCGATGACCAGGAGCACGACGAGGATGCCGAAGAAGGTGACGACGGAGACGAAGGCCGTGACGAGTCCGGTCTGCAGGAAGGTGGACAGGGCGTCCACGTCCGTCGTCATGCGGGTCATGATGCGACCGGTCAGCTCGCGCTCGTAGTAGTCGAGTCCGAGCCGCTGGAGCTGCGCGAAGATCTTCAGACGCAGCGAGTACAGGACGCGTTCACCGGTGCGGCCCGTCATCCGCGTCTCGCCGATCTGGGCCGTCCACTGCACCAGCACGACGACCAGGCCCAGCAGGGCCGCCGCCCACACCGCGCCGAGCGCGAGCCGTTCCACGCCTTCGTCGATGCCGTGCCTGATCAGGACCGGCAGCAGCAGGCCCATGCCCGCGTCCACGGCGACCATGGCCAGGCTGGCGGCCAGAGGCAGTCCGAAGCCGCGCAGCAGGCGGCGCAGCCCGTAGGACGACTCGGAGGCGACGGCGCGGGCCTCGTCGATCGACGGGACGTCGGTGGCCGGGGGCAACGCCTCGACCTGCGCGAGCAGTTCGGGTGTCGCGCCGGGCGCCGCCGACTCCTCGGCGGGTGCCTCCTCGCGTTCCCACAGGGTCGGGGTGATGCCGCGTTCGGCGTCGAACTCGGCGTCCATCTCCTCCTGGACCGTGCGGTCGTCGTCGGCGGCCGTACCGACGACGACGGCCGGGACATGGCCCGGTGAGACGCCGCCGAGCTCGTCGGGGTCGGTGAGCAGCCGGCGGTAGAGGGCGGAGCGTTCCTGGAGCTCGTCGTGGGTGCCGATGTCGGAGAGCCGTCCTCCGTCGAGCACGGCGATACGGTCGGCGAGGCCGAGGGTGGAGCGGCGGTGGGCGATGAGCAGTGTCGTACGGCCGGCCATGACCGAGCGCAGCGCCTCGTGGATCTCGTGCTCGACGCGGGCGTCGACGGCGGACGTGGCGTCGTCCAGGAGCAGCAGGCGGGGGTCGGTGAGGATCGCGCGGGCCAGGGCGATGCGCTGGCGCTGGCCCCCGGAGAGGGTGAGGCCCTGTTCGCCGACGGTGGTGTCGTAGCCGGCGGGCAGTTCGGCGATGAAGCGGTCGGCCTGGGCCGCGCGGACCGCGCGCTCGATCTCCTCGTCGGTGGCGTCGGGCTTGCCGTACGCGATGTTCGCGCGGACGGTGTCGGAGAAGAGGAAGCTGTCTTCCGGTACGAGCCCGATGGCGGCGCGCAGCGATTCGGTGGTCAGTTCGCGTACGTCGTGGCCGCCGACGAGGACGGCGCCGTGCGTCACGTCGTAGAAGCGCGGCAGGAGCAGCGAGACGGTGGACTTGCCGCTGCCGGAGGAGCCGACGACGGCGACGGTCTCGCCGGGGCGGATCTCCAGCGAGAAGCCCTCCAGGACGGTGCGGCCGTCTTCGTAGGAGAACGTCACGTCGTCGAACTCGACGGACGCCTCGACGTCGGCCGGGAGCTCCTTCGTGCCGTCCTGGATCGACGGCTCGGTGTCGATGAGTTCGAGGACCCGCTCGACGCCGGCACGGGCCTGCTGGCCGACGGTCAGCACCATGGCGAGCATGCGGACGGGGCCGACGAGCTGGGCGAGGTAGGTGGAGAAGGCGACGAACGTGCCGAGGGTGATCTGGCCGCGGGTGGCGAGCCAGCCGCCGAGCGCGAGCATCGCGACCTGCCCGAGTGCCGGTACGGCCTGGAGGGCGGGTGTGTAGCGGGAGTTGAGCTTGATCGTACGCAGCCGGCCCGCGAACAGCTTGCGGCCCGCGGCGCGCAGCTTGCCGGTCTCCTGGTCCTCCTGGCCGAAGCCCTTGACCACGCGTACGCCGGAGACGGATCCGTCGACGACTCCCGCGACGGTCGCGGCCTGCGACTGGGCGTACCAGGTGGCGGGGTGCAGCCGGGTGCGGCTGCGCCGGGCGATGTACCAGATGGCGGGGGCGACGGCGAGGGCGACGAGCGTCAGGGGCAGCGAGAGCCACGCCATGATCACGAGGGAGATGACGAAGAGCAGGAGGTTGCCGATGGTCATCGGCAGCATGAAGAGCAGGCCCTGGATGAGCTGGAGGTCGCTGGTGGCGCGGCCGACGACCTGTCCGGTGGAGAGCTCGTCCTGGCGGCGGCCGTCGAGCCTGGAGATGGTGCCGTACATCTCCGTACGGAGGTCGTGCTGGACGTCCAGGGCGAGGCGTCCGCCGTAGTACCGGCGGATGAAGGTCATGACGTAGATGACGACGGCCGCGGCTATGAGGAGGCCGGTCCAGACGCCGATGGACCGGGTGCCGGTGCCGATGACGTCATCGATGACGACCTTGGTGATCAGCGGGACGAGGGCCATGACGGCCATGCCGGCGAGGGAGGAGCCGAGGGCGAGGATCACGTTGCGCCGGTAGCGCCAGGCGTAGCCGATGAGACGCCGGGCCCAGCCGGCCCTGGCCTCCTCGGCCTGGCCCACGCCCGCCCTGGCCTCCTGGGCCGCGATCACTCCCGCTCGGTCCGCGCCGGCCTCGCTCACTCCGGCCTCGTTCACTCCGGCCGTGCTTCCGCCCGGCCTTTCGCGCTCGGGGTCTGTTCGCTCCGCCGCCACTGTCTGCCGCCCTCCGTCTGCCCTGCCGCTTGTCGGTACGCGGGCGTCCCCCGTGGACCCCCTGCCGGAAGGCATCAACGCGCCCACGTGCGGAATTCATCCCGCTGCAACAAATACCCGTCGCCGGACCGAGGCGCTCGCCGGAGGGACCAGGACCAACGCCGTAGTGCGCCGGGCGACGGCGTGTGCTACCGCGCGGCGGGCAGGTGCGTCGGCGCGAACAGCTTCAGGAGCGCCGGGAGGACCACCACCGAGGGACCGGGGGACGCCAGCGCCTTCGACAGGTCCTCACGCAGTGACTCGGGGCTCGTGCGGACCGCCGGCACTCCGAAGGACTCGGCCAGCGCGACGAAGTCGGGGCGGGCCAGCTCGGTGCCCGTGGTCTGGCCGTAGGCGTCCGTCATGTACTCCCGCAGGATGCCGTAACCGCCGTCGTCCACGATCAGCCAGGTGACGGGGAGGTCGTACTGGCGGGCCGTGGCCAGCTCGGCGATCGAGTACATCGCGCCGCCGTCGCCCGAGACCGCGAGGACCGGCTTCGTACGGTCGGCCGCCGCCGCGCCCAGGGCCGCAGGGAAGCCGTAGCCGAGACCGCCGGCGCCCTGACCGGAGTGCATCGCGCCGGGCCAGGCGGACCAGGCCCAGTAGGCGAGGATCGTCATGTCCCAGAAGCTGGGCGAGGTGACGGGCAGCGCGTCCCGTACGGCGGCGAGGACCCGCTGCTCCAGCTCCAGGTCCTGGGCGCCGATCCGCTCCCGTACCTTCGCCAGCACCGTACGGACGGCGTCCCGCGCGGACTCGGCGGCGGCCGGGTCGCTCCGCTCCGTCACCGACTCCAGCAGCGCGGACAGGGCCTCCCTCGCGTCGGCGTGGATGCCGAGCGCCGGAAGGTTGGACTCCAGCTTGCCGAGGTCGGCCTCGATCTGGATCACCCGGCCGCGCGGGCGGAACGTGTAGTAGTTGGAGGACAGCTCGCCGAGCCCGGAGCCGACGACCAGCACGACGTCGGCGTCCTCCAGGAAGTCGGTGGTGTGCCGGTCCTCCAGCCAGGACTGGAGCGACAGCGGGTGCTCCCAGGGGAAGGCGCCCTTCCCACCGAAGGTGGTGACGACGGGAGCGGCCAGCTTCTCCGCGAGGGTGCGCAGTTTGCCCGCGGCGTCCGCCCGTACGACTCCGCCGCCCGCGATGATCACGGGGCGCTCCGCGTGGGACAGGGTGTGCGCCGCCACGGCGATCAGCTCCGGGCGCGGCAGCAGTTCGCGCGGGGTGGCGTCGACCGCGGTGACGAGCGGCAGCGTCGTCTCCTTGAGGAGGACGTCCTGCGGGATCTCGACCCAGACGGGTCCGTGCGGTGCGGTGAGCGCGGACTCCCAGGCCGCCGCGATGGCGGACGGGATCTGGGAGGCCGTACGGACGAGGTGGACGGACTTGACGATGTCGCGGAACGAGGCCTGCTGGTCGGCCAGTTCGTGCAGATAGCCGTGCCGGCCGCCGCCGAGGCCCGCCGACGGGATCTGGCTGGAGATCGCGAGCACGGGCGAGGACCCCGCGGCTGCCTCCTGGAGCGCGGCGAGCGAGGTCAGCGCGCCCGGTCCGGTGGAGAGCAGCAGGGGTGCGACCTCGCCGGTGACGCGGCCGTAGGCATCGGCGGCGAACCCGGCGTTGTTCTCCACCCGTAGCCCGACGTACTCCAGGTCCGAGCGGCGCAGCGCGTCGAACATGCCCAGCGCGTGCTGGCCGGGCAGGCCGAAGACGGTGGTGGCGCCGAGGCCGTGCAGCGTCTCGACGACGAGGTCGCCGCCGTTGCGCCCGGCGGGCGGGTTCAGGGCCTCGGCGGTCTGCTCGGGGGTGTAGCGGGGGATCTCGTGGTGGTGGTCGTGAGTCACTTCGCGCGGACCTCCGAGATCTGGCGGGACATGATCGTGGTCAGTTCGTACGCGGTGTGGGAGGCGGCGACGGAGGTGATCTCCGCGTGGTCGTACGCCGGGGCGACCTCGACCACGTCCGCCGACACCAGGTGGCAGGAGGCCAGGCCGCGGAGGATTTCGAGGAGTTCGCGGGAGGTGAGCCCGCCGGCCTCGGGGGTGCCCGTGCCGGGCGCGTGGGCCGGGTCGAGCACGTCGATGTCGATCGAGATGTACAGCGGGCGGTCCCCGATGCGCTGCCGCAGCTGGTCGGCGACCTCGTCGACCCCGCGCCGCATGACGTCGGCGGAGGTGACGATGCCGAAGCCCATGCGGTGGTCGTCGTCCAGGTCCTTCCTGCCGTAGAGCGGCCCGCGCGTGCCGACGTGCGACAGCGCCTCGGTGTCGAGGATGCCCTCCTCGACGGCCCGCCGGAACGGGGTGCCGTGCGTGTACTCGGCGCCGAAGTACGTGTCCCAGGTGTCCAGGTGCGCGTCGAAGTGGAGCAGCGCGACGGGGCCGTGCCTCTTGGCGACCGAGCGCAGCAGCGGCAGCGCGATGGTGTGGTCGCCGCCGAGGGTCATCAGGCGCGCGCCCGTTCCGAGCAGGTCGTCGGCCGCCGCCTCGATCGTCTCGACCGCCTCGTTGATGTTGAACGGGTTGGCGGCGATGTCCCCGGCGTCGGCGACCTGCGCGAGCGCGAACGGCGAGGCGTCCTGGGCGGGGTTGTACGGGCGCAGCAGTCGGGACGCCTCACGGATCGCGTTCCCGCCGAAGCGGGCGCCGGGCCGGTAGGACACCCCGCTGTCGAAGGGCACTCCAACAACGACGATGTCGGTGGCCCCGACCTCGTCCAGCCTGGGCAGCCGGGCGAAGGTGGCCGGTCCCGCGAACCGGGGCACGCGGGAGGAGTCGACGGGCCCCTTCGGGCCGCCCTCCGCCGCTCCGGGGCCGGGGCTGTCGGGTCCTGCTGCGCTGCTCATCGTCGAGGCCTTTCGTGGTGCGTGTGCGGATCCAGCATGACCCAGAGCACCGACAGCGCTGACAGCGGCGCCGTCGGGCGGGCGGGACACGGGCTGTTCGGAGGGGGTGGGGCTCAGCCGGTGCCACCGGCGGCGACGGACGGCTTCCGAGGGGCGTCACCGGCTCCGTCGGCGCCTTCGGCACCCTCCGCGTCCTCGCCCGCGAGGCGGCGGCGCCACGCGGCGAGCACGGCCGCGTCCGTCGGCTTCGTCAGGAGGCTGACGACCACATGGACCGCCAGCGAGGCGAGGAGCCCGTAGTAGATGGGCTCGTTGGCCAGGATGCCGTAGGACACCATCAGGCCGATGACGGTCAGCCCGCCGACGATCATCGCGGCGAGCGCGCCCTGCACGGTGCCGCGCCTCCACAGGAGGCCCCCGAGGATGGGCACCAGCAGTCCTCCGACGAGCAGGTTGTACGCGACGGTCAGCGCACCGACGACGTCGTTCAGCGCGATGGCGATACAGATGACGGCGAGTCCCATGACCAGGATGAAGGCGCGGTTGTCCTTCACCTCGTCCCGCTCCCCCACGGCGTCCCGCCCGGTCTGTCGCTGTCCGACGAGTCCCCGCAGCCGCGCCCAGATGTCGTTGTTGGCGACGGTGGCGCAGGCGATCAGCGCCCCGGAGGACGTCGACATCACGGCGGCCAGCGCGGCGGCGAGCACCAGTCCCCTGACGCCCGGCGGGAGTTCGTCCTTGACGATGGTGGCGAACGCGTCGTCGGCGCTCGGCAGCTTCGGGTAGAGGACCTTGGCCGCGGTGCCGATGACGGCTCCGGCGATCGCGTAGAGGAGACAGTAGGTACCCGCGACGGTGCCGCCCCAGCGGGCCGTGGTGTCGGTGCGCGCGGTGAAGACCCGCTGCCAGATGTCCTGCCCGATCAGCATGCCGAACGTGTAGATCAGGACGTACGTGAAGATCGTCTCGCCGCCGATGCCCAGCGGGTCGAAGTACTCCGTAGGAAGCTTCGCCTTCATCTCGGCGAAGCCGCCCGCCTTGACGACCGCGATGGGCAGCAGGAGCAGCAGCACACCGATCGTCTTGACGACGAACTGCACCATGTCCGTCAGCGTGATCGACCACATGCCGCCGAGCGCCGAGTAGGCGACGACGATCGCCCCGCCGAGGATGATCGCGGCGGTGCGGTGCATGTCGAAGAGGACGTCGAAGATCGTGGCGTAGGCGATGGTCGAGGTGACCGCGAGCATCAGGGTGTAGGCCCACATGACAAGCCCGGAGATGAGGCCGGCGCGTCCTCCGTACCGAAGGTCGAGCATCTCGGAGACGGTGTAGACCTTCAGCCGGGCTATGCGCGCGGAGAAGAACACCGAGAGGGCCAGCAGTCCCAGCCCGATGGTGAAGACCATCCAGGCGCCGGAGAGGCCGTACTGGTAGCCGAGGCCGACACCGCCGATGGTGGAGGCGCCGCCGAGGACGATCGCGGCCATCGTGCCGGAGTACATCCAGGGGCCCAGCCGGCGGCCGGCCACCAGGAACTCGCTCTTGGACCTGGCGCGGCGCATGCCCCACCAGCCCATGGCGAGCATGCCGGCGAGATAGACGACGATCACCGCGTAGTCCACAGCCATGGGGCTTCCTCCTGATCGACTCCGGGGCTTCCGGGGGTCCGGTGGTGTGCGAGTCGACGGTAGGTGGCCGGAAAGAAACGCTGAAGTGTACGTTTCATCCATTCCTCCCGCCGCCGATGGATGGACCATCCATGCCGGAACCTTCCGCTCCGCCCACTCCGCCGGTGCCTCTGACCGCACTGCTCGCGGACGGCACGCTCGGCCTGCGCCTGGTCGCCGGGCTCGCCGACGACCGGCCGCCGGTCGACGTCCACTGGGTGCACACCTCGGAGATGGCCGACCCGTATCCGTACCTGCTCGGCGGTGAGCTGCTGCTGACGGCAGGCGTACAGCTCACCGACGCACACGCCGACACCTATGTACGGAGGGTCGTCGAAGCGGGCGCCGCCGCGCTCGGCTTCGGGGTCGCGCCGGTGTACGACACGGTCCCGGACAGCCTTGTCGAGGCGTGCGGCCGGCAGGGGCTGCCGCTGCTGGAGATCCCCCGGCGGACCCCCTTCACCACCGTGGCGCGCGGGGTCTGGCGGCTGATGGCCGAGGCCCGCCACCGCGAGCTGCGCCGGGTCACCGAGGCCCAGCAGGGCCTCGCTGCCGCCGCCGCCCGCCCGGACCCGGTCCCGGCGGTACTGCACCAGCTCGCAGTACGGCTCGGTGGCCGCGCGGTCCTGTTCGCCCCCGACGGCGCCGAGTTGCACACCACGGGCCGGGACCCGGCGCCCGGATTCCGTACGGCCCTGGCCCGGCTGGCCCGCGTGGTGAACCCGCCGCACGGCACCGCCACCGACACTGCCGGCGGCGCGCGCCTGGCCGCGTACGCGCTGGGCGGCGGCCAGGGCCTCGTCCTCGGCGTCGCGGCGAGCGGCCGGGAGGCCGGCGACCACACCGTCACGGGCGTCGCCGTCGTCCTCCTGTCGCTGCTCACAGCGCCGCACCAGGGCGCGGCGGAGGCGGCGCGCTCGGCGGCGCTCGTACGGCTCCTGCTGGGCGCCACGCCCGGCGACGCGGCGCCTCTGCTCGGGCCCGGCCCCTGGACCGTGGTGCACGCGCACGGCGGTGACACGCCCTTCGCCCCGTCGGCGCTGGCGGCGGCTCTCGGCAGCGGCCTGGCCGAGTCGGACGGCACCACGGCGCGCGTCCTCACCGACCGTCCGGTGACCGCCCAGCCGGGCTGGACACTCGGGGTGAGCGCGCCCGTCGCCCCCGCGGACCTGATCGAGGCGGACACCCAGGCCCGGCGGGCGCTGCGCCACGCGGAGGCCACCCGCGCCGGCCTCGTACGGCACCGCGCCCCCGGCCCCGACGCCCTGACCGCGCTCGTCCCTCCTGAAGAGGCGGCCGCCCACGCCCGCGCCCTCCTGATGCCGATCGCGGACTCCCCCGCTCTGACGGAGACCCTGCGCACCTGGCTTTCGCTGCACGGCAGTTGGGACCGTACGGCGGTGGCCCTGTCGGTCCACCGCAACACCGTGCGTCAACGCGTCGCCCGCTGTGCGACCTTGCTGGAGACGGACCTGGACGAGGCGGACGTCCGGATGGAGTTGTGGTTCGCGCTGCGCCGACTGTGACGTGCGCGACGGCTCGGACCCCGCCCTGGACAGTCATGATGACCGCCCGGTAACTTTTTCTTAGGACTGAGCAAGCGCTTAGACACAGTGGCCCGGACCGCGCGGACCGTTCCGATCGGTCGGAGCGTCCGGACCACCCAGACCCAGGGAGAGGGCTTCCGTGCGCCGTAGCGTGTACAACGAGGACCACGAGGCGTTCCGGGAGACTCTCCGCGCCTTCATCGAGGCCGAGGTCGTTCCCGTCTACGACGAGTGGTACGCCGAGGGGCTGGTCCCCCGCGAGTTCTACTACAAGCTCGGTGAGCTGGGCATCTTCGGTATCGAGGTGCCGGAGGAGTACGGCGGCGCGGGCGAGGAGTCGTTCAAGTTCCAGGCCGTCGTCTCCGAGGAGTGCGCCCGCGCGGGAGTCTCCTTCGGAGGGTCCAGCGTCCATGTCGCGCTCTGTCTGCCGTATGTGAAGGCGTACGCCACCGACGAGCAGAAGAAGCGGTGGCTGCCCGGCTTCGTGACCGGCGAGACCATGTACGCCATCGCCATGACCGAGCCCGGCACCGGCTCCGACCTCGCGGGCATGAAGACCACCGCCAGGCTCTCCGCCGACGGCTCGCACTATGTGCTCAACGGCGCCAAGACGTTCATCACCGGCGGCGTGCACGCCGACCGCGTCATCGTCTGCGCCCGCACCGCCCCGCCGAGCCCGGAGGACCGCAGGCACGGCATCTCGCTCTTCGTCGTCGACACCAGGTCCGAGGGGTACGCGGTCGGCCGCAAGCTCGACAAGCTGGGACTGAAGTCCTCGGACACCGCCGAACTGTCCTTCAGCGATGTCAAGGTGCCCGTCGAGGACCTGCTCGGCGAGGAGAACAAGGGCTTCTCCTACCTCGGCCAGAATCTGCCGCAGGAGCGCCTGGGCATCGCCGTCGGCGCGTACGCGCAGGCGTCGGCCGCGATCCGGTTCGCGCAGAGCTACGTGCAGGACCGCACCGTCTTCGGCAAGACCGTCGCCTCCTTCCAGAACACCAAGTTCGAACTGGCCGCCTGCAAGGCCGAGGTCGACGCCGCCGAGGCCGTCTGCGACCGCGCCCTCGACGCGCACGACAAGGGCGAACTGACCGCCGCCGAGGCCGCGTCGGCGAAGCTCTTCTGTACGGAGGTCGCGCACCGCGTGATCGACAAGTGCCTTCAGCTGCACGGCGGCTACGGCTACATGAACGAGTACCCGATCGCCCGCCTCTACGCGGACAACCGCGTCAACCGCATCTACGGCGGTACCAGCGAGGTCATGAAGATGATCATCGCCAAGTCCATGGGCCTGTGAGCCTGTAGGACCGCGCACCAGGACCAGGGACACGATCAGCACATGAACGCACTGGAGTCCCTCCTCGAACTGCTCGACCTGGAGCGGATCGAGGAGGACATCTTCCGCGGTCTCAGCCGCTCGGCGGCGATCCCGCGCGTCTACGGCGGGCAGGTGGCCGCGCAGGCCCTGGTGGCCGCCGGCCGTACGGTCCCCGCCGACCGGTCCGCCCACTCCCTGCACTCGTACTTCCTGCGGGCGGGCGATCCGGGCGCCCCGATCGTCTACACGGTCGACCGCATCCGCGACGGCCGCTCCTTCACCACGCGCCGGGTGGTGGCCGTCCAGCACGGCCAGCCGATCTTCCATCTCTCGGCGTCGTTCCAGGCGTACGAGGAGGGCCTGGAACACCAGGCGCCGATGCCGGCGGCCCCCGATCCGGAGTCGCTTCCCACGGCGGCCGAGACTCTGCCGCGCTACGCGGACCGGTTCGTCGACCCGTCCGTGGCCGGCCTTCTGCTGGAGGCGCGCGCCGCGGTGGATCTGCGGTACGTGGACGCCCCGCCGTACGCCACGGCCGGGCAGCCGCGCGAGGCACGCTCGCAGGTGTGGTTCCGCACGGCCGGCAAGCTCGCCGACGACCCGCTGCTGCATGTCTGTCTGGCGACGTACGTCTCCGACATGACGCTGCTCGACTCGGTGCTGCTCGCACACGGCAGGGGCGGCTGGGCGACGGGCGACATCGTGGGGGCGAGCCTGGACCACGCGATGTGGTTCCACCGGCCCTTCCGGGCGGACGAGTGGCTGCTGTACGACCAGACGTCGCCGTCCGCGTCCGGCGGGCGGGGGCTCGGCCAGGCCCGGATCCACACACAGGACGGGCGGCTGGCGATCTCGGTGATCCAGGAGGGCGTCATGCGCGTGCCCAGGGAGTCCGGCACCGGTCGCGGGGGTTCCGGGGCGGGGCGCGACTGAGCCCGGCCGCTGTCCCTGTCCTCAGCGCCGGGCTGCTGTGGTGCCGTGGTGCCGCTCGTCGGTGCTCAGACGGTGTTGGTGAGACCGGCCTCGTTGAGGAGGTACTCCGTCATCGGGTCGTAGAAACGGGGATCCGTCACATGGTCGTCCAGCGGGACCGTCACCTGGAGGGTGCCCTCGGCCTCGCCGATGAACAGCGCCGGGTCGTTGCAGTCCGCGTATCCGATCGAGTCGAGCCCCCGCTGCCCCGCGCAGCCCGCCCAGCCGTGGTCGGCGAGCACCAGGTCCGGCTGTGGTCTGCCGTCGCGCTCCAGGCCGTCCAGGATCGCGCGCATCGGCTCGGGCGAGTGGGTGTGCCAGAGAGTGGCCCCGCGCTCCAGCATCGCGACACCGGCGAACTGGAAGACCATGCCCTCGTCGGCGGTGAGCCCGCCGGGAATCCGGATGATCTCGCAGCCGGCCAGCCGCAGCGCGTCCGCCGTCTGCCGGTGCACGTCCAGCAGACCGCCGGGATGGCCGGTGGCGAAGAGCACGCTCTCGCGACCGGCCGCCGCCTTGCGCAGCCGCGCGGCCATCCGCTCCAGGGCGTCGACGGTCAGCTCGGGGTCGATGGTGTCCTGCCCGTGCCGGTGCTCCGGGTCGTCGTTGACGCCGCACCGCTCGGCCATCACGGCGAGCACGTCCTGCTCGTCGGTCCAGCGGTCGCCGAGCTCCAGGCCCAGCCAGAAGTGGCGGTCGCCGTTGGCGAGCTTGCGGTAGTGGGAGAGGTTGTTGTCCCTGGGAGTGGCCACGTCTCCGGCGATGCGCGTACGGACGAGGTGGTCGACGAGAGCTTCGCGGCTGGGTATCGGCATGAGCCCATTGTGCCGTCAGATGTACGCGCGGTGCCGCTCGTCCCGGTGAGTGGACGTAACGGGCGTGATCGGGGGCTTCGTCCCCCCAGCGGGCGGCGCCGAGGGCGGCGGGAACAGAGCGACACCAGAACCGACGAGGGAGCCTCTTGTGGCAGCGACACCAGATCAGGGCAGTCCGGTGCAGAACTTCAGCCTGCCGGGCGGGGTGCTCGGCGGGGACGACACCTTCGTACGGAGGGAGTACCGCCTCGACGAGCGGCGGGGCCACCCGCTGGTCCTGGCCTTCTACCCGGGTGACGACACCAGCGTCTGCACCAAGCAGCTGTGCTCGTACTCCGGCGGACTGGAGACGTTCAACGGGCTGGGCGCCGAGGTGTGGGGCATCAGTCCGCAGGATGTCGACAGCCACGAGGCGTTCGCGCGCAAGCACGGCCTGCGGATCCCGCTGCTCGCCGACACCGGCCGGGCCGTGGCGCGGGCGTTCGGGATCGCAGCCCCCGGGATCGGGCTGCGCCGCTCGGTCTTCCTGATCGCGCCGGACGGCACGCTGCACTGGAGGCACGTGGCGCTGTTCGGCGCGACGTTCCAGCCGGTGGAGACGCTGGCCAGGGAGCTGGCCGCGCTCAGGGCGTGATGTCCCGGGAGTCGCCGAGGGCGGCGAACGCTCCGTGCGCCAGGCGGCGCAGGAGCGTTTCCGCCACCGCGCGGCGGGGTGTGCCGCGCCCGGTGGGGCTCAGATGCGGCGTCGAGTTCAGCAGGCCGAAGACCGCGTGCACGGCGCCGCGCGCGACCGGCTCGGGGAGATCCTGGTGGATCTCGCGGACGACGCCGACCCACAGCTCCACGTACTGCCGCTGAAGCTGCCGCACGAGCTTGCGGTCACTGTCCCGCAGGCGGTCCAGTTCGCGGTCGTGCAGGGTGATCAGCGGGCGGTCGTCCAGCGCGAAGTCGATATGGCCGTCGATCAGCGAGGCGAGCACGGCCGCCGGGTCGCCGGTCGTCGCCGCCACCCGCTTCCTGCCGCCGTCCAGCAGCCGGCCGCTGATGCCGACGAGCAGTTCGGCGAGCATGGCGTCCTTGCCCGCGAAATGGCGGTACAGGCCCGGCCCGCTGATACCGACGGCCGCCCCTATCTCGTCGACGCCCACGCCGTGGAAACCACGCTCCGCGAAGAGCCTGGCCGCCTCGTTGAGGATCTGCTCGCGGCGCGTTTGGGCCGCGGTCCTGGTGCTCATGGAAATCCATTCTAGACAGGACGGTTAGCGGTCGTTAACCTGAGAGGTGGACGTTAACGCTCATTAACCCTGCGAGGGAGCTCGACCGATGCAGCAGGCACCCGTGCTGGCGAGCGCCGCGGACCCGGCGGCCGAGTCCTGGCGCGTCAACGAGGCGGCGCATCAGGAGCTCTCCGGCGCCCTGCGCGACCGGCTCGCCGCGGCCCGGCTGGGCGGCGGCGAGAAGTCCCGCGCCCGGCATGTGGCACGCGGCAAGCTGCTGCCCCGGGACCGGGTGGACACCCTGCTGGACCCCGGCTCGCCGTTCCTGGAGCTGGCGCCGCTGGCGGCGGAGGACATGTACGGCGGGCAGGCGCCGGCGGCCGGGGTGATCGCCGGCATCGGCCGGGTGAGCGGCCGTGAGGTGGTCGTGGTCGCCAATGACGCCACGGTCAAGGGCGGGACGTATTACCCGATGACGGTGAAGAAGCATCTGCGCGCCCAGGAGGTCGCGCTGGAGAACAGACTGCCGTGCGTCTATCTCGTGGACTCGGGCGGCGCCTTCCTGCCGATGCAGGACGAGGTCTTCCCCGACCGTGACCACTTCGGCCGGATCTTCTACAACCAGGCGCGGATGTCCGGCGCCGGAATCCCGCAGATCGCGGCCGTCCTCGGCTCCTGCACGGCGGGCGGCGCGTACGTGCCCGCGATGAGCGACGAGGCCGTGATCGTCCGCGGCCAGGGCACGATCTTCCTGGGCGGCCCGCCCCTGGTGAAGGCGGCGACGGGCGAGGTCGTCACGGCCGAGGAGCTGGGCGGCGGCGAGGTCCACTCCCGTACGTCGGGTGTGACCGACCATCTCGCCGAGGACGACGCGCACGCGCTGCGGATCGTGCGCACGATCGTCTCGACGCTCCCCGAGCGTGGCCCGCTGCCCTGGCGGGTCGAGCCGGTGGAGGAGCCGAAGGTCGACCCGATGGGGCTGTACGGGGCGGTGCCGGTCGACTCGCGCACACCGTACGACGTCCGTGAGGTCATCGCGCGGATCGTGGACGGCTCGCGGTTCGCGGAGTTCAAGTCCGAGTTCGGTACGACCCTGGTCACCGGCTTCGCCCGGGTCCACGGCCACCCGGTGGGGATCGTCGCCAACAACGGCATCCTGTTCTCCGAGTCGGCCCAGAAGGGCGCGCACTTCATCGAGCTGTGCGACCAGCGCGGCATCCCGCTGCTCTTCCTGCAGAACATCTCGGGGTTCATGGTCGGCAAGGCGTACGAGGCGGGCGGCATCGCCAAGCACGGCGCGAAGATGGTGACGGCCGTGGCGTGCGCGCGCGTGCCGAAGCTCACCGTCGTGGTCGGCGGTTCGTACGGCGCGGGGAACTACTCGATGTGCGGCCGGGCCTACTCCCCCCGCTTCCTGTGGATGTGGCCGAACGCCAAGATCTCCGTGATGGGCGGCGAGCAGGCGGCCTCCGTACTCGCGACGGTCAAACGCGACCAGATCGAGGGACGCGGCGAGGAGTGGCCTGCCGAGGAGGAAGAGGCGTTCAAGGATCCGGTCCGCGCGCAGTACGAGACCCAGGGCAACGCCTACTACGCGACGGCGCGGCTCTGGGACGACGGGGTGATCGACCCGCTGGAGACCCGTCAGGTGGTGGGTCTGGCGCTGACGGCCTGCGCGAACGCCCCGCTTCCCCAGAAGGACAGCAACGCCCCCGGCTTCGGCGTCTTCCGGATGTGAGTGACACATGACCTCCCTGCACACCACCACCGCGCACACGACCGCCCCGCGCACCAGCACCGTCCGGGCGGCCGCTCCGACCGGCATGTTCGACACGGTCCTGGTCGCGAACCGCGGCGAGATCGCGGTCCGCGTCATCCGTACGCTGCGCGCGCTCGGCATCCGTTCCGTCGCGGTCTTCAGCGACGCCGACGCGGACGCCCGGCATGTACGTGAGGCGGACACCGCGGTCCGGATCGGCCCCGCGCCCGCATCCGAGAGCTATCTCGTGAGTGAGCGGCTGCTGGAGGCCGCGGCCCGTACGGGCGCCCAGGCGATCCACCCGGGCTACGGCTTCCTCGCGGAGAACGCGGCCTTCGCGCAGGCGTGCGCGGACGCCGGGCTCGTCTTCATCGGGCCGACGGCCTCCGCCATCTCCCTGATGGGCGACAAGATCCGTGCCAAGGAGACCGTGGCGGCGGCCGGTGTGCCGGTGGTGCCCGGCTCGTCGGGCAGCGGACTGACCGACGACCAACTGGCCGAAGCGGCCGGGGAGATCGGGATGCCGGTGCTGCTGAAGCCGTCGGCGGGCGGCGGCGGCAAGGGGATGCGGCTCACGCGGCTGGAGTCGGCCCTGCGCGACGAGATCGCCGCGGCCCGGCGCGAGGCCCGCGCCTCCTTCGGCGACGACACGCTTCTGGTCGAGCGGTGGATCGACCGGCCGCGCCACATCGAGATCCAGGTACTGGCCGACGGGTACGGCAACGTGGTCCATCTCGGCGAGCGCGAGTGCTCGTTGCAGCGCCGCCACCAGAAGATCATCGAGGAGGCGCCGTCCGTCCTGCTGGACGAGAAGACGCGGGCGGCGATGGGCGAGGCCGCGGTGCAGGCGGCGCGCTCCTGCGGCTACCGGGGCGCGGGCACGGTCGAGTTCATCGTCCCGGGCGAGGACCCGGGCTCGTACTTCTTCATGGAGATGAACACCCGCCTCCAGGTGGAGCACCCCGTCACCGAGCTGGTCACCGGTCTGGATCTGGTCGAGTGGCAGCTGCGCGTCGCCGCCGGTGAACGGCTCCCGTTCACCCAGGAGGACATCACCCTCACCGGGCACGCGATCGAGGCCCGGATCTGCGCGGAGGACCCCGCGCGCGGCTTCCTCCCGTCGGGTGGCCGGGTGCTGTCGCTGCGTGAGCCGGCGGGCGACGGCGTACGCACGGACTCGGGCCTGAGCGAGGGCACGGAGGTCGGGAGCCTGTACGACCCGATGCTGTCCAAGGTGATCGTGCACGCCCCGGACCGCGCGACGGCACTGCGCAGGCTGCGGGCCGCGCTGGCGGAGACGGTGACGCTGGGCGTCCCGACGAACGCCGGCTTCCTGCGGAGGCTGCTGGCCCACCCCGCGGTGGTGGCGGGCGAGCTGGACACCGGCCTGGTGGAGCGCGACGCGGACTCACTGGTGCCGGCGGAGGTGCCGGTGGAGGTGTACGAAGCGGCGGCGGCGGTACGGGAGTCGGAGCTGGCCCCCACGCCCACGAGCGCCCCGGGCCCCGGCTGGACCGACCCCTTCTCCGTACCGAACGGGTGGCGGATGGGCGGCATGACCGTGCCGGTCACCCACCATCTGCGTATCGCCGGACATGAACCCGTCATACACCGGCTGCTCGGCACGGGACCGTCGCACGTGGAGCCCGGCCGCGTCACCGTCACGGTGGACGGGACGACCCATACATTCCACCGGGCGGACGACTGGCTCGGCAGGGACGGCGACAGCTGGCACGTACGGGACCACGACCCGGTCGAGGCGGCGCTGCTCGGCGCCGCCGGGGCGGGAGGGCTCGACGCGCTCACCGCGCCGATGCCCGGCACGGTCACGGTCGTCAAGGTGGCGGTCGGGGACGAAGTGGTCGCGGGCCAGGGCCTGTTGGTGGTCGAGGCGATGAAGATGGAGCACGTCATCTCGGCCCCGCACGAGGGCACGGTCACGGAGCTCGACGTCACGGCGGGCTCCACCGTCTCCATGGACCAGGTGCTGGCCGTGGTCGCACCGGCCGCGCTCGCCGCACCGTCGGCGGCTGCCGAGGAGGAGAAATGACACTCCCGATGACGGTCATGGACGAGGGTCTGCCGACCCGGATCCGTATCCACGAGGTCGGCGCGCGCGACGGCCTCCAGAACGAGTCGACGATCGTCCCGACCGGGATCAAGGCCGAGTTCATCCACCGCCTCGCCGCCGCCGGGCTCACCACCATCGAGGCGACGAGCTTCGTCCACCCCAAGTGGGTGCCCCAACTGGCCGACGCCGAGCAGCTGTTCCCGATGGTGCGCGACCTGGAGAACGTACGGCTGCCCGTCCTCGTGCCGAACGAGCGCGGACTCGACCGGGCGCTTGCCCTCGGCGTCCGTCAGGTGGCCGTCTTCGCCAGTGCGACCGAGTCCTTCGCCAAGGCCAATCTGAACCGGTCCCTGGACGAGTCGCTCGCGATGTTCGAGCCGGTCGTGGCCCGCGCCCGCGCCGAGCGGCTCCATGTCCGTGGCTATCTGTCGATGTGCTTCGGCGACCCGTGGGAGGGGCCCGTCGCCGTCGACCAGGTCGCCCGGATCGTCAAGGCCCTGGTCGACATGGGCTGCGACGAGGTGTCCCTCGGCGACACGATCGGCGTGGCCACCCCCGGCCATGTGCAGAGCCTGCTCGCCACGCTCATCGAGGAGGGGGTGCACGTCTCGAAGATCGGGGTGCACTTCCACGACACGTACGGCCAGGCACTCGCCAACACCTTCGCGGCGCTCCAGCACGGCGTGACCACCGTCGACGCGTCGGCGGGCGGCCTCGGCGGCTGCCCGTTCGCGAAGAGCGCCACGGGGAATCTCGCCACCGAAGACCTCCTGTGGATGTTGCAAGGCCTCGGTATCTCCACCGGGGTCGATCTCGGTCTCCTCACCGCCACCAGCGCGTGGATGGCCGACCAGTTGGGACGACCCAGCCCCTCACGCGCCGTGCGCGCCCTCTCCCACAAGGAGTCCTAGCCATGCCCCTGGACCACCGGCTCTCCGACGAGCACGAGGAACTGCGGCGTACCGTCGAGGCGTTCGCCCAGGATGTCGTCGCACCCAAGATCGGTGACTTCTACGAGCGGCACGAGTTCCCGTACGAGATCGTGCGCGAGATGGGCCGGATGGGCCTGTTCGGCCTGCCGTTCCCAGAGGAGTACGGCGGCATGGGCGGCGACTACATGGCGCTCGGCATCGCCCTGGAGGAGCTGGCCCGCGTCGACTCGTCCGTGGCCATCACCCTCGAAGCGGGCGTCTCGCTCGGCGCGATGCCGCTGCATCTCTTCGGTACGGAGGAGCAGAAGCGGGAGTGGCTGCCGCGTCTGTGCTCCGGCGAGATCCTCGGCGCCTTCGGGCTGACCGAGCCCGAGGCCGGCTCGGACGCCGGCGGCACCCGCACCACGGCCGTACGGGACGGCGACGAGTGGGTCATCAACGGCTCGAAGTGCTTCATCACCAACTCGGGTACGGACATCACCGGCCTGGTCACGGTCACGGCGGTCACCGGCCGCAAGGAGGACGGCCGCCCCGAGATCTCCTCGATCATCGTCCCGTCCGGCACCCCGGGATTCACGGTCGCGGCCCCGTACTCGAAGGTCGGCTGGAACGCGTCGGACACCCGCGAGCTGTCCTTCTCCGACGTCCGGGTGCCGCTGGCGAATCTGGTCGGTGCGGAGGGCCGGGGGTACGCGCAGTTCCTCCGCATCCTGGACGAGGGCCGCATCGCGATCTCCGCACTGGCGACGGGCCTGGCGCAGGGCTGTGTGGACGAGTCGGTGAAGTACGCGAAGGAGCGCCACGCCTTCGGCCGGCCGATCGGCGCGAACCAGGCGATCCAGTTCAAGATCGCCGACATGGAGATGCGGGCGCACATGGCCCGCCTCGGCTGGCGCGACGCGGCCTCCCGCCTGGTGCACGGCGAGCCCTTCAAGAAGGAGGCCGCGCTGGCGAAGCTCTACTCCTCGACGGTGGCGGTGGACAACGCCCGCGAGGCCACCCAGATCCACGGCGGCTACGGCTTCATGAACGAGTACCCGGTGGCCCGGATGTGGCGCGACTCCAAGATCCTGGAGATCGGCGAGGGCACGAGCGAGGTCCAACGGATGCTGATCGCCCGGGAGATGGGCCTCTAGGTCGTGTTTCGGCGGACGATCTCGGTGATCCAGGTGGGGGCGAAGGGGGACGTGCAGCCCGGGGACGTCGGGTAGTCCTTCAGGACCTCCAGGCGCTCGCCGATGTCGAGCGCGCGGGGGCGGTGTTCGGGGTGGTCGATGCCGATCCGGGCCAGACAGTGGTTCATCGCCCACTGGAGGCGGTCCGGGGCGTCCTTCATCTCGGCCTCGACGACATCGAGCAGTCCCGCGAGGTCGAGACCGTCGGGCTTCTTGGTGACGCGCTCGGTGGTCAGTGCCCAGCCCGCGCTCGCGACGACCGGATCCGGATCGGCGGACCAGGCCCGGCGCAGCTCCTCGAAGTGAGGGCTCCTCTTCACCACGTAGTTCACGAGCCAGTCGTGCACCTTGGGTGCGCGCGCCTCGCGCAGCATGGCGTCCAACTCCTCGCGCCCGAACGCCTTCGGGCGGCAGATCAGCAGCGCCAGCAGCCGCGCCGCGGTGTCGTCCGTGGCCCAGAGCCGGGTGGCGAGTTCGTGCTGTGTCTTCAGCCGCTTGGCGAGCGCTCGCAGTTTGCTGAGGTTCACCCCGTGGTCGTCACCGTGCTTCTCGTTGACCGCACGTGCCTTCGGGTCGTCCAGCCCGGCCAGCTCGGCCATCACCTCGGCCACCGTCGTCCCGGCCACGGCCGCCCCAGTCGTCATCCCGGTCACCTCGGTCTCCTGTCCTGTCCTGTCCTTCAATGGGTGATTCAGCGTACGACGGTAGCCCGCCTCCGGCCGGAAAGGGCGGGGTCGACCATCGGCGGTCCGTTCACGAGACTGGGCGGATGACGACACCGCCCGTCACCCCGGACAGTCTCCGCGCCGTTCTCTTCGACTCGGGCGGTGTTCTGCTGCGTCCGATCGGCGGCCGTTGGAACCCGCGAGCCGACTTCGAGGACACCGTGCTCGCCCACGCCCCCTCGATCGCGCCCGAGGAGTTCGCGGCCGCGATCGCCGCGGGTGACCGGTTCTTCGCCGCCTCGTCGTCGACGCCCGACTACGACGACTACCACCGGGTGATGCTCCGGCGCCTCGGCGTGGACCCGGCCCCGCGCCTTCTCGCCGACCTGCGCCGTGAAGTCGCCCCGGACGTCTTCCTGGAGACGTACCCGGACGTCCACGGGACGCTGGAGGAGCTGGGCCGGCGCGGGGTGCGGATGGCCGTGGTGTCGGACGCCTGGCCCGATCTGCCCCGGCTGCACGCCGGGCTCGGGATCGACCGCTTCTTCGAGGCCTATGCGATCTCGGCCGTCCTGGGGTGCAACAAGCCGGACCCCCGTATGTACCACCACGCGAGCGCCGCGCTGGGACTCCCTCCCGCGCGGTGCCTGTTCGTCGACGACGATCCGGACCTGGTCGCCGCGGCGATCCGGCTCGGCTACGCGGGACGCGCGATGCGCAGGGACCCGGCGGGCGTCTCCGAGGTGCCCTCGATCACCACCCTGACGGAACTTCTGGATCTCTTCTGACCCACGGTCGTACGGCCCCGTCCGCCGTCGTCACCCCGTTCCGCGGTGGCTCAGCACATTGACGACCCGGCCGCTCGGGTCGCGCGCGAAGAAGCGGCGTACGCCCCACTCCTCGTCCCGCAGCGTGTGCACGATCTCCGCGCCGCTCGCCCGCACGGCCGCGTAGGCCGCGTCCACGTCGTCCACCTCGATGCTCATGTCGGCGACGACGGGTCCGGTCGCGTCGTGGGTCAGGAAGCTGACCTGTGCGCTCGGTGTGGACGGTGAGGCGAGGGTGAGGATCCAGCCCTGGTTCATGACCTCCTCGAAGCCCAGCAGGCCGTAGAACGCCCGGCTCCGCTCCTGCTCCTCGGGCCGCACATGGAGGTTGGGCACAACGCGGCGGACGGACATCGCTGACTCCTGCGGGACGTAGGGAGCGGCTGTTCCCCCAACTCTCCCGCACGGCTCGGACACCCGCCCCGTACGCGAGAGTAAGCAAGGTTAGGCTAACCTATTCGAACTGCCCACCGGCCGGTCTCCGGCGCGTACGAAAGCGGACATCGACATGCCCAACGCCCACCATTCACCCCTCAGCCGCCGCGGCGTCCTCGCCGCCGGTGGTGCCGTCGGCCTCGGAGTCGCCCTCGCCGCCTGTGGGAACAGCGACGACGACAAGGGGGAGCCGGGCGCGGCCGACGATGTGAAGGCGGGCCCCTGGTCCTTCAAGGACGACCGCGGCGAGACGGCCGAGGCCGGCAGCGTCCCGAAGAGCATCGTCGCCTTCACCGGCACCGCCGCCGCGCTCCACGACTACGGGATCGAGGTCAAGGGCGTCTTCGGACCGACCACCACCAAGGACGGCAAGCCGGACATCCAGGCGGGTGACCTCGACGTCACCGAGGTCGAGATCCTCGGCAACGTCTGGGGCGAGTTCAACGTCGAGAAGTACGCGGCGCTCGCCCCGGAACTGCTCGTCACCGCCCAGTGGGTCGAGGGCGAACTCTGGTACGTCCCCGAGCAGTCCAAGGACAAGATCCTCAAGCTGGCCCCGAGCGTGGCGCTCCTGGCCGCGGAGACCACCGTCCCCAAGGCGATCCGGCGCCACGCGGATCTCGCCGAGTCCCTGGGCGCCGATCTGGGGGCGAAGAAGGTCACCGACGCGAAGGCCAGGTTCGAGAAGGCGGCGGGCCGGCTGCGGGCCGCCGCGAAGTCCCGTCCCGAGATCAGGGTGCTGGTCGGCTCGGCCAGTCAGGACCTGTTCTACGTCTCCCTCGCCGAGATGTCCGCCGACACCCTCTACTTCCAGGAGCTCGGCGTGAGGTTCGTGGAGCCGAAGGTCAACGCCCAAGGCTTCTTCGAGGAGCTGAGCTGGGAGAACGTCGACAAGTACCCGGCCGACATCATCATGATGGACAACCGTTCCTCCGCCCTCCAGCCCAACGCCCTGACGTCGAAGCCGACGTGGGCGCGGCTGCCCGCGGTCGGGGCGGGCCAGGTCGTTCCGCGCGTCACGGAGCCCATCTACTCCTACGACAAGTGCGCGCCGATCCTCGAAGATCTCGCCGCCGCCATCGAGAAGGCCCGGAAGGTCGCCTGATCGGTGCCGACGGCGACCGGGGCCGCCGTCCGAACAGCCGGTGCGCCGTGCGGGTGCGCGGCGGTCCACCACGCGGCGGTGACCGCGCGATGCGCCTGCGCCGTGGCGGTCGCCGGATCGCCGGTCAGCCGAACCGGGGCGCCGATGTGCACCCGCAGCTCCGGGCGGCGCAGGGGCGCGGTCGCCAGACCCGCGAGCTGCCCGAGTACACCGCCCGAGGTGATGCGGCGGGCGCCGCTCTGTCCGAGGGGGACGACCGGAGCGCCGGTCACGGCGGCCAGCCGGGCCAGGCCGGTACGGAAGGGCCGGGGAGGCAGCTCGGTGGCGTCCCCGCCGTCCGGGATGCCGCCCTCGCCGTAGATGAGGACGACCCGGCCACGCGCGAGCGCGGCCGCGGCGTCGTCGAGGCAGCCCGCGGCCCCCGGGTCGCCGCGGCGGACGGGGACGTGCCCGCCGCGGACGAGCGCGCGCCCGAGGAGCGGTACGCGCCACAGTCCCGCGGCCGCCATCACGACGGGCTCGACGCCCAGTTGACGCAGCGCGGCGAGCACGACCGCCGGATCGCTGAGCGAGGTGTGGTTCGCGGCGACGATGCTCCCCGGCGCCAACTCGCCCTCGGCGTCCAGCGAGACCGTGAGGCGGCCGAAGAACGGCACCAGTGCGGCGGCTGTACGGCTCAGCATGAGGGTCCTCCGGAGGGGCGACGGGCGATGTCTCCCATGGTCGCCAGGAACGCGGGCGCGGGCGTGAGTACCCGTACTCAACCGCCCGCCCCGAACCACCCGTCCCGGTCGGCGCACGCCACGCCCGAACGGGCCGACACCGCAGGTCGGTTGGGGCGTCCCCGTCGAGTCGCCTTCACCGATGGCGGATCGCTGACTTCCGGAGCGTCACCTCGTACTGGATGCCGTGCGGGTTTCACCGCCTCCGCCTCAGCCAGGGATCCGAGCGTGTCGACGCGCAGCGCGAGACGGATGCCCACAGATATACGCCGCACCCCACCGAGGGTGACGGGAGCGGCGGGCGCCCATGTTCACGCACGGCCCTTCACAGGCGCCCGCCTCCCCGTCAGCGCACTCGGCTCACCGCGCGGTCACTCGCCGGGCCAGGGCACGACCGGCGAGGGGTAGTAGTCGATCCCCAGCGCCGTCATCCGCGGTCCCTGCGCCGCCAGTCGGACCTTGTACGTGTCCCAGTCCCGCGCCGACTGCGGGGACCAGCCGATCTCCGCGACACCGGGCAGCCTCGGGAACGCCATCCGCTCGATGTTGTCGCTGGTCGACAGCGTCTCCGACCAGAGCGGCGCCTCGACGCCCAGCACCGCGTCCGGGGCGACACCCGCGTCCGCGAGATAGGCCGCCGGGTCCCAGTCGTACGAGCGGTCGACCTCCACCAGACCGGCCCAGCTCTGGCCCAGATCGGTGTTCCGGTCGTACTTCATGTCGAGATAGACGCGGTCGGCCGGCGACAGGATCAGCTTCGTGCCGGCCTTCGTCGCCTCGGCGACCTGCGCGCGCTCGGCGGCGCCCGTGGCGTCGTAGCCCCAGTACTGCGCGACCGCGCCCTTCACCGGGTCCGCGCCGGTGAGCTGGTGCCAACCCACCACGGTCTTCCCGTATTTGGCCACGACCGCCTGGGTCCGCCGCATGAACTCCACATAGTCCTCATGGCTGGTGGAGTGCGCCTCGTCGCCGCCGATGTGCAGATATCTGCCGGGCGTCAGGGCGGCCAGCTCGCGCACCACGTCGTCCACGAAGTCGTACGTGATCTCCTTCGTCGCGCACAGCGAACTGAAGCCGACGGCCGTGCCGGTGTAGAGCGGCGGCGCGACGCCGTCGCAGTTCAGCTCGGCGTACGAGGCGAGCGCCGCGTTCGTGTGGCCCGGCATGTCGATCTCCGGGACGACTTCGAGATGGCGCGAGGCGGCGTAACGCACCAGGTCGCGGTATTGCGCCTTGGTGTAGTACCCGCCGGGGCCGCCGCCGACCTGGGTCGAGCCCCCGTACGTGGCGAGCCGCGGCCAGGAGTCGATCGCGATGCGCCAGCCCTGGTCGTCGGAGAGGTGCAGATGCAGGGTGTTGATCTTGTAGAGGGCCAACTGGTCGATGTAGCGCTTGACCTGGTCGACGGTGAAGAAGTGCCGGGAGACGTCGAGCATCGCGCCCCGGTAGGCGTAGCGCGGCTTGTCGGTGATGGTGCCGCCGGCGACCTTCCAGGGGCCTCGCTGCCGGCTGTCGCGCTCCACCGAGGCCGGCAGGAGCTGCCGCAGTGTCTGGACGCCGTGGAAGAGTCCGGCGGGCTTGCGGGCCGTGAGCGTGACCCCGTCACGGCCCGACTCCAGACGGTAGCCCTCGTCGCCGAGCGCCCGGTCCCGGTCGCCGGACGTCAGCTTGAGCCGGATCCCGTCGTCACCCCGGCCGTGATCGTGGTCGCGGCCCCGGTGGTCGGCGCGGCCCCGGTCGTCGTCGGTGACCCGCAGGTCGTAGCCGGTGGAGGGACGCAGCAGTCCCGCCAGATAGGTGCCCACGCGCCGTGCCTCGTGGGAGTCCTCGTCGACCCGGATGCGGGTCGAGGAGGTGATGGAGTACGGCGAGCCGCCCGGCCGCACCGAGGCGGGCGCCGGGACGACGTCGCCGAGCGCCCTGACCGCGGAGCCGGAGCCGGAAGTGGAGGTGGACGGGGATCCGGACCCCGTCCCCGTGCGCTCGGGAGCCGCGACGGCCCCTGACGCGGCCACGCACGAGAACAGGGCGACGCCGACGAGCAGCGGGCCGAAGAGGCGCGCGGACGAAGGCCGGCGGGACGCGGACCGGCGGGACGGAAGTGGGGGGAAGGTGGGGGATGTTCCGTGCTGTCTCACAGACTTGCCCCTTCGACGGAGTTCAACTGTGGTGCGGAGCGACCGAACCTCACCATCGGACCCCCGTGTCCCATCCGTGGTCAAGGTGTAGACCAATCTTCGGCGCCTCGGTGGAACAATCGGCCTCATGGCGGAAATCATCCAGAGGGACGGCACTTGGACCTTCGACGGCGACACGGTGCGCATCGTGCCCGGCTCCGACAAGCGCGTGAGTCTGCTGCGCAAGTCGCTCGGCGAAGTCGCCGTGCCGCTGGCGGCGTTGGCGGGGATCACCTTCGAGCAGGGCCGTAAGTCGGGGCGGCTCAGGCTCCGGCTGCGCGAGGGCGCCGACCCGCTCACCAGGGTCGCCGGGGGCAAGCTGGACGACGCCTCCGACCCGTACCAGCTGACCGTGGAGAGCGACCGCACGGGCGTCGCCGAGTACTTCGTCGACGAGGTGCGCAACGCCCTGCTGCTGGACGAGGTCGAGTCGGGTCCGACCGACCGCTTTCTGCTGCCCGGCCCCTCCCTGCCGATCACGATGGGCGCCGGCGACGGGACCGCGACCTTCGACGGCGAGCAGATCCGGCTGGAGTGGAACTGGAAGACCGAGGAGTCCAAGTCCTCGCGGGGCATGACCACCCTCTCGATCGATGATGTCGACGGTGTGGAGTGGCGGCCGAGCGCCGGGATGGAGAATGGATTCCTGCGCTTCGTGGTCGGCAGGGGCAATTCCCCGGCGCCGAAGTACGACCCGCACTCCGTGGAGCTGTACGGCTTCCGGAAGGACCCGCTGATGGCGCTGGTCGCGGCGGCGGTGGTGGCCCGGCTGCCGCACCCGAACGCGGCGCCCGCCGCCCTTCCCTCCCTCACCAAGGCCGCCGAAGGCGCGGACGTGCCCGCACAGCGGGCCGCGAGCGGCGACGATCATGACGCGCTGCTGCGCAGGCTGCGTGAGCTGGGCGAGCTGCACCAGGCCGGGATCCTCACGGAGGAGGAGTTCACGACCGCCAAGCAGGCCGTACTGAAGCGCCTCTGAGCAGCGCCACAACAGAGATCATGGATACTCCTGCCCGGATTCGGGCAGGATTCTTGCAAAGAGCCGCCAAGCACCCGCAGTATCTACGGGTGCTCGAACGCCGTTCACCCTCGTCCCACGACGACCTCGTCGACCATCTGGTCCGCAGCACCGCGCTCCCGCGCGGCGAGGCGGCCCGGGTGATTCTGGACGTCCTGGCGTACTTCGACGAGACCGCCGAGGAGTTCGTCCGGCGCAGACACCGCGAGCTCCAGGCCGGCGGCGCGGCGAACCCGGAGATCTTCGAGCGGATCGCGGCGGAACTGCCGCACCGCGCGGTGGCGCCGCCGGAGCTGTCCCTCAGGCAGCTCCGGCGGATCGTCTACGGCTGAGCCGCGGAGCGTACGGCGACGACCGTCCTCGGACGGCGGCCGGGCACACCACTGATCATTGGCGGAGAGGCAGAGACTGATATGTGCGGAATCGTCGGTTACATCGGGCGGCGTGATGTCGCCCCACTGCTGCTTGAGGGCTTGCAGCGGCTGGAGTACCGGGGCTACGACTCCGCGGGCCTGGTCATCACCGGCAAGGCGGCCGCCGGCAGGTCCTCGGCGCTGAAGATGGTCAAGGCCAAGGGCCGCGTCCGTGAGCTGGAGTCCCGCGTCCCCAAGCGCTTCGCCGGCACCACCGGCATCGCGCACACCCGCTGGGCCACCCACGGCGCCCCGAGCGACCACAACGCGCATCCGCACCTCGACCAGGACAACAAGGTCGCCGTCGTCCACAACGGCATCATCGACAACGCCACCGAACTGCGTGTGAAGCTGGAGGCCGACGGTGTCGTCTTCCTCTCCGAGACCGACACCGAGGTCCTGACCCATCTCATCGCGCGCTCGCAGGCCGAGACGCTGGAGGAGAAGGTCCGCCAGTCGCTGAAGCTGGTCGAGGGCACGTACGGCATCGCCGTGCTGCACGCCGACTTCGCGGACCGTATCGTCGTCGCCCGCAACGGCTCGCCCGTCGTCCTCGGCATCGGCGAGAAGGAGATGTTCGTCGCGTCCGACGTCGCCGCGCTGGTCTCCCACACCCGCCAGGTCGTCACCCTCGACGACGGCGAGATGGCCACCATCAAGGCCGACGACTTCCGTACGTACACCACCGAGGGCTCGCGCACCTCGGCCACGCCGACCACCGTGGAGTGGGAGGCCGAGTCGTACGACATGGGCGGCCACGACACGTACATGCACAAGGAGATCTCCGAGCAGTCCGACGCCGTGGACCGGGTGCTGCGCGGGCGGATCGACGACCGGTTCTCGACCGTGCATCTGGGCGGTCTGAATCTGGACGCGCGCGAGGCCCGCGGGGTGCGGCGCATCAAGATCCTCGGCTGCGGCACCTCGTACCACGCCGGTCTCATCGGCGCCGGGCTGATCGAGTCGCTGGCGCGCATCCCGGCGGACGCGGAGCCCGCGTCGGAGTTCCGTTACCGCAATCCCGTCGTGGACCCCGACACGCTCTACATCGCCGTGTCGCAGTCGGGCGAGACGTACGACGTCCTGGCCGCCGTGCAGGAGCTCAAGCGCAAAGGCGCCCGGGTGCTCGGCGTCGTCAACGTCGTCGGCTCGGCGATCGCCCGCGAGACCGACGGCGGCGTGTACGTGCACGCGGGCCCGGAGGTCTGTGTCGTCTCCACGAAGTGCTTCACCAACACGGTGGTGGCCTTCGCGCTGCTCGCGCTGCACCTGGGCCGGATCCGCGACCTGTCGGTCGCCGACGGCAAGCGGATCATCGCGGGCCTGCGTGATCTGCCCGCCCAGATCACGGAGATCCTGGAGTCCGAGGCGGAGATCAAGAAGGTCGCGGACGAGTACGCGGACGCGAAGTCGATGATGTTCATCGGACGGGTACGCGGCTATCCGGTGGCACTTGAGGCCTCCCTGAAGCTCAAGGAGATCTCGTACATCCACGCCGAGGCGTATCCGGCCTCCGAGTTGAAGCACGGACCGCTCGCACTCATCGAACCGGCGCTGCCGACCGTGGCGATCGTGCCGGACGACGACCTGCTGGAGAAGAACCGCGCGGCGATGGAGGAGATCAAGGCCCGCAGCGGCCGCATCCTCGCGGTCGCGCACCAGGAGCAGCCGAAGGCCGACCACACGATCCTGGTGCCGAAGAACGAGCCGGAGCTGGACCCGATCCTGATGGGGATCCCGCTCCAACTGCTCGCCTACCACACGGCGTTGGCGCTGGGCCGGGACATCGACAAGCCGCGCAACCTGGCGAAGTCCGTGACGGTGGAGTAGCCATGACGGCGCGTCAGCGTCGCCGCCGCGGACGACGGGCTACGGAATGACCACGACGGGCCGCTGGGCCCGTCGTGCCAGCCGTCCCGCCACCGAGCCGAAGATACGTCCCACGATGCCGTGCGTGGAGCCGACGACGATCGCGTCGGCCGAGTACTCCTGGCCGACCTCTTCGAGCTCGTGACAGATGTCGCCGCCGCGCTCGACGAGGATCCACGGCACCTCGGTGAGGTAGTCCGCGCAGGCCAGTTCGAGACCGAGGACCTCGGTGCGGTGGTCCGGCACGTCCACGAAGACCGGCGGCTCGCAGCCCGCCCAGACGGTGGTGGGCAGCCGGTTGGCCACGTGCACGATGATCAGGGCGGAACCGAGTCTGCGGGCCATTCCGATGGCATAGGCGAGTGCGCGCTCGCTGGACGTCGACCCGTCGAAACCGACGACCACTCCGTGCCTGAAGGCCGGGTCGCAGGAGTGGCGCGTCTCTTCCGCCGCTTGCAGGTCCGACGCGTGGTCGGTCAACTGCTCGCGGTCAGCGGGTTCGGGGATTTCGTGACCGGCCATCGATGTCTCGGCGAGGAAGGTCCTTGTGTGAAGGAGCAACAATTGACGGGGCAACGGAGCTGTGTCTGGGAATCATCTTCCCAACCCCTTACCCGCAAGGGTACGGCGGCACTCCTCTTCTGCCCAGGCATGGCCGCCGCACACGCGGCGTATCAGGGGAGCATGCCCGAGCCCGTCGGGGATCGCAACGCCGGATGGCTCGTACACAGGGACGCGGGAAGCGGGCCACCCGGGGGGTGGTAAGTGACCGGACGGCCGGACGCCTCGTTGATCATGGGTCCCCCCGTGGTCGACGCGGTAACTCCAGTCACCACAGCCACCCACGTCACCAGGGAGCCCACGTGTCCGTACGACCGCACCACCACGCCTCCCCCTCGGGGCCTCAGACCGCGTCGGCCGCCACCGCCGATTCCGCGAGCGATGTGGTTCGCTGGGCCGCGTTCAGCTGTGTGCTCGTGCCGGTGGTGCTCGTCGTGTTCGGGACGTCCGTCGGCGGAGCCGCCGTCCCCGCGCTCGGGCTGCTCGCCGTGACGGCGGTCTGCCGGCTTCTGCTGCGCCGCTCGGAGCGCTCGCTGCGCGCGCAACGTACGGCGGGTAACACCAGGCCCCAGGGGGCGCATCGGGGCGCGCATACTCGCGACTGAAGCGCGCCGGGTGACCGGCGCTTCCGGGCCCGCACACCCGTAAGTTTTCAGCCAACTTCACCCCTGCGACCGATCCTTGGCGAAATGGCCTGCCAACCCCCTTGTCACCAGGGCAGAGAGGTCCTTTCCGGCCGCGAAGTGCCTACGGGGACGGGCCATGCGCGCGAGGCGCACTTCCCAGTGGGCCGCCTGAGTGGAACGCTTCGTGATCGAATGCTTCGCGCCAAGTTGCCTTGTCGACATAGCGCCGGATGGAGAACTTGTCACGCCGGCACCACGGGACACAGTAGATTCGATCATGAGTAGCGAACAGTGGGGTCCCGTGCAAAACCGAGGGGAATCGTGCAGGAGCGAAAGACCCGACACGAACGGGGAGACGCGAACACCGAGGGGGGCTTAGCGCCATGAGCCAGGACTCCATTGCCGCACCGGAGTCAGCACGGAAGCTTTCCGGCCGCCGCCGCCGGGAAGTTGTCGCAGTGCTGCTGTTCAGTGGTGGGCCCATCTTCGAGAGCTCCATCCCGCTCTCCGTGTTCGGCATCGACCGTCAGGATGCCGGGGTTCCGCGATACCGGCTGCTCGTGTGCGGCGGGGAGGAAGGTCCGCTCCGCACCACCGGCGGGCTCGAACTCACCACGCCCTACGGCCTGGAGGCGATCGGCAGAGCGGGCACGGTGGTCGTCCCGGCATGGCGGTCCATCACCTCGCCGCCGCCGCCCGAGGCGCTCGACGCGCTGCGCCGCGCGCACGAGGAAGGCGCCCGGATCGTCGGACTGTGCACGGGCGCGTTCGTGCTCGCCGCGGCCGGCCTCCTGGACGGCCGGCCGGCGACCACGCACTGGATGTACGCGCCGACGCTCGCCAAGCGGTATCCGTCCGTGCACGTGGATCCGCGGGAGCTGTTCGTCGACGACGGCGACGTGCTCACCTCCGCCGGCACGGCAGCCGGAATAGATCTGTGTCTGCACATAGTGCGTACGGATCACGGGACGGAGGCCGCCGGGGCACTGGCGCGCAGGCTCGTCGTTCCACCGCGGCGCAGCGGCGGTCAGGAGCGCTATCTGGACAGGTCTTTACCAGAGGAGATCGGCTCCGACCCGCTCGCCGAGGTCGTGGCCTGGGCGCTGGAGCATCTGCACGAGCAGTTCGACGTGGAGACTCTGGCCGCCCGCGCCTACATGAGCCGCAGGACCTTCGACCGCCGTTTCCGTTCGCTCACCGGCAGCGCGCCCTTGCAGTGGCTGATCACCCAGCGTGTGCTCCAGGCGCAGCGGCTGCTGGAGACCTCCGACTACTCGGTGGACGAGGTCGCCGGCCGCTGCGGCTTCCGTTCGCCGGTGGCGCTGCGCGGGCACTTCCGGCGTCAGCTTGGCTCGTCCCCCGCCGCGTACCGGGCCGCCTACCGGGCCCGCCGTCCGCACGGGGACCAGCTCGCGCCGGCGCCGGTGGAGCAGGTCGTACCGCCGCAGGCCGCCCCGGGCGCCAGAAGGACGGCTGCGGCGTCCGCCCCGTCCGGTTCCGCGACGGCCTCGTCGCCGGTGGCGGAGCCGGTCAAGTCCTACTCGGAGGCCTTCGCCTCCGGCCAGGGCCGCCCGAGCCTGCCAGGTCAGCGGAGCGCACCGTAGGGTAAGGCGCATGAACGATCGAATGGTGTGGATCGACTGCGAGATGACCGGGCTCTCGCTGACGGACGACGCACTCATCGAGGTGGCCGCCCTGGTCACCGACTCGGAACTGAACGTGCTCGGCGAAGGGGTCGACATCGTCGTGCGTCCCCCGGACGCGGCGCTGGAGACCATGCCCGAGGTGGTGCGGCAGATGCACACCGCCTCGGGCCTGCTCGACGAGCTGGCCGGCGGCACCACCCTGGCCGACGCCGAGGAGCGGGTGCTGGCGTACGTACGCGAGCACGTCAAGGAGCCCGGGAAGGCGCCGCTGTGCGGCAACACGGTCGGCACCGACCGCGGCTTCCTGCTGCGGGACATGCCGGAGCTGGAGGGCTACCTCCACTACCGGATCGTCGACGTCTCCTCGATCAAGGAGCTGGCGCGCCGCTGGTACCCGCGCGCCTACTTCAACAGCCCCGAGAAGAGCGGCAACCACCGGGCGCTGGCCGACATCCGCGAATCCATCGCTGAGCTGCGCTACTACCGCGAGGCGGTCTTCGTGCCGCAGCCCGGTCCGGACTCGGACACGGCGAAGGCGATCGCGGCCAAGCACGTGCTGTGACCCACGAGAACGCCGCCCGGCCCCAGGCATAACTCGGGCGCGAGCACCCTCGCGGAGGCTGTACACTTTTTCTCGGCCGGTCGGGTACAGGATTGACCGGACGTGGTGGGTATAGCTCAGCTGGTAGAGCACCTGGTTGTGGTCCAGGATGTCGCGGGTTCAAGTCCCGTTACTCACCCTGACGAATGAAGGGCCGGTTCGCGCGAGCGGACCGGCCCTTCGTCGTGTCGCCGCCCGGTCCCTTGACACCTCTCATGTGAGCGGGGACGCTCGACCCACTCGTGGGAGCGCTCCCATCAGTCGAGGAAGGACGTCATGCGCACACATTCCCGTGCGTCCCACCGGCTGGTGGGTCTCGTGGCCGTCGTCGTGCTCGGGGCCGGGACGGTGGCCGGGTGTGCCGAGGACCCGCCCGAGCCGGCAGCCGGGGTCACGAGCGGGGGTGGCACGAGCGGGGGCGGCGCGAGCGGTGACGTCGACGGCGGGAGCGGGGGGACCACTCTCACCGTGGGGGTCTTCGGGGCCTTCGGTCTCAAGGAGGCCGGGCTGTACGACGAGTACATGAAGCTCCACAAGGACGTCGTCATCAGGCAGACGTCCATCGAGCGGAACGAGAACTACTACCCGCAGCTCCTCACCCACCTCGGCAGCGGCAGCGGACTCGCCGACATCCAGGCCGTCGAGGTCAACAACATCGCCGAGATCACCGCCACCCAGGCGGGCAAGCTCGTGGACCTGGGCCGGACCGAGGGCGTACGGAAGGACGGCTTCCTGCCCTGGAAGTGGTCGCAGGCCACCACCGCCGACGGGAGGACCGTCGGCCTCGGCACGGACATCGGGCCGGGGGCGATCTGCTACCGCAGGGACCTCTTCGCCAAGGCCGGGCTGCCCACTGACCGCACGGCCGTCGGGAAGCTGTGGGCGGGCGACTGGCGGAAGTATCTGGCGGCCGGGAAGCGGTACAAGGCGAAGGCACCCAAGGGGACGGTCTTCGTCGACTCGGCGTCCGGGGTGATGGCGGCGATCACCGGCGGGAGCGAGAAACGGTTCTACGACGCGGGCGGCAAGGTCGTCTACAAGACCAACCCGGCCGTACGGGGGGCCTGGGACACCGCGGCCGAGTTCGCCCGCGAGGGGCTGACCGGCAGGCTCCAGCAGTTCACACCCGCGTGGGACCAGGGCTTCGCCAACGCGACCTTCGCGACCGTCTCCTGTCCCGCCTGGATGCTCGGCTACATCCAGGACAAGGCGGGCGCCGCCGGCAAGGGCAAGTGGGACGTGGCCACGGCGCCCCGGCCGAGCAACTGGGGCGGGTCGTTCCTGACCGTGCCCAGGGCCGGGAAGAACACGGCGGCGGCCGCCCGGCTCGTCGCCTGGCTGACCGCGCCCGAGCAGCAGGCGAAGCTGTTCGAGAGGCGCGGCAGCTTCCCGAGCGCCCCGGCCGCGTACGACCTGCCGGCGGTCTCCGAGGCGCGGCACCCCTACTTCGGCGACGCGCCCACGGGGCGGATCTTCGCGGGCGCGGCGGAGGGCGTGCCGGTCCAGATCGTCGGCCCGAAGGACCTGATCATCGCCCAGAACCTCGCGGACGTCGGCATGCTCCAGGTCGACCAGAAGGGCCGGTCGTCCGAGCAGGGCTGGGACGCGGCGGTGAAGGCGATCGACAACGCGCTGGACCGGTGAGCGACATGGCGGGCGTGGCGCGTGACGCGACCGCCGCGGCCCCCTCCGAGCGGGAGGACGGCACCGCGGCGTATCCGGCGCCGCCCGGCGCCAGGGGCGGGGACCACGGCAGGGAGGGGCGCGACGAGCGGGAGCGGGAGCGGCGCCGGCGGTGGCACCGCAGGGACCTGCGGTGGAGCCCGTACGCCTTCGTCGCCCCGTTCTTCCTCTTCTTCGCCGTCTTCGGGCTCTTCCCGCTGCTCTACACCGGCTGGGCATCGCTGCACCGCGTCGAGCTCACCTCGCCCGACGACATGGAGTGGGTCGGGCTGGGCAACTTCTCCCGGCTGCTGCGCGACGACTTCTTCTGGAACGCGCTCCAGAACACGGTGACCATCGGACTGCTCTCGACCGTCCCGCAGTTGCTGATCGCGCTCGGCATCGCGCAGCTGCTCAACTACCGGCTTCGCGGCTCGATGTTCTTCCGGGTGGCCGTCCTCACGCCGTACGCCACGAGTGTCGCGGCGGCCACGCTGGTCTTCGTACTGCTCTTCGGCCGGGACCACGGAATGATCAACTGGGGTCTGGGGCTGGCCGGGTTCGACGCCGTCGACTGGCAGAACGGCACGTGGACGTCCCAACTGGCCGTCTCCACCATCGTCGTGTGGCGCTGGACGGGGTACAACGCGCTGATCTACCTGGCGGCAATGCAGTCGATCCCCCACGAGCTGTACGAGTCGGCCGCGCTCGACGGGGCCTCGCGACGCCAGCAGTTCCTGCATGTCACCCTTCCGTCCCTGCGGCCCACGATCCTCTTCACCTGCGTCGTCTCGACGATCGGCGCGACCCAGCTCTTCGGCGAGCCGCTGCTGTTCAACGGCGGCGCGGGCGCGACCGGCGGCTCGGACCACCAGTTCCAGACGCTGGGGCTCTATCTGTACGAGCAGGGCTGGGTGAATCTGCATCTCGGCCGGGCGTCGGCGATCGCCTGGTCGATGTTCCTGATCCTGCTGATCATCGGCGCGGTGAACTGGCTCGTCGCCCGCCGGCTGCGGAGGAGCTCATGACGTCGGAGACCCGAGGGACGAGGACGCGACGCGGCGCGGGGACGCGACGCGGTGCGGGGCTTCAGCGGCACGCGGGGCGGATCACGTACGCGGTACTGGCCCTGTTCGCCGCCGGCTCGCTCTTCCCGCTCCTCTGGACGGCGATCGCCGCGTCCCGCAACACCACCCGGCTGGCACAGACTCCCCCGCCCTTCTGGTTCGGCGGCAATCTCGTGCGTAATCTCCGTATCGCCTGGACCGACGCCAACATGGGTACGGCGCTGTTCAACACGGTCCTGGTGGCGGGCACCGTGGCCGCCGGGACGGTTCTGTTCTCGACGCTCGCCGGCTTCGCCTTCGCCAAGCTCCGCTTCCGGTTCAAGAGCCTGCTTCTGCTGCTGGTGATCGGCACGATGATGGTGCCGCCGCAGCTCGGTGTCGTACCGCTGTACATGCTGATCGCCGAGCTGTCCTGGACCGACCGGCTCCAGGCCGTGGTCCTGCCCACCCTGGTCAGCGCGTTCGGGGTGTTCTTCATGCGGCAGTATCTGGTCCAGGCGCTGCCGACCGAGCTGATCGAGGCGGCGCGGGTGGACGGTGCGAGCAGTTGGCGCGTCGTGTGGCACGTCGTCTTCCCGGCGGCGCGGCCCGCGATGGCCGTGCTGGGGATGCTGACGTTCGTGCTGGCCTGGAACGACTTCTTCTGGCCGATCATCGCGCTCACACAGAACGGCAGCCCCACCGTGCAGGTGGCTCTCACCGGTCTCGGGCGCGGCTACATTCCCGACCAGTCGGTGATCATGGCAGGTGCCCTCCTCGGTACGCTGCCGCTCCTGCTGGCCTTCGTGATCTTCGGCAAGCATATTGTCGGTGGCATCATGACCGGTGCGGTCAAGGGCTGACCGCGCGTTTCTCCCCGACCCGGAGCGCACCCATGTCCCTCAGTTTTCCGTCCGACTTCATATGGGGCACCGCCACCGCCGCCTACCAGATCGAGGGCGGCGCGCGGGAGATCGGCCGTACCCCGTCGATCTGGGACACCTTCAGCCACACCCCCGGCAAGGTCGAGAACGGCGACACCGGTGACACCGCCGCCGACCACATCCACCGCCGGGCCGAGGACGTGCGCCTCATGGCGGACCTCGGTGTGAACGCGTACCGCTTCTCGGTCTCCTGGTCGCGCGTCCAGCCCATCGGGCGCGGCCCGGCCGTCCAGCGCGGTCTCGACTTCTACCGCAAGCTCGTCGACGACCTGCTGGAGCGGGGCATCCGGCCCGTCCTCACCCTCTACCACTGGGACCTGCCGCACGATCTGGAGACGGCGGGCGGCTGGCCGGTGCGTGAGACGGCGTTCAGGTTCGCGGAGTACGCGCGCATCCTCGGTGACGCGCTCGGTGACCGCGTCGACCGCTGGGTGACGCTCAACGAGCCCTGGTGCAGCGCGTTCCTCGGCTACGCCTCCGGTGTGCACGCACCCGGCCGTACGGATCCGGTGCTCGCGCTGCGTGCGGCGCACCATCTCAACCTCGGCCACGGTCTGGCCACGCAGGCGCTGCGTACGGTGCTGCCCAGACGCGCGCAGGTGACCGTCTGCCACAACGCCGCGGCGATCCGGGCCCGTTCGCAGTCGCCGGAGGACCTGGACGCGCGGCGCCGTATCGACGCCCTGGCGAACCGGATCTTCACCGGGCCGATGCTGGCGGGCGCCTACCCCGAGGACCTGTTCAAGGACACCGCGCGGATCACCGACTGGTCGTTCGTGAAGGCCGACGACACGGCGACGATCAACCAGCCGCTGGACTGGCTGGGCATCAACTACTACACGCCGCACCTGGTGTCGGCGGCGACGGGCACCGGCGCGGACGCGTCCCGCCGCGACAGCCACGGGCACGCCCACGGCGCGGGCGAGAAGTCCCCCTGGCCGGGCGCCGAGTCCGTGACATTCCATCAGCCGCCGGGCGAGGTCACCGAGATGGGCTGGTCGGTCGATCCGACGGGCCTGTACGACGTGCTGATGCGCTACACCCGCGAGGCTCCCGACGTACCGCTGGTGATCACGGAGAACGGCGCGGCGTACGACGACAGGCCGGACGCCGAGGGTGTGGTGCACGACCCGGACCGCATCCGTTTCCTGCACGGGCATCTGTCGGCGGCCCACCGCGCGATGGCCGACGGGGCGGACGTACGTGGCTACTTCCTCTGGTCGCTGCTGGACAACTTCGAGTGGGAGCGGGGCTACGGGAAGCGGTTCGGCGCGGTGCACGTCGACTACGGGACACAGGCCCGTACGCCCAAGTCCAGCGCCCGCTGGTACGCGCGGCTGACGGAGACGGGCGTGCTGCCCGACCCGCCGGCCTGAGGGCGCGCCCCGGCCGGGTGGGGGGTTGGTTCGGTCACCGGCCGGGACGCGGTGGGATGGCGACCGGTGGGGGACGGCAGCCGTGCGGGCGGTTCGCTCTCGCGTCAGCACGCTAGCCGTCCCGGTCCGGACAAGTCACCGATAACGGACAGCGGTTGACGTTCTTGAGGTCCCCTTAAGGAACCATTGGGCGCGGATTAATGGTTGGCCCGCCGGCGCAGCCGGTGTCCGCGGCTCTCCCCCGTGGAGCGCGTGGCGCGCCGCCCGCCGAGTCCGATCCAGATCCGTACCTCCGTGCCGCCGAGCACGGAGCGCCCGATGCGTACGTCTCCGCCGGTCGACTCGGCGACCCGGCGCACGATGTCGAGCCCGAGTCCCGTCGAACCCTCGCCGGCCCCGCTGTTGCCGCGCACGAGGGCCGCCTCGGGGTCCGCGATCCCCGGGCCCGCGTCCGAGACGAGGACGATCACGGCGTCGTCGGCGTGGTGGACGTCGACGGCGAAGGCCGTGCCCTCGGGGGTGTGCCGGAAGACATTGCCGAGCAACGCATCCAGGGCGGCGGCCAGTTCGGGCCTCGCGACCGGGATCTGGGCCGGGCGGCCGACCCCCGCCAGCCGTACCTTCCGGCCCTCGTCCTCCGCGAGGGCCGACCAGAAGTCCATGCGCTCGCGGATGACCTCGGAGACGTCGCAGCCCACACCGGGCGTCGTCGCGCGGGTCTGCGGCTTGGCCTTGCGGGCGGTACGGATGATGGTGTCGACCTCGCGTTCCAGCTGTGCGACGGCCGCCCGCGTCTGGTCGGCGGCCGGGCCCTCCCCCAGCGACGCGGCGTTGAGGCGCAGCACGGTGAGCGGTGTGCGCAGCCGGTGCGAGAGGTCGGCGGCCAGTTCCCTTTCGTTGGCGAGGAGTTGGACCACCTGGTCGGCCATCGAGTTGAAGGCGATCGCCGCCGACCGCAGCTCCGTCGGGCCCTTCTCCGGGACCCGGGCGCCGAGTCTGCCCTCCCCCAGTTCATGGGCGGCTCCCGCGAGCCGCTGGGCGGGCTGGACCATCCGTACGCCGAGCCGGTCGGCGACGGCGACCGAGCCCACGATCAGCGCGACACCCACGCCCGCGAGCACCAGCCAGGCGGTGGCGACACCGTTGGAGACCTCGTCCTCGGGGACGAACACCTCGATGATGGCGACCTTCCCGGTGGAGATCGCGATCGGCTGGAGGAGCGCGGAGCCGCCGCTGACCTCGGCGATGGAGGCCCTGCCGAGCCGCTCGGTGGCGCGCAGGTCCTTCTGCGCGGCCCGGCGGGTGCCGATCTCCATGGGCACGCTGCCCGGCTCGCCGGAGGCGGGCACATGGACGGCCAGCTGTCCCGTGTCGCCGATGGGGCTGGACTGGACGGCCCATTCGAGCTGTTCGCGGCCCTGGGCGATGGAGAGAACGGGGCCGAGGGTCGCGGCCTGCCGTTCGGCGTTGGAGAAGGCCCGGTCCTTGGCCATCTCCTTGATGACGAGGCCGAGCGGGACGGCGAAGGCGAGCACGACCATCGCGGTCACCGCCAGCGAGACCCTGACCAGTGCCCACCTCATGACAGGGGCTCGTACGCGCCCGGGCCCGACGCGGACTCCCGGGGAGCCGGCGGCTCCAGCTTCACGCCGACGCCGCGCAGCGTGTGCAGATAGCGGGGCCGGGCCGCCGTCTCCCCCAGCTTCCGCCGCAGCCAGGACAGATGGACGTCGATGGTCTGGTCGTCGCCGTACGACTGCTGCCACACCTCGGCCAGCAGCTCCTTGCGTGCGACGACCACCCCCGGGCGGCCGGCGAGGAAGGCGAGCAGGTCGAACTCACGCCGCGTCAGATCCAGCCGGGCGCCGTCGAGTTCGGCCTGACGGCGCAGCGGGTCGATGGCGAGACCGCCGACCCGGATGACGCGCGAGGGCGGGTCCTCGGCGGCGGTGGCGCGCGAGCGGCGCAGCACGGCGGCCATCCGGGCGGAGAGATGTTCCACCGAGAAGGGTTTGGTGAGGTAGTCGTCGGCGCCGTCGTTCAACAGCCGTACGATCTCCGCCTCGTCGTCCCGCGCCGTGGCGATGATGACCGGCACGTCGGTGATCCCGCGCAGCATCTTCAGCGCCTCGGACCCGTCCAGATCGGGCAGTCCGAGGTCGAGGATGACCACGTCGAACCGGAAGTGGGCGACCTCACGCAGCGCCTCCAGGGCGGTGCCGACGCTCCGTACGGTGTGGGAGGCCTCGGTCAAGTGCCTGATGAGGGCGGAGCGCACGAACTGGTCGTCCTCGACCACGAGCACACTTGGCATGGGCGGCACCGTACGCCATCCGGGCGGCCTCGGGGTCCGTCGTTCGGGAACGCGGACGGGAACGGGGACGGAAGGACAGACGCGGGGCGGGTGGTGCAGTATGGCCCCGATGCGCAGAGGACTCGTACATGCCATGGCGTGGACGCTGGCGACCGGGGCGGCGGTCACGCTGTCCTGGTGGGGCGTGCACACGGTCGTGGTGGGCACGGTGTACGACCGGCCGCGGGCGCTGCCGATCACCGGGGAGAACGCGACGACGCAGCGCGCCCGGCCGCGGTCCTCGTCGACGCACCGCCCGCCGAGCCCGCCGCCCTCACCCTCGTCGCCGGAGCCCACGGCTTCCTCCCGGGCCCCGGAGTCCTCGAAGACACCGGACGGCAAGCCGTCCGCGACCGCGCCCGCGGAACCGAAGGAGCCGAGCCGGTCCTCGGACCCCGGTCCGGACCCCACGGCGGACGGCAGTGTGAAGAGCTATCCGGTCGACGGCGGGCGGGTCGTCTTCGATCTCGGTCCCCACTCGGCGGAGCTGGTCTCGGCGACACCGGAGGCCGGCTGGCAGATGCAGGTGTGGAAGCAGGACTTCTGGATCCGGGTGACGTTCACGCGGGACGACCGGGAGGTCTCGGTCTTCTGCACCTGGCACGACTCGGCGCCCCGGGTGCAGATCGACGAGCGGTGAGTCCCCCGCCGGGCAGGGGCGTTCAGTCGAAGGAGCCGGCCGGCGGTACGGGTGAGGGCCTGGCGTTCGCGTCGGTGACGGGCGCGGCGCCGCCGGTGAAGTCCCTGAGGGAGCGCCCGTGTTCGACCCGGCCCGGATGCGGGTCGCCCGCGACCCGGCGGGTCAGCTCGGCGACCGGCAACTCCCGGTCGGACGCGAGGAGTACGGCGTTGCCGAACCGCCGGCCGCGCAGCACGGCCGGGTCGGCGGCGAGCGCCAGCTCCGGGAAGACGGTGGCGGCCGTGGCGATCTGGGATCGCAGATGTGCGAGCGGGGGCCCGTCGGCGAGGTTGGCCGCGTAGCCGCCGCCGGGCCTGAGCACGCGCCGCACGTCGGCGAGGAATTCGGTGCTGGTGAGATGCGCCGGGGTACGGGCCCCGTCGAAGACGTCCGTGATCACCAGGTCCGCCCAGCCGTCGGGCATCCTGGCGAGCCCGGCCCGCGCGTCGACGGAGCGGACCCGGATCCTGGCGCCCGGGTCCAGCGGGAGTTCCCTGCGGACGAGTTGGACCAGAGGCGCGTCGAGCTCCACGATCTGCTGGGTGGAGCGGGGGCGGGTCGCCGCGACGTAACGCGCGAGCGTGAACGCGCCGCCGCCGAGGTGCGCGACGTGCAGCGGCCGGCCCGCGGGCGCGACGAGATCGGCGAAGTGACCGAGCCTGCGCTGGTAGGAGAACGAGAGATGCGTCGGGTCGGCGAGATCGACATGTGACTGCGGGGCGCCGTCGATCAGCAGCGTCCAGGCACCGGAGCGCTCGCGGTCGGGCAGCAGCTCGGCGAGCCCGCCGTCGACCGGCTCGGTGACGCTCTCGGCTCCGGCTCCGGGGACACCTCGTCCACGTCGCCCTTTCCTCGCCGCCGGATTCTTCGCCACCGGGCCATTATCGCCCGGTGGCGGTCACCGGCCCCCGCGCACGGGCGGTCGCTACCGGTGGCCGTCCGCGGCCTCGATCAGCCGGGCCGCCTCGCCGAGGGCCTCCCGCAGCACCGCCGGGTCCGTGACCTCCCCGGTCGCGGAGTCCGGCGGCAGCAGCCACGCGCTTCCGCCGACGGGCGGCTCGGCCGGGATGCGCAGTCCCCGGCCGGCGGTCTCCGTACACGCGCTGCCGGGCATGTCCCAGCCCGCCGCCGTGCCGGGCGGCACCAGGAACCCGAGGTTGTCGCAGTTGACGTCGAGGAGCACGGGCCCGACCGAAGGGGCCTCGCCCGCGCCGCGGCGCAGGATGTCGACGGCCTCCAGCCCCTGCCGGGCCGGCACGGTCACCAGGTCGCAGGGCCCGCCGTGGCCCCCGGCGGTGTCACCGGGCGGCGACTCGCTCGCCTCGGCGCTGGGCGTGTGCTGAGCAGTCGTCCATGAGCTGTCACCGGTCTTCATACCGACCTCCAACTCCAACAAGGGGAACCCCTCCTCGGCGAGCGGAGACGTGGCGCGTCTCCGCATGGTTCAACGCGTCGCGGCGTCAACAGCTACGGCGAGAGTCCGCCGCAAAGGGTGGCAGTTCATGGCAGATCGTGGGTGAGATATCCGTTTTGTAGCCAAACACTGTGTAGGCAACTCGTCACAACCGGTACGTTCTTGGACGCCGGAGCGCCGGGAAACCCGGTCAGCAGGTGGACCGGCACGCAGGACCAAGGTGCTCCAAGAGAGGTCTCGGCCATGGTGTCGACCCGGGCGGTTCCCAATCTCACCTTCCGCAGGCTGCGCGGCCGACGCTCGCCGGGGGAGTTCGCGGCGGCCGTGCGCAGGGCGGCCCGGGAGATCGGTGAACAAGTCGCTTGCGACGCACGCTATGTCGGGCGGGTGGAGGCTGGCGAGATCCGCTGTCCCAACTACGCGTACGAACGCGTCTTCCTCCACATGTTCCCCGGCCTCACCCTGGCCGACCTGGGCTTCTCCGCGCGCGAGAGCGTACGCGGCCGGGCTTCCAGAGCCACGGCCGACGCCGCTCCGGCGCCGGCCGCCCTCCCCGACCCGACCCCGATGAACAGCGGCACAGGTGACATGAGCGAGGAGAGCGACGTGCGGCGTCGCGCATTCATGACCGGCGGCACGGCTTCGATGGCGGCCGCCTCTCTCGGCATCGGCGCCGCCCCCGCCCCCGCGGCCGCCGTTCCCGGCCCCCGGCGGGTGGGTGAGGCGGAGGTGAGCGCCCTGGAGGAGGCGGTGCGACGGATCCGGCTGCTGGACGACCGGCACGGCGCCGACGGGCTGTACCGGCGGGCGGCGCAGCCGCTGCGGACGGCGTACGCGCTCCTCGACGCGGGCACCGCCACGCGCGGCGCGACGGCCGACCGGCTGCACGCGAGCGCGGGCGAACTCGCCATCTCGGTGGGGTGGCTGGCGCACGACTCGGGCCGCTTCGACGACGCGCGTTCCCATTACGCGGAGGCGCTGGCGACCGCACGGGTCGCCAATGACCTGGGAGTTGAGGCGCACGCCTTCTGCAACACCTCGTTCCTGGCGAGGGACGCGGGCAGGTACCGCGAGGCGGTACGCGCGGCGCAGGCCGGCCGGCGCGCGGCCCGGGACCTCGCCTCGCCCCGGCTGCTGTCGCTCCTCGCCCTGCGCGAGGCGGGCGGCTGGGCCGGGCTCGGGGAACGTACCGGCTGCGAGCAGTCGCTCGGCCAGGCGCACACGCTCTTCGAGCGCGGTCCCTCGGACACCGATCCGGAGTGGATGTCGTTCTTCGGCGAACCCGAACTTCAGGCGCTGGAGGGGCAGTGCCGCGCGGCGCTGGGCGACTGGTCGGCGGCGGCCCGGCACGCGTACCGGGCCACTGTCCTCCAGGATCCGCACTTCACCCGCAATCTCGCGCTCTACCGGGCGGAGTTGGCGGTGGACCTGGCTCGCTCGGGCTCCCTCGACGAGGCCGCCGCCGCCGGGCAGCAGGTGCTCGACCTGATGGACGAGGTCCAGTCGTCCCGTATCCAGGGCATGCTCGCGGGCATGGTGCGGGTGCTGCTGCCCAAGCGGCGTACGGCGGAGGTCGGCGCCTTCCTGGACCGCCACGCGTCGACGGCGGCGATGGCGCACCGGGCCTGACGGGTCCGGTCCTGCGCGGCCGGCCGGACGGTGCGGGAGGGACCGGCAGCCGGCTGGGCCGGGGGCGGCGGGTTCAGCCCGCGAGATGCCCCGTGTCGTTCCAGATGTCGATCGCCGGAGCCCCGTACGCCCAGTCCAGGACGGACAGCGATGTCGGCGCCAGCCGGATCCGGGACGCGAACGACACGTCCTCCCCCAGCCAGCGCGCGCCGATCGCGCGCAGGATGTGGCCGTGCGCGAAGACCACCACGTCACGGTCGGCCGAGCGCGCCCAGGCGACGACCTCGTCGGCGCGGGCGGCGACCTCCGCCAGGGTCTCCCCGTCGGGGACCCCGTCGCGCCAGATGAACCAGCCCGGACGCACCGCCTGGATCTCCGCCGGGGTCATGCCCTCGTACGCGCCGTAGTCGAACTCCATCAACGCGTCCCACGGCCGCGCCCGTCCGGCGAACCCGGCGAGAGCGCACGTGTCGCTCGCGCGCAGCAGCGGGCTGGTGCGGATCTCCGCGTCGGGCAGACCCGACCACGGCTCACGGTGCAGCCGCTCCCCCAGCAGCTTCGCGCCGCGCCTGCCCTCGTCGAGCAGAGGGACATCCGTCCTGCCGGTGTGCCTGCCGGACAGCGACCACGCCGTCTGACCGTGCCGGGCGAGGAGAATGCGCGAGGCCATGGAAAGTCTCCCTGAGGTTCACAACAGGTGCCCTCCCATCATCCCGCACCTGAACACCGGGCAACCTTCGGGACGATCTCGGCGTCCCCCTGATCAGCCGACGATCACGTCGCGGGGTGTTTCTGTCGTCGCACGAGGGTTCGCGGGGGGACCCCTCGCGGGCGGGCGATCGCCTACACCGTACGGTTGAACGTCGGCGAAAGGCCGCGTAAAAGCATGAGGGAGAGCGTTCGGATGCGGCAGACCGACCATGCGCGCACCGCCCACCGGCCCCGCTGGTGGGCCGAACTGCTGCTGCTGGCAGTGCTGTACGGGGCGTACTCGGCAGGTCGGATCATGGTGCGTGGGGACGTGTCGACGGCGGTCGAGCACGGTCTGGCGATCCTCCGAATAGAGAAGGCGTTCTTCCTGAACGCCGAACATCCGCTCAACCGGCTCTTCACGGACACCCCGGCCCTGGGGATACCCGCCGACTTCATGTACGCCTCGCTGCACTACCTCGTCACGCCCGCAGTACTGATCTGGCTCTTCCGGCGCCGCCCCGCGCACTACCGGGCGGCCCGCACCTGGCTGATGGCCTCCACCCTGCTCGGCCTGGTCGGTTTCACCCTCCTGCCGACCAGCCCGCCCCGGCTGCTCGACGCCAGTCACGGTTTCGTCGACACGATGGCGCAGTACAGCTCGTACGGCTGGTGGGGCACCGAGGCGAGCGCGCCGCGCGGGCTCGGCGCGATGACCAACCAGTACGCCGCGATGCCGAGCCTGCACGTGGGCTGGGCGCTGTGGTGCGGGATTCTGCTGTGGCGGCACGGGAAGGCGCCGCTGCTGCGGTTCATCGGCGCGCTCTATCCGCTGGTCACCGTGATCGTGGTGATGGGGACGGCGAACCACTACTTCCTCGACGCGGTCGCCGGCGGCGCCGTGATGGCGGCGGGCGCGATGCTGACCGGGCCCGCGCTGCGGGCCGCCGACCGGGGGTGGGCGCGCGCGACCGGCCGGTACGCCTTCGTCGGCAGGCTCGTGCGGGTGGCGGCGTCCGACGAACGGCCCTCGCCGAAGGGCGGTTCCGTCGCGGTCGCGAAGATCCCGGCCAACTCCCCGGCCGACCCGGTCAAATCCACGAATGTCAGTGACGGATGCGAGACTTCCGCGGGTGAGCGAATCCCCGGGCAGCGCACCCGCACCAACAGCAGCACCGGCAACCCCGGCAGTACCGGAGCCGCGACCGGCGACGCTCCGGCAGCGGCTCGCTGAGCTGCGCGGACCGGACGTCGCGCCGCATCCGCTGGACGCCCGCGCGCTGGCCGCTCTCGCCGCCAACCCCGGCTGTGGACGCCGGGCGCTGCTGGACGGCGCCGGGGTCGACAAGACGGCGCTCGCGGCGGCGCTCGGCTCTCCCGCCCCGTTCGGGCAGTCGCAGTTCGCTTTCATGCGGGGCAACGCCTTCGAGGCGCGCGTCAAGGCCGACGGCGGTACGGAGCTGCTGCGGCTGCTGCACGAGCGGATGGGCGCGGGGGCGCGCCCGCCCGTGCCCGGTGAGGTGCTCGTCCCCGATCTGACGGCGGCCGGTCCCGAGGGACGCGTCGCGCGTACGGCGCTGGCGCTGCGCGAGGCGACCGGCGCGGCCGGCGGATCCGCCGCGTGGACGCTGCTCGTGCACCCGCTGCTCGCCCTGGAGGTGGCGGGCTCGCCCGCCTATCTGGAGCCGGACGCCGTGGTGGTGCGTCCGGACGGCCGGTGGATCGTCGTGGAGATCAAGTCCTTTCCGATGATCGACAGTTCGGCCGATCCGTCGAAGGTGGGCGCCGCCGCGCGGCAGGCCGCCGTGTACGTGCTGGCGCTGGAGCGGGTCGCCGCGCGGGTGACCGGCGCCGCGGTGGACCACTCGGTGCTGCTGGTCTGCCCCCGGGACTTCTCCAATCTGCCGACCGCCTCGGTCGTGGACGTACGCAAACAACTGTCGGTGACCCGGCGGCAGCTGACCAGGCTCACCAGGATCGACGACATCGCGGCGTCCCTGCCCGAGGGCACCAGCTTCGATCTGGAGCGGTGCTCGCCGGCGGAGCTGACGGCGGCGGTCGACGCGGTGTCGGCGGCGTACGCGCCCGAGTGCCTGGCCGCGTGCGAGCTGGCCTTCCACTGCCGGGGCCAGGCCCGCTCGGCCGGCGCCGTGGAGGCGCTGGGGCGCGGGGTGCGGGGCGAGTTGGGCGGTCTGACGACGGTCGGGGCGGTCCTGGCGGCGGCGCGCGGCGAGAGCACGCCGGGGGTCGCGGACGACGATCCGACGGTCGTGGCGCTGCGCCGGGCCGCCGCGCTGCGCGCCGAGGCGCTGGAGTCGGTCCCGGAGGGCCTGGAGGCCGTCTCGCGGGGCCCGGGGTCCGTTCCGGAAGGCGCGGTCGCCGGATGTCGCTGATCAACACCCTGGCCCGGCTTGAGGCGGTGGAGTCCGGGCGCGCACAGCCGCTGACCACCGTGCGCCACCGGCGGCTGTCGGAGCGCCCGATGGTCTTCGTCCCGCTCACGACGGCCGGTGAGGCGGGTGCCCCGCTCGGCGCGCTCGTCGGTACGGACCGGGAGTCGCCCCGGCTGCTGACCGTGGCCCAGCCCCGCGACCGCGATCTGCGGTTCGCGTTCCTCGCCGATCTGGCGGAGGCGCTGCTGCCGCATCTGGACTCCTACGCGGACGATGTCGAGCCCGCCGAACGCAACGAGACCGACCCGGAGACGGGCAAGCGCGTCAAGGTGGAGGTCGATCTCTGCGTGGACGCGCCGCAGTTGATCGTGCCGAACAGGCCGGGCATCGACTTCGTACGGCTGCTCGGCCGTTCGATGCGGTTCCGGCGTACGGCGGAGCAGGACCCGGACACGCCGTATCCGGCGCCCGCGCGCGTGCCGCTGCTGGGCCGCTGGCTGACGCACTACGGCGAGCGGGCGCGGGTGCCGGGGTCGTCGCTGCTGCTGGCGGCGACCGATCTGCTCAACAGGCACTGGGCGACCGGGCAGTCCAACCTGGAGGACCAGCATCTCGGCGCGCTGCTGGCCTGGATCGATCCGCCGGACGGCGGGTCGGGCCGGGACGCCGCGCTCCGGGCTGAGACGGACCGGGACCGCCGTGGGCAGTTGCTCTGCCCGCCCGCCGGTCCGGCCACGGACCCGGCGTTCGACAACAGGCTGCTGGCGCCGGCGATCGACGAGTACGACCGGGCGCGTCAGTCGCTCGGGGCCGCCGAGGACGGTCCGGGCGCGGACGAGCAGCTGGGCCGGCTGACCAGGGCCGAGCGGGAGATCCGGGCGCTGCTGGCGAGCCAGGCGCGGCCGACGTGGGACGCCGTGTGGCGGGGGCTGGACCTGTTGCGGGAGCTGCCGGAGGGGGCGCGGGTCGCCGACCGCTGGACGCGTGACCGCTGGTCGTTCACGGGCCACCGCGACCGGGTGCGGTCCGGCGAACCGCCGCAGCCCCGGCACGACGACGCGGTGACGGCGGCGCAGAAGCTGGCCTCGCGGGAGACGGCCCAGGCCCAGCTGGAGGCGCAGGAGGCGCTGGACGACCCGCTGGTGCTGGCCGGGCGCAGGCTCTCCGGCGAGGCGTTCATCGGGGAGGTGACGGACGTGGTGATGGCGTACAGCGAGAGCAAACGGCCGAGCCCGCGCCCGCTGATCACGCTGTACAGCGAGGACCGCCCGCAGCTCGGTGAGCGCACGAAGGTCTACCGCTCGCTGGACGGCAAGCCGCAGTCGGCCGAGTTCGTCGGCCGGGAGCCCGGCGGGCACGGCCTGCTGGTCGTGCGGCTGACGGACCGGATGGGCCGCGGCAAGGAACCCGCCGAGGGGTCGGTGCCGGAGAAGGGCGAGCGGATCGCCTGGACCCTGTTCGAACACGACCAGCGCGGTGGCCCGAAGCTGCCGTCGACGGAGGAGACGCCGTGGACGCACGGAGGGCCGCCGGGGGTGGAGGGCGCGGGGGCGGCGCCCGCCGGGGGTCCCGTCGCCGGTGACGCCGGCGCGGCCGGTCCCGTCCTCGGAGCCGTACACCTTCCCGAGTCCCGTACGCCGGCCGACGACGCGCGCCCGCCGTCGCCCCGGCCGTCCCTCCCGCTCCCCCTTCCCGACCCGGTGACCGAGGAAGACTTCCTGTGACCGCCACAACCGCATCCGACCGGGCGGGTTTCGACCCCGGGGCCGAGGCCGCGCGGGCCACCGACGCGATCCTGTACGACACGTTGCACGGCGCGTACCGGGGCGTGGTCGTCGACTCGCCCCCCGGCGCGGGGAAGTCGACGCTCGTGGTGCGTGCCGCGCTCGAACTGGCCGCGGCGGGGCGTCCGTTGATGGTCGTCGCGCAGACCAACGCGCAGGTGGACGACCTCGTCTCACGGCTCGCCGAGAAGGCTCCCGACCTGCCCGTGGGCCGGCTGCACAGCAACGACCCGGATCCGTACGACCCGTTGCTCAACGAGCTGCCGTCCGTACGGAAGTCGGCGAAGGCGGCCGACCTCGCGGGCCTGGACGTGGTCGTGTCCACAGCCGCGAAGTGGGCGCATGTGCAGGGCGTCGAGCCGTGGCGGCACGCGATCGTGGACGAGGCGTACCAGATGCGTTCGGACGCGCTGCTCGCCGTCGCGGGGCTCTTCGAACGGGCGCTGTTCGTGGGCGATCCGGGGCAGTTGGACCCGTTCAGCGTGGTCGGCGCGGACCAGTGGGCGGGGCTGTCGTACGACCCGTCCTCCAGCGCCGTCGCCACCCTTCTCGCGCACAATCCCGAACTGCCGCAGCACCGGCTCCCGGTGTCCTGGCGGCTGCCCGCGTCGGCGGCGCCGCTGGTGTCGGACGCGTTCTACCCGTACACGCCGTTCCGCAGCGGTACGGGCCCGGCGGACCGGCGGCTCACGTTCGCGGTCCCGTCCGACGGGTCGGGCCCGGACCGGGTGGTGGACGAGGCGGCCGCGTCCGGCTGGGGCCTGCTGGAGCTGCCCGCGCGGCGTACGCCCCGTACGGACCCCGAGGCGGTGTCGGCGGTGGCGCTGGTGGTGCGCAGGCTGCTGGAGCGGGGCGGCGCGACGGCCGGCGAGCGCGGCCCGCAGGCGGCGCCGCTGACGGCGGACCGCGTCGCCGTCGGCACGGCGCACCGCGACCAGGCGGCGGCCGTCCGCGCGGCGCTCGCGGGGCTGGGCGTGACGGGGGTGGCCGTGGACACGGCGAACCGTCTCCAGGGCCGTGAGTTCGACATCACGGTCGTCCTGCACCCGCTCTCGGGCCGCCCGGACGCGACGGCGTTCCATCTGGAGACGGGCCGCCTGTGCGTGCTCGCCTCCCGCCACCGCCACGCCTGCATCGTGGTCTGCCGCGCGGGCGTCCCGGAACTGCTCGACGAGCACCCGTCCACGGAACCGGTCCAGCTGGGCGTCACGATCAAGTTCCCCGACGGCTGGGAGGCGAACCACGCGGTGCTCTCCCACCTCGCGGAACACCGCGTGCCCTGGCAGCCCTGAGGCCCACTTGCGCGGGGCGGGACAATGGACGGTGGCCGAAGCGGCACGTACGACATGCACAGGCACCCGCACCAGGAGCAGCAGGAGGAACACATGGCGGAATCCGAGTCGAGTCAGCGGCGGCTGCGGCCCGCCCCGCTGCTGTTCGAGCCGTCGGAGGCGGCCTCCGATCCGGAGCACTTCTTCGACCTGGAGTCGATCGACGACCCGGGCGCGCTGCTGGACCGGGCCACCGAGCTGACGCTCGCCTTCCGGGCCGCGACCGACCGGGCCGTGGAGTTCCAGGCCCTCGCCGCCGCTCAGCTCGCGGATCCCCGGCGGTTCGACCGGCTCACGGCCGCGGACATCGCCGCACGGGCGGAGTGGACCGAGGACTACGCCAGGAAGATGGTCGAGTTCGGCCGCGATCTGCTCCGCAACGGGCGCACGCCCGGGGAGTGACCCGCACCGGGCGTCCGGCCGGGAGCCCATTTCCGGCCAGCCATCTGGCATATGCCGGACCGCAGGTTACGCCCTCCCGCCCCACCCTGTCCCGGTTTCCGACAACTATCGGGAAGCGGTCGGTTACTCCAGGTAGACATAGTCGCCATGAGCGCATGGCTGCGAGATGAATTCCCCTTGAGTCCGGGTGCTTGCGACGACGAGCGCCGGACGGACATCTTCAACTATCTCCGCGACGAGGGCCGCCACCACACGGCGCGGGTCACCGCGACCGGCGCCGGCTGGCTGGCCTCCGCCGAGCCGTACCCCCGCTCCACGCTCGCCCTCTGGGAGGCCCGGCCCACGGCCCCCGGCGTGCTGCCCTGCGGCGCCGTCTTCGACGTCGTCAACGTGCCCTCCGTCTTCGGCAGGCGCATGCTCGACCGGCTGTGGTCCGACGGCCCCGGCTCCGGGCCGGTCGCCACGCACCGGGGCCGGATGATGCTGTTCGCGGCCCCCGGCACCGCTCAGCGGCTCCCGTCGCTGCTGTCCTGGGAGGAGTGGGGGCGCCCGGTCCCCGAGGACAGCGCCCCGGCCGTTCCGCCGCTGCTCTGCCACGGCTCCGGCGACGCCGTGACCGTACCGCCGCTGGTCCCCGGCACCGCTCCTGCCCCGCGCTGGGTGGTAGCCCCCGACACCCGCCATCCGTGGCTGCCGGGCCCCGAGGTGCTGCTCTGGGCGTGCGTGCGGGCGAGCCGCCCCACGGTACGGACGGCGGTCACGCGCCCCCGGACCGACGCGGTGACGGGCCGGCCGGGTTCCCGCCCCTGAGCAGCGCACCAGCGCCGTCGGGGGCCTGTCATATCGATTTTTCTTCGCACCGATCCTGGTGCTAAGGTCTACGACGTCAGCAGGCGCCGCTAGCTCAGTTGGTTAGAGCAGCTGACTCTTAATCAGCGGGTCCGGGGTTCGAGTCCCTGGCGGCGCACAGACAGGGAAAGCCCCTCGCGAGAGCGGGGGGCTTTTTCGTACGCGCGTGCCTCAGACGCCCGTCGTGACCTTCACCGTCCACGCGCCGGTCCGCGTCCGGTCGGCCACCTCCACCTTCGCGCCCTCCCCCGGCACCGTGAACGTCTCCCCGACTGCCAGCGGCGCGTCCGCCAGCGGCGGGTAGACCGACTGGTCCCAGCAGGCCTCGCTGTCCGGGTGCGTGTCCACCACCTCGATGGGGCCGCCGCCCGACTCCGCCTCGCCACTCACCCGGTAGATCAGCACCCCCTCGGTGCAGGTGGTGGAGTCGTTGCCGGTCGAGCCGCGCGCCTCGATCGCCAGGGCCGAGTGCTCGCCCGTCCTGACCACCGCGAGCCGGGTCCCGGCGCTCGCGCCGACCGGGGGCGCGGTGTCCAGCGGTTCCAGGGTGAGCATGCTGCTGCCGGTGGGCTTCACACAGCTGATCTGCCGTCCTTCGAGCCAGCCCAGCTTCCATTTGTGCCAGCCGAAGAGGTCGGGCGACAGACCGAATTGGCTGCCCATCACATCCCAGTCACCGACGTGGGTGTCCCAGTCGCCCTTGCCGTCGGTCGGCCGGTGGTAGAGGTCGGGCAGGTCGAACACGTGCCCGGTCTCATGGGCCAGCACGTTGCGGTCCGGGGGATGGCGCTCGAAGACGGTGACCACGCGCTTGATGTCCGTGCCGTCCGCGCTCAGCGGATGATCGAAGTTGACCACTTTCGTCGCGTCGGAGTCCACGCCTGGCGCATCCGGGTCGGCGACCAGATAGACGAGGTCGTACCGCGAGAAGTCGATCACCGGATCGGCGACCTCCAGTGCGTCCCGGAGGTACGCGGTGCGCATCGCCGGCTCCCAGTCGCGCTTTATCGCGTAGTCGGTGGACGGGCGGGGCATGTCGATCCAGCGGAGCCGGGGGTGCGGATGGAGGGCGAACTTCCCGTACGAGGCCCGCTCGAAGAATCTGCTGGTAGCGGGGAAGTGGTCGGAGACCAGATCGGCGGGGTCGAGGCGCGGCACCGCGTCCGGGAAGGACAGGAAGACCATGACGGCGTCAAGGGTCCTGGCCGGGCGCGGGTAGGAGGCGTTCCAGGTGTCGAGGCCGAGCGAGTGGTGCGCCGCGGTACGCGGCAGGGCGCACGGACCCGCGGAGTTGGCCGCCACGGCGGGGCCGGCCACCAGTGAGGTGGCGGCGACCGCGACGAGGGAGGTGAAGGCCGCGGCGGTACTGCGCAGGCGCGGCCGTCCCACTCCCCCGCGTGTCGGGCGACGCTCCACGTGGACCTCCGGCTGTGGAATGCGGGACAGCTCACCCACCTTGTGCCTTTTTGTAGCGAGACGCCCTGTTCCACTGGACCGGTTGGGTGAGTGGGGCGACACCCCCGGTGGATCACGGAAAGTCACAGCCGATCGGGTCGGGGCATCCCGCGCCCCAGCCGCGCAGAAACGATCGCCCGCCGCCCCGGCGTCGACGTAGCGCGCCCGGGTTCACCACGCGGGAGCTGGAACGGCCCACCGGCCAGCCTCTATGATCGGCAGACTTATCTGCGCCGACCATCCCGAATCACACCCTGTACGACACCACTGCACCGCGGGAGCGAGCCGTGAGCGGAACCTCCGAAAGGCCGCGGCGTGCGGCAGTCGCGGCACCCGATTCCAGCACGTCCTCGGTGACGGAACGTGATGTTCTGGCCATGCTGGACGGTACGGGCTTCGCGCTCGGCGAGCTGCGGACCCTCGCCCGCCCGGCGCCCGTCCGGCCCACCCCCGCCGGCCACCGCGACACCCCCGGTCACCGCGCCGACCGCGACGCCCCCGGCCACCACACCGGAACCGACGCCCGGGGCAGCCACCCCGCCGCCGCCCCGGACAAGCGCGCCGCCGCCCTCGACCACCGCCACGGCACCGACCCCGGCCCCGACCTCCGCGACTACCGCGCCGCCTTCAACGCCGCCCGGCTCCCCATGGCCGTCGTGGACCGTCGGGGGACCGTCGTCACCGCCAACGACGCCCTCGCCGAGTTCGTCGGCAGCGAGCGCACCGCGCTGCGCGACCGCGCCGCCGCCGACCTGGTCGACCTCGCCTCCGACGACCGGACCTGGCACGCGTACCACGAAGTGCTGAGAGGCCGCCGCTCCCGCTTCCGCTGCACCCGCCGTCTCAAACACCCCGACGGCCGCACGCTCTGGGCCGAGGTCACCGTCGCGCCCCTGCCGGACGGCGGCACCGTCCTGCTCTCCCTCACGGACATCAGCGAGCGGCGCGAGCTCCAGGCCAGGATCCGCCACCTTCAGATGCACGACCCGGTGACCCGGCTGCCCAACCGCACGCTGTTCTTCGAGCGGCTCTCCGCCGCGCTCGAATCGTCGTACGACCATGGCAGAACAGGGCGGATCGGTCTCTGCTATCTGGATCTGGACGGGTTCAAGGCCGTCAACGACACCCTCGGGCACCGGGTCGGCGACCGGCTGCTCGCCGCCGTCGCCGGCCGTCTCACCGAGTGCGCCGACAACGACGGGCACAGCCGGGGCGGCAGCCACCTCGTCGCGCGCCTCGGCGGCGACGAGTTCGGGATCCTGGTCGAGGACTCGGCCGGTACGGAACAGCTCGCCGACCTCGCCCGCGCCGTACTCGCCGCCCTCCAGCTCCCCTTCGACCTGGCCGGGCAGCGGCTCTCGGTCTCCGCGTCCATCGGTGTCGTCGAACGGGCCGCCGACGGCACCACCCCCACCGGTCTGATGCAGGTCGCCGACACGACGCTCTACTGGGCGAAGGCGGACGGCAAGGCGCGCTGGACCCTCTTCGACCCGGAGCGCAACGCGCACCGGATGACCCGCCAGGCGCTGTCGTCCACGCTGCGCCCGGCGGTCGAGCGCGAGGAGTTCCTGCTCCAGTACCAGCCGCTGGTGGGGATGGCCGACGGAGTCGTCCAGGGCGTGGAGGCGCTGGTGCGCTGGAACCACCCGCAGTTCGGCATCCTCGCGCCCAACCGCTTCATCGGGATCGCCGAGGAGGACGGCTCGATCGTGCAGCTGGGACGGTGGGTGCTCCGTACGGCCTGTCTCCAGGCCCGTGAGTGGCAGCGGGACCACCCGGCGGAGCGGCCGCTGTTCGTGAGCGTCAACGTCGCCGTACGACAGGTCTGGGACTCCGACCTGGTGGCGGACGTGGCCGCGATCCTCGCCGAGACGGGTCTGGCGCCGCATCTGCTCCAACTGGAGCTGACCGAGTCGGCGGTGATGGGCTCGGCGGGACGTCCGCTCCAGGCACTCCAGGCCCTGAGCGACATGGGCGTGCGGATCGCCATCGACGACTTCGGGACCGGGTACTCGAACCTGGCCTATCTCAGCCGGCTGCCCGTCTCCGTACTGAAGCTCGACGGCTCCTTCGTACGGGGCTTCCGTTACGACGGGGCCGCGCACCCCAATCCGGCGGACGAGACGATCGTCGAGACGCTGGTCCATCTCGCGCACCGGCTGGGCCTGACGGTCACGGCGGAGTGCGTGGAGACGGCGGGGCAGGCGGCGCGCCTGCGCCGGATCGGGTGCGACACCGGGCAGGGCTGGCTGTACTCGCGGGCGGTGGTGCCGGAACGGATCGCGGAGATGATCGGGGCCGGCCCGCTGAAGATCTGACGGGCCGGCCCCGCGGTCGGACGGCCATCGGTCAGGCCGGCAGGCCGTAGGCGTCGGCGATCAGGTCGTAGCTGCGCAGCCGGGCCTCGGCGCCGTGGGCGTTGGCGGTGAGCATCAGCTCGTCGGCGCCGGTGCGCTTCTGGAGGTCGTCGAGACCGGCGCGGACGGCGTCCGGGGTGCCATGGACGATGTTCGTCAGCCAGCCGTCGACGAAGTCACGCTCCTGCGGGCTGAAGCTGTACGCCTCCGCCTCCTCGGGCGTCGGGACGAGCCCGGGGCGCCCCGTGCGCAGCCGCAGCATCGACAGGGCGCCGGTCAGGACCTGGCGGCGGGCCTCCATCTCGTCGTCGGCCGCGAGGGCGGCGACGCCGATCAGCGCGTACGGCGCGTCGAGGACGGCGGACGGCCGGAAGGACTCGCGGTAGAGCTCCAGCGCGGGGACGGTGTTCTGCGCCGAGAAGTGGTGGGCGAAGGCGAACGGCAGCCCGAGCGTGGCGGCGAGCCTGGCGCTGAACCCGGAGGAGCCGAGGAGCCAGATCGGCGGCCGGCCCGCGGGGCCCTGGACGGGTCCTGGGACGGCGTGGATCCGGGAGTACGGGTGCCCGTCCGGGAAGTCGTCGTCCAGGAAGCGGGTGAGTTCGGCGAGCTGCTGCGGGAAGTCGTCGGCGCCTTCGTTGAGCCGGTCGGTACGGCGCAGGGCGGCGGCCGTCGCCCCGTCGGTGCCGGGCGCGCGCCCGAGCCCGAGGTCGACCCGCCCGGGTGCGAGGGCCTCCAGGGTGCCGAACTGCTCGGCGATGACGAGCGGCGCGTGGTTGGGCAGCATCACGCCGCCCGAACCGAGCCGGATGGTCTCGGTGTGGGCGGCGAGGTGCGCGAGGATCACGGCGGGCGAGGACGAGGCGACGCCGGGCATCGAGTGGTGCTCGGCGACCCAGTGCCGCTGGTAACCCCGGCGCTCGCCGAGCTTGGCGATCTCGACGCTGGTGCGCAGTGAGTGCCGCGCGGTGCTCCCGCTGCCGACGGTGACCAGGTCCAGTACGGACAGCGGCACGGGCGCGGTGCCCAGCTTCGTACCTCGAATTGCGTCAACCACCGGTGCGAGCCCTCCTGAGCGGGAATCAAGTACGAATCCCGACAACAGGAGGACGGCTCCGTTTTATTCCCGGGGCCGGGAGACCCGGCCGGGTTCTAGTCCCTCTCGCGGCCGGCGAAGAGTGTCCCCAGCTTCGGGGCCCACGCGTGCCGCTCGACCAGGCGCAGGCCCTCCCAGACGGTGACCTGGTTGGCGGTGAGGACCGGCTTGCCCACGGCCTCCTCCAGCTCCGGGAGGTACGCCACGGTGTGCAGCGCCGTGTCCGGGAGGAGGAGGACTTCCGCGTCCGGGTGGTCACCGGCGCGGGCCAGGGCCAGTACCTCGTCCCGGCCCCAGGTACCGACCTCGGCGGCGGTGATGATGCCGCTGCCGCGTGTGGAGACCACCTCGATGCCCGCCGCCTTCAGGAAGGCGGCGAAGTAGCCCGCGACGTCCTCCGGATACGTCGCGGCGACCGCGACCCGTTTGGCGCCGAGCGCCTGGACCGCGTGCGCGAAGGCGAAGGACGTGCTCGAAGCGGGCAGTCCCGCGTCCATCGCCAGCCGGCGGGCCTGCTCGTGCGCGCCGTCCCAGCCGTACACGAAGCTGCCGCTCGTGCAGGCCCAGACCACGGACTCGGCGCCCGCCATCCGCAGCTCCTCGACGCCGTCCGCCAGCCGCCGGGCGGAGCCCATTTCCAGGAGCGCGTCGACCCGGTGGGCGTCCTCGCCGATGTCGGTGTGGACGAGAGGCAGTCTGATGTCGCTGTCGAAGAGCATCTCCAGCCGCGGGTAGTCGTCCTCGGCGGAGTGGCCGGGGTAGAGAAGTCCGACGGTCGTCATGTCCACCCTTCCTGTTCCTCGGTCGGAGCGTCCGGCTGGGAAGGCTGCGCCCACTCGCCGGGCTGGGCCGGCTGGATGTCCTGCATCTGCTGGACCGGTTCCATCCGCTCCATCTCCGCGATGCCGGGGATGTCGCTGATCTCGGAGATCTCGTTGATCTCCGCGATCTCGGAGATCGGGACCTCGGGGATGCCCGAGATCTCGACGGGTTCTCCTAACCCTTCCAGCGTAGGCACGTGGCGCACCGGAGGCGGGTTGAGCAGCAAGCCCTGGTACGGGCCGACGGCGTGTGCGCCGATTCTGCGCAGCGCCGCCCACATCGTGACCTGGTTCGCCGACAGCACCGGCATCCTCAGCTCAGCCTCCAACTGCGGGATCGCGTCGTACGTCGGCAGGTTCGTACAGCTGATGAACAGCGCGTCGGCCGCACCGACGACGGCCTGCCGCGCCATGTCCACGACGGACCTGTACGGCACCTTCCAGATGTGCCGGGTCAGCCCCAGAAAGGCGCGACCCGTGACGGTTACCCCGGCCTCCGCCAGGTACTCCTCCAGCGACTCGGTGACCGACTCCGTATAGGGCGTGACCAGCGCGATCCGTTTCGCGCCCAGCTCCTCCAGTGCTTCGAGGAGCGCGCCCGACGTAGTGAGCGAGGGCACCTCGCCCGCTCTGTTCATCGCCTCGCACATGGCCCGCTCGCCGCCGACACCGCCGACGAAGCTGCCCGATGTGCAGGCGTACGCGATCACCTCTGGTTCGGACGCTCCAAGGGCCCGCACCGCCTCTCCGAGGGTCTCGTGCTCACTCACGAGCCTGGCAAGGTCCAGCGACACCTCGACGGGGACGTAAGGGGTCCTCGTCAGGCGCAGCGAGATCTCGTCAGGCATCCAACGCCAGAGTTCACGGTCGAGAGCGAAATCGAATGGGGCGACCACACCGACACCACGCTGCGGCTGTGGTCCACCCAGAAAGGAGACATCCAAGGCACGGCCCCCTTTGGCTGTTGTTGACGACGGTAGGAGCTAAATGCGAGCGTGGTCAATCCGCACAGGAAAGACGTTGCACCGAGTTTTCCTCGGGGAAATCCCCGCCCCGCTCAGAAGGGCTCTCCCGATGGCCGAACCGACCCTTCTCGTACTGGGTGCCGACCCGCCGCCGCGCCTCGGCCGGCTGACCGGCCGAGCCCGGATCCAGTACGCGGACGACTCCACCCTCGCCGCCCAACTCCCCCTGGCCGACGTCCTGTTGGCGTGGGACTTCACCTCGGACGCGATCCGGCTCGCCTGGCCCGGGGACGGGCCGAGGCCGGTCTGGGTCCACACGGCGAGCGCCGGGGTGGACCGGCTCCTCAGCCCCGAGTTGATCAACTCCGAAACATTGGTGACAAACGCGCGCGGCATCTTCGAGGAGCCCATTGCCGAATACGTGGCGAGTCTGGTGCTTGCCATGGCCAAGGATCTGCCGGGAACTCTCGAACTCCAGCGCCAGCGGCGCTGGCGTCACCGCGAGGGACTACGGGTAGCCGGCAGCCGCGCGACCGTCGTCGGCGCGGGTCCGATCGGCCGGGCGATCGCCGACACCCTGAAGGCGCTCGGAGTGACGGTGGCGGTCACCGGCCGTACGGCGCGCCCGGGAATCCACGGCGCCGATCAGCTGGACCGGCTGCTGACCCGCTCCGACTGGGTGATCTGCGCGGCGCCGCTCACGGAGAGCACACGCGGCATGTTCGACGCGCGTCTCTTCGGTCTGATGCAGCCGTCCGCACGCTTCATCAATGTGGGCCGTGGCCAGCTCGTGGACGAGAACGCGCTGATGGAAGCCGTGTCCAAGCGCTGGATCGCGGGCGCCGCCCTCGATGTCTTCGAGTCGGAGCCGCTCGATCCGCAGAGCCCTCTGTGGGACGTGCCCGGACTGATCGTGTCGCCGCACATGAGCGGCGACACCGTCGGCTGGCGCGACCGACTGGGCGAGCAGTTCGTCGCGCTTTACGACATCTGGGCGTCCGGGGAGCCCTTGCCTAACGTGGTGGACAAGAAACGTGGGTACGTCCCCATGCATGACTGAGTCCATGTTCCTCACCGATCTCACCGCACGACAGTTGCTGGCCGGCTACGAGAGGGGTGACTTCTCACCGGTCGACGTGACACGCGCCACGCTGGACCGGATCGAAGCCGTCGAACCGCTCGTCAACGCCTTCGTCCGGGTCGACGCCGACGAGGCGCTGGCCGCCGCCGAGGAGTCCACCGTCCGGTGGCGCGGGAAGGAGCCCCGGGGGCTGCTCGACGGGGTCCCGGTCTCGGTGAAGGACATCTTCCTCCAGCGCGGCGGGCCGACCCTGCGGGGCAGCAGGACCATCGATCCGGCGGGCCCCTGGGACGAGGACGCGCCCGCGGTGGCGCGGCTGCGCGAGCACGGCGCGGTCCTCGTCGGCAAGACGACGACGCCGGAGTTCGGCTGGAAGGGCGTGACGGACTCGCCGCTGAGCGGGGTGACCCGTAATCCGTACGAGCTGTCCCGGACCGCCGGCGGGTCCAGCGGCGGCAGCGCGGCGGCGGTGGCCCTCGGCGCGGCTCCGCTGTCGATCGGCACCGACGGCGGCGGCTCGGTCCGGATCCCCGCGTCCTTCTGCGGCATCTTCGGATTCAAGCCCACCTACGGGCGGATCCCGCTCTTCCCGTCCAGTGCGTTCGGCACGCTGGCGCACGCCGGTCCGATGGCGCGGGACGCCGCCGACGCCGCGCTGCTGCTCGATGTCATCAGCGGCCCGGACTGGCGCGACTGGTCGCAGCTCGCCACGGCACCGGGTGTCGGGGCGACCCTGTCGGACGGGGTGGCGGGGCTGCGGATCGGATACTCGCCGTCGTTCGGCGGCCAGGTCGCGGTGCGGCCGGACGTGGCGGCGGCGGTGCGGCGCGGAATGACGCGGCTCGCCGAGCTGGGCGCGTACATCGAGGAGGCCGACCCGGACATCTCGGATCCGGTGGAGGCGTTCCACATGCTGTGGTTCACGGGCGCGGCCCGGGTGGCGCAGTCGCTCGGCGACGAGCAGCGCGAGCTGCTCGACCCGGGGCTCCGGGAGATCGTGGCGACGGGGTCCCGGGCGAGCGCCCTGGACTATCTGGCGGCCGTGGACACGCGGATGGAGCTGGGCCGGCGGCTCGGCCGGTTCCACGAGACGTACGACCTGCTGGTCACCCCGACCATGCCGATCACCGCCTTCGAGGCGGGGGTCGAGGTGCCGAAGGGCTCGGGGCACCACCGCTGGACCGGCTGGACGCCGTTCACGTATCCCTTCAACCTGACCCAGCAGCCCGCGGCGACCGTGCCCTGCGGGGTGGACGCGGACGGGCTGCCGATCGGCCTCCAGCTGATCGGTGCCCGTCACGCGGACGCGCTGGTGATGCGGGCGGCACACGCGCTGTACGAGTCGGGAGCGACATCGCTCCCGGCACCGACCGGCGCGTAGCGCACTGTCCGCACAGGCTCACCGGCCCCTCCCTCGGCCGGTTCACCCCCGCGCTCAGGCGCGCCTGAAATTCAGTGTTTCCCCCGTCGCGCCCGCGCGCCACAGGTCCTGGCACGCCTCCGCCATCTCGTCGAGCCCCTCGACGACCGAGCCCCAGACGATGCCGGGGATCCACCCCGTATCGCCGTTGATCAGCAGGTTGTTGCGCTCGTAGAAGAGAGCGAGGTCGACGACGGTACGGCGGCCCCGGTGGGCGGCCTTCTCCTCGTAGCCGTACGACGTGGTGCCGAGCACCGTGTCGGAGAAGGTGAAATAGCACAGATCACCCGGAATGGGGGTGACCGTCGGGTTCTCCAACGGCGGCTCCTCCTCCGCGAACCCGGGCATCAGCGCGTAGATCTCGTTGCGCGCGTACTTGGCGTGATAGACGTCACCCCCCAGCGGCAGCGCGTCCCACACCGCGGCGCAGGTGATCGGGGCCAGTTCGTCGAGGAGTTTGGCGGTGCAGCGCACTCCGCGCTTGTCCAGGGAGACTTCGATGAAGCGCTCGCTCATAAGTCTTCGCGCCCTTCTCGTCGGTTCGGTACAGCCGGTGTCCGGCCATGAATACCCGCCCCGGCCGCGCGAATGCCGGGCCGGACGGACCCGCCCTCCCCGCGGGTAACGATAGGCATATCGGTCCGAAAATGATCCGCATACCCCCGGACGATTCGGGTAGCCGCGCGCCTATGGCTCCACTAAAGGGGAACAACACACGAAGCACAGGAAGCGGGCTCCGGCGCCGCTCGCTGCTCGCGGGTGCCGCGGCACTCGGTGTCGCGGGGGCGGTCGGAGCCACCAGCGGATGCAGCCGCGTGGCCACCGCCGACACCGGGGACGGGGGAACTCTCCTGGACCAGTTGCGCGCCAAGGGGACGGTGCGCCTCGGGCTGGCCGGCGAACAGCCGTACAGCTACATCGGCAAGGACGGCGAGATGACGGGCTCGGCCCCGGCGATCGCGTCACGCATCTTCAAGGAGCTGGGCGTGGACAGCGTCCAGCCCTTCGCCACCGAGTTCGGTTCGCTGATCACCGGCCTGAACTCGCTCCAGTTCGATGTGGTCGCCGCCGGGATGTACATCAATCCGGAACGCTGTGAACAGGTGATCTTCGCCGACCCCGAATACCAGATGCTCGACGCGTTCATCGTGCCGAAGGGGAATCCGAAGAACCTGAACAGCTACAAGGACATCGCCGAGGCCGGTGCCACCATGGCGACGGGTGTCGGTTACGCGGAGATCGGTTACGCGGAGGAGGCCGGGGTCAAGAACATCACGACCCTGCCCGACCAGCTGGCCGGCCTGCTCGCCGTCGAACAGGGCCGCGTCGACGTCTTCGCCGGTACGGCGGTCACGGTGTTCAACGTCATCAAGGAGACCGAGAGCACGAAGGCCGAGGCGACCAAGGAGGTCACGCCGATCGTGGACGGCAAGCCCGTCATCGACGTCGGCGGCTTCGCGTTCCGCTCACCGGAGACCAACCTGCGCGACTCCTTCAACCGCGAGCTGCACAAGCTCAAGAAGAGCGGCGAACTCCTGGAGATCATGCGGCCCTTCGGCTTCACGAAGGACCAGATGACGACCATCACCGCCAAGGAGAAGTGCGCGCCATGAGCGAAATTACCTGGGGTCTCTGGGAAATACTCCTCAAGGGCGTCTGGATCACCGTCCAGCTGACCGTGTTCAGCGCCGCACTGGCCGCCGCGGTCGCGCTCGTCGTCGGACTCGCCCGCTCCCACCGGCTGTGGATCGTGCGCTTCATATCCGGGGCGTACTTCGAGATATTCCGCGGCACGTCCGCGCTGATCCTGATGTTCTGGATCTTCTTCGTGCTCCCGCTGGGCTTCGGCTGGCAGCTCGTCCCGCTGTGGGCGGCGACGCTGGCGCTCGGCCTCACCTACGGGGCGTACGGCTCCGAGGTCGTCCGGGGCGCCGTGCAGGCCGTGGCTCCCGCGCAGCGCGAGGCGGGGATCGCGCTGAGCTTCACCCCCGCCCAGCAGCTGCGGAAGATCATCCTGCCGCAGGCCTGGCCGGAGATGATCCCGCCGTTCAACAACCTGCTGATCGAGCTCCTCAAGGGCACGGCACTGGTCTCCATCATGGGCGTGGCCGACATCGCCTTCGGTGCGTCGCTGGTGCGCAACGCCACGGGTCAGAGCGCCCCCGTCTACACGATCATCCTGCTGATGTACTTCGTGCTCGCCTTCGTGCTCACGCGCGGGATGCGCGTCCTCGAACGGCAGGCGAAGGCCGGGATCGGCCAGCGCCCGGAGAAGAGGTCCCGGCTGATCGGCCGCAAGGCCGAGATCCCCCGGCAGGACGCCACTCCGGCGACCGTCGGAGGTGAGGGCCGATGAACTGGGACTGGTCCGCGGTCGGCGACTTCATGCCGATGTTCTGGGACGGCCTGCTCGTCACGCTCCAGGCGCTGGTCCTGGGCGCGCTGCTCGCCTTCGCGCTCGGTCTCGTCTGGGCGATGGCCCAGCGGTCCGGCCTGGCGGTGGTGCGCTGGCCGGTGAACGTCATCACCGAGTTCGTCCGCAACACCCCGCTGCTCGTGCAGCTGTTCTTCCTCTACTACGTGCTCCCCGAGTGGGGTCTCACGCTCAGCGCCATGGTCACCGGTGTGATCGGCCTGGGCCTGCACTACTCGACGTACACGGCCGAGGTCTACCGCGCCGGCATCGACGGCGTCCCGGCCGGCCAGTGGGAGGCGGCCACGGCGCTCAGCCTGCCCAAGTCGCGCACCTGGGGCGCGGTGATCCTGCCCCAGGCGATCCGCCGCGTCGTGCCCGCGCTGGGCAACTACGTCATCGCGATGCTGAAGGACACTCCGATGCTCTTCGTCATCGGAGTACTGGAAATGCTCGGCGAGGCACGGCAGTTCGCCTCCGAGACCTTCCTGACGGTCGAGGTCTTCACCGTCGTGGGTGTGGCCTTCATCGTCATCTCCTATCCGGCATCCCTTCTCATGCGAGCATTGGAGCGTCGCCTTGTCCGCTGACAGCACTCCCCTCAACACCTCGAAGGAAACAGCCAATCCCGCCGCCGACGGCAGCGAGCTGATCCGCTTCGACAAGGTCACCAAGCGCTTCGGGTCCAACACGGTCCTGGACTCACTGGACTTCACCGTCAACTCCGGCAAGCACGTGACGCTGATCGGCGCCTCCGGATCGGGCAAGACCACGATCCTCAGACTCCTGATGACGCTGATCAAGCCGGAGGAGGGCACCATCAAGGTGGCCGGCGACTACCTCACGCACGAGGAGAGGGACGGCGAACTCGTTCCCGCCGGCGACCGCCATGTCCGTGAGGTGCGCAAGAAGATAGGCATGGTCTTCCAGCAGTTCAACCTCTTCCCGAACATGAAGGTGCTGCGGAACGTCACCGAGGCGCCGGTGCATGTGCTCGGGCTCTCCCCGGACGAGGCCGAGGAGCGGGCGCGCGGCCTGCTCGACCTGGTGGGGCTCGGCGACCGCTGCGACGCGTACCCGAGCCAGCTCTCGGGCGGGCAGCAGCAGCGGGTGGCGATCGCGCGTGCGCTCGCGATGCGGCCGCAGGTCCTGCTCCTGGACGAGGTCACGTCCGCGCTCGACCCGGAGCTGGTCGCGGGCGTCCTCGACGTCCTGCGGGACATCGCCCACACGACGGACATCACGATGCTGTGTGTGACGCACGAGATGAACTTCGCACGGGACATCTCCGATGACGTACTGATGTTCGACGCGGGTCATGTCATCGAGTCCGGGCCGCCGGAGAAGATCTTCAGCGAGCCGGAGCACGAGCGCACCAGGGAGTTCCTGAGCGCGGTGCTGTAGGGCGTACGCCCGGCGCGTTCACGCAGGCGACGGGCGCGCCGAATTCGGGGGAACCCGGTCCGATCACGCGGACCGGGTTCCCCCGTTTTCCACGCCACCCCGCCGAAGGTTGTGACGCTGGCATATGCCTGGGCGATACGCCCCAGTTGGGAACGCCGGGCGGGCTGTTCTTCTGGTCAACGTCCGCCCCGCAAAGGGCTCTTGACGGCTATCGTGGTAGGGAAGCTTGCGGTCACAACCTGCTAGGGGGAAACCGTGGCGCTGAAGCCGGAGCCGACCGCGCCGTTCCACTCGGTGCAATACGTCCTGCGCGTCCTCGAAACGGTTTCCAAGCACACCGGCGGCGTCACCGACGTCCAGATCGCCCGCGAGACGGGCCTGCCGACCGGCCATCTCGCCCCGCTGCTCGCGATGCTGCGCCGCGAGGGCTATGTGGAACAGGTCGCGGACGGGGCGTACGTCGTGGGGGACTCGCTGGTGCTCCTCGGCTCCGGCACCACCCGCGAGGAGGCCCTGGAGGCCAAGCTCCGGGACACGCTCGCCGAGCTGCGCGACTCGGTCGGGGCGGCGGTATACATCAGCCGGTACATCGACGGCGAGGTCAAGATCACACAGATCGCCGACGGCCCGGACGCGCCCGCGGTGAACGAGTGGGTGGACTTCCGTTCGGCGGCGCACGCGAGCGCCGTCGGCAAGTGCCTGCTGACCCAGCTCGACCAGAACAGCCGCCGGGATCATCTCTCCCGGCACAAGATCGCGCGCCTCACCTCACGGACCATCACCAGCGAGCGGGTGCTGTTCTCCAAGCTGGACAGCCAGCCGCCGACGGTGCCGATCCTGGACCTCCAGGAGTACGCGGTGGGCACGGTCTGCGCGGCGGTACCGCTGACGGCGGGCTCGTCGGTCGGCTGTCTGGCGCTGTCGATGCCGATCGAGCACGCGCACCGGCTGCGCTCGGCGGCCGACACGCTCAACCGGGGCGCGGCTCCGGTGGTGCTCTCGCTGGCCATCTAGCCGGGGCCGCCGGACCGGGCGTCCGACGGGGGCCGGGGCGCGCAACGGCATCGGACCGGGCCGCGGTAGGCGGGGTGCGGCACACACCCCACGTACGACGACCCGGCCCGTCAGCGATGAAGCGGACCCTCGCCGGTCACATGCTGATGGATCTCATTCGGATGGATCAGAACTTCACGTCCGAGCACGCGTAGAACGCGTTGGACGTGTCCGCCACGTTCCAGACGGCCAGGACGATGTGCTTGCCCGTCTTCCCACTCGGCATCGCGCCCTGGTGGACGAGCGTGGCCGGCGGCTGCTGGTTGCCGTACGGCACGGTCATGAACGGCTGGGGGTCGAGCGCCGCGCGGGTGAGCGGCTGGGTCGGGTCCCATCCGTTCTTGGTGATGTAGTAGCGGAAGTCGGACGTGGAGTGCCGGGCGGTGAACTGCCAGCGGAAGCTGTAGGACTGCCCGCCCGAGACGCTGGTGGCGGGCCAGTTGCCGCCACGCGGGTCGTCGAGCTGCGCGAACTGGCCGTTGCCGCCCGCGCAGATCTTTCCGTCGGCGGGACCGGCGGCCGGGAAGCCCTTGGGCCCCTCGACGCTCTGCGGCTCCCACTGGATGTTTCCGCATCCGGTGACGCTGCCGCTCTGGCACAGCTTCTGACGGCTGATCGGTGAGTCGGTGTAGCCGTGGCTGGTCGCGCTGCCGGTGGCGAGCAGGGACACGCCCGCCACCGCGAGACCGAGTACCGCGGCGCTGATTCTCTTCTTTCGCATGCTCTCGCTCCAGTGACCGTGGGGATGCGGGTGGTGCGGTGACTCCTGACTGCGCAATCAGGTCTAGACCAAGGCTCAGAGTATTGACGGCAAGTGACCGTGTCCATAACAAAGCCAAGAAAGGTCCAGACCAATCCCCACGGGGCTGGAGCGGTCAGCTCCCCTCGTTCAGACCGTGCCTGCCGGTGTAGAACGCCACGGTCAGATCCTTCACGAGGACCTTGCGCTCGTAGTCGTCCAGCTCCACGAGCCCCCGCGACGTCAGCCGGTGCACCGTGTCGTCCACCGCGTCGACCACCGACGTCAGCACGGTGTCCCGGTGCCTGGCGTCGATCGCCGCGATCCTGCTGCGCTGCATGGCCGCCGAGATCTCCGGCGCGTACTCGATCCGGGTCGGCTGCGCCGAGAAGACGTCCAGCCCGACGGGCCGGCACTCGGCCGACAGCATCCGGGTCAGCGCCTCGCCGACCAACTCGGCGTTACGCAGGGTCGGCGCGGCCTCGTTGAACGCGTCGGCGGGCAGCTGCGAGAGCACACGTGCCATGGCCGCCTCGACCTGCTCGCGCAGATACTCCTCGTGGTCTCGCACCCCGAGCGCCGCTCTGACGGTGTCCCTGACCCGCCACACCACCAGGACCACGACCCGCAGCGCCGTACCGTTCGCGTCGACCGCTGGCATCGGCTCGCTGCGCCAGTGCCGCAGCCGTACGTCGACGCGGCGGCGCAGCAGGAGCGGGCTGACCCAGAGAAGTCCCGTACGGCGCACGCTCCCCCGGTACTCGCCGAAGAGCGTGAGCACCCAGGCGTGTCCGACCCGGCCGCGGCCGAGCCCGCCGAAGGCGAAGAGCGTGAACGTCACGGCGACGGTCAGCAGCGTCCACATACCGATGCCGATGCCGTTGTACGGGTTCGAGCCCAGCCCGAACATCTCCGTCAGCGCCTCGGGCACGGCGCCGACCCACCAGAGCACCGTCACGCAGCCGAACAGCCCGGCGACACCGACGAGCGCCGCGGTCCAGCCGGGCAGTGTGGGACCGGGGCGCTCGACCAGCTTCGTGTCCACAGGTGTCGCGGGGCGCGAGGCGGCGGGCGCCAGTACGGGCGGCGCGGGAGGAGTGGCGACGGCGGGCCCGCGCCGGAACTGCGGGCGTCCGGCCGTCGGGGCGGTCGCGGCTTGCTCGTCGCGGAAGAGGAGATGGACGGGGATCTCGTGGGTGGCCTCACCGACGATGAGCGGGCTCCAGCGCTGGCTGTCGAAGGTGAGAGCGGCCCGCGTCGGGACGACGGAGCCGGACCCGGCCGGCACGGTGACGTTCCACACGGGCGCGGGGATCCCACTCGGTGCGCCGGACAAGGCATCTGACGGGTCGTCATCGGCGCTGGTCGCGACCGCCGCTTCCGCCACATCGTGTGGCCACGGGTCGTCGGTCCCGGTCTCCGCCTCGGGCGCCGCCTCCGCGTAGAGGTCCGGTCCGGGCTCGGGATCGGCCGCCTCCTCCGGGGGCTCGTCGGTCGCGGGCATCGCCCAGGACTCGCCTCGCGAGTGCGGGACGTCGGCGTCCTCGGGCGCCGGTGCCGTCTCCGGCGCGGCCGGATCGGCCCCGGTCGGGGCCAAGTCCAGGACATCGCCCGCCACGGCCTGCGGCTCGGCAGGGGACTCGGTGGCGGCCGTGAACAGCGAGGTATCCGTCTCCGCCGGCAGTTCCACCGACACGAACTCCGGCTGCCGCTCCCGCTCCTTCTCGGCCGACGCCCACTCCACGATGTCGGCGACCTCGGGTGCCGTACCGCCGTAGCAGGCCTCCGGTCCTGCCGCGAAGCTGTGTTCGGGCTCGGGCTCGGGCGTCCGCGCGGGCTCGTGCCGAGGCTCCACGGGCTCCTTCGCGAACACGTCCACCCGCTCCGCGGTGGCCACCGGCCCCGGCGGCTCCCCCTCGTGCGGTGGATCCGGCTCGGCAGGAGGCCCGCTCAGCAGCCGTACGTTCTGGTTCCAGCCGGTCTCGTTCCAGCCGGCCGGGGCCACGGGCGCGGCCGGGACTTCGGCCTCCCTGGGCGGAGCCGGGTCCACGGGGTGCTCCGCTTCCACCGGCTCCGCCGGCCCACGCGCCGTCAGCGCGTTGCGTGCCGCCGCCCGGAGCGCCTGTGCGCCGCGCAGCATCTGTCCGTCACCGTTCGGTTGCGATGTCTGTGTGGTCATCCTTGCCTCCGTCGTCATGCGAAGAGTCGTCGCCAAGTCTCGGGGCCGGGGTACCCGTCGGCCGCGCTGCCGCGCCAGCCCTGCGCTCGTTGGAAGGCTTCGACGTTGCGCCGGTCGGCCTCGCCCCACCTCGGCCCGGGGTCCGTGACGTAGTGGTCGCCGTAGCCGCGCTTCACCAGCCGCTTGCCGAGCTGGGTGACGTGCTCGCCGGACCTCCCCGGCCGGAACTGCCCCTTGCCGGGGTACGCCGGCCGCGCGTCCGAACCGCCGGGGCGGCCCGCCCGCGTCGCCGGGATGTCCTTGCCGAGCCCCTCCACCAGATATCGCCAGGTGTCCGGCCCCGGCAGCCCGTCGGCCTCCGCGCCCCGCCACCCCTGAGCCCGCTGGAAGGCCTTGGTGGCGCTCCGGTCCGCCTCACTCCAGCGGGGGCCGGGACCAACGGAGTAGAAGTGTCCGCCGCCCCGGGCGACGAGCATCCGCCCGAGCTTGGTCACGTCCGCGCTGTCGGCCCCGGGCCCGAACGACTTCGCACCGGGGAAGGCCACCGGCTTCGCCGTGTCGGCCTCGGCGCCGCTGTTGCCTCCGGTCACGCCTTTGTAGCGGTACGCCACGTAACTCGCCGAATTGTTCCAGTACGCCATCGGCGTGGACTGCGCCCGCGTGGTCGGCTTCGTCTGCTCGTACGCGAAGTAGTGCGAGTGCGTGTAGTCGCTCCAGCCGCCGAAGATCGTCACGTGCGAGCCCTTGGTGGGGTCGGACGGATTGTGGAACAGCAGGATGTCGCCGGGCTGGAGTTCCTCCCTGGCGATCCGGGTGCCGAAGCGGGACAGGCTGCCCGTCCACTCGTTGCCGTCCAGATTCCAGGCCATCGAGACATAGCCCGAGCAGTCCTGGCGGTAGCCGTCGGACCAGTACTTCGTCATGGAGTACGGGACCTTCGCGCTCACCCACAGCTTGGCGCGGTTGATGATGGCGGCGCGGCTGGTCACGCGCAGCGTGTCGACCGAGTGGTCGGGCGAGGGCCCCGCCGACGGCCGCCCGTACAGCGGGCCGCTCGCGCCCTGCGGGGTCGCGGGATCCGGGTCCGTGTCCGCCCGTTCGGTGCCGAGCGCGGCGCCGGCCGCGGACCCGCCGGTGTCCGCGTCGGCCTCGCCGGCGCCCACGCCCGTGGCGGAGAGGGCGACTCCGGCCGCGGTGACGAGGACCAGGGCGCGCCGAGCGCCGTGCGCGGCCGGGTGGCCGCCCGCGCGCAGGGACAGGCCTTGGGCCAGCAGGCGGCGCTGCTCGACGCATCCGCCACAGGGACAGTCACAAGCGGGTTCGTACTCCTCGAAGACCGGTGCGGTCATGCGATCCCCTCCACACTCGACAAGATGCTGTGCGGTGTTGCACGGGCGTCAGGTCCCAACAGTCCTGACCAATCGCATTTTGACGGATCAAAGGTAAAAAACGACCATCCGACAGGCCACATCGCTCATCAAATGGTTGGGAGCACTCCGGAGCGTCGGGTAGAGTTCTCCAGGTCAGCAGGCGCCGCTAGCTCAGTTGGTTAGAGCAGCTGACTCTTAATCAGCGGGTCCGGGGTTCGAGTCCCTGGCGGCGCACGCACGGCTGAGGCCCCCTCGCAATTGACGCGAGGGGGCCTCGCTCGTTCCCCGATCTCGCGTACGAGCCCGGGTGGCCTTCGCGGGAACTTCACAGTCCGGCCACAGCTCCGCCCCCAGCAGGCCTTCAATAAGGGCATATTAGACGTAAGTAGTATCTTTCACCCTTGCGATCATGGCTGGGGTCGTAGAACCTATCCTGAAGCCGACGGGTCCAAAGAAGCACGCGTTTCTTGCAGTTGGGGCAGCTGAAGAATTTGCTCCGGTTTGCATACCGAGCGGGGTGGGGGTCCCCCTCGTGGGCCGATGTCGCACAAAGGCATCATGCAACCGGATAGGTCCCGATGCGTGTCTGTACCGACGGTGGCGCGCGACCGGACGAACCGACCGACCAATCACGCACCAGCATGCGTGCGGGGGGATGACTGATGACGTCGACGCCGAACGGCGAGCGGCCGAACAACGACGCGTCCCGGACCACTCAGCTCCGGGTCCCCTCCCAGCTCAGGGCCGGCGGATCGCGGTTTCGGCAGAAGAAGACGGAACTGCCAAAGTACGACTACGAGCACTACAGCCGGCTCGCCGGGCCGCTCACCCAGCCCGATCCGGACAAGCCGTACAAGGTGCAGTACCGCTCACTGCTCTCGCAGGAGCCGCACCGGATCCGCGCCGCCCTCCTGCTCGGCGCGGCCCCGCTCCTCTCCCTCGGTCTCTTCGCCTGGCTGATGCAGCCTCAGCACTGGACCGAGCGCGACCCGAACCTGAAGAACGACACGCTCCTCATCCTCGACATCGTGATGCTCGTCTCGATCGGACTGATCGAGCTGTTCCGCACGATGAACGTGCTCTCCAACGCGCACGCGACGCTGGTGGCCCGTGACCCCGTCCCCGTCGTGCCCGCGAGCGGCACCCGCGTCGCCTTCCTCACCTCCTTCGTGCCGGGCAAGGAGCCCCTGGAGATGGTGACGAAGACACTGGAGGCCGCGGTCAGGATCCGGCACCGCGGGCTGATGCACGTCTGGCTCCTCGACGAGGGCGACGACCCCGCCGTCAAGGAGGTGTGCGCCCGTCTCGGCGTGCACCACTTCTCCCGCAAGGGTGTGGCGAAGTGGAACCAGGCGAAGGGCGCGCACCGCGCCAAGACCAAGCACGGCAACTACAACGCATGGCTCGACGCGCACGGCGACGACTACGACTTCTTCGCCTCCGTCGACACCGACCATGTCCCGATGGCCAACTACCTGGAGCGGATGCTCGGTTACTTCCGCGACCCGGACGTCGGCTTCGTCATCGGCCCGCAGGTGTACGGCAACTACGACACGTTCGTCACGAAGGCCGCGGAGTCGCAGCAGTTCCTCTTCCACGCCCTGATCCAGCGCGCGGGCAACCGCTACGGCTCGCCCATGTTCGTCGGCACGAGCAACGCCGTACGGATATCGGCGCTCAAGCAGATCGGCGGGCTGTACGACTCGATCACCGAGGACATGGCGACGGGCTTCGAGATGCACCGCGCCAGGAACCCCCGGACGGGCAACAAGTGGCGCTCCGTGTACACCCCGGACGTGCTCGCCGTCGGTGAGGGCCCGACCGCCTGGACGGACTTCTTCACCCAGCAGCTGCGCTGGTCGCGGGGGACGTACGAGACGATCCTCAAGCAGTACTGGCGGGGCTTCACCACGCTGCCGCCCGGCAAGCTCTTCAACTACACGATGATGATCATCTTCTACCCGATGTCGGCGCTCAACTGGATCCTGGCGGCGCTGAGTTGTGCCCTGTTCCTGGGCATGGGCGCCTCGGGTGTGCAGATCGACCCGGCGATCTGGATGATGCTGTACGGCAACGCCTCCGCCCTTCAGATCGGCCTCTACATCTGGAACCGGCGGCACAACGTGTCGCCGCACGAGCCCGAGGGGTCCGGCGGTCTCGCCGGCATGGCGATGTCGGCGCTCTCGGCACCCATCTACGCGCGCTCACTGCTCGACGCCGTCCTGCGGCGCAAGAGCGGCTTCGTGGTGACGCCGAAGGGCGACTCGTCCAGCCCGGACACCCTGTTCGGGACGTTCCGGATCCATCTGTTCTTCATTCTCGTCTTCGCCGGATCGCTGGTCTCCTCCTTCTTCCTCGGGCACGACCACCCGGCGATGATCACCTGGGCGACACTGGCGCTGCTGATCACGGCGTCGCCGATCATCGTCTGGCGCCTGGGGATGCGCGCGGAGAAGAAGAAGCGCGGGAGGCACGGGGCGCGGCACTCCTCGCGACACTCCGCCCAGCAGCCGCCACAGCCGGCCTCGCAGACACCACAGGCACCGCACGTGCCACCGGCCTCGCAGCAGACGCCCCCCGGGGCGGTCGACCAGACCATACAGATTTCCCTTGGGGGACCTAAGCAATGAGTGCGCTTCCCGTCCGGCCGAACCACCGCAGGAACCGCGCCCGTCGCCTCGCGATAGGCGCGGCGGTGGTCGTCGTGGTGGCCGGGATGAACGGGCCGGCGATGTGGCGGTTCGGTTCGGAGCAGTACCACGAGTACAAGATCAACCGGCCCGAGTACAAGGCCGCGAACGGTCACTGGGACTTTCTCGACATCCCGTCGAAGTACAAGATCAATTCGATTCACGCGTCGCTGCTGCACACCGGCAAGGTGCTGCTGATAGCCGGGTCGGGAAACAACCAGAAGAACTTCGACGCCAACAAGTTCGAGTCGGTCCTCTGGGATCCGGCGACCAACGACTTCAAGATGATCCCGACACCCAAGGACATGTTCTGCTCCGGGCACACCCAACTGCCCGACGGCAGGCTCCTGGTGGCGGGCGGCACGAAGCGGTACGAGAAGCTCAAGGGCGACACCACCAAGGCCGGCGGTCTGATGGTGGTCCACAACGAGGACCCCGACAAGCCGATGACGCTGCCGGCGGGCACGATGTTCACCGGCAAGAAGAACGGCAAGACCTTCGAGTCCAAGGACCCGGTCCTGGTCGAGAAGGCGAAGAAGATATTCGACCCGGTGACCGGCGTCTTTCTGCGGACCGAGCCCGGTCTGGGCCGTATCTACGTCGAGGCCGACAAGTCCGGGAAGAAGTACGAGACCGGCACCGAGGACAACTACCGGGTGCAGGGCATGAAAGGCGCCGACGCCCGTAACGTCTACGGCATCGCGCAGAAGCTCGCGCTCGACAAGAAGGACTTCCAAGGCATCAAGGACGCCTTCGAGTTCGACCCGGTCGCCGAGAAGTACATCAAAGTGGACCCGATGAACGAGGCCCGCTGGTATCCGACGCTGACGACGCTGGAGGACGGCAAGGTCCTCGCGCTGTCGGGCCTGGACGAGATCGGGCAGATCGTCCCCGGCAAGGACGAGATCTACGACCCGGAGACCAAGGAGTGGGAGTACACCGGCATCATCAGGAAGTTCCCCACCTACCCGGCGATCTTCCTGATGGACAACGGCAAGCTCTTCTACAGCGGCTCCAACGCCGGTTACGGCCCCGCCGATGTCGGACGCAAGCCGGGCATCTGGGACCTGGAGACCAACAAGTTCCAGAACATCCCGGGCCTGAGCGACGCGGACACGATGGAGACGTCGGCGACCGTCATGCTGCCGCCCGCGCAGGACCAGAGGTTCATGGTGATCGGTGGCGGTGGCGTCGGCGAGTCCGAGAAGTCGAGCGAGAAGTCCCGGCTGGTCGACCTCAAGGAGGACAAGCCGGAGTTCAAGGACGGCGCCGCGCTCGACAAGGGCACCCGCTACCCCAGCGCGTCGCTGATGCCGGACGACACCGTCCTGGTGACGGGCGGCGCCGAGGACTACCGGGGCCGCGGCGGCTCCAACATCCTCGAAGCGCGGATGTACGACCCGAAGTCGGGCGAGTACACGCGCGTCGCCGATCCTGAGGTCGGCCGCAACTACCACTCGGGGTCGCTCCTGCTGCCCGACGGCCGCGTCATGATCTTCGGCTCCGACTCGCTCTACGCCGACAAGGCGAACACCAAGCCGGGCGTCTTCGAGCAGCGGATCGAGATCTACACCCCGCCGTATCTCTTCCGGGACTCGAAGCCTGAGCTGACCGACGGACCGAAGCGGATCAAGCGCGGCGGCTCGGGAACCTTCACGACGAAGGACGCCGCGTCGCTCAAGTCCGCGAAGCTGCTGCGGCCGAGCGCCGTCACCCATGTCACCGATGTCGAACAGCGGTCCATCGACCTGGACATGGAGAAGACGGCGGACGGGATCAAGGTGACGGTGCCGAAGAAGCGGGCGCTCGTGCCGGCCGGCTGGTACATGCTCTTCGTGACGGACGACAAGGGGACGCCGTCCGAGGGTGTGTGGGTCGAGGTGCCGTAGCCGGTCGCCGTACCGACGTGAGCGGGCCCGTACGTGTCGTACGGGCCCGCTTTCCCTGCCTGCTCGGCCTGCCGCTCGGCTCCCCGCTCGGCCTGCTACTTGGCGTTGCGCGCCAGCTCCAGCGCGTACTCCGGGTACCAGTCGCCGGCCTTGGGCCCGCCCTTGCAGTCGCCGTCCGACTCCCCCGGGCGCTTGACCCACAGATACGCCTTCACGAGCGGATCGCCGGTCTTCGTGGTCGGCGGCTCGCCGAGCGCGCGGCCCGGCGGGTTGCACCAGTTCTCGGCGGGATCGCCCTCCGTGTAGGGGCCGTTGCCGTTACGGCTGGTGTCGATCACGAACGGCTTGTTGCCGACCTTCGCCGACAGCTTCTTGCCGAACTCCTGGCTCAGGTCGGTCGGGAAGAAGTTGGAGACGTTGACCGAGAAGCCGTCCGCCTTGTCGACACCCGCCCGCTGGAGCGGCTCGAAGAGCGCGTCGGGCGACTGCCAGCCGGCGTTGCCCGCGTCCAGGTAGACCGTGGTGGCCGGCTGCTGCTTGAGCCGTTCGACGGCGCCCTTCAGCAGGTCGAAGCGCTCCTCGTGGAACTCCTGGGGCGTACAGCCGTCCACCAGATGCAGCAGCGCGTCGGGCTCCAGGACGACCGTGGCCCGCCGGTCGCCGATGCCCTTGGCGACCTTGTCGACCCACTCCCGGTACGCGTTGCCGTCGGAGGCGCCGCCCTTCGAGAACTGGCCGCAGTCCCGGTGCGGGACGTTGTAGAGGACCAGCAGCGCGTCCCGGTCGGCCTTGGCGGCGGCCTCGGTGAAACCGCGGGCCTCCTCCTCGGGGTTGTCCGGGCCGATCCACTCGCCGACGGGCTGCGAGGCGATCTTCTTGATGAGTTCGGCGTTCTTGTCGTCGCCGTCCTTGGTGTAAGTCTCGACCTGCTTGGCCGCGTTGCCGTCGGGGTTGACCCAGTACGGATCGATCGCCTTGGGCTGCTGGCTCGTCGCCGGGTTCTTCTCGCCCTTGTCCTCGCCGTCGGACGAGCAGCCCGCGACGAGCAGAGCCGCTCCCGTGGCCGCCGCGCACGCCGTCATTCGAAGACCACGACCGGAATTACTGCCGTACATCCACTCCCCCTCGGTGCCCGTTCGTCGGAGCCGCCCCCCAGGCGCCCCGTTCCTGTTCTGCCTGCGTGCCGCCTGCCCGAACAAGACCGGTCCAAGTCATCCTGGCACACGGGCCGGGGCCGTAACGGAGCCTGTTCGGCTTCGTGTACGAGCTGTGACAGCGGGGTCCAGGTGACGCCGGATCAGCCATGGCGAGGTGCCTCCTTCACACCGGTGAGGTACGCCGAGACGACCACGTTCGCCGTGTACGTACGGCTTTCGCGGTCGAAGGTCCCGCCGCAGGTGATCAGGCGCAGTTCGGCGCGGTCCGGCTCGTGGGGGCCGTACACCTTCCGCGCGTCGAACTTCTCCCGGCTGTAGACCCGTACGTCGTCGATGGTGAACTCGGCGACCGAGCTGTCGGCCCGGGACACCCGGATCTTCTCGCCGGGCCGGGTCGCGCTCAGGTCGTAGAAGACGGCGGGCTCGGTCCGGGTGTCCACGTGGCCGACGAAGAGCGCGGTGCCCGTGGCGCCGGGCCGGGCGCCGCCGCCGTACCAGCCGACGGTCTCGGGGAGTTCGTACGGCGGTGGCTCGACCGCCCCCGCGGGGTCGAGGCCACGGGGGACGACGGGCGCCCTTATGCCGACGGAGGGAACCTCGATGCGGCGCGGTTCGGCGGGCTGCCGGGGATCACGGGCCGCCGGTGGCCGCTCCTCCATCGGGCGGCCGACGGCGGCGACGTCGCCGGTCATGGGCGAGGAGGCACCGACGATGCCGTCATGGCCCCAGCCCCAGAGACCGAGCAGCAGCACGGCCCAGGCCACCCCGGTCAGCAGCCGGCCCGATCCGGTCGGGCGGTCGTCGGTCGACGTCTCCTCAGCCGTGTCACCCATGTCAGCCGTCTCAGTCGTCTCAGTCGGAGTCCCGCGCGGCGGAACGTCTCCGGCGCGCACTGCGGATCGCCACGGCCACGGCGGCAACGCCGGCGAGGACGAGACCGATCACGGTGTGGGGGATGCTGGGGCCGGCCTCGTCGCCTGCGAGAGCCGTGGTCGTCCTGCCGCCGCCACCGGCGCGTACCGGCGCGACGGGCGAGGCCTGCCGCTCACTCGGGCGGGCCTGGGCGGACCGAGGCGTCCAGGGGGCCCGGGACTGCCGGGCGGTCCCGATGGGCGCGGGCATCAGCTTCTCGGGCGGCGGGGCGGACGTCATAGGCGGGAGGGGCCTGGGCGGGACCGCTGAGGCCTGCCCCTCGGGCTTGGTCTTGTCGGGCTTGGGGTTGGCCTTCTCGGACTTCGGGGAGGCCTGCGGCTTGGCTGAAGCCCTCGCGGAGGGCTTGGTGGCCGGTTTGGTGGGCGGCTTGCTCGAAGCCTTCGTGGACTGCTCCGGCTTGGGCTTCGCGGAAGCCTTCTCAGACGGCTTGGTGGCCGGCTTGGTGGACGCCTTCGCGGACGGCTTGGCCGAAGACTTGGCGGACGGCTTGGCCGAGGCCTTCGCGGACGGTTTGGCCGAAGACTTGGCGGACGGCTTGGTGGACGCCTTCGCCGACGCTTTCGGGGACGCCTTGGCGGAAGGCTTGGTGGGCGGCTTGCTCGAAGCCTTCGTGGACTGCTTCGGCTTGGGCTTCGCGGAAGCCTTCTCGGACGGCTTCGCGGACGCCTTCGCCGACGGCTTGGCCGAAGCCTTCGCAGAGGCCTTCGGCTTCGCGTCGCGGTCCACCTTGAAGACCGCCGCACCCAGGTGGTCGTGCCCGTCGCACCAGACGTCTGCCTTGTACTTGCCGTCCTTCGTGGACGACTTGATCTTCGCCTCGCCGAGCAGCGTCGGCTTCTTGTCATCGCCCTTGCGGGCCGCGAGCTCGGAGTCGGCGACGAAGACACCGGACCGGGCCGCGGCCGAGCGCGGGTTCGCGCAGCCAGTGACCTTGATCTTCACCTCGCCGCCGGGGCGGACGTCGGACGGGCTGACCGTCGCGTTCACGGAGTCGTGGGCGTCGGCGGCGGTGGTGCCGAGGACGGGAACCGCCACCATGGCGGCCACCAGCCCGGCGGCACGGAGAGCGAGCAAGCCTGAACGCATCGTGAACCTCCTGAAGGGAAGCCTCACGCGTTCAGCCGGATCTCGCATCCGCAGCGCGCCTCGGAAAGCCCGACACACCGCCGTGACCTGCGGTTATTCAGTCAGATCCGGTCAGATCAGATCCACCAGATCGGCGATCGAGTCCACGATCGTCGAGGGCCGGAACGGATAGCGGTCGATGTCCTCCGGCTTTGTCAGACCGGTCAGCACCAGGAAGGTCTCCATCCCGGCCTCAAGACCGGCCAGGACATCGGTGTCCATCCGGTCGCCGATCATCGCACTGGTCTCGGAGTGCGCCCCGATGGCGTTCAGCCCGGTACGCATCATCAGGGGATTCGGCTTGCCCGCGAAGTACGGGGCCTTGCCGGTCGCCTTGGTGATCAGCGCGGCGACGGAACCGGCGGCGGGCAGCGGACCCTCCGCCGACGGGCCCGTCTCGTCGGGGTTGGTGCAGATGAAGCGCGCGCCGTCGTTGATCAGCCGGATCGCCTTGGTGAGGGATTCGAAGCTGTACGTACGGGTCTCCCCCAGCACCACGTAGTCGGGCTCCTGGTCGGTGAGGATGTAGCCGATGTCGTGCAGCGCGGTGGTGAGACCCGCTTCGCCGATGCCGTAGGCCGTGCCGCCGGGGCGCTGGGCATCGAGGAACTTCGCGGTCGCCAGCGCCGAGGTCCAGATGTTGTCCACGGGCACGGCGAGACCCATCCGGGCGAGCCGTGCTTGTAGGTCGCGCGGGGTGTAGATGGAGTTGTTGGTGAGGACGAGGAAGGGCTTGCCCGACTCCCGCAGGCGCTTGAGGAAGCGATCGGCGCCCGGGATGGGGATGCCTTCGTGAACGAGGACACCATCCATGTCGGTGAGCCAGGAATCGATCGGCTTGCGCTCTGACATGTGACGGACTCCTGCCGTAAGCAGTGTGCTGGTGGGGCCGGGGGCACTGCTCCGTACCGCTCGGCGCCCCCAGCCTAATCAGCTTCCGATGATCTTGGCTCTCGGAGGGTGCGGCCGTCAGTGGCCCGTGGCTTCCTTCCAGGAGTCCACGTAACCGTCGAGGCTGGGCTCGATCCGCTGCCAGTTGGGCTCGAAGAGCGTGACGCCGTCGATGACACCGGCCAGCTCGATGGCGTTCTCGTCGGTGGGTCTGACGTCCGTACGGGCGGGGAAGCCGCCGCCGATTCCGCTGACCAGCTTCTGCGCCTTCTCGGTGAGCATGTAGTCGAGCAGCTTCTTGCCGTTCGCGCTGTGCGGGGCGCCGTCCACCAGACCCGCCCCGTAATACATGGCGAACGTGGTCGGCTTGCCGCCCTCCTTCGCCGGGAACCAGATCGCGAGGTTCGACATGCTCTTGGACTGCGCGAAGTTCGTCTGGACGTCACCGTTCGCGACGAGGATCTCGCCCTTGTCGACCTTGGCCGCGAGCTTGAAGGTGGAGGGGGTGGGGCCGACGTTGTTTTCCTCCAGCTTCCGCAGATAGTCCATCGCCGGCTCCTCGCCGCCGAAGTCCTGCATCGCCTTGATGAGGAGGCCCGTGCCGTCGCCCGCGACTCCGGGGGTGGAGTACTGGATCTTGTCCTTGTACTTGGCGTCCAGCAGCTCCTCCCAGGTGGTCGGAGGGTCCGTCAGTTCCTTCTTGTTGTATATGAAGCCGAAGTAGTTGTTGACGATCGAGGTCCACCGGTTGTCCGTGGACTTCCCCGAACCGTGCACCTTGTCCGAGCCCTTGGGGTCGTACGACGCCAACAGCCCCTTCCGCTCGGCGTGCTGGATGTACGGCGGCAGGGCGACTATGAGGTCTGCGCGGACGTCGTCCTTCTCGCGCAGCACCCGGTCCACCATCTCGCCGGAGCCGCCCTCCTGGTACTTCACCTTGATGCCGGTGTCCTTCTCGAAGTCGGCGAAGACCTTGTCGTACCAGCCGTCGTCCGCGACGCCCTTGAGCCCGTCGGCGCTGTAGACGGTGACGACCTTCTCCCCGGAGGCACCCGAGCCACCGCCGCATCCGGCGAGCGAGGCGGTGAGGACGAGGCTGCCGGCGACGGCGGTGAGCGGGGTGCGACAGGATCTGAAGGTGTGGGGGGTGTGGGAGTTGCGGGGCATGACGGCTCGTATCTCCTAGCGGGAGGTGGCTCGGGGCGGAGCCGGGCGGTGTCCCGTACTGCTGTGCACGAACACGCCCGCTCACCACCCCGTAGATCACATAGGGACCCGCGGAAATGACGATATCGAGGGCCACGCACGCGACTTCGTGGGTCGCGGGGGTGACCGGACTCCAGAATCGCTTCGTTCAGGCCCAGGACGACGACGAGATTACCGCTCGCCGCGCCTCCTGGCTGCGTGCGTGCCAGGATCGAGACAGGCTCATGAGCGGTTGCGCGCGCGGCGGAGACCGAGAACCAGCGCGCCACCGGAGAGCAGGAGCAGTACGGCGCCGATCGCGGGGCCGAGGAGGGAGCCGGAGCCGGTGTCGGCGAGGGAGCCGATACCGAGGGGGAGCGACGGTTTCTCGCTGTGGTCCTGGGAGTTGGGGGTGGGGGCCGGGGTGGCGCCGGTAGTGGATTGGGGGGTCGTGCCGGGAGTACGGGCCGGGGCGCCGGTGTCTCTGCCGGTGCCGGTGGTGGGTCCGGCGCTGCGAGTGGCTGAGCCGGCGTCGGTGTCCGTGCCGGGCTCTGTGTCGGCGTCCGTGCCGGCCTCTGTGTCGGCGTCCGTCTCGGTATCGGTATCGGTTTCAGCGTCCGCGTTCGCGGCGCCTACGGAGAAGCGGTAGTCGTTCGACTCCCCCACCCAGTCGCCGTCACCGCCGCGCCGCTGCACCGTGGCCGCGTTCGCCACGATCCCGTTGGCATCGGCTGCGGCCGTGAAGGCCAGCCTCGCCCGTACGGTGACGGTCTTCCCGGCCGGTACCGCGAAGCCGGAGAAGCCGCCTTCGAGGACGGCGATCGTCTCGTCCTCGTCCGACTTCTCCAGCGACATGGTGCGCCACCGGCCCTTGTCGTCGGTGAGTTGGAGCCGGACCTGGGTCTTGTCGAGGGACCGGTGCCGGTCGCTGAGGACGATGACCGGGTGGATGTTGTGGCAGGCCTCGTCCGTGCTGTTGGTGAGATCGATGGACCAGACACCCGCCGGGCCACCGGGGCGGTACGTGTCCGGGCCGCCGTGGATGCGGGTGTCGATGGGGAAGTTCGGGTCGGACGCCTTGCCGCAGCTCGGCTGCCGGTCGGCCCCGGGGCCGTCGCCCGATTCGTCGTCCCTCTCCGGCAGGGAGGCGTCCACGCTCGCGGTCGCGGTCGTCGCGGGCAGCACTGTGGGCACGATCGTGCCGACGGTGACACCGACGGCTCCGATGGCGCCGAGGATTCCGGTGACGAGGACGGGACGCAGTCGCATGGATCGCATGGGGTCCGACGCTGCCACGGGCCGTCCACCCGGCCGGGGAGCCACGTCGCATCCACGGTCGGAAGATCGCACAAATACACTCCGACGGTCCTGCCGATGTCAGGGCCGCGGGCCCGCCGGGGACCTACGGACGCCCCCGGCCGAAGACCCGCGCGTGCCCGAACACGGGCGCGAGCACCAGCTGCGCCGCCCCCTCTGCGACCGAGTACCCGCCTCCGCATGCCACGGCCACCGGGACCACGGGGCCACGCGCCCGCTCTTCGAGTACGGCTCCGACTCCCGTGACGAACTGTTCCTCGGCGGCGGCCACGGCGCGGCCACCGAGCAGCACCCGGTCGATGTCGAGCAGCCCGACCAGATTCGCGGCCCCGGCGCCCAGCACCCGCGCGGCCTCCGCCAGGTCGCCGCGTGCCACCGCCGCCATGCAGAGCGCCTCGATGCAGCCCCGGTTCCCGCAGTCGCAGAGCGGCCCGTCGAGCTGGACGACCTGGTGCCCGAACTCGCCCGCGCCGGTGCGGTCGCCCCGGTAGAGGGCGCCGCCGAGTACGAGGCCGGCGCCCAGTCCCGTACCGAGGTGGAGGTACGCGAACGAGTCGCCCGGCCCGCTCAGCGCGAGGCCGAGGGCCGCGGCGTTCGTGTCCTTGTCGAGGACGACGGGCAGGCCGAGGCGGGCGGCGAGCGCGTCGCGCAGCGGGAAGCCGTCCCACTGCGGGAAGCCGGTGACCCGCTGGGGTACGCCGGTGGTGTGGTCGAGCGGACCGGGCATGGCGACCCCGACGCCCAGCAGACCGCCGGGGCTCCCGCCGACCGCACCGGGCCTGGTCGCCCCGGACGCGTCCGTACGGGCCTCCGCCTCCGCCCGTACCGACTCCACCTGCGCCGCGGCGATCTCCACGACCTCGGCCGCCCCGGCGCCCAGATCGAACGGCACCGTACGGGCGGCGACGGCCGTGCCCGCCAGGTCGACCACGACGGCTGTCAGTTCGTCGCGGTCCAGATGCAGGCCGACGGCGTGCGCGGCGGAGGGGACCAGGCACAGGACGGTCCGGGGTTTGCCGCCGGTGGACGCCCGCTGGCCGGCTCCGGCCGCCAGACCCTCCGTACGGAGCCTGGCCGTGATCTTGCTGACCGCCTGCGGGGTGAGGCCGGTGGACTCCGCGAGTTCCAGCCTGCTGATGCCGCCCTCGCCCGCCGTACGGAGGAGGTCGAGCACGAGGGCGGAGTTGTGGCTGCGCAGGGACGGCAGATTCGCGCCCGTGTGCGGGCTCGGATTCACGCCCGTACGGATGCCGCTCACCGTCGGTACGTCTTCGCCGGCGCCGGCATACGCACCGGCATGCGCGCCGTCGTTCGCGCCGTCGTTCGCGCCGTCGTTGCCTCTACTGTCGCCGAGGCCGGCGTCACTGTTGCCCACGGTGTCATTGTCACGCGCGCTTGCACTATGGCAACACCGTTGCTTAAGTGGAACTCATGACTGGCACCGGTACGCCTCTGCGCGTCGCACTCGTGGGCTACGGCCTGGCGGGCTCCGTCTTCCACGCCCCGCTGATCTCCGCGACCGAGGACCTGGTCCTCGACACGGTCGTCACCTCGAACCCCGAGCGGCAGGCGCAGGCACGCGCCGAGTTCCCCGACGTCCGCTTCGCGGCGTCGCCGGACGAGCTCTGGGAGCGGGCCGGCGAGCTGGACCTGGTCGTGATCGCGTCGCCGAACAAGACGCACGTCCCGATCGCGACGGCGGCGCTGAAATCGGGCCTGGCGGTGGTCGTCGACAAGCCGATCGCCGGTACCGCCGCCGAGGCTCGCGCTCTCGCCGCTCTCGCCGAGGAGCAGGGCGTGCTGCTCTCCGTCTTCCAGAACCGCCGCTGGGACAACGACTTCCTGACGCTCGGCCGCCTGATCGCGGGCGGCGAGCTGGGTGACGTACAGCGCTTCGAATCGCGGTTCGAGCGGTGGCGGCCGGAGACCAAGGGCGGCTGGCGGGAGTCGGGAGCGCCGGAAGAGATCGGAGGGCTGCTCTACGATCTGGGCAGCCACGTCGTGGACCAGGCGCTGGTGCTGTTCGGTCCGGTGGCTTCGGTGTACGCGGAGTCCGACGTACGCAGGCCCGGTGCCGCGGCCGACGACGACACCTTCATCGCTCTCACGCACGCGAACGGTGTCCGCTCGCATCTGTACGTGAGCGCCACGACGGCCCAACTCGGGCCGCGCTTCCGGGTGCTGGGCTCGAAGGCGGGCTATGTGAAGTACGGCCTCGATCCCCAGGAGGCCGACCTGCGGGACGGCAAGCGGCCCAACACTCAGGAAATGGCTGGAAATTGGGGTGCGGAGCCCGAGTCGCTGTGGGGCCGCATCGGGGCCGGTGAGTCTCCGGCGACCGGTGGCGGACACCCGGTGGAGAGCGCGCCCGGCGACTACCCCGCGTTCTACGCGGGTGTCGCGCGGGCACTGCGCGAGGGTACGGCGCCACCGGTGACCGCGCACGAGGCCGCCGCGGCCCTGGACATCCTGGAGGCGGCGCGGCGCTCCGCCCGCGAGGGCGTCACGGTCACGATCGGGGCCTCGTCATGACGGCGGGCCAGGGCCGCGCCCTGCCGACGGTGGACGAACTGGAGGCGCAGGAGGCCCGGTTGGTCCTGCCGCACTTCACGTACGACGACGCGTGGGCGCTCGGCAGTCTGCTGGCCGAGCTGTCGCGCGAGCGGGAGGCGCCGGTCGCGATCGACATCCGGCGGGGTGCCCAGCAGCTGTTCCACTGCGCGCTGCCGGGTTCGTCGGCGGACAACGACGCCTGGATCGACCGCAAGCGGCGGGTGGTGGAGCGGTACGGGGCGAGTTCGTTCCTGGTCGGTGCGCGCTCCCGCGCCAAGGGCAGCACGTTCGAGGACTCCTCACGTCTGGACCCGGACCGGTACGCGGCCCACGGCGGCTCGTTCCCGATCGCGGTGAAGGGGGCGGGAGTTGTCGGCACGGTAACGGTCTCGGGCCTCCCCCAGGAGCAGGACCACGCGATGGTGGTCGAGGCCCTGGAGTGGCTGCTGGGGCGGATGTCGTAGCGACCGGGCCGGGGTGGGCTCGCGCGGGCGCGGTGATCCCGTGGGCTCCGGGCGCGCTCCCTCAGGCCTTGATTTCGAGGAACCCCGGGACGCTCGCGACGAGCAGTGTGCCGTCCCACAGACGCAGCGCGTCCTCGGGGCCCGGTGGTTCGCTGACGACGGGGCCGAAGAACGCGTGCCGGGCGCCGGAGGGGTGGGTGACGGCCAGGACCGGCGTACCCACCTCCCCGACGACCAGGCTCATGGCCTCCGCGTGCGAGGCGCGCAGCGCCTGGTCGTGGTCGGTGGTGAAGCCGGCCCCGGCCAGTTCCGCCGGCAGCCCCGCGGCGCCCAGCGCCTCGCTCATGTCGCCGATCCACTCGCGCCGTCCGCCGTCCGGCGCGGTCCACAGCGCGTCGTAGAACCTGCCGAGTGCCGCGTGCCCGTGTGACGTCTGGATCGCGGCGCACACCCGGGCGGGGATCCAGAGGTAGCCCTCCTCGTCGCCCTCGGGGTCGGCCTCCCTGCCCTCGTTCAGCACCGAGAGGCTCATCACACGCCATCGGATGTCGACCGGGCGCCGCTCGGCGACCGTGACGATCCAGCACGCGGTGATACGGCTGAGGGGGCAGGCGGGGTCGAACCAGAAGTCGACGGTCCGGCGCTCGGCGGTGACCATCGGGGCGCTCCTCTCGCCGGTCCGACCCCTCGTCAAGCTCCCTCCCTGGAGGGGGCGTTACGCGTCCTTGAGTTCCTGCCGCTGCCGCCCCAGTCCCGCGATCTCCAGTTCGACGACGTCCCCCGCCCGCAGATAGGGCTTCGGTTCGGGCTGTCCGAGCGCCACACCCGCCGGCGTACCGGTGTTGATGACATCGCCCGGGTAGAGCGTCATGAACTGGCTGACGTAGCGCACCACTTCGGCCACCGGGAAGATCTGCTCGGCCGTCGTCCCGTCCTGCTTCAGCTCCCCGTTGACGGACAGCTTGAGCGACAGCGCCTGCGGGTCCGGCACCTCGTCGGCCGTGACGAGCCACGGGCCGAGCGGGTTGAACGTCTCGCAGTTCTTGCCCTTGTCCCACTGGCCGCCGCGCTCGATCTGGAACTCACGCTCGGAGACGTCGTGCGAGACGGCGTACCCCGCGACATGCGCCAGGGCCTCCTCGTGGGAGTCCAGGTAGCGGGCGGTGCGGCCGATGACCACGGCCAGCTCCACCTCCCAGTCCGTCTTGACGCTCTTGCGCGGTACGAGGACGGTGTCGTCCGGCCCGACCACCGTGTCCGCGGCCTTGAAGAAGATGATCGGCTCGGACGGGATGTCCGCGCCCGTCTCGCGCGCGTGGTCGTGGTAGTTCAGCCCGATGCACACGATCTTGCCGATCCGGCCGACCGGCGGGCCGGTGCGCAGTCCGGCGGAGTCGACGACGGGCAGCTCGCCGGAGGCGGCGGCGGCCCGTACCCGGTCGAGTGCGGCTTCGTCGGCGAGCAGTGCGCCGTCGATGTCCGTGACCAGTCCGGACAGGTCCCGCAGGGTCCCGTCCTGGTCGAGCAGCGCCGGGCGCTCCGCACCCGCCGTACCGACACGCAGCAGCTTCATGGTCTGTTCTCCCTCTGGTCGAGCGGATCGACCTGGTCGAGCGGGGGCACCACCGACGGGTCGCGGCCGTCGGGGTGTTGGCTGATCGTCCAAGACATCCGATCACTCCGCAAGACCCCGTTCACACCCTGGACCGCGCCGGAGGGCGGGGACGGTGGCGCGCGACGGAAGGCGGCGACGGTGTCAGGCGGCGGTGTCAGGCGGCGGTGGCCAGGGCACCGGGCGCCGGGACGTCCCGGTAGAGGAAGGCCCGTTCGACGGCGGTCCATGTGGTGCTCGTCACGACGTACAGCGCGGCCGCCAGCGGGACCACACCCACCGTGAGGAGCGTCGCGAAGGAGAGCAGCGGCATCAGCTTGGTCATCGCGCCCATGCCGGGCACCCGCTGCCCGTCGGCCCCGGCCGCCGGCATCGGCATGGCGGCCATCTGCTGCTTCGTACGCCGGTAGTTGAAGGTGGCGACGGCCACGACGATCGCGAAGAGCACGACGTACACCAGGCCCGCTCCGCCGAAGATCCCACCGTCGGCCAGGGCGTCCTTCCAGCGGTCGCCGAGCGGCGCGGCGCCGAGGGAGTGGCCGAGCAGTTCGTTCGGCCTGCCGCCGATCTCCCGGCTGGAGAAGAGGTGGTACATCAGGAAGAACGCGGGCAGCTGGAGCAGGCTCGGCAGACAGCCGGAGAGCGGCGAGACCTTCTCCTTCGCGTGCAGCTCCATGATCGCCTTCTGGAGGCGCTCGGGGTTCTTGCGGTGCTTCTTGCGCAGCTCGGCGATCTGCGGCGAGAGCCTGGTGCGGGCCTTCTGGCCGCGGGCCGCCGCCCGGGAGAGCGGGTGGACGGCGAGCCGTACGCAGGCGGTGAAGAGGATGATCGCCACCGCGGTCGCGCCGCCGTGGAAGAGCGGGTCGAGCAGATCGGCGAAGTGCCCGACCAGGGAGGCGAAGCCGGACAGGAAGACGGACATGGGTGAGCCCTCCGAGGGTCTCGTCGTGCCGGATGGAATGCGCGGCGCCGGTGGTGCGGCGCGGCTCGGCATGACGACCCACGTGGGATCGGATCGCTCAAGGCTGCTCTGGGGTGGGTGAAGCGGCGAACCGGTCCTACGCGGTCGTCAGGACGGGACGCCCTGGAGCTCGGGGCCTGGTGCGGCCCCGTGCGTCGGGATCTCGCTGGGGCAGGAAGGCCGTCCGCTGCTCGCGGTCGCGGATCGCCGTACGGACCCGGGTGGGCGGTACGGCGGGGGCGCACCGGGCCGAGATCACCGCGGAGGCGGCGAACGCGGTGGAGGCCGCGGCGGTGGCGGCGAGGGCGACGGCGGCGGAGAGGCTGCCTGCGTCGAGGAGCAGGACCTGGAGGAGGGCGGCGAGCAGGAAGAACACCGGGGGCGCGGGGCGCAGCGGCCGTGTCGCGCGTCGGATCATGGCCTGCCCCTCCTGGTGTCGTGTGCCTGGTCCCGTTGCCTGTTCCCGGCGTCGTGCGGGACCTTCATGGCCGGCCGGGTGTGTCAGGCCGCGTTCCGGCCCCTCCAGCCGTTATACACGATCCGTTTCGATGGGCAGAAGTAGACGGCGGGGGGCGAGCAGCGCCCGGCCCACCGGATTGTCCGGGTCCGGATCGAGCCCGCGCCCGGGCAGCATCTCCACGTCGCGCGGCGGTACGGCGGTGCCGCAGGCCGGGCACTCGCCGTACGAACCCAGTTCCGTCCCGCAGGCGGCGTGGGTGAACACCCGCATCGGGAGGACGCCTTCGATGTGTTCGCGGCCCCAGACGCCGAGGGAGCGCACGACGGGCCAGAGGGCGATGCCGCGCTCCGTCAGGACGTACTCGTCACGCGGCGGCGACTCCTGATACCGCCGCTTCTCCAGGATGCCGGCCTGTTCGAGGCTCTTGAGGCGGGTGGCGAGGACCGCGCGGGGGACGCCGAGGTGGCTGAGGAAGTCGTTGTAGCGGCGGACTCCGTAGAAGGCGTCGCGCACGACGAGCAGTGTCCAGCGCTCGCCGACGATCTCCAGCGCGCGGGCGATCGAGCACTGCTGGGTGGAGTAGTCCTTCCCGAGGGCCATGGGAGCACCTTAACAAGCTGAAGGTTCAATGAACGAACTCACCATGCTACGGTCTGCGCGAGCATGAGTTCACTCATCGAACCTTGAAAGGCCGCCTCGCCATGTCCCCGACGCCCGCGTCCGCGAGTCCCGCCACCTCGACCACGTCCTCGACCGCGTCGTCCGACTCCTCGGCCCGTGACGGCGTGGGCGGCGACGCGGCGCCCGGCCGCTCCGGGCCCCGCCCCGGCGCCACACTCGCCGTGACGAGCGCGGCCACGACCGTCGCGCTCATGAACTACACGGTCCCGATGCTCGCGCTGCCGGACCTGGCCGCCGACTTCGGCACCGCGATATCGGCGCAGGCCTGGCTCCTCAACGGCGCCCCGCTCGGCCTCGCGGCCCTTCTGCTCGTCGCGGGCAGCCTCGCGGACGACTACGGCCGGCGCGGACTCTTCCTCGCGGGCACGCTCGGCCTGGCGCTCACGACCGGACTCGGCGCGCTGGCCGACTCCACCCTCACCTTCACGCTCGCCCGGATCGCACAGGGCGCCTCCAGCGCCGCGATCATCGCCAGCAGCCTCGGCCTGCTCGTACACGCCTTCCCGGCGGGGTCCGCCCGCGTCAGGGCCACCGGCGTCTGGGGCGCGTTCGTGAGCGCGGGGATCGCCACGGGGCCGCTGCTCGCGGGCGGGCTCGGCTCGTACGGCTGGCAGCTGCCGTACGCCGTACTCGCCTCGGCCGCCCTCGTCATCGCGGTCCTCGCCTTCCGTACGCTCACCGAGTCCCGCGCACCGCGCGGCGGGCGCCCCGACCTGGTGGGCGCAGTCGTCCTGGGGCTGGCCATGACCTCGCTGGTCGGCGCGCTGACGCTGGGCCGCGACGGGTGGCTGCGTACGCCCGTAGTCCTGCTGCTGGTGGCCGCCGCCGTACTCACCGGTGTCTTCGCCGCCGTGGAGCGGCGCGGCGGGGCCCCGCTGATCGATCTGGGGCTGCTGGGGCGGCGGCCGTTCCAGGCGGCGACGTCGGGGGCACTGTTCACCGGGCTCGCGGTGATCGGGCTGTTCAGCTACCTCCCCGCGCTGCTCCAGCGCACGCTCGGCATCTCCCCGATGGGCGCGGCGGGCCTGTTCGTGCTCTGGTCGGGCACGGCCTTCCTGGTCGCCCTCCAGACCCGCCGCATCGCGCACCGCGTGGCCGCACGCCACCAACTCGCACTGGGCTTCCTCCTGCACGCGGCCGGCGCCCTGTCGATGCTGGGCGCGGTCGGCGCGGGGTCGTGGGGGCGGCTCGTACCGGGGCTCGTCGTCGCGGGCGTGGGCAGCGGCCTGCTGAACGCCGCGCTGCCCCGCCTCTCCGTCGAATCCGTCCCGCAGGAGCGCGCGGCGATGGGCTCGGGCGCGAACAACACGGCCCGCTACATCGGCTCGGCGGCCGGCGTCGCGCTGATGATCGCGGTGGCGACCTCGGCGTCCACTCCTCAGCAGGGCACGGACCTGGCGATCGTGGTGTCGGCGGGGGCGACGGTGCTGGGCGCGGCGATCATGCTGGCGCTACGGCCCAGTCCCTCACGGTGACGGCGCGTGACGCCCCGTCCCCGTAGCCCGAACACCCTCCGCCCCGACAGGCGTACAGCAGTACGGTGTGGACCATGCGCCCCGACATCCCTGCCGACCACACCACCGAAGCCGAGCGCCTGCTGCGCACGGCCTCCCGGTACCCCGAGGATCGCGAGCCCCTGCTCCTCCAGGCCGCCGCCCACCTGGAACTGGCCGGCGCCCGCGACCGCGCCACCGGCCTCTACGACGACCTCCTCGCCGGCGACCCGGACCACCCCCACCTGGTGAAGGCGTTGAAGGCCGCGAACCTGTGGGAGTACGGCCACGAGGCCGAGGCCCGCGCGATCATCGAGGGCCTGCGCATCGCCGAACCGCTGGAGCCGGCGCCGTGGGAGATCGTGGCGGAGACGCTGGAGGCCCACGACGAACTCGAAGCGGCCCACGACTCCTACACCACGGCCCTGAACCTGCTCCTGACCCCCGGCGAGGAAGTCCCGTACTCCGCCGGCTCCCTCCTCCTCGGCCGCCACCGCCTGCGCCGGCTGCTGGGCCTGGAGCACGACGACTGGGACGCCCTCGGCGACCAGGTGAACAAGACGTCGGTCCCCCTCGACGAACTCCACGACCCCAAACGCCTCTGGGCCCTCGGCTCCGACAACCCGGACGAACTCCAGGCCGAGATCGCCCGCCTGCGCGCCGAGCTGGGCTCGTACCGCTCGGCGCTCTCCCGCCCGTTCCCGGTGGCGGTCCTGCACTGGCCGGCGGCCGAGCTGACCGAACTCCTCACGGCCTACCCCGACCTGCGCACGGAGTACCCCTCCCGCGAGGCCCACCTCGCCCAACTGGAGTCCTCCCTGCGCGAACTGGCGTCCACGGGCACCCCGAACCTGGGCATCGTGACGGGCACGGTCCCCTCCTACGAGGCCTTCGCGGCCTCGGAGTCGACTTCCCCGTCGGACCCGAACCTGCTCCCCCAGTACGCCACGACCCTGGCAGCCCGCGGCCGCGCCACCTCCTGGCCCCCGGCCCGCAACGCCACGTGCTGGTGCGGCTCGGGGGAGCCGTACAGGGAGTGCCACGGGGTGGGTTAGGCGTACGTCTCGCTTCCGACACCCTCCATCCCTGACTGGGCGCGGCAGCCTTTCGGGATGGAGGGCGCAGGCCGCTGAACTATTCGTTTGTCATCCCGTCATGCCCCACCTCGCCGCAGACTGTGACCCATCCCATCCGCCGCCCGAGCGCCATATAGAGGCGATCCCTTTGCTTTCCAGGTAGCGGGAGTAAACGCCGATATCTTGGGTGAACAGCCCTATGAGATGGGGCTCTTTCAGCTGCCGCTCGCGATAGAGGAAATGACTGTACTCGAATAGTTGGCCGACGACTTGGCGAACTGCCTCTGTCGGGTTCCCCGCACGCACGACCTTGGCCTCTACAAGCCACTCCGCTTGGGGGGTTCGCCCCTCTGACGTGCGATGAAGAACAAGATCTTTAGGGTGCATCAAGCGGGTGGTAGGCGTGTATCCCCGAGCGACCACGTGATGGCCGAAAGAATCGATCAGCGCTTCATGGTGGCGCTTCTTCACTTGCTGCCGGGCGACGATGTTGGCGACATAGTCCGAGCTGTCCTTCGGGTGAAAACCCGCGAGAGGATCCTCAGCGGACGCACCATGGCCGTCTGGCGCGAAGTTCACCTCCAACTCACCTTCTCCGTCACTGAAATACCAGGCCTCCTCCGCGATGGCGGTCCGCCTAAGAAGTTCTGCGGCGTGCGCCAGATCGTCGGCAAGGACCGCATCATCCGGAAGTTCTGCTAGCTCATAGCTACGTGCGATGACACTGGCGGCCTCATAAGCTCGTGGCCGATCAGCGTGATGCCGAAGCGTGGGTTCATCAATCCAGCCAGCTCGCCTCTGCCTCTCCACCGCCCGACGGAGTCGTTTCGCCTGAAGCCGAAGGTGATCCTGCCGCGCTTGCCCCCTACCGAGGCGGTCCTCCAGATGCGTAATGCCTTGTTGCAACGTCAGCGAAACGGTCTTGAGGTCGGCGCTGAAGATGTAGGCGAGATAGAGCCCCTTCCCCGGCTTGCTGTTAATCGCCGGGTCGAACACACCAATCCAAGGAGTCGCAGCGGCACTCGACTGTCCGCCGTATCCCTTGGCGAAGAATGAGGGCGGCAGCGACAAGTCAGTGCGCTCCCCAACTCCACGCAGAACGATTTGACCTACTACATCCCGTTTCGTCTTAGCGTCGGCGTCGTACGTAGCCGCGATCTCACGAAGCAACCCTGACATGCCCATGCGTCGAGGATAGTCAGGGGCACTCGGCTTCAATCAAGAACACAAAGGCCGCCGCGCGAATCTCACCTATCCACCGTGAGGTAGCCCCTGAGCCGTAACTCGATCCAACTGCAACGTCGTTGGACCTCAGACATGGCCGTTGCCAGGGCGGGCCCCTTCCAGCTCCGCCTCGTAGTGCGTTTGAGCGCGATCAAGGGCTTCGTCCGGGTCGCAGCCGTGGGCGTGGAGCCAGTGCAGGACATCGGCGATCAGGTCGATCGCCGCCGTCTCCGCCACTGCCGTCGCCAGTGGGCTCACTTCTTCCGACGAGGAGCACTGAAGAGAGCGATGACGGACGATGGTCATCTCGGCCTGCGCCACGCGCGGATTCGTCGGTTGTTCTCTCGACGCCTCCGGCCCCGTGGCCAACTCGCACCACACCACCTTCGAGTCAGGTCGAGAGATGACGCCCCAGCGGTCGGCCATCGCATCGAGAATCATCAAGCCGCGCCCCGACTCAGCGCCGGGCGTGGGGGCGAGGAGGGTGGGCATCGTGCGCGCGTCCGGGTCCGTCAGCTCAATACGGAGGTGGGCGCCGTCCGTGGAGACCGCAAGGGTGACCGGGGTTCCTGGGCCAACGTGGGTGATCACGTTCGCCACCAGCTCGGATACGCAGACCTGAGCCACGTCCTCAAGGTCTGACAGACCCCAGAGCGAGAGATGCAGTCGGATTGCTCGGCGCACTCGGGCGACCACGCGCGGTTCCGCGGTGAACGGGACCTCCCACGGCCGGCGTTGCACGCAGCCACTCTCCTGGTACCTGGCCATGCTCCTGCTCCTCTCACCCGGGCGATACTCATGCCGTCGCACTCGATTGAGCAAACGGTGACGTTGCGTCACTCGTCGTGACAGAATGGCAGCGCGCATCCCTGGATGCAATGTGCACGATGGGATTACCTCGAACGAGTGATTGGCGGGAGCGCTCGCTTCCTATGGGATGGAACCCCCTTTACCGCTTGAGGAGTTGAAGTGGCCGGATCACCCACCGCACGACGCCGTCGCCTGGCGATCGAGCTCAGGAAGCTGCGCGACGACAGCGGGTTGACCTGCAACCAAGTCGGCAAAGAGCTGGACTGGAGCGGTTCCAAGGTCAATCGGATGGAGACGGGCCAGGGACGGGTGCAGCCCTCTGATGTGGACGCGCTGTGCCGCTTCTACGGCACGTCGGACGAGTTGCGCGAGTTGCTGAAGGGGCTGGCCAAGGAGTCCAAGACCAAGGGGTGGTGGCACGCGCACGGCGATGCCGTGCCCTCGTGGTTCTCGGTGTATGTGGGCCTGGAGCAGGCGGCATCCGACATGCGCAGTTACCAAGGCGAGTTCATCCCGGGGCTGTTGCAGACAGCGGAGTACGCGACGGAGTTGAGCCGGGTCACGCCCGAGCAGGACCACGACGAGATCCCTCGACTCGTCGATGTACGCATGCGCCGACAAGAGTTGCTGACCGGTAGCAACGCTCCAGACTTCTGGGCTGTGGTTCACCAAAGTGCGCTGATGCACGTGATTGGCAGCGGACAGGTGATGGCAGAGCAGCTCGAACGTATGCTGGATATCGGACGGCGGCGGAACGTGACAGTTCAAGTCCTGCCGTACGACGCCGGGGCGTACCCGACAACCGGTCCCTTCACGGTGCTCGGCTTTCCCGAGCAGGAGGATCCAGATGTGGTGTACCGAGAGGGACTGACCGACTCCATCTACCTCGAACTCCCGGCAGACGTAAGCGTCTACACAAAGGCCTTTGACCACCTCAGAGCTCTGGCTCTGAGCCCTCAGCAATCAGCCGCGCTGATCCGAGCAGCCTTGGAGGAACACTCGCCATGACCCCGTCCCCCACCGAACCCCAGTGGCGAAAGAGCAGCTACAGCAATGGAGCCGGCGGCGAGTGTGTGGAGATCGCCGATCTGTCCGGTGTGACCGCCGTGCGGGACTCCAAGGTGCCCAGCGGGCCTCGGATCGCTGTGCGGCACGCCGCGTGGGGTGCGTTCGTCGGCGCGCTGCGTCAGCGACAGTTGGGCTGAGTCCGTCAGCTGTAGTCGTCCGGGTGGTCCTGCATCCAGACGTTGATCTTGTCGCGGGTGCCTATGAGGTCCGTGCGGTGCTTCTCCAGGTTCGGGGTGGATGTGTCGTCGCCCAGGGTCTTCCAGAGCTTGGACGTCCACGCCAGGGGTTCCTTGAAATGGCCCGGGCCCTTCGGGTCCGCCTTCATGGCCGCGTCGAGGCCCGATAGTTCGTCGTGCACGCGGCCGAGGAAGTAGTCGCAGGCGCCTGGCGTGCAGTCGTCGTTCAACGTGGCCTGGAGGGTGGCGAAGGCGTCGCGGACCAGCTCGACCGGTGGGGTTGACGCGTCAGGGGCCGGCTCGGCGGTCGTTGGGTCCGCCGCCGCGGCGCGGGGTGGGGAGGATGTGTCTCCGTCACCCCGCTGTGGGTCCTCGGAACTGGAGCAGGACAGCAGAGTCGCAGCCAGCAGTACTACCAGTGCGGTGGCGGTGCGACCTTGGCGTATGTGCATGTGGGCCCCCCTCGGGCTCGATCCGGGTGAGCTTATCCGTGACGGCCTTTCACGCCCGGAGGACCACCCGGGGACGGGTGGTGCGGGTGGTGGCGAGGTGGAGTTTGGTGAGGACCGCTCTGGTCAGTTCCTCCGGGTGGTCGCGGACCAGGGTGGGCGTCACGCTCAGCACTCCCACGCCGTGGGATTCCAGGAGCAGGCGGCGGCGGAGGGTGGCGCGGTACTCCGTGATGCCCAGGTGGTACTCCGCCGAGTCGACCTCCAGCGCGACGCCCTCGTAGGGCCAGTAGGCGTCCGGGCGGGCCAGGAAGGTGCCCGACGGGGTGTGGAGCGTGGGGTTCCAGAGGGGGTCGGGGATGTCGGCGCGGAGCAGCGCGTCGCGGGTTTCGCCCTCCGCGATGGAGCGGATGCCGACGCGGAGGTCGTCCAGCACCGCGCGGACCGCGGGGTTGCGCAGGGCGTGGGACGCGTGGAGTTCGGCGAGGAGGTCGTCCGGGTGGCAGCGGCCCCGCTGGACCGTGCTCACCAGGAGTGCGCGGACCCGGTCGGGTGAGGGCTCGTGGGCGGCGAAGTCGGAGGCGGCTCGGACCGCGCGGACACAGGGGATGCCCTCGCCGCGCAGGGTCGGTGGCCAGCGGCGGGTGGGGTGGAGACGGACGTACGAGCGGTCGCGGAGCCGGCGGCCCGGGCCGACCAGGACGTCGGCACGGTCGGTGCGGGCGCCGCGTACGCCGTAGATGGCGAGGACCGCCTCGCCCGTGAGTACGGCGGTGTGGCCCGACATCGCGGAGGCGCCTCTGGCCGCGAACAGGACCGCCGCCAGTAGTTGTTGCCAGCTGTCCGGCTTGCCTGTCTGTATCAGGACGACCCCCGGCAGCAGCCGTTGCCAGGGGCCGCCCGGTGCGCAGCGGCGTGCTGTCGTGCTGGTGGCCAGGCCGGTGGCGCGCAGTTGGCCGGAGGTCGCCAGCCGCAGCTGGGTGCGGGCCAGGCGGTCGATCGCCGCGGTGTTCGCTGTCGTGGGTGTCGGCATGGACGAGTTCTGCCCGCCCGTGACTCTGCGTAGCTGAAATCGCGAAATCTTGTTGTCTTGTGTGGTGTGAGCTGCGTTCAGTGCCAGTTCAGCACCGGGAGCAGATGCTCCTCTCGTACGTGAAGTGGTCATCCAGGTCCGTCGCCAGCCGTTCCAGACGGAGCTTCGCTCAGGCGCAGGCGCTCCAACACGAACGCGAACTCGGGTAATTGCCGGTCGAACCCCGAGAGTGGACGTGGGACGGACGGCTCTCCGCGCATCGTGTGATGGAAGCCGTGGCCGGCTGCGGAAACGCGTCGAGCGCGTCAGATCGCTCCGGGGAGACCGGCCGCTTCACCGATGACCTTCAGGCCGTCAGTCCACGGCGAGTCGATCATCAGGTTGTTGAACGCGATCATGCCGAAGAAGAGGAGGTAGAAAGCCATGAACGGCGACGCCTCCATCGGATCGCCCGTGATGCCGTATGCCGGAATGAGGGACAGCTCAATGGCTTCGTCCGACTCCCGGTAGAAGCATTTGGCGGCCGTGAGGGTGGCGTGCGAGAGCTGGGTTTCCCCGATGTACGACTCGAAAAGCCCGCCGCCAAGACTCTTGGCGAGAGCGTTCATCTGCGAGTACTGATTGGCCGGGTTGCTCGGGATCACCGCGTCGCGTACGGCGTCGGCGGCCTCTGTGTCGTACTGGTACCCGTGATCGTCGGCCGTCCTACGGAGACCGGTGTGCTTGAACTGGTGCGCCCTGTTCATGGAGTCGACGGCGTCCTCACCATCCCGGACGAGCCATTGGAGGTGAGCGACGTACTCGACCATCAGGCGTCGGTTGGGCGCGGCTTCGTGGCCAAGTCCCTCGCTGTGCAGAGCGACCACGGCGGCGGCCTGCCGGCCCAGGGCGGCCACCAACCCCCAGCCGACCAGAAAGGGGCGGCAGTTCTCGGGGGCGGGAGCGTGGTCGGCAGCGCCGTCGGCCAGCAGCTTGGTCAGAGCTTCCAGCCCCGGCACCGCCAGCCTGTTGAACTCTGCGATCTCCATATCTGTGACCATGCGGAGATTGTCCCGCCAGCAGCGCCTCGTGCGCACCAGTGTTTCCCGAGCTCGGGCAGTGAAGCAGAAGCAGGGGAGTTGGGCACGTACGCGTACGAGCAGGGGCTGGACAGCCCGGAGGGCAGCGAGTCCTAGGCGGGCGGCAGGCGCAGGAATCGTTCGATCAGTGCGTGCAGTTCCGCCGGTCTGTCCAGGTGTACGTCGTGGCCCGCTCCCGGTACGACCTCGACCCGTGTACCCGCCGGGTGGCGTGCGCGCATCTCCTCGGCCTCCGACGCCGGCATGGCGCCCGAATCGCCGCGCACCACCAGGGTGGGGCAGCGCACCTGGTCCCATTCCCGCCAGAACGAGCGGACCGCGCTCTCCGCCACGCAGTCCACCATCACGTCCCGGTCCACGCGCGGATACAGACCGTCGGGGCGTACGTCCAGGCCCGCCGCCCAGGCCCGGCCCGCCGGGCCGCCGCCGAAGAAGCGCGCCGCCGCGTCGGGCGACTCGAACGGGACCGGCCAGGAGTCCAGCCAGGTCCCGATCTTGCCCGGCAGTTCGGGAGCCGGGCCCCTCGGGCCGGCCTCCACCAGCACCAGGGCGCGGACGAGCTCGGGGTGCGCGGCGGCGGTCAGCAGGGCCGTGAGACCGCCGAGGGACTGGCCGACCAGAACGGGCCTGGGCAGGGCCAGTTGCTCGATGACGGCTACGACGTCGCGTACGTGCGCCGCGCGCGAGACGTCCTTGGGAAGACGGTCGCTCATGCCGTGGCCGCGCGCGTCGTAGCCGACCGGGCGGTGGCCGGGGCCGAGCAGCCCCGCCAGTACGTCCCACTCCGCCGTATGGCCCGCGAGGCCGTGCAGCAGCAGGACGGGGACGGCGTCCCCCTCCTCTGAGGGGGCGTACTCCGTACAGGCCAGCCGTACGCCGTCGTCCGTCGTGAGCGTCGTACGACCTGGCATACCGTTCGCCCTTTCTCCGGACGGCGCTGAACGCCTTCCTACTGGGATACGTACTTGAGAGCACTCCCCCTTGGTTGCTGGGTGTGTGTACCGGGCGGTCCGGTGCGCACACCCAGCCTGGGACAGCTGGGGCCGTCGTCAGTGGACGACGTCGAAGACGTTCTTCTGCAGACCGTTGGCGTACGTCTCGTGCTCGACCAGCCGCAGCTTCTGCGCGTCCTTGTCCGTGTCGCTGAACAGCCGCTTGCCCGCGCCGAGAAGGAGCGGGAAGACCAGCAGGTGGTACCGGTCGATCAGGCCGGCGTCCGAGAGGTTCCGGTTCAGGGTGGCACTGCCGTGGACGATGATCGGGCCGCCCTCGGTCTTCTTCAGCTCGGCGACCTCGTCCAGCGACCGCAGAATCGCCGTCGGGCCCCAGTCCGGGACGAGCTTGTCGTCGGTGAGGGTGGAGGAGACCACGTACTTCGGCATCACCTTGTACTCGGCGAACTCCTCCATGCCGGGCCAGACCGGGCTGAACGCCTCGTAACTGGTTCTGCCCAGCAGCATGGCCCCGGCTTCCTGCTGCTCGCGGCCCTTGATCTCGTATGCCTCGGGGAGGAACTCCACGTCCTTGAAGGTCCAGCCCGAGTTCCGGTAGCCCGGCTCGCCGCCCGGGGCCTCCACGACGCCGTCGAGCGAGACGAAGGCGGTGGTGATCAGTGTGCGCATCGAAGGTCTCCTGGGTGTGTGGTGCGGTGTTGTATCTGTCTGACCGGGCAGCGCGGCGAAACTCATCGGTCGGGGCGGAATCCGCGCGCCCCCGCCCGCGCGCCCCCGCCCGCGCGACCCGGCGGCCTTCCCCGGACCTTAGGACCCTAGGTCGTGTCTTCAAAGTAGCGCCGTCCGCCCGCGGGCCAGACGGGACTTCGAAGACACGGCCTAGCCGCCCAGCGCGTGCGAGATCGTGTAGATCAGCAGGCCCGCCAGCGCACCCACCACCGTGCCGTTGATGCGGATGAACTGCAGGTCACGGCCGATGTGCGCCTCGATCTTCTTCGACGTGTGCTTGCCGTCCCAGCTCGCGACCGTGTCGGAGATCAGTGAGGTGATCTCGCCCCGGTACGTCGTCACGACGTAGTCCGCCGCGTCCTCCACCCAGCCCTCCAGCTTCCGCTGGAGCCTCTCGTCCGTCGCCAGGCGGGCGCCGAGCGAGAGGAGGGAGGCGCGGGCGCGCAGGCGCAGTTCGCTGCGGTCGTCCTCGGCGGCGGCGATGATCATCGCGCGTACGGAGGACCACGCCGACGCGATGATGTCCTGCACCTCCGGGCGGGCCAGCAGCTCCGACTTGAGGCGCTCGACGCGTGCCCGCGTCTCGGTGTCCGACTGGAGGTCGGAGGCGAAGTCCTTGAGGAAGCGGTCGATCGCGCCGCGCGCCGGGTGGCTCGGCATGTCACGCATCTCCGTGACGAAGCGCAGCAGTTCCTTGTAGACGCGGTCGCCGATCCTGCGGTCGACGAAGCGCGGCGTCCAGCCGGGCGCGCCGCCCTGCACCGCGTCCATCACCGAATCGCCGTGCTCGACCAGCCAGTCGTGCGCGCGGACACAGATCAGGTCGACGGCGCGGTGGTGGGCGCCGTCCTCGACCACACGTTCCAGCGTCTTCCCTATGCCGGGGGCGATCTCCGCGGCGTCCGCGCGGCGGGTAATCGCCTCGCCCACGACCGCCTGGACGTCGCCGTCCCGCAGGACGGTCAGCGCGCCGCGCAGGGCCGTGGCCAGCTCGGCGGTGACGCGGTCGGCATGGGCGGGCTCGGCCAGCCAGGCGCCGAGCCTGCCGCCGAGGCCGAGTCCGCGCAGCCGGGTCCGTACGACGTCGCCGGAGAGGAAGTTCTCCCCCACGAACGAGCCGAGCGAGGCGCCGAGTTGGTCCTTCTTGTTCGGGATGATCGCGGTGTGCGGGATCGGCAGGCCGAGCGGGTGGCGGAAAAGGGCCGTGACGGCGAACCAGTCCGCGAGCGCGCCCACCATGCCGGCCTCGGCCGCCGCCGCTACATAACCGGGCCAGCCCGTGACGCCCGAATTCCCCGCCCAGGTGGCGAGGACGTAGATGACCGCGACGAAGAGCAGCAGGCTGGTCGCGGTGGCCTTCATACGGCGGACGCCGCGCCGCTTCTCCTCGTCGGCGGCGGTGAAGCCGAGCGGGGAGAACGGCGAGCGCTTGCCGGGGCCCGAGCCGGGGCCGGCGCCCAGGGCGGAGGAACCCGCCCCCGCGTCCACACTCGCCCCAGCCCCGGCGGCCATGCCCCCGCCCGAGCCCTCCGGACCGGCCGTGATGGCTGCCGCCGACCCGCCCGCCGACCCGCCCGCCGGACCGGCCACGGGCGTCCCGGGCTCCCCGCGCACCGGACCCGCGCCCGTCGCCCCGTCGCCGGCCCCGGACCCCGTCGTACTGTCCGGATCAGCCGGATCGCGTCGTTCCATTCACTCCACCCATCCGCGTACGTACCGCCGAGACCTACCGTCCCGTACCCAGAACCGGCCCGCCAGACGGACCCCTCACCCATCTGTACGCATTGTCCCTACCTCTGGTACTCCCGGGGCGCATCCCGAGTTCCCGCGCCATGCCGGATGATGTCCTTTGTACGTAGGTGAGGGAGTCACGGGGGACATGAACAGACAACGGGCATTCGTCCTGCTCGCGGGCCTTATGACGGTCGTGGCACTGGTGTGCGCCACGATATTCGCCGGGGTCGGCGCACTGGGCGGAGACGAGGGCTCCGACGAGGGCCGCGGTGACCTGGCCGCGGCGTCCGGACGTGGGGCGGGCGCCCGCGCGCCCGCGGCGCCCGCGTCCGCCGACGCCTGGACCGGGACCTGGGCCGCCGCGCCGGCGGGGGTCGAGCCCGGCGTACCGCACGGCCACGTGGGGCGTTCCATCCGTAACGTCGTCCACACCAGCATCGGCGGCACGGCCGCCCGCATCACGCTCTCCAACCTCTTCAGCCGTGAGGCCCTGCTCATCGGCCACGCCTCGGTCGCCGTCGCGGACGACGGCCGGCAGGAACACCCGAGCGCCGCGCCCGGCACCATGCGCCTCGTCACCTTCGGCAAGAAGAGGTCCGTCGTCGTCCCGCCGGGCGGACGCGTCGTCAGCGATCCCGTACGGCTGCGGGTGGCTCCCGACACCGACCTCCTGGTGACGGTCTACACGCCCGCGCCCGGCGGCCCCGTCACCTACCACCCGCGTGCCCTGCGGACCTCGTACACGGCCGTCGGCGACCGTACGCGGGACCTCAGCGGCGCCGCGTACACCGGGCGCGCCCCGGTCTGGCGCTACCTCACCGCCGTCGACGTGCTCAACCGGCGGGCGCGCGGCTCGGTCGTCGTGATCGGTGACTCGATCACGGACGGCATCGGCTCCTCGTACGACTCCGACCACCGCTGGACCGACACGCTGGCGGACCGGGTGCGCGGCAGCGGTCTGGGCGTACTCAACGCGGGCATCAGCGGCAACCGCCTCCTGCGCCCGAGCCTCGGCGCCGGGAAGGGGCCGAGCGCCCTCTCCCGCTTCGGGCGGGACGTCCTGGGGCAGGCGGGGGCCGAGGTCGTCTTCGTCGAGCTGGGCATCAACGACATCATCCGCCGGCCGAACGAGACCGACCCGGACCGGATCACCGCCGGTCTGAAGACCCTCACGCGGCAGGCGCACGGCTGGGGCCTGCGGGTCGTCGGCTCGACGCTCACGCCCTTCGGCGGCAACCCGCGCCACACCGACCGGCTGGAAGCCGTACGCGACCGGGTCAACGAGGCCATCAGGTCGGGCGACGTCTTCGACAGGACCGTCGACTTCGACCGGCTGCTGCGCGATCCGTACGCCCCCGACCGGCTGCGGCCCGACTACGACTCGGGCGACGGTCTGCACCCGAGCGACCACGGCTACGCGGCCATGGGGCGCTTCGTGGACATCGAGGACCTGGTGGGCAGGGAGCCCGCGCGGCTCTGAGCGCCCGGCGGCCGCTCCCTGACACCACAGGGACCAAAAAGGGGATCAGTCGAGTTCCTTGCGGAGTCTGTCCTTCTCCAGCTCCGCCTTCTTGCGCTCCTCCTTGAGACGGCGCTTCTCCACCGATCTCATCTTGCGCTCCACGCCCACGCCGCCCATCAGCGCGAACCCCGTGATGATCACCCGCGGCGATCCGGGGCTCATCTCCGTGCTCTCCCCGCTCTCCCCGAAACCGCCCATCAGACTGAAGCCGCGCACCGTCACGTCCATGTCCGGCGGGACGACGACGTGGATGCCGCCCATCAGCGCGAAGCAGCGGATGGTCGCCTCCCGCTCCTCGAACCGCGCCTCACGCAGGTCGATCTGGCCGCCGCCCATCATCGTGAAGGCGTGGAACCGCCGGCCCACCGTCCACGTGCCCTTGCGGTTGAACCCTCCCCAGAAGGAGAGGGCGGCCCGGGACGTCGCGCGTCCCCGTCCGATCCACGTCGCGAACCGGCCGGCGCCCTCGACGGTGTCGGAGCTACCGGCGGGCGACAGGTCGGCGGTCGAGCCCGCCGCGGGCAAGTCCGCGACCAGCGGCTGGAGTTCACCGCGCGTACGAGCCTTGTACGTCGCGTCCAGGCGAGTGTCGAACTCGTCCATGTCGATGCGCCCTTCGGACAGGGCATCGCGCAGCAGTTCGGCAACGCGCTCGCGCTCGGAGTCCGAGGCGCGCATCTCAGGAAGTTCACTCGTCATGTTGTCAGCCTAGTCATAGGTGAGGCGGACGTCACAGCGCGGAGCGCTCAGCGACCTCCTCGCTCACCGCCGGATCCGGCACCTTCCTCCGGGAGAGCATCTTCGCGATGACCGACTCGATGTCAGGTTCCCGCACGGACAGGTCCATCAGCGGATACTCCGCCGCGATCCGTGCCACCAGTGGCGCCGCCGACGCCGCGGCCGGGAAGGCGAGCCACTGCCGCGGCCCCTCCACCTTCACCACCCGTGCCCCCGGCAGTTCGACCGGCGGCAGTTCGCGTTCGAGGTCGACCACCAGGGTCCGCTCGCTCTCGCCCACCTCGTGCAGCCCGGCGAGCGCCCCGTCGTACACGAGCCGGCCGTGGTCGATGACCATGACCCGCGCGCAGAGCTGCTCGATGTCCGTGAGGTCGTGCGTGGTCAGCAGGACCGTCGTACGGCTCTGCGCGTTCAGATCCCGCAGGAACTCACGGACCCTGGCCTTGGAGATCACGTCCAGGCCGATCGTCGGCTCGTCGAGGTACAGCACCTCGGGGTCGTGGAGCAGCGCCGCCGCGATGTCGCCGCGCATCCGCTGGCCGAGCGAGAGCTGCCGTACGGGAACGTCCAACAGCTCGCCCAGTTCGAGCAGTTCGACGCAGCGCTCCAGATTCTCCCGGTACCGCTTGTCCGGGATGCGGTACATACGGTGCACCAGCCGGTACGAGTCGATCAGCGGCAGGTCCCACCACAGGGTCGTGCGCTGGCCGAACACCACGCCGATACGGCGCGCCAGCCTCGTACGCTCCCGCGACGGGTCGATCCCGGCGACCCGCAGCCGGCCCGCGCTCGGGGTCAGGATGCCGGTGAGCATCTTGATGGTGGTGGACTTGCCCGCGCCGTTGGGGCCGATGTAGCCGACCATCTCGCCGCGGGCCACGCTGAAGCTGATGCCGTCGACCGCGCGCACCTGATGCCGCTCGCGGCGCAGCAGGCCCGCCTTCCGTCGTACGTCGAAGACCTTCTCGATGCCGTCCAGTTCGATGAAGCCGGAGCCGTCCGAATCCATTGCGCGTTCCTCTCCAGTCGTGGCGCTAACTTCCCGTGCTGCGGTACGCGCGCAGCCCCACCCGCCACGCCAGCCCCGCCAGCGCGCAGCACCCGACCGCGACCACCGGCGGCAGGAACGCGGCCCAGTCCGGCAGCCCCAGCGGATCCTCACGGTCCATCACGTACAGCGCGGGGATCCAGTTGACGAAGGCGAGCGGCACCACGAACGTCACCCCGCGCACCAGGTCCTTCGCGAAGACCGTGGGCGGGTACTGGAGCAGCGTGGTCCCGCCGTACGTGAAGGAGTTCTGCACCTCCGCGGCGTCCAGCGCCCAGAACTGGAACGCCCCGCCCGCCACGAACACCGACGCGAAGATCGCCGCCCCGCTGAGGATCATCATCGGGAGCATGGCCACCTTCAGGGGCGTCCACGCGATGTCGAGCGTCACCAGCGCGTATCCGAGCACCAGCAGGCCCTGGGTGATCCGGCCGAGCCTGCGCAGCGCGAACCGGTCGCCCGCGACCTGGGCGAGCACCGGCGCCGGGCGCACCAGCAGGGTGTCCAGGGTGCCGTCCCTGACCCGGCGGCCCAGCCTGTCCATCGACCCGAAGGTCAGGTCGGCGAGGCCGAAGGCGGCGCCCGCGGCGCCGTACAGGAAAGCGACCTCGGGCAGCGAGTAGCCGCCCAGCCGGTCGACGTGCGAGAACATCAGCAGGATCGCGACGAAGTCGAACGCGGTCGCCGCGAAGTTCCCGAAGGCCGTCATGGCGAACGACGCGCGGTAGGCCATCGTCGACCGGATCCACATGGCGATGATCAGGCCGTACGCGCGCAGCCCCTCCCACAGAGGCGGGCGCGACCACTCCCCCTCGGGCGGCACCCCCTTCGGCACCCGTTCGGACACACCTTCCGACAGCCCGTCAGCCACCCTGCACCACCACCCGTCGCGTCGCCACGGACTGGAGCAGCCGCCCGAGCGCCAGCAGCGCCAGCGCCCACCCGGCCTGGAACGCGAACGCCCCCACCAGCCCCCACCCGGTGTGCCGGCCCAGGAAGACGTCCGCCGGGACCTGGAGCAGCGACGACCACGGCAGCACCCTCGCCACCTCCCCCAGCAGCCCGGGGAAGAGCGTCAGCGGCAGCAGCATCCCGGAGAAGAACATCCCCGCCAGGAAGGTGATCTGGCCGACGCCCGCGCCGTCCAGCAGCCAGAAGGCCGACAGGGCCACCAGGAAGCGCACGGCGAAGCTGACCAGGACCCCCAGGAAGACGGAGAACAGGAACGCGAGCCAGACCAGCGGATTTCCGGGCAGTGTCAGGTCGAAGACGAGACCGCCGAGCGCCATCGGGACGATCCCGCGCCCCAGCAGATGGAACGCGGCGCGCCCCAAGTCGCTTGCCAGCCACCACAGTTGGAGATCGGCCGGCCGGTAGAGGTCGATCGCGACATCGCCGGTGCGGATGCGGTCCATCAACTCGTCCTCGAAGCCGCCGCCCATCATGGCGCAGGTCATCAGCAGCGACTGGCCGAGCCAGACGTAGGTGACGGCCTGCGACAGGTCGTACCCGCCGAGCTGGGGCCGCTGCTCCCAGAGTGCCGTGTAGGTGTAGGCCACGATGAAACCGAAGACGGTGTTGGTGAACACCCCCGCGGCCGTGGCGGTCCGGTACGTCGCGTAGCGACGGAACCCGCCCGCCGCGACGACCGCGTACAGACGCACGTCAGCACTCCCCCCTCGGTCCCGTTACGTGTGGTCTCCCCGCGCCGTTTCCGCTGTACGGCACCAAAGCGCACGACCCTAGCCCAAGGGGGTCAGCCACCGCGAGCGGTTATCCGGTCGGCGGCCCCGGTACCGGTTCGACCGTGTTTCATGGTGTCGCACACGAATCACCCGGATAGCCCGTAACTCCCGATTCGACCCGGCCGAGGAGCCTCCGCACACATGAGCGACGCGCAGCAGCAGGGCTGGCCCCCGCGCGACCCGACCGAACACGGCCTCGGCACGAGGCGCGGCGGCGGGAAAGGCGGCGGCGGACGCGCCGCCCGCAAGGCCCGCCGAAGGCGCTCCGGCTGGCGTCGGATCTTCCCCACCTGGCGGATGCTGCTCGGGGCGTTCCTGTTCGGCGCGCTCGTGCTCATCGGCGGGTTCATCGCCGGTTACACGCTCGTCCAGATCCCGGCCGCCAACGTCGCCGCCGTCGCCCAGTCCAACGTGTATCTGTACGAGGACGGCAGCCAGCTCGCGCGCGACGGCGAGGTCAACCGCGAGAACGTGCCGCTCTCCCACATCCCGAAGAGCGTCCGCCGCGCCGTACTGGCCGCCGAGGACCGGGACTTCTACAACGAACCGGCCATCGACCCGCAGGGCATGGTCCGCGCCGCCTGGAACACCGCCACCGGCAAGGGCACCCAGGGCGGTTCCACGATCACCCAGCAGTACGTCAAGAACTACTACCTCGCGCAGGAACAGACCGTCGTCCGCAAGGGCAAGGAGTTCTTCATCGCCATCAAGCTCAACCGCGAGGAGAGCAAGGCGCAGATCCTGGAGGGCTACCTCAACACCAGCTACTTCGGGCGCAACGCGTACGGCATCCAGGCCGCCGCCCAGGCCTACTACAGCAAGGACGTCCAGGACATCGACACCGCGGAGGGCGCCTTCCTGGCCGCGCTGCTCAACGCGCCCAGCGCGTACGACGTCGCGCTGCACCCGGAGAACACACCGCAGGCGGAGGGCCGTTGGAACTACGTCCTCGACGGCATGGTCAAGGAGAAGTGGCTCTCCCCCGCCGACCGCGACGCCATGGTCTTCCCGCTGCCCGGCAAGGCCAAGCCGTCCACCGGCCTGTCGGGGCAGCGCGGCTACATCGTGCAGGCGGTCGAGGACTACCTCACCAAGAACAAGATCCTGGACGACAGCACCCTCGCCTCCGGCGGTTACCGCATCACCACCACGCTCCGACGGCCGACTCAGAAGGCGCTGGTCGACGCGGTCGACGAGCAGGTGACGTCGAAGGTCGACGCCAAGCGCGCGGCCGACCGCAACGTACGCGTCGGCGGCGCCTCCATCGACCCCGCCACCGGCGAGGTCGTGGCCATGTACGGCGGCATCGACTACACGCGGCAGTACGTCAACAACGCCACCCGCCGCGACTACCAGGTCGGCTCCACCTTCAAGCCGTTCGTGTTCGCCGCCGCCGTCGAGAACGGTTCGCACACCCAGGACGGCGAACAGATCACCCCCCACACGGTCTACGACGGGACCAACAAGCGGATGGTGGAGGGGCCGAACGGGTCCACGGGGTACGACCCGGCCAACGAGGACGACGTCTCGTACGGCCCCGTCAGCGTCAGCGAGGCCACCGACAAGTCCGTCAACGCCGTGTACGCGCAGATGGCGCAGGACGTCGGCCCCGGCCGGGTCCGGGACACCGCGGTCCGCCTCGGCATCCCCGAGGACACCCCCGACCTCACCGCGTCACCGTCCATCGCGCTCGGTCCGGCCACGGCGAGCGTGCTCGACATGACGGAGGCGTACGCGACACTCGCCAACCACGGCCGGCACGGCACGTACACGATGGTCACGAGGATCACCAAGGACGGTAGGACCGTCGAACTGCCGCGCCAGCGGCCCGCCCAGGCCGTCAGCCGCCAGGCGGCCGACACCACGACGGCGATCCTCCAGAGCGTCGTGGAGGGCGGCACGGGAACGGCGGCCCAGTCCGCCAACCGCCCGGCGGCAGGCAAGACCGGTACGGCCGAGGACGACAAGGCGGCCTGGTTCGCCGGCTACACGCCCGACCTGGCGACCGTCGTCGCGATCATGGGCGCGGACCCCGAAACGGCGCGCCAGAGGCCGCTGTACGGCGCGCTCGGCCTGGCGCGGGTCAACGGGGGCGGGCCGCCCGCGCAGATCTGGGGCCAGTTCACGGCGGCGGCGCTGGAGGGCACGGACGTCACCGACTTCGAACTGACCCTGGAGGACGGCGTGGACGAGATCGTCCCGCCGGACGACGAGTCCGGCTCGCCCGAAGTGTCGGAGTCACCGGGGCAGTCGGAGAGCCCCGGCTCCTCGGACCAGCCCGACACGCCGGGCCGGACGGGGGGACAGAGCGCGGGCGCGGCGCAGGGCCAGAGCGAGGGCGCCGACACCGGCGGCGGCCGGGGCCAGTCGCAGGGGCAGGCGCAAGGACAGACCTCGGGCCAGCCGGACGGCGGAGGAGGCGGTACTGACGGCGGCCAGGGCGACGGCGGGTCGCAGGGCCAGAGCCAGGGTCAGACGAACGGCCTGACCGACGGGCTCATCGGAGGCGGCCGAGGAGACAGCGGGGGCGGCGCGCCGGACGGAGGCACGGGCAACGGCACAGCCCGCTCCTCACGCCCCCAGGAGTAACCCCGACGCCGGGCGCCCCGGGCCTCAGGGGCCTGGGACGGGGTCCGCGAAGTAGCGCCGTCCGCCCCGCGGCGGGCGGGGGCCAGGCGGGACTTCGCGGACACCCCCTAGGGCGTGTCCGCAAAGTCCCGCCTGGCCCGGGGCGTCTGGTACGGCGCCTCGCCGCGTTGTCGAAGTCGGCCGAGTACGCCCGGTACGAGGCCGATTCTCCGCCTTGCGATGCACCGCACCAGACGCCCCGGGCCCCGCCCTGCGGGCGGACGGCGCTACTTTGCGGACACGCCCTAGTGCCCGGACGTCGCTTTCAGGCCCACCACGGCCACCAGCAGCAGACAGACGAAGAAGATCCGGGCGGCGGTCGTCGGTTCGCCGAGGGCCACCATGCCGACAACGGCCGCGCCGGCCGCGCCGATCCCGACCCACACGCCGTACGCGGTGCCGATCGGCAGCGTCTTGGCGGCCTGCGAGAGCAGCAGCATGCTGGCGACGATTCCCGCACCGGTGAAGAGACTCGGCCACAGCCGGGTGAATCCTCCGGTGTACTTCATCCCGATCGACCAGCCGACTTCGAGCAGACCGGCGACAACGAGCAGGACCCAGGCCATGACAGCACCTCCGAGCGAAACGCGTACAAGGGGGTGCGTCGTCTTTCGCTTGACCCGGTACGGCGCGTCTCGTCGGGGTCCCTCAAACCTAGCAAAGAGACGCCGGAAGGGCCCGGTGACGGTCGTCACCGGGCCCTTCCGTAAGGCGGTACTAGAGATAGAGCCCCGTGGAGTCTTCCGACCCCTCGAACCGGTCGGCCGCCACCGCGTGCAGGTCGCGTTCCCGCATCAGTACGTAGGCCACGCCCCGGACCTCGACCTCGGCACGGTCCTCGGGGTCGTACAGCACCCGGTCGGCGGGCTCCACCGTCCGCACGCTCTGCCCGACGGCGACCACCTCGGCCCAGGCGAGGCGCCGCCCGACGGCCGCGGTCGCCGGGATGACGATGCCGCCGGACGAACGCCGCTCGCCCTCAGGGATGTCGGTCCTGACCAGCACCCGGTCGTGCAGCATCCGGATGGGCAGCTTGTCATGGGAGGTGTCGTGGGAATTGTCGCTCACGCCCACGAATTTACCCGCCCGAGGCCGCGCCGTACGCCGGAGGGGTGGTCCCGTTGGTCCGGCCCGTCCGCCCCGTCGATCAGGCCCGTCCCGCTGGCCCGGTCCGCCGGCCCCGTCCTCAGCCCCGGCGGCGGCGCGCCGACACCGCGAGCAGCCCGACCACACCGACGACGACCAGCGCCACCGGGACGAGCCGCTCCAGCCGCGGCGCGCCGTCGTCCGAGACGAACCTGTCCTTCATACCCGCCACCGTGCGATTCACCGCGACATACGCCTTGCCCGCGGTCTGGTCCACCCGGGAGACCATCCGCGCCTTCGCGTCGCCCACGATCGTCTGCGGGTGCACCCGCACCCCGATCTCGTCGAGCGTCTCGGCAAGCTGGTCGCGCCTGCGGACGATGTCCGCCTCGATCTGCGCAGGGGTCCTGGCATCCGACACCGCTGCCTCCGTCGTCATGTCCGGTTTGAATGGTCCTTCGATCCTTCGTCTTCCCCGACAGTCTGTCAGCTAGACCGCTCTCGCACCCCGCGGCGCCCCTACTACGCTCGGGCCGATACACCTGGGCGCCCCTGCCCGCCCCCGTACCGAGGAGAACCATGAGCGACCGACTTGAGCCCGGCGACACCGCCCCCGCCTTCACCCTGCCCGACGGCGACGGCAACGACGTCTCGCTCGCCGACCACAAGGGGCGCAAGGTCATCGTCTACTTCTACCCGGCCGCGCTCACCCCCGGATGCACCAAGCAGGCCTGCGACTTCACCGACAACCTCGACCTGCTGGCGGGCGCCGGCTACGACGTCATCGGCGTCTCGCCCGACAAGCCGGAGAAGCTCGCCAAGTTCCGCGAAAAGGAGAACCTGAGGGTCACCCTGGTCGGCGACACCGACAAGTCCGTCCTCACGGCGTACGGCGCCTTCGGCGAGAAGAAGCTCTACGGCAAAACGGTGACGGGTGTCATCCGCTCGACGGTCATCGTCGACGAGGGGGGCAAGGTCGAGCGCGCGCTGTACAACGTCCGCGCCACCGGCCATGTCGCGAAGATCATCAAGGATCTCGGCATCTGAGGGTCCGGGACACCCGCGCGGAGCGCGAGCCGGAGCCGCCCGTTCCGTGGCTCCGGCTTGCGGCCGTCACAGCGGCGCGGAGGCTTTCCCTGAGGACTGACGTCCCCGAGGAAAGGAAACCGGCCGATGACGGCACCCGAGCGCGACCAGGCTGCCGACTCCCCGGCGGTCCGACGCCACCGGAGGCTCTTCCGCGCGCTCCAGCGCCGTAAGAACCCCCCGCTGCGCAGGTCGGACATCACCGTCACCGACGAGGCGGCCGTCAAACGGGCGGTGAAGGCGGCCTCGCTGGGCAATGCCATGGAGTGGTTCGACTTCGGCATCTACAGCTATCTCGCCGTCACCATCGGCCATGTCTTCTTCCCCTCCGGCAATGCCACGGTCGAACTGCTCGCGACCTTCGCGACCTTCGCGGTGGCCTTCCTCGTACGGCCACTCGGCGGCATGTTCTTCGGCCCTTTGGGTGACCGCATCGGCCGCAAGAAGGTCCTGGCCATGACCATGATCATGATGGCGATCGGCACCGGCGCGATCGGGCTGATCCCGTCGTACGCGTCGATCGGCTTCTGGTCCCCCGTTCTGCTGATCCTCTTCCGGCTGGTCCAGGGCTTCTCCACCGGCGGTGAGTACGGCGGCGCTTCGACCTTCATCGCCGAGTACGCCCCCGACAAACGGCGCGGCTTCTTCGGCAGCTTCCTCGAATTCGGCACCCTCGGCGGCTACATCGGCGCGGCCGGGCTCGTCACCGGGCTCACCGCCGTGCTCGGCTCCTCCGGGATGGTGGCGTGGGGCTGGCGCGTACCGTTCCTCGTCGCCGCGCCGCTCGGGCTCATCGGCCTCTATCTGCGGCTGAGACTGGACGAGACCCCCGCGTTCACGAAGATGGAGCAGGACACGGTCCAGGCGACCGAGGCCGCCGATCTGGTCGAGACCAGCACCGCGTCCGACCTCCGCAGGATCTTCCACGACCACTGGCCGAGGCTGATCCTCTGCGTCTGCCTCGTCGGCGCGTACAACGTCACGGACTACATGCTGCTGTCCTACATGCCGACGTACCTCTCCGACCAGCTCCACTACAGCGACACCCACGGCCTGCTCACCCTGCTCGGCGTGATGGTCGCCCTGATGGCGATCATCACCCAAGTGGGCCGCCTCAGCGACCAGTTCGGCCGCAAACCGCTGCTGATGACGGGCATGCTCGGCTTCTTCGTCCTCTCCCTTCCGGCGTTCCTCCTCATCCAGCAGGGCGGCTATCTCGCGATCGTCGCGGGGATGGCGATGCTGGGGCTCTCCCTGGTCTGTCTCCTCGGCACGATGTCGGCGGCCCTGCCCGCGCTGTTCCCCACGAGCGTCCGCTACGGCTCCCTGTCGGTCGGCTACAACCTCTCCGCGTCCCTGTTCGGCGGTACGACCCCGTTCGTGATCACCGGGCTGATCAGCCTCACCGGCGACAACCTGATGCCCGCGTACTACGCGATGTTCGCGGCCCTGGTCGGCGTGGGCGCGGTGGCCTGCATGGCGGAGACGGCGGGCCTGCCGCTGGAGGGATCGCCACCGTCGGTGGAGACGAAGGAGGAGGCGGCGGAACTGGTCCTGGAGCAGGCCCTGGCCCAGGCTTCCGTACGGTCGTCCTGAGGCGGGAAGTGCCGAGCGACCATCGGCGCCGGGCCGGTAGGATACGGGCGTCTCGCGGCGGTGGCGCAGTGGCGACGCAGCAGACTTAGGATCTGTGGCCCGTGAAAAGGCTTGAGGGTTCGAATCCCTTCCGCCGCACCGAGGAACGGCCCGCGCGTCGAAGCCCCTGGGCACTCGACGCGCGGGCCGTCCTTCGTGCGCGGGCCGTTCCTCGTACGCGGCCGTCCCCCGACAGGCGGATGTCAGCCCAGCAGCTCCCGCACCGCCGGTACCAGCGCGCGGAATGCCTTGCCCCGGTGGCTGATCGCGTTCTTCTCCGCCGGGGTCAGTTCCGCGCAGGTGCGGGTGTCGTTGTCCGGCTGGAGGATCGGGTCGTAGCCGAAGCCTCCCGTGCCCGACGGGGTGTGGCGCAGGGTGCCGTGGAGCCGTCCCTCGGCCACCCGTTCCGTCCCGTCCGGGAGCGCGAGGGCCGCCGCGCAGGCGAAGTGGGCCGCGCGGTGCGGGGGTGCGATGTCGGAGAGCTGGGCGAGCAGCAGGTCGAGGTTGGCGCGGTCGTCGCCGTGGGTGCCGGCCCAGCGGGCCGAGAAGATGCCGGGGGCGCCGCCGAGGACGTCGACGCAGAGGCCGGAGTCGTCGGCGACGGCCGGGTGGCCGGTCGCGCGTGCCAGGGCGTGCGCCTTGAGCAGGGCGTTCTCGGCGAAGGTGACGCCGGTCTCCTTGACGTCCGGGATGTCGGGGTAGGCATCCGCGCCGACGAGGTCGTGCGGGAGACCGGCGTCGGCGAGGATGGCCCGGAGTTCGGTGATCTTCCCGGCGTTGCGGGTGGCGAGAATCAGGCGCGTCATGCGCCGATTATCCGCCCGTGGCCGGGTGGTCCGTTACGGGGTGCAGACCTTGCCGATCTCGGTGGCCGCGTCCGTCACCGGGGTGAGGTCGGGGGTGGCGTCACCGTTCTGGATGGACTCGCGGACGGTGCCGACACCGGTGGTGAGGTCCTCGACGGCCTGGCTGAGGTCCGCGTTGTCGGTCTTGTCCTGGAGCTTGTCGAGCTCGGTGTCGATGTCGTTCAGGGCCTCTTCGGCCTGCGTCGGGTCGTCCGCCGCGGTGGAGATCGCCTGCTGGAGCTTGTCCACGCTGGTGGCTATGGCGTCGGCGGTCTGGACACAGTCGAGTGCCTTGTCGAGTGCGCCACAGCCGGCCGTTCCCGTGAGCGTGAGCAGGACGGCGGCTATGGTCACCGCGGTGCGTCGGCGCGAGGCCATGGGTCGGTTCCCTCCCTTGGTGCGGAAGGGCGTACAGGCAGGTCCGTACGCCCTGGGTCGCGACTGTAACGACGCCGCACCGGCGCACTTGGTTGCTTCTTTACCTGTCGAGGGCCTCTTCGAGCACCGCGGTCTGGAGGGTGGCGAGTTCGGCGCAGCCGCTGGTGGCGAGGTCGAGGAGGGCGCCGAGTTCCTTGCGGTCGAAGGGCTCGGCCTCGGCGGTGCCCTGTACTTCGACGAAGCGGCCGTCGCCGGTGCACACGACGTTCATGTCGGTGTCGGCGCGCACGTCCTCCTCGTAACAGAGGTCGAGCAGGGGCGCGCCGTCGACGATGCCCACGCTGATCGCGGAGACGGTCCCGGTAATGGGCAGTCGGCCGGCCTTGACGATCTTCTTGGCCCTGGCCCACTCGACGGCGTCGGCGAGGGCGACGTACGCGCCGGTGATGGCGGCGGTGCGGGTGCCGCCGTCGGCCTGGAGGACGTCGCAGTCGAGGACGATCGTGTTCTCGCCGAGGGCCTTGAAGTCGATGACGGCACGCAGCGAGCGGCCGATGAGGCGGGAGATCTCGTGGGTGCGTCCGCCGATCTTGCCGCGTACGGCTTCGCGGTCGCCGCGGGTGTTGGTGGAGCGGGGCAGCATCGAGTATTCGGCGGTGACCCAGCCTTCGCCGCTGCCCTTGCGCCAGCGCGGGACGCCTTCGGTGACGGAGGCGGTGCAGAAGACCTTGGTGTCGCCGAAGGAGACGAGTACGGATCCTTCGGCGTGCTTGCTCCATCCGCGTTCGATGGTGACGGGTCGGAGCTGTTCGGGGGTGCGGCCGTCGATTCGAGACATGGGTGTGAGCCTAACGGGACCGACCCGAGTTCCGGTTCGCTGCTCTACGTACGGAGGTTGTCCGGATCGGGCCCCTCGACGGCCGGGTCTTCGGATCGCTCAGTTCACATCATGTCCTCGATGTCGGCGGCGATCGGGTCGGCGTCCGTGCCGATGACGACCTGGATCGCGGTGCCCATCTTGACGACCCCGTGCGCGCCGGCGGCCTTCAGAGCGACCTCGTCGACCTTGCCCGGGTCCACGACCTCGGTACGGAGGCGGGTGATGCAGCCCTCGACCTCTTCGATGTTCTCGATTCCGCCGAGCCCGGCGACGATCTTCTCAGCCTTGCTGGCCATGTCCTGCTCCCTGCTGTCCAAGGGGTGGTGTCCCGGTACACCGTGGATCCGATTTTTCACGGTAACGCACAGTTGGCCCATCTTCGCGGGCGGGTGACCGACCCATACCGAAAGATAACGGTCACCAGTGGTACGCCCTCCGGGGCCCGGCCTCGGGAGCGTATCGCAGCTGGTCTACACCACTGTGCCACGGGAGGACGCTGATGAGTTCGACGGGTGCGGACGCGTCGGCCCTCCCCCCGGCGCCCCGGCGACGGTGGTGGAACAGCCTCTTCCAGGGGCTCCAGAAAGTCGGGCGCAGCCTCCAACTCCCGGTGGCCGTCCTGCCCGCGGCGGGCCTGCTGGTCAGCCTGGGCAATCTCTTCGACGCGTATCTGCACGGCGCCTTCTGGGACAAGACGACCAAGGTCTTCCTCCAGGGCGGCAACGCCATCCTGGACGGGAGCTTCGGTCTGCCGCTGCTCTTCTGCATCGGCGTCGCGATCGGCTTCGCCAAGAAGGCCGACGGATCGACCGCGCTCGCCGCCGTCGTGGGCTTCATCGTCTACCACAACGTACTGGTGGCGTTCCCCGCCGACGGCACGGTCACCGACGAACTGCCGGAGGGCAACCCGCAGAACCCGGGTGTGCTCGGCGGCATTCTGATCGGTCTGCTCACCGCGGTGGTCTGGCAGCGTTTTCACCGTACGAGGCTGGTGGACTGGCTCGGCTTCTTCAACGGCCGCCGCCTGGTGCCGATCCAGATGGCGTTCCTCGGGGTGATCCTCGGAGTGGCGTTCGGGCTGCTGTGGCAGCCGGTGGGTGACGGACTGACGTCGTTCGCGAAGTCGCTGATCGATCTGGGCGCGTGGGGCGCGGGCATCTTCGGTGTCGCGAACCGGCTGTTGATCCCGATCGGCATGCACCAGTTCCTGAACACCTTCTTCTGGTTCCAGGCAGGCGAGTTCACGACCAAGGACGGGACGGTCGTGCAGGGCGACCTGACACGGTTCTTCGCCCAGGACCCGTCGGCGGGACAGTTCATGTCGGGCTTCTTCCCGATCATGATGTTCGGTCTGCCGGCCGCCGCGCTCGCGATCGCGCACTGCGCGCGGCCGGAGCGGCGGAAACAGGTGACGGGGCTGATGGTCTCGGTCGCGCTGACGTCGTTCCTGACCGGCGTGACGGAGCCGCTGGAGTTCTCGTTCATGTTCGCCGCGCCGCTGCTGTACGGGCTGCACGCGCTGCTGACGGGTGCGTCGTTGGCGATCACCTGGGCGCTGGGGGTGCACGCGGGCTTCAGCTTCTCGGCCGGACTGATCGACTATGTCGTCAACTGGCATCTGGACACGAAGCCTTGGCTGATCATCCCCATCGGGCTCTGTTTCGCGGTCGTCTACTACGTGATCTTCCGGTTCACGATCACGAGGTTCGACATCCCGACTCCGGGGCGGGAGCCGGAGGAGCTGGAGAAGGAAGTGGAGAAGGAGAACACGGAGAGGTGAGGGCGGCCGGCCACCGCCCGCTCCCGTAAGCCGCGCGGCACTTCGGGCCGGTCGGACCAGCACCGCGAGGACCCCCGGACCCCCTGGTCCGGGGGTCTTCTCGCGCGCCCGCCGGACACCCTCCGCGACGCGCTCACAGCAGGAAGCGCCGAGTCCGGATCGAAAGATTACGAAGGTTCCTTATTCAACCCTCACCATGCTACAACTGGTCTACACCACTCATAGGTGTAGACCACATGGCCGCGCGCCGTGTTTCCCGGGTCGCCGCCACTCCCCGTTCTCCCTGCTCACGGCGGTGCCTTGTCTTCTGGAGGAAGTTGATGTCCACGGCCAGCGCCGCCCCCGCGGCGAACAAAAAGGGCTCCGGCGTGATGTCGGTCATGCAGCGCATCGGCCGCAGCCTCATGCTGCCGGTCGCCGTGCTGCCCGCCGGTGCTCTTCTGGTGCGCCTCGGCAACCCCGACATGCTCGGGCGCGAGTCGTTCCCCACCTTCATCACCAAGATCGCCGGTTATATGGCCGCGGGCGGCGGCGCGATCCTCGACAACATGCCGCTGCTCTTCGCCGTGGGCATAGCCATCGGCTTCGCGAAGAAGTCGGACGGCTCGACCGCGCTCGCCGCGGTCACCGGCTACTTGGTCTTCCAGAAGGTCCTGGCCACTTTCACGGACGGAAACCTGCCGCAGGTCGCGAGCGTGGTCGACGGCAAGATAGTCATGTCGGACGCCCCCGTGAACGCGGGCGTCCTCGGCGGTGTCGTGATGGGCATCGTGGTCGCCCTGCTCTACCAGAAGTTCTACCGGACGAAGCTGCCCGACTGGGCCGGCTTCTTCGGCGGCCGTCGTCTCGTCCCGATCCTCTCCGCCTTCGCGGGTCTGCTCATCGGCGTCGTCTTCGGTCTCATCTGGCCCGTCCTCGGCGCCGGTCTGCACAACTTCGGTGAGTGGCTGGTCGGCTCGGGCGCGGCGGGCGCCGGCATCTTCGGTGTCGCGAACCGCGCGCTGATCCCGATCGGCATGCACCACCTGCTGAACTCGTTCCCGTGGTTCCAGGCCGGTTCGTACGAGGGCAAGAGCGGCGACATCGCGCGCTTCCTCGCCGGTGACCCCTCGGCCGGACAGTTCATGACCGGCTTCTTCCCCATCATGATGTTCGCGCTGCCCGCCGCCTGTCTCGCCATCTACCACTGCGCCCGCCCCGAGCGCCGCAAGGTCGTCGGCGGCATGATGTTCTCGCTCGCCCTCACCGCGTTCGTCACCGGTGTGACCGAGCCGATCGAGTTCACCTTCATGTTCATCGCGCCGGTGCTGTACGCGATCCACGCCGTGCTGACCGGTGTCTCCATGGCGCTGACGTGGGGGCTGGGCATGAAGGACGGCTTCGGCTTCTCGGCCGGCGCCGTCGACTTCTTCCTCAACCTGGGGATCGCGACCAACCCGTGGGGCCTGGCACTGGTCGGCCTCTGTTTCGCGGCCGTCTACTACGCGGTCTTCCGCTTCGCCATCGTCAAGTTCAACCTGCCGACACCGGGCCGGGAGAGCGACGAGGAACTGGCCGAACTCCAGAAGGCCGAGGCCAAGTAGCCTCCTCCGACACACGAACGCGACGGTGCCCCCGGCCCTTCCCGGCCGGGGGCACCGTCGCGTTCACGTGTCGGAGGGCGGCACTTCGGCGTTCAGATCTCGTACACCGCGCCAGGCGTGGCGAGTTCGGCCGGTCCGTCGTACACCGCCCGCGCGTCGTTCAAGTTCCGCTCGGCGTCGGTCCACGGGGGGATGTGCGTGAGGACGAGTCTGCGCGCGCCCGCGCGGGCGGCGTGCTCGCCGGCCTCGCGCCCGTTGAGGTGGAGGCCGGGGATGTCCTCCTTGCCGTAGGTGAACGCGGCTTCGCAGAGGAACAGATCCGTGTCGTGGGCCAGCTCCACCAGGGCCTCGCTGACGCCCGTGTCGCCGGAGTAGGTGAGCGACCTGCCGTCGTGCTCGACGCGGATGCCGAAGGTGTCGACGGGGTGGGCGACCTTCTCCGTACGGACCGAGAAGGGCCCGATCTCGAAGGAGCCCGGCTTGAGCGTGTGGAAGTCGAAGACCTCGCTCATGGACTTGTCCGTCGGGGTGTCGGCGTGCGCGGTGGTCAGGCGCTGTTCGGTGCCGTCGGGGCCGTAGACGGGGATGGTGTCGCAGCGTCCGCCGTCGTGGCGGTAGTAGCGGACGACGAAGTAGCCGCACATGTCGATGCAGTGGTCGGCGTGCAGATGGCTGAGGAAGATGGCGTCGAGGTCGTAGAGACCGCTGTGACGCTGCAACTCGCCGAGGGCACCGTTGCCCATGTCGAGGAGCAGCCGGAAGCCGTCGGCCTCTACGAGGTAGCTGGAGCAGGCCGATCCCACGGAGGGGAAGGAGCCCGAGCAGCCGACGACGGTGAGCTTCATGGAGCGTGAACCTCCGTGGCGTGGAAGGGGGGCGACGGGGGTCGTTCGGTCTGTCGAGCGTAAGGCGCCAAAGCGCTGGTCGCTCCTCCACACCGGCCTGTTGTGGGGGAACTCACCTGCGCTGTCACCGGTTCGGGCGGACCCCGCCGCCAGGTGACGGGCCGCGGACCGCACGGCGCCCTGGCGGGGCGGCGGCGGTACGGTCTGGGGCATGGACACGTCCTGGTGGGTGGCTCTGATCGTCGTGGTGGTGCTGGCGATGGTCGCCACGGTCGTGGACGGACGGGGCAGGAGCCCGAGACCTCCGCGCGGGCGTTCGCGACCGCCGGGCCGTACGGACCGCCGGCCCGCGGGCGGGCGCGCCGGGACGAGGCCGGGGACGAAGGCCGGGGGCGGGGCCGGCGGCCGGGGGCCGAAGCCGGGCGAGATCTGGTGGGCGATGGTGCCGTACGAGGACGGGACCGGAGAGAAGGACCGGCCCTGTCTGGTGCTCTCGGTACGGGGCCGTACGGTGCTGGTCGCGAAGATCACCAGTAAGTCCCATGAGGAGCGCCCCGGCGTGATTCCGCTGCCGCCCGAGGTGGTGGGCGACGCGGAGGGACGGCGGAGCTACTTGGAGACGGACGAGTTGCGGAGAGTGGACTCACGTGCGTTCCGCCGTCGGGTGGGCGCCGCGGATCCGGGGCTGTGGCGGCAGGTCCGTCATCTGGCCGGCTGACCTCCGGGGCCCCGCAGATCCGCCGGACAGGGTCTAGGGCAGCGGCGCCGTCGGGTACGGCGGTGGGACGTGCGGGCGTGGGGGACGGCGCGTCAGCGCGATGGCGACGAGGATCGCCACGGCTGCCGCGAAGGAGCTGGTCAGGCTCCAGCCGACGGTGGTGTCCCGGTAGTACTCGGAGAGCCGGTCGTACTGGATACCCGCGAGGTCGCGCAGCTGGAGGTAGGCGGAGATGCCGAGCAGCGCGAGCGCCGCCCCGCGGGCCGCCGGGGTGTCGCGCAGCAGCAGGACACCGACGACCAGGAACGCCGCGATGAGCGCGCTGTGGTAGAAGGTGAAACCGGCCGAAGTGCCGTATCCGCCACGGGCGTTGATGTTGAGCACCTTGTGCCACCACTCGGAGAACGCGCCCCGGCCGCCGCCCGGCGCGACGGCGTCGTTGTACTCCCGCAGATTGCGCGCGTACCAGAATCCCTGCAGAGCGCCGATGAGGATCAGCAGGACGCCCGCCGCGCGACGGCCGGCGGTCACGGGCTCGCGCGGCAGGTCGCGCTCGCGGGCGACCAGCATCAGTGTGATCACGGCCGCCGCGGCGAGGAAGGCGAACACGTAGGTGAGCACGATCAGCGTGCCGTGCTCGGTGGCGGAGATGACGTCGCGGTACTCGGTCCTCGCCAGGCCGCTGATCTGGCGGACGCCGACGCCGAGGAGCAGGAACGCGAGGAGCAGCGCGGCGCCGCGTGCGAGGCGGCGGCGGGCGAGGGCGGCGATGCCGACGACGATCAGGGCGACGGCGAAGGCCCATTCGTGGGCGGTGAACACGAGCAGCGGCCGGGCCGGGTCGTTCATGACGAGGCTCTCGAGGAGCCCGTCCGCGTCGGCGTGCCTGCTGACCGCCGTGTCCGCGATCCAGGCGCCGAGAACACACGCGAAGACGATCAGCAGGATGCCGGAGGCGACGTACGCGCCCAGGTACCGGCGGGCCGCGCGGCCGTCCGGTCCAGGCGGCGCGAACGGCTCGGGCGGGCCGAAACCGGGTGGGCCGTAGCCCGGAGGACCGAAGCCGGGAGGGCCCTGTCCGTAGCCGGGGCCAGGGGCGTCGGCGGGGCCGAACGCGTTTCCCGGACCTCCCGGGCCGCCGGTACCGCTCCAGCGGTCGTCCATCTCTGTCCCCCGTTGTGTCGGTGCGCGTGGATCGACACCGATCGTCACCGTCGCCAACGGTGGTGCGACAGCCCCCGTACGAGGACTGTTGCACCACTGTTGCCCGACGGCGGAGGGGCTCAGGCCCAGAGCTGGCCCTGGAGCGTCTCGATCGCCTCTTCGTCCGTGACCGCCGTGTAGACGCCCGTGGAGAGGTACTTCCAGCCTCCGTCGGCGACGACGAAGACGATGTCGGCGCTCTCGCCCGCGGTGACGGCCTTCTTGCCGAGGCCGACGGCCGCGTGCAGGGCGGCGCCGGTGGAGACTCCCGCGAAGATGCCCTCCTGCTGGAGGAGTTGGCGGGTGCGGGTGACGGCGTCGGCGGAGCCGACGGAGAAACGGCTGGTGAGGACGGACTCGTCGTACAGCTCGGGGACGAAGCCCTCGTCGAGGTTGCGCAGTCCGTAGACCAGGTCGTCGTAGCGCGGTTCGGCGGCGACGATCTTGACGTCGGGCTTCTGCTCGCGCAGATAGCGGCCGACGCCCATGAGGGTGCCGGTGGTGCCGAGGCCGGCCACGAAGTGGGTGACGGAGGGCAGGTCGGCGAGGATCTCCGGGCCGGTGGTGGCGTAGTGGGCGCCCGCGTTGTCCGGGTTGCCGTACTGGTAGAGCATCACCCAGGTCGGGTTCTCGGCGGCCAGTTCCTTCGCGACGCGTACGGCGGTGTTGGAGCCGCCCGCGGCCGGGGACGGGATGATCTCGGCGCCCCACATGGCGAGCAGTTCGCGGCGCTCCTGCGAGGTGTTCTCCGGCATCACGCAGATGATCTTGTAGCCCTTGAGCTTCGCGGCCATCGCGAGCGAGATACCGGTGTTGCCGCTGGTGGGCTCCAGGATCGTGCAGCCCGGTGTGAGCCGGCCGTCCTTCTCCGCCTCCTCGACCATGCGCAGCGCCGGGCGGTCCTTGATGGAGCCTGTCGGGTTGCGGTCCTCCAGCTTGGCCCAGATCCGGACGTCCTCCGACGGGGACAGGCGTGGCAGCCGTACGAGAGGGGTGTCGCCGACGACCGCGAGCGGGGAGTCGTACCGCATCAGAGCGCGGGCATGTCGGGCATCGGCATCTCGCGCGCGCCGCCCGCGACGGCGGGGAGGATGGTGACGCTGTCGCCGTCCGAGAGCTTGGTGGAGATGCCGTCCAGGAAGCGGACGTCCTCGTCGTTGAGGTAGACGTTCACGAATCGGCGCAACTGGTCGCCGTTGTCGCCGTCCACGATGCGTTCGCGGATGCCCGTGTGGCGGGTTTCGAGGTCGGTGAGCAGCGCAGCGATGGTGTCACCGGTGCCCTCGACGGCCTTGGCTCCGTCGGTGTAGGTGCGGAGGATGGTCGGAATACGGACCTCGATGGCCATGGCGTGGGCTCCTGTCGGAAAAGAGGCGTGACGGGCGCGCGGCTCTGCCCCCGCGCGGGGGGTGGTGCTCGGAATGGGCGTTCTGCCGCGGCTCAGGCGGCAGCGCCGGCCGTACACATGGCGCTGGCGAGTCGGCACAGATCGACGTGCAGGCGCGCCACCAGCAGATCGCCTGGTGTCTTCTCGCTCACGTCGTGGGAAACCATGGGGTCATCGTATCGATTCCCGGTCCGCATCCCGGTATGTGATCCCGAATGATGGACGTTCGACGTTCGTCAGATGGACTGGGCCGGGGAACCGGCACGCGGGGCCGCCGCCGGCGCGGGCAGATAGATGACCGTGGGGGCGCCCGTCCGGGGGTGGGACGTGACCTCGGCCGCCACCTCGTAGACGTCGGCGAGCAGCCCGGAGGTCAGCACCTCGGCGGGGCTTCCCGAGGCGACGACCGCGCCCGCCTTGAGGACGTACAGCCGGTCGCAGTAGTACGCGGCGAGGTTCAGATCGTGCAGGGCCAGCAGATTGGTCGTCCCCAACTCCTTGATGAGGCTGAGGACTTCGAGCTGGTGACGGATGTCCAGATGGTTGGTCGGCTCGTCCAGGACGAAGAGCGCGGGCTGTTGGACCAGGGCGCGGGCGACCAGCGCGCGCTGGCGTTCGCCGCCGGAGAGGGACGGGAAGGCGCGGTCGGCCAGCGGGGCGATGCCGACGCGCCTCAGCGCGGCGTCCGTCAGGGCGGTGTCGGCCACCGTGTCCGGCTCCCAGAAGCGCCGGTGCGGGGAGCGGCCCATGGCGACGACCTCGCGGACGGTCAGTTCGAACTCGGTCTGTCCGTCCTGCGGGACGGTGGCCACGCGCCGCGCGCGCGCCTTGGCCGTCATGGTGTGCAGGTCGTCGCCGTCCAGCAGGGCCCGGCCGTGCGTGGGGCGCAGCGCGCCGTACACGCAGCGCAGCAGGGTGGTCTTGCCGCTGCCGTTGGGGCCGACGAGCCCGACGGTCTCGCCGGGGGCGGCAGTCAGGTCGACGGCGTCGACGAGGTGCCGGCCGTCGCCGACCCCGTACGACAGGCCCTCCAGGCGCAGTGTCGCCGTACGGGGGCTCATACCGGGGCTCCTTCGGGGCGGCGGCGCATCAGCCAGAGGAAGAACGGCCCGCCGGTGAGCGCGGTGAGGACGCCCACGGGGATGTCCTGCGGCGCGGCGACCGTACGGGCGGCGAGGTCGGCGACGACGAGTACGACCGACCCGCCGAGCGCGGCGACGGGCAGCAGCGGTCGGTGCGCCGCCCCGACCGCCATCCGCGCGGCGTGCGGCACGAGCAGCCCGACGAAGCCGATGGCGCCGCTCGCGGCGACCATCACGCCGGTGACCAGCGAGGCCAGGACGAACACGGCGGCGCGGAAGCGCGCGGTGTCCAGCCCCAGTGCGGTCGCGCCCTCCTCCCCCACCAGCAGCAGGTCCAGCGGCCGGGCGAGCGCCATGAGCAGGGCGGTCCCGGCGACGAGGACGACGGCCGGGACGACGAGAGTGCCCCAGCGGGCGCTGCCGAGACCGCCGAGCGACCAGAACAGCGCCTCCTGGAAGTGCTCGGGCCGGGCGGAGACCACCAGGATCAGGGTGGTGAGGGCGGACAGGATGTACGAGACGGTCACCCCGGCCAGCACCAGACGCCCGCCGGTCATCGTGCCGCCGCGCCGGGCCAGCGCGTAGACGAGGGTCATCGCGACGAGCGAACCGGCGAAGGCGGCGGCCGGCATGGCGACGGTCGTGGTGATCCCGCCGCCGATGCCGCCGCCGACACCGAGGACCAGGACGAGTACGGCGCCGGTGGACGCTCCCGAGGAGATCCCGAGCAGGAACGGGTCGGCCAGCCGGTTGCGTACGAGGGCCTGGAGGACCGTCCCGACGACGGCCAGCCCGGCGCCGACGACCGCCCCCAGCAGCACGCGCGGCAGCCGTACGTCCAGGACGATCGTGCGGAAGGGGCTGGGCTCGGCGCCGCCGGTGAGGATCGTCAGGACCTCGCCGGGCGGGATACGGACGGAGCCGAGCGCGAGCCCGGCGACGACCGCGCAGACGAGGGCGACGGTCAGCCCGGCGAGTACGAGGGCCTGGCGCGTCCGGTGCCGGACCGGCGGGGTCTCGCGGCTCATGGGCGGAGTCTCGTGGGCGCGTCCGCGAAGCGGCTCCGTCCGCCCGCCGGCCGGGCGGGACTTCGCGGACACGAGCTAGCCCGCCTCCGGGTGGAGTTGGTCCGCGAGGCGCCCGACGGCGGCCGGGGCGCGGACGCCGAGGACGGCGTCCGAGAGCGGCAGCACGGCGAAGCGCTTGTTCCTGATCGCCGGGACGTCCCTCAGGACGGGGTCCTCCAGCAGCCGCTTCTTCTTCTGGGCGACGGTGGTGGAGCCGTAGTCGTAGATGACGATCGCCTCGGGCTTGCGGGCGACGACCTGCTCCCAGGTGGCGTCTCCGAAGGACTTGTCGAGGTCGGCGAAGACGTTGCGGCCGCCCGCCCGTTCGATCAGTTCGTTGCCGATCCCCGCGCCGCCCGCGGTGAACGCGGTCTTGTCGCCGCTGTCGTAGACGAAGACCGGTACCGGCTTCACGTCCTTGAGCCCGGCGGCGGTGGCGGCGAGCGTGGCGCGTGCGTCGGCGGTCCACTTCGCGGCGCGGCCGGCCACACCGAAGGTGCGGCCGACCTCCTTGATCTCGACGAAGAGGTCGTCCATGGAGGTCCCGCCCTCGGGGCAGTTCTCCAGATTGAGCCGGGTGTCGATACCCGAGTCCCCCAGGTCGTCGCGGGTGCGACCGTCCTTGGCGGCGAAGGCGCTCGCGTAACCGCCGTAGACGAAGTCGGGGTCGAGGGCGAGCAGCTTCTCCTTGGAGGGGTACTCCTTGGCGACGACCGGGACGCTGTCGTACGCCTTCTTGTAGGCGGGCAGGACGGCGTCGTCCAGCCAGGCGGTCCCGACGAGCGACTTGGCGAGACCGAGCTCGATCATGATCTCGGTGACGTGCTGATTCATCGTGACCACGCGCTTCGGGGGTGCCTCGAAGGTGGTCCTCACACCGCAGTTGGTGACGGTGTACGGGAATCCGGCGGCCGGCGCTCCGGTGCGCTCGGCCGGCTCCGGGGTGGAGCCGCAGGCGGCGAGCGGGAGCAGCAGCGGAAGCAGGGCCGCCGGTATGAGGGCGTGACGCCGCAAGGACATGACTGGGCCTCCTCCGGGGGATTTCCGCGTCCCCTGGCATGGTGGTGGGAGAAGGGCGACAGGTCAGTTCCTGGCTTCCGGGCCCCCGCTCGCGCGGAAGGCCTGGTCACAGTGGCGGGACCGTGCCGGATTCACACCGGCTTCCTGGGTCCTGCCGCCCTGGTTCGGCGTCAGTGTGTCAGACGACTTCGACGTCTTCCTCGGTGACCTCGCCGTCGACGATGCGGTACGAGCGGAACTGGAACGGACCCATCTCGTCCGTGTCGGCCGTGGAGACCAGGACGTAGTGGGCGAACGGCTCCATGGCCAGGTCGATGTCGCGGCGGGAGGGGTAGGCCTCCGTCGCGGTGTGCGAGTGGTAGATGACCACCACGTCCTCGTCGCGCTCGCGCAGCTCGTTGTCGAGCTGTTTGTGCTCGGTCGAGTCGAATTCGTAGAACGTGGGCGAGCGGGCCGCGTTGAGCATCGGGACGAAGCGCTCGGGCCGGTCGCTGCCCTCCGGGCCCGCGATCACGCCGCACGCCTCGTCGGGGTGGTCGGCCCGCGCGTGGGCGACGATCTGGTCGTACAGCGCCTGGGTGATGGTGAGCATGGATCGAAGGATAAACGGGTGGCCTCCGCGGTTGAGATACGGAGGCCACCTGGTGAGACGGCCGGCGGTGCGCCGGTGAGACGCACCGCCGGACGGGCTGGTGTACGGGGTGTCGTACGGGGTCTGCGACGGCCCCGCCGTCAGTCCGAGACCTTCGCGTACTCCGGCTCGTGGGGGCCCTCCGGCTCGTCCCCGCGGACGGCGGGCTCCGGGGCGCGGCGCCCCAGCAGTGCCCAGCCGCCGACCAGGAAGACCGCCCAGACGGCGCCGACGTACAGCGAGATGCGGGCGTCGGAGTCGTACGCGATCAGACAGGTCACGAAGGCCAGGAAGGCCAGCGCCACCCAGCTCAGCGCCGCGCCGCCCGGGGCCGGGAACGAGGACGCCGGCAGCCGGCCGGCGACCACCGCGGAGCGGTACTTGATATGGCTGATGAGGATCATCATCCAGGTCCAGATACCGGCGGCGGTGGCGACCGAGGTGACGTACAGGAACGCCTTCTCGGGGACGACGTAGTTGAGGACGACGCCGATGCCCATCAGCGCGACGGACGCCGCGATGCCGGCCGCCGGTGTCCGGCGGGCGTTGAGCTTGCCGAGGACCTGTGGGGCCTCCTTGTTGGCGGCGAGGTCGCGCAGCATCCGGCCGGTGGAGTACATGCCGGAGTTGCAGGACGACAGGGCCGCCGTCAGCACCACGAAGTTGACGATTCCGGCGCCGAGCGGGATGCCGATCTTGGCGAAGGCGTGTACGAACGGGCTCTCGCCCTCGCTGAATTCGGTCCACTTCACGACGGCGAGGATGACGGTGAGCGCGCCGACGTAGAAGACGATGATGCGCCAGGGCAGCGTGTTGATCGCCTTGGGAAGCGTCTTCTCGGGGTTCTCGGACTCGCCCGCCGTGACGCCGACGAGTTCGACGGCGAGGTAGGCGAACATCACGCCCTGGAGAGTCATCAGGCTGGAGCCGATGCCGTTGGGGAAGATGCCGCCGTGCTGCCAGAGGTTGCCGGTGGCGGCGGTCTCGCCCGCGTCCGAGAAGCCGAGGGTCAGGACGCCGAGACCGATGACGATCATGCCGATGATCGCGGTGACCTTGACCATCGAGAACCAGAACTCGACCTCGCCGAAGATCTTGACGGAGATCAGGTTGACGCCGAACAGCACCACGAGGAAGACCAGGGCGCTGACCCACTGCGGGATCGAGGGGAACCAGAAGTGGATGTAGATCGCCGCCGCCGTGAGCTCGGCCATGCCGGTCACGATCCACATGAGCCAGTACGTCCAGCCCGTCACGTATCCGAAGAACGGGCCGAGGAACTCCCGGGCGTACTCAGCGAACGAGCCGGAGACCGGCCGGTAGAGCAGCAGTTCACCGAGCGCCCGCATGATGAAGAAGATCACCACGCCGGCCAGGGCGTACATCAGGATGATGCTCGGCCCTGCCTTGGCGATGTTCGCGCCGGCGCCCATGAACAGGCCGACGCCGATGGCGCCGCCGATCGCGATCATCTGGACCTGGCGGCTGCCGAGTCCGCGTTCGTAGCCCTCCTCCGAGGTCTTGCCGGAGGGGCTCTGCGAGGTGTTGTCGACCTGTGGGGAGGTCATCGTGATGCGCCCTTTCTCCCTGCCTGTGCCGGTGGTCGTGAAGATTTACCACGGCTCCGGCGACGATCCACGGAGGTCGCTGTGGCGCGGCCCACAGGAAGAAGCGGACAAATCACTTCCCGAATCGCAAAGCATGCGGGCGCGGAGACGGGATCGTTATACGGAGTTGAGCGTCCTTTGAGGAAACGGAAGGCGTCCGTCCGGAGACGGTGTGAGGGCGCGTGGGGACACGGCGGAGACCCGGTGACGGCGTGGCGAAGACGCCGCCGGGGGCCCTCCCCGCGTCAGGGCGTCATCGTCTCGATCAGGGTCTCCTGGAGCGCCCCGAGCCACAGGTACGCCATCACCATCGGCTTGCGCGGGTCGTCGTCCGAGAGCCGGTACAGGCCCTCGCCCTCGTCCTCGTCGGAGATCTCCAGCCGGTTGCCGATGGTCAGGCGCAGGTCGTTGAGCGCGCCGAGCCAGTGCCGGCAGTCGTCGGGCGCCAGCTTCAGCACGGCCCCGCCCTCGCCCGTGGCGGCGAGCGCGTCCAGGGTGCGGACGACGGCGAGGCCGTCCTCGCGCTTGCGCGTACGCAGGTCGTTCTCGGTGAAGCGCCTGAACTCGGCCGCGTACTCGCGCAGTTCGTCGTCGGTGTCGTCGCCGAAGCCGTACGCGTCCGGGAAGAGCCGGGCGAGCGCGGGGTCGGACGGCGGCTCGCTGGGCCCCTCCGCGAAGAGCGCGGCCAGGGGGTCCTCACCCTTGGCCGGTTCCTCGCCGGGGCCGATCAGCTCCAGGAGTTGGACGGCGAGGGAGCGCAGGATGGAGATCTCGACCTCGTCGAGCGCGACGGCGGCGCCACCGCCGGGGATCGGCACGAACTGCCCGGCCATCAGGCGTGGTCCTGGGAGAGCGTGGCCCACAGGCCGTAGCCGTGCATCGCCTGCACGTCGCGTTCCATCTCCTCGCGGCTGCCGCTGGAGACGATCGCGCGGCCCTTGTGGTGGACGTCGAGCATCAGCTTGTGCGCCTTGTCCTTGGAGTAGCCGAAGTACGTCTGGAAGACGTACGTCACATAACTCATGAGGTTGACAGGGTCGTTGTGGACGATCGTCATCCACGGCACGTCAGGTTCCGGGACGGTGAACGTCTCCTCGGCCGACTCGGGAAGTTCGATCTCTGTCGGGGCAACACTCACGGTTCGGGACGACCTTCTTCTCCGCCGGGGGCCCCGGGGTACGCCCCGGGATGCACAGCCTCACTGACCCCATGCTGCCACCCGAAGGGGTCTGTCGCACAAACGGCGGCCCGGACGCCCGATAGAAATCGTCACTCTGACGAGATCCGCTGTAGCATTGTTGGCATGAACTCTGCGGACCTTGAGAAGGGCCTTGCGAAGGACGAGGGCGGCAGGCGGGTCGGTGTTCCGTCGACCGCGCTCTTCACCGACCAGTACGAGTTGACGATGCTCCGCGCCGCGCTGCGCGCGGGGACGGCCGAGCGCCGCTCCGTCTTCGAGGTCTTCACCCGGCGGCTGCCCGAGGGACGGCGCTACGGAGTCGTCGCCGGCACCGGACGGCTCCTCGACGCCGTCGAGAACTTCCGCTTCGACCCGGACGTCATCGGCTTCCTGCGCGAGCGGGAGATCGTCGACGGGGCGACGCTCGACTGGCTCGCCGACTACCGCTTCCGCGGCAACATCTGGGGCTACCGCGAGGGCGAGGTGTACTTCCCCGGCTCGCCGATCCTGCGCGTCGAGGGGTCCTTCGCCGAGTGCGTGCTGCTGGAGACCGTGGTCCTGTCGATCCTCAACCACGACTCGGCTATCGCCGCCGCCGCGTCCCGGATGTCGTCCGCGGCCGGCGGGCGCCCGCTGATCGAGATGGGCGCGCGCCGCACCCACGAGCTGGCCGCCGTCGCCGCCTCGCGCGCCGCGTACGTGGGCGGCTTCGACACCACCTCCGACCTGGCAGCCGGGTTCCGTTACGGCATCCCGACGGTGGGCACCAGCGCGCACGCCTTCACGCTGCTGCACGACAACGAGCGGGACGCGTTCCAGGCGCAGGTCGACGCGCTCGGCAGCGGTACGACGCTGCTCGTGGACACCTACGACGTGGCCGAGGCGGTCCGTACCGCCGTGGAGGTCGCGGGGCCCGAGCTGGGCGCCGTACGCATCGACTCCGGCGATCTGCTGCTCGTCGCGCACCGGGTGCGGCAGCAGCTGGACGAGCTGGGCGCGGTGAACACCCGGATCGTGGTCACCTCCGACCTGGACGAGTACGCGATCGCCTCGCTGGCCGCGGCCCCGGTGGACGCGTACGGGGTCGGCACCCAGCTGGTCACCGGCAGCGGGCACCCCACCTGCTCGATGGTGTACAAACTCGTCGCCCGTGCCCACTCCGCCGATCCGAAGGCGCCGCTGCACGCGGTGGCGAAGAAGTCGCTGGGCGGCAAGACGTCGATCGGCGGCCGCAAGTGGGCGGCGCGGCGGGTCGACGCGGAGGGGTACGCGGACGCGGAGGTCGTCGGCACCGGCCCGGTGCCCGCCGAGCTGCTGGACCGGCAGCTGCTGGTGGAGCTGGTCAAGGGCGGCGAGGTGGTCGCGCGCGAGTCGCTGGACACGGTCCGCGACCGGCATGTCGCGGCGCGCGCCGCACTGCCGATGTCGGCGATCCAGCTGTCGCGCGGCGAGCCGGTCATCCCTACCGTCTACATGTGACGTACACGGGGGACGGATGAGGTGTGGAAGGCATGAACGGAGAACCACCGGGAACGCCAGGCTCCGACAGACCGGCCCTCGGAAAAGATCCGAAAGACAGTGATTCCCCGCCCGCTCCCCACCGAAGGACACCCGCCATGCACCGCGCGTTGATAGTCGTGGACGTTCAGAACGACTTCTGTGAGGGCGGCAGCCTCGCGGTGTCCGGCGGCGCCGACGTGGCCGCGGCCATCACCGATCTCATCGGCCAGACCACCGCCGGTTACCGCCATGTCGTCGCGACGCGTGACCTCCACATCGATCCCGGTAACCACTTCTCCACCCGGCCCGACTACGAGCACACCTGGCCGGTCCACTGCGTCGCCGGCACCGAGGGGGTGGGCTTCCACCCCAACTTCGCGCCCGCCGTCGCCTCCGGGTCGATCGACGCCGTCTTCGACAAGGGCGCCTACTCGGGGGCCTACAGCGGCTTCGAGGGCGCCGACGAGAACGGCGTGACGCTCGCGCGGTGGATGCAGGCGCGCGAGGTCGGCGAGGTCGACGTCGTGGGGATCGCCACCGACCACTGCGTGCGGGCGACCGCCCTGGACGCGGCGCGTGAGGGATTCACCACACACGTGCTGCTGGACCTGACGGCGGGCGTCGCCGAGGGGACGACGCAGCGGGCCCTGGAGGAGCTCCGGGCGGCGGGCGTGCGCCTGACCGGCAAGCCGGTCGTGGTCTAGAGCCGCCGCCTCCGCTCGCGAGTCGCCGGTTACGCGGCGCTCAGATCGCTCCCGCTGCTCCTCGGCAGCTCCGGCCGCGGCGCCGCCTGCGGTCCCGGCCTGGTGCCCGGCGGCGGGCCCGTCGGCACCCCTGTGCGGCCCGCGCGCGGCTCGGCCGACCCGTAGCGCCGCGCGGGGCGCAGCAGGGCCCGTATGGGCTGCCAGAGCTCCTGCGCGCACTCCGGTGTGGCCCGCCAGAGCAGGCCGTCCGGATGGTGCAGCACCGCCGTGATCTCGTCCGGCGTGGGCGGTTCCGCGTTGCCGCGGAGATAGACGGCGCGCAGCCCCAGATTCCGCAGCCTGGTCAGGGCGCGGGCCCGGTTCATCGCGTGGACCAGGATCCGGACCGTACGACCCTCGGTCACCGGGCTGGGCACGGTCAGCGCCACCACCACGGTGCCGTTCGGGAGTCTGCTGAAGCCTCCACCTGCCATATGTCCTCAATCCCCCCGTAAGACGTCGTGTCAATAAGAGTCGGTAGGACGCACCTAAACACGATCGGCCGCCGCCCGCTAGAGGGCGACGGCCGATCATGGTTTGACCTGGGACGATGTCCGTTACTTGGTCGAGCGGTCCACCTTCACCGTGATCGTGGAGCCACTGAGCGGCTCGCTCACGATGGAGATCTTGGTGTTGGTGTCAGGAACGTCGACGGAACCCGTCGGGTTCTCCTCGTACCAGTAGGTACCCTTGCGGTCGTCGAAGACCGGCTTGCCCGCCTGCGGGAGGATCCACTGCGCCTTGTCGGCGTTGTGGAGCCGGAACAGGTCGGTCGGGTACTTGCTGAAGGACGAGTCGAACGTCTGGATCTTGTTGCGTATCACCGTGCCGTCGGCCCACTTCAGGGGCTTGGCGTGCGCGTCGACCGGCAGGATCAGACCCTTGCCGGGGTGGACGCTGGTGTTGTTGTCCTTCTGCGAGGTGTCCCAGAGCCAGACCATGAGGCCGTTCTGGTACGCGTAGTGCTCGACCCAGCCGTCCTTCGGCGCCTTGAAGCCGAAGTTGTACGGGCCCGACTTGAGGGTCTTGTCGTAGCTGACGTACTGCCGGTTCTCCGCGATGTAGAACTGGTCGTAGTCCTTGGTGAACGACTCCTCGATGCGCGAGAAGCCCTTCGAGGTCCAGCCCGCGTCGTCCGCCTCGGCGTTGTCGGTGAAGAGCGGGGTGCCGTCGGCGACGACGCTGATCGCGTCGGCCGCGAAGCCCTTGCCGCCGGCCCCGCCGTCCGTCTGGTAGCGGAAGCGGACGTCGATCTTCTTGCCCGCGTAGGCGTCCAGCGGGTAGACGAGCTTCTTGTACGCGCCGGAGGGACCGGTCAGGGCCGGCTTGTCGCCCGCGTCACGGGTGATGGCCTTGCCGTCGGCGGTGCCGTCGACCGGGGTCCAGTTGGTGCCGTCCTCCGACACCTCGGCGTACAGGTAGTCGTAGTTGGCCTCGATGTCCCACCAGCCGTCCAGTTCCAGCGACGCCTTGGTCTTGCCGGTGAGGTCGACGGGGCGGCTCAGGGTGTTCTTGAGGTCGTCACCCATGTCGCTCCACCACTGCCTGGAGCCCTCGGCGGGCTTCACGACAGTCGTGGTGACCGGCTTCTTCGGCAGCTCGACGACGAGCGCCTGCGGGTTCTTCGTGTTGTACTCCGACACGCCCAGCTTGTGGGTCGACGCGGTCGCGGCCTTGGCCTCGTCGTAGTCGAGCCAGCCCAGCTGGAGCTTGTCCCAGGCGGTCATGTCGCCCGGCAGGTCCCCGATCTCGCCCTTGCCCCGGCCGAGCCAGGAGCCGGCGGACATCAGGGTCCAGTAGCCGGTGGAGTTCTCGCCGCCCGCGGTGTCGTACAGGTCGGGCAGGCCGAGGTCGTGGCCGTACTCGTGCGCGAAGACGCCGAGTCCGCCGTTCTCCGGCTGCATGGTGTAGTCGCCGACCCAGATGCCGGTCTCACCGATCTGCGTGCCGCCGGACTTGTTCTCCGCGGGGCCCGTCTTGCCGGCGTCCGTGCCGTACGCGTACCAGCGGTGCGCCCACAGGGCGTTCTCGCCCTCGGCGCCGCCGCCGGCCGACTCGTCCTCGCCCGCGTGGACGATCTGGAAGTGGTCGATGTAGCCGTCGGGCTCGTTGAAGTTGCCGTCGGCGTCGAAGTCGTAGCGGTCCCACTCGTCGTAGGTCGCGAGGTCCGCCTTGATCTGGGCGTCCGTGCGGCCCTGGGCCTTCTGGTCGGCGGCCCAGGCGGTGGTGCCGTCGCGTACCGCGTCCCAGACGTTGGCGCAGTTGCTGTCGCCGCAGTAGTTGGAGCCGTAACGGGCCTCGTTGTACTTGACCTTGACCCAGTCGGAGACCTCACCGTCGACCGAGTAGCGGCCTGACGAGGTCTTCTCGTAGTAGGTCTTCAGCGACTCTTTCTGCTGACCCTTGCTGTCCTTGCCCTCACCGAAGTAGAGGTCCTGGAAGTGCTGCTGGTTGTAGTCGGCCTGCCAGGCGGTGGAGTTGTCCACCTTCCGGTCCGGCTCGGCTATCTCGTTGTGCTGCGGGCCGGGCTCGCCGCCGTACTTCGTGATGGGGGCCTCGGGGCCGTCGGCACCGTCCGGGTCGTACGTGGTGGTGTCGTCGACCTCGTCGCCGAACTCCACCAGGATCGTGAATATCTTGTCGGTCTTCTCCCGGCCCAGCTCGACGTACTTCTTGTCGTCGAGCTTGACGACCTGGGAGCCGCCGCGCTTCATGATCTTGGCGTCACCCGAGAGCACCTGTTCGAGCGCGGCCTTGCGCTGCTGTTCCCGCTGCTTGCTGAAGGGGCCGTCGAGGTCGTGCCCGACATCGCCCTTCCGCGGCGCCGGATCGCGGCGCTCGATGCTCGCCGGAGCTGCTGTGGGGTTGCCCTCGGCCTGGGCCGGGGCAAGCGCCGACGCCGTCGCGGCCGCCGTGGCGAGGGCCACGAACACCGCGGACGCTCTGATCGCCCGTCGATTGATGGTCACTTGATTGTTGTCCTCTCCCCGCACCCGGAGTCCGCGGACCGGCAGTGTGGGGATCCGCGCGCGGGGTGCGCGTCACAAGTGACGACATTCGACCGGAGTTGAAGGAGAAAAGACAGTCCTTGACTTGCACAGGCCAAGTGCACTATGCACACGTTCCGTTCCGGTATCCGGACGCTCCCCAAGACCCGCCAGTGGGCGCATCGATGTGTCATATAGCGGGGGCGCGTGACTCCGTGCGCCCCCCATGCTCCGGCGTCGTGGGTTAGGTCACGCTTACTGTCGGTTCCTGCCGGGCATCCACCGTCGTAGGGTCGTTTGACAGTGCGACTCCGCGCAGACCACGCGAGACACCCCCAACATCCCCGAAAACAAACCCGATTGCCCCGAGGGACGGATCAGCCATGCCGCGTCCGACTGCCGCACAGCTTGCCTACGGTTCCGCCACCGTCGTCCTCTCCACACTCGTGATGCTGCTGCTCTCCGGCGTCACATCGGTCGTCGGCATCGCGGTGATCGCACTGGTCGCCCTCTGTCTCGGCCTTCTCGTCTCGGTGAAGGCGGTGCGCCCGCGTGTTGCGGAGCCGGTCCGTACGAGTCCCGCGAACCACTCCGATGCGGCTCCCGTCGTCCCGTCGCAGTCCGCCGCCGAGACCCGGGTTCCCGCGTCACTGCGGCGCTGACACCACGACGGTTCTCGCCGCCTTGTCGTGCAGGCCCTGCCGGTAGGGCCGGTCGAGCAGCAGCAGGATCAGCAGGAGCAGCGGCCAGAGGCAGGCGCAGCAGACCAGCGCGGGCAGCCACAGCACGACGGCCCGCAGGAACGAGGGACGGGAGTCGGGGACCCGGCCGTCGTTGAGCATCGCGACACGGATCTTGAACAGCTTTTTGCCGATGGTCTGGCCACGCCACTGCGTCATCACCATGTCGTAGCCGACGTACGCGATGATCGTGATGATCCGGAAGACCCACTGGCCGCCGCCGTTCATGCCGTTGACCGTGTCGTCCCAGCTGTTGGACTCGTCCGACCAGTGCCGGTAGACGCTGAACGGGATGGCGATCACGGCGAGCGGGACCGCGACGATGATCCAGTCGACGATGCGCGCGAGGACGCGCTTGCTCACGGACGCGAGCGGCGGCATCCCGCGCAGCGGATCGTTCGCGCCGAACGGGTCACCGGGGGGCGGAGGAGCCGATCCGCCGTACGGGTCACCCGGTGGTGGCGGGTTGGCGCCCCCGTACGGCTCACCGTAACGCGGCGGTGTACCGCCACCCGGGGGCGGGCCACCGGGCGGCGGCGTCTCGCCGGGCGGCGGCTGCTTACGGAACGGGTCGTCCTCGGGCGGCTGACCGGGCGGCGGCTGATCGTTGCTCATGGGGGCAGTGCACCGCGCCGCGTGGACGCCCGCAACGGATCACCCGCCGTTCGGGGGAGCCCCCGGCCGCGGGTGACCCGGCGTCATCCCCCGTGTGCCACGGTGCCCGGCTTGCTTCGGCTCACCCCCGGCTCACCCGGCGACGAAGGTGCGCGCGATCTTGTCGTGCCAGCACTGCCGCCACGGCTTGTCGAAGAAGCACCACAGCACGTTCACGATGCCGACGACGAGCACGCCGAGCACGCCGTACACGAGCCAGCGGCGCAGGGCGGAGCCGAACGACGGGGACTCGAACGACCCGATGTCCCGCACCTCCAGCCCGAACAGCTTCTTGCCCAGCGTGCGGCCCCACTTGGCGGTGGGCAGCGCCTCGTACAGGACGCCGATGACGAGCAGCGCGGCGAGCACCCCGCCGAAGTAGCCGGCCGTGGTCCCGTCGATCAGCCAGACGGTGACGGTCTCGCCGGTCTGCTTCGCGGCCTCGACCTTGTCGTCGATGTGCGCGAGCGCCTTGGACACCAGGGGTACGGAGATGGCCCCGACGACTCCCAGCAGTACGACGGTGTCGATCAGCCGGGCGGCGAACCGCTTGCCGAGCCCGGCGGGGCGGGCCGCCGCCTGGGCCTGCGCGGCCCGCAGGAACGGGTCGTCGACCGGCGGCTTCCACGGCACGACCGGCTGCCCCGGCGCGGGGTCGGCCCCGGTGGACGGCGTCGAGGGTGACTGCGCGAGCTGGTGCACCTGCTGGGCCCAGGAGGGCGCGCCGCCGCCGGGGCCCGGTGCGACCGGGGTGGCGGGCGGCTGCATCGACCGGGACCCGAGCACGTCGGGCTGCTGCGGGGTCTGGGGCGGCTGGGGCGTGTGGGGTTGGGGCTGGGCGGGCGCGGCGGGTGCCGGGCCGGACGAGCGTGGCCGCAGGGCGCGCAGCGCCATGGTGCCCTCGGTCTGGCCGGTACGGCCGGCGGCCTGCCGGCCCTGCGGTACGCCGCCGACCGGGCCGACGGCGGCGCCGCCGACGGCGGGCGCCTCGCCGCTCCGGGCCTGGCCACCCTGACCACCCTGTGCCTGGCCCCGCCCGCCGCGTCCGGGGCGCGGGACGCGGATCGCGACCGTGCCCTCGTTGCGGGGTGGGTCCTCGTCGTCCCCGCCCGCTCCGGGGCCGGGTCCCAGGGACCGTACGCCGGGCAGTGCGCCGCCCGTGGGGTCGGCCGCCGGTTCCGCGGCCTGGCCGGGCACCCGGGGGTCGCGCGCGTACCGGGGGTCCCTGGCGTCTTCCGGTTCCGGTGCGCTCTGCGGGCCCTGCGTGCCCTGTTCGCCGGGCCGGCCGCGGGAGTCCTGCGGGCCCTCGCCCCAGGAGACCCGGGCGTCATGCTCGCCGCCGAAGCCGGTCTGCCGCCGGGTGTCCGCCTGCCAGACGGAGGCCGGTTCCTGGCGGGGTTCCTCGGCCGGGTCCTCGTCGAAGAACATCGGCCCCGTCTCCTCGACCGCCGGGGCCGGGGTCCGCCGGGCCGGTGGCGGAGTGGGGGCCGACGCCGCTCCCTGGGGCGGCTCCGGCATGGCCTCGCCGGCCTGCGGCGCCGGCCGGCTGGTGCCGGGTACCCAGGAGCCGCCGTTCCAGTACCGGACGTATCCGGGGATGGACGGGTCCGGGTAGTAGCCGGGGGAAGGGCTGCCGTCTCCGGTTGCCGAGGTCGGGGCGCTCATCACCGTGGTCCCGTATCTCTTCGATGGGCTCAACTCAAGGGTCCACATCTATCAGACCACCGCATGGCCCAGGGGCCATCCAGCCGTTTGGACCTCGATTCGGTCACGAAAGAGTCACGGTAGGTCGCGGGAGCAAGTTCTTGCCCGAAGTCGCGTAATGACGGCGGGAGTCGGCGCTCTCCATCGGTACGGCCCACTCCCGGGCGTCGTACGAGGAAGGAAGCACTCGACATGCACACCGTGGTGGAACGCGAGCTGGAGCTCAATCTGGTGCTCTCGCCCGAGCGCAGTATCCCTGTCCCCGCCAGGCTGACGTACCGCACGGAGGACCCGTACGCGGTGCACATCACCTTTCACATCAGTTCGGACACGCCCGTCAACTGGACGTTCGCACGCGAACTTCTGGTCGAAGGGGTGTTCCGGCCGTGCGGGCACGGTGACGTACGGATCTGGCCCACGAAGGTCGACGGCCGCACCGTCCTGTGCGTGGCGCTCAGTTCCCCCGACGGCGAGGCACTCCTGGAGGCTCCGTGGGCGGCGGTCTCGGCGTGGCTGGAGCGGACGTTGCGGCTGGTGCCACCGGACACCGAGGCCGACCGGCTGGGGATCGACGCCGGGCTGGCCCGGCTGCTCGCCCCGATGCCGGCCGACGACCTGTGGCTGCGGGACCCTTGGCCGTCGGACGAGTCCGCGGAGGGTGAGTGCTGAGGGTCAGAAGAGCTTTCCGGGGTTCAGCAGGTCCAGCGGGTCGAAGGTCTTCTTGATGCCGCGCTGCAACTCCATGCCGACCGGGCCCAGTTCGCGGGAGAGCCACTCCTTCTTCAGGACGCCGACACCGTGCTCACCGGTGATGGTGCCGCCCAGCTCCAGGCCCAGCGCCATGATCTCGTCGAACGACTCGCGGGCGCGCCGGGACTCGTCCGGGTCCGAGGCGTCGAAGCAGACGGTGGGATGGGTGTTCCCGTCGCCCGCGTGGGCGCAGACGCCGATCGTGAGGTCGTACTTGGTCGCGATGCGGTCGATGCCCTCAAGGACCTCGGCGAGCCGTGAGCGCGGCACGCACACGTCGTCGATCATCGTGGTGCCCTTGACCGCCTCCAGCGCGACGAGCGCCAGCCGCCGTGCCTGGAGCAGCAGTTCGGACTCGGCGGCGTCGTCGGCGGGGACGACCTCGGTGGCGCCGGCCGCCGTGCAGAGTTCGCCGACGGCGGCGAGGTCGGCCGCCGGGTCCGCGGTGTCGAAGGCGCAGAGCAGCAGCGCCTCGGTGGTCTCGGGGAGGCCCATGTTCGCCAGCGAGTTGACGGCGCGGACGGTGGTGCGGTCCATCAGCTCCAGCAGGGACGGGGTGTGCCCGCGCTCCATGATCCGGCAGATGGCGTCGCAGGCGGCGGACGCCGAGGCGAACTCGGCCGCCAGGACGAGCTGCTGGGGCGGCGCCGGCTTGAGCGCGAGGACGGCTTTGACGACGATGCCGAGGCTGCCCTCCGAGCCGACGAACAGCCGGGTGAGGTCGTATCCGGCGACGCCCTTGGCGGTGCGGCGGCCGGTGGTCAGGAGGCGGCCGTCGGCGAGTACGACGTCCAGGCCCAGGACGTATTCGGCGGTGACGCCGTACTTCACACAGCACAGGCCGCCGGACGCGGTGCCGATGTTGCCGCCGATGGTGCACGTCTCCCAGCTGGAGGGGTCCGGCGGGTAGTACAGACCGTGTTCGCCGACGGCGCGGGAGAGCACCGCGTTGACGACGCCGGGCTCGACGACCGCGATCCGGTCGACCGGGCTGATCTCCAGGATCTTGTCCATCTTGACGAGGGACAGCACGATGCAGCCGTCGGAGGCGTTGGCGGCGCCCGACAGTCCCGTACGGGCGCCCTGCGGCACCACGGGGACGCGCAGGGCCGTCGCCGTGCGCATCACGTGCTGGACCTGCTCGACGGTGCGCGGCAGTACGACCACCGCGGGGGAACCCGCCTCGCAGAAGCTCGCCATGTCGTTCGCGTAGGAGGCCGTGATGTCGGGGTCGGTGATCAGGGCTTCGGCGGGCAGACCGGCTCGCAGCTGGGCGAGGAGGTCGTCCGTGGCGACGGTGGCTGGGGAGGCGGTGGGCGCGGCCGCGACGAGGTCATCCATGATCCCAGCGTGGCACCCCGGGGCCATCGGTGTGAACCCGTCTGCGATCCACATCCGCAAGGACGGGTGTGGTCTTCGTATTGACGCACAGTAATCACATGGATGCCAAGAACACCTGGAACACGCGGCACATGAGGCACATCCGCAGGGCGGCACTGGCCGCGGGTGTGGGGGCGGTCCTCGTCGTGGGCGTCCTGGTGTTCGTCCCGGACGGGGACGAGGCGCCGCCTCCACCGGGCCCCGAGGCGCGGGCGCGGGCCGCCGTCGGCGCGGGCGGTCCCGCCTCGCTGCCGGACGTGGCGGCGCTCATCAGGGACCGGGAGGCGTGGCTGCGGAAGAACCCGAAGGACGCCGGATCCTGGGCGGTGCTGGGCGCGGCGTACGTGGAGCGGGGCGGGCTGCGGGCGGACACGGCGTATTACCCGAAGGCCGAGCAGGCGCTGCGGCGCTCGCTCGCCGTCGCCCCCGGCGAGCGGCGCAACCCGGCGGCGACGACGGGCCTGGCCGCGCTGGCGAACGCGCGGCACGACTACGCGGCGGCCAGGAAGTGGGGCGAGGCGGTACGGAAGGCGGCCCCGGCGCGCTGGACGACGTACCCCGTCCTGATCGACGCGTACAACGGGCTCGGCGACTACGCGGCAGCGGGCAGGGCCCTGGACAAGCTGCGGTCGCTGCGCTCCGGCGTACGCGTGCTGTCCGTGTCGTCGCTGGTCTACCGTGACCGCGGCTGGCGCGAGGACGCGGCGGCGAAGGCGGACGAGGCGGCGGGGAAGGCGGCCACGCCCGCCGAGAGGTCCGGCGCGCTGAACGCTCTCGGCGGGCTCGCCTGGGAGCGCGGCGAGCCGACGGACGCGCTGCGCTACTACGACGCCGCGCTGAAGGTGGCGCCGGACCACCATGCGTCGCTGGCGGGCCGGGCGCGTGTCCTCGCGGCGCTGGACAGGACGGAGGAGGCGTGCCAGGACTACCAGGCGGCCCTCGCCGAGCGCCCGATGCCCGAATACGCCCTGGAGCTGGGCGAGTTGTACGACTCGCTGGGGCTGGACGGGGACGCGCGGAGCCAGTACGAGCTGCTCCGCGACCGTACGGCGAGGGCTCAGGCCGACGGCGTCAACGAGGAGCTGACGCTGGCCCGTTTCGAGGCCGACCACGGCAGTCCGCGGGCGGCGGTGGAGCGGCTGGAGGCGGAGTGGCGGCGCGGCCACCGGAGCATGCAGGTGTCCGACACGCTGGCTTGGGCGCTGTACCGGGCGGGTGAGGCGCGGAAGGCGCTGCCCTACGCGAAGAGGGCGACGGAACAGGGGATGCGGAGCGCGCTCTTCTCGTACCACCGGGGAGAGATCGAACGCGAACTCGGGATGGAGGGCCCGGCGCGCCGCCATCTGGACGAGGCGCTGCGGACGAATCCGCGTTTCTCGCCGCTGCTGGCGCCGAAGGCCCGTGCGGCGCTGGCGGAACTGGGCGAGCTGCCCGGCGGCGGTCCGAAGGACATGTACGGCGACGGCGAGAGCACACCGCTGACGGCGGGGCCCACCGCGCCGTCGAGAAGCACGGTGCCGTCGCCGTCCACACCGGCGACGCCGCCCGCGCGGTCGGTCGCGCCGCCGGTGCCGTCCGCGTCGCCGGCCTGGTCGGAGCCCGCACCCACGCCCACACGGCCCGTATCGGCATCTTCCGCCGCCCGAAGCTGAATGATCACCTCCGGTGGGCCCGTAACTGGGCCCTGAGGCCCTGCGTCTGGGCCCGGTCCCGTCCTTAGTCTCCTCTCGCCCGGGGAAACGGGCGACGGCTTGGGCGAGGAGTCCGGATGAACGGCACGGAGTGCGTACCAAGGCCGCGTCGGCCGCGCGACAGAGGCCAGGGCGGTGTCGAGTACGTCGCTCTGATAGGCGTCGTCGCGGCGATAGTCGCCGCGATCGTGGCGCTGACCGTCCCCACCGACACGGCCGTTGCGCTGGAGGACGCGGTCTGCCGGATCGTCAACACGGGCGACGGCGGCGAGGGCTGCGACTCCGGCGGTGGGGGCGGGGACGACGGCGGAGATGGCGGCGGGGACGGCGAGATACCCGAGGGCCCCCCGGGCGACCCGTTCCAGCCCGCGAAGTGCCTGCTCTCCCAGGATCAGACCAAGACCACGGTCGTGATCCAGATCATCTTCATCAAGATCAGCGGCTCCGAACAGCTCAAGGTCCAGCAGTGGTCGGACGGCACGGTCACCCTGGAGCGCGTGACGGACAGCGGTGTCGGTGTCACGGCCAGCGTCTCGGCGGGGATACCGGGGCTGAAGGACTGGGGCGGCAGCGCCTCGCTGAACGGCACCTACAGCAAGGGCAAGGGCCAGGGCGGGCAGTGGGTGTTCGCGAGCAACAAGAGTGACGACCCGCAGGCCGACCTCGCCGCGAACCTCGCCGACGCCGAGGAGTTCGCGGCGGCGCTCAAGCAGTCGGACACGTGCGACGCGATGATCGGCTCGCCCGTCTCGCCGATCAGCCAGGTCGGCTGCAAGAACAGTGCCGTGTCCCAGATGCAGTCGGCCAACCCCGAGCGGATGCCGGACGTCGACATCACCAAGACCACCACCGACGCGTCGGGCGGACTGAGCTTCGGCAAGTCCTTCAAGAAGGGCGCCGGGGGCAAGGACGAGAACGGCAAGTCCAAGGACCTCGGCAGCGTTTCGGCCGACGGGCTCACCGGCTCGATGACCGAGGACGTCGTGGTCATGCGGACCAACACCGGCCCGGACGCGGGGAAGATCACCTTCGTCTACACCCTCAGCGTCGACGGCAAGAGCGGTCAGGGCGCGCAGGGCAAGGCGACCCGGATGCAGCAGGTGGCCGTCACGTACGACGCGGCGACCTACGACCAGGAGCAGAAGGACGGCAAGGAGCACCGGCCGGAGAAGCTGGTGATCACCACCAGCGAGGAGAACGGCGCGGGCGGCGGCGTCCAGGTCGGCGCGGGGGCCAATGTCCCCGGTACGCCGGTGACCATCGACGTCGGCGGCGGTGGCGGCACGATCGAGTCGCAGATCCACACGGAGTCGGCGGAGCTGGTCCTGGACAACGACACGGACAGCAAGCTGGTCGAGGACTGGCTGCGCGGTCGCGGCGACTTCCCCGCCAGTGACGCCCTGCCCACCCCGTCGGAGGCGGCGGAGGTACCGGGAAGTGACGCGGGGCCGCTGGAGCGGCTGCTGCACGACAAGGGCAAGCTGTCGCGGCTGGACTACAAGGCCAACACCGACTGGTGGAACGCCTCGTTGGGGATCGGCTTCGGTATCTCGGCCGGCCAGGTGACGATGGGGTTCAAGCTGTTCGGCATCGACATCACGCACGAGGAGAAGAACCAGGCCATCACCGGCGACCCGACGTACGCCACCGGTCCGAAGAACGGCGGCGCCCGGCCGTGGGTGGAGTGGAAGAACTGCACCCGGACGCAGCCGATCGTGTAACGGGCGGAACCCGTTCGGAGGAGACATCCGGCACCTCCGATGGCAAGATCTGCGCAACTCACACACCTTGTGGGCCCTCGTCCGTCCCTCGCTTGGAGGCGTCTTGTCCCCGCGCACCGCGTTCGTGTTGCCCGTAGTAACCACCGCCGCCGCCCTCGTCGCCATGACCGGATGTACGAGCACCGAGACCTCCGGGTCCGACGGCTCGAAGGTGGAGCTGGTGAAGTCAGGGAAGCTCACGACCTGCACCCATCTGCCGTACGAGCCCTTCCAGTCCCGCCAGGACAACAAGATCGTCGGCTTCGACGTGGACCTGGTGGATCTGGTCGCCAAGGAGCTGAAGGTCACTCAGGAGATCGTCGACACGCCTTTCGAGGGCATCCAGACGGGCGAGGACCTCAACGCCCGCAAGTGTGACGTCGCCGCCGCGGGCATGACGATCACGCCCGTACGTGAGGAGAACCTGGACTTCTCCGACCCCTATTTCGAGGCCACCCAGGCCCTGGTCACCAAGAAGGGCGCCGGCTACGACTCGCTGGCGAGCCTGAAGGGCAAGAAGCTGGGCGTCCAGCAGGGTACGACCGGTGAGGAGTACGCGAAGAAGAACGGCAAGGACGTGGAGACCGTCCAGTTCGAGGACCTGGCGCTGCTGCTCACGGCCGTGAAGACAGGCCAGGTCGACGCCGCCGTCAACGACAACGGCGTTCTCTTCGAGTACGTACGCAAGAATCCGGACACCGAGGTCACGGCCGAGTTCGAGACCGGCGAGAAGTACGGCGTCGGGGTGCGGACCGGGAACGACGCCCTGCGCGCGGAGATCAACAAGGTGATCAAGGCGGCCCAGTCGGACGGCCGTTACGACGCCATATACAAGAAGTGGTTCCCCGCCGCTCCCAAGAATTGAGGAACCACCACAGATGTCCATGACCCGCCGACAACGGACCCGCGTCATCAGGAGCGTTCAGTACGCCGTCCTGGCCGTCGTGGTGCTCGCCATCGCCCAGGCCGCCGACTGGGGCGAGATCCAGCGAGCCTTCTTCGATGTCGAGGTCGCCAAGGCCCAATTCCCCGACATCATCACGACCGCGCTGGTCAACACCGTCATCTACACCCTGCTCGGCTTCGGGTTCGGGCTGGCCCTGGGACTGCTGCTCGCGCTGATGCGGCTGTCGCAGGTGCCGCCGTACCGCTGGCTGGCCATTGTCTACATCGAGTTCTTCCGGGGCGTTCCCGCGCTGCTGGTCTTCATCGCCCTCGGGTTCGGTGTGCCGCTGGCCTTCCAGGTGGCGATCAACCAGTACGTGACGGTGATGCTGGCCCTGGGCCTGGTCGGCGCCGCCTACATGGCGGAGACCCTCCGGGCCGGTATCCAGGCCGTGCCCAAGGGGCAGACCGAGGCCGCGCGTTCGCTCGGGATGTCGCAGGGGCGGGCGATGGTCTCGATCATCATTCCGCAGGCCCTGCGGATCGTACTGCCGCCGCTGACCAACGAGTTGATCCTGCTGACGAAGGACTCGTCGCTGGTCTATCTGCTGGGCCTGTCCCTGTCCCAGTACGAGCTCGCCAAGTTCGGCCGGGACGCCCTGAACCAGAACCGCAGCCTCACGCCGATCCTCATCGCCGGTCTCTGCTATCTGGTGATCACCCTGCCGCTGGGCCATCTGGTCCGGCGGCTCGAAGCGCGTACGGCAAGGGCGAGGTGAGCGGGGTGGAGGAACCGGTGGACAAGTCCTCGGAGACGGACCCGGCGCCGGACGTGAAGGCGTCCCGGCCGACGGGAGCGTCCGGGGAGGCGCCCGCGATCGAAGTACGGGCCCTGCGCAAGTCGTTCGGCTCGCTGGAGGTCCTCACCGGCATAGACTTCACGGTCGCGCGCGGCGAGGTGGTGTGCGTCATCGGCCCTTCGGGGTCCGGCAAGTCGACGCTGCTGCGCTGTGTGAACCGGCTGGAGGAGCCGACGTCGGGCACCATTCTGGTGGCCGGCGCGGAGGTCACCGACCCGGACGTGGACATCGACAAGGTGCGCCGCGGCATCGGGATGGTCTTCCAGTCGTTCAACCTCTTCCCCCATCTGACCGCCCTCCAGAATCTGACGCTCCCTCAGCGCCGGGTGCTGGGGCGCGGCAAGGAGGAGGCGGCGCGGGTCGCCCGCGAGCGGCTGGCGCGGGTCGGTCTGACCGACAAGGAGTCGTCGTATCCGGCCCAGTTGTCCGGCGGGCAGCAGCAACGGGTGGCCATCGCACGGGCGTTGGCGATGGACCCGGAGCTGATGCTCTTCGACGAGCCGACGTCCGCGCTCGACCCCGAACTGGTGGGTGACGTCCTCGCGGTGATGCGCTCGCTCGCCGACGAGGGGATGACGATGCTCGTCGTCACGCACGAGATGAGCTTCGCCAGGGAGGTCGCCGACCGGGTGGTCTTCATGGACGGCGGGGTCATCGTCGAGGAGGGCTCCCCGGCCCAGGTGATCGGCGACCCGAGCCACAGCCGCACCAAGTCCTTCCTCTCCCGCCTCCTCGACCCGGCCGCCGCCGGGCTGAGCGAGGACAGGGCGCGGGGTACGAAGGAGTAGGGCCCGTCCGGTGGTGGCGGTCGACCGCTGGAGTCAGCGGCCGACCGCCACCAGACCGGCCCAGGGCGCGGGGTCGGCCGGGTCGCGGCCGACCCCGCGGTGAACGTCGAGCGGTGCCGAACGACGTGTCAGAGGTTGCCGCGCCTCTCCTGCTCCCGCTCGATCGCCTCGAACAGGGCCTTGAAGTTGCCCTTGCCGAAGCCCATCGAGCCATGACGCTCGATCATCTCGAAGAAGACCGTCGGCCGGTCCTGGACCGGCTTGGTGAAGATCTGGAGCAGATAGCCGTCCTCGTCACGGTCCACGAGGATCTTCAGCTCGCGCAGGGTCTCCACGGGCACCCGGGTCTCGCCCGCCCACTCGCCGAGGGTGTCGTAGTACGAGTCGGGGGTGTCGAGGAACTGGACACCGGCCGCCCGCATCGTCCGTACGGAGCTGACGATGTCGTTCGTCGCGAGCGCGATGTGCTGGACGCCCGCACCACCGTAGAACTCCAGATACTCGTCGATCTGCGACTTCTTCTTCGCGACCGCCGGCTCGTTGATCGGGAACTTCACCTTGAGGGTGCCGTCGGCCACGACCTTCGACATGAGGGCGGAGTACTCGGTGGCGATGTCGTCGCCCACGAACTCCTTCATGTTCGTGAAGCCCATGACCTTGTTGTAGAACGCCACCCACTCGTTCATCCGGCCGAGTTCGACGTTGCCCACACAGTGGTCGATCGCCTGGAAGGTGCGCTTCTCGGGAGCGGCCACCATCGGCTCGGCGGCGGCGAAGCCCGGCAGGTAGGGGCCCTCGTACCCGGACCGCTCGACCAGGGTGTGGCGGGTGCTGCCGTACGTGGCGATGGCGGCGAGTACGACCGTGCCGTTGTCGTCCTTGAGCTCGTACGGCTCCTGGAGGCCGGTCGCGCCGTGAGCGGTGGCGTAGGCGTACGCGGCACGCGCGTCCGGCACCTCGATGGCGAGGTCGACCACACCGTCGCCGTGCTCGGCGACATGGCCGGCGACGAAGCGCCCCCACTCGGTGGACGCCTTGATGACGGACGTGAAGACGAAGCGGGCCGAGCCGTTCGTGAGGACGTAGCTCGCGGTCTCGCGGCTCCCGTTCTCGGGGCCCGAGTAGGCGACCAGCTTCATACCGAACGCCGTCGAGTAGTAGTGGGCCGCCTGCTTGGCGTTGCCGACGGCGAAGACGACGGCGTCCATTCCCCTGACCGGGAAGGGGTCGGCGTCGCGCGCGGTGGACGGGGCGGAGTCGAGGTTCACCGAGGTATCTGCCATGACGGCAGCGTCTCGCCGTTCCGCAAGGTGCGCAACAGTTCGCGCATTCGCTGGGCAGTCTGTACAGCCGGAGGCGAGGATGACCGGACCATCTGCACAGGATGACCACCACGAACCGCCTCAGGAGGCGCCATGGGTATCGACGGGCTCGACGGCAGGCTCATCTCCCTGCTGGCACGCGAGCCGCGCATCGGGGTGCTGGAGGCGTCGCGCCGGCTGGGGGTGGCGCGCGGCACCGTGCAGGCGCGGCTGGACCGTCTTCAGACGAACGGCGTCATCCGGGGGTTCGGTCCGGACGTCGATCCGGCCGCTCTCGGCTACCCAGTTACGGCGTTCGCAACCCTGGAGATCAAACAAGGACAAGGTTCTGATGTTCGAGCCCATTTGAGTGGCGTTCCAGAGGTCCTCGAACTGCATACCACCACCGGAACCGGGGATATGCTCTGCCGACTCGTCGCTCGTTCGAACGCCGATCTCCAACGGGTGATCGACCGGGTTGTCGGTTTCGCCGGTATTCAGCGGGCCTCCACGGCGATCGTCATGGAGAACCCCGTTCCGCTGCGGATCATCCCGCTGGTGGAGCAGGCCGCCCAGGACACCGACGGCGACCGGCCGCCCGGCCTGCCGGGCGACTGACCGACCGCGACCGACCAGAGAGGAGCGCCGTGGACTTCTGGGACTATCTGGCCAATCGCCACCAGCAATTGCTCACCGACTCGTTCCAGCACGCCAGCGCCGTCTTCCAGTGCATGGTGATCGCCACCGTCCTGGGTGTCGTCATCGGCGTACTGACCTACCGCAGCCCCTGGGGCGGCAGTCTGGCGGTCCTCTCCACCGCCGCCATCCTGACCATCCCCTCCCTGGCCGCCATCGGTCTGCTCATCCCGCTGGTCGGTCTCGGCGTCGCGCCCACCGTGATCGTCCTCACGCTGTACGGGCTGCTGCCCATCGTGCGCAACGCCGTCGTCGGACTGCGCGGCGTGGACCCGGATCTGGTGGACGCCGCCAAGGGCATCGGCATGTCACGTACCGCCCGGCTGCTCAAGGTCGAGCTACCGCTCGCCTGGCCGCCGATCCTCACCGGCATCCGGGTCTCCACCCAGATGCTGATGGGCATCGCCGCCATCGCCGCGTACGCGTCGGGGCCCGGCCTCGGCAACGAGATCTTCCGTGGCATCGCCTCGCTGGGCAGCGCCAACGCGATCAACCAGGTACTCGCCGGAACGATCGGCATCGTCATTCTCGCCCTGCTCTTCGACGCCGCGTATGTCCTGCTCGGCCGACTCACCATCCCGAGGGGGATCCGTGTCTGAGACCGCTGACCCGACGCCGGCCGGGGCCGCAGACAAGGCCGTGACCGACGCCGAGGCCGAGGCCGTGCCGACGGCCGGCGTCAAGCCCGTGGCCACGGCCACGGCCGGCACCACGGCCCGCGCCGTGCCCACCAACGGTGGCACCGCCGGCACCGCCTCCACGAGCGGCGCCACCATCCAGCTCGACGGCCTCACCAAGCGCTATCCGGGCAGCCCCAACCCGGCGGTCGAGAACGTCTCGATGGAGATCAAGGCGGGCGAGACGGTCATCCTCGTCGGCCCCTCCGGCTGCGGTAAGTCGACCACCCTCAAGATGATCAACCGGCTGATCGAGCCCTCCTCCGGGCGGATCAGGATCGGCGACGAGGATGTCACCGACATGGACCCGGTGAAGCTGCGCCGGCAGATCGGCTACGCGATCCAGTCCTCCGGTCTCTTCCCGCACATGACGGTCGGCGAGAACATCGCGCTCGTACCGAAGATGGTCGGCTGGTCCAAGTCGAAGGTGAAGGACCGGGTCGAGGAGATGCTCGACCTGGTCGGGCTCGACCCCCGCGAGTTCCACGGCCGTTATCCGCGCCAGCTCTCGGGCGGCCAGCAGCAGCGTGTGGGGGTGGCGCGGGCGCTCGCCGCCGACCCGCCGGTGCTGCTGATGGACGAGCCGTTCGGCGCCGTCGACCCGATCACACGGGACCATCTCCAGGACGAACTGATACGTCTCCAGCACGAGTTGCACAAGACGATCGTGTTCGTGACGCACGACTTCGACGAGGCGATCAAGCTCGGCGACCGGATCGCGATCCTGCGGGAGCGCTCGCACATAGCCCAGTTCGACACCCCCGAGGCGATCCTCACCAACCCCGCCGACGACTTCGTGTCCGGCTTCGTGGGCGCGGGGGCCGCGCTGAAGCGGCTCAACCTCACGCGCGTACGGGAGGTGGAGATCGCCGACTTCCCGTCGGTGACGGTCGAGGACCCGCTCCAGTCGATCTTCGACAGGCTGAGCAGCGGCCCGCACAACGAACTGCTGATGCTGGACCGGAAGAACCGCCCGTACAAGTGGCTGCGCCGCGGCGACCTGTCGCGGGCCAAGGGCTCGCTCGCCAACGCCGGCCAGCTGGTGCACCACACGGTGACCAGGGACGCCACCCTGCACGACGCGCTGGAGGCGGTCCTGACCGAGAGCGGCGGCCGGGTCGCCGTGACCGGCAGGCGCGGCGAGTACATCGGTGTCGTCGACATGGAAACGCTGATGACGTCCGTCCAGGAAATGCTGGAGGCGGACAGGCTCACCGCCTTCGAGCACCAGCACGAGCTGGCGGAGCGGCGACAGCAGCGGACCGGCCAGGAGCCGGCGGGCGGTGCGGACGTATGAGCGCTCCCCCACGGAACCAGCGCCCACCGGGCGAGTACGACGTCAAGGGGCACGCCTTCCGGGACGAGGAGTCGGAACCGGCCCCGCCGCCCAGCGCCCCGAAGCGCCGGATAACCCGGGCCAAGCTGCTGACGGTGCCCGCCGTGGTCGCGGTCGTCCTGCTGGTGACCTTCGCCTGGATCACGAACGTCTCGCTCGACTCGATCGCGAGGAACTCGCTCGCCAACGGAAATGTGCGGCTGCGGCTGTGGCAGCACATCGAACTGACCGCGGTCTCCACCTTCTGGGTGCTGATCATCGCGATCCCGCTGGGCATCGCGCTGACCCGGCGCGGGCTGTCCAGGGCGGCGCCGGCCGTGACCGCGCTCGCCAACATCGGGCAGGCGACCCCGGCCCTCGGACTCCTGGCGCTGCTGGTGATCTGGCTGGGCATCGGCCCGTCGACGGCGATCATCGGCATGGTCATCTACGCGGTGCTGCCGGTGCTCGCCAACACCGTGGCGGGTCTGAAGGCCATCGACCCGCAGCTGGTCGAGGCGTCGCGCGGCATCGGGATGTCACCGCTCGGGACACTGGGCAGGGTCGAACTCCCGCTGGCCGTACCGCTGATCCTGGCGGGCGTACGGACGGCACTGGTACTCAACGTGGGCACGGCGACACTCGCGACCTTCGGCGGTGGCGGCGGGCTCGGTGACCTGATCACCTCGGGCATCCAGACGCAGCGCATGCCGGTCCTGATCCTGGGCTCGGTGCTCACGGTGACACTGGCGCTGCTGATCGACTGGCTGGCGTCGCTGGTCGAAGTGGCCCTCACCCCGCGCGGACTGGAGGAGCGCTGATGCGCTACATCGACCGAAGGCTCCTGACCGTCGGTGCCGCGCTGCTGCTGAGCGCCGCCACCCTCAGCGGGTGCGGTCTCAAGAGCGGCTCCCCGATGGTGGACGAGGTCGCCCCCGGCTCGGTCGGCCAGGGCGAACCCCTCAAGGGCGCCTCGCTGACGGTGACTTCGAAGAACTTCAGCGAGAACATCATCCTCGGCCAGATGATCGGCCTGATCTTCAAGGCGGCGGGCGCGGAGGTCCTGGACCGGACGAATCTGCCGGGCTCGATCAGCGCGCGCGAGGCGATCGTCAAGGGCGACGCCGACGCGATGTACGAGTACACGGGCACGGCCTGGATCACCTACCTCGGCAACGAGAAGCCGATCACCGGCTCGCGGGACCAGTGGACGGCCGTACGGGACGCGGACCGCTCGCACGACGTCAGCTGGCTGGCGCCGTCCACGCTCAACAACACCTATTCACTGGGCATCAGCAAGAAGAACAACGCGAAGTACAAGCTCAAGACGATGTCGGACGTCGCCGCGCTGTCGAAGAAGCAGCCGGACGGGGTCACGATCTGCGTGGAGAACGAGTTCGCGTCGCGGGACGACGGGCTGCCGGGGATGGTGAAGGCGTACGGGATGAAGATCCCGGCCGCCAGTGTGAAGAAGATGGACGCCGGGATCATCTACACGCAGGCGTCCAAGTCCAACTCCTGCCTGGTGGGTGAGGTGTTCACGACGGACGGCCGGATCAAGGCGATGAATCTGGACACGGTCACCGACGACAAGCACTTCTTCCCGAACTACAACGCGGCGCCGGTGATCCACAGCGCGACGTACAAGAAGTACCCGGAGATCGCGGGGCTGCTCGACCCGCTCAGCAAGCGGCTGAACACCGGGATCGCGCAGGAGCTGAACGCGAAGGTGGATGTGGACGGCCAGGACCCGCACGAGGTGGCGAAGGACTGGCTGATCGAGGAGGGCTTCATCAAGGAGGGCTGAGCCCGGGGTGCCGGGGCCCCGCCCAGACATGCAAAGAAGTAGTTGCAAAGGAACCCTTGCAACTACTTCTTTGCATGCTTACGATGAGCTCATGGCCGAGAACTCCGACGTCCCCGCACCGAACGCCCCCGTGCAGGACGTCCGCACCCTGGACCCGCGCTCACTGCGCGGTCTCGCCCATCCGCTGCGGATGCGGCTGCTGATCGCGCTGCGCCACCACGGCCCCGCCACCGCGTCCCGGCTCGCGGACCGGCTGGGCGAGTCGAGCGGCGCCACCAGCTACCACCTGCGGCAGCTCGCGAGCCACGGGTTCGTCACGGACGACCCCGAGCGCGGGAAGGGCCGGGAGCGCTGGTGGAAGGCCGAGGACAAGGGGATCATGCTCGACGACGCGCTGCATCTCGACCCGGATCCCGAGGTGCGCGGGGCGCTGAACACCTTCTTCTACGAGGTCGCCTCCATCCACGGCCAGGAGGTGAGCACCTGGCTGGGGACCATGCACGACTGGCCGGAGGTCTGGGCGACGAAGGCCGACCTCAGCGACTTCACCCTGCGGCTCACACCCGATCTGCTGGCCGAGCTGGAGAGCCGCGTGCATGACCTGATCTCCAGCTACGAGGACCTTCCGGTGCCCGAGGGGGCGGAGTCCGTGGCGCAGGTACGCGTCCATCTGCACGCCTTGCCGCAGAAGCGGCTCGACACTCCGGACGCCTGACCCGCCCGCTCACCCCACCCCGCTCCCCCACCCTCACTCCTCATCCCCTCATCCCCTCATCCCCTCATCCGCCTGAGCACCACTCCCGCGCCTTCGCAGTCGGCGCGTGAAGGGACGATTTGTCATGCCATTTTCTGACGTGCACCTCCAGCTCCACTCCATACGCGCGACCGAACTGCGTGCCGAGGCCACCGCGTACCGCTCGCCCTCCCCCGCCACGCGATGGCAGACCCGGCTCGGCTGGCTCCTGGTCGAGTGCGGCCTGCGCCTCGTCAACCGGCCGGCGCGGGCCCGCGTCCGGCCCGTATGAGCGCCGCGGCGGTACGGCGGTGGCCGCTCACCGCCGTCCTGACCGCCAACGCCATCTCCGCCCTGGGCCGGACCCTGAGCCTGATCGGCATCCCCTGGTTCGTCCTCCAGACCACCGGCAGCGCCGGCCGCGCGGGCGTGGTCGCCTTCTGCGCCACCCTCCCGGTCGTGGTCTCCGCGCTCGTCGGCGGCCCCGTCATCGACCGGATCGGCCGGCGCCGCGTCTCGATCGCGTCGGACGTACTGTGCGCGCTCTCCGTCGGGGCGATCCCCCTGCTGCACCGTGCCGACACGCTCCCGTTCTGGGCGCTCTGCGCACTGGTCGCGCTCCACGGCCTCGCCCACACACCCGGCGACACGGCCCGCTATGTCCTCGTACCGGATCTCGCCGAACACGCGGGCACCACGCTCATCCGCGCCGCGAGCCTCTTCGACGCGGTCGAGCGCGGCGCCCGGATGCTCGGCGCGGCGCTCGCGGGCCTGGTGATCGCGCTGCTCGGCGCCGAAGCCGCCCTGCTCTTCGACGCGTTGACGTATCTGCTGTCGGCGCTGCTGGTCGGCGCGGGGCTGCGGGGCGTACGGGGAGCGCAGCCGGTCAAGGACATGCCGCCGGTCTCACCGCGTACGTACATCGCCGAACTGCGCGAGGGTTACGCCTACTTGGCACGCACCCGGCTACTGGCGGCGGTCGTCCTCATGGCGATGTTCATGAACGGCGTCGACCAGGGCTGGAACGGGGTCCTGCTCCCCGTACACGCCGAACGCAACCTCGGCGGCGCCGCCGAACTCGGCCTGGTCACGGCCGTGTTCGGGGCCGGCGGCCTGCTGGGCGCGCTGCTGTACGGCGCGGCCGGCCACCACTTCACCCGCCGGACGGTCCTCGCCGTCGCCGTCCTGCTCTGCGGCGCGCCACGCTTCGCGGTGGCGGGACTCACCGACTCCACGGCGGCACTCGCGGTGATCATGGGCGCGGCCGGAGTGGCGGGCGGGATGATCAACCCGATCCTGACGACGGTGACGTACGAACGCGTCCCGGACGAACTCCGCAGCCGCGTCGCGGGCGCCATGACGGCCGGCTGTGAGCTGACGATGCCGCTGGGCGCCCTGGCGGCCGGCCTCCTGGTCGAGGGCACGAGCCTGTCGACCGCGCTGCTGCTGATGGGCGGGGTCTATCTGCTGGCGACGCTGAGCCCGGCCCTGCTCCCGGTCTGGCGCGGGCTGGACCCGGCGAGCCGGGAGACGGCGGACGACCGGGAGGGCGTCAGCAGTCCGGGACCTTCCCGCCCTGTTCCAGCGCCCGCAGCGACGACAGCGCGTCCCCCAGGGCCCTGACCGGGATCAGGCGCATCCCGGCGGGAAGCTCCGACTGGGCGTCCGCGCACTCCGCCTCCGGGACCAGGAAGACCGTCGCGCCGTCCCGGCCCGCCGCCTGCGTCTTCAGGGAGACACCTCCCACCGCGCCCACGTCGCCGTTCGGGGTGATGGTGCCGGTGCCCGCGATGGAACGGCCGCCGGTGAGGTCGCCGCCCACGCCGTCGCCGTCGAGCATGTCGACGATGCCGAGGGCGAAGAGGAGACCCGCGCTGGGGCCGCCGACGTCGGCGAGGTGCAGGGTCACGTCGACGGAGTCCGGCTCCCGGCCGAGCTCGGCGAGGGCCGCGTCGACTGCGACGTTCTGCGACTTCACCATCTCCTCGGTGTTGTGCCGCTCGATCTCCTTGTCGGACTGGCCCGCCGGGTAGACGGAGTTGCGCGGCAGCACGGCGCGGTCGGTCCGGATCCAGCCGTCGAGCACGTCCCCGAAGTCGACGTCGGCGGAGGGTCCCGTCGCCAGGATCGTCGTCATCCGCAGTTCGCCCCGCGGCTTCCGGGTCTCCGCACCCTTGATCGAGATGACGGGCTCGCCCTCGTACTCGCCGAGAACGTTCGCGGTCAGGCCCGGCTGGGCCACCGCGTACGGCAAGGGGGCGACCCCGACGACGACGAGCAGCGCGACGACGGGGACCGCCGAGAGGGCGAGGGAGCGGGGGCGCGAGAGACCGGAGAGACGAGAAAGCACAGCGTCAATCTATCGGCCGGTCCGCCGGCCCCGTCCAGAGCCCGTCCCCCCGGACACTCGGTGGCCGCCTCACCGCAGTGCGTCGGCCACCTCGCGGGCGGCGTCGACCACGCGAGGGCCCACCCGCTCCGGCACCGAGTCGGCGAGCATCACCACACCCACGCTGCCCTCGATCCCGGTCACCCCGACGAGAGCGGCGGCGGCGCCGCTCGCGCCCGCCTCCAGTTCGCCGTGGGTCAGCGTGCACCGCGCCTCGGTGTACGAGCCCTGCCGGGCGGCCAGGATGGCCTTGCCCGCGGCGCCCCGGTCCAGCGGGTGCCGGAAGCCGGCGCGGTACGCCACGTGATAGTCGGTCCAGGTCGGCTCGACGACCGCGACGGCCAGCGCCTCCGCGCCGTCCACGAGGGTGAGGTGCGCGGTGGCACCGATGTCCTCGGCGAGCGCGCGCAGGGCGGGCAGCGCGGCTTCCCGTACGAGCGGATGCACCTGGCGGCCCAGGCGCAGCACCCCCAGGCCCACTCTGGCGCGTCCGCCCAGATCGCGGCGGACCAGCGCGTGCTGTTCCAGGGTGGCGAGGAGTCGGTAGACCACGGTGCGGTTGACGCCAAGTTTGTTGGACAACTCGGTGACGGTCAGCCCGTGGTCGGTGTCGGCGAGCAGTTTGAGGACGCGCAGTCCCCGGTCGAGCGTCTGGGAGGTCTCCGCGGTCACGACGCCCTCTCCTTCGGAGTTTCGGAGTGAGATGACGACGGCACTCTCACGCAGCCCGCGGCGCCGGTCCCAGCGGCGACACACGGAGAGAGGCCGCCGGCAGGCCATGGCGCACCGGCTGCGCTCCGCGGCGGCACTGCCACGGCGCGTATGTAATGACGGGACATTAGCGATCCGTACCGCTCAGCGGAAGACCTCGTCCAGAATCCGGTCATGGACGGGCAGTTGCTCCCTGTTCGGGTCGGAACAGGCGCCGAAAAGGGAATCGCTCTGACCAATCGCACGATTTCCCGGGAACGGACGCGCGTAGAAAAGCCCCTCCAGACGCCAGGGCGACGTCCGAAGAGGCGGAAAACAATCCTTCGCGCTCAGCGCATCCGGGTCGCCCACTCCTGAACTTTTCTGATCCGCTCGCGGAGTTGGCCCCCGGTCGCCTCCGCGCTGGGGGGTCCGCCGCACACGCGGCGCAGCTCGGTGTGGATCACTCCGTGCGGTTTGCCGCTCTGGTGGACGTAGGCGCCGACCATCGTGTTGAGCTGCTTGCGCAGCTCCAGCAGCTCCTTGTGGGAGACCACCGGGCGCCGGTCCGCCGGCAGCTCCAGCAGGTCCGCCTCGGAGTCGGGCTTCTTGCGGCTGTGCGCGATCTGCCGGGCCTGCCGCTTCTGGAGCAGCATCTGCACCTGGTCGGGCTCCAGGAGCCCGGGGATACCGAGGTAGTCCTGCTCCTCCTCGCTGCCGGGGTGCGCCTGCATGCCGAACTCGGCGCCGTCGTACAGCACCCGGTCGAAGACCGCGTCGGACTCCAGCGCCTCGAAGGGCAGCATGTCCTGCTCGCCGGTGTCCTCGTCGAGTTCGCGCTCGGCCTCCGCCATCTCCTTCTCGGACTCGGCGTACGGGTCCTCCTCGCCCTCCTTCTTGGGCTTGTCGAGGACGTGGTCGCGCTCCAGCTCCATCTCGTTGGCGAAGCCGAGGAGGCCGGGGATGGTGGGCAGGAAGACGGACGCGGTCTCGCCACGCCGCCGGGAGCGGACGAAACGGCCGACGGCCTGGGCGAAGAACAGGGGCGTGGAGATGGTGGTGGCGTACACGCCGACGGCGAGGCGCGGCACGTCGACGCCTTCCGACACCATGCGGACGGCGACCATCCAGCGCTCGTCGCTCGCGCTGAAGTCGTCGATGCGCCGCGAGGCCGCGGCCTCGTCGGAGAGCACGACGGTCGCCTTCGCACCGGTGATCTCGCGGATGAGCTTGGCGTACGCGCGGGCCTGGTCCTGGTCGGTGGCGATGACCAGACCGCCGGCGTCCGGGATGGACTTGCGCACCTCGGTGAGCCGCTGGTCGGCGGCGCGCAGCACATTGGGCATCCAGTCGCCGCGCGGGTCGAGCGCGGTGCGCCACGCCTGCGAGATCGCGTCCTTGGTCATCGGCTCGCCGAGCTTGGCGGCGACCTCGTCACCGGCCTTGGTGCGCCAGCGCATGTTGCCGCTGTAGCTGAGGAAGATGACGGGGCGCACGACGCCGTCGCCGAGCGCGTTGCCGTAGCCGTAGGTGTAGTCGGCGGAGGAGCGGCGGATGCCGTCCTGGCCCTCCTCGTACGCCACGAACGGGATGGGGTTGGTGTCCGACCTGAAGGGCGTACCGGTCAGCGCGAGGCGCCTGGCGGCGGGCTCGAAGGCCTCAAGACACGCCTCGCCCCAGGACTTGGAGTCACCGGCGTGGTGGATCTCGTCGAGGATCACCAGGGTCTTGCGCTGCTCGCAGCGGTTGCGGTGGAGCATGGGGCGCACGCCGACGCCCGCGTACGTCACGGCGACGCCGTGGTACTCCTTGCTCAGCGGTCCGGCGCTGTACTCCGGGTCGAGCTTGATCCCTATCCGCGCGGCGGCGTCCGCCCACTGCTTCTTCAGATGCTCGGTGGGCGCGACGACGGTGACCTGCTGTACGACATGGTGGTGCAGCAGCCAGGACGCGAGGGTCAGCGCGAAGGTGGTCTTCCCGGCGCCGGGGGTCGCGACGGCGAGGAAGTCACGCGGCTGCTCCTGGAGATAGCGCTCCAGCGCCTTCTCCTGCCAGGCGCGGAGCTTGTTGGCCGTGCCCCAGGGGGCGCGGCCGGGAAAGGCGGGTGAGAGGTGGTGGGAGGCGGTAGTAGTCACGGTCTCCGCTTCGCGGACGCTCGGTTACTCGGGCTCAGATACGACAACCGGGCCACCCTACCGGCGGCCCGGCCCGATCCTCGTACGAACACCTCCCCCACCGGGTGGGAGAGGGATCACATCCGCTCGTGCGTCCGATCCGGGCGGACACGCCTCCGGACCGCGCGTGGCACCCGAGTACCTGGCGTTCCAGGGGCCTTTCGCCCGTCAGGGGACGGCTACCGCGTCCGTACCCGCGTCGCCACCCAGACCCCCGCCAGTGCCACCGCCGCCATCGGGAGGAACACCGCCGCGAAGGCCGCCGGGTGGGAGGCGGTCGGGGTGGAGAGGGTGTGGGTGCCCACCGCGCCGCCGCCCAGGGCCGCGAACGCCGCGCCGCCAGCCGAGAGCAGCAGGACGTTCGAGAGGCCGTCGGAGATCTGGAGCGCAGCGGAGTTGGTGCCCGCCTCCTCAGGAGGGGAGAGCTTCAGCAGCAGCACGCTCGTCGACGCGATGACCGCGCCCATGCCGAGGCAGCCGACCGCCCAGGCGACGCCCACGATCCAGACCGGGACCGACTCGATCAGCACGCTCGGCGCGGCGGCGATGGCCGCCGCGACCAGCACCATGCCGCCCATCAGCAGCCGTTCGCGGTGCGGCTCCATGCGGGGGCGGGACTGGATGTACGAACCGAGCGCCCACGTCGCGCCGCCGACGGCCAGTGAGAGGCCCGCCAGCGTCGGGGACAGCCCCCGCTGGGTGACGAGCATCAGGGGGACGAAGCTCTCCGCCGCGATGAAGGAGCCCGCCGCGACGCCGCGCAGCAGGACGACCGACGGCATGCCGCGGGCGGCTCGGTAGGTGCCGCGCGGCAGCAGGCCGAGGACGGCGGGCACGATCAGGGCGGCGCCGGCCGCGCCGGGCAGCAGCGACCACCAGTTCAGGTCCTGGCCCGCGTACTGGAGCAGACCCGCGCCGAGCGAGATCGCCAGCGCCAGCCGGATCCGGGTCCTGTCGAAGGCCGGTACCGGCCCGGAGGGGTCGGCGGGGCCGCTCGCCATCTTGCGTATCGCGGGCAGCGCGGTCGCCAGCGGCAGCACCACCAGCACGGGGATGCCGACGAACACCCAGCGCCAGCCCAGGTGTTCGGTGACCGTGCCGGAGGCGAGCGGGCCGACCACCGAGGGGACCACCCAACTCGCGGCGAACGCCGCCATGATCGCGGGCCGCAGCCGCTCCGGGTAGGCGCGGCTGACCACCACGTACAGCGCGACGATCACCAGCCCGCCGCCGAGACCCTGGACCGCCCGGCCCACGATGAAGAGCCACATGGCGCCCGCCGTGCCGGAGAGCAGCAGTCCGGCCGCGAAGGCGCTGATCCCGGTGACGAGCGGCCGGAGCGGGCCACTGCGGTCCGCCCACTGCCCGGAGAGCACCATCGCGAAGAGGCTGGTGGTGAAGTACGCGGAGAAGGCGAACGCGTACAGCGAGACGCCCCGCAACTCGCGCGCGGCGACCGGCATCGCCGTGCCGACCGCCGTGGCCTCGAAGGCGATCAGCAGGACGACGCAGACAATGCCGACGCTGAGCGCCCGGTGGGTCCTGCCGAGGATGCCGTCCTGGCGCGAGTGGAGGGGGCCGGGCAGCGGGGCGGCTTCGGCGGCGATGCCGGCGTCGTTCGGTTCCAGGGCGGTCATGGGCAAAGGGTAAGGGGCATGGCATCGGTTGAAACCTGTCGCTGGTCCCGGCCGGCCTGGTCCCTTCGACGTACGCCCCGGATCCCGCCGGCCGCCGCTCGTGAACGGCGTGTGGCAGTCGCGTTGCGGGGTGCCCGGCTCCCTTGAGGGCCGGGCACCGACCCGCTTACGGTCGAGTCACAAGTACGCACGGCCGTGTGCCCGAGTGGTTCAGGGGCTCGACTGCAAATCGAGTTACGTGGGTTCGATTCCCGCCACGGCCTCTTCTCCGTCCTGTCACTTCGGCGCGTCCCGTTCATTCGGTCGAGGCTCGCGCCGACCGTCACGCTGGTCCCGGCACCGTCGTGTCGAGGACCTCCGCCGCCTCACGCGCCGGGAAGTCCAGTACGTCGCGCAGCACGACGGCGGTCCAGCGCACGCCAGGCGCGCGGGAGCGTCTCCTGGACCACGTCGTCCGCGTCGTGGAACGAGCCGAGCATCCGGTGAGCATGCACGTGGAGTTCGCGCCGGTACGGTCCCACCAGCCGGTCGAACGCCGGGCGGTCGCCGGTACGGGCGAGGGCGCGCGCCCCCGTCCCGTCGTCCGGAGCGCTACGCGCCTGCCGTCACCACGGCGGACTGCGGCCTGATCGGCAGCCGGTTGACCGGCCGGCCCGTCGCCGCGCGCACCGCCGCCGCGACCGCCGCCGGGGACGTCACGACCGGCACCGCGCTCGCGGGCTTCGCCCCGAACGGGGCCACCACGTCCCGCTCCTCGACCAGTTTGACGATACGGATGTCCGCCGCGTCCAGGGACGTCGGCAGGGCGTAGCCGGTGAGGTCGGGACGGCGTACCAGACCCCGGGTCGTACGGAGGTTCTCCGTCAGCGCCGTACCGATGCCCTGGGTGACACCCGCCTCGATACGGGTCGCGAGCTGCGCCGGGTTGAGGACCCGGCCGACGTCCTGCGCGACCGCCATCTCCACGACGCGGATCGAGCCCAGCTCGATGTCGACGTCCACGACGGCGCGGATCGCGCAGAACGCGAGTCCCACGAACGCGTCGCCCTGGCCCGCCTCGTCCAGCGGCTCGGTCGGGTGCGGGCGGCACTGGGCCGTGGCCCACAGTTCCTTGCCGTCCATCGCCTCGGTGACGGTGGTCGACAGCACCCCGTCGTAGGAGGTGATCTTGCCGTCGGTGATCTGGAGCAGCTCCGTCGACATGCCGAACTGGTGCGCCAGCGGCTGGAGGAGCTGCGTACGGACCATCTTCGCCGCCCGTTCGACCGCGCCGCCCGAGACCCAGGTGTGCCGGCCGTGCGTCGCGGGGCCCGCCGGGGGCTGGTCGGTGTCGACCGACGCCACGTGCACCTCCTCGATGCCGAGCGTCTCCTGGACGATCTGGCGGGCGAGGGTGGAGAAGCCCTGGCCGGTCTCGACGGCCGCGCAGATGACCGTGGCGACGCCGTCGTGGACCTTGACCGTGGCCGTGGAGACCTCGTCGGCGCCCTCGGCGCCGAGCATGTGGACCATGCCCAGCGCGTAGCCGACACCTCGGCGCACGGCGCCGGGCTCGCCCGCGCCCTCCGGGCCGCCCGGCAGCAGCCAGGACGACTCGGGGATGTCCTTGGGAAGCGCGGGGAGAGGGAAGTCGCGTACGGCGCGCAGCAGTTCGGCGACGGGGGCCGGGCAGGTCACGGTCTGCCCGGTGGGCAGGATGTCGCCGGTCGCCAGCACGTTGCGCAGGCGCAGTTCGGCCGGGTCGATGCCGAGCTTGGCGGCCAGCTTGTCCATCTGGCCCTCGTAAGCGGCGCAGACCTGCATCGCGCCCTCGCCCCTGACATGACCGGAGGGCGGGTTGTTGGTGCGTACGGCCCAGCCTTCGATGAAGGCGTGCGGGACGATGTACGGCCCGCAGGCGAACGCCACAGCCGCCGCGAGGGATTCGGACGACGCGTCCGCGTACGCGCCCGCGTCGAGGAGGATCTGCGCCTCGACCTTGACGAGCCGGCCCTCGCTGTCGGCGTGGTGCCGGTAGCGCAGCAGCGTCGGGTGCCGGTGGGCGTGGCCGAGGAAGGACTCCTCGCGGGTCGCGGCCAGCTTCACCGGGCAGCCGGTCTGCAGCGCGAGCAGGCCGAGCGGGATCTGGAAGCCGGGGTCCTCGCGGTCGCCGGTGGCGCCGGGGACACCGGTGACGACGACCCTCACCTGGTCGGGTTCGAGGCCGAAGCAGGCGGCGGCCAGATCGCGGTCGGTGTGCGGGTCGGTGGAGCCGGTGTAGATCTCCACTCCGCCGTCGGGACGCGGTACGGCGAGTCCGGCCTCGGCGCCGATGGGGGCCGGGTCCTGGCGGCCGATGCGGTACAGGCCCTCGACGACCACCTCGCCCATGAGGTCGGGGTCGCCGTAGCGCAGCGGGATGTGGCGGATCAGATTGCCGTCGGGGTGCAGCGGCTCGGCCTCGAAGGCCTTCTCCGGATCGGTGACCGGGTCGAGGACCTCGTACTCGACGGCGATGGCGGCGGCGGCCATACGCGCGGTGTCGGGGTGGTCCGCCGCGACGGCGGCGATGGCCTCGCCGTGGTGACGCACGATCTCGGAGGCGAAGACGGGACGGTCGGCGACGAGCCGGCCGTAGGAGGGGTCGCCGAGCACGTCGAGATGGGTCACCACGGCCCGTACGCCCGGCATTTCGGAGGCGGCAGACGTGTCGATCGACAGGATGCGCGCGTGCGGGTGCGGTGAGCGCAGCAGAGCCGCCCAGAGCAGGCCCTCGGCCCAGAGGTCGGCGGCGTACGGGAACGTGCCCTCGGTCTTGGCGCGGGCGTCGGCCGGAGGAAGAGAAGCGCCGAGACCCAGCGCGGGCGGCTCCTGCTGGGGGCCGTCGAGTGCCTGGGTCTCGGTGGCCGCGTCGTTGCTCACGCCATGCCTCCGTCGTGCGGGTCGAGAGGTGCGGGGTGGGCGCCGCCGGCGCCCGGTGGTGCCTGGTGCGGGATACGGGCCTCGTCGGCGGCGGCCTCGGCGCTCGCCGCGCGTTCGGCGACGACCTCGCCGACGGCGTCGAGCACGCCCCGGTAGCCGGAGCAGCGGCAGAGGTTGCCGCACAGCGCCTGGCGGGTCTCCAGCTCGCTGGGGTCGTGGTTGCCTTCGAGGAGGTCGTGGACGGTCATGGCCATGCCGGGGATGCAGAAACCGCACTGCACGGCGCCGCAGTTGGCCAGCGCGCGCTGCACGTCGGACGGTTCGCCGTCGGAGGCCAGGCCCTCGACCGTACGGACCTCGGAGCCGGCCGCCGTGGCCGCCGGGACGAGGCAGGAGGCGACGAGACGGCCGTCGACCTGGACGTTGCAGGCGCCGCACTCGCCCTGTGAGCAGCCGTCCTTGGCGCCGGCGAGGCCGAGGCGCTCGCGCAGGACGTAGAGCAGGGACTCGCCGATCCAGGCGTCCGTGACGGGGCGGTCGCCGCCGTTGACGCGCAGGACGTAGGAGTTGGCGGGGTGTTCCGCGCTGTCGTTGCTGCTGGTGAGGGGGGCCGGTTCGGGTTCGGGCTCCGGAGCCTGCTCGAGGTCGCCCGCGGGCTCGGGCGCGAGTTCCGCTTCCGATTCCGGTACGGCTTCGGCCCCGGTGACCCCGGCCGATGGGTCGGGCTCGGGCTCGGGCTCGCCTTCCGCCTCGTGCTCGTGCGGGGGCGCGGGCACGGCGGTTTCCGGTACGTCGACGGCCTCGGGCAGCTGCTCAGCCACGGGCTCCGGAACCGGTTCCGGTTCGGGCGCCCACGGAGCGCGCGCACCTCCCGGAAGTGTGGCCGGCGGCGCACCGCCCGACCACTGCGACGTGGTCGGCATCGAGGTGGTGAACTCGCCCGATTCGTCGGGAAGCTCCTCACCGATGACCGGGATCACCCACTGGCCGGTGGGCCCCGGCGGAGCCCCCGGTCCAGGCTCCGTACGGGAGTCGGCGGCGCCGTCGGCGAAGGACCACTGCCCGGTCGCCTGCGGATCGCGCGGCGCGTCCGGCCCGGCGGCCTGGCTCGCGCCGTACCCCTGAGACTGCCCGTGGCCCGACCCGTAGCCGTACGGATCGGGCTGCGCCTGCGGGGTCCGCGCCGCCCACTGCCCGGCGGCGGCCGGACCCGCGGGTCCGACGCCCCCGTCCGGCTGCCGCTGGTCGATCGTCGGCGGTACGTACCCGTGCCCGCGTGCGGCGAGCGGCGCGTCCGCCCTGTCCTCGGGCGGCAGTTGGACGAAGGCGGTCGCCTCGGCGTCGTACTCGCCGCCCTGCGGGATCGGCTGCCAGGCGCCGCGTCCCTGCGGGTGCCCGTGCGAAGGGTCCGGTCGACGCCCCTCCGGAGTCCCGGAGTTCTCGTTCTCGTCGGTGGTCACGGCAGCGCCCTCCCCAGTGCTCGTCGAGCCAGAGTGGCGACGGTACGCCTCAGGTGCAGCACGGCGGGCGGCAGGGCGGGCGGCTCGCTGCCGTCCGCCGCCGGAGCCGGGTCGGGGATGCAGGCCGCGGCGACGTACTCGCCGAAGGCGGTCAGCGCCTCGGGCGCCAGCCCGCGGTCCGCGTCCCAGTCGATCAGCGAGGCGATCCAGCGCTCGGCCTCCATCGGGCGCAGCGGCATCGGCGCGATGGCGCCGACCGCGCAGCGCACGCCCCGGCGCGCCGGGTCGAGCACGACGGCGACGGACGCGGTGGCCCGGCCGGGGCCGGTGCGGCCGGTCGCCTTGAGGTAGACCTGCGGGGCGTGCAGCAGCGGGACCCGTACGAAGCCGATGAGTTCGGCGGGCGCCAGCATCTCGCGGCCGGCCAGCAGATGGGAGACGGGGATCTCGCGGCGGGAGCCGCCCGGGCCGGCGACGACGAGGTCCGCCTCCAGGGCCGCCAGCACGGGCAGCGAGTCGCCGGTGGGCGCCGCGGTGGCGATGTTCCCGCCGAGCGTGCCGGCGTTACGGATCTGGGGCGGCCCCGCGGCGCGCGAGGACGCGGCCAGCGCGGGGATGAGCGCGGCGAAGTCGGGCCGCCCCATCCGCGCGTGGGTGAGTCCGGCGCCCAGCAGGGCGTGTCCGTCCTGGTAGTGCCAGCCGCGCAGTTCGCTGATCCGGCCGAGGCCGACCAGGCCGGCCGGTCTGAGCAGGCCCTTGTTGACAGCGGCCATCAGATCGGTGCCACCCGCGACGGGCACGGCGGCAGGCATGGCGCTCAGCGCCGCCACGGCCTCGTCGAGCGAGGCCGGCAGCGTCACGGACTGCGCCGTCTGCGGTGCGTGCGTGGTCAACCCAGCTGCCCCTTCCCGGTGTCCCGGCTGTCCGTCTGTGTTGGCCGTACCGTACGTGCTCACAGGCCGGACGAGGCAACTCTGGCACATCTTCCGGGCCTACCGGTCCGAGGGTCCATGAAGCACGCATCCGCCCCTGAACGAGGGGAAGGTCCGTTTTCACGCCTCTTCACCGACACATACGGAATGCCAGCATTCGGTACTCCATGTACGACTTATTCGCACGGTGGGCCCGGGGGAGGCCGGTCGGGGGGACTACACGTTCGGGGGCGCTCCCTCGATCGGACGTCCGAGAACGGCCGAGTCGCCGTTCGGTCCCGGGCGCTTCTGCCAGGGCAACGGGCCCCCGGGCGGCCGGTAATCGACCCCGAGGGCGTCAAGGCGCTTGTAGTGCGCGGTCATTCGCCGTTCGAAATCCGTGAAGTCGCGGTCGGGGGACGCGGGCAGGGCGGACCAGGCGACCTCGGCGAAGGCGCAGAGGCGCGGGAAGAGCTGGTAGTCGACGCGGGAGCGGTCCTGCATCACCTCGGTCCACACGTTGGCCTGGGTGCCGAGGACATGGTCGGCCTCGGCGCCGGTGAGCTGCGGCGGTACGGGCTCGAAGCGGTAGACGTCCTCCAGCGTGCGGACGTATCCGATGGGCATCGGCTCGTCCTCGCCCGCCGCCTGACGGTGGTCCAGATACACCTGCTGCTCGGGGCACATGACCACGTCGTGGCCGGCTTTGGCCGCCGCGATCCCGCCCGCGTAACCGCGCCAGGAGGAGACGGCGGCGCCGGGCGCCAGCCCGCCCTCCAGGATCTCGTCCCAGCCGATGAGACGCCGGCCGCGCGCGGAGAGCCAGACGTCGAAGTGCCTGATGAACCAGGACTGGAGCTCGTCCTCGTCGGCCAGGCCGAGTTCACGGATCCGCTCCTGGGCGGCGGGCGAGCGTTTCCACTGGTCCTTGGGGCACTCGTCGCCGCCGATGTGGATGAACGGCGAGGTGGCGGCGGGGAAGAGCTCCAGGAGCTCCTCGAAGACGCCCTCGAAGAAGCGCAGGGTGTGGTCGCTGGGGGCAAGCACATTCGGGTTGACGCCCCAGGTGTCCCAGACGTCCAGCGCGGAGGTGTCGACGACGTCGGTGTTGCCCAGCTCCGGGTACGCGGCGATGGCGGCCTGCGAGTGGCCGGGGATGTCGATCTCGGGGACGACGGAGATGTGCCGCTCGGCGGCGTACGCGACGATCTCGCGGATGTCGTCCTGCGTGTAGAAACCGCCGTGCGGCTTCTCGTCCCACATGTCCGAGAACCGGTGGCCGTACTTGGTCCGGGACCGCCACGCGCCGACCTCGGTCAGCTTCGGGTAGCGCTTGATCTGGACGCGCCAGCCCTGGTCGTCGGTGAGGTGGAAGTGGAAGACGTTGAGTTTGTGCGCGGCCATCAGATCCAGGAAGCGCAGCACGCCGTCCTTGGGCATGAAGTGGCGTGACACGTCGAGCATGACGCCGCGCCAGCCGAAGCGGGGCTGGTCCTCGATCACCTGACGGGGGATCTCCTGCCGTACGCCCGGGGACAGGGGCGCGCGGCGGAAGGCCTTGGGACCGAGGAGCTGACGGAGCGTCTGCGCTCCCCAGAAGACACCGGCCGCGCTGCCGCCGTGTATCTCGGCGCCCCACTCGGCGGTGATGTCCAGCCGGTACGCCTCGGGGGCCATGGACTCGTCGATGCGCAGCGAGACCGCGTTGCTGCCGCCCGCGGGGCCGGGGGCCAGCGGCAGCCCCAGCGCGGCCCCGAGGGTGGCGCGCAGCCAGCGCTCGGTGGTCTCGGTCCCGGGCGCCGCCCAGAGGGTGGTGGCCGAGTCGGGGACGAAGCCACCGGTCTGTGGGCCTTCGACACTGACAGGCGCCGGGATCAGGTCCATCACGTCAGTCCTCAGTCCTCGTTCGGCTGGCATATGCCGGAGTCAATGGGTCGTTGGAGCGTGCACGTGGACACTAGGCCCGGCCCTGACGAACGGACAAGTGGTCTCAACCATTCGGTGATCAGGCACACGTGAGCGTTCCCGGGCACGTCTGTGCGCCCGGTCCGTCCACGCACCTCCGACCTACCCGCTCAGGCGCCCCTCGACGCGAAAGGCTCCGGGGCGCGCGGTTGCGCGCCCCGGAGCCGTCCGGCGCAAGATCGGAAAAAGAGGCGCTAGTTCTTGCCCTTGCCGCTCTTGTCCTTGCCGCCCTTGTCCTTGTCCCCGCCGGGGCCCATGGACTCGTAGATCTCCTTGCACATCGGACAGACCGGATACTTCTTGGGGTCGCGCCCCGGTACCCAGACCTTCCCGCACAGTGCCACCACGGGAGTGCCGTCGAGGGCACTCGCCATGATCTTGTCCTTCTGGACGTAGTGGGCGAAGCGCTCGTGGTCGCCGTCGCCGTGCGACACCTTCGGTGTCGGCTCCACGAGGGTGCCCGTACCTGCCCCGCGCTCGGGCTCAAGAGTGCTCATAACCGCCAAGGGTACCCACGCTCGCGCCATCCGGAGGGCTCCGGGCCCAGGAGGGTGTCCGAGCCCTCCGCGGCCGCCCGCTCACACAGCGCGCCGACGCGGCGCGAGGAGCCCCCGGCGGCCCGTCCGCTCCGACTCAGTTGAGCGAGGGATCGTCCGGATAGGTCGCGACCATGGCCAGTTCGCTGCGCTGTCTGCGCAGCACGGCGCGCCACAGGCTCTCGGGGCGCGGCGACGACACGTCGCCGGGCTCGGACTCGACCACGTACCAGGCGCCTTCGCTCAGCTCGTCCTCCAGCTGACCCGGCCCCCAGCCCGCGTACCCGGCGAAGATCCGCAGCGAGCCGAGGGCCCGCGCGAGCAGTTCGGGCGGCGTCTCCAGATCGACCAGGCCGATCGCGCCGTGCACCCGGCGCCAGCCGAGGGGCCCTTCGTCGCCGGGGATGACCGCGAGGCCGAGCGCCGAGTCGAGGGAGACCGGTCCGCCCTGGAAGACCACACCGGGGTCGCCGGCCAGCCCGCCCCAGGACTCCAGGATGTCCCCGACGTCCACGGGGGTGGGCCGGTTGAGGACAACGCCGAGCGACCCCTCCTCGTCATGGTCGAGCAGGAGCACCACCGCGCGGTCGAAATTCGGATCCGCCAGGGCCGGAGTCGCGACGAGCAGCCGCCCTGTGAGCGAGGACACCTCGGTCATGCCAGACATGATCCCGCACATTCGCCTTCCGCGGGGGCCGCGCGGCAGAGTGCGCGTGATCGCAGCTCAGGCGCACGGCGGCACGGGGAGCGCAGGGAACCGCCACGCCGTGGACCCAAGTGGGCACGGAAAGAAAGGTGACTCTCGGCAAGGGGCCGACGACGGAAAGTGTTCTGCCGTCCTCTCCACGGCTCCAGGACGTCCGATGCCTTACGGGACAGGGGTGCCAGCCCCTTACTCTTTTGCTTTGGCCCCCTGTCCGACGACACCGGAACGCGAGATTCATGACCGGCACAGCTGATGTAATGCTTGTCCACGGCGGAACCCCGCTGGAGGGTGAGATCCGCGTCCGAGGCGCGAAGAACCTGGTGCCGAAGGCCATGGTCGCCGCCCTTCTCGGCAGCGGGCCAAGCAGACTGCGCAACGTGCCCGACATCCGTGACGTACGGGTCGTCAGGGGGCTGCTCCAGCTGCACGGCGTCACCGTGCGCCCCGGTGAGGAACCGGGTGAGCTGATCCTCGACCCCTCGCACGTCGAGAGCGCCAACGTCGCGGACATCGACGCCCACGCGGGCTCGTCGCGCATCCCGATCCTGTTCTGCGGCCCGCTGCTGCACCGCCTGGGCCACGCCTTCATCCCGGGGCTCGGCGGCTGCGACATCGGCGGCCGGCCCATCGACTTCCACTTCGAGGTGCTGCGCCAGTTCGGCGCGACGATCGAGAAGCGTGCGGACGGGCAGTATCTGGAGGCCCCGCAGCGGCTGCGCGGCACGAAGATCCGGCTGCCGTACCCCTCGGTCGGCTCGACGGAGCAGGTGCTGCTGACGGCCGTTCTGGCCGAGGGCGTCACCGAGTTGTCGAACGCCGCGGTGGAGCCGGAGATCGAGGACCTGATCTGCGTGCTCCAGAAGATGGGCGCGATCATCTCGATGGACACCGACCGGACGATCCGGATCACCGGTGTCGACAAGCTCGGCGGCTACAACCACCGGGCGCTGCCGGACCGGCTGGAGGCCGCGTCCTGGGCGTCGGCAGCGCTGGCGACCGAGGGCAACATCTACGTACGCGGCGCGCAGCAGCGGTCGATGATGACCTTCCTGAACACCTTCCGCAAGGTAGGCGGTGCCTTCGAGATCGACGACAAGGGCATCCGCTTCTGGCACCCCGGCGGCCCGCTCAACGCGATCGCCCTGGAGACCGACGTACACCCCGGTTTCCAGACCGACTGGCAGCAGCCGCTGGTGGTGGCGCTGACTCAGGCGGCGGGCCTGTCCATCGTCCACGAGACGGTGTACGAGTCGCGGCTCGGCTTCACCTCCGCGCTCAACCAGATGGGCGCGCACATCCAGTTGTACCGGGAGTGCCTGGGCGGCTCGGACTGCCGCTTCGGCCAGCGCAACTTCCTGCACTCCGCGGTCGTTTCGGGCCCCACGAAGCTCCAGGGCGCCGATCTGGTCATCCCCGACCTGCGGGGCGGCTTCTCGTATCTGATCGCGGCTCTGGCGGCGCAGGGCACCTCGCGGGTGCACGGCATCGACCTGATCAACCGCGGCTACGAGAACTTCATGGAGAAGCTGGTCGAGCTGGGCGCGAAGGTCGAACTCCCGGGCGGCTCCGTCGTCTGACACCTCGTCCTCGAACGCCAAGGGCGGTCACCCCGACCGGGGTGACCGCCCTTGTGCCGTGCCTGAGGGTTACTTGCCCTTGGCGGCTTCCTTGAGCTTGGAGCCCGCGGAGACCTTCACGCTGTAACCGGCCGGGATCTGGATCGGGTCGCCGGTCTGCGGGTTACGAGCGGTGCGAGCGGCACGGTGGGTGCGCTCGAAGGTCAGGAAGCCGGGGATGGTGACCTTCTCGTCGCCCTTGGCGACGATCTCGCCGACCGTCTCGGCGAGGGCGGCCAGCACGGCGTCGGCATCCTTGCGAGTCACCTCGGCGCGGTCGGCCAGGGCGGCCACCAGCTCACTGCGGTTCATGTTGTTACTCCCGTGTTCTTCTTGCGTGTGAGGCGTGAGATCGAAGCCGATGCTGCCAGGACCCTCTGACAGTCCCGTCGAGCGGGTCTGTTTTTCAGGTCTTCGCGCCCCAGTGGGGTATCCCCTGGACATAGTCCTTGAGAAAGCATCCTGCCCCCACCAGCGGCGGGAAAGCCAATCCGGGCCCTGAAACCCCCTTGGAGCAGCGGGCTCATGGTCCGTCACCCTAGAGGTGGGTTCACGGTGCCGCGAATCGCGACGCGCCGGGCGTCAGACGGACGTGGCGCCTGTCACAACGGCGCCGGCGGCCTTGGCGGCGGTACGTACGGCACCCGCCACAGCGCCCGCGACCTTGTCGTTGAAGACCGACGGAACGATGTAGTTCGGGTTGAGTTCGTCACCCGTGACGACGTCGGCGAGGGCCGTCGCGGCGGCCAGCATCATCTCCGTGTTGACGGTGCGTGACTGCGCGTCGAGAAGGCCGCGGAAGACGCCCGGGAAGACCAGGACGTTGTTGATCTGGTTGGGGAAGTCGGAGCGGCCGGTGGCCACAACTGCCGCTGTCTCGCGGGCGATTGCCGGGTCGACCTCGGGGTCGGGGTTGGCCAGCGCGAAGACGATCGCGCCGTCCGCCATGGCGGCGACGTCCTCGCCGTTCAGGACGTTCGGGGCGGACACGCCGATGAAGACGTCGGCGTCGACGACTGCTTCCTTGAGGGTGCCGGTGACGCCCTCCGGGTTGGTGTTGTCGGCGATCCAGCGCAGGGGCGATTCGGCCGCCGCGGAGACCAGGTCGGCGCGGTCGGCGTGCACCACCCCGTGAATGTCGGCGACGACGGTGTGCTTGACGCCGGCCGCGATAAGAAGTTTCAGAATCGCTGTACCGGCGGCACCCGCGCCCGACATGACGACCCGTACGTCACCGATCTCCTTGCCGACCACGCGCAGCGCGTTGGTCAGCGCGGCGAGCACCACGATGGCCGTGCCGTGCTGGTCGTCGTGGAAGACCGGGATGTCCAGGGCCTCGCGCAGCCGCGCCTCGATCTCGAAGCAGCGGGGGGCGGAGATGTCCTCGAGGTTGATTCCCGCGAAGCCGGGCGCGATCGCCTTGACGATCTCGACGATGGCGTCGGTGTCCTGGGTGTCCAGGCAGATCGGCCAGGCGTCGATCCCCGCGAAGCGCTTGAAGAGGGCCGCCTTGCCCTCCATGACGGGCAGCGCGGCCATCGGGCCGATGTTGCCGAGGCCCAGCACCGCGGAGCCGTCGGTGACGACCGCGACGGAGTTGCGCTTGATGGTGAGTCTGCGGGCGTCCTCGGGGTTCTCGGCGATCGCCATGCAGACCCGTGCCACACCTGGCGTGTAGACCATCGAGAGGTCGTCACGGTTGCGGATGGGGTGCTTGGACTGCATCTCGATCTTGCCGCCGAGGTGCATGAGGAACGTACGGTCGGAGACCTTGCCGAGTGTGACGCCCTCGATGCCCCGCAGTTCCTCGACGATCTCGTCCGCGTGGCTGGTGGAGCTGGCGGCGATCGTGACGTCGATCCGCAGCTTCTCGTGGCCGGACGCGGTGACGTCCAGACCGGTCACCGAGCCGCCGGAGGATTCCACGGCCGTGGTCAGCTGGGACACCGCGGTGCCGCTCGCGGGTACTTCCAGCCGGACCGTCATCGAGTACGAGACGCTTGGCGCCGTTGCCATGACCGTGTTCCTCTGCTTTCCCTGGCTTCACTTGCCGCACCGCCTCGCCCCTGGGGTCCGGCGGAACTTTCCGATCGTCGCACCTACCTGCTGGTAGGCGGTAACGGGGGGTGGGCCGGGAAATCAGGAGCGGGTCCGCGTCAGTGTGTGACGCGCCCCCGCTCCTGTGAAGACGTATTCCGGTGAATGTCCGTGAACACTAAGAAGAAAAAGATGACACCGACCCGCCATGCTCGCCTCGCGGCAAGTGGTCGCTCGAAGGGATCAAGGGCCGGTGCGACTACCCTTTTCAGGGGGTCAAGACCCGTTCCCGCCTTGGGTTTTCAACCCGGTCCAGCCCGGTGGAATCCGGTCCGACAGGGTGAGGATGTGGACTCTCAGTGGACTCTGCCCTCAGCGGGATACCCTCACTGACCAGCGCCGCCAGCACCTGGCCCGCCGTGTCGGCCGCCGCGTGCGTGTAAATCCAGGTTACCTCGCCACCCCGCTCGTGGCCCAGGATCTCCTGCACCACCACCTCCGGCACCCCGAGGGCATGCAGGCGCGAGGCGTAAGCGTGCCGGATCTTGTGGAACTGCGGCCAGCACTCGTTCCGCCCCGTCACCATGTCCTTAGTAATACGAGCGACCCCGGCGCGCTCAACCGCCTTCACCCACGTCGTGCGGAAGTTCGCCTGACGCATCACCGCCTTGCGCGGCCCCTTGAACACCAGCTCTGTCGCGCACAGCCCGTCCTGCACCTTCGAGCGGGTGGCCGCCGCGGGGGACTTCTCCAGGTGCGCCCGCAGCGTCCCGACCGCCAACGGCGTCAGCGGCACTGTGCGCAGGCCGGCGTCGGACTTCGGATACTCCTTGCGCCCGAGGTGCCCGCGGGCATCCTCCAGAACCTCGTGGACGTGCAGGCGTGCACCGTCCAGGTCGACGTGGCACCGGCGCAGTCCGACGAGTTCACCCCAGCGGAGCCCGGTCTCCTGCGCAACGATCGTCAGCGCGTGATGATGGGCCGGCAGGTGTTCGCGAATAAGGTCCAGTTGCGCGTAGGTGGGCGGCTTCCGGTCCTGCGGGTGCTTCTTCCGCACCTTCGGCAGTTTGATCGAATCGCACGGGTTGTTCAGGATCCGCTTGTCCAGGACCGCCGCCGTCAGCAGACGGTCCAGGATCTGGAAGGCGGCCGGGATGGACGACGCGGACAGCGGGCCGTGGATCTTCTTCACCCAGCGGTCCACGTCCAGCCAGGAGATGCTCGCCAGGGGCCAGGTGCCGAATACTGGCTCGACGTGCAGGCGCCACATCCGTTCGTCGCGGGTGAGTGTGTTGAGGGCGCCGCGCTGGTTGGGCCACCACATGCCGTGCCACCTGGTCAGGGTGATCTGAGACTTTGCCGGATCCAGATAGGTGCCGCGCGCCATGGCGGACTTGGCCTCGATGAGGAAGCTCTCCGCCCCCTTCTTCGTGGCGAAGTTCTGGTGGCACTGCTTCCCGCCCGGGTCCCGGTAGCGGGCCTGCCAGCTGCCGGTACAGTCCTTGCGGGTCGGCTTCTCGTCCGGACGGAACTTGGCTACGCACAGTGAACATCCGCAGGATTTCGCCCGGATCTGCCGGGGGTTGTTCAGAGCCTTACGCGCCACGATGAACCTCCGTCACGCCGTGGACGCGCTGCCGGGGGACGGTCCGCTCCTGGGGCATGTCCCATATCGTGAGCGGCTCGCCGCAGAAGCAGCGCGCTTCCATTGTGGACTCTGCCGGCTGATCGGCACCGAGTTCCTGGAGCATTCCCCGCGTGACGACCAGCATCTGAATGCGGCTCAGGTCGTCGGGCACGTGTATCGCAACCTCCTGTCTGCACCAGAAGGTCCGGCGATCTTGTGTCAGTTCGACGACTACGCACATGGCTTCCCCCTGTGACGCACAGCTGTACCAATTCAGTTGGCGCGCTGGGTGGAGGCAGCGGAGGACCGAGCGTAGCCGCGCGCACGGACAGAAGCACCATGCGTACCAAGAGCTACCCGTAACAGAACCGTAACGGTAGAAGGTTGTACAAGATGCCCATGATTTTCGCCGGATCAGGAGGTGGTGCGCTCCTCCGAGGCGAGCGTCTCAACGAGCTGATCAACAACCCGGCGCCGGCCTCCGGAGAGGTTGCGGTAGAGCGCCAGGGTTCGCGCTTCCGCTTCGGGTGACACCTCGCCGGGCACTTGCTGCCCGATTGATTCGAACAGTTGCGCGACGGTGACGCCCGGGAGATGCTGGGCGAGCGACCGGAGCTGCTCTTTGGAGTCTGCCGAATTCCGGGGCGACCTGCGTCCCGAGATCCACGCGTTCAGCGTAGCGAGGGGCACTCCGGAGGCGTCAGCCAGACCCTTCTGGGTCAGGCCGTGCTGATCGATCACGCGCTCCAGGAGCGCGGACAGGGACTCGCGCTCACGCCTGCTGTCATTCGCCACGTGTAGAAGCATGTGGCCAGCCTTCTACATAGGCAAGCGCATCGTAGAACTGTGACCGAAACCAGTTACGAACCGCTAACAGGCCATACACCCAGGGCCACAAAGACTCCCGGGCAATAACAGGCGTGACCGGGCTTGACCGGGTTCTACGTCTACGGTAGAACAGAGATACCGCACAGCGCCCCACAGCCCGAGCGGCCAGAACCTGAACGCATCAAGGGGAGCGCATGTACCGACGCAACGGTGGAAAGCCGATCCGCGACGCAATCAGGCGAGCCGGCCTCTCCATACCCCGACTCGCGGCACGCACCAAGGAGATCGACCCCGAAGGCCGCGGCCTCTCGCAGGCGCTCATCGGGTTCTACGCCTCCGAAGGTGCGAGCGGCCGGGAATCCGCCAGCACCCGCACTACCGAGCTCATGGCCGCCGGCCTCGACTCCCCCATCGAGGAACTGTTCGGCGATCACCCCGATCCCCCATCCATCCAGGTCTCGTGATCTACGTCTACGAGAGAACGGAGAATAACTGTGTCCCCCAGCACGGCCACTGTCCAGCTTCTGAACCAGAAGCAGCTCATCGGGGCCCTCGGCGTCGGTAAGTGGACCATCGACAACCGCATCGAGCGGTACCCGACGGGCCATCCGAACGCCTTCCCCGTCGAGTACATCGGCCGCTTCCGCCGGTTCGAGCTCGACGCGGTCCGCGCCTGGTTCGAGTGGGAGGCCGCCGGCTTCCCCGTCGACGCCGAGCGCAACGCCGCCTAGAGCGGCAAACGGCCCCAACCGCCGGTGTCGAGACCGGCAGCCGGGGCCTACGACCCACCACCACAACCCTGAAGAACAGGAGTGGACCGTGTCCACATCATCCCAGAACCCCAGCCCCGAGAGCGCCCGCGAGCGGCTGATCGGCTACGCGCTGGTCGCGCTGCCCAACGAGCCCGCCTTCGCGAAGTGCGACGAACTGGCCGACGCCTTCCGCGCCGAGGTGCTGAACGAGGCCGCCGACGCTATCGACGCTGGCAAGCAGCCGTTCCCGGAGGTCGTCCGAAACGGCGCTTCGTGGGCGGCGCGAACGGTCCGCCGCATGGCCAACCCGGACGTGACCGCCGCCGAGATGCAGCGCGCCAACGGCAACCCGATCGGCGGTGCGTGATGGGTTTCCTCTCCAGTGACTCGCTTGCCCTGCACAACACGGACGCCCTGCCGCTTCTTCAGGGCGACGAGCGTCGCTGCATTCGCGCCCACGTCGCGGGCGACGTCCCGGTCGACGAGACGTGCGCCACCTACGTAGACCGCTTCCAGGACGAGATCGACCGCCGCGCCGACGGCTTGAACATCCCGCAGGCCCTCGCGGACCGCATGCAGGCCAACTACGGCCGCACCGGACCGAAGGGCGGCACCCGATGACGACCCCGACCCCGACGAACCCCATCGAGCGCCTGGACGTGCCGCTGGACACCGTCCTCGCCGAGCTGGCCCGCATCCGCGAATCCCTGCCGCTGGACGACCCCGACCGGCACGCACTCGACCTCGACGCCGACACCCGCTTCGCCCAACTCGCCGCCAACTGGAGCACGACATGAGTGACATCGCCAAGCGCTTCGCCAGTCACAAGATGACCGTGCTGCACGAGGACGGGCTGTACCGGCACCTGCGGTTCGAAGGAACGGCGGACTCACCGTTCAGCCGCTACCCGTTCGAGCTCATCACATGGCCGTACAACCTCGTCGTGAAGTCGGGGTGGACGTTCCACTTCGACATCGACGCCACCCCGGACATGCTCGACCTGTTCCGGAAGACCGCGTTCAGCGGGGAGATCAACCCCGGCTACTGGCAGGAAAAGGTCCGTGCCGGGCGCGACGAGATCGAGGACTTCGACATCGGCCTCTTCGAGCGGCAGGTGAAGGAGCACGTCGTCCAGGCGATCCGCGAAGGGAGTGCCCCGCGCGGCTTGGGGCGCGAGGTCACCAAAGAGATCTTCGAGTGGGGCAACATCGACCACGAGGCCGGCGCCCGGTCAGCGCTCGACTCCTTCAAGTACAAGGGTTGGACGTTCGGCGAGACCTGGGAGTGGGACTTCGACGCCTTCACCCCCGGCTTCCTGCACTCCTGCCACGCGATCCGCCACGGCGTCGACCTGTACGACGCGGCCCGCAAGGCGGTGGCAGCGTGACCGCCTCCTCGCTTCTCACCGACGCCATATCCCACGCCCACGCTGCGGCCACTGCCGCTGAGCGTGTGGACCTCGACGACCGGCTGGCCGTCATCCGCTCCCACGCCGCGCTCAGGGCCGAACTCCGCCGGGTCCTGTGGACCCTCGACCACGACGGACTCACCGAGGACGACGAGCTGGACGTAGCGGCGCAGGTCGACCGTGAGGACGGTGTCCAGCGGCCCGTCATCGTCCGCTACCAGCGACCGGCGGTGGCGGCATGACGCTCCTGAGCACCGAGACGGCCGTCATGTCCGAGCTGCTGTGCGACCTGCCCAGCACGCCGGCATCCGTCGCCTCACCGATCGCCACCGCCATGGTCCGCGCCGTCATGCGGCCCGAGCCCGTCGAGACGGACTACGAGAAGTCGGAGCGCAAGGGCTTCACCGAGACGCTCGACCAGTGGTGCGAGCGGGTCCTCGGGAGGCCGTCGTGACCCGCCTCCTCACCCTTCGCGGCGTGCTGCTGACCGCCGCCGCATCCACCGCGCTCCTCCTCCTGGGGCGCCACCTCAACCACGGAGGAACCCGATGAGCGGGCCCGAGCACTACGTGCGGGCAGAGCGGCTGGTGGAGGACCTCCGCCGCGCGAAGGCCAGCATCAGCCAAGCGGTATCGCCCGAGACGGCAATGATCGCGCTCGCCGAGGCGCAGGTGCACGCCACCCTCGCACTGGCCGCCGCGACGGCCCTGCCCGAGCCCTCGCGTGCCGCTACCCGCGCCACCGTCCCGGAGTGGGACGCCTGGCACACCGCCGCCGGGGTGCAGCCCGAGTCCTACGACGTGAAGGGCAGCGCCTCGTGATCCCCGCCCTGCTGATCGCCGCCGGACTGGCCGTCATGGGCGCCGGGATCCGGCTGGCCATCGCCATCGAACGACACGCCTCCAAGGAGGACTCGTGAGCATCGTCCAGGACCTCTGCACCCGCGCCCGCCACCGTGGCCACACCCCGTTCCAGCTCATCCAGAAGATCGGGCGGCTGGAACGGGAGAACGACGGAATGGCCTGCCAGATGGTGGGGCTGACTACCGAGAACGGCGAACTCCGCGCCGAACGCAACCAACTGGGCCAGCAGCTCGACACCGCCCGGATCGAACTCTCCGGGGCCCGCGAAGACCTCGCCGCACAGACCGCCGAACTCATCGCCCTACGCGCCTTCAAAGCCAACGTGCTCGCCGTATCCGTCCCGGCCGTCGGCACCCGCCAGGTCGAGCCCGACGACCGGCCCACCGAACCCGCCGGGATCAACGTCCGGCCACTGTGGGACGCACTGCGCGACCACGCCGCCTGACACCGCCGTCGCGCCGTGCCCAACCCGGCGCGACGGCGGGCCACACACAGACGCCCGCCGAAGGCAAGTCGGCGGGCATCCACCACCAGCATCCCAGGAGAGCGCTGTGAAGACCTACACCCAGCCCGCCCTGTTCCCCATCACCGACCTGGTCGTCACCGGCCGGCCCAAGCCGTGGCCGGCCGACGAGCTTGACGCCACCAGCCCCGCGGTGGTCGGAACCGACGAGCCGCCGACCGCCGAACTCCCGCAGGCCGACGCCCTGTTCGACGTCACCACCCTGGACGCCGCCTGATGCGCGTCACACTGCCGCAGCAGGAACTCGCCGAGGCTGCGAAGTGGGCGGCCCGGCAGCTCCCCACCAAGCCACTCAACCCGGTGTTCGTCGGGCTCCTCCTCGCCGCCGCCGGCGACCAGGTCACCCTGTCCGCGTTCGACGGAGAAACCAGCATCCACGCCACCCTCGACGCAGATGTCGCCGAGGCGGGCTCCGTAGTCCTGTCCGCCCGGCTGTTCGCCGACATCACCGGGAGCCTCGGCAAAACCGATGTCACCATCGCCGCCGACGACACCGACGCTCAGGTCGAAACCCGCAGTGCCCGCTTCGACCTGGCAGCCCTGCCGCTCGCCGACTACCCGACCCTTCCGGTCGCACCCGCCACCACCGGATCTGTCGACGGCGCCGAGCTGGCCACTGCGGTCGCCAAGGTGAAAGCGGCCGTGGCCAGGACCGGTGAAGGTTCCTTCGCCGGCATGACCGGCATCCGCCTCAAGGTTGTCGGGGACCGCCTGGAGCTGACGGCCACCGACCGGTACCGGATCGCCCGCCACACCATCCCGTGGCAGGCCGCCGATGGTGGCAGTGACGCCATGGCGGTCGTTCCCGGGCACGTCATGGTCGCCAACGCCAAAGCGTTCGCCGGGCGCACCGTGCACCTGGCACTCCCCGCTGGCGGCGCGGGAACGGTCGGCTTCGACACCGGCCGGCGCAGGGTCACGACGATGCTCATCGAACCGGGCCTCTTCCCTCACAAGCTCGACGGGCTCAACCGCACATCGCAGGCCACCGCCCTGTTCGACACCGAAGACCTCACCCACGCCATCAAGCAAGTCACCACAGTCAACGACGGCGACAAGCCCATCTGGATCGCCTTCGACGGCCGGCAGGGGTCGGTTCGGGCGCGGGACACCGGCAGCGCCCAGGTCCGCTTCGACGCCGACTTTGAAGGCGACCTGGACGACATCGACGCCGCCTTCAACTCGCAGTGGCTCCTCGACGGGCTCGATGGGCTCACCGGTCGCATCGCCTTCGAAGTCAACACCCCGCAGACGCCGGCCGTGCTCCACGACCCAGACGACGACACCTACAGCTACCTCGTCATCCCGATCCGCGACCCGCACAAAGCCGCAGCCCCCTGACCACCCTCCCGCGGCGTGACCCCCTGCGCGCCGCACCCGCCGCCCGGACCCCCACCGGGCGGCGGGCCCCAACGAAAGGCACAACACGTGAAGACCGATCAGGCGAGCCTCGCGCCGCCACTCCACTACCCGACCGGGGCCACCGTCATCCTCGAGCCCGGTGCACCCGAAGCCGACTGGCACGAAGCCCGGCGCAACGGCATCGGCGGCAGCGACATGGCCGCCATCTGCGGACTCAACCCCTGGACGAGCCCGCTCGAGATCTGGATGCGCAAGACCGGCCAGCCCGTACCGCGGCGCGACGACGCGGCCCTGTCCGAGGCCGCCCTCATGGGACACCTCCTCGAGCCCGTCGTAGCCACCCGCTTCATCTCGATCACCGGCCTGTACGCGGCCGTTGGGCCCGGCACCCTGCGCCGGCCCGACAAGCCGTGGATCGCGAACCTCGACCGCGTCACCCACGAAGACGGGCAGCCCGGCGTCGTCGAAATCAAGACCCGCTCAAGCTACGCCCTCGCCGAATGGACCGAGGAAGTCCCGGTCGACGTACAGATCCAGGTCCAGTGGTATCTCGCCGTCACAGGCTGGCAGTTCGCCCACGTCGCCTGCCTCATCGGCGGCCAGCGCACCCTCGTCCACCGCCTCGAACGCGACAACCAGATGATCGCCGACCTGGGGACGATCGCCGACGACTTCTGGGAGCAGGTCGAGACCGGTCAACAGCCGCCCATCGACGGCACCCATGCCACCGGCCAACTCCTCGACCGGCTCCACGCCACCCCGACGGAGAACGTCGTCGTCGCCGACGCGGCCGAAGTCGAGAGCTGGCTCAAGCACCGCGCCCACGCCAAAGAAGCCCTGGCCGGTGCCGAGATGGCCATCACCGAGGCCAACAACCACCTCAAGGCCATCGCCGGCCAGGCCACCGACGTCCACATCCGCGGCGAACTCGCCTACTCGTGGCGGCCCCGCAAGGGCCAGATCTCATGGAAAACCGCCGCCCTCGAAGCCGACCCCGACATCGACCCCGAGCCCTACCGGGGCCCGGATACCCGCGTCCTCAACATCCACCTGGAGAACCTGTGACCACAGCCAGCAACGCCGTCGCCCGCCGAGCCGAAAGCGTCGGCACCGTCCAGCAGAACGGCGAACAGCCGCGCCCCGACCTTAGGGCCTTCGTAAACAACATGAGCGGCGAACTCGCTCGAGCCGTCCCCACGGGACTCAAGCCCGAGCGCATTGCCCGCATCGCGCTCACTTCCCTGAACACCGTCAAGTACCTGGCTGACTGCACGCAGGAGTCCTTCGCCGGCGCCCTCATGACGTGCGCCCAGCTGGGACTCGAGCCCGGCGGGCCCGCTGGCGAGGCGTACCTGCTGCCGTTCTACAACAGCAAACTCGGCTCCTACGAGGTGCAGCTCGTCGTCGGCTACCAGGGGATGGTCAAGCTCTTCTGGCAGTCGCCGATCGCCAAGGGCCTCGACGCTCGAGTCGTCAAAGAGGGCGACCTCTTCGACTACGAGTACGGCCTCGAGCCGTTCCTCAAGCACAAGCCCGCCAAGGGAAACCGCGGCCGGGCCATCGCCTACTACGCCATCGCGCGCACCACCACCGGCGGCGCCGTGTTCCTGGTCCTCGACCGCGACGACATCGAGGACATCCGCAAACGGGCCAAGGCCAAGGACAACGGGCCGTGGAAGACGGACTACGACGCCATGGCGAAGAAGACATGCATCCGGCAGCTGTTCAAGACGCTGCCGAAGTCGACCGAGCTGGCGCAGGCCATAGCCCACGACGAGACGGTCCGAACAGACGCCTCGCTGACGGCCATCGACGCGCCTGGCCCCTACGTGGCCGGCGAAGTCACCGCCAGTCGGCCGGCTGAAATCACGGCCGGTTCCCCGGGCGGCGACGCGGACGACCCGCGGGCCGGAACCGCCACCGCCTGACCCTCCACGCACCGGAGGCCGCCCCCGCGGGAATCGGGGGCGGCCCCTCCACCCAGGAAAGCAGACCGAAAGGACGCGCCGTGACGCACACCGCCACGCCGGCCGAGAAGCTCCGGATCAGCGCCGAACTCGAAGCGTTCATCGCCTCCGTCTCCGAGTGGGACAGGTCGCTCATCGAGCAGGCCATACAGATCTTCGGGGAAAACGGCCGCCCCTTCTCCATGAACACGTTCCGCGACCTGCTGCCCGAGATGGCACACGGCACCGCGGGCCTCGTGTTCCTGTCCCTGATCAACCGGAAGCCCGCGCCGATCGTCGAAATCCGCAAGGTCCGTTCCACGTCCGGCCCGACCCACAACAAGGAGATCGGGGAGTACGTCCTCGCCCCGTTCGCCAGCCCCGCACGGAGGGCGGCATGAGCGCCCCGCATCTCGCCCTGATCCTCGGCCTCGGCTCCCGCGCCTGGACCGACCGCACCACCATCGACAACGCCCTCACCGAGGTCTGGCACGACGCCCTTCAGGACGGCTATGACGGCATCAGCGTCATGGAAGGCACCGCCCCCGGCGCCGACTCCATGTGCGGCAACTGGGCGAAAGCCCGACTCGGTGACGGCATCGCCCACACCCCCGTCGAAGCCGACTGGGAAGGCCCCTGCGTCAACACCTGCCGACCCGGCCACCGGCGGACCCGCCGCGACGACACCGAGTTCTGCCCGTTCGCCGGGCACCGCCGCAACCAGGAAATGATCGACCGGAAGCCGCTGATGGCCCTGGCTTTCCAGGTCGGCAACTCCACCGGCACCGCCGACTGCCTGCGCCGCCTCAACAAGGCCGGGATCCCCGTCAGGCGGTGGACGGCATGACTCCCGCCACCTTCCTCGCCGCGGCCGGCCTGTGGTTCGCCGTCGTGCTCGCCGCGTTCGTCGCCACCATCCCGTTCCTCATCTGCCTCGCCCTCGCCTGGGCCGTCGTCACCGGCGCCCGGCGCATCAACCGCCCCCGGAAGGAGCGGACGTGAGTCTCCGGCCCCTCGCCACCCGACCCAGCCTCGGACGGCAGCCCCTCCCCATCCCCACCGACCGCACCTACAGCCGCGGCGTCGACTGGATCGCCCTCGAACGCGCCATCGCCGGCGACTGGCCCCGGCCGCAACTCACCCGGCACGAGCAGCTGACCGCGACCCTGCTGCTGATCCGCGCCGGCTGGACCGAGAAAGCCACCGCCGAAGCCGTCGGCGTGCAGCTCCGCCAGGTCTCCCGCTGGAAGTTCGAGCACGGCATCGGCGGCGCCAGCACGTGCACCCGCGACGACTGCGGCACCCAAGTCAAGGCCCGCGGTCTCTGCTCCCCGCACTACCGACAGGACCAGCGGCGGCGCAAGGCGGCCCAGCTCAACTTCCCCAACCAGAAAAAGACAGCTCAGCGCGGCTATAAGGAGGCGGCCTGATGTCCCGCGCCGCGATCGCCGAACTCCTCCAGGCCGGGCTCACCACCAAGGCCATAGCCCGCCAGATCCACGTCCACACAAGGACGATCACCGCCGTCCGCAGAGAACTCGACCTGCCCCCGACCCGTCCGGGACCTAAACCCAGCGACCCGGAAGCGATCTTCTGGCGCCGCACCCAGCCCACCGAAGACGGACACCTCCTGTGGACCGTTGCCGGCCGACAGCTGCGCGGCGGTGACAACAAGGTCTCCGTGTACCGGGTTGCCTTCCGCATCGGTAACCAGCGGGACCCGGTCGGCAATGTCATGACCGGGTGTGGGCGGGACCGGTGCGTTCACCCCGCACACGTCGAAGACCAGCCCATGCGCCAGCAGTACAAGGCGATCTTCGGAGAGACGTCATGACCGCCGCCCACCTCACCGCCCAAGCCGCGCGACGCAACACCTGAGCGCACGACAAAGGCCCCGCGCGGCGGGGCAGGAGGGAGAAGGGGATGTCAGTCGGACTTGGGCTTGGACCGCTTGATCACGATGCGCTTTCTGGCGGGCAGCCCCTGCTTCTTTCGCCAGGCGTTGACGCGGGCGTAGGCGTGACGTCGCAGGTCATCGCCGCGCGAGGTGCCTTCCTCGTCGCACAACTGCCCGTACTCGTCCCAGACCGCTTCATCGATCCGGACCATGCGGCCGGGCGTCCCCTTCGTCGTCATGCCGACAGCGTAGCTGACGGTCTCCTGCCTACACACCCCATGGCCCGGATTTGGCTCGCAAGTGTACTGACGGTGCCTACACACCTTGGGGTACTCTCGAAGCACGCCGAGAGGCTCGCCATCGAGAACGCTGGCGCCCCCAAGGGCCTGGTTCCGTGCGCCCACTCGGCACCCATGACCACCTCCAACCAGGGGGACACCTTGATCGTCCACGGCTTTGCGGGCATCGGCTGGTCCGAAGCCCTCCGCAACCTCGGCATGGCAGACGTCGGGCTAGAGCTCGATGCCGCCGCCTGCCGCACCCGCACCACGGCCGGGCACGCCACCATCCAGTGCGACGTCACCCAGTACCCGACATGGGTCTTCAAAGGGCGGACCGAGTGGAAGATCGACAGCCCGGTGTGCCCACCGTTCGGGAAGTCCGGCAAGAAGCTCGGGCTCATCGACCTGCCGCTCGTGCACCAAGCCGTCGAAGACCTGTCCCGCGGCAAGGACACCCGCGCCGGGATCGGCAACGCCTGCCTCGACCCGCGGTCAACCCTCACCGCCGAACCCATGCGCTGGCACTACGACCTGATGCCGGAACGGATCTGCATGGAGCAGGTCCCGTCCGTCCTGCCGGTCTGGGAGCAGTACGCCGGCATCCTCACCCGCTGGGGCTACAGCGTCGCGACAGGCGTTCTCGACGCGGCTCACCGCGGACTCGGCCAGCACCGGAAGCGGGCCGTGCTCATCGCCTCGCGCATCAACGAAGTCGCCCTTCCCGCGCCGACGCACGGCGGGACCGGCCAGCCGCCGCTCACGCCGATGACGTCGGTCATCGGCTGGGGGTACACACAGCGGCCGGCGCCCACCGTCACCGGGGGCGGTACCGCGACTGGCGGTGCGGAGCCGTTCGGCAACGGCACCCGGCAGGCCATGCGGAAAGTCATAGGCACCCCACTGTGGGCCGACCGCGGCGTCCCGCACCTGCGGCCCACTGTGGCCGAGTGCGCCGCCCTCCAGGGCTTCCGCCCCGGCCTCACCTTCCACGGCCGCGCAGGGCAGCAGTACTTGCAGGTCGGCAACGCCGTAGCAGTGCCGTTCGCCGACGCCGGCAGCCGCGCGGATGACGGCGTCGGCGAACGGCACCTGGCGGTGGCCGCGTGACCGCCGAACCAGCCCCGCAGCCAAGGGAAATGGTCGCCACCCCGGACTGGCCGCCCGTCGCGATCCCCGGACGGCCCGGCTGGTGGCGCCACCACGTCGACGGCCAGCAAGTCGACCTCCCGCACAACCAAAACCCCCGCGCCCCCACCTGACCGGGCCGCACCCGCCGCAGACCTATCCGTATCGCCTTAAGGAAGTCGTCAATGCCGAGCAGGTTCGAGTTCGAGCGCGCGATCAGGCGCAGCGGACTGCCTCCCCTGTCGCGGCTCTTGGCGCTGACGATCGCAACGTGGGCTGACGCGGACACCGGCTCGATCGCTCACAGAAACCAGCCGGCCCAATCGGTGCTGCTGGAAGCCACGGGGATGTCGAAGTCCTCGTTCCTCACGCACCGCAAAAACCTCCTCGACGGCGGATGGGTTCGGTGCGACTCGCCCGACCCCATCAAGGCCCAGAAAGAGCATGCACAGAATGTCTATTTCATTCAGATTCCTGACGGTAAGGCTGGGTCGGGAGACGACCCAGCTAAGTCCGGCAAACGCCCCGGAAAGCGACACGAACCTAGGTCGGGAGACGACCTAGCCCTAGGTCGGGAGACGACCCAGCCAAAAGGGACAGAAACCGCTAAGTCCGGATCGAACCTAGGTCGCCTGCCGACCACAAGAGTTCTTCCTTCTCCTATCTCCTCCCTACCTACCGGCGAAGGCGAGCAGGCGAGCAGCGAAGAACGAACCCCACGGGCCTTCGACTACTGCCAGCCGCTCATCAAGGCCATGACCGAAGCCGGGATCTACGTCTCCTGGCAGATGACCGCCGACGACTGGCAAGCCGTAGCCCGAATCCTCGACCGCGCCGGAGTTGAGCAGATGGTCAAGTTCGCGGCTGGCACCAAAGCGCGCGAGCCCATCCGCTTCGCCAAGTTCTTCCTCAAGGCCGGCTGGGTCGGCCTGCCCCCGCGGAGCACTCGCCCGCAACCCGCCGCCGACAAGCCGCCGCACTGCGGCCACCCCGACTGCGACCCCATCACCCGCACCCGCGAAACCGAAGACGCCCGCGGCATCCGCAGCCTCAACCGCTGCCCCGAATGCCACCCCAACACGAAAGGCCGCGCCGCATGACCGAGCCCACATGGCTCCCCGACATCGACGACGGCGGCGAGACCAGCACCAGCCCGCACAACCGCGAAGCCGAAGAAGCCGCCCTCGGCTCAATGCTCCTCGACCGCCGCCGCATCGACCCCATCGCAGCGATCCTCACCGGCCCCACCGACTTCTACGTCCCACAGCACCAGACGATCTACCGCGCCATCACCGACCTGTACTCCCGCAGCCGAGACCCGAAGATCGACCCCATCACCGTTGCCGCCGAACTCCTCGCCACCGGCGAACTCGGCCGAGTTGGAGGAGCCGCCTACCTCCACCAGTTGTGCCACCAGGTCCCGTCCGCGTCCCACGCCGAGCACTACGCCGAGATCATCCGCGAGAGCGCCCAACTGCGGGCCGTCCTCGACGCCACCCGCCGCGCCACCTCCCGCGCCCTCGTCGCCGCATCCACCGCCGCCGAAATCCTCGACGCCGCCATGGCCGACCTTCAGGCCGCGGCAGCCGGAACCGCCTCCACCGAGGTGCGGCTCGCTGTTGCCGACCGGTGGATGGGCTTCATCGACGAACTCGAAGCCGGCGCCGACCCCAACGCCCTCGACACCCCCTGGCACGACCTCAACGACGTCGTCGAACTCAAGCCCGGCCAGCTCGTCACCGTCGGTGCCGCAACCGGCGGCGGCAAGTCGCTCCTCGGTATGAACCTGGCCGCGCACGTCGCCCTATCCCGCGGCCGGCCCGCCCTCGTAGCCAGCCTCGAAATGGGCGGCTCCGAACTCATGGCCCGCCTCACCGCCGCCGAAGCGGGAGTCGTCCTCGACAAACTCATCCGCCGCAAGCTCGACCAGGCCGACTGGGAGAAAGTCTTCAAGGCCGCGCCGAAGCTTCAGAACGCCCACAACTTCATCCTCGACGACTCCCCGAACCTCACCATCGGGAAGATCCGGGCCCGCATGCGGTGGATGGCATCCCAGGGCAACGCACCAGCGATCGTCGTTGCCGACTACCTCCAGCTCATGACCCCAGAGAACGCGAAGCCCAACGCGAACCGGGCCAACGAAGTCGCCGAACTCTCCCGCGGGCTGAAGCTCCTGGCGATGGAGTTCGAAATCCCCGTCGTCGCCCTCGCCCAGTTCAACCGCGGCGCCGCCGGCCGTCAGCCCGTCGTCACCGACTTCAAGGACTCGTCGGCGATCGAGCAGGACTCCAACGTCATTGTCCTCATGCACCGCCCCCTCAACGACGACGGCACCCCCGACGACAACCGGGCCGGCGAGATCGACCTCATCGTCGCGAAGAACCGCAACGGCGCCAACGGCCGCATCGTCCCGCTGATCTTTCAAGGCCACTACGCACGGCTCCGGTCCATGGGGCGGGAGCTGGGATGAGCATCCAGAACATCAGCAACGGCATGTCGATCGGGCAGATCATCGGCGACTACATGGAGCAGAGGCTCGCCCGGCAGAACCACATACCCGGCCAAGCGGGCGCCCTCGGTGGCGACATGACGATCGAAGCCCTGCCTACCTGGTACGCCGGCGTCACCTTCCGATCCGCCCTTGAAGCCGGATGGGCGGCCACGCTCGACAGCCTCAACATCGCCTGGCAGTACGAACCTGAGGCCATCAACCTGCCCTCCGGTTCGGTCTACCTCCCCGACTTCCGGCTGCCCGACCACGGCATGTGGCTCGAAGTCAAAGGCACCGGCGTCCCCCGCATCGAGAAGGCCGTCGAACTCGGCAAGACCCTGGCCTGCCGCTGCGAAGGCGACTGCACCTGCGACTGGCCCGGCGGGCAGCTCGTGCTCATCGGCCACCCGCCCAAGCCCTATGACTTGTTACGCGACAGCCGGTACGACGACTACCTCGACTGGGAGCGTCCGCGGCCTCGTGGCCGCAAGACGTGCCCCGTCTGGTCTTCGGCCCACGGCCGGCCGGCCTGGCTCACTCGCTGCCCCAGCTGCAACCGCGGCGGCTGGTTCACCGGGCCCTGGTGCCGCGCCTGCCGCCGCCGGCTCATTGGCGCTCACGCCTACCCGGCGGGGGCTGCCGAGATCGAGTTCATCACCATCTCCGGGCCGCCAGTGACCCCCAAGCCGATCGGCGAAGACACCGGCCAGCCCTGCGAATGCCCCCGCTGCCAGATCACCGCCTGACCAACCGCACCCCGACCCAACAGGAGAAACCCGACATGACCGATATCCCCGAAGCCACATGCCAGGCCGTCCGCTACGAGGTGTCGATCCTCCCCGAGGGCGACATCAACCGGCACGTCTTCAACATCGACGTCGAGTACCGCGGCGACGGCAAGTGGGCTGTCACCCGCAACGGCTGGTGCCTCGGTGCCGACGGCACGTGGGCCCACGGCGTCAAGCCCTACGACCGCGGCGACGACTGGCTCGCAGCGCACCGGTTCGACCTCGACACCGCGCTGCGTCTCGCCCGTGAACACGCCCCGCACGTCGTCGTCAACGGGATCACCGCGCTCGACGCGTACCGCCGCACCCACCCCACGACCTGACCCGCTGTGGATCCGGTTCTCGCCGGCCCGCGCGCCACACCACGAAGGAGCAGCACATGACCGACCTGACCATCCCGACGCGCAGACCCCGCGTCCTGGACCTGTACTGCCACCGCGGCGGCATGGCCATGGGCTACCACCAGGCCGGGTTCGACGTGACCGGCGTCGACATCGACCCCGACTGCGGCACCGAGTACCCGTTCGAGTTCGTTCACGGCGACGCGATCGAGTACCTGCTGGCCCACGGCCACGAGTACGACCTCATCCACGGGTCCCCGCCGTGTCAGGCGTGGTCGCCGCTGAACGCGTACAACCACAAGGTCTATCCGGAGCTGATCGGTCCGACCCGCGAGGCGATGCTCGCCGTCGGCAAGCCGTTCGTGATCGAGAACGTTGAGGCCGCGCGTCCGGAGATGGTCGATCCGATCATGCTGTGCGGCCCGATGTTTGACCTGCGCATGTACCGGCACCGGCTGATGGAGACGTCGTTCCCGCTGGTCGCGCCCGAGCATCCGGCGCACGTCGAGCTGTGCTCGCGGAACGGCTACCTGCCCACGCCGGAGCGGCCGTTCATGACGATCACCGGCGGCAAGCACAGCAAGGCGTGGCAGCGCGCCGCCGCCGCGGCCATGGGCACCCCGTGGATCACGACCATCCAGGGCGTGTGCGAAGCGATCCCGCCGGCCTACGCGCGGTGGATCGGCGAACAGTTCCTCGCCCGTGTGCCCGTCCCCGCCCCGTGACGCACAACGGCCCGTCCCCCTCGTCGCAACCGAGGGGGCCGGGCGCCCTGGCAGTCCACCACCTGACCCTGAGGAGATCAACATGCCCGACCAGCCCGAGCCCACGACCTTCCGGTACATCGACGCCGATGAGTTCTGCCTGTCCGCCCGCCTGATGCCCGACTTCGACACCGGCGGTGTGACCGACACCCTGTCCATCTCGATCGAGGGCGATGAGCCGCAGTCGGTGCACGTGCCTGTTGCCGACCTGCCGAAGATCCTCGCCGGGCTCGCTGGGGCGGCTGGCAAGCCCGTCGTCGACTGCCCGGCGTGCGAAGCCGGGATCGAGCACACCGCCCACTGCCCGACGCCGGAGACCCACAACGCCGGGTGCGGCTGCCCAAGCGACACTGCCGCGTCCGGGGACCAGCCCGACACCCGGCCCGCTTCGTGCGCCTGCGACGGCCAGACCCTGCTGCAGGTGCACACGCCGACCGGCTGCCACGACGAGGCCCCCGCCCGGCCTGTGCCCGACGCCGAGCGGCGCGAACGGTGGGACGCCGTCTGGCCCGACCCGTTCGGCACGCTCACTGCCGACCAGGCCGAGGCCGTCCAGGCCATGAAGGCCAAGCTGCGCGCCGTGGCGGACGAGGAGCAGCAGCGGGAGCGCGAGCGCCTGTTCATCCCGCTGCACCGCGCCGAGTCGGACAACGCCCGCCTGCGTGCCGAGCTGGAGCAGGCCCGCGCCACCACGCTCACCGAGGCCGCCGACGCGATCCAGGACATGGAGCGGCGGAACGCGTGGGATGTCCGCCCGATGACCTCGTCCCTGTACGCCGAGTTCCTGCGCGGCATGGCCGCCGCCGGGTCCGGTGGGCAGGCCGAGGACGGGGCGCAGCCCGACCTGTGCGCTGCCTGCGGCCACCTGCTCTGCGCCGAGCAGTCCCCGTGCGGCGCTTTCCTCCGCGCCTACGCGGACACGGAGAACCGCTGCCCCTGCACCGGCACGGCCGACGTGGACGGGGCGCAGCAGAAGTGACCGCCGACGCCCGTCCGCTCGCCTGCACCCGATGCGGCCAGCAGTGCGGCGTTGCCGAGGATGTCGAGTCCTGCATCGACTGGGGGCCAGCCGTCGTCGGGGACGACGGCATCGTGCGACCGCAGTACCCCGACGCGGAAGACGGCTACCAGGAGGTCTGGTCCGTGGTGCGACCGCTCAGGCGTCGTGCGTTCTGCGTCAACCCGGACTGCCGCCATCAGTGGACGCTGCGCCGCTACTTCGACCCAGTCCCGACCGCCTGACCGGGTGTGGCGCGCCCGACCCCACGGGGCGCGCCACACGCCCACCACAGCCCCCCGCGCACGCCCACCGGCACCCAGCCGCACCGAGACCGCCACAGACCCGCACAACGCCACGGAGGACCGATGACCACCAGCCCCGCCGACGAACTCCGCACCGCCGCCGAGCGGTTGCGGACCACCGCCACCGCCGTCCAGTCCGCCCCCGGCATCGACAACGCCTGGGCCGCCGACGGCACCACCGTCACGCAAGGCGCCTACCCGGACACCGGAGAACCGATCTACCCGGTTGCGGACGCCGCCAGCCCGCAGTGCGCCGCGCACATCGCCCTCATGGACCCCGCGCTCGGCCTGCTGGTTGCCGACTGGCTGGAGCGTGAAGCCGCCCGACGTCACGCCCTGGACGTCGGCCAGCCCATCCCCGACGGAGAGCCCGCCCTCGCGGTGGCCCGGCAGATCAACACCGGGGGCGGGTCATGACCGGCCCATCGTCGGCCCCGCGCCGCGAGCGCGGCGGAACACCCGGTGCCCGCTGGGAGACCGAACTCCGGTCCGTTGAGGTCGTGGTGGCCGACGACGACCCCGAGCCCCGCCCGAACCGGGCGACGCGACGGGCGGCGAAGCGCGCACAAGCTGGGCGCTCGGCTACCCGTCAAGCAGAACAGCCCCGAGAAGGCCACTCAGCGCCCGCCTAAGCGCCTCGGAGTGTTCTGGCGCCCCCCAGTCGCCCCGAGCCCGAGAACGTCAGCGAGGCGCACAGCCCCGCCGATCCGTGACACGTGACCGAAAGGAACCGGAATGACCGCCTTGGTCGGCTGGCTCGCCAACGCCCTCACCCGACTCGCCCACTGGCTCGGCACCCACGTCTACCTCTCCACCGGCTGCCTCCACGACGAGCACGCCTACTGCCAGGGCAAGACCGGCCTGGCCGGGGCGAAGACCCCCGCACAGTGCAAATTCTGCGCCGCCCGCTGCGTCTGCCCCTGCCACAACTGACCCACCGCACCCGCCCGACCCGCACCAAGGAGCCCGCCGTGAACCTGGACGAAGCCCCCGAGCCCCGCTGCACGATCTGCCCCGCCGCGCTGCACCCCGACGAGATCGGCCGCTACGCCTGCCACCGGTGCACCGAGCGCGTCGACCGGCAACTGCTCGAACTCGCCGGCCCGCGCGGGCTGTACGCCAAGCTCGGCACCCGCCTGGCCCCCGGTTCCGGTGGCGGCGGACCGGCGGTGTCCGGTTCCCGCAACGCGCCCGTCCCGGTGCGGCTCGACGTGCTCAACCTCATGACGGCCGGGGGCCCGGTCCTCGGCCCGCTGGAAACCTGGGTGCGGGACTGGGAAGCCCAAGGCCGGGCCGAGCTCGACGAGGCGGGGACGCTGCAGCAGCGGGTCAACCACGCGGTGTCGACCTTGAGATTCAACCTTGAATGGGCGGTCACGGCGCACCCCGCGTTCGACGAATTCGGCCGGGAAGTGAGCCTCATCCACCGCCAGGCGAGCGTCCACGTGGCGGGCGAGAGACCACCGCGCGCCGTCCCCGTGACCTGCCCCTGCGGCGCCGTCCTGCGCGTCACCCTCGATACGCCGGGGGCCCGCTGCTACGGGTGCCAGACCCAGTACGGGCACGCCGAGGTGCTGCGGCTGCCGGTCGCCGAACGGAGGGCAGCGGCAGCGTAGGTGCACCTACGTCTCGTCGGGCGGCAGCCGATTCGCGATGCGACTGGCCAACCTGTGCGCCGCAACGTGTCCGTCGCCGTCGCCCGACGCAAGGACCCGCAGCAGCAGTACAGCGGCTTGCGCCTCACGCAAGCTGATCAACGGCAGCCGGTCATCTGGCGAGTCCAGCAAGTCGTGCAGCCGTTCCTCGACTTCTGTGATCGGGGGCGCGTCCAGAACCGGCAGATGTGAGCCGTAAGCGCCTGTCACCCCCATGGAGTCGGCGATCTTCAGCAACGTTGAGACGTCATCGCGCTGCCTGTTCGTACCCAACGGTTCGCTCATGCCCCCTATAACGCCCTGACCGGCCAGCGGTCACACACCGAAGCCCCCGGGCCATCGCGGCTCGGGGGCTTCGGTGCGCTCACCGAGGGAATCGCACCAGCCAGTCGGGCAGTGGCTTCCCGTCGCCGCCGTAGTGCTGGAGCGCGTACTTGAAGCTCAGCATGTCGACGGCACGCACCGACCGCAGGTCGTCCGGTTTCTCCCGGCCGAGCTGGGCCAGCGCAGCTTGCCGCTGCTCCCGGTAGATCCGTGGCCGCTTCCGTTCGAACTGGAGCAGCAGCCGGCGGACTTGGTCGTCGTTGAGCTTGTCTGCCGCCGAGTACAGCCGGTCGAGTTCTCGCCGCCGCCCCTCGCGCCCACGCGCCAACTGGCCCGCACGAGCGGCAGCGAGTGCGGAGGAATGTTGCCCCTCGTCGTCTTGGTGATCCGTCTTTAGAGAACCCGTGTTGTTAGAGACCTCCTGGTTGGCCGACTTGCTGGAGGACCGGGTTACTGAACCTCCGGGGTCCTGAAGACCAGTAGCCCGGACATCGGCAACGCCGGGCAGGTCGGTGACCACCGTCTCGGTGCGCCACTGCTTGCGGTCGCCGACGCTTCCGTCGATCCGATGGCGGACATGGGTCAGCAGGCCCGCTTGCTCCAGCTCCTGCATGGCCTTACGCATGGCGTCGCGACCCTCCGCCTTACCGCCTGCCGATCGCGCCCTTTCCATCAGCTTCTCGAACGTCAGGTCGTACCCGTCGGGATAGCTGAGGAGCTCAAGCAGCAGCCCCTTGGCGCGCCAACTGAGCTTGTGGTTCTGGGCCGTCACATTGGCAATGGGGACCCACCCGTCGGGCGACATGCTGCGGATGACTCTCATGCGCTCACCGCGCCTTATCTGCGAAACGGCCGGGCAGCGAGGCCGCCCGGCCGTAGAGGTTCGTGGTGATCGGTTCAGCCCGTCTGTCCGTACTTGGCGCGCGCCGCCACGAGCTGCGCGTGCACCTCGTCGAGCCGGTCGCACTGCGCCCGCACCTGTGCGATCACCTGCGCGAACTGGTCCGGGTTCAGCGTCTCCATGACCTCGTCCTGCCACGGCTCCAGCGTCACGTGCGGCAGTCGGCGGTTCGGGTCCTCGCTGTACGGGTCGACGTTCAGGCGACCTGCCAGGACCGGCATCGCTACCGCGCCCAGGTCCGGATGGAACACCGGCATCGGCGTGCCGTCGAAGTACGCGCCGTGCTGGAGGTCATCCAGGGCGCCGTCGGTGTCGTTGCGGTGGTGGTCGGTGCAGTACGACGGACATGCCTCGATGATCTGACCGCCGCCGTCGATCGACCGCAGCCAGGAGCGTGGGGGCGTGGTGGAGGCGGAGGAGGGGGCCTGCGCGGTCGGGCGCTCAGGGGATACGATGGACATGTTGAGACCTCTTCCTTCGAGGGTTGCGGATCTCTGGATCAGCGGGTGCAACCGCTGGTTGAACTGGCCGGGCGTTGGCGCGCCCGGCCGTTCGTTTATTCGGCGTCGACCTGCCAGGAGCCCGGAGGATAGACGTCCTCCCAGACCTCTAGCGGTCCGTCTTCATCGTGGAAGACATTGACCACCACCAGTACGGAGGTCGCCGACTCGGGCGGCAGCTGGATCCCGAGGGCAGTCAGCTCGTCGTTGGAGATGAGTCGCGCAGTTCTCCGCTCAGGCGACCTGGTGATGTCGCGACCAGTTCGTTCCTTGTAGAGATCCTGCCACCAGCGCTCGGACGGCCCATCGCCCAGCATCTCTGGGACAGTGCCTAGAGCCCGGACGTGAATGAAGGAGCTGTCCACGGTGGACGGCGAACCCTCGCGGTGGTGAACCCGGCGTCTGATTACGACTTCTTCGTGTGGTTCCAGGTCAAGCAGTTTGGCGATGACCGGATCTGCGACCGACCTCAGCCCGCTCCAGTGATTACTGGTCGTTTCGCCTGGTGCGCGAAGGGCGCCTGTGCGTTCCCGGCGGCCCAGCCTTGCGGCGCCGGTGACGGCGACGTCTGATCGAGCAGCCACGAAGGTGCCGGTGGAATTGGCCTCCAGGAGGCCCTCTGTGGTCAGAGTCTTGAACGCCTGATCAATGGTTCCGGAAGCGGCACCGGTCTCCTCGGTGATCTTCCGCCTGGACGGTAGTTGATCTCCCGGGGAAAGCGTCCCGTCTTGGATGAGCCGCCGGTAGTGAGCGGCGATTTCCATCGCGGAACGCCGTCTGTTCGGCGGCGGCATGGGTCTCCTGTCGTGAGTTCGGGCGGGGGGCTTGCTTGTGTTCTAGATTAGCTCTAGATTGGTTTTCCGCAAGCCCCCCGCCGCAAGGCAAAAGGCCCCACCAGTGGTAGCGCACTGAGAGAGGCCGGGGCCCTCGACACCGGTGGTAGCGCACCGATGCCGAGGTAGCCAGCAACCTGACCGAACCAGGAGCTAGCCATGTCGAACCTTACCCGTGATCTAGAGCGCACAGGGGGCGCCCCAACCCCTGCCCCTACTCTCAGCCCGGCCGACGTCGCGGCCCACGCCGCCGCATCGTTCGTCCGCAACACTTCCGCCGGGGTCAACCGGTCGGCGGCCCGTGCGGAGATTTGCCGGGAGACGATCGAGCGTCTGTCCGCGATGGACGCCCGTGACCTGTCCGGCGCCCAGTTCGATCTGCTGGCGTCCGCCCGGGCCGAGCTGGACTCGCTGACTCCGGCGGTGGCGTCATGACCGCCACCCTGGTCGCGACCCCGGACCCGGACCGTCGCCCCCGCCCTGTGGCCTCCGGTCGCATCACCGCCGGGCGCCTGCGCCTCACCGTCATCCCGCAGCAGGAGTCGCCGAAGCGCCCGTCCGACCCGGCCGAGCTTCGCCGGTTCATCAAGCGGATGGGGTGGTGAGCGCCATGTCTGCTCCGACGCTGGCGCTGGTGGAGGAGATGCGCGGCGAGGGTCTCGCGGCCCGTGCCGCCGAGATCGCGTCGACCCCCGACCACCCGTCGACCGGTTCGGCCTGGATGTACCGGGCGATGGCCCGCATGGCATTCGAAGCAGCCGCCGAGAACGCCGAGCAGCCCGAGACGGGGTGGCAGCAGTGACCCCGCAGGAGATCCAGGCCGCCGCCGAGGCTGCCCTCGCCGAGCAGACCCGGCAGGCGCAGGAACGCGCCCGTGAAGCCCAGAAGGCCATCGAGAACGCCAAGTACGAGCGCGACTGCATCGTCACCGCCCGCCGCTGACCCCAAGACCGCAGCGCCCGTGGGGTGCCTCCAACCCCCGTAGCCCCCACGGGCGCTGCACCAAACCCCTTGATCACTACTCACAGATTGGCACCCCCATGTCTCTTTACCTGCTGTCGGACCTGCTCGACGCCCACGACGCCACCGAGACGGCCGTCCTTCGCTTCCGGACCCGCCTGGAGGTGGCACTGGGGACCGGTGACGAACTGGACGTGCGCCGGGTCCGGGCCGAGGCCGCCGTGTACGAGCTGCGCAACCCCGGCGTGCGGGTGCTCGACGAACTCGACGCCATCGCAGCGGCCTGATCCTCTCCGCCTCTGTCGCCGCCGGACTTCGGCTCGGCGCCGGCAGAGGGGACCGGAACAGCCGGAACCCAGACCAGAAGGGGAACCGATGTTCGGACGCGAGAAGACCGACAAAGAGTGCGCGCAGCAGGCCGTCGCCGTCGTCGTCGTCGCCGGAAAGGCCGGCTCCAAGGAAGTCATGGACAACACCATGACCACCGATGAGATCCAGCGGGCCGTCAGGTACCTCGAATCCGGCCAGACCATCCACGGCAAGTAGGGGAGCCCCGTGTTCGCCACCCTGTTCGTTCTGCTGAACGTCGACCTCCTGCCCGCCGCGGTGGTCCTGCTGTGGATCGCCGGAACGCACGCCTTCGTTGACCGCCGGTGGCCCGTCGCCCGGTGGATGAAGTTCGCCAGGCAGGCCGGGTGGGCGGAGCGAGGCGGTGCCGCGCACGTCGACCAAACCGCCCACGTCACAGCCCTGCTCGTCGCCGCACTGGCACTCGCCGCATAACTTCGAGAGGAGTCCGCACCGTGCACCCCTACCTGATCACCGCGAAGCCGGGTCGTATCCGGCGGTCGCTGACCGCCCTGCGGGTGTGGTCGGTGCGGCTCCTCGCCCTGGCCGTCATGACCGGGCTGGGCGCCGTGGTCCTCACCGTCCGCTGCGCCCGCCCCGTCATCAACTACCTCGCGACCAAGGCCATCTACCTGGAGCTGTGGGCCGCCCAACGCCTCGGGCGGCCCCCGGTGTCCGGCCTCGTCGGCGCCGGTCTCACTGACGAGTTCATCCGCGAATTTCACCGCGCACGCCAAACCACCAACGCCTGACCAGGAAGGAACCGCCCGCCATGATCACCGCCCCGACCCAGGCGAACGGCCACCCGCGCCCCCTGCCCGACCTCGGGGAGCGGCGGCCCGTCGAACAGGACAACCCGACCGAACCGCCCACACCCGCAGTCGACCCGATCTCCGAGGCTGAAGCCGCCGCCATCCGGGCGCGCACCTACGCCGAGACCGAAGCCATCCGTATTGAGGCCGAGGGCAAGGCGGACGCCGCGCGCACCCTGGCCGCCACCGAAGCCGAGCGGCAGCGCCTCGCCAACGAGCGAACGGCGATGCGAGTCGAGAAGGAGCGCGCCGCACACGAAGCGCACCTCGCCGAGATCAACCGGAAGCGCGAGGAATCCGACCGTCTCGCCCGCCAAGCGCGGAAGGCCGAGGAGGCGGAGCAGCAGAAGGCCGAGAAGGCTGACGAAGAGGTCGCCAAGGCCGACGCGAAGTGGCGTACCTACGCCATCCGCTTCGCGATCGTCTGCGGGATCGTCGCCCTGCCCGTGCAGATCGCGGCGTTCTGGAACCCCGAGGCGTGGTGGCTGGTCGCCGCGCCGGTGATGCTGGAAGGCGGGTCCTGGGTCGTTCAGCGCGGTGCCGCTGCCGCGGTCGCGAACCGGCGCCCGCTGTGGCACTACCGGACGATCGCCTGGCTCCTCGCGTTCATCGCCGCGGGCATCAACCTTTGGCACGGGTGGCATGCGTTCGACCCCGCCACCGCAATCGCCACCGCGTTCGCGTCTGTTGCCGGCCCCGGCGTCTGGGACCTTCACGAGCACGGCCGCATCCGCAAGCGTGACGGCGCCCTGACGCGTCGGGAGCGCAACGCCGCCAAGGAGGTCGCCAAGAAGCAGGCCGAGGAGGAGGCGGCGGCCGAGAAGGTTGAGGCCGAGCGTCAGGCCCACCTTGAGAACGCCGCGCGGGCTTCTGCTGCCGCGCTCGACGCTAACCGCGAGGAGAACTTCCCGAAGGTCTGGAAGCACGCCCTGAAGCTGGCTGCTGCACTCGGCGAGACGACCGTCACCGAGTCGGTCTGGCGGCGCGCCCACAACGACATCGAGGGCACCGAGCCGGGCAGTTCCGTCGACATCATCCGTGGCCGCAACTCGGCCGCACGGCGCGTCGAGGCGGCCCGCTCCGAAGCCCCCGGAAACAAGCCCACCAAGGTCACGTCGCCGCAGCGTGCATCGCAAATGCCCCCCACCTCGAAAACACGCCGCTACAACCCGCCCGCGCGCTCCGGCCGACGCCGACCCGGCGACACCCCGAAGTACGTTCCGGCCGCCAAGAAGCAGGCCTCCATCACCGCCCGTACCGCAGCCACCGAGGAGCAGAAGTGAGCACCGAGACCGAGCCGCAGACGTTCCCCGCGGACTGGGATTTCACGAAGGTCATCAAGGGCCAGATTGTCGAGCCTGAGCCGGCCGCCGAAGAGGTGGACGACATCGCGCCGGGCATGGTGGAGACGGTTCCCGCCCGGACCCCGGTGCTGCGCCAGACGGCTTCCGCTGCGATGGTCGTCGCGTCCGTCACCGGGAAGGCCGCAGGGCTCACCGCTCGCACGGTGTTCCCGCCGATCAAGTGGTTCGCCGTCGGCGCCGCCGCGACGAGCGTGCTCGGCTGGCGGTACGTCCGGGCGCACGACCACCAAGAGGTTCTCGGGGGCATGAGCACCGGGGCCGACTGGGGCAAGGTCGAGCGCACCCGCAAGTCCCGCTGGAAGATCCTCGGATGGAGCGCGGGCGCAGTGGCCGCCTTGGACCTGGCCGGCTGGTGGGCGCTCGTGAAGTACGGGGAGCTCGCCGCCCTGGACTGGTCGTGGGCGGTTATGCCCGGCGTCGAAGCCCTCGCCGCGGGGACGCTCCTCACCGCCTACGGCCGGTACCGCGTCCAGAATCCCGGCATAGGGCCTGGCCAGATGCTCGCCGACGAGGACCAGGATGACGGGGAGGAGCCGTACCCGCTCTCCTGGTGCACCAATGGCGAGCAGGTCATCGAGTGCATCGAGCGCGCCCTCGCCCACGAGAGGATCGCCACCCGGCGCGTCCAGATCCTCGGCCACCGCCCCTGGGGCTGGGAAGTCGACATCGACCTCAAGGGCTCCACCCCCGGCAAGGTCAACGCCGCTGCCGACCAGCTTGACGCGCACTTCGACATCGCCAAGGGCGGCACCCTCATCGAGCCCGACCCCTCCCGGTCCGCGCATATCGTGCTGCGGCTCGTCACTGCGGACCCGTTCGCGAACATGCCCCGCCCGGCCGTGCATGCTCCGAACTCGCTGTCCGTCAAGGACGTGGCGGTCCGTGGGCGCAGCATGGACGGCGGTCCCCTCGAACTGCGCCTGCGTGGCATGTCGATGCTCGTCATCGGCAAGTCCGGTTCGGCGAAGACGAAGGGCGCCCTGCGGTGCATCGCCGAGACCATCACCGCCTGCCGGGACGCCATCGCCATCGAGATGGACCCGGTCAAGGGCGGGCTGCGGGAGTTCGAAGGCGTCATGGCGGCCCCGCCGATCCGCGGCGGCAAGGCGTGCACCGAGTGGCTGTCGCACCTGGTGGCCATCGCCTCCGCCCGCAACGACGTGAAGCACCGGCTCAACATGGGCGACCTGTGGGAGCCGTCCCGCGATCACCCGGCGATCTACGCGATCGTCGATGAGTTCATCTACCTGCCGAAGGAGGCGAAGGCCCTCGCGATCGAACTGCTGCGCATCGGCCGCGAGACCGGCTCCTACCTGATCTTTGCCGCGCAGGAGGGCACCGAGGACTCGCTCGGTGACGCCATCGCCGACTCCGTCACCTACCGGGTGATGCTCGCCTCCCGTGCGGAGGACATCCGGCTCGTCCTCGGCACGGGCGCCGCGGCGGCCGGCTACCGGCCCGACCGGCTCCAGCCCGCCGTGGACGACGAGCGGGTGTACGACGCGGGCAAGTGCTTCATCCGCGGGCCCGGGTACGACCGGCCGATCCTGTGGAAGTGGGACCGCATCAGCCGCGACCAGATCATGGAAGCGGTCGCCGACCGCAAGACCGCTGGCCGGCCGTGGTTCGACCAGGACAGCCTGGCTGCCGCCAACTTGCTGCACGTCATCACCCGCAGCGGGACGGCGGACACGGTCAGTCTCTCGGACCGGCTCGACGCACTGGCCTCACAGGGCGGCATCGACGATGCCCGCCTGGTCGCGGTGCTGATGCGGGAGTTCGAGCTCGGCGGCCACACGTTCCTGCCCACCTCCGAGGTTCTGCTGCCCGCGCTGCACGGCGCCGGGGAGACCGATATGGACGCCAACAAGCTCGCCCAGCTCCTCAAGGCCCACGCCCCCGGCGCGGCGGCTGGCAAGGGGAAGTGGCTCGACACTCCGCAGGCTCGCGGCTGGCATCGGGCCACCGTCGAACAGGCTGCCGCGGGGCTGATTGACCCGTCTACAGCCCGTCTTTCGGCCGCCTAACCCCCGTCTTCGGCCCGTCTTGGGCCCGTCTAGTCGTCAGGGCATCGTCGCAGGTAGGCGGGCTATAGACGGCCTATAGGCGGGGTCAAGACGGCCCCTAGACACCCTATTGATCCATATATGTGAAGTTTACGGAGAGGATTGCCGATCATGGCCGCGAGGAAGCCCGCCGCACGCAAGAAGACCACCGCCACTCGCCGGAAGGCGACCGCCCGCAAGTCCACCGTCCGTAAGCCGGCCCGCGGCGGTCTCGTGCAGCGCGGACTCCTCGCCACCGCCCTAAAGGTCGGCGAATACCACGAGAAGCACGGGCAGACCGTCATGTCCCGCAAGGACGCCGCGATCCTCCGCTACACGCATGAGGGCTGCCCCACCTGCAAGGGCAACGGGCAGATCTTCACCAAGGGCAAGGACGGGTCGTTCACCGGCTCGAAGCCCTGCCCCGCCAAGCCCACCAAGGCCCGCGCCGGACGTCTCCGGGTCGCCCTGTCCGCCCGGTTCTCCGGCGCCAAGGCGACCGGCCTGTGCGGCGTCACCTGCCCGTGCGGGTGGAAGGAGAAGCCCCGCTATCGGGACGCCAAGGAAGCCACCAAGGCGCTCCGCACCCACGAGCGGAAGAAGCACGGCGGCAAGACCGTCGGGGGCCGCTGGTACGCCCAAGTAACCGAAGGGGCGCAACCGTCGGCCAAGCCCGGTAAGACCGCGGCGCCCGTCACCAAGACCGACACCAGCGGCACCACGATGACCGACGCCGAATGGGAGAAGCAGAACACCCCGCTCTCCCCGGCCGCCGCTCAGAAGAAGGGCGTCTGCTGGTGCTGCGGCGGCAGCGGCGCCCTCTACTCCGCTTTCGGCGGTCAGCGCATCACCGCCGCCTGCACCCCCTGCAACGGCACCGGCAAACCGTCCACCACCAACCAGCCCGCGAACGCCTAGGAGATCGTCATGCCGCTGCCCTGGATGTCCCGCCGCGACCGCCGTGCCTGGCGCACCGCTTCGACCCTCGCCGACCTCGGTGAGCTGACGGCCCGCTGGCTGGAGGGTGACCTCAAGTCCCAGGCTGGCTACCAGCCCCGCTACGGGCCCGACGAGGAGACTGCGGAGCTGATCCCCACTCTGGCCGCGGCCTGCCGGGCCGGGTTCCTGACCGACAACTCGCAGCCCGGCGAGGACGAGACCGCGGCCGGGGTCCGCTGGCAGCAGCGCGCTGCGGTCGACGGCTACCTCACCGACCTCGACCTGCTCTCCCGCATCCGCGCTGCCGCGAAAGCCGAGGGTGTGCTCCTCGTCGTCAACCAGCCCGGCGGCCGCGCACGGCAAGGCATTCCCGCGACCAAGGCCGACGGTGAGACATACACCTGGTTCGGCCGCGCACCCACCCGTGCCGACCGGCGTATCTCCTGGGACGGCGTCAGCCGGGCCGCGCACCGGGAGATCGCCGCCGCCCGCCACGTGACCCTCATTGACCCCGAGTGGGGCCGCAACGACCGGCTGTGGCCCCTGCTCGACCAGATCACCAACCGCGTCCAGATCGGAGTCTGACGTGCCGCTGTCCGACCGGCGCCCCGCCCCCACGGCCGGGCAGCCCACACCTGAACCCGCCGACGACCAGGCGCAGATGCTTATCGCTGCGGTCAACGAGGCCCTTGCCGAGAAGCCCACCGCGTTCCGCGACGACACCCCGCTGCCCGTCGTCGGCACCGCCCTGCCCGTACCGCAGCCTGGCCGCCCGCCGATGTCCCAAGGTGCGACGGACGCCAGCACGTTGATGCTCGCCGGGGGCGCCACGACGCTCATGGTCAGCATGTCGGCCGCCGGGCTCATGTACTTCTCGCAGTTCGCCGACCCGGTCGCGTGCGCGATCGTCCTCGGTGCCCCGACCGCCCTCGTACTCGCGGTCAGCCGTCTCGTCGCGAAGACCCGGACGTCCGCCCCGCCTGTGATCCACCAGCACTACAACGGCACCGTCGTCCAGGACTCGCGCAGCATCACCACCAGCACCCGCGGCGTCATCGCCAACACCCGCAACCAGACGCCGCGGTGACCCGTGTTCGGGTTACGGGTGTACGTCCCGGAACGGTCGTCGTCCACGCCCGTCGCCGACTTCACGTGCCGCTGTGGAGAGAAGCGGCGGGCCCGTGGCGGCAGTGAGATCGCGGCCCTCACCGCGCACGCCGGCGCCCACCGCGAAACCTGTGCGGCCATCGAGCCCCGGCCGTGTGAGCACTGCGGTGTCGCCACCCGGCTGCTGTCGAACGGGCAGAACGGCTACCCGGCCCACCGCGAATGCCGTGAGGCGTGGGAGACCCGGAAACCCGAGATCCGGCGGCGCGAGAAAGCCGCCGAACGAATCAAGAAGATCGAAAAGCAGTGGTACAAGTCCCGGATGCTGCGCGAACAGCTCACCCGCGACGGATACGCGCCCGACGTCATCGACGCACTCATCTCCGGCGGCGCACTGCCCGACCCGGAGGCGGAGGTCGAAGAGGACGAGTGACCGGCAACAGGAGGGATGATGGACGCATGAGCGAGGAACTGGCGGCGTTCCTGAGGGCGCGCCTGGATGAGGAAGCCGAGGTCGCGCGGGCTGCTGCCGCGAAGCGTGGTGGCGGCAAGTGGACGGCTGTACTCGGTGACGACGGGTTGACTTCCGTCTGTGGCGAAGGGGACGGCCGGTCGGTGCCTGCGATCCTCGATCCAGACGACCATGAGACGTCCGTCCACATCGCCCGGCACGACCCGGCCCGCGTGCTGCGCGAGGTCGGAGCCAAGCGGGCGCTCCTGGCCGAGCACCAGCCGCAGGACGGCGACTGCACCGTCTGCGCGTTGTCGGAGGACTTCGACGACGACGCCGACGGCAACCGCGAGTGGTTCCGGCGTGCGAAGCCATGGCCCTGCCCCAGCGTCCGCCTGCTCGCCACCGAGCACGCCGACCACCCCGACTACAAGGAGACGTGGCGCCCGTAGCGTTACCCCGCGCGGCCCTGGCCCTCGTCGGCCGGGGCCGTTGGACGTGTCTGCACCAGAGCCAGTCGACGAAGGTCACTTGACCAGTCTGATCACCTTATGTCACAGTGCTCGCAGGGCAGACACGTATGCCCGCCCACCACTTGAGCCCCCGCCACTGCCGGGGGCTTTCTGCATGTCCGGGGAGGCCCAATGCACCCCACCCAGCTCTACCCCGAAGACCTCGTCTACGGGACCGAAGCCGAACGCATCACCGGCGTCCCCGGGCACGTCATTCGCCAGTGGGCCTCACGCGGGAAGATCCAGCGGTTCCGGGGCGACGGGCGGCCCAACGGGCAAGGCCACGGGCAGCGCACCATGTACGCCCTCCCCGAGATCCGCCAACAGGCCGCCGGCTACCGGGCGATGCCGCAACGGGCGCCGAAGGCGGCGTAACCCCCGAACTCGGGGCTCCCGCTCCGATGTCCCGCCGTCTGCCACCCCCCGCCGACGGCGGGACGACCCCGCATTGGAGCAGTCATGCCCACCAGCGATGCCGAGGGCAAGGACTGGTCCCTCGAACGATTCCGCCGCCACCTGCCGAACACCGTCACCGACATCGGGCCCGGCGAGGGGACTTACGCGCGACTGTTTCGCCCCGCACATCCCGGCGTCTGGTGGACCGGCATTGAGATCCACAAACCCTATGTGGCCAAGTACAAGCTGAAGTCGACGAAGACCCGCAAGATGTACGACGAGATCCACGTCGAGGACGTGCGCGACTCCGAAGACCATCTGTTCCACCGGGACCTCGTCATCGCCGGTGACGTGCTGGAGCACATGCCGCGCGAAGACGCCGTCGCCCTGCTTCAGCGGGTTGAAGCGGCCGGGGCGTGGCACATCCTCGTGTCGCTGCCGATCGTCGAGTCCGAGCAGGGCGAAGTCGACGGCAACCCGCACGAAGCGCACGTCTACCAGTGGGACGCCGGCGACATGGACCAGGTACTCGCCTCACTCGGCGGCAACGTCGAAGCCATGCACGGCGGGACGCTCGGCGTGTGGTGGTGGAGCCGAGCCTGACCCGAAGACCGATCACCCGCGAGAAAACGGGAGCCCGCGCCATGGATCTCCACGCCTGGATCGCCCAGCAAGTCGACCGTGCCGAACTGACCGGCCGCCACATCACCCTCGTGCCGGATGACGGCAGCCACGTCATCAGCGGAAGCGTGACGGATGTCGCCCACGGGCCCGACGGGCTCAGCCTCTCCGTCGCTCAGCATGGAGTCGAGCCGACGGTCGACGCGGCGACCCTGCGTCGCTGTGAGGCGGACCGCCGCATTCTCGCCCGGCACTGCCTTGACCCGGCAAAGGTCGACAGCTGGATGTTTGCCACCGCCTGCCTAGGCTGCGGCACCGAGGGCGACTTCCAAGACCCGGTCACAGAGAACCTGAACGACTGCCCCGAACTGCTGGACCTCGCCCACGCGCACGGCATCACCACCGAGATCCTTGCCGGACTGGACCGGCCACAGGCGCCCGAGCGGGAGCCGCGTGGACCTGTCGACCCAGTACTCGCTGGCATCTTCGCCCGAACCTTCGGTCTCGCCACCCCGGTCATCACCACCGCCGGCGTACCCGAAGCGCTACGCGGCCCCCACTGGAAGCCCGCGCCATGACCCGGTACTCCGCCACGATGCGCATGCGGCCACCCGGATTCGTTGAACGCCTCTGGTACCGGCGTCTCGGCATCCGGCCGCCGCTCTCCACCGCCACCACCCAGCGCCAGAAGAACGAGAAGTGGGTGCGGCTCCTCCCACAACGATGGGCTCGCATCCACCGCGAATACGCCCACCGCCACCGCCTCTTCTGGCGCCCATGCGTCCTCTGCTCGGCTGGCTACGGCGGTCACCAGTTCGCAGGAAGCATCCCCGACCCCGAGCACGGCCCCGGATCCGGTCGCAGCGTTGGCATTTGTCCACGTTGCACACGAGCCGGTCGGCACGTCGAACTCCCCGACGAGGACATCCTCTGCCTCTAGGCATCAAGGGCCCTAAGGTCAGCGGCTGACGCATTCGCCTTCCCGGCACCCCCGGCATACAGGATGATTGCGGCCCCAACCGCGCCACCCTGGGGGGACCATGTTCGGCAGCAAGAAGACCGACGAAGAGAAAGCCGCCGCGAAGCGCAACCGGCAGATCGTCGCCGCAGCCGCAGCGGCCGGAGTCACCGCATACGGGGGCAACTTCAAGAGCCCCAGCCAGATGGACGTGCCCATCGAAGGCGCACGCGTGACCATCGAGAAGGGCGAGCAGGCCAAGGCCCGCATCACCGCCACCCGCGTAGCGCTCACCGGGATCTTCGCCCTCTGGTTGAAGAAGGACATGAACCAGCTGTTCATCACCATCGAAGGCGCCGGCGGTGAAGTCCTCGTGCAGCCCGTAGCGGCCCGCAAGGAAGCCCAGGCGCGCGTCTTCGCCACCATGGTCAACGGTGAGGCCACCGGCATCAGCAAGATCGATTAGCAGCACCCCACCCACCGAAGCCCCGCCACCGCGCGGGGCTTCGCGCATGCCAGGAGGCGACCGTGCCCCGCGTCAACGTACCCGTCACCCAGATCGTCAGGGCCGGCGTCCCCGACACCGTTCCGACCGAAGGCGACGCTACCAACGGCCACAGCGTGGTCAACGACGGCACCGTGTTCATCGAGGTCGAGAACACGGGGGCCGTGTCACGCACCCTCAGCGCCCTGTTCGCCAGCACAGTGGACGGCATCACCGTCGACCCCAAGACGTGGACCATCGCAGCAGGCGCACGCAGGCGCATAGGGCCCTTCCCCACGCGCTACTACGGCACCACGCTCCAACTGGACGTGGACAACGCCGAACTGGAGCTCAGCGCATACAAGGTGGCCATGCAGGGATAGCCCCTCTCGGGCGCGCGTACCCCCCTCCCCCCAGGGAAGGACCCCCCGGTGCCTACCTCCCCCCCATCCAGGTGTGGTGAACAGGGATGCAACGAGCTCACGAGTGATGGCCGATGCGATGAGCACAAGCGCAAGGCGTGGGCCAACCGATCAAGCGCATGGGGATCAGGCAGCACACGCAAGTGGCGTGCGTTCAGGGCTGCAAGGCTTGAGGATGAGCCACAGTGCAGACGATGCGGCTCGAAGCGACAGCTCGAAGTCGATCACATCATCCCCTTGAGCGAAGGCGGCTCGAAGTGGGACCCGGCGAACGTCCAGACGCTCTGCGACGACTGTCACGACGTCAAATCGGATGAAGATCGACGCCGAAGGACTCGAATCGAGGGTTCAAGACTCACCTCTTGATCTCTCGGGGCCGATTTCGAGGCCAAAACGGGCATCCAGGGCATCAAATTGGGCGATCAGAGGCGTGAAAAAGGGCTCGCTGGTATGCTGAAATGTAGCTTCCAGTTGATGTTTTCGGTGATCTTCGGGCCAAGATCCTTCCCCATCGGGGGGAGGGGGAGTCAAGATCACCAGCTCGGATGTCCTGGACAGCGCCGCGGTTAACTCGGCACACGCCCGCTCAGAATTGCCACCCTGGGTCGCTCCGTCACTCACTGTCACGCAGGCTCCTGACCTGCGATTTTGTCATTTCTGGGGGTGAATGGCCATGGGGCGCACCGCTCAGCCGGCCGCACTCAAGCTGATCAAGGGCCGCGCCGACGGCCGCGACTCCGGTGGCCGGCCGGTCGACAAGGGCCCGGCGTTCCGGCGCATCGCCCCGTCCCCTCCGTCATGGCTGAGCGAAGAGGCGCGCGCCGAGTGGGACCGCGTCGTGCCGGGTCTCCAGCGCCTGGACATCCTGAAGGAAGAAGACCGCGCGGTCCTGGCCGCCTACTGCGAAACGTGGGCGTCGTTCGTGACCGCGACCCGCATGGTCACGTCGGAGGGCATCACGACTGAGGTGGTGACCGTCGGCCGCTCGGGCGCGGAGTCGACGCGCACGGTCGCGCACCCCGCGGTGTCCATCGCTTCCCGAGCCGGCCGCGAGCTGCGCGGGTTCGCCGCCCAGTTCGGCCTGAGCCCGTCCAGTGAGCAGGCCCTGTCGAAGGGGGCCGACGATGGCGAGGACGAAAGCAACCCGTTCTGACAGTGTGAATCTGCCGGAAGCGGCCGAGCTGGAGCGCCTGAAGATCTCCCCTGAGGTCGCCTGGTACATGCTCAGTCGGGGCATGGTTCTGCCGGACTGCCCGCCACTGATCCAGACCCCGAGCCCCGGTGAGGCGCCGGGTGCGGTGTTCGACCCGGCCCGCGTCGACAAGGTCATCCAGTCGTTCAACCTGCTGCGGCATACGCAGGGCCAGTGGGCTGGGCGGCCGTTGAAGCCGGACCCGTGGCAGGTCGCCTACGTGCTGGCGCCGGTCTTCGGCTGGGTGTACTGGGACACGGACGCGGACGCTTACGTGCGCGTGGTGCGCGAGCTGTACGTCGACATCCCCCGCAAGAACGGCAAGTCCACGCTCTCTGGCGGCATCGCGATCTACCTGACGTGCGCGGACGGCGAGCAGGGCGGGCAGGTGGTGGCTGCGGCCACCAACGAGCGCCAGGCCGGGTTTGTCTTCGCGCCGATCAAGCACTTGGCGGAGAAGGCGCCCGCACTCAAGGGCAGGGTCCTGCCGCTGAAGAAGAAGATCGTTCATCCGCGTTCGGGCTCGTACTTCGAGTGCGTCGCCTCGGTGGCGGATGCCCAGCACGGCGCGAACCTGCACGGAGCGATCATCGACGAGCTGCACATCCACAAGGATCCAGAGCTCGTCGAGACGATCGAGACGGGCACCGGTTCGCGCACGCAGCCGCTGATCGTCATCATCACGACGGCGGACAGCGGCAAGCGTGAGTCCATCTACGACCGGAAGCGCGGCCGTGTTGAGCAGCTGGCCCGCCGGGTGTTCACCGCGCACACGGTGTACGGCGTGGTGTGGGCCGCAGAGAAGGCGGACGACCCGCACGACGAGGCAACGTGGCGGAAGGCGAACCCCGGTTACGGGATCAGCCCGACGCGCGCGTACATGCGCGCCCGGTCGGACGAGGCCAAGCAGTCGCCGGCCGACATGGCGAAGTTCCAGCGCCTGCACCTTGGGCTGCGGACGAAGCAGGAGACGAAGTTCCTCCTGCTGGACAAGTGGGACGACAACGCGGGCATGGTCGACGAGGCGAAGCTGAAGGGCCGGGACGCCTATGGCGGCCTGGACTTGGCGAGCACGTCCGACCTGTGCGCCCTGTGCTGGCTGTTCCCGAACGACGCCGACGGCACCCTGGACGCCGTGTTCCGCTTCTGGACGCCCGAGGACAACCTGAAGGCCCTGGACAAGCGGACAGCGGGCGCCGCTTCGAAGTGGGTTCGCGAGGGCTTCCTGGTGGCAACACCGGGGAACGTCGCGGACTACGACTGGATCACGGAGCAGATCAAGCGGGACCGCGACTTCTTCAAGGTCCGCTCGATCGGCTACGACCCGTGGAACGCAAGCCAGATGACGAACACGCTGGTCGCGGAGCGGGCGCCGATGGTGAAGGTCCGTCAGGGCTTCGCGACCATGTCGCCGGTCCTGAAGGAGATTCAGCGACTGACGTTGCAGGGGACCCCCGAGGTTCCGGTGCTGCGGCATGGCGGCAATCCGGTGACGCGATGGTGCGTCGACAACCTGGCCGTGGCGATGGACCCGGCCGGGAACGTGAAGCCGGACAAGGCCAACAGCGGCGACAAGATCGACGGCGTGTCTGCTCTGGCCACGGCGATGGCCGAGGTCGTCGCCCGCCCGCCGAAGCGCAAGAGCGCGTACTCGGACGAGGACGAAATCATGGTCGTCTAGCGCAAGCCGAACGACCCACCGCCGTAAGGCGGAATGGTCACGTCGACATCGATTGTCATCTCAACGGACTGACCACCATCCGCGACTTTCGCCGCTACGAGGCGGCCGGTCTGTGCGCTCCCTCCCTCGATGTTCACCGGCACATCGGTGCCGATCTGGCCTTCGAATGCGTCCGCCGTGAACACCGTTCCGGCGGGGGCGGGCTGCTCGAATTTCATCTTCATGTCGCCACGGTAGCGGCTCCAACTCAACGGAGGTCGCTGATGTTCGCATGGCGTCGCACTGCGGTGCGCAAGCGCGTCGTGGTCAACCTGGCGGACAAGGCTTTCGACGGGGTCCTGTGGGCGAAGCGCGGTCCGCTGCTGGTGCTGCGGGACGCGATCCTGCTGGAAGCCGGGCGGGAGCCGCAGCGCATTGACGGCGAGATCGTCATCGAGCGGTCGAGGGTCGAGTTCATGCAGGTCCTCGCTGTGACGGGCGGTGGCTGATGGCGTTCGTGGTCAGCTCAGGCCAGCTCGCGGTCACCGGCGCCGGAGTTACGACGGGCTACGCGGCGATGCCGCTGCAAGCCGCGCCGTGGGAGTACGAGGCGATCTGGCGGACGCAGCCGCAGGTCCGCACGGTGATCGGTTTCCTGGCGCGGAACATCGCCCAGCTCGGCATTCACACCTTCCGGCGCCTGTCGGACACGGACCGGGAGCGCCTGACGGATCACCCGCTCGCCCAGCTTCTGGCGGCCCCGCTGCCCCGCCTGACGACGTACCGGTTCGTCGAGCGATGGGTGGCGGACTGCGCGCTGTACGACAACGCGTACCAGATCAAGATCAAGGTCGATGGGCAGCTCCGGCTCCTGCCGGTGCCGCCGACGCTGATCCGCCCCTACGGCGGAAACTGGATCTCACCCGAGTACTACGAGACCGCGGGCGGCCGGGACTTCGGCCCGGATGAGGTCGTCCACACGCACGGCTACTCGCCGGAGAATCTGACCTACGGCTCGTCGCCGATCGAGGCGCTGCGGGATCTGCTGCTGGAGTCGACGGAGGCATCGAAGCAGCGGGCCTCGATGTGGAAGTCCGGTGCGCGCATGACGGGTGTCATCACCCGCCCCGCAGAGGCCACGTGGGAGCCGGACGACAGGCGTCGGTTCCGCGAAATGTGGCGAACGTTCGCTGCTGGCGGCGGCGCCGAGGGCGGCACGCCGATCCTGGAAGACGGCATGGAGTACAAGCCGATTGCCCTCAACCCGCAGCAGGCGCAGTACGTGGAAGCCCGCAAGCTGACGCGCGAGGAAGTGTCGGCGGCGTACTTCATCCCGCCGCCGCTGATCGGCATCCTCGATCACGCGACGTACAGCAATATTCGCGAGCAGCATGCGCACCTGTACCAGGACACGCTCGGTCCGTGGATGACGATGCTCCAGCAGGAGATCCAGTCGCAGATCCTGCCCGACCTCCCCGACAACCAGGACGTGTACTGCGAGTTCAACATCGCGGAGAAGATGCGCGGCCAGTTCGAGGAGCAGGCGGCGGCCATGTCGACGATGGTCGGCGGCCCGGTCATGACCCGCAACGAGGGGCGCGCCCGCATCAACCTGCCGTCCATCGAGGGCGGCGACGAACTGATCACCCCGATGAACGTCACCGAGGGTGGGCTCGCCTCCCCGCGCGACACCGTTCCACCGCCCGAGGCTCTCCCAAAAGCGCGCGGCCTGGCGCTGGTCAAGAGCGGCAGGCCGTCTGATCTCGGTACCGCCGATGGCGAGCGCGAGGCTCTCACGGCGTCGCTGGTGAAGTTCACGGAGCGCGCCACCGGGAAGCTCCTGACGGCCGCGGGCGTGAAGGCCGACGGCATGCCGGATCTGCTGGCGCTGTGGGCGGCCGGCTCGAAGGACCGGCTCGCCCAACTGTCGGCGCTGCTGGCGGATCACGGCTTCCGTCTCGCGCAGGTCGGCGCTTGGGCGGTGCTGAGTGAGTGGAACCCGGACGTCGAGGGCTGGTCGGCGGACGTGATGCTCGCCTGGATCCTGGCCGCCGCCGAGACTCACGCCGAGCAGCACGAGGAAGCGGGCCGCAAGGCGGTCGCCCGAGTGCAGGAAGCCGAATCCGAGGGCTGGCAGGACGACCTCCGGCAGGCCGCGGCCTCGCTGGCGACGGACGCCGCGGTGCGCGCGGCAACCGCCTCGACGGAGCTCACGAGCTTCGGTGGCCACGACGCGGCGAAGGCGTCCGGGCTGACGAGGAAGATCTGGCGGACCGGCGGGAAGAACCCGCGGCCCAGCCATAAGGCGCAGGACGGCGAACAGGTCTCCCTGGATGACGTGTTCTCCAACGGCCTCAGGTGGCCGGGCGACGGGTCCGGCAAGACGGCCGAGCTCGTCAACTGCAACTGCACTCTCGACTACGCGAAGGAGGAATGACGCCGTGCGCACGAAGGATTTCACCGCGAAAGTGAAGGCGGCGGGCGTCGCCGACGGGCTGGCCGAGGGGCAGTTCACCGCTCTCGTCAGTGTCTTCGGCAACGAGGACAGCGTGGGGGATGTGGTCCGGCCGGGCGCGTTCACGGAGACGCTGGAGGAGTGGGCCGCCAAGCAGGATCCGATCCCGGTGATCTGGTCCCATGCCTGGGGTGACCCGTTCGCCCACGTGGGCACGGTCGTCAAGGCCGTCGAGACTCTCCAGGGTTTGGAGGTCACCGGTCAGATCGATGACCTCGACAGCAACCCGACCGCGGCCCAGGTGTACCGCCTGCTGAAGGGCCGCCGCGTTACGCAGTTTTCATTTGCCTACGACGTCAGCGAAGGCGCGTGGGTGAACGACGACGAGCACAAGTACGGCGGCTACTACGAGCTGCGACGGCTGAAGCTGCACGAGGTCGGCCCATGCCTCGTCGGCGCGAACCAGGAGACAGAGCTGCTTGCCGCGAAGGCTCACGGCCTAGTACGCAGCGCAAAGGCTGGCCGAGTCCTGAGCCAGTCCAACTACGACTCCCTCGCCAAGGCCCACGAGGCGATCGGCGAGGTGCTTGCGGCGGCGACGCCGGAGAAGAGTAAGGCGACCGAGGAGTCCAGCCAGCTAAGTGATCCCGCAGCCGACGGCGTACAGCCGCCCGCCCAGCCGGACACCCTGCCCGCTCAGGGGCCTAAGGCCGAAACCTCCAGCAGCATCGAGATCGAGACCAAGCCGAACCTCCGCGAAGTGCCTGAACTCGTAGGCGCCGCCAAGGTCGGAACCGACTCGCTCCGTCTGCGCACCAGCCTTGAGCTCGCCGAGCTTGAGGCCTCGCTCACGGAATGAGGATCCATGCCCAGCAAGATCGATGAGCTCAAGGAGCTCATGAAGCACCACCTCCTCGAAGCCCGCCAGATCACGAAGACGGCCGAGGAGGACGGCGACCGCGACTTCACACCCGAAGAGGCCGGCCAGCTGCGCGAGCATATGGCCAAGGCGACCGAGGCCAAAGGTGAGATCGAGAAGGCCCGCGGCAACGACGAACTGAAGAAGACTCTCGCCGACTTGGGCGACGACATCGCCCTGAACGCGAAGACCGACGAGGACGGCCGCCGGCGCACCGCGTCCGGGTTCGAACTCCCGGAGCGCGGCAAGTCCCTGGGCGAGCAGTTCACCAACAGCGCCGAGTACAAGGGCCTGCTGGCGAGCGCGCCGAACGGTGTGTTCGGGAAGCAGCAGCGCGTCCAGTCGGAGATGGTGGGCTTCAAGTCCCTCGTCACCGGCGCTTCGGACACGTCTGCCGGGTCGCTGGTCCAGAACGACTGGCGCGGTCTCCAGGTCGGCACGGACGTCTTTCAGCGCCCGCTGCGGATCCGGGACGTCGTCACCAACGGCAGCACGACCAGCGACACCGTCGAGTACGTGCGCGTCACGTCGATCACGAACAACGCGGCCCCGGTCGCGGAGGCCACTTCGTCGGCGGCGCCCACCGCCCCCGGTGGAGCCGGCGCCCTGGTCAACGTGGCTGGCGGCGGCTACAAGCCCGAGTCCGGGCTCGCCCTGGCGAAGATCACCGCCCCGGTGAAGACGATCGCGCACTGGATGCCCGTCACGAAGCGGGCCCTGTCCGACGCCGCGCAGATCCGGACCCTCATCGACGCCTTCCTCCGCTACGGACTGGAGGAGGAGCTCGAAGACCAGATCGTCCAGGGCGACAACACGGGCGAAAACTTCGAGGGCATCGCCACCGTCTCCGGCACGCAGTCGCAGGCGTGGGACACCGACGCCCTCACCACCACCCGCAAGGCGAAGACGAAGGTCCGCACCGTGGGCCGCTCCGTCGCGAACGCGTACCTGCTCAACCCTGCCGACCTGGAGACGATCGACCTGCTCCAGGACAACGAGGCCCGCTACTACTTCGGCGGCCCGGCCGGCACGGGCACTGCGGGCAACCTCTGGGGCGTGCCGGTCATCGAGACCGAGGCCGTCCCCGCGGGCACCGGCTACGTCGGCGATTTCCGCAAGGCGATCCTCTGGGACCGCGAGCAGGCCACCATCCAGATGACCGACTCGCACCTCGACTTCTTCGTTCGCAACCTCGTCGCGATCCTCGCCGAGATGCGCGCCGCGTTCGGGGTGCTTCAGCCCAACGCCTTCGTCGAGATCGACCTGACTGCGGCGTGATGTACGCACGTCAGGTCACGATTCCCCCCGGGGCGACTGTTGGCGTATTCGGTGCGTTGGCGGCGTCCCCTCAGGGGGATTGGGACGTGTACCTGGCTGGCGCCGTTCAGCTGGTTGTGGCCGAGGATGCCAGCGGCACTGACACCGCATTTCAGGTGGGCGCGTCTGGTTCTCCTCTGAAGGTCAGCGTGCACAACGAGGAGCTTCACGTGAAGAACACCGCTGGCGGGTCAACGCTGACACTCAGCGTCGCGTTGATCCAGCAATAGGAGGCTGACATGGCATATCTGGACCCTGCTGCCGGCGCGGCCCGTGAGGGCAAGCGGACGGCGGCGGTCGCGGACGCCGGCGCGGCCACTTCGGTGGTCGCTGCTGGCGCCACGCCGACGAAGGCCGAGTACGACGCTCTGCGCGCCGACTACCTGGCGCTGCGCACCAAGGTCAACGCGCTGATGGCGGCGATGCGTTCGTCCGGCCAGATGGCGTCGTGACGCTGTTCACCCACCGGACGGCTCAGGGGCGGTGTCCGTGCGGCGCCGAGCACGCGGCGTGCGGCCCGCCCTCCATGTCGGTTCCGGTCGACCAGAACATCGAGGAGGTGGCCGCCGTGGGCGGGCCGCTGAAGAGATACCGGTACACGTCGCCGTCGGGCGCCGAGACCGTCATGAAGTTCAACGAGGCCGACGCCGCAAGGTACGGCCTCACCGACGAGGATCTTGTCGACGCCGCCCCTGCGGCCGAGGCGAAGGCCGTCCCGGAGTCCCCGAACAAGGCGCGGGCCGGATCGCAGAACAAGGCCCGCACGCCGCGCGGCAAGGCCGCCCCCGGTGGCGACTGAGTTCCTGGCGGACCCTGACGAGCTGGCCGTCTGGCTGGGGAAGCCGGCGAACGATCCGAAGCTGCTGGCCGCCCTGCGGGCAGCCACCCGGCGGTTCCGTGGCGCGGTCGGCCACGACGTGGATCTGGTGCCCGACGACCATGTGACGCTCGACGGCAACGGCCGCGAGTCGCTGCTGCTGCCCGTCTGGCCGACGACCGAAGTCGCCAGTGTGGAGCTCGACGGCGAACTCCTTGTCGAGGGCACCGACTACCAGTGGTCGGACATGGGTGCGCTCCGGCGGCTCAACTGCTACCGGTGGCCGGACCGCCTGCGCTGCCTGGCGGTCGTGTACTCGCACGGGTGGAATCCGATCCCGGAGGACATTCAGGAAGCGGTCATCGACCAGGCCCGCACGATGTTCACCGTGCCGGCCGGCGTGCAAAGCCGGGCCGTCGGCGGTCAGTCCGTGACGTTCGGGGCCACGGCCGCCGTGGGCGTGTCCAGTCAGTGGTCCGCGGCCGTGGCCCGCCACAAGATCCGAACCTCCGGGGACGCCTGATGATGTTCAACCAGAGCGCGGTGCGCGTGCGCGCGGGCGAGCGCACGGACCGCGGCGGCAACACCGTCGCGGATTGGTCGCCCGGCGCCGTCACCCGCCTCACCGTGGACCTGCTGAACATTCAGCCCAGCATCCAGCAGGAGACCGTGGACGAGCAGCGCGACGCCGTCGTCACCGGCTGGCACGTCCAGTCGGCCGAGGGCACCAACCCGGACATCACCGCTGTCGACCGCATCGAGTGGGACGGCATGACGCTGGAGGTCGACGGCGAAGTAGCCCGCTGGCCCGAGCTGTTCGCAGACGAGGTGCATCACATCGAGTTCGAGGTGAAGCGCGTCACCGGATAGGAGGCTGCCGTGCTGGAGGATTTCCGTCTCGATGCCGCCGGGGTCCGCGAGGTTCTTCGCGGCGACGAGGTGCGCCAGCTGGTCAATGGCAAGGCGGGTGAGGTGGCCGCGAACGTGCGGGCCATGGTCCCGTCGGGCACGACGATTGAGGTCCGCTCGTACACGACGGACCGTGGCGCGGCGACGGTGGTTGTGGCGGACCGGCGGGCGATGGCCTGGCAGGCGCGCGACGGGATTCTGACCCGCGCGGCCGGTGCCGCACAGTTGGAGATTCGCGAGTGGCGGGGCGGCGCGCGGTGAAGCCGCTGGTTGTCTTTTCTGACGTGCAGTCGGCGGGCGCGGGCGTGTTGCGCGCGGCCCTGGCGGCGCGCTCCGAGGACTACGCGGAGGGCGTCAAGGTTGGCACCCTCGTGCCGGGCGACCGCTCCCCGGAGACTCCGCACCTGCCCTATGTCCTGGTCCGGCTGGACGTGACTCTGCCGCACGGCTCGATGGCCAATGCCCGCTGCACCTTGCGCTGCACCGTGTGGCACGAGGACGCCGACCGGGCCCACGATCTCGCGCAGCTCTGCCAGGGCCTGTTGCTCATCCACGACGGGACGGTTCTGCGTTCCGTCCGTCCCGCGACCGGGCCGCTCCCGGCGGTCGACAACACGGATTCGGCCGTCGACCTCAGCACGTTCACCGTCACCGTCAACGTCCGCCCAACGGTCCTGACCTAGGCACCGCCGAACCGCGCGCACACCGACCCCGTACCGAATGAGGAGGTCTGCCGTGGCCGGCGACCCGACTAACGCTTCACTGTGGACCGACGCCGACGTGTATGTCGGCCCCCTGTCCGCGACCAACCCTGCGACCGTCGATGACCCGTTCAGCGTGGACTGGGGACTCGTTGGCCTTCTCGACGGCGACGAGGGTTACACCGAGTCCCGCGACGAGGACAAGGACGACAAGTACGCGTGGGGCGGCATTCTCGTCCGCACGTCGCGCGCGCACTTCAAGCTGACGAAGTCCTTCACCGCGCTGGAGGACAACGAGACGACCCGGTCGCTGATCTGGCCGGGCAGCACCGAGACCGAGATCATCGTGCCGCGTCCGGCGCAGATCAAGATGGCGTTCGAGACGCGCGAGGGCGACAAGGTCAAGCGCCTGATCACCGCCCAGTACGCGGAGGTCGACCTGGACGGTGACGTCCAGGAGAACGAGACGGACCTGACCGCGTACTCGCTGGTCGCCACGATCTTCCCGACGTCGGGCAAGGTCCTCTTCCTCCGGCAGTTCACTGCCGGAGCCTGATCGGCCGGGGCGCGGAGTTCGCGCGGTTCACCGCGCCCCGGCTCTACCCGAACCGCGCACCCGAAGGGAACCGCGCATGTCCCAGTACCTGATCACCTACGACGACGGCACCGAGCAGACCCTCGACGTCGAACGCCTCGACTACGACGGCGAGCAGTACGTCGCCTACATCCGCAACGAGGTTGTCGCCTACGTCCGCCCCCTGGATGTCCGCAGCATCGTCCGCCAGGGCGTAGCGGCGGACGGTCGGTGAGCCTCAATGCCCCTGTCCTTCACTGAGGGTGAGATCTACAAGCAGGCCGTTCGCCTCGGTCTGATCTACCAGGGCGCTGAACTGCCGCGCCACCAGCGCAGTCGCGTCGTCGCCTCGCTCGCCGCCGAACGCCAACGCCCCGCAACTCAGGCAGAGGTGCCGCTCGCGCAGAGCATCGTCATCCAGCCTGGCGGCGACATCCACATCGACGGGAAGCCGTTCCCGTGGGTCATCCAGGCCGACCAGATGGAGCTGACTCTCAGCCCTGACGGCGCCGGAATGGTCCGCCTCACCATCCCCACTCTGAGTCTCCAGATCCTCAAGCCCGCCACCCCCGAGAGTGAGAACCGCGCATGACTACGAACCGCGCCCCCGCCAAGAAGACCGCCGACGACCAGCCGTTCGACTTCAACCTCGACGCCGTCACTTCCGAGGTCGACCTCACCCCCTTCCGCGTCCACTTCAACGGCCGCCGCTTCGAGTTCACCCACATGGAGGGCCTCGACATCTGGGACCTCGTCGAGCACGCCGAAGGTGGCGAGGTGAAGGCGATGATCGGCGTTTTCCGCACATCGCTCGGTGACCAGTTCGACGACTTCCGCAAGGTCAAGCTTCCGCAGTACAAGATGAAGGCTCTGTTCGCGAACTACCGCAAGCACTGCGGGATGGAGCCGGGGGAATCGGACGCCTCCGAGAGCTGATCCGGAGGCACGGCAGAGCGCTCGAAGCGGACCTCCGGCGCGAGTACGGCGTCCGTCTGCGCGACCTGACCAACGGGGACCTGACATACCGGGAGTTGGCCAGCCTCGTCAGCGGCCTGTCGCCTCAGGCGGCCACCCGCACCGCCCTGCGCGACGGGCTCCCCGAGCCGACCGGCCAGGAAGTCCTGCTGGCCGACGTGTTCGACGCGGTGACCAGCCTCGACTTCCACTTCTCGTCGGCCAACTCCGACCCGAAGAAGGGGAAGCTGAAGCCCCCGAAGCCGTACCCGCGTTGGTGGGTGACGCAGAGCCGGGCAAGGAAGAACTCCCCGGAACGCGTGGCGAAGATCGAAGACGCCCGGCGTCGCAAGCGCGAGCGCGAACAGGCCATCGCCGAAGGGCGCATCGCCTGACAACTGAATAGGGGGCCGCCCCGTGCCGAACGTCGGCTACGCAACGATCCAGATCATCCCCTCGGTGCGGGGCATCTCCGACGAACTCCGCCGCCAGCTCGTCGGGCCAGCAGAAGACGCGGGCGGCGAAGCGGGCGAAGCGGCAGGCAGCGGTCTCCGCGACAAGATGGCCGCAGGCGCTGCCGTCGCCGGGGCCGCCGCTGGAGCGCTCCTCGTCGCCGGCATCACGGAGGCAATGGACCAGGCAAACATCACCTCCACCCTCCAGGCTCAGCTCGGCGCCACAGGCCAAGAAGCCGCCCGCTACGGGAAGATCGCCGGGAAGCTGTACTCCAGCGGCATCACAACCGACATTCAGCAGGGCGCGGACACGATCCGCGCGATCGTCAACGCGGGCCTGACGCCGCCGGACGCGACGAACAAGCAGCTGACGTCCATCGCCACGAAGATGGCCGACGTCGCGAACACGTTCGGCACCGACATGTCGATGCAGACGCAGGCCGTCAGCGCGCTGATGAAGAACGGCCTCGCGCCGTCAGCCAGTGCGGCCCTCGACGTCATCACCGTCGGCATGCAGAAGCTCGGGCCGAACGCCGAGGACTTGCTGGAGACGTTCCAGGAGTACCCCGTCCAGCTCAAGAAGCTGGGCATCGACAGCAAGCAGGCGCTCGGCCTGTTCCAGCAGGGCCTCCAGGGCGGCGCCCGCGACACCGACATCATCGCGGACGCGTTCAAGGAGTTCTCGATCCGCGCGATCGACATGTCCGAGTCGTCGCAGGACGCGTACAAGGCGATCGGCCTGGACGCCGAAGACATGTCCCTGAAGATCGCCAAGGGCGGCAAGGGCGCCAACGACGGACTGCAGTTGGTTCTCGACAAACTCCGTGGGATCAAGGACCCGGTCAAGCAGAACGCCGCCGCCGTCGGCCTCTTCGGCACCCAGGCGGAAGACCTGGGCGCAGCCCTGTTCAAGCTCGACCCCGGCAAGGCCGCGAGCGGATTTGGGAAGGTCGCCGGCGCCGCGGCCGGGCTGGGCAAGACCCTGCACTCCGGACCCTCGCACGAGATCGAAGTCTTCGTCCGGACACTCAAGCAGGGGTTCGTCGACTTCCTCGGCGGCGAGGTCCTGCCCGTCGTATCGCGAGTCGCCCACGGCCTCAACACCTACCTGGTTCCGCCGCTCCGCATCGTCGGATCGGCCATCGCCTCCGTGCTGCTGCCCGCCCTGGTGGGTCTGTGGCAGGGCGGCGCCGCGGTGGTCGACTGGCTGCGCGACATGGGCACGTGGCTGATCCCTGTCGGCATCGCTGTTGTCGGATTCACCGCCGCCATCTTTGCCCAGCAGATCGCCGTTGCTGCGGTCACTGCGGTGTTCGCGATCTACCGCGGGGCAATTCTCGCGTGGACGACGGTGCAGAAGGGCGCGACGCTCGCGCAGGCCGCCTTCAACCTGGTGATGAACGCCAACCCGGTGATCCTTGTGATCACCGCGATCCTCGCGCTGGGCGCCGCCCTGTACGTCGCTTACCAGCGCAGCGAGACGTTCCGCAACATCGTCCAGGGCGCCTGGCAGGGCATCCAGACGGCCGCCTCATTCGCCTGGAACAGCATCCTGAAGCCCGCGTTCGCCGGGTTTATGACCGGCCTGCGCGCGATCGGGGACGCCGCGATCTGGCTGTGGAACACCGCGATCAAGCCGACGTTCTCCTTCATCTCGACGGCGGCGCGGATCCTCGCGACACTGTTCGTGATCGTCGTCGGCGGACCGATCTACCTCGCTGTCCGCCTGATCGGCGCCGTGGTCATGTGGCTGTGGAACTCTGTGATCAAGCCCGTGTTCGGGCTGATCGTGGAAGTCGCCAAGTTCCTGTGGTCCGTGCTTGAGCCGATCTTCTTTGCGATCAAGCAGGGCTTTTGGGCGGTAGCCGACGCGGCACTCTGGCTGTACAACAAGGGCGTCAAGCCCATGGCGATGCTGGTGATCGCTGGCGTCAAGCTGATGTGGGGCCAAGCCCAGACCGTGTTCGGCTACTTCAAGGCCGGTCTGCGCGCCTTGGGCGCGGTCTTCACTTGGTTGTGGAACAACGCCACAAAGCCGGCATGGAACGGCATCAAGTCGGCCATCTCCACCGTGTGGAACTCGGGCATCAAGCCCGTTTTCGACAAGCTGAAGTCGGCAACTGCCCAGGTAGGAAGGGCATTCGAGCTTGCCCGCGCGGCCATCAAGATCGCCTGGGACAAGCTGAAGAGCATCGCCCGGGGCCCCGTCGAATTCATAGTCAATACGGTGTATGGGAAGGGAATTCGCCCGACCTGGAACGCCGTCGCCAAGGCGTTCGGGGCCCCCTCATTGCCTGCCGTCAAGTTCGCCCGGGGCGGCGTCCTGCCCGGCTACACGCCCGGTAGGGATCCGCATAAGTTCTACTCGCCCACCGGCGGCGCACTGGAGATGTCGGGTGGCGAGGCCATCATGCGGCCGGAGTTCACCCGCGCGGTCGGCTCCGGGTTCGTCGGCCACATGAACCGGATTGCCCGCACGCGTGGTGCGGGCGGCGTCAAGGCTGCCCTCGCCCCGGTGTTCGGCGGCAACCCGAACACCCCGACGCAGCGCTTTGCTGACGGCGGAATCTTCGGCTGGATCGGCAAGACCGTGTCCGGTGCCGGATCGGCCGCCTGGGACGGCATCAAGAAGACCGCGGGCTGGCTGAAGGACGGCATGGAGGCGTCCGCACGCGCCGGCGTGAAGCACGTCGTCGACCCGCTGCTGCGGTCGTTCCCCGGCATGGACACCGGCTTCGGCCAGATGATCCGCAAGATCCCCACAAGCATCATCGACACCCTGTTCGGCTACACCAAGGAAGCCGACAAGAGGGGCGCCGGGGGCATCGGCGGGCCGCGGGTCCAGAAAGCCCTGTCGTGGGCGCGCACCCAGGCCGGCAAGAAGTACCAGTGGGGCGGCAACGGCAACCCGTCGTGGGACTG
>NZ_BMMV01000004.1:293970-407186 GCF_014646115.1 Streptomyces camponoticapitis | reverse complement strand
TCCAGCCCCGGCGCGCCCTTCTCGCCGCGCAGCACCGCGAGCAAGTCCCAGTCCACGTGCGGAGCAAGAGCGTCCGCGCACGCCCGCAACTGCTCCGCGAAGACCGGCGACTCCTCGAACAGCTCCACCGCCATACCGGCCCACTGCGACCCCTGGCCCGGGAAGACGACGACCGGGTTGCCGCCCATGGCGTTGCCGCTCAGGACGGCGCCGCCCGGGATGCCGCGGGACAGCGCCTGCAGCCCGTCGAGGAACGTGTGCCGGTCGCGGGCGAGGACGACCCCGCGGTGTTCCTGTGCGTTCACCGTGGTGGCCAGCGACCAGCCCAGGTCGGCGGTGCTCACCTGCGGGCGGTCCGCCACCCACCCGTGCAGGCGTTCGGCGCGGTCGCGCAGTGCCGACGGGCTGCCTGCGGAGACGACGAAGGGCAGCAGCCGGCCGGCGGTGTCGTCGTCGGCGTTCCGGTACCAGTACGGGCGGTGCTCCCACGGGTAGCTCGGCAGGCTCACCGGGGGCCGGGGCTGCGTCGCGCCGGCGGCCGGGAGGCCGCCCGTGACGAACAGGTCGGCGGCGGTGAGCGCCAGGCGCCGGAGCGCGTCGTCGGCGTCGACGGGCACGCGGAATAGCTCGTCCAGCGCCTGCGGCAACTCCCCCAGGGCGACGTCCACGACGGCGTCGACACCGGCGTCTGCCAAACGGCCGGCGTACGCCTCGTCGGGCGTCGCGGCGTGCTCGGGCCGCGAAGCGACCCGGGCGGCGAGTTCTTCCGCGCTGTCGGCCGGCGTGGCGTGGTCGGCGGCAAGTACGGGAAGGCGCGGGGGCAGCAGCCGGATGCCCTCGGGGCCCGCGGTGAGCAGTCGCACGCCGTCGGCGATGGTCAACTGCCCGGCCGTCCAGGCGGCGGCGATCTGGCCGCCGCCCTGCCCTGCGGCGGCGTACGGGGTGACGCCGACCGTGCTCCACAGCATGGTCGCCGCGACCTGGTGGCAGAACAGGTAGGTGTCGTAGAGGTCGCCGGGCGGTTCCGCCATGAGGTCCGGGGTGCTTCCGGTGGCGTTGCCGATGGCCTCGGCGCAGGTCTCCAGGGCGCGCGCGTAGCCGGGCACCGTGGCCAGCCGCCGACGCAGCTCCGCCCCCGGCAGCTCCGGCCCATACCACAGCGCGACCGTCCGCTGCTGGTCGCTCGCGGCCTCTCCGGTACGCACCAGAGGCGACGGGCGGCCTTCGGCGGACTCCTCCAGTGCCGCGGCGAGTTCGTCGGCGCTCTCGCCGACGGCGGCGAGCCGGTGGTCGAGCCAGGTCCGCCGGTACGCGGCGGTGAAGACGACGTCGTCCAGCTCGTGCGGTGCCGCCCTGAGCCGTGCGGCCATGCGGGCGGCCGTCCGGCGCAGCGCCGCAGAAGTGGCGGCGGTGACGGGCAGCACGTACGGGGGCGTACGGCGCGGGGAAACCTCGGCGCGCGCAGGCTGCGGCGCCTGCTCCACGAGGACGTGGGCGTTGCTGCCGCTGAACCCGAAGGCGCTGACGCCCGCGCGTGCGGGGCGGCCCCGGTCGGGCCACTGCTGCCGGGTCGTCGCGATGGAGACGGGCAGGCGGTCCCACTCGATGCGGGTCGACGGCCGGTCGAGCGGGTGCGGCGGGATCTCGCCGCGGTGGAGCGAGAGGACGGTCTTGAGCAGTCCCGCGGCGCCGGCCGCGGCCTCCAGGTGGCCGATGTTCGCCTTCGCCGAGCCGATGAGGACGGGGGCGGATTCGGGCCGGTCCCGGCCGAGCGCTTCGGCCAGCGCGTGCACCTCGATGGGGTCGCCGAGGGGCGTGCCGGTGCCGTGTGCCTCGACGTAGTCGACGTCGCCGGGTGCCCAGCCGGCCCGTTCGAGGGCCTGGCGGACGACGGCGGTCTGGGCGGCGGCGTTGGGTACGGTCATGCCGCCGCTGGCGCCGTCCTGGTTGACCGCGCTGCCGCGGACCACGGCGTAGACGCGGTCGCCGTCACGCTTCGCCGCCGCCAGCGGCTTGAGGATGAGCGCCACGGCGCCTTCGCCGCGACCGTAGCCGTCGGCGGCGTCGTCGAACGTCTTGCAGCGGCCGTCGGGCGCGAGACCTCCGGCGGCGGTCATGGACACGGACACGGTCGGGGCGACGATGACGTTGGCGCCGCCGATCACGGCGACCTCGCAGTCGCCGTTCTCCAGGCCCTGGCAGGCCAGGTGGAGCGCGGTCAGGGAGGCCGAGCACGCGGTGTCCACGGCGATGCTCGGACCGCGCAGGCCGAGGAAGTAGGAGAGCCGGCCCGCGGTGGCGGCGAACGAGGTGCCGGTGCCGTAGTAGTGGTCGACCTGCCGCATGTCGCGGGTGAGCAGTTGCTGGTAGTCGGCGGTGTTCAGGCCGAGGTAGACGCCGACTGGCCGGCCTTCCAGGGCACCCGCCGGGTGCCCGGAGTCCTCCAGTGCTTCCCAGGCGACCTCGAGCATCAGGCGCTGCTGGGGGTCGAGGGAGCGCGCTTCGCGCGGCGAGACGCGGAAGAAGTCGGCGTCGAAGCCGGCGACGTCCGCCAGGTAGCCGCCGCGGGTGGGGACGTCCGGGTCGGCCTCGGCCCAGATGGCGTCCTTCCTGCGGTCCGCGGGCGGTTCGCCGACGGAGTTGCGGCCCTCGCTCAGCAGCGTCCAGTACTCGTCGGGCGACCCCGCACCGGGCAGCCGGCAGGCGATCCCGACCACGGCGACGCCGTCCTCGGCCGTACCGCGGCCGGCGTCGGCTCCGGAGCGGGCCGCCGCGTCGGCGGCAGGGGTCTGCCCGGGGCCGTCGGCGGGGAGCAGCCCGGCCAGGTGCTTGCCGAGGGCTTCGATCGTGGGGTGCTCGAAGACGACGGTCGAGGACAGCGCCAGGCCGAACTCGGCTTCCAGGCGGGTGCGCAGTTCGACGGCGGTCAGTGAATCCATCCCCTGCTCGAACAGCCCGCGGCGGCGCGGCAGCGGCTTGTCGGACCCGTTGCCCAGGACCGCGCGCGTCACCTTCTCCACCCGGTCCGCCACCGGCGCGATCGAGGGCCCTGCCGCGGCGGGCGGCGGGGCGGGTGCGGCGGCAGCGGGGGCCGCGGGCGCCGCAGCGGGTGCCTGGAGTGCCGGCGCCTGCGCGGCGGCCGGAGCCGGACCGCCGGTGGGCTCGGCGAGCATCTCGGCGATGACGCGCCCGTCGGAGCTGAGCAGGCTCAGCCTGGCCTGCGCCGGTACGGCCGGCTGCGTACCGCCCTGTTCACCGCGGTCGACGCCCGGCAGCCAGTACCGGTCGCCGCCCCAGGACGGCACCGGCAGCCGGCGGTAGCGCTGCGGCGTGCCGGTGGTCTTCTCCCAGTCGACGGAGATACCGGCGACGTGGAGCCGGGCCAGCGTCCGGTGCAGGGCCAGCGCCCCGCGCTCGTCGCGGCGCAGGGTGGGGATGACCGGTCCCGGGCGCTCGGCCTGCGCCATGCCGGCGGCGAGCGCACGTGCCAGGACGGGGTGGGCGCCGATCTCGACCAGGGCACAGTGGTCTTCGCGCAGCAGCCGCTCGACGGCGGGCCAGAGCTGCACGGGCTCGGTGACGTTGCGCGCCCAGTAGTCGGCGTCGAGGCGCGTCACGTCGGCGTCCGGGTCGACCGAGGACAGCATCCGCAGCGACGGCTCGGCGGGCTCGATTCCGGTGAGGGCGCCGTGCAGCCGGCCGCCGCTCGCGGCGACGAGGGGGCTGTGGAAGGCGTAGTCGATGTCGAGTCGCTTGGCGCGCAGTCCGCGTGCGGTGAAGGCGGCCTCGGCCGCTTCGAGGCCATCGTGCGGCCCTGCCACCACGACCGCGTCGGGCCCGTTCACGGCGGCCACGACCACCGAGCCGTCGAGGTCGCCCAGGACCTCGGTGACCGACGCGGGGGCCGCCTTGACGGCGAGCATGCCGCCCGTGCCCGCCGTTTCGTGCAGGATCTCGCCGCGCTGGACCACCAGACGGACGGCGTCGGCGAGCGGCAGGGCGCCGGCCGCGTGCGCGGCGGCGATCTCGCCGATGCTGTGCCCGACGACGGCGGCGGGGCGTACGCCCCGCTCGGCCAGCCAGCGCGTCGCGGCGAGCTGCACGGCGAAGATGGCGGGCTGGGCGATGTCGGTGCGGTTCAGGTTGCTGCCGTCGACCCGGCGGAGTTCGTCGATCAGCGACCAGGACGTGTGCGTGCGGACGAGTGCGTCGCACTCCTCCAGGGTGGCGCGGACGGTGGCGTCGCCATCCACCAAGTCGGCGGCCATGCCGGGCCACTGGCTGCCCTGGCCGGAGAAGACGAAAACCGGGGCGGGGACGCCGCGGGGATCCACGATGCCCGTGTACGCGCCGTCCGGCGGGTCCTGGGGGTCGTCGAGCGCGGCGAGCAGTGCGGCCGGCTCGGCCGCCACGGCGGCGTAGCGGTGCGTCTCGTGGGTGCGGCGCGTCGCCGCGGAGGCGATCACGTCGCCCAGGTGCTGCTGCTCCTCGGTGGCGCGGTCGCGCAGCAGGGTCACCTGTTCCGCCAGCTCGCGCTCGCCGGACGCGGAGGCGAGCAGCACCAGCGGCTGATCCGGTGCCGGCGGCCGGGGCGGGTCGTCGAAGGCGGCGGTCTCGACGAAGACGTGCACGTTGGTGCCGCTGAGCCCGAAGGAGGACACCCCGGCCCGTACGGGCCGGTCCAGGCCGTTCAGGGACTCGCCGCTGGTGGGTATCGCGATGCCGCTCTTCTTCCAGTCCACCGCGCGGGACAGCTCGTCGAGTCCCGGCTGCGCCGGGACGTGCGCGGCCCTGGCGATCCAGACGGCCTTGAGCAGCCCGGTGATGCCGGCGGCGGCGTCGGTATGGCCGTAGACGGCCTTGCTGGAGCCGATGTACACCGGCCGGTCCGCGCTGCGGGTCTTGTACGCGTCGGCCAGGGCCATCAGTTCCGTCTGGTCGCCCAGCGGGGTGCCCGTGCCGTGCGCTTCGACGAAGTCCACGTCGTCGGGGCCGAGGCCCGCGTGGCGCAGCGCCTGGTGGTGGAGGTCTATCTGCGCCATCGCGTTGGGCGCGGTGACGCCGAGGCTGCGGCCGTCCTGGTTCACGGCCCAGCCGCGGATGGTCGCGTAGATCTGGTCGCGGTCCGCGACGGCGTCGGACAGCCGCTTGAGCACCACGAAGCCGCAGCCCTCCCCGCGGACGACGCCGTCGGCAGCCGCGTGGAAGGGACGGATCTGCCCCGTGGGGGAGATCGCGCCGACCCGGCTCATGAAGACGCTGAGTTCCGGCGCGGTCATCACGTTGACGCCGCCGGCGAGGGCGGTGTCGCACTCGCCCGACCGCAGGTTCTGGCAGGCCATGCTGACCGCGTACAGCGACGACGAACACGCGGTGTCCACCGCCGCGGCCGGACCGCGCAGGTCGAAGGCGTGCGCCAGGCGGCCGGCCGCGAAGCTGAACTCGGTGCCCGGCGCGTAGTGCGGCCCGATGCCCGCCGTGCCGAGGGTCTTGCTGTGCAGCAGGGCGTAGTCGTGGGCGAGGATGCCGGTGAACACCCCGGTGCGCGTCCCGTACCAGCTCTCCACGGGGCGGCCGGAGTCGCACATCGCCTCCCAGGCGATCTCCATGATCAGCCGCTGCTGGGGGTCGAGGGACCCGACCTCCCTGGCGGCGATCCCGAAGTGCGCCGGATCGAACTTGTCGATGTCGTCGAGGAACATCCCGACGTGGCTGGCGATGGTGCCCGGCCGGTTGCCCTCGGGGTCCCAGAATTCGGGACCCCACCGGTCGGGCGGCACCTCCGTCACGATGCTCGTACCGGACCCGAGAAGCGCGCCGAACGCGTCGAGGTCGCGGACACCACCGGGGTACCGCAGGCCCACGCCGACGATGGCGATGGGCTCTGCGGGTTCTTGCGCGTTGGTCGCGTCCGCGAGCATCTTCTTCTTCCCTCCTGGCGCCCGACGCATCGGTCGGGTCGTGGTTGTGCGCTTCATCGGGTGCTGCTTGGTGTTGCCGGGGGATTCAGCCGTCGCCGGGCGGGCGGGGCCTGGTCAGAACGCGGGTGCCGCCATGGGGGCACGGAGCGTTCCGAGGTACGGGTGCCACAGGTGCGTGGGGTCGTTCTCCACGGCGGTCACGGTCTCCCGCATGACGCGCAGCACCTCCGGCTCCTCGTCGTCGTACAGGTCGCCCTGGAGCAGCCGGACGACGTCCAGCCGGTGGCGGGGGTCCTGCACGAAGGCGGTGAACAGCACGTTCAGCCGGTAGTAGACGGAGATGAACTCGTACCAGTTGCGTACGCCGTTGCGCAGCTTCGCCTCGTACGTCTTGAAGCGCGACTCGGCGAAGTCCCCAGCCTCGTGGGCGGCGATGATGTCCGCGCTGGCGAACTTGGCGCTGGTGAGGGCGACGCTGACGCCGCTGGAGAAGATCGGGTCGACGAACCGGGCCGCGTCGCCGATCATGACGAAGCGGTCGCCGGTGATCTTCTCCATGGCGTAGCTGTAGTCCGCCTCCACCTTGAACGGGCGGACCTGCTCGGCCTTGCGCAGTTCCGCGGCGAGTTCCGGGCGGCTTTCGATGAGCTCCCAGAAGAACTTGTCACGGTCGGTGTTGGCCTTGGTGAACTGGTGCTTCTGCGTGACCACACCGACGCTGGTGATCGTGTCGGTGATGGGGATCTGCCACACCCACGTGTCGCTGATCGGCAGGAAGTGGACGTAGATGTAGTCGAGCTTGTCCGGGTTGGAGGTCAGGGCCTTGCGGTCGAGACCGTCGAACCAGGCGTGGACGGCGTACTGGTCGAAGACCGGGTCGGGCTGCTTCACGCGGAGCTGCCGCCCCAGCATCGTCTGCCGGCCGGAGGCGTCGACCAGCATCTTCGTGGTGACCTGGAACTCGCCGGAGTCGTTGCGGCAGGTGATGGTCACCTTGTCGGGGTCGTCGAAGTCGGCCCGCAGCACGCGGGTGGACTGCGTGACCCTGGCGCCCAGGCTCTCGGCGTGCTCCAGCAGGATGAGGTCGAACTTCCCGCGGTCCACGTGGTACGTGTAGTCGCGGTCGATGCCTTCCTGGTCCCGCTCGCTGAACTGGATTTCGGCGGCGCCGAATTCGTGAGCCAACTTGCTGAAGTCGTTGGTCACGATGTTGCGGGTCTCTTTCGAGGTCCAGGCAGCCCCGTACTTGCGCGGGAAGCCGGCCTTGTCGATCTTCGGCATGGCGCCGGTTTCCGTCATCACGCGGGTCGTGGCGGGCACCAGTGACTCGCCGACGTGCTCGCGGGGGAACTGCTCGCCCTCGAAGACGGCGACGGACAGGCCTGCCTTGGCCAGGTAGGCCGCGGCGGTGGAACCGGCCGGCCCGGCACCGATGATGACGACGTCGTGGTCAGTACTCATGCGGCCTTCACTCCGTTCCGGCGGCGATGGTCGCCTGGTCCTGGCGCGCGAGGTCGGTCACCATCGCGGTAATGCTCTTCACGTCCTGGAAGTTGCCCGCGTTGATCTTCGTGGGCGGTATCACGACACCGAGTTCGTCGCGAATGAACATGAGCAGCAGAGCCGTGTTCATGGAGTTGAGCACGCCCCATTCGAGCAGCGGCGTGGTCTCCTCCAGCTCCCCTTTCTTGTCGCCGTTCAAAAAGCGTTCTCGGATGTACCCCGAGATACGCTCTGAAGTCACGTCATCGGACACGTGGAATTTCCCTCCGTGGATGTGAATGGAGATAAGGGCTTGCGCGTCCGCCGGGCGGGCTCGATGCCGGCTGCGGCGGCGTCTATAAGGGGCGGGAAGTCACCGGCTGCCTGGCTGTGGCGGCGAGGGCGGCTCGGTCGACTTTGCCGTTGCGGGTCCGCGGCAGTTCCGTGACCACGTGCACGTCCTCGACGAGCATGTAGCGGGGCAGCCGCCGCGCCAGGTGGCGTTTCAGGTCGAGCAGGCCCGGCTGCCCGTCGCCGCCCGGGAGCACGAAGGCGGTGAGCCGCGCGTCCATCCCGGTGCCGGCGACCACGACGACCGCCTCGGAGACGTCCGGGTGGGCGGCGAGCGCTGCCTCGACATCGCCGAGTTCCACGCGGTGGCCGCGCACCTTCACCATGTGGTCACGCCGGCCGACGTACTCGAACCTGTTCTCCGGCAGCACCCGGACGATGTCGCCGGTGGCGTACGGGCCGTCGTGCCGGCCGCGCCCCCAGTACCCGAGCATCACCGTCGGTCCTTCGACCAGGAGTTCGCCCTCTTCACCCGGCCCGGCCACCATCCCGTCGGGACGCTGTGCCCAGAGCCGGGCGCCGGAGGCGGTGCCGCCGATCGGCAGGGGCCGGTCCCGGGACAGATCCGCGGGGGCGACTTCGTGGAAGCTGCAGACGTTCGTCTCCGTCGGACCGTAGAGGTTCAGGAGCCGGGCGGACGTCCAGTCCGCCAGCCTGCGGACCTGGTCGATGGCGAAGGGCTCGCCGGCGAAGAGCACTGCCCGCAGCCGCGGCGGGGCCGTCCGCTCCAGCAGGCCGCCGTCGCGCATCATCAGGGTGAGGGCGGACGGCACCGAGTACCAGATGCTGATCTGGCTCTGGTGGAGGAAGTCCACGAGTTGCGTGGGGGCGTAGGCCAGTTCCGCGGGGATCAGGTGGACCGAGGCGCCGACGGCGAAGGCCGCGTAGAGGTCCAGGACGGAAAGATCGAAGGTCAGCGGCGCGTGGTTGGCGAAGCGGTCCGCGGGGGTCGGCTCCAGCACCCGCACTGCCCAGTCGACGAAGGCCCACGCGTTGCGGTGGCTGATGCTCACGCCCTTCGGCGTCCCGGTCGAGCCCGAGGTGTAGAGGATGTACGCGAGGCTGTCCGGCTCGACGAACTCGTTGATCTGCTCCGGCGCGCCGTCCAGGTCCTCGGCGAGATCCTGTAAGAGGAAGTCCTCGGGCAGGTGGTCGTGCAGTTGCGGGAGAAGGGTCGCGGTGCTCAGCACCACGCGGGCGCTGCAGTCCCGGACGACGCCGGCCACCCGCGCCGCCGGGTTCGTACCGTCGGCGGGGACGTAGGCGGCGCCGAGGCGGAGCACCGCCTGCATCGCCGCCACCACGTCCGGGGACTTCTCGGCCCAGATGACGACCCGGTCGCCCCTGCCGACGCCGAGTGCGCGCAGGCGCCAGGCGAGGACGCCGGCGCGTTCGTCCAGGACGCCGTAGGTCAGCGCGTCGGCCGGACCGGTCACGGCGAGTCTGTCGGGCTCCTTGCCGGCGAAGTCGATCACGCACTGGTGGAGGTTCACAGGCCGGCCTCCCGGGCGATGAGCTCCCGCTGGATCTCGTTGGTCCCGGAGAAGATGGCGCTTGGCACGCTGTCGCGCAGGTGCTGTTCCACGCCGGTCTGCGCCAGATAGCCGGCGCCGCCGAAGATCTGCACCGCGTCGGTGCTGTTGGCGATGGCCGCCTCGGACACGGCGACCTTGGCCAAGGCCACGGCCTCGGTGTAGTCGCGGCCCTGGTCCATCAGCCAGCAGCCCCGGTAGAGCAGCAGGCGGGCGCTCTCCAGGCGCTGCTTCATCACCGCTATCCGGTGGGATATCGCCTGGAAGCTCCCGAGAGGGCTGCCGAACTGCTTCCGCTGCTTGGCGTGTTCGATGCAGCGCTCGAGCTGGTGCTCCATCAGCCCGACGTAGCCGGCGAAGAGGCAGGCGCGCTCCCACCCCATCGAGTGCTGGAACACGGCGCCGCCCTGGCCTTCTTCACCGAGGCAGTAGCGGGCCGGGACGCGGCAGTCCCGGAAGGTCACGCGCGCCGCCGGGCAGCTGTCCAGCCCCATCTTCCTGAAGGGCTCTCCCACCTGGATGCCGGAGAGGTCGCGCGGTACGGCGAACGCCGTCACACCGAGGAATCCTGCGCGCGGGTTGGTGACGGCGTAGGTGACGATGACGTCCGCGGCGGGGGCGTTGCTGGAGAAGGACTTCTCTCCGTCCAGGACGTACGCGCCGTCCTCGCTTCGTGCGGTGACGGCCAGATTGCCCACGTCGGAGCCGGCGTCGTCCTCCGTCATCGCGTTCGCCGCGACGAGACTGCCGTCGGCCATCCCACGCAGGAAGTCCTGCCGCACCTCTCCCGCTGCGAAGTCGCGGATCGGTACACCGCACGCGAGCAGGTGCGCGGAGACCGAGAAGACAAGACCCGCGTCCCGGCAGCCGCGCTGGAAAGCTTCGAGGGAAAGAGCGGTGTCCAGAGCGGAAAGACCGCCACCACCGTGCTCTTCCGGCAGGCACAGGCCGGTGAGCCCAATTTCGGCAGCGGCCTTCCATTGTTGACGCGTGAAATAACTGCCGGCGCCTTCAGTTCCCGCGCGGCCCAACTTCTCCCGGCTGGCGCAGAGGATCGCGTCGTACCTCTGTTGTTGCGCAGCGGTGAACCCGAACTCCAACGCTCCCCCTTATGCGACGAAAACCATTGCCGCAGTCGTACCGCGGAGATCATCTGTGTCACGGGAACATGACGTCGCGAAAGGGTTCCCCGTTCACAGTTTTTCCTGTTTGCCGCACGCGTGTGCTCAACCCCGTGTGCGGCCGCCGATGGTGGCACCCGGCGCCACCTCGAAGCATTCGCTAACATCGACTTTAGACGATGTCGATAGTGAAACTCGCTAACATCGCCAGACTGTAAAGTGAGGCGCTGGAGCCCGTCAAGAGGGTTCAGCCTGCTCGCGGAATGCAACTGAAGCGACACCGTACGGAGTCGAGGATGCGGTCGACCACACCCGCCATGCATCGCAGATTTCGAGTAATCCCAGGCCAGACCCGCTGAACGCCGGTCGCGACGCACCCGCACAGGCGGGACTAGATATCATCGTCCAACGACGCTAGCATCAGCGCAGCCCGGTTGATCTGCGGGTGACGGGTCCACACGGGTACGGGGGTGGTGGCCGCAACTCGTCGACGCAGAATCCACGATTCGCCCGCCCGGTAACCGGGCCTCCTGCCGGCGTGACACGGCTAATTCCTCCGGCCCCTCACACACTGCTGCGGTACGTCCGGATTCCCCTCATGCCCCCGGTTCGCCCCGAGTCGTCGCGCCCCACCTCGTCCTGGCGGGTGACAGGACCGGCCGCTCACTCACGGAAACGGGAAAGCGATGGATGCGCATCAGACCACCTCACTTCTCATCGGGCTCGCGGTCATCGTGCTGCTGGCGCGCATGCTCGGCGTGCTGGCCCGGAGATTGGGGCAGCCGGCGGTGATCGGTGAAGTCCTCGCGGGGATCGCACTGGGTCCGACCCTGTTCAACGGCGCCATCACGGAGGCTCTTTTCCCGGACTCCATCCGGTCGCTGCTCGCCGCGCTGTCCGTCATAGGAATCGCGGTCTTCATGTTCATCGTCGGCCTCGAGTGGAACGCGGCGATGATCCGCGGCAGCGGGAGCCTGGCGGCTTCGGTGTCGTTGACGTCGATCGTGGTGCCGTTCGGCCTGGGCGCGCTCCTGGCGCTGTACCTGATGGACGACTACGGATCCGACGACAGAACGGCGTTCATGCTCTTCATGGGCATCGCCATGTCGATCACCGCGTTCCCGGTCCTCGCACGCATCCTCACCGACCGGCGCATGACCCACACCTCGCTCGGCGTCATGGCCCTGGCGTGCGCCTCGATCGACGACGTGCTGGCCTGGACGCTGCTGGCCGGGGTGGTCGCGATCAGCGGCTCCGACGCCTCCGAGCAATGGCGCATCCTGCTCACGGTCCCGTACCTGCTGGCCATGCTCCTCGTCGTCCGCCCGCTGCTGCAACGCTTCGTGGCCGCCCGGCCCGGGCTCCGGCTCTCCCCGACGCTCTTCGCGTGGACGCTCGCCGGCCTGCTGCTGTCAGCCGCCGCCACCGAGTGGGTGGGCCTGCACTACATCTTCGGGGCGTTCCTCTTCGGCGCGATCCTGCCGCGCACCGGCACCGAGCAGGTGCGCGACCAGATACAGGACCGGCTCGGGCAGATGAACGGCACGCTGCTGCTGCCGGTGTTCTTCTTGGTCGCCGGCTTGAACGTGGACCTGTCGGAGCTGGACACCGCCGGACTCGGCGCCCTCGCGCTGATCCTTCTCGTCGCCATCGGCGGCAAGTTCGCGGGCGCCTTCGCCGCAGCTCGCCTCAACCGCATGCCCGTCCGGCAATCGGCCGCACTCGCCACCTTGATGAACACCCGCGGCCTGACCGAACTCATCGTCCTGAACGTCGGCCTTCAACTGGGGTTCATCGGCCAGGACCTGTACTCCCTGATGGTGGTGATGGCCGTGGTCACGACCGCGATGGCAGGACCCCTGCTGACCTGGATCATCGGCCCACCAGGCAAGGACGAAGACACCCAGCCGCACGGCAGCGCGGACGACGCGGGGCTCGTGGCGGACGCCGCCCGCTAGCGAGCGCCCGTACCGACCCTCACCCAGCCCGCCCCGGGAGGCTTGGACAGGTGTTCACCGAGACATCGCCGGGCAGCCGCATGGCCGCCGACCCGCAGACCGGACCCGAGGTCCCGGGGCTGGAGCTGGTGTGGTCCGGCCACGTGCCGAGCCACGCCGCCGAGGCGCGCCGCTACGAGCACTGGCTGGACGCGGCGGAACGCGAGCGCCTCGCGAGCCTGCGGCGCACCGAGGACCGGGACCGCTACCGCACCGCGCATGTGGCGCTGCGCCGGCTTCTCGCGGACCACCTCGGCGGGGATCCCGCCGAGGTGGTGATCCGGCGTGCGCCGTGCTTCGTGTGCGGCGGCCCCCACGGGCGGCCCGTGATCCCCCGGGACCCCGTGCATTTCTCGCTCTCCCACGCGGGTGACCAGCTCCTCATCGCCCTGGCCACCGAGCCCGTCGGCGTGGACGTCGAAAAGGTCCCCGACGCCACGGCGGTGACCGAACTCGCGGGGACCCTGCACCCGGCGGAGCGCAGCGCGCTCGACGGCATGTCGGGTATGCGCCGCCGGATCGCGTTCACCCGATGCTGGTCGCGCAAGGAGGCGTTGCTGAAGGGGACGGGTGCGGGGCTCAACGCCGGCCTGGCCACCGTCTGTTCCGGCGTGGAAGCCGTCCCGGCCCAACCGGAGGGGTGGCGGGTGGCCGACCTGCCGGCGGCGGCCGGCTACGCGGCGGCGTGCGCGGTCAAGCGCCGATGACGTAGGGCTCGGCGGGGCCCGGGACCACCGCGCTCAGGCGACTTCGCCGCCGGCTGCGGGAACGTCACTGCCGCCGGCCGGGCGCAGGTCCATGCCGTTTCCCGTGACCCCGAGCAGCACCTGCGCGGAGGCAAGCACATCGAGCACTTCCGGGTGGGCGAGGGAGTAGAACATCTGCCGGCCTTCCGGCCGCGCCACGACCAAGTCGCAATCCCGCAGACACGCCAGGTGCGCCGACACGGTGGACTGCGCCATGCCCAGCAGGGCGGTCAGATCGACGACCCGCGCCTCGCCGGCGGTGAGCCGCTGCACGATCGAAAGACGAGTCGGATCGGACAGGCCGTGGAACAACGCTGCCGCAGGGGCCAGCTCACCCCGCGTCCGGGCCGCAGACTCACTTGCCGTCACCATAACGGCTATAGTAACTGCACTGTCCACCACTCATACCCAGCGGCATCCCGCGCGATCACCCCCGCGGAGCCCGGCAGCTCGCGGGCGGGGACGGGTTCCGGTCCGCGGCGGCGGTCAGAACAGCGACTTGGCATGCGCGATCGCGGCGCGGGCGCGATCGAGTTCGGCGCAGACCTCGGCACCGGCCGGCGCGTGAAAATAGTCCCGGGACCGCACCTTGGTGACCAGGAACTCCAGGCGGGCCAGCTCGGCCGCGTATTCCTCGACCTCCCGAAGCGTCGCCCGGCTCTGGCCGGTCTCCACCCCGGCGGAGAGGGTGGGCAGCCGCTCCAGCACCTCCCCGTACTCGATCGTCACGGCCCGGCGGAATTCGTCGATCAGCTCACGGCGCTCCACCTTGTCGTCGATGCGCAGGTGCAGACAGCGGGCGCTGCCGCCGTCGGCCTCGATCCTGGCGACCAGCTTCCGGAGCACTTCGGCGACCGCCGGCCGGTCGGGCAGCATGCATACCGACTGCTGGAGGTAGACCGCGCCCAGGCCGTGCAGCTTCCGCCATACGTGCACCCGCAGCGAATCCGCGGCGCCCGCCGTGCTCACCGCCACCAGCAGCCACGCCTCCTCGTCGGCGGACGGCTCCTCGTCCACTCCGGATGCCTTGCTCAAATGTTCGGTCACAGCAGCAACGATACGAGTGCCGCGGTGTCCGTCCGGCCTCGCCCAAGACCGGTTCCCGGTAGACATGGGCGTTGAGCTTCGCTATCATCGCCCTTCAGCGATGACACAACTGGAAGCTGTCACTCCAGCGAGCGCCCGTGGGTGCGTCCAAGCGGCCGGCCCACACGCGCACGCGGCGGGCACTTCTTTGTTCCTCGGCGGCATCGCCCCGACGACCGGACTTTTCTGAGGTGTTGCATGTCACAGGCAGACGGCCCGCACCCGGCGCCGACGTTGTCCCCGCTGCGCCGGTGGCTGGGTCTGGCCGCCCTGGCGGTCGCGCTCCTGACCGTCGGACTGGACGTGATGGTGCTCAACGTCGCGCTGCCCACCCTGGCGGGCGACCTCGAGGCGAGCACGAGCCAACTCCAGTGGATCGTCAACGCCTACACCGTGATCTTCGCCGCCCTGATGCTGCCCGCCGGCAGCCTCGGTGACCGCTACGGCCGCAAGAAGCTGCTGCTGGCGGGGCTGGCGGCGTTCACCGCCGCCTCCGTCTGGGCCGCCTACAGCGGCAGCGCCGCCATGCTGATCGCCGCCCGTGCGGCCATGGGGGTCGGCGCGGCCGTCATTGTGCCGCTCTCGCTGGGCATCCTGCCCGTCCTCTTCCCGCCGGAGCAGCGCCGGCGCGCCATCGCCGTCTGGGTCGGTGCCCTGGGAGTCGGTCTTCCTCTCGGGCCCATCGTCGGCGGTTGGCTGCTGGAGCACTTCTGGTGGGGCTCGATCTTCCTCATCAACCTGCCCATCGGCGCCGCCGCGCTGATCACCGCGGTCGTCCTGCTGCCGGAATCCCGCGATCCGGCCGCGCCCCCGGTGGATCTGCCCGGCATCGCCACCTCCGTGCTGGGCACCGCCGCCCTGGTGTACGGCATCATCCAGGGCCCCGACGACGGCTGGGCCGATCCGGGTGTGCTGGTCGCGATCGCCGGCGGCATCGCGCTCCTGGCCGCTTTCGTCCACCGGCTGCGCCGGGCGGAACACCCCCTCATCGACCCTCGGTTGTTCACCAACCCCTCCTTCACCTGGCCCGCCCTGGCGGCCACCGCGGGCACCTTCACCCTCGTCGGCGTGCTGTTCGTCGTGCCGCAGTACCTGCAAATCCTCGGCGGCCACACCGCGTTCGAGACCGGCGTCCGCCTCGTGCCGCTCGTGCTGGCCCTGCTGGTCGGCGCCGGCGCGGTCGACAAGATCGTCACCCGGATCGGGCCCAAGATCCCCATGGTGGCCGGGCTGGCCTTCGCCACCGCCGCGTTCGTGGCCTACTCCCGCGTCTCCCCGGACTCCTCCTACACCTACAGCGCCCTCTGCCTGGCGGCGATCGGCTTCGGCGCCGGGCTCGGCCTCACCCCGGCGGTCGACCTCGTCATGGGCACTCTGCCCGAGCACCGCGCGGCCGCCGGCTCCGGTCTGCTGATGGCGATCCGCCAGGTCGGCGCCGCCTTCGCCATCGCCATCCTCGGCACGGTGCTCAACGCGATCTACACCCGCAACCTCGACGGGCATCTGGAGAATCTGCCGGAACCGGTGGCCGACGCAGCCAGAGATCAGATCGCCGGTGCGTACGCCGCCGCGGAGCGCATCGGCGAACCCCAGGGTGCGGAACTCGCCGGTGCCGCCGCCGACGCGTTCACCCGGGCGATGTCCGGCGTCTTCCTCACCAGCGCGGCCATCTCGGCCGCGCTCGCCCTCCTCATCGCCCTGCGGCTCCCCGCCTCACCTGCCAAGGCCGCCGACGAGACCGACTGACCGATTCGGCTCCCAGCACGGCTGCCCGGCACCCGCCGACGAAACATCCCCTATCGTGCCCGACAGAACCCCTATTCCTTGCCCGGCGGCCTCCCGATGCGGCCGGGCGCGCGGCTAGAATCCATGGCCTGACCGGGTGAAGTGTGGGCATAATAGCGCCGTGCCGGAGCACGACAAGGCTACGCGCTACGCAGAGCGAATTCGCTGTCGCCTCGTTCGCCAGGGGAGTTGATTCGGCCAAGATCTTCCGCGGAAGAAGTGCGCCACCCTCCCAATCGTGGACGCCATGCCAGGGGCCGCCGCCCCCGAGCCCGGCGTCCGGCCACTGCGACCGCGACCGGCCCAACTCCACGGAAACGGTCCGAGTGCAGCACCCGGGGCGACCGGCTGACGGCGCGTCGGGTTCAGCGGGCCCTTCCGTCATGCTGCGGCGGCTTGTGCCGGCAGCTCGACCTCGGGGGTTTGCATGGTTACTCGAATCGCAGTGGCGGGCGGCGGCATTGCCGGGCTGAGCGCCGCGCTGCTGCTCGCCCGGCAGGGCTACGAGATCGTCCTGGTGGAGAGAGACGGGCCCCCACCGGAGCGACTCGACGGCGTCCAGAACTGGCACCGGCCCGGTGCTCCGCAGATCCGTCACCCGCACATGTTCCTCGGCCTCTTCCGCCACCTGCTCCGCACCCGGTTGCCGGACGTGCAGGCCGACCTCCTCACACACGGCATCGACCTGGCGGGCACCGGGTGCCGCAGGGCGACCATCGAATGGGCCCTGCACCGCGCGGTGTGGGCGCAGGACGCCGTCCGGATCCACCACGGCGTGTCCGCCCGGGAGGTCGTCGTCGACGCGGGGCGGGTCCGCGGCCTGCGCATCGACGGCGGGGTGATCGAGGTGGACGCCGTGGTGGACGCCACGGGGCGGTACTCGCCGCTGGCCGACGCCTGCGCGGGAGAGGTCGAGGAGAGCCCCAGCGGCATCGTCTCCTACAGCCGTCTCTACCGGCTGCGCAACGGCGTCCCGCAGCCGGCGCCGTTCCCCGACCCCATCATCTTCGCGGGCGGCATGGGCTTCGGCGGCGGGCTCTACACCCACGACAATCGCACCTTCACGGTGCTGTTCGCCCGGCTGCCCGAGGACGACCTGCTCGGCAGGCTGCGCGAAGACGGTGCCTTCGAGGCCGCCACCCGGGCGGTGCCCCAGTTCGAACCGTGGCTGCGCGACGGCAGCGCCGAGCCGGTCGGCTCCGTCGTCTCGATGGCCGGGTTCTCCAACACCTGGCGTGAGCTGCCGCCTTCGGCGCCGGTCGGCTACCTGCCGATCGGGGATGTCCTGTGCACCACGTACCCGATCATGGGGCGCGGTACGTCGCTCGCCCTGGCCGGCGCGGCGCGGCTGAGCGAGCTGATGGCGGACGGGAACGTTGAACTGGAGGCCGTGGGTGCGGGGATGCGGGCACACGCCCGCGACGACGTCCGCCCCTGGTACGACGACGCGGTGCACGAGGACGCCGAGCGCACCAGAAGCTGGCGCGCGACGGTCGGCGCCCGGGCCGACGGGCCGGAGTCGCCCGGTGCTCACCGAGCGGATGGTGAACTGTCTTTGGTCGTGCTGGTCGCCTTGGCCGGCCGGCACGACCCACGTCTCGGGGAGCTGGCGCAACGGCGTATCAACCTGCTCGTGCATCCGGACAGCCTGGACACCCCGGAGGTGCACGAGCGGCTGCGCGCCGTGCTGGCCGGCGAGCGGCGGACTCCGCTGCTTTCGCCGGAACCCACGTACCAGGAGCTGACGCGCGCACTCGCCGCCCACCGCATCGGCTGACCGGCCGGGACGGCTGCCCGCCGGAGACCCGGCGGGCAGCCGTCCCGATCAGGAATCCAGCAGGCTCAACTCCAGGGGAAGGCTGGAGCGATTGCTGACCTTGAGTTTCCGGTAGACGCGGGTGAGATGCTGCTCCACGGTGCTCACCGTGACGCGCAGAGAGTCTGGCTGATCTCCCGGTTGCTCCGCCCCTGCACCGCGAGCGCGGGGGGTGCCGGTGCGATCATCCGGGCATGACAGTGATCGAGGTCGTACAGGGCGACATCACGCGCCAGGACACGGAAGCCATCGTCAACGCGGCGAACGAGTCGCTGCGCGGCGGGGGCGGTGTGGACGGGGCGATCCACTGGGCGGCGGGCCCGCGGCTCGCGGAGGCGGGCGCGGCGATCGCGCCGTGCGAGCGGGGCGACGCGAAGGCGACACCCGGCTTCGATCTGCCACCGCCGATCCGGCATGTGATCCACACGGTGGGCCCGGTCTGGAAGGGCGGCGACCGGGGTGAGGAGGACGTCCTGGCGTCCTGCTACCGCCGCTGTCTGGAGGTGGCGGACGAACTGGGCGCCAGGAGCGTGGCGTTCCCGGCGATCTCCACGGGCATCTTCGGTTTCCCGCCGGACCGGGCGGCCCGGATCGCGGTGGACACGCTCCGGTCCACGCGGACGGATGTCGAACGGATCAGGCTGATGGCGTTCGACAGGGAAACGCACGGACTGCTGACGGCGGTGGTCGCGGCGGAGTAACGGGGTCCGTGGGCCGGAAGACCCGCCGGCCGGGCGGGCGCGTCGATGCCGTACGGACGCCGACGCCCGCGTTACAGGCGAGCGGCGGGTGGCGGGTGGCGGGTGGCGGCCGTCGGCACCGCCGGAGGGAGGGCCCGCCGGGGCGACGCGGTCGGCCGGCCTCTCCCGGTGCGGGAAAAACGGTCGTCCCAGCGTCGGGATGTCCGTGAGGATGGGGGGATGAGCCGACTCACCCATGTGCACTCCCCCGCCGGCGTCGCCCCCGGCACCGGTTACAGCCATGTCGTCTGGGGCACCGGGCGCTTCGTCGCCGTGTCCGGGCAGTGCGCCTTCGACGCGGACGGCGGGATCGTCGGCGTGGGGGACGCCGGGGCGCAGGCGCGGCAGGTGTTCGAGAATCTGCGGCGCTGTCTGGCGGAGGCCGGCGCCACCTTCGGTGACGTCGTCAAGCTGACGTACTTCGTGACCGACGTCGCGCATCTGCCCGCCGTACGTGTCGCGCGGGACGAGGTGATCGACACGGAGCGGCCCCCGGCCAGCTCCGCCGTCCAGGTGGCGGCGCTCTTCCGGCCCGAACTGCTCGTCGAGATCGAGGCGTTCGCGATCGTCGGCGAGGACGCCTGACCGCCATGGACCTCCGTATACGCGCGATGACCCCCGACGACTGCGAGGCCGTCGCCGCCGTGCGGATCGACGGCTGGCGGTGGGCGTACGCCGGGTTGATGCCGCGGGCGTACCTCGACGCGCTGAGCGTCGAGGCGGACGCGGCCCGGCGGCGCGGCCGGCTCGCCGACGGGGACGGCACGGTCGTGAACGTCGTGGCCGAGCGTGACGGCGCGGTGGTCGGATGGGCCTGCTTCGGGCCGTGCCGGGACGAGGACGCGCCCCCCGGCGCCGAGGAGCTCTACGCGCTGTACGTACGCCCGGACAACGTCTCCACCGGCGTCGGCCGCGCGCTGATGGACACCTGGCTGGAGCGCGCCACCGCCGGCGGCCGCTCACCACTCCTCCTCTGGGTCCTGGAGGAGAACGACCGGGCCCGGCGCTTCTACGAAAAGGCCGGATTCACACCCGACGGCGCGCGGGAGCCGTTCGAGGCCGGCGGCGTCGACGTGCCCGAGGTGCGTTACGCGCGGACCCTCACGCGAGCCGGCTGAGCGCCTCCGACGCGGCGCCGGAGAGCCGGGGGTGCGCACGGGCGGCCCGGAGCAGGGGCAGCGCGCGCCTGTCGCCCAGCTGCCCCAGCCCCTCGACGCACGCCAGTGCCACCCGCCAGTGCGTCTCGTCCGGCGCGAGCAGCCTCTCCAGGGTGGTCAGCAGGGCCGGTACGGACTCCGGTGCCCGTAGCTCGGTGAGCAGCCGCACCGGGTGGAGCGCGTACGCGGTGCGCAGCACGTTCGTCGCGAGCGCGGCGGCGGCGCGCGGGGTACGGGGGTCGGCCAGCCGGGCCAGCGCGTGGGAGGCCGAGACGCAGCGCTCCGGGTCGCGGTGGTTGAGCAGCAGGACGAGCGTCTCGAACGCCCGCCGGTCCCCCGCGCAGCCCAGCCGGAAGGCGGCCATCTCCCGTGCCCAGAGGGGGTGTTGGGGCGCGATGAGGACCTCGGCCAGCTCCTCGTGGTCGTCGGTGGCGATCAGCCGCCGGTAGGTGGCCGAGCCGCCGGACTCGGCCCGTACCCGCTCGGCGAGTGAGCGCAAGTCCTCGTCGGTGATGCCGTGTGCGGCACGGGCGGTGACCGACGCGCGGGGTGAGGTCACCCCGGCCGCCTGTGCCGCTCCCGCCGTCTTGGCAGGTCCTGCCTGCCGTTCCAGCTCGCTCATGCCGGGCAGGGTATCCGCGCTCCGTGTCCGCCGAGGTGCTCTCCGTGACCGGCGGGGCCGCGAACGGCCGGTTTCCGCCGGTGACGCACCGCACATCCGCGCAGGGCTGGCGCGCTCGTTACCCGCCGGTTAATCTCAAGTGAGCGGGAAACCCCCGCGGCTCCCGGTGGCCTGGTGACGCAGCCACCGTGAGTGTCCGTCGGTTCGGCACAACGCGGTTCGGCAATACCGCGGCCGTCTTCACCACGGCCGTCCTCACCTCCGCCGCACGGCGCGACCCCGGGACAGGGTCCGCCGGTTCTCGTTCCTCCCTGCCATCGACCGCCGCCGGTACGCCCGCGCGGCAAGCGACACGCGACACGCGCTGTCCCCCCTCTTCAGTCGTCACTCACCCCTGGAGTCCCCTGATGGACATCCCTCTCTCCACCATCGCCGTCGTCGGTCTCGGCACGATGGGGACCGGCATCACCGGGGTCCTCGCCCGCGCCGGCCGTGAGGTCATCGGCATCGACATCGACGAGAGCGCCACCGCCCAGGCGGTCGGCGTCTTCGAAGCGTCCACCGCGCGCGCCGTGGAGCGCGGGCGGATCACCGGGGAGGAGCGGCGCTCGATGCTCGCCCGCTTCCGTACCTTCACCGATCTCGGGGCCGCCGCGGACGCCGATCTCGTCATCGAGGTCGTCCCGGAGTCGTACGAGATCAAGCAGCAGGTCTTCCGGGCGCTGGACGGGATCGTCTCCCCCACCGCCATCCTGGCCACCGGCACGAACGCCCTGTCGGTGACCCGGCTCGCCGCCGACTCCGCGCACCCCGAGCGCGTGCTCGGCCTGCACTTCTTCAACCCGGCCCCCGCGATGAGGCTGGTCGAGGTCGTGTCGTCGGTGCTGACGGCGCCCACGGCCGTCACCGCCGTCACCGGGCTGGCGCGTGAGCTGGGCAAGGAGCCCGTCGCCGTGGGCGACCGGCCCGGCTTCGTCGCGGACGGGCTGCTCTTCGGCTATCTGAACCAGGCGGCCGCGATGTACGAGGCCAAGTACGCGTCGCGCGAGGACATCGACGCCGCGATGCGGCTCGGCTGCGGGCTGCCGATGGGCCCGCTGGCGCTGCTCGACCTGATCGGCGTCGACACGGCACGCACGGTCCTGGAGGCCATGTACGCCGCTTCGCGCGACCGGCTGCACGCCCCCGCGCCGGTGCTCAGGCAGCTCAGCGAGGCCGGGCTCACCGGCCGTAAGGCCGGGCGCGGCTTCTACACGTACGAGGCGCCGGGCAGCGGCACCGTCGTACGCGACGCGCTGACCCCACTGGCCGACGGGAGCGGCGCCGGGAGCGAGAGGACCGTCCGCTCGGTCGGCGTCGCGGGCTCGGGCACGATGGCGAGCGGGATCGCCGAGGTCTTCGCGAAGGCGGGTTACGTCGTGGTGCTCGCGGCCCGCAGCCAGGAGAAGGCGGACGCCGCGAAGGCGCGCGTGGCCAAGTCCCTGGGCCGTTCCGTCGAGAAGGGGCGGCTGACCGGAGAGGCGCGCGACGACGCGCTGGCGCGCATCACGCCCGCCGGTTCGCTGGACGCCTTCGACGAGGTGGATCTCGCCGTGGAGGCGGTGACCGAGGATCTGGAGGTCAAGCGGCAGCTGTTCGCGGCGCTCGACAAGGTCTGCAAGCCGGGTGCGGTGCTGGCCACCACGACGTCGTCGCTGCCGGTCGTCGCCTGCGCCCGCGCCACCACGCGCCCGCAGGATGTCATCGGCATGCACTTCTTCAACCCGGCCCCCGCGATGAAGCTGGTCGAGGTGGTCCGGACGGTCCTCACCTCCGACGAGGTCCACACGACGGTCCGCGAGGTGTGCGCGACGATCCGCAGGCATCCGGTGGACTGCGGCGACCGGGCCGGTTTCATCGTGAACGCCCTGCTGTTCCCCTATCTGAACAACGCGGTGAAGATGGTCCAGGAGCACTACGCGACGCTGGACGACATCGACGCGGCGATGAAGCTCGGCGGCGGCTATCCGATGGGGCCGTTCGAGCTGCTGGACGTGGTCGGTCTGGATGTCTCGCTGGCCATCGAACAGGTCCTGCACCGCGAGTTCCGCGATCCGGGGCTGGCTCCGGCACCGCTGCTGGAGCACCTGGTCGCGGCGGGCTGTCTCGGCCGTAAGACGGGCCGGGGTTTCCGCGAGTACGCCGCCGGGAGGTAGGCCCGGTGACAGGCCCGGCCGGGGCCCGGCGGCAGGCCCCGGTGGCGGCCCCCACAGGCGCGCCGTCCTGCGCGGATGCAGTACGTTCGGGTCATGGCTCAGCCCGCTGACTCCGCCCGACGGCCCGCCCGTACGCACACGACGTCCGACACGCCGGAGAGCGCGGCGGGCAGCCGCGCGGCGGCCCAGCGGCTGAAGATGCGCCGGGAACTGTCGGCGGCGGCGATGGAGTTGTTCTCGACCAAGGGGTACGAGGCGACGACCGTCGACGAGATCGCCGCGGCGGCCGGGGTCGCGCGCCGGACGTTCTTCCGGCACTTCCGTTCCAAGGAAGAGGCGATCTTCCCCGACCACGACGACACCCTCGTCCGCGCGGAGGCCGTCCTGAACGCGGCGCCCGCGCACGAGCATCCGCTCGACACGGTGTGCCGGGGCATCAAGGAAGTCATGCGAATGTACGCGGCCTCGCCGACCCTGTCCGTGGCGCGCTACCAGCTCACCCGCGAGGTGCCCGCCCTGCGCGAGGCCGAGATCGCCTCGGTGGCCCGCTACGAGCGGCTCTTCACCCGCTATCTGCTGGGCCATTTCGACGAGCACGACCACCCCGAGGGCAACGACGACCCGCTGCTCGCCGAGGTTGCCGCGTCCGCCGTCGTCACCGCGCACAACCATGTGCTGCGGCGCTGGCTGCGGGCCGACGGCCAGGGCGATGTGGAGGCGCAGCTGGACCACGCCTTCGCGATCGTCCGCGACACGTTCGGCTCGGGCATCGCCGCGGGCCGGACCATGGGCGGCGACCGGCAGCCGGCGGCGACGGTGAGCACCAGCGGCGAGGTCCTGGTGGCGGTGGCCCGTACGGACGCGCCGCTGGACGAGGTCATGCGCACGATCAAGCAGGCGCTCAAGGACGCCTGACCCGCGTCGGTGACCGGCCCCGGCCGGCCCTCCACCGACACGCCCGCGGTGACACGCCTCAACTGAGCCACGCCGCCACCAAACAGCCACCTAAGGTGACATTTCACCTCACAGAGTGGACTGCTGGTGCTCATGCGTGCCACCCGGATGACAACTGAGACAGATTCTTGGCACGCAGTGCCTTGTCGTATGACACGGCGTGCCATACGTTATGGGTGTCCGGGCGGCCGGCGCACCGAGATCTCTTCTGCGCCGGCTGTCCCCGCGAGCCACCCGGCCCGTGCGCCCGGACGCCTGCGTCACAGGCATTCCGCACGCCCACCCAGCGTCGCCGTGCACCACCCCGCGCCGAACCGACGGCACACCTCCACCACCCCACGCGCACAGCGCAACCCCACGTCCCATCCCTCAGGGACCTGTTCAGCGTTCCCGCAACACGCTCCGCCGGAGGCCACACCGTGAAGGACATCCTGGACGCCATCATGTCGCCGGACAGCTCGCCCGCCGACTTCGCCGCACTGCCCCTGCCCGAGACCTACCGCGCGGTGACCGTGCACAAGGACGAGACCGACATGTTCGCCGGTGTCGACTCCCGCGAGAAGGACCCGCGCAAGTCTCTCCACATCGACGACGTGCCGGTGCCCGAACTCGGCCCCGGCGAGGCCCTGGTGGCCGTCATGGCCAGCTCGGTCAATTACAACTCCGTCTGGACGTCGATCTTCGAGCCGATGTCGACCTTCGGCTTCCTGGAGCGCTACGGCAAGCTCAGCGAGCTGTCCAGGCGTCACGACCTGCCGTACCACGTCATCGGGTCCGACCTGGCCGGGGTCGTGCTGCGCACCGGCCCCGGGGTCAACACCTGGCACCCGGGAGACGAGGTCGTCGCGCACTGTCTCTCCGTCGAGCTGGAGAGCTCGGACGGGCACAACGACACGATGCTCGACCCCGAACAGCGCATCTGGGGCTTCGAGACCAACTTCGGCGGCCTGGCCGAGATCGCGCTCGTCAAGTCCAACCAGCTGATGCCGAAGGCCGCACACCTGAGCTGGGAGGAGGCCGCGGCCCCCGGCCTGGTCAACTCCACCGCGTACCGCCAGTTGGTGTCGCGCAACGGCGCCGGGATGAAGCAGGGCGACAACGTGCTGATCTGGGGGGCGAGCGGCGGACTCGGCTCGTACGCGACCCAGTTCGCGCTCGCCGGCGGAGCCAACCCGGTCTGTGTGGTCTCCAGCGACCAGAAGGCGGAGATCTGCCGGCGCATGGGCGCCGAGGCGATCATCGACCGGACGGCCGAGGAGTACCGCTTCTGGCAGGACGAGCACCGCCAGAACCCGCGCGAGTGGAAGCGGTTCGGCAAGCGCATCCGTGAACTGACCGGCGGCGAGGACGTCGACATCGTCTTCGAGCACCCGGGCCGGGAGACCTTCGGCGCCAGCGTGTACGTCACCCGCAAGGGCGGCACGATCGTCACCTGCGCCTCGACGTCCGGCTTCACCCACGAGTACGACAACCGCTACCTGTGGATGTCGCTGAAGCGGATCGTGGGCTCGCACTTCGCCAACTACCGCGAGGCGTGGGAGGCCAACCGGCTCGTCGGCAAGGCGAAGATCCACCCGACGCTGTCGAAGGTGTACCCCCTGGAGGAGACCGGCCAGGCCGCCTACGACGTGCACAGCAACCGCCATCAGGGCAAGGTCGGGGTGCTCGCGCTGGCACCCCGCGAGGGCCTGGGGGTGAGCGACCCGGGGACCCGGGCCAAGCACATCGACGCCATCAACCGCTTCCGGGACGTGTGACATGCCGGAAGCGGACCCCGAACGGGCGGCCGCCGGCCCCGCCGGCGGCAGGCGGCCGAAGGACCGGCCGTGGCTCATGCGGACGTACGCCGGCCATTCGACCGCCGAGGCGTCCAACGCGCTGTACCGGAACAACCTGGCCAAGGGCCAGACCGGTCTCTCGGTCGCCTTCGACCTGCCGACGCAGACGGGCTACGACCCGGACCACGTCCTGGCGCGGGGCGAGGTCGGCCGGGTCGGCGTCCCCGTCTCCCATCTCGGCGACATGCGGCGGCTGTTCCAGGACATCCCGCTGGCGAAGATGAACACGTCGATGACCATCAACGCGACCGCCATGTGGCTGCTGGCGCTCTACCAGGTGGTCGCCGAGGAGCAGGGCGCGGACAGCGATCTGCTCCAGGGGACGACGCAGAACGACATCGTGAAGGAGTACCTGTCGCGCGGGACGCATGTCTTCCCGCCGGTGCCCTCGCTGCGGCTGACCACCGACATGATCACGTACACGGTGGCGCGCATCCCCCGCTGGAACCCGATCAACATCTGCAGCTACCACCTCCAGGAGGCGGGGGCGACCCCGGTCCAGGAGGTCGCGTACGCGATGTCGACGGCGATCGCCGTGCTGGACGCGGTGCGCGACAGCGGGCAGGTGCCGGCGGAGCGGTTCGGCGATGTCGTCGCCCGTATCTCGTTCTTCGTCAACGCCGGGGTGCGGTTCGTCGAGGAGATGTGCAAGATGCGCGCCTTCGGCCGCATCTGGGACCGGATCACCCGCGAACGGTACGGCGTGGCGGACGAGAGGCAGCGCCGCTTCCGGTACGGCGTCCAGGTCAACTCCCTCGGTCTGACGGAGGCGCAGCCGGAGAACAACATCCAGCGCATCGTGCTGGAGATGCTGGGCGTGACGCTCTCCAAGGACGCGCGGGCCCGCGCCGTACAACTCCCGGCGTGGAACGAGGCGTTGGGGCTGCCCCGGCCGTGGGACCAGCAGTGGTCGCTGCGGATACAGCAGGTACTCGCCCTGGAGAGCGATCTGTTGGAGTACGACGACATCTTCGCCGGGTCGCACGTCGTGGAGGCGAAGGTGGCGTCCCTCGTCGAGGAGTCGCTGGCGGAGATGGACCGGATCGAGGAGATGGGCGGTGTGATGGCCGCCGTCGAGTCCGGCTATCTGAAGTCGCGGCTGGTCTCCTCGCACGCCGAGCGCCGGGCGCGTATCGAGTCGGGCGAGGAGAAGATCGTCGGCGTCAACTGTTTCGAGTCCACCGAGCCCAATCCGCTGACCGCCGATCTGGACACCGCGATCATGACCGTCGACCCGGCGAACGAGGCGCGGGTCGTGGCGGCGCTGCGGGAGTGGCGGGACAGCCGGGACGAGGCGCGGGCGGGCGAGTCGCTGGCCGCGCTGAAGCGGACGGCGGCCGGCACCGACAATCTGATGGCGGCGACCGTGGAGTGCGCGCGGGCCGGTGTGACGACCGGCGAGTGGGCCTGGGCGCTGCGGGAGGTCTTCGGCGAGTTCCGGGCGCCGACCGGGGTGAGCGGCGCGCCGGTCGCGGTCGCCGCCGAGGCCGGGACGCCGCTCGCCGCCGTACGGGAGAAGGTGTCCCGTACGGCCGCGGAACTCGGCTCGGGGCGGCTGCGGCTGCTGGTGGGCAAGCCGGGGCTGGACGGCCACTCCAACGGGGCCGAGCAGATCGCCGTACGCGCGCGGGACGCCGGGTTCGAGGTGGTCTACCAGGGCATCAGGCTGACACCCGAACAGATCGTGAACGCCGCCGTCGCCGAGGACGTGCACTGCGTGGGCCTGTCGATCCTGTCGGGCTCGCACGCCGCGCTGGTGCCCGACGTGCTGGGCCGGCTGCGCGAGGCGGGGGCCGGGGACATCCCGGTGATCGTCGGCGGGATCATCCCGAGCGCCGACGCCGAGGCGCTGCGGGCCGCCGGAGTGGCCGCCGTCTTCACCCCGAAGGACTTCGGGATCACCGAGATCATCGGCCGTATCGTCGACGAGATCCGTCACGCGAACAAGCTCGAACCCCTGGACCCCCTGGAGGTTTCCCCATGACCACGTCGGCCAATTCGCCGGACACGCCCGCCAACAGGCTGCGGCCCAGGCGCTCCTGTCTGGCCGTCCCCGGCTCGAACCCGCGCTTCCTGGAGAAGGCACAGGGCCTCCCCGCCGACCAGGTCTTCCTCGACCTGGAGGACGCCTGCGCGCCGCTCGCCAAGGAGGGCGCGCGGCACACCGTCGTCGACGCGCTCAACAAGGGTGACTGGACGGGCAAGACGCGGGTCGTACGCGTCAACGACTGGACGACGCACTGGACATACCGTGACGTGATCACGGTCGTGGAGGGCGCCGGCCACAATCTGGACTGCGTCATGCTGCCAAAGGTCCAGGACGCGCAGCAGGTCGTCTCGCTCGATCTGCTGCTCACCCAGATCGAGAAGACGATGGGCTTCGAGGTCGGCCGTATCGGTATCGAGGCACAGATCGAGAACGCCAGGGGCCTGGTGAACGTCGACGAGATCGCGGCCTCGTCGCCGCGGCTGGAGACCATCGTGTTCGGGCCCGCCGACTTCATGGCGTCGATCAACATGAAGACGCTGGTGGTCGGCCAGCAGCCGCCCGGTTACGGCGCGGACGCCTACCACTACATCCTGATGCGGATCCTGATGGCGGCCCGTACCCATGATCTCCAGGCGATCGACGGGCCGTTCCTCCAGATCCGGGACGTGGACGCGTTCCGCGAGGTCGCGGGCCGGGCCGCCGCGCTGGGCTTCGACGGCAAGTGGGTCCTGCACCCGGGCCAGATCGACGCCGCGAACGAGATCTTCTCGCCGTCGCAGGAGGACTACGACCACGCGGAGCTGATCCTCGACGCGTACGACTACGCGACGTCCGAGGCGGGCGGCAAGAAGGGGTCGGCGATGCTCGGGGACGAGATGATCGACGAGGCGAGCCGCAAGATGGCGCTGGTCGTCTCCGGCAAGGGACGCGCCGCCGGTCTGCGGCGGACGTCGAAGTTCGAAGCCCCGGAGGCGTGAGAGATGCGATTCGGGCGCACGTTTGAGGAGTTCGAGGTCGGCGCCGTCTACAAGCACTGGCCGGGAAAGACCGTCACCGAGTACGACGACCATCTGTTCTGTCTGCTCACGATGAACCACCACCCGCTCCATCTCGACAGCAACTACGCCCAGAAGACGACCGACTTCGGCAAGAACGTCGTGGTGGGGAACTACATCTACTCGCTGCTGCTCGGCATGTCGGTCCCCGACGTCTCCGGCAAGGCCATCGCCAATCTGGAGGTCGAGTCGCTGAAGCACATCGCGCCGACCTTCCACGGCGACACGCTGTACGGCGAGACGAGGGTCCTGGAGAAGACACCGTCGCGGTCGAAGGACGACCGGGGCGTCGTGTACGTCGAGACCACGGGCTACAAGCAGGACGGCACCGTCGTGTGCGTCTTCCGCCGCAAGGTGATGGTGCCGACCGCGACCTACATCGACAAGCGCGGCGGCGAACAGCCCGGCCGCCCCGAGCCGATCACGCAGGAGAGCTGACCCATGAGCCGACTCGCCCAGACCGCGGACCTGACCGACATCCAGCGGGAGATCCTCTCCACGGTAAGGGACTTCGTCGACAAGGAGATCCTGCCGGTGGCCACGGGGCTGGAGCACCGCGACGAGTACCCGGCGCAGATCGTCGAAGGGCTCAAGGAACTCGGCCTGTTCGGGCTGATGATCCCCGAGGAGTACGGCGGTCTGGGTGAGTCCCTTCTCACGTACGCGCTCTGCGTGGAGGAGATCGCCCGTGGGTGGATGTCCGTGTCGGGCATCATCAACACGCATTTCATCGTGGCGTACATGCTCAAGCAGCACGGCACACAGGAGCAGAAGGACACCTTCCTGCCGCGCATGGCCGCCGGCGAGGTGCGCGGCGCCTTCTCGATGTCGGAGCCGGGGCTCGGCTCGGACGTGTCGGCCATCACGTCGAAGGGCGTCAAGGACGGCGACGAGTACGTGCTGGACGGCCAGAAGATGTGGCTGACGAACGGCGGCACGTCCACGCTCGTCGCCGTGCTGTGCCGTAGTGACGAAGGCCACCCCGAGGGCACCGCGCGCCACAGGTCGATGACCACGTTCCTGGTCGAGAAGGAGCCGGGCTTCGGTGAGGTACGGCCCGGTCTGACCATCCCCGGCAAGATCGACAAAATGGGCTACAAGGGCGTCGACACCACCGAGTTGATCATGGATGGGCTGCGCATTCCGGCCAATCGGGTCCTCGGCGGCGCCACCGGCCGAGGGTTTTACCAAATGATGGACGGCGTCGAGGTCGGCCGCGTCAACGTCGCAGCGCGTGGCTGTGGCGTCGCACAACGCGCCTTCGAACTCGGCGTCGCGTACGCCCAGCAGCGCCAGACTTTCGGCAAGGCGATCGCCGAACACCAGGCAATCCAGTTCAAGCTGGCCGAAATGGCCACCAAGGTCGAAGCGGCTCATGCGATGATGGTGAATGCGGCACGCAAAAAGGACTCCGGGGAACGTAACGACCTGGAGGCAGGGATGGCGAAGTACCTCGCCTCCGAATACTGCAAGGAAGTCGTCGAGGACGCCTTCCGGATCCACGGCGGTTACGGCTTCTCCAAGGAGTACGAAATCGAGCGTCTCTACCGCGAGGCACCGATGCTGCTCATCGGCGAAGGTACCGCCGAGATCCAGAAAATGATCATTGGTCGCCGACTGCTGGAGGAGTACCGATTCCAGGGTTGATCGCGGTCTATTGCCCCATTTGACCGCCCACAACATCACACGCCGTCATCGTCTTCCGGCCGCCGACTCGGGTTCTGCATTGCCCAGTTGCACCTGGCAACCGATACCATCGACGGAAAGCCGCCGTCCCCGTTGCCCGTGCGGCATCATCCGCTACGAAGGTCATTCATGCCCCACAGCCAAACCTCTGCACGACGCGGCAGCGTCCGCCTTGCGCGCGGAGCATCGCCGTGGCTTCTGCCGACCGTCGCCACCGCAGCACTCAGTCTGGTCCGCGCCCGCGGCTCGAAGCGCGCCGCCGCCATCGCCGTGCCCGCCACCGCTCTCGCGGCAGGCATGCTGTGGTTCTTCCGCGACCCCGAGCGAGAGATCACGCAGGGCCGGGTCATCTCACCGGCCGACGGCGTGGTGCAGAGCATCATGCCGTGGAAGGACGGGCGCACCCGCGTCGCGATCTTCATGAGCCCGCTGAACGTTCATGTCAACCGCGCTCCCCTCGCGGGCACCGTGACGTCCGTGGAGCACATCCCCGGCGGTTTCGTCCCGGCGTTCAACAAGGAGAGCGAGAACAACGAACGCGTTGTCTGGCACTTCGACACCGAACTCGGTGACATCGAGATGGTGCAGATCGCCGGCGCCGTGGCCCGGCGGATCGTCCCGTACGTACCGCAGGGGACCAAGCTGGAGCAAGGCGAGCGCATCGGTCTGATCCGTTTCGGCTCACGCGTCGACATCTACCTTCCGGAAGGTGTCGACGTCGCCGTCGAGGTCGGTCAGGCCACGACCGCAGGGGTGACTCGAATTGACCTTGATTGATCCCGACGCACCGGCCGGCTGGGTCGACGAGGCCGAGGAGGAGGACGACGCGGAGGAAATGCCGTTGTCGATGCGGCTGTCGATAGCCGACACCCTCACCCTCGGCAACGCCACCTGCGGCTTCATGGCCGTGTACTTCACCACCACCGGCATCCTGATCCCGCACCTCACGGGCAGCGAAGAGACCGGCATGGCGCGGCACTCCGCGGCCACCGCGGTGATCCTCATGCTCTGCGCCGCGGTCTTCGACCTCTTCGACGGACTCGTGGCCCGCAAGCTGCGCAGCTCGCCGATGGGTGCGGAGCTGGACAACCTCTCCGACCTGATCAGCTTCGGTCTGGCGCCCGCGTACTTCGTGCTCGTCTACGGCATGGTCGCCGACGACGCGCACCAGCGGGTCTCGGCGCTGGCCGCGATCGTCGTGCTGCTGGCGGTGGTCCTGCGGCTCGCGAGATTCTCCTGCGTGACGCTGAAGGACGGCATGTTCCAGGGCATGCCGAGCCCCTTCGGCGCGCTCACGGTCGTCTCGATCGTGCTCCTGGAGCTGCCCTTCGTACCGACGCTGCTCGCCATCGTCGGTGTGGCATGGCTAATGGTGAGCCGGGTCGAGTATCCGAAGCCGCGGGGCATCCTGGCGGTCGCGATGCTCAGCTGGATCGTGTCCGCGATGGCGCTGCTGGTGGCCTGGGCGTTCGACGCGCCGGGCGGGCAGCTGCTGCTCCAGACGGGCTGCGCCCTCCAGGTCGTGACCGGCGCGGTGATCCCGCTCTTCGCCACGGCGCGACGCGTGAACACCTTCCGTGACAACCGGCGTGAGGCACGGGCGGCACAGCTGCCGTAGCCACCGTCCGTTCCGATCGGTATACGGAAGGGCCCGGACGCTCGAAGCGTCCGGGGCCTTCCGTATGCGGGGCGACCGGTCAGCCGCCGAAGGTGAACCCCTCGGCGGGCTCCGCCACCCGCGCCTCCTGGACGACCTTCAGACCGCCCGGCACCTTCGAGTCCGGCTTCATGATCACGGACTCCCGGGTGGAGGGCGCCGCCGGGTCCGAGAAGTCGTGGGTGATCCCGAAGCCGGTGGAGAACGCGTCGAGGCCCAGCAGCGCCTTGTCGACCCCTTCCCTGGTCAGGTCCTTCGACTCGCACGCCTTCTTCAGCACCTCGCCGTAGAGCGAGGCGGCCGTGTAGCCGGAGACGACGCCGTTGTCGAGACCGTCGTCCGGGTAGGCCGCCGCGTACTCGGTGGCCAGCTTCTTCGGCGCCGCCTCGTCCGAGCCGATGGGCAGCGTGGAGGAGGCGATGTAGTAGTCCTTCATCAGCGCCGGGCCCGCCGCCGTGGCGAGCAGTTGCGGCGCGAACGCCGAGTTGTTGCCGACGACCGGCACATTGAACCCGCCAGCCGCCGCCACACCCACCAGCGAGGCCGCCTGGCGCGGTCCCGCGCTGATCACGATCGCCTTGACTCCCGCCTTCTTGAGCGCGGCGACCTGCGCGGACATGTCGTTGTCGGTCGGCTTGATCTTCTGCTCGACGATCGTGAGACCCGCCTGCTCGGCGGCGTACTCGGAGCCGACGAGGGCGTTCTCGCCGTAGTCGCCCTCGAAGTAGACATGGCCGATCTTGTCGCCCTTGGCGATGCGCTCGTTGCCGAGGAGGTAGTCGATCGCGTTGATCGTCTCGATGTCGTACGTGGCGCCGACGACCCGTACGTACGGGCTGCCGAGCAGATTGGCCGACCAGGCCTGCGGCAGGACCAGGCCCTTGTCCTGCCCGTCGATGCGCTTCTCGACGGCGGCGACGAACGGCGAGCCGATGAACTGGACGAAGCCGAGCACGTCCGGCTCCAGCTCGGTGTAGGCGGCGACGGCCTTCTGCGGGTCGTAGCCGTGGTCGCGTACGGTCAGCTCGATCGTACGGCCGCAGATGCCGCCCGCCTTGTTCGTCTGGTCCGCCCACAGCTGCTGGGCCTGGGTGACGCTCTTGCCGAGCGAGGCGTAGACGCCGGTCATGTCGGTGAGCACGCCGAGCGAGATGGTCTTGTCGCTCACGCCCTGCCCGGTCTTCACTCCCCCGGCGTCCTCGCCCTTGCCGTCGCCCTCGGTGGCCTTGCCGCTGCACCCGGCCAGCGCGAGGGCCAGGACGACCAGCAGCGCCGCGCCGGTCCTCGGTGCGTTCGTGTGCCGTGCGCGTCGCTTCATGACTTCTCCCGTGAGAACCGTCGAACCATCGGAACTGACAGGCGGGTGAGTCCGCCGGGCAGGAAGAGCACCACCGCGACGATCGCGGCTCCGTACAGATAGCGGGACGCCTCGCCGGGGGTGACACCGCCCGAACCGGGGTCGGCCACCAGCGGGAGCGAGTCGCTGTAGTGGGTGAGGAGCTGCGGCAGCAGCGCGACGAAGGCCGCGCCGACGACCGCTCCCGCGACCGTGCCGAGACCGCCGATGACGATCATGGCGAGATATTCGAGGGCCAGGATCATGCCGAAGTAGTCGGGCACGGTCCGCTGGAAGATCAGCGCGATCAGTACGCCGGCCAGCCCCGCGTACATCGAGGACAGGACGAAGACGGCCGCGCGGTAGCGGGCCACCGGCACGCCCATCACACCGGCGGCGATGCGGTGGTCGCGGATCGCGTTCATCGCGCGGCCCGGCCTGCCGCGCAGCACACCGCGCGCGAAGAGCCCACCGACGAGGAGGGCGAACAGGCCCGCGTACCAGAGCTTCTCCGACGACCCGAACGGGACGGCGGCGATCACGACCTCGGTGTCGTCGAAGTCGAAGCCGAAGAGCGAGAGCACGGGGACGTCGCGGCCGTTGAACCCGCCGGTCAGATCTCCGGCGTTGAAGAGGACGTGCTGTCCGATGAAGATCAGCGCGAGGGTCGCGATACCGAGATAGGCGCCGCGCAGCCGGCCGGCGATGGGGCTGAAGAGGCCGCCCGCCGCGCCCGCGAGGAGGACGGCGAGCACGACCGCGAGCCAGGTCGGCAGACCGAGCCCGGTGAGCTGCCTGCCGTTCTCCTCGCCGCTCTCGCCCGCGAAGACGCAGTAGCCGTAGGCGCCGACGGCGAGGAAGAAGGAGTGGCCCATGGAGAGCTGGCCGGTGGCGCCGGTGAGGAGGTTGAGTCCGATGGCGCCGATGGCGGCGGCCATGGCGAAGAGACCGGCCTGGAGCCAGAAGCGGTCGAGGTAGAAGGGGAGGGCGAGGAGCAGGAGGGAGCCGGCGAGCCAGAGGTAGGCGCGGGGGGTGCGGTGCGGTGCGGCCTTGGCGGGTGCGTGGGTCGTGTCAGACACGGGCGAGCTCCTTCGTACCGAAGAGCCCGGCGGGCCGGATGAGCAGCACCGCGACCATCACGAGATACGGCGCGAGGTCGCCGAAACCGCGCCCCAGGAAGGTCAGATCGCTCTGGTAGCCGGTGGCGAAGGACTCGGTGACCCCGACGATCAGTCCCCCGGCGAGCGCCCCGGTCGTGGAGTCGAGGCCGCCGAGTATCGCGGCGGGGAACGCCTTGAGCGCGGCGAGGGACGTGGCGCGTTCGAGGCCGGGGGTCGGGAAGACCGTGAGGAAGAGCGCGGCCACGGCGGCGAGCGAGCCGGCCACGGCCCACGCGGAGAGCGAGACCCGGCCGAGGCGTACGCCCATCAGCGCGGCGGTCTGCGGATTCTCGGCCGCCGCGCGCATCGAGACGCCCCAGGTGGTGTAGCGGAAGGCGAGCAGGAACACGGTGATCAGGAGGGCCGCGGCGACGAAGGCCGCGACGCGCGTCTGGGCGATGGTGATGTCCCCGACGGTGAGGAGCTTGTCGCCCCACGGGTCGCCGAGCGCGAGGACGTCGGTGCCGATGCGTCGGGTGAGTTCGGTGGTGAGGAGGATGTCGACGCCGATGGTGACGATGGCGAGGACGCTGTGGTCGGCGCCCCGGTAGCGCCGCATGACGGTGTACTCGACGGCCGATCCGACGACGGCGGCGCCCGCGATGCCGACACCGAGCGCGGGCCAGAAGCCGATGTCGTCGTGGAGTACGGCGGTGACGTAGCCACCGGCCAGCAGGAGCGAGGCGTGCGCGAAGTTGACGACCTCGGTGGCTTTGAAGATGACGACGAAGCCGAGGGCGATGAGGGCGTAGACGGAGCCCATCGAGAGTCCGCCGAGGAGGAGTTCGACGAAGGTGGTCATGGCGTGGCCTCCTCGTTGGCGGCGGTCTCGGCGCTCTGGGGGCTCTCGCCCAGGTAGGCGCGGACGACTGCCGGATCGCTCTGTACCTGGGCGGGCGTACCGCCGGCGATCCGGCGTCCGAAGTCGAGTACGGTCACGGCGTCGGCGAGCCGCATCACCACCCCCATGTCGTGTTCGACCAGCACGATCGAGATGCCGAGGCCCTCGCGTACGCCGGCCACGACGGCCGCCGTACGGCGCCGTTCGTCGGCGGTCATCCCGGCGACGGGTTCGTCCAGGAGCAGCACCGTGGGCTCCATGCACAGGGCGCGGCCCAGCTCGACGAGCTTCTGCTTCCCGTACGGGAGGGCTCCCGCCGGCCGGTCCAGATCGCCCGCCAGCCCCACGAACTCGGCTATCTCGCCGACCCTGGCGCGGTGTTCGCGCGCCTCGCGGGCGGCGGACGGCAGACGGAGCCCGGTGGCGAGGAAGCCGGCGCGGGTGAGGCGGTGGCGGCCGAGCAGCATGCTGTCGGCGACGGTGGCGTGCGGCGGGAGCGCGAGGTTCTGGAAAGTGCGGGCGATACCGAGGGCGGCGACGCGGTGCGGGGCGAGGCCGGTGAGTTCGGTACGGCCGAGGCGGACGCTGCCGGAGGTGGCGCGGTACACGCCGGACAGGACGTTGAAGCAGGTGGACTTGCCCGCGCCGTTGGGGCCGATGACCGCGTGGACGCTGCCCGGTTCGACGGTGAAGGAGACGGAGTCGAGGGCGGTGAGCCCGGCGAAGCGGACGGTGACGTCGGTGACGGTGAGGGGTGGGGGCGGGTGGGATTCCTCGCCGGTGTGGCCGACCGTCCGTTCGGGATGTCCGGCCGCCGCGCCGCCCGAGGCGCCGCCCGGCGTCTTCTCGGAGTCGGTCACGCGGTCCACCTCCGCAGCACCGGCGCGGACTCCTGGGCCCGGTCGGCGTCCTCGGCGGCCGTCTCGTCCACGACCCCCAGATAGCGCCGGCGTACCTCGTCGGAGGCGGCCAGTTCGGCGGCGTCCCCTTCGAGCGTGACCTCGCCGACCTCCAGGACGTACGCGCGGGACGCCAGCCGCAGGGCCATGGACGCGTTCTGCTCGACCAACAGGACGGACGTGCCGGTGTCGTTGATGCGCCGGATCGTCTCGCCGATCCGGGCGGCCACGAGGGGGGCGAGCCCGAGCGACGGTTCGTCCAGGAGGAGCAGCCGGGGGCGTGCCATCAGGCCCCGGGCGAGTGCGAGCATCTGCTGCTCGCCGCCGGAGAGCAGTCCGGCGCGCTGACCCGCCCGGTCGGCGAGTACGGGGAACAGCTCGTGCACCTCGGCGAGGGAGGCCGCGTACCGCTTGCGACCGCCGCGCGCGCCGAGCGCCCCGGCCCGCAGATTGTCGGCCACGGTCATCCGTGCGAACACCTGCCGTCCTTCCGGTACTTGGACGACTCCGGCCGCCACCACCCCGGCCGCGCCGAGCCCGTCGAGCGGTCGGCCGTCGAAGTGGACGGTGCCGCCGCCGGCCGTGCCCCGGTGGAAGCCGAGCGTGCGCGAAATGGCTCTCAGCAGCGTGGACTTGCCGGCGCCGTTGCCGCCGAGCACCGCCGTGATCCCGCCGGGCGGTACGTCGAGCGACACCTCGTGCAGGGCTCGTACGGGGCCGTAACCGACGGACAGGGCACGCACTTCGAGCGCGGCCATGCGTTCTCCTCTGCTTCTGGGCTGCTGGGTACGTTCCGTGTCTCTGGGTTTCCGGGTTGTCCTGACATGCCGTGGAGGGACACCTCAGCACCGGGCCGGGGCACCGTCCACGGCGCGGAGCCGAATCGCTGCCGATGACCAGCGCCGCGGTGGCCGGATTGTGCACGCGCACAAGGGCTGTCGCAGCGCGCCTCGCGGTGGCATCCTCACCAGCCATGGGTGGCCGCAGAGCGCGCACTGATCGTGAGTGGTCGGTCCTGGTGGCCGCGTCCCGGACCCTTCTGGAACGCGTGCCGGCGCTGACCGACCAGCTGATGGACGAACTGAACGACCATTCCGAGCAGTTCGACGCGGCCGTGCCGCGCGACGAGCACTGGCGGCAGATCAACGAGGCGATGCGGTACGGGATCGAGGCCATCGCGGCCCCCCGGTCGGCGCCGCGCCGCGACCTGGCGTACGCGGAGGAGCTCGGCCGGCGGCGGGCGGAGCAGGGGCTCGCGCTGGATCTGGTACTGCACGCGTACCGGCACGCCGGGTATCTGGTCTGGGACGAACTGCTGCGCATCGTCGGCGAGAAGGACCCCGAGGACGTGTCGACGCTCGTGCACACCGCGTCCCACATGTGGGCGGGTGTGGACCGGCAGGCGACGACCGTCGCGGAGGCGTACCGCAGCACGGAGCAGTCGATGCGGCGGCGGAGCGACGAACGGGTGCAGGCGCTGCTGGACGCGCTGCTGGAGGGGCGGTCGACACCGGGGCTCGCGGCGCGTGCGGCCGCCGGTCTCGACCTGCCCGAGCAGGGGCGTTACGTGGTGGTGGTCGTCCGGGTGGAGCGCCGGGACGGGCGCGAGCCGTTCCAGCGGGTGGCGGCCGAGGACGGGATGCGCTTCTTCTGGCGGATGCGTACGGACTGCGAGATCGCGGTCGTCGCGCTGGAGGGCGACGCGGGTCTCGCGGAGCTGGCGGCGGTGCTGTTACGGCCCTGCCAGGGCCCCGGCGGCATCAGCCCGGTGGTGGACAGCCTGTCCGAGCTGGGCCAGGCGCGCCGGCTGGCCGAGACCGCGCTGCGTACCCTGCCGCCGGACGCGCAGAGCATCGTCCGCCTGGACGAACGCCTCCCGACGGCCCTGGTGGTCAGCCAGCCGGAGCTCGCGGCCCGGCTGATCGCGGACGTGTTCGGACCGCTGCTGGAACTGGACCCGGCGGACCGCGCGGTCCTGCTTGAGACGCTGGACGCGTGGCTGGAGTACGGCGGCTCCGCCGGGCGCGCCGCGACGCGTCTGTACTGTCACCGCAACACGGTCTTCAACCGCCTGCGCCGCCTGGAGCAGCTCACGTCGCGTTCGCTGTCGCGCCCCCGGGACCTGATCGAGATGACGCTGGCCCTTGACGCGTTCCGGCTGACGCCGGGGTGACGGCGCCCCCGGCGGCCAGGCGCATGAGGTCGGTGGTGAAGTCGACGTCGGCGCTCTCGCGTTCGGCGCGGGTGGCGTTGCCGGCGAACTGGTGCTGGTATCCGCTCCAGGCGCTGTCGGCCATCTCCCTGCTCGCTCCGCTGCGCAGCAGCACGACCAGTTCGGTGGCCGCGCGCCCGATCCGCTCCCCCAGCGCGGGCGATCCCCAGTCCTCGGACGCGGCGAACAGGGAGGTCGGCACGGGCATCGTGCGCAGGAAGGCGAAGAGAGGCCGCAGTTGGTCGTCGACGACCATCGCGTGCCGGGCGGTGCCGGCGGTCGCCGCGAGGACGACCGGCTTGGCGATGAGCAGATCGTTGTCGAGGATGTCGGCGAAGGACTTGAACAGACCGCTGATCCCGGCCTTGTAGACCGGTGTGCTCGCGATCACGGCGTCGGCGGACGCCAGCCGGTCGATGGCCGCACGCAGTTCGGCGTCGGGGAATCCGGAGACTATCGCCCGTGCGATGTGGGTGGCGAGCGGCGCCAGCTCGATGACGCTCGCGGTCGCGGGCACACCGGACTCACGGAGCAGGTCGAGGGTCTTCTGGGCGGTCCGGTCGGCGAGCAGCCGGGTCGAGGACGGTTCGCTGACCCCGGCGCTCACGATCACGATGCGCACCGGCTCACCGGCGCCGTCGTGCTGAGCGTCCTGTGTCGTGGCGGGCGGCGGGGTGGTCATGGGTTGCTCCGTTCGGTGCGCCGTGCGGTGGTGGGTCGCTGAGGTGCGGGGGCGGCGTCGAGCAGCGCCCGGCAGAGGTCCTGGAGGGTCTTGAGCTGCTCGCGGTCGAGCGCCCGGCTCATCGCGCGGGCGATGTGCCGTGCGTGGGCGGTACCGAGGCGCCGCTGGGTCTCGACACCCGCCGGGGTGAGGCGGATGCGGCAGGCGCGCGCGTCGTCCGGATCGTCCCGGCGCTCGACCAGGCCGCGGGACTCCAGCCGGACGATCATGCGCGACATTCCGGGCTGGGTGAGGAGCACGTCCTCACCCAGCTCCGTGATCCGCAGCCCCTCCGGCGCGGTGGACAGGGCGTAGAGCACGCTGTAGTCCCGGGGCGGCATGCCGCCCCAGGTGTCCGCCTCGGTGAACTCGCGGGCGATGGTGGCCTGGGCCCGGAACAGGGTCTCCCAGGCCTCGTTCGCCAGTCGTACGTCGCCGTCCACGCTCAGATCACCTGCGGGAAGAGAGCCTGGACCTCGGGGTCGCTGTCCTGGTACGGGGACGTCCCGGAGAGGTTGTCGCCGCGGTTGGGGTTCGGGCGCGGGGCGCGCGGCTCGGCGTCGCCGTACTTCGCCCGGACAAGGCTCTGGTGCGTGGGGGCCTCCGGCGCGCCGGGCTTGCGGCGGGCGGCCATCTCTTTGCGCAGCACGGGAACGACCTCGGTGCCGAGCAGCTCGACCTGTTCGAGGGCCATCTCGACGGGGAGCCCCATGCTGTCCAGGGACCAGAGCTGGCGCTGGTAGTCCCCGAAGCCCTCCTGGAAGGTGAGGGTCTTCTCGATGACCTCCTGCGGGCTGCCGACGCTCAGTGGGGTGCCGTGCATGTAGTCCTCCAGCCTCGTGCCCCGGAACAGCGGATAGTTCTCGAAGTACGGGCGGAAGGTGTTCACGGCGTCCTGCGAGCGCCTGGCGATGAAGCCCTGTCCGCCGAGACCGACGATGGCCTGCTCCTTCGTGCCGTGCTCGTAGTGCTCGAACCGTTCGCGGTAGAGCTCCACGAGCGGTTTGAAGTGGAAGTTCGGCGCGAGGACATGGTTCGCGAAGTACCCGTTGCCGTAGTACGCGGCCTGCTCGGCGATCTCGGGGGTGCGGATGGAGCCGTGCCACACGAACGGCGGCACGTCGTCCAGCGGGCGGGGGGTCGAGGTGAAGCCCTGGAGCGGGGTGCGGAACCGGCCCTCCCAGTCGACGACGTCCTCCCGCCAGAGCCGGTGCACGAGGTTGTAGTTCTCCAGGGCCAGGGCCACGCCCTGGCGGATGTCCTTGCCGAACCACGGGTAGACGGGGACCGTGTTGCCGCGCCCCGTCATCAGGTCCAGCCGGCCCTTCGCGACGTGCTGGAGCATGGCGTAGTCCTCGGCGATCTTCACCGGGTCGTTCGTCGTCATGAGCGTGACCGAGGTGCTGAGGATGATCCGCTCCGTCAGCGCCGCGATGTGCGCGAGGAGGGTGGTGGGCGAGGAGGGGATGAAGGGCGGGTTGTGGTGCTCCCCGAGCGCGAACACGTCCAGCCCGACCTCGTCGGCCTTCCGCGCGATGCGCACGAGGTTGCTGATCCGCTCGGCCTCGCTCTGTGTGTGCCCGGTGACGGGGTCGGGGGCGATGTCGCCGACGGTGAAGATTCCGAACTGCATGATGTCCGCCTTTCTGCGGTGTCCTCACCGACAACAACATGACCAGTCATGTATTCCCGCGCGCGGACCGGGCGCGAAAGGGTCTCGGCAGACGGCCGGCGGCCGGGGCCGCGCGGATCGGCCCGCGGGGGCCGGTTCGGCGCGTGGCGAGGCGGGATCGGCTCATGGGGGGGGCGGCGTACTCAGCCGACCGGCGCAGCGGAGGGGGCTCCCGCGCCTGGACGGCTACGGAGGGCCAGGGAGGAGCAGTCCCGTGCCGGCGCCGGGGCGCCGGGGACAAGGGCCCCCGCGAGTCACGCGACCCGCGGACCCCGGACTCGAACCGCCGCGAGCCGGGCCCGGGCGAACCAGTCGCCGCGCGATCTCGCGCGGTACGCCCCGGCCCCGGCGCCCCGTCGGCGACAGGAGGCCGCGGGGCGGTCGCCCCGGAGCCGGCCCCGGCGGCGTTCTCGTCCGTCTTGCGTCAGGTCAGGAAATCGCGCGCGATGTTCGATGCCACGCGTTCCAGCAGCGGGCCCGCCTCCGCCATGCAGCGTGCCGGGTCCGGTTCCAGCTCCGTCAGGGCGTACGCGCGGCGGATACCGGCGCGGCCCAGGGCCTCCGGACGCAGGGCCAGGCGGCCGCAGACCGCGATCACCTCGATGTTCTTCGCGCGGGCCGCCGCCGCGACGCCCGCCGGGGCCTTCCCGTGCAGCGTCTGCTCGTCCAGCGATCCCTCGCCGGTGATGACGAGCGTGGCGCGGGAGAGCGCGGGACCGAAGCCGAGCACGTCGAGCATGACCTCGATGCCGGGCCGGAAACTCGCGCCGAGGCCGACGAGGGCGCCGTACCCGATACCGCCCGCGGCCCCCGCGCCGGGTGAGAGCGCGGACTCGGCGGCCCTGGCGCCGAGGGTCGTCCCCAGGAGGCGCGCGTAGTGCGCGAGAGCCGCGTCGAGCGTGGCGACGTCCTCGGGGGACGCGCCCTTCTGCGGCCCGTAGACCGCGGGGGCTCCCTTCGGACCGGTCAGCGGGTTGTCGACATCGCTGGCGAGGACGATGTCCGTCTCCGCGATACGGGGGTCGAGCCCGGACAGGTCCACCGTGGCGAGCTCCCGCAGTCCGCCGCCGCCGGGGCCCACCGGCTGCCCGTCCGCGTCGAGGAAGCGCCCGCCGAGCGCGGCCAGCATCCCCGCGCCGCCGTCCGTCGTGGCGCTGCCGCCGACACCGAAGACGACGGTGCGCGCGCCCGCGTCGAGCGCGGCGCGCAGCAGTTCGCCGGAGCCGTACGTCCCGGCGGTGAGGGGCGCGAAGACCCCGGCGGGCAGGTGCTGGAGGCCCGACGCCTCCGCCATCTCCACGACGGCCGTGCCGTCGCGGAGCGCGTACGCCGCGGTCAGCTCGTCACCGAGCGGTCCGGTGACCCGTACCTCCCGGCGTTCGAACCCGGCCGCCACCGCCGCTGCGACGGTGCCGTCACCGCCGTCGGCGACGGGCAGCGCCACGACGTCGAGGCCGGGGACGACCTGGCGCAGCCCGGCCGTCACCCGCTCGGCGACCTGTACGGCCGTGAGCGACCCCTTGAACTTGTCCGCCGCGACGAGCACGTGCGCGGCCTCGGTTACTGCTCCGTCCGTCACCTTGTCATCCCTTGCTTTCGAACAGGCAGTCGCGCCGCACCGACCCTATCCGGCCGGGTGGCTTCCTGCCCACGGGAAGCGCCCCCGCGTCCGCACCACAAGAAGAACAGGCAAAGCTCCCATAATCGGAGGAACGACATGGGCCGGTTTCGGCGCCCCCAGGTGCCTCTGATCTACGCTTTCCGCGTGACGACCTCTCGCGACGCCGACTACCTCACCTATATCGCCGGACTCCCCCGCGTCCTCTGCGGGGCCGCCGCGCTCTTCCGGGACGAGGAGGGGCGGGTACTGATCGTCGAGCCCAACTACCGGCCGGGCTGGGCGCTGCCCGGCGGGACCGTCGAGTCCGACGGGGGTGAGACGCCGCGTCAGGCCGCGCGGCGCGAGACGTTCGAAGAGATCGGGCTGGACGTCGAGTTGGGGCCGTTGCTCGCGGTGGACTGGTCGCAGGCGCCGGACCGGCCGGCCATCGTCGCGTATCTGTACGACGGCGGGGTCCTGGACGAGGAACGGCTCGGCGCGATCCGGCTTCAGCACGAGGAGTTGCTCTCCTGGCGGCTGGTGAGCCGCGCCCAGATTCCAGATCTGATGATCGGATCTCTCGCCGGCCGCGTTCTCGCGGGGCTCGATGTGCTCGAAACCGGCTCGGGCGCCGCGGAGTTGGAGAACGGCCGCCGGGTCGGATGATCCGTGTGCGCGCGGTGGTGACGGGTGCGGCGGGAGCTGTTCTCATATGTCATGTACGCGCCGCCCGGTGGTCCGCTTCCGGCTGACACCCCTTCACCCCGCGTTGGCCCGCCGTGCACGAGCGCCCTGCATGATCCAGAATCCCAGGCCCAGGACACCGGAGGGAACATGCGACGTCAGATTCGCGGCTTGCTGACCACACTGCTCACGACGGCGGTTGTGGCGGCGGGCGCGGGAACCGCCGCGGCGGACACGGTGAGGGCCGGCGCCGGCTCCGAACCGGTGTCCACCAAGCCCTCGGGCCCCGGCCGGCTCCCCGCGCTCCCGACCACCGTGGACGGCGGCGCCTGGAAGTCGGGCCATGTCCAGGGCATGGCCGTCGACCGCCGCAAGGGCTTCATGTACTTCTCGTTCACCAACCTCCTCGTCAAGACCGACCTCACCGGCAAGCCGGTCGGCTCGGTCACCGGCTTCACCGGGCACCTCGGAGACCTGGACTTCAACACCGAGGACGGCAGGGTCTACGGCTCCCTGGAGTACAAGGCGGCCAAGGCCTTCTACATCGCGATCTTCGACGGTGACCGCATCACCGCGATGGACATGGACGCCGAGACGACCGGTGTCGTGACCACCGTCCATCTGAAGGAGGTCGTGGAGGACTACACGGCCGACATGGACGGCAACGGCGTCTTCGACGGCGACACCGCGAAGACGGCCGACCACCGCTACGGATGCAGCGGCATCGACGGCGTCGCCTTCGGCCCGGCCTTCGACGACAAGCGCCGCGGCGCCGCACACCGCCCGTCGCGGGCGCTGCTCACCGTCGCGTACGGCGTCTACGCCAACACCACCCGGCAGGACAACGACAACCAGGTCCTGCTCCAGTACGACATCCGGCGCTGGAAGAAGTACGAGCGCCCGCTCACCGAGGCCGACCCGCACACCAGCGGCCCCGGCTCGCCCGACGGCAAGTACTTCAGCTACACCGGCAACACCACCTACGGCGTGCAGAACCTCGACTACGACGCGTACACCGGCAACTGGCTGCTGGCCGCGTACAAGGGGACCAAGACCCAGTTCCCGAACTACTCGCTCTTCGTCCTGGACGGTTCCAGGCGCCCGGTCTCCGGGCCCGTCGCCGGCCAGCCGGAGCCCGAACGCGGGCGGCTGCTGCCGCTGCTCGCACGGGGGCTGCACCACCCCGCGTCCGGTACGTACGGCTGGGAGTCCACCGGCCAGTACGGTCTGGTCTCGCTCGACGACGGCCGGTACTACCTCGCGGAGGCCGGCACGGTCGTGGAGGACGGTGTCACCAAGCAGACGGGCAAGGCGGTGATGAACCGCTGGACGGGCGAGGTGCCGACCCCCTTCGCCCCGGTCCCCACGGCCGTCACCGACGGCACGACCGAAGACTCCGACTACCCCGGCCACGCGCCCCATCCCGGTCACATCGGGCACGTGGGCCACATCCACCAGCCCTGACGCATATCTTGTCGCCCCGTCCCGGCTCCGCTGCGTACCCTCGCGGCATGACTCTCGTCGCGATTTTCAGCGGCGCCGGGATCTCCACCGACTCCGGCATTCCCGACTACCGCGGTCCGGGCGGCGTGTGGCGGCGCGATCCCGGGGCCGAGAAGCTCGTCACGTACGACACGTACATGAACGACCCGGACATCCGCCGCCGTTCGTGGCGGATGCGCCGGGACAGCCCGGCCTTCCGCGCCCGGCCGAATGTCGCCCACCGAGCCGTCGCCGAGCTCGACCAGGCGGTCGACGGGGCGGTCCGGGTGATCACCCAGAACGTCGACGGGCTCCACCAGCTCGCCGGCACGCCCGCCCGTAAGGTGCTCGAACTGCACGGCACGGCGCGGGCGGTGGTGTGCACCGGGTGTCACGCCCGCTCCACGATGGAGGAGGCGCTGGCCCGGGTCGAGGCGGGCGAGGAGGATCCGCCGTGCACCGTGTGCGGTGCCGTCCTGAAGTCGGCGACGGTGATGTTCGGCGAACGGCTGGATCCGGAGGTGCTCGGGCAGGCCATGTCGATCACCAAGGCGTGTGACGTCTTCATCGCCGTCGGCACCACGCTCCAGGTGCAGCCCGCCGCCTCGCTCGCGGGGATCGCGGCCGAGCACGGCGCGCGGCTCCTGATCGTGAACGCCGAGCCGACGCCGTACGACGGGCAGGCCGACGAGGTCATCCGCGAGCCGATCGGTACGGCGCTGCCCGCGCTGCTGAAGCGGTTCCACGCGAGCTGACGGCCCGGGGCGGGTCGGGCGGGCGCGGGGTCGTCAGAAGAGCGTCCCCGCCACGCCCGCCCTCGTGATCGTGCCGGCGGGCGCCGCGCCCAACGTGCTCGCCGCGCCCTCGAAGACCAGCAGGCGCTGCTTGCGGTCCAGCCCGCCGCCGTATCCGGTGAGGCCGCCCGTCGATCCGATCACCCGGTGGCACGGCACGATGATGCCCACCGGGTTCCTGCCGTTGGCCAGTCCGACCGCGCGCGACGCCCCCGACTTGCCCAGCGCGCCCGCCAGTTGACCGTAACTGCGCGTCTCGCCGTACGGGATGGCCAGCAGTTGCTCCCAGACACCGCGCTGGAACGGTGTGCCGTGCAGCCGCAGCGGCACGTCGAACTCGGTGCGCCCGCCCGCGAAGTACTCGTCGAGCTGGTCGATCACACCGTCGAACGGCCGGGCGTCGGCCTCGCCGAAGCTCTCCTGGGGCGGGCGATGGCGTTGCCCGGCCATGTAGAGACCGCTCAGCACCCCGTCGGTGGCCACGAGCGTCAGCGGCCCGTACGGGCTGTCGACCACGGTGTGCGATCTGCTGGTCATGCCGCTGGTCATGCGGTGAACTCCTTTATGCGGGAAGGACGTTGATGGCGTGGTCCTCGGTGGCCCAGAGGTACTGGACCGCGTACGCGCGCCAGGGCCGCCAGGCGGCGGCGCGCGCGGTCAGCGCGGCGGGTGTCGACGGCAGCCCGAGTGCCCGCGCGGCACGGCGCATACCGAGATCCGTCGGCAGAAAGGCGTCGGGGTCGCCGAGCGCGCGCATCGCGATCGCCTCGACGGTCCACGGGCCGAAGCCGGGCAGCGCGTGCAGGCGGGCCCTGGCCTCGTCCCGGTCGCTGTCCGCGCCGAGCGGCAGCGTGCCGTCGGCCAGCGCCTCGACCAGCGTCATGAGCGTGGTGCGGCGGCTGCGCGGCAGCGCGAGGGCCTCGGGGTCCAGTTCGGCGAGCTCCCCGGGCGTGGGGAAGAGATGGGTGAGGCCGCCCTCGGGATCGTCCACGGGGGTGCCGTGGGCGTTCACGAGACGCGCGGCGTGTGTGCGGGCCGCGGCGGTCGACACCTGCTGGCCGAGTACCGCGCGAACGGCGAACTCGGCGGCGTCGACGGTGCCGGGCACCCGGCGGCCGGGCGCCTTGTCGACCAGCGGCGCGAGCAGCGGGTCGGTACGCAACTGCTCGTCGACGGCGACCGGGTCGGCGTCCAGGTCCAGCATGCGGCGGCAGCGGCTGATGGCGACGGTGAGATCGCGCGGGTCCGTCAGCGCGAGCCGGCAGCGGATGTGGTCGGGCCTCGGTGTCAGGGCGACGATGCCGTGCCCGTACGGAAGACAGAGCGTGCGCCGGTACGCGCCGTCCCGCCACTCCTCGACCCCGGGGACGGCGGTGGCCGCGAGATGTCCGAAGAGGTTGTCGGGATTGAGCGGTGTGCGGAAGGGGAGCCGCAGGGAGATCACCCCGGGTGTCCCGGCCTCGGGGGCGGTGTCCGAACGCCTGGCCCCTCGTGTCCGCAGGCCGGTCGGCGAGAGCGCGAACACCTCACGGACGGTGTCGTTGAAGGTGCGGATGGACGAGAACCCGGCGGCGAAGGCGACCTGCGCCATCGGCAGCGCGGTCGTCTCGATGAGCAGCCGCGCCGTCTGGGCCCGCTGGGCGCGCGCCAGCGCGAGCGGCCCCGCGCCGAGTTCGGCGAGGAGCTGCCGTTCGATCTGGCGTTCCGAGTAGCCGAGCCGCCCGGCGAGTCCCGTGACTCCCTCGCGGTCCACGATCCCGTCCTGGATCAGGCGCATGGCGCGGGCGACCGAGTCGGCGCGGGCGTTCCACTCGGGCGAGCCGGGGCTGGTGTCCGGCCGGCACCGCTTGCAGGCGCGGAAGCCGGCCTGCTGACAGGCGGCCGCACTCGGGTGGAAGACCATGTTCTCGGCCTTCGGGGGCACGACCGGGCAGCTGGGGCGGCAGTAGATACCCGTGGTCAGGACGGCGGTGAAGAACCATCCGTCGAATCGCGCGTCCTTGGACCGGACGGCACGCAGGCAGCGCTCGGTGTCGGTGTGCATGCGTCAAGCATCCGGCACCCGGGGCGCCGGACGCTGGCGAGAATCCGACATCGACCTCGTGCTGCCCGCGCTCTTCCGCGTTCGTCCGCGTTCGTCCGCGCGCCCAGGAGGCCGACCGGCGAACGCCCGCCCGCCTCAGCTGATGAAAGCCATGAGGTCGGAGTTGAACTCCTGCTCGTGGTCGCCGTACAGACCGTGCGGCTGGCCCGGATAGACCTTCAGCGTGGCGTCCTTGATCAGCTCGGCCGACTTGGGGCTGGCCGCCACGATGGGCACGAGGTCCTCCGTGAAGTCCGTCTCGGAGAAGACCTTCACACAGTCGTACGCCGCCTTCATGCCGACCTGCGTGCTCCAGAGCCAGAACGCGTCGCGGGTACCCTGCGAGATGGCGGCGCCGGGGCGGTTGAAGCCGTAGAACTGGTCCGTGAGGTCCTCGTAGAACTGCGAGCGGTTGGCGGCCAGGCCCGCGCGGAGACCGTCGAAGACATCGAGGGGCGTGCCGTCGGGGTTGTCGTCGGTCCGCAGCATCAGCGGGGGTATCGCGCTGAGCAGCAGCGCCTTGGAGACCCGGGACGTCCCGTGCCGGCCGATGTAGCGGGCGACCTCGCCGCCGCCCGTGGAGTGCCCGACGAAGACGGCGTCGCGGACGTCCAGCGTCTCCAGGAGCTGGGCGAGGTCGTCGGCGTAGGTGTCCATGTCGTTGCCCTGCCACGGCTGGCCGGAGCGGCCGTGTCCCCTCCGGTCGTGCGCGATGCCGCGGAAGCCGTTCTCCGCGACGAGACGGAGCTGGCCGTCCCAGGCGTCTGCGTTCAGCGGCCAGCCGTGGCTGAAGACGACGGGGCGGCCCGTGCCCCAGTCCTTGTAGAAGATCTCGGTGCCGTCGGTGGCGGTGATGGTGGTCATGGAGGTCCATCCCCTTCTTCGGCCGTGGTGGCGTCGCACGTCGCGAACAGCCGGCGACGGTCGGTGGGGCCGGGCCGTACTTCGGGATCACCTACGCGTGGCGCGCTCGCTGCGCGGCGCGGCGTCGACGCCCGCCTCGACCTCGATGGGTGGGGGGCTCTCGCCCTCTCCGTACGGGGCGTGCCGACCGTAAACACCGGACGCCAACAGCGTCTCAGGAATATCGGTGGGTCCCGCCTCCGAGGAACGTCCCGGGGTGATGGGGGCACGCCACGGGCTGATGGGGAGGACCGACCCGGCCGGCGGCGGGTCGTCCGGGACGCGCGCGGTCAGGCTGTCGCGCGGAGCTTGCGCCAGACCGCCTTCGCCGCGTTCTGCCCCGACATGCCGTGCACGCCCGGGCCCGGCGGGGTCGACGACGAGCAGATGAAGACCGCGGGGTGCGGGGTGCTGTACGGCGACAGCGAGAGCTTGGGCCGCAGCAGCAGCCGCAGCCCGGCGACGGAGCCGCTGGCGATGTCCCCGCCCACGTAATTGGCGTTGCGGACCGCGAGCTCCGGCGGGCCCGCGGTCGCGCGGGCCAGGACGCGGTCCCGGAAGCCGGGCGCGAAGCGCTCGATCTGCCGCTCGATCGCCTCGGTCAGATCGCCCTCCCAGGCGTGCGGGACATGGCCGTACGCCCAGAAGACATGCTTGCCCTCGGGGGCACGGGACGGGTCGACGAGGCTGGGCTGCGCGGTGATCAGGAACGGCGTGGCGGGGGCGCTGCCGCCGTACGCCAGGTCCAGCGCGGTGCTGATCTCGCCCTTCGTGGGCCCCACTTGGACGGTGCCGGCCCGGCGCGCGGCCTCCGCCGTCCAGGGCACGGGGCCGTCCAGCGCGTAATCGATCTTGAAGACACCGGGGCCGTACCGGTAGGAGTCGTACACCCGGCCGAGCCCCGCGATACGGGCGAGCGCGGTCGGGGAGGTGTCGAAGACGTACGCCCTGGCCGGCGGCAGATCGTCGAGCCTCTTGACCTCGAAGCCGGTGTGGATCGTGCCGCCGAGGTCGCGCAGATACGCGGCGAGCGCGTCCGAGATGGACTGGGAGCCGCCACGCGGCAGCGGCCATCCGTTCTCGTGCGCGGCGAGCGCGAACATCAGGCCCACGCCGCCGGTCGCGATCCCGCTCAACGGGGCGATGACATGGGCGACGAGACCGGCGAACAGCCCCTTGGCCTTCTCGTCCCGGAACCGCCTCATCAGCAGATTCGAGCTGGGGAGCCCGGCGAGCCCGAAGCGGGCGAGCGTGAGGGTGTCGTGCGGCAGGCCCCTGGGGGGCAGCGCCATGAAGTCCCGTGCGAACGAGTCCCACTTGCCGAGGAACGGGGCGAGCAGCCGACGGTACGCCCCCGCGTCCCGCGGGCCGAAGGAGGCCGCGGTCTCGGCGACGGAGCGGGACAGCACGGCGGCCGTGCCGTCGTCCCAGGGGTGGGCCATCGGCAGCTCGGGGTGCAGCCACTCCAGACCGAACCGGCCGAGGGGCATGTCGTTGAAGGCGGGCGAACCCACGCCCAGCGGGTGTACGGCGGAACAGGGGTCGTGGCGGAAACCGGGGAGGGTGAGCTCCTCGGTCCTCGCTCCCCCGCCCACGGTGTCGCGGGCCTCGAACACGGCGACGGAGAATCCACGTCGTGCCAGCTCGATAGCGGCGGTCAGGCCGTTGGGTCCCGCACCCACGACGACGGCATCGAGCATCGACGGCACCTTCGGACTCCTTCGTCAGCCGATGGCCAGAGGAACCAGGATATTCCTGGCCTCTGACACTCTGTCGGCGGGGCGACGGATACGGCCGCGGGGCAGGTCGCCCGGTCGCCCTCAGGCTCCCGAGGCCGGTCCCGCTCCCGCGCCCGCCTCCTCCTCCGTCCACGCGCCCGCCAGCAGGCGCTCCCGTATGCGCCGCGCGGTCGCCTCGTCCCGCGCGGCCGTGAAGGGCAGCGCGTTGCCGCCCGTGACACGGAACGGCTCACCCGTGAGCGTCATCTGCGCGCCCCCGGCCTCCGCCACCAGCAGCAGGCCCGCCGCGTGGTCCCAGGCGAGCTCCCAGCTGAAGGCGACGGCGTCGAGCCGGCCGAGCGCGACGGCCAGATACTCCAGCCCCGCCGAGCCGCAAGGGCGGGCGGCGATGTCGTCGGCGTCGCGGACCCCCAGAAGCGCGCGCTTCTCCTCGGGCGAGGTGTAGTCCGGGTGGGAGATCGCGACGTCCAGAACCGCGCCGGGCTCGGGCGCACCGCACCGCAGCCGGGTGCCGTCCAGCCAGGCGCCCCGCCCTCGTACGGCCGTGGCCATCTCGTCCCTCGCGGGCGCGTACGTCCAGGAGGCCAGCACCTCGCCGCCCTGGGCGAGCGCGACGAGCGTGCAGAAACCAGGCTCGCCCCGGACGAACTGACGGGTCCCGTCGACGGGGTCGACGATCCACACGGGCGCCTCCCCGCGCAGCGCCCCGTACACGGCGGGGTCGGCGTGGACCGCCTCCTCGCCCACCACCACCGAGCCGGGCAGCAGCGCCGTCAGGGCCGCCGTCAGATGCTCCTCGGCACCCCGGTCGGCGCTGGTCACCAGGTCGTGGGGGCCGGACTTCTCGACGATCTCGTGTGCGGCGAGCTGCCGGAAGCGCGGCATGATCTCGGCGGCGGCCGCGTCACGCATCGCCGCCTCGACCGCGGAAAGGTCACCGTTCAGGAAGTCATCGATCATTCCTCAAGAGAACCACAGGGGTACGACACGGCAGGTGGGAGCGGAGATGACGACTCGGTGGCGGGCCGGCGTCCACACGCCGACCCGCCTGACCGCAAAGGCGCCCCCAGGCCGTGTCGTCGAAGACAGACCCTAGGTCGTGCCTTCAAAGTCCCGCCTGGCCCGCGGGCGGACGGCGCTCCTTCGAAGACGACCTAGCGGCCCACCGCGTATCCCTGCATGCCTCGCGGATTGGCCGCGGCCGACAGGACGCCCGTCCGCGGGTCCCGCGCGACCGCGCAGAGCCGCCCTTCCGACCAGGGTTCGCCGACGGCGACGTCGTGGCCCCTGCGGCGCAGTCCTTCCACTACGGCCGCGTCCATCGACGGCTCCACGGTGAGGCTGCCCGGCCGCATCCCGCGCGGATAGAAGGAGCTGGGGAAGCTGTCGTTGTGCCAGTTGGGCGCGTCGATCGCGCCCTGGAGGTCGAGCCCGCCCCGTACCGCCGGGCGCAGCGCGACGGCCAGGAAGAAGTGGAGCTGCCACTGGTCCTGCTGGTCACCGCCGGGGGTGCCGAAGGCCATGACGGGCGTGCCGTCCCGCAGGGCGAGGGACGGTGTGAGCGTGGTCCGGGGCCTGCGGCCCGGGGTGAGCGAGTTGGGCAGTCCGGGCTCCAGCCAGGTCATCTGGAGGCGGGTGCCGAGCGGGAAGCCGAGTTCGGGCACGACCGGGTTGGACTGGAGCCAGCCGCCGCTCGGTGTCGCGGCGATCATGTTGCCCCAGCGGTCCACGACGTCGAGGTGGCAGGTGTCGCCGCGGGTCGAGCCGTTCCGGGCGACGGTCGGCTCGCCCGCGCCCGCCGCGGGGACGCCGAGCGCGTCGAAGCCCGCCTCACCGGCGGCGACGGCGGTCGCGTGGGCGCTGAGGACGGGCACACGTCCGCCGGGGCTGCCGGGACGCAGTTCGTAGGAGGCCTTGTCACCGAGAAGCGCGCGGCGCGCGATGTTGTACGGCTCCGAGAGGAGGGTGGCGAGCGGTACGTCGGCGGCGTCGCCGTACCAGGCCTCCCGGTCGGCCATGGCCAGCTTGCAGCCCTCCGTAAGGAGGTGGACGTACTCCTCGGAGCCGTACGCGGGAAGCTCGGGCGCGGGCGGAAGCAGCGCGAGTTGCTGGAGGAAGGCAGGGCCCTGGCTCCAGCCGGCGGCCTTGCACAGGGTCCAGCCGTTCCAGTCGTATGTGGCGGGCGCCTCGTACGTCGCGGACCACCCGGCCAGGTCGGCGGCGGTCAGGGTCCCGGTGTGGCGGGAGCCGCTGGTGTCGAGGGTGGGCCGGCCGGACGCGCGTATCAGCGCCTCGGCGATGAATCCCCGGCGCCAGATGTCGCGCGCGGCCTCGATCTGGGCGACGCGGTCGTCACCGCCGGCCGCCTCGGCCTCGGCGGTCAGCCGGCGCCAGGTGGTGGCCAGCGCGGGGTTGCGGAACAGCTCTCCGGGCGCCGGGGACCGTCCGCCGGGCAGGTAGACGTCGGCGGACGAGGTCCACTCGGTCTCGAACAGCTCGCGGACGCTCTCCACGGTCTCGCCGACCCGCTCAACGGGGGCGTGGCCGTCCTCGGCGTAGCCGATGGCGTAACGCAGCACCTGCTCCAGGGATTTGGTGCCGTGGTCGCGCAGCAGCAGCATCCAGGCGTCGAAGGCGCCGGGCACGGCGGCGGCGAGCGGTCCGGTGCCGGGGACGAGTTCGAGGCCGAGGGAGCGGTAGTGCTCGATCGTGGCTCCGGCGGGCGCGGGTCCCTGGCCGCAGAGCACCTGGGCCTCGCCTCCGGCCGGGGCGAGGATGATCGGCACCTCGCCGGCCGGACCGTTGAGGTGCGGCTCCACGACATGCAGGACGAACCCGGCCGCGACGGCGGCGTCATAGGCGTTTCCACCGTCCTCCAGCACGGCCATCGCCGACTGCGAGGCGAGCCAGTGGGTGGAGGACACCATGCCGAAGGTGCCCTGGAGGGTGGGACGGGTAGTGAACATACGACCTCTCACCTAGGGTCTGTCGATCGGTCCGGCCGATCGGTGCTCGGGGACCGGTCCCGGGGAGATTCCGGGCGTCCGGACCAGCCGTCTCCCCCGTACGCACCCCCAGCAGGCTATCGATCGCCCCACGCCCCCTCTCACCGGCACCGGTCGACACTGATCAACAACCGTCAACCGCGTGATATTCAAACTAGGGTTCTGATCAATCTGATCAAGCGGGCGGTCGGGATGAGGGTGGACTTCGGTTTACTCGGCACGATCGAGGTGCACATCGACGGCCGTCCCGCACCGGCGGTTCGCGCGGTCCCGCACGGTCCCTGTGCGGGAGTTCGCCGTCGGACGGGTCTCTTCTGAAACCGCCGCGTGATTCGCTACGCGCCTCAGGCGCCCGTCGTCGACCCCGGGCGCACGATCATCAGGACGACGACCACCGCCCAGAGCAGGTTGAAGACCCCGGTCAGACCGGCCAGCCGGGCCGCGGCGCGTGACGTTTCGCCGGCCGGGGCGCCGGCCCCCGACGTCTCGATCATCTTCTCCTGGCCGGGCAGGATGGCCAGCGCCAGTATGGCGGCGGCGATCGAGGTCAGCACGATCGAGGTGATCAGCCAGATGTCGGTGAGGACACCGAGCTGCGCGCCGGTGGCGAGCCCGAAGACCGGGACGGCGACCCCGACGATCGCGTAACCGCCGCAGATCCGGTGGAGCAGCGCCGCGGCGCCCGCGGAGCGGCCGTCCTCCCCGGCCAGGCGCACATAGCGGGGGAACAACGACGCCGCCACGGCGATCGGCCCGACCACCAGGATCGAGGCGAGGACATGGATGGACAGCAGCAGCTTGGTCACCGCGGGGCCCCTTCGGACAGAAGCGTGAATATGTTGGCTGCCAATAGGTACCACGTCAACGCGTTCCATGAGTAGGCTGTCTACTCATGAAGGCAGACGCGGTGCGTGGACACCTGGACGGACTGTTGCTGGCCGTGCTCGAACCCGGCCCGCTGCACGGCTACGCGATCATCGCGGCGGTCCAGCAGCGGAGCGAGGGCGCGCTCCAGCTCCGTACGGGCACGATCTATCCGGCCCTGAACAGACTTGAACGGCTGGGACTGCTCGGCAGCAGCTGGGAGTCCGTCGGCGAGCGGCGCCGGCGCTGCTACCGGCTGACCGACGCCGGACGCGGCAGCCTGGAGAGCGAGCGGACGGCATGGCGCGAGTTCACGGCGGCGATCGGCTCGGTCCTGAACCCGGCCGCCACCGCCCCGGCGCCTCGGCCCGCGTCATGAGCGGGACGACCGACACGAGCAGCGGGAACGGTCCGAGCGCGCCCGACCCCGTCGCGGCCCATGTCGCCGCCCTGTCCGACGCGCTGCACGGCCCCGGCCGGGCCAAGTCCCGGATGATCCAGGAGATACGGGACGGTCTCACCGACACGGTGGAGGCGCACACCCGCGAGGGCGTGCCCTACGAGCGGGCGGCCCGGCTGGCGGTGCGGGAGTTCGGCACACCCGAGGAGCTGGCACCGAGCTGCCAGCGGGAGCTGACCATCGCGCAGACCCGGCGGACCGCCCTGTCCGTCGCCCTCACCGTCCCGTTCCTGATCGCCTGCTGGCATCTGATCTGGACCTCGGGGCAGGACTGGCAGCTTCAGCGGACACCGCAGCTGGTCGCCGTCCAGCTGGCGGCCGTCGCGGCCGTCGCCACCCTGCTCGCGGTGGCGGCGCTCGCCGCCACCGGCGTGCTCGCCCGGAGGCTGCGGACCCCGCGGCGGTTGCCGCTGGCCGTCGCGTGGGCCGGTACAACGGCCTGCGTGGCGATGGTGGTCGCGATGGTCGCGCTCACGGTCGTGTCGCCACTGACCACGAACTGGCCGGTGGTCACGGTCGCCGGCGTGGTCACCGCCCTCCTGCACGGCCTGGTGGCCTCCTCGGCCCGCGCCTGCCGCCACTGCGCCCGCCTGCCCGTCGGCTGACTCCCCGGGTCGGCCGGGCCCGGGATGATCCCCCCGGGCCCGTGCGTTGCACAGCAGCAGACCCGCGTTCACGCGTGAGGTGACGCGGCAGGAGCTGGAGGCACAGCGGTGCACGGTGAGTACAAGGTGCCGGGCGGCAAACTCGTCGTCGTGGATCTGGACGCGCGGGACGGCGTGCTGCGGGATGTCCGGGTCGCCGGGGACTTCTTCCTGGAGCCGGACGAGGCGATCCACGCCATCGACGGGGCGCTCGAAGGCGCGCCGGCCGGCCTCGACGCGGCGGGTCTCGCCGCCCGCGTCCAGACGGCTCTTCCGCCCGGCACCCAGATGTACGGGCTGACGAGCGAGGGTGTCGCCATCGCGGTACGGCGCGCACTGGCGCACGCCACGGACTGGACGGACTACGACTGGCAGCTCGTCCATATGGAGCCGCAGTCGCCCGCGCTCCACATGGCCCTGGACGAGGTCCTGACGACCGAGGTCGCGGCCGGCCGCCGCCCGCCGACGCTGAGGGTCTGGGAGTGGGCCTCCCCCGCCGTGGTGATCGGCAGCTTCCAGTCGCTCCGCAACGAGGTGGACCCGGAGGCCGCCGAGCGGCACGGCGTCACGGTCATGCGGCGGATCTCGGGCGGCGGCGCCATGTTCATCGAGCCCGGCAACACCATCACGTACTCGCTGTCCGTCCCCGACTCCCTCGTGAACGGTCTGACCTTCGCCGACAGCTACGCGTATCTCGACGACTGGGTGCTCGGCGCGCTCGGCGACATGGGCATCAAGGCCTGGTACCAGCCGCTCAACGACATCGCCACCGAGGCCGGCAAGATCGCGGGCGCCGCGCAGAAGCGGGTGGTGGGCGGCGGCGCCGTCCTGCACCACGTGACGATGGCGTACGACATCGACGCCGACAAGATGCTCGAAGTCCTGCGCATCGGCCGGGAGAAGCTCTCCGACAAGGGCACGCGCAGCGCGAAGAAGCGGGTGGATCCGCTGCGCCGCCAGACGGGTCTGCCGCGCGAGGCCGTCATCGAGCGGATGATCGCGTCCTTCCGGGGGCGGTACGGTCTGACGGAGGGCAAGGTCACCGACGAGGAGATGGCGCGGGCCCGGGAGCTGGCCGGGACGAAGTTCGGTACGGACGAGTGGACGGCCCGGGTGCCGTAACCGGTCGTCGGCGCCCCGATCCGTGCGGGGGCGGGGCGCCCGTGCGGTGACCGGCTCAGTCCGCCAGCGCCGGGATGATCTCGGAGCCGTACGTGTCGATGGTCGCCTCCTTCGCGTCATGCATGTCGTAGACGGCGAACTGGTCGACGCCCAGGGCCTTGAGCGCCTTCAGCTTCTCGATGTGCGCCTCCACGGGGCCGAGCAGGCAGAAGCGGTCCACGATGTCGTCGGGCACGAAGTCCGTGGACGGGTTCCCCGCGCGGCCGTGGTGGCTGTAGTCGTAGCCCTCGCGCTGTTTGATGTACGAGGTGAGAGCGTCGGGCACCAGGCCGGAGTGCTCGCCGTAGCGGCTCACCAGATCGGCGACATGGTTGCCGACCATGCCGCCGAACCATCTGCACTGGTCGCGCGCGTGGGCGAGATCGTCGCTCACATAGGCCGGGGCGGCGACGCAGATGGTGACCGAGTCCGGGTCGCGTCCGGCGTCGGACGCGGCCGTCCGGACCGCCTTGACCATGGTCTCGGTGAGATACGGATCGGCGAGCTGGAGGATGAAGCCGTCGGCCTGGGCGCCGGCCATGGCCAGCGCCTTCGGCCCGTACGCGGCCATCCACACCGGCAGTTTCCCGTCCCGCACCCATGGCAGCCGCAGCGGCTTGCCGTCCACCAGCGCCTCGCGGCCCTCGGCGAGTTCACGGATGACGTCGATCGACTCGCCGAGGCGGGCCAGCGTGTTGGGCGCCCGGCCGGCGACGCGCATCGCGGAGTCGCCGCGGCCGATGCCGCACACGGTGCGGTTGCCGTACATCTCGTTGAGCGTGGCGAACGTGGACGCGGTCACCTCCCAGCTCCTGGTGCCCGGGTTGGTGACCATCGGGCCGACGATCAGCCGGGTGGTGTGTTCGAGGATGCGGCTGTAGATGACGAACGGCTCCTGCCACAGCACGGCGGAGTCGAAGGTCCAGCCGTAGCGGAAGCCGTTGCGCTCGGCGCGCCGCATGAGTCCGACGACCGCCGACGCCGGCGGGTCGGTCTGGAGGACAAGTCCGAAGTCCATGGCCGGGCCACTCCCAACTTTCAGGTGAGGTACTGACAGGTGGCGCGGGGGGTGTAGATGCCGTGCCCCGGGCGCCCGGTGTACTTCCGGCCGTCGATGACGGTCTCCCCGCGCGACAGCACGGTCTCGACCTGCCCGGTGATCCGCTTCCCCTCGTACACCGAGTAGTCGACGTCCATGTGGTGCGTCTGGGCGGACAGGGTCTGCTCGGCCTTCGGGTCGTAGATGACGATGTCGGCGTCGGCGCCCGGCGCGATGGTGCCCTTCTTGGGGTAGAGGCCGAACATCCTGGCCGGGGTCGCGCAGGCGATCTCGATCCAGCGGCGCCGGCTGATGTGCCCGTCGACGACGGCCTGATGGAGCAGATCCATCCGGTGCTCCACGCCCGGCAGCCCGTTGGGGATCTTGGAGAAGTCGCCGCGGCCCATCTCCTTCTGCCCGGTGAAGCAGAACGGGCAGTGGTCGGTGGAGACCACCTGGAGGTCGTTGGTGCGCAGTCCGCGCCAGAGGGCGGCCTGGTGTTCGCGTGGCCGCAGCGGGGTCGAGCAGACGTACTTGGCCCCTTCGAAGTCCGGCTCGGCGAGATTGTCGGTGGACAGGAAGAGGTACTGGGGGCAGGTCTCGCCGAAGACGGGAAGTCCCTTGTCGCGGGCCGCCGCCAGCTCGGCGACGGCTTCCTCGGCGGAGACGTGGACGACGTAGAGAGGCGCGTCGGCGACGCGTGCCAGCTGGATCGCGCGGTGCGTCGCCTCGGCCTCCAGCAGGACCTTGCGTACTTCTCCGTGGTAGCGCGGATCGGTGCGTCCGGCGGCGAGGGCCTGCTCCACGAGGACGTCGATCGCGATGCCGTTCTCGGCGTGCATCATGATCAACCCCCCGTTGTGGGAGGCCCGTTGCATGGCGCGCAGGATCTTGCCGTCGTCGCTGTAGAAGACGCCGGGGTAGGCCATGAACAGCTTGAAGGAGGTGATGCCCTCCTGGACGAGGAGGTCCATCTCCTGGAGCGAGTGCTCGTTGACGTCGGCGAGGATCATGTGGAAGCCGTAGTCGATGGCGCAGTTGCCGTCCGCCTTCGCGTACCAGGCGTCGAGCCCCTCGCGCAGCGCCTGGCCGGGCGACTGGATGGCGAAGTCCACGATGGTGGTGGTGCCGCCCCACGCGGCGGCGCGGGTGCCGGTCTCGAAGGTGTCGGCGGCGAAGGTCCCGCCGAACGGCATCTCCATGTGCGTATGGCCGTCGACGCCGCCCGGGATGACGTACTTGCCGGTGGCGTCGATGACCCGGTCGGCGGTCCAGCCGGCGGCGATGTCGGAGCCGTTGGAGGCGAGCGCGACGATACGGCCGTCCTCGGTCAGCACGTCCGCGTGGACTTCGTCGGCGGCGGTGATGACCAGACCGCCCCTGACGAGCGTGCGATTACTCATGAATGGGCCTCCGTGACATGACTGGATGGCTGCGCGACCCGGCGTGGCGCCGGGCGCCGGACGGGCTCCGGCCCGTCCGGCGGTGGAGAACCAGGGCCGCTCCGACGAGGGAGAACTAAAGCCTGCCCAGGGCGCGTTCGAGGATCGCCGCGCCCTCCTCGGCCTCGGCGACCGTAAGGGAGAGCGGTGGCGCGATGCGCAGCACGCTGGAGTCATGGCCACCGCCCTTGCCGATCAGCAGGCCGCCCTCGCGCGCGGCCTCCGTCACCGCCGCCGCTGCCTCGGGGTCCGCCTCGTCGGTGCCGGGCTTCACCAGCTCGATGCCGATCATGAGGCCTCGCCCGCGTACTTCCCGTACGGCAGGGACGGGGGCTCCCACCGCGCGCAGCCGCTCGATCAGCAGACCGCCGACGCGGCGCGCGTTGCCGGGGAGATCGTGCTCCAGGAGGTAGGTGAGGTTGGCGACGCCCGCGGCCATCGTGACCGGGCTGCCGCCGAAGGTCGAAATGGAGTTGGTGTCCAGGCAGTTCATGATCTCGGCGCGGGCGACGACACCGCCGACGGACATGCCGTTGCCGATGCCCTTGGCGAAGGTGAGGATGTCCGGCGGGCCGTTGTCGGCGTGCGCCTGCCAGCCCCAGAAGTGGTCGCCGGTACGGCCCCAGCCGGTCTGCACCTCGTCGCTGATCCACAGGATGCCGTGCCGGCCGAGGACTTCGCGGAACGCGGCGTACAGCCCGTCGGGCGGTGAGGTGAACCCGCCGACGCCCTGGATCGGCTCGGCGATGAGCGCGGCCGGCACACGGGTGTGCCCGAGCAGGTCCTCCAGATCCGCGACGCACGCGGCGATGAACTCGGCGTCGGACAGGTGCGCGTACGGGCCCCGGGTGCGGACTCCTCCGTGGACGTACAGCGTCTGGAGCGGCGAGAGGCTCGTCGGGGACCAGCCGCTGTTGCCGGTGATGGACACGGTGGAGAAGGAGCGGCCGTGGTAGCTGTTGCGCATCGCCAGGATCTGGTTGGAGCGGCGGTACGCGGTGGCGAGCAGCAGCGCGGTGTCGTTGGCCTCGGTGCCGGACGTGGTGACGAAGACCCGTGCGTCCGGGATGCCGGAGAGATGGGCGACGCGCTCGGCGAAGTCGACCATCGGGCGGTTGAGGTAGAGCGTCGAGGAGTGGATGAGCCGCCCGGCCTGTTCGCTCACCGCCTTGGTGACCTCGGGGAGGGCATGGGCGGTCATGGTGGTGAGGATGCCGCCGAAGAAGTCGAGATAGCGGTTGCCGTCGGCGTCCCAGACGTGCCGGCCCTCGCCGTGGGTGAGTTCGAGGGGCCGGCGGTAGTAGAGCGCCAGCCAGTCGGGCAGGACGGCGCGGTGCCGGTCGTGCAGAGCGGTGGCCGGCAGGTGCACCGGTCCCTCGTGGGACGGGGCGGAGGCGGTCGAACCGGCGGCCGGACCGGCGGCGTGCGCGGCGGCCGGACCGGCGGCCGGACCCACTTGCGCTTCGGTCACGGCTGCACCAGCCCCTCGTACGCGTCCGGGCGGCGGTCCCGGTAGAACGCCCACTGCCGGCGCACCTCGTCGATGACCCCGAAGTCCAGGTCCCTGACGACCAGTTCCTCGACCTTGTCGCTCGCGGTCTCGCCGACGAACTGGCCGCGCGGGTCGACGAAGTACGACGTCCCGTAGAAGTCGTTGTCGCCGTACTCCTCCTGGCCGACGCGGTTGATCGCGGCGACGAAGTACTCGTTGGCGACGGCGGCCGCGGGCTGTTCGAGCTGCCACAGATAGCTGGAGAGTCCGCGCGAGGTGGCCGACGGGTTGTAGACCAGCTCGGCGCCGTTCAGGCCGAGTTGGCGCCAGCCCTCCGGGAAGTGCCGGTCGTAGCAGATGTATACGCCGATCTTGCCGACGGCGGTGTCGAAGACGGGCCAGCCCGCGTTGCCCGGCTTGAAGTAGTACTTCTCCCAGAAGCCCTTGACCTGCGGGATGTGGTGCTTACGGTACTTGCCGAGATACGTGCCGTCGGCGTCGATCACGGCCGCGGTGTTGTAGTAGAAGCCGGACTGCTCGACTTCGAAGACCGGTACGACGATGACCATTCCGGTCTCCTGCGCGAGGGCCCGCATCCGGGTCACGGTCGGCCCGTCGGGCACCGGCTCGGCCCACCGGTAGTGCTCGGGCTCCTGCACCTGGCAGAAGTAGGGGGCGTTGAACACCTCCTGGAAGCCGATGACCTTGGCGCCTTGCCGGGCCGCCTCGCGGGCGTGGTCCTCATGCTTGGCGATCATGGATTCGGTTTCGCCGGTCCAGGTCGCCTGGACGAGTGCGGCGCGTACGACTCTGGCCACGAGCTGCTCCTTCGGCGGGAAGGTCGGGCTTTTTCTCAGGCTTTCTACGCCCGTAGATACGGTACGTAGGAGGAGAACCTAAGCCCGCCGTCCCACCGGGGCAAGACCATCGCTGTCAAGCCGCTGAGTCGATCATGTTTCGCACCCGGCCGGTCCACAGAACGTCCGGGACCGGCCGCGAAGCGACGCCGCGGCCGGCCGAAGACCCCCCGTACGGACGCGTCCGAGGTCAGCCGCTGATCCCCGCGCTCCGCAGCGCACGCGCGAGATCACGCTCGTGGGTGGTGGAGACGCCTCGGGCCGCCTCGATCAGCCGCGGTACCAGCCGGGGCGGGTCCACCGCGGCGATCAGCGCCGCGTCCTCGGGCGTACGGGCCCGGACGAAGGCCCCGAGCAGCGCCTGGACCTCCTGGGAGCGGCCCGCGTCGCCGAGGGCGACCACCGCGTGGGCGATGTCCTCCGCCGACCGGGAGACGCCCTGGCGCAGCAGTACGCCGCAGTCGGCGTCACGGCCGGCCATCGCGAGCGCGCCCGCCGCCGCGGCGAGTCTGTCGGGCGGCAGCGACGACACCTCCCAGAGCACCGACGCCCAGTCGGCGCCGAGTTCGGCGCGGTGCAGTTCGGCGGCGAGGAAGGGCAGTTGCTCGGCGGGGCCCGCGGCGGCCTCGTAGAGCACGACATGCGCCTCACCGCTGCGGCCGGCCGCCCGCAGCCGTACGAGCACGGCCACCGTGTCGAGCGCGGCGCGCCGCGCCGCGGACTGCTGCCGCGTCATCCCCGCGTCCGGTCCCTCACTCCCCGCCCGCTCGGAGCCCGGCGCGCCGCCGAAGCGGGCGCCGCGGGGCGGTTCGGTGGCGGCGGGCGGGACGAGGGACGTCTCCGCCGGATCGGTGCCTTCGGTGAAGGCGAAACGCGCGCCGCGCTGTTTGCGCAGCTTGCGGCGCTGGCCGGGCACCTGCGCCATTTCCTGTGAATCCTCCGCGCTCACAGCGGGGTTGGAGCCGGTGTCGCCCTGACCGCGGCGGCTGTCGGGGCCGCCCCAGCCCTCCGACGTACGGCCGCTGTCGGCGCCGCCGGAGTCCCCCGCGCCGTTGCGGCCCGGCTCCGGACGGAACCACTCTTCGGGCGCGGTGGGGCGGTCGGCGGCGGGTCGGCCGAAGACCGACTGCTCGTCCGCGACCGGCTCCTCGGCCCGGTACCACCCGTCGGCGGCGGTGGGTCTCGCGTCCGGCGCGGCGTGCGCCGGGGAGGCGGAGCGCGGAGCGGGTGCGACGTGGCCTGAGTGCGCGTCGGCCGGCACGTTCGGCTGGGCGGCGAGGGTCGCGAGGCGTTCGCGCAGCTCTGCGCAGCGGGCGGTGGCGCGCGCGTAGTCGTCGCGGACCCAGGCCAGGTCGTATTCGAGCTGATCCGCCTCGGGCGAACCCTCGCCGACAAGCCGGAGGCGGCGCATCACCTCGTCGGCGCGGCCCGCGGCGGCGGCCTGCTCGTGCTGCATCAGCCGCAGCCGCTCGTGGAGCGCGTCACGGCCGCCGGGGAGCCGGTCGTGCGCGGCGGCCGACGCGGCGTGGAGTCTGCTCGCGCGGGCCGTCTCGCGGTCGACCGGACGGTTCTCGTGGCTGGCGGCGAGATCGTGGAGCAGTGACTCCACCACGTCCCAGGGCGGCACTTCGGCGCCGTCCAGGCAGGCCCTGAGCCCGTCGGGGTCACGCTGTCTGAACACCGCGTACCAGCCGCCGTCCGGGTCGAGGAGCGCCGTCACCCCTCGGAAGTACCGCGCGAAAGCCCCGATCTCCACCGGAAGTTCATGTCTGCTCATCGCTTCTTTTCCCGCCTGCCCTGCTGCGCACTGCCGTAAGGGAACCGTCCGGCCCGCCGGCATGAAACCGCAGCCGTGTTACATGACGGCTACGCGGGGTTGTCGCGCACGGTGCGGTGCGATCACTCAAGTATGGCTTCAGCGGGTGTCCGACGTCACGTTTCCGAGGAAAAAATGTGGTGACACGTCAAGGTTGTTTCACAAGTCGGCGCGCCGGAGGGGTGTCAGAAACTGATGGCGATTCCGGTGTGCACGCGCTTGCCTCGCCGTACGAGCGCGGCGGGCCCTGCGACGAGCCAGAACTGCCAGGTGTACTTACGGGCAAGGAGTTTGTTCACGCGGGCGACCTCGTCGCCCTCCAGCAGCCGGGCCGTCCCCTTGGCGCTCGCCGCGCCCGGCGCGATGCGTCCGCGCACGTCGCACGCGGTCACGACGACAGCGCTGTTGTTGCGTATCCGCTTGATCTTCCAGGCGTCGCTCCGGCTCCATATGTACAACTCACCGCCGTCCACGGCGTGCCAGACCGGGGTGTCGACTCCGGTGCCGTCCTTGCGGTACGTGGTGAGGCTGACATAGCGGCTGTGTCCGAGCGCGTCGAGAGTCACGGCGCCGAGCCTACGCCGTGGCGCCGGGACGCCTGCGCGGCGACCAGGATCCGGAACGCCCGAACTCTCAGGCGGGCAAAGGCGAACAGGCCGCCGCGACCTCGTCCATCGACAGCCCCAGCGCCCCGGCCAGCGCCGCGACGGTGAAGAAGGCGGGAGTCGGGGCGCGGCCTGTCTCGATCTTGCGCAGTGTCTCGGGCGAGAGCCCGGCGACGGCCGCGATCTCCACCATGCTGCGTGGTCCGCGCGCCTCGCGGAGCAGCCGGCCCAGCCGCTCGCCGCGCTCGCGCTCTTCGGGGGTCAGGGGGGTGCGTACCATGCCGTCATTGTAATACCGCAAGCAAGCGGTATAGTTATTGGAATGGTAGAGATCAAAACGGACGCGTCCCTGGACGCCATGCGCGTCGCGGGCCGGATCGTCGCACAAGCGCTCACCGCGGTACGGGAGCGGGCCGCCGTCGGCGTGACCCTGCGCGAACTGGACCTGGTCGCCCGCGCGGTGCTGACGGAGGCGGACGCGGGCTCGCCCTTCCTCGGCTACCGCCCCACCTGGGCGCCGGTGCCCTTCCCGGCCGTCATCTGCGCGTCGGTCAACGACACGATCGTGCACGGCATCCCCGACGACTACGCGCTGCGCGACGGCGACCTCGTCAGCGTCGACTGCGGCGCCTCGACGGGCGGCTGGGTCGGCGACTCGGCGGTCAGCTTCACCGTGGGACGGGCCCGCCCCGAGGACACCCGGCTCGTCGACACGGCCTTCGCGGCACTGGACGCGGGCATCGCGGCCGCCGTCGTCGGCAACCGCGTCGGCGACATCGCCCACGCGATCGGGCGCGTCTGCCGCAGGGCCGGCTACGGGATCCCGGACGGCTTCGGCGGCCACGGCGTGGGCCGCACCATGCACGAGGACCCGGGCGTACCCAACGAGGGCAGGCCCGGCAGGGGCATGCCCCTGCGCCACGGCATGGTGCTCGCGATCGAGCCGATGCTGATCGCGAGCGGGACCGACGACCACTACACGGCGCGCGACGGCTGGGCGGTCGTCACCTCGGACGGCAGCCGCGCGGCGCACGCCGAGCACACGGTGGCGATCACGGACGAGGGCCCCCGGATCCTGACGCAACTCTGACCGGGGCACCCGGCCGACGAACACGCGTGCGGCGCCGCCCCTCCCCGGGGCGGCGCCGCAGGCCGTTTGTCGCCTCGCGCGTTACGGCCGTCCGGCCGGGCGCACCACCATCGCGGAGCCGCCGCCCCTGCGGTCCTTCTCCGCCGCCGCCAGCCAGCGGCCGTCCGGCAGCCGCTGGACACCGGTCGTGGCGCCGATCTCCGGGTTCCTGGTGAACGCGTGCCCCAGTGCTTCGAGTTGGGCGCGCAGCGGGCTGTCGTACAGGCCCGGCTCCAGTTCCGTCGTCGCGGCGTTGCGCTGGCTCGCGCGCGGCGCGGCGATCGCGTCGACCAGCGGCAGGCCCCGGTCCAGATGACCGGTGAGCGTCTGGAGGACGGTCGTGATGATGGTCGCGCCGCCGGGCGAGCCGAGCGCCAGGAGCGGACGGTCACGGTCGTCGAGCACGATCGTCGGGGAGATGGACGACCTCGGCCGCTTGCCCGGACCGGGCAGGTTCGGGTCGTGGACGGCCGGGTTCGCCGGGGCGAACGAGAAGTCCGTCAGTTCGTTGTTGAGAAGGAAGCCCCGCCCGGGAACGGTGATGCCGCTGCCGCCCGTCGACTCGATCGTCAGGGTGTACGCGACGACGTTGCCCCACTTGTCGGCGGCCGTCAGATGGGTGGTGTTCTCCCCCTCGTACGTCGTGGGCGCCGCCGTACCGCCCGCCGCGCACGGCACCGGCTTCGACGGGTCACCGGGCGCGAGCGGGCTCTTCAGCGCCGCGTCGTCCCTGATGAGGCATTCGCGCGAGTCGGCGAAGCGCTGCGACAGCAGGCCCTTGGTGGGGACGGACTCGAAGGCGGGGTCGCCGAGCCAGCGGCCGCGGTCGGCGAAGGCGATCCGGCTCGCCTCGATGAAGCGGTGCAGATACTTCTGCTGCGAGGCCTTCGAAAGGTCGGTGCTCTCCAGGATGTTGAGCGCCTCGCCGACACTCGTACCGCCGGAGGACGACGGCGCCATGCCGTACACGTCCAGCCCTCGGTAGGAGACCTTCGTCGGCGCCTGGCGCTTGGTCCGGTACGCGGCCAGATCGCCGGTCGTCAGATCGCCCGCGCGGACCTTGCGGGTGGCTTCCGGGTCGACGGGCGGGGTGCGGACGGTGCGCACGATGTCGCGGGCGAGGTCGCCCCGGTACAGCGCGTCGGTGCCGCGCCGGCCCAGTTCCGCGTACGTACGCGCCAGGTCGGGGTTCTTGAACACCGAACCGGTGACCGGGAGTTCACCGCCGGGCAGGAACAGCTTCGCGCTGGCGGGGAAGTCGGCGAACCGCGCCTGGTTCGACGCGGTCTGGGAGCGGAACGTCTCGTCGACGGTGAAGCCGTCCTTCGCCAGCCGTTCGGCGGGCTTCAGCAGCTCCCGCAGCGAGGTGGTCCCCCAGGAGTCGAGTGCCCTCTCCCAGGTCGCCGGGGTGCCGGGCGTACCGACACCGAGTCCGCTCGTCACACCCTCCGCGAAGGGGATCGGCTTGCCGTCCTCCTGGAAGAGGGTGGCGTCGGCGGACTTGGGCGCGGTCTCACGGCCGTCGATGGTGTGGACGGAGCGGGACCTGGCGTCGTAGTAGACGAAGTAGCCGCCACCGCCGATGCCGGCCGAGTAGGGCTCGGTGACTCCGAGGGCGGCGGCGGTCGCGACCGCCGCGTCCACGGCGTTGCCGCCGCGCCGCAGTGCCTCGATGCCGGCGGCCGAGGCGTCCCTGTCGACGCTCGACACCGCCCCGCCGTGGCCGACGGCGACCGGTGACTTGGCGGGGATCTTCGTGGGCGTGGTGGGAGTGGCGGGAGCCGGCAGGGGTGCGGACGGCGGGGCAGCCGCCCCCACCGAGAGCATCGCGGCGGCGAGAGCCACGATCGAGACGTTACGTGCGGCGAGGCGGCGCATCTTCTGTACCTCCGGGGGACGACCGTCCGCGGAGCGTAACTTCACCATTCGCGCCCCGCCAGAACCACTTGCCCCGAAGTCGGCGCGGGATGTCCGTCACGGCGCCGTCCCGCTAAAGTGCGCGCCCATGACTGACGACGTACGCGACATCGTTCTCTGGGCGCTCGCCGCCGGTATCTGTGCCTCCCTCGGCTGGCTCGCCCGTACCTACCTCTGGCGCCGCAAACTGAACAGGAAGCAGGCGTTCTTCGGGCTGCCGGGCAACTCCGAGTGCCTGCTGGTCGTCAACCGTGAGGCGGGCGGCGACGGGGCCGTCCACCGTCATGACGTCTTCGCGCTTCTTGAGATGTCCGCGCTGATCAAGGACTGTGGCGCACACGCCCAGATAGTCCAGCACGACTCGGCGCAGCAGGGGTTCGGTGAGCGGACGGAGTTCTGCCTCGGCGGCCCGGCGTCGAACCGCCGGATGGCCGCCCATCTCTCCTCGCTGCTGCCCGGTGTCAAGATCAACACAGATCCGGATCCGGGCCCCGACCGGGGTGCCTTCCAGATCGGGACCGAGCGGTACCGCCTCGACCCGGGCGTGGCGGAGTACGTCCTCCTGGCGCGGCTGACCGCAGGTCAGGACGCCCGGCCGGTCTTCCTCTTCTGCGGACAGCGGGCCATCACCAACCAGGCGGCCTCGCGCTATCTGGCCAGGCACCACGAGAAGCTGGCGCGCAGGCACGGACGCGACACGTTCTGTCTGCTGCTGAAGGTGGTGAACTCGCAGGCATACGGCCCCGATGTGGTCGAGCTGGTCGCCGATGTCACCAAGGCGGCGCGGGAGCCCGCCCCGGCCGTACGCACCTCGCACCGGGCGACGAGCTGACCGGCGCCCGGCGGACGGCAGACGGGCGGAGGGCCGGGAGGAGAACAGGGCGTACGGGCCGGAAGAGGAGAAGAGCGGCGCCCTCGCCGTGCCTCACGACGACGCGGGCCCGCTCCATGTCCGGCACGGCCCCTCCCGGCGCGCAGCTGACCTTCTCCCCGGCCACGCCCGACCCATCGTGCTGGTCGGTCCCGCGGTGCGAGAAGTGATCTCCGGCTGCCGCCGAAGGGTCCTCCCGCTGAAGCGGGAGGCGGGCCATGTCCCTTGAGCTACCGCGCCTCGGGCGGCGGCGGGACCATCCCCGCGTGCGTGGAGCACGGCGGACACGCGCGGCATCCGTGGCCTCTGCGGGCACGGTCGCCGTCACCTTGGGGATGAACGGCAAATCGTAGTCCAGATCCGCCGCGATGAGCTCGCCCGCGTACCCGAACTCCCGGACCGGGGGATCCGGTCGGGGGTGCCTGGACGCGTCGTGGATTCGGCCGCGGCTCCCGCCGCGGACTGCCCGTCGGACCGTGGTCGACGGCCATACACTGCCCTCCCCGTTCTCGGCTCTGTCGAGGTCAGCGCAAACTATCCAGCGCACCAAGGGACTTCACACCCGACACGCATAAATCGGGCATAAGCCGTATAAACACCCAAGGGCCCGGCTCGCGGCTCAGGCCTCGGACGCCTCCGCGTACACCTGTGACAGTTCGGGCGCGCCACTGACGGCCCAGTCGAGACCGGCCTCCACCACCTGGATCTCCCGGCCGGAGACGAGCCGTACGACGGGATGGCCACCGGGCCAGATGTGCCAGGCCGCCCCCTCGACCGTACGGACGATGACCGTGCCGAGATACAGCCCCGCGTCGTTGCCCAGCCAGGGCAGCTCCTCGGGGTCGTCGCGCCAGCGCGGAGGCAGTTGGTCCAGGGCTTCCAACGAGGCCGGGGAATCATCCAGTTCGAGCCCGGACTGCGCCGCCCGGACACGCAGCAGCTCGCACTCCGAGAGCAGTTCGGCCACACCCTCCGCGTCATCCCCGACGACGGACGCCTGCGGAGCCCCCTCGTCCGCGCCGTTCCTTTTGCGCCAGTTGTCCAAGAAAGGGATGTTCATACCACTCAGCCTGCCATTTCCCCGTGCCCGCGCACCTCAGGGCACGCGGGCGGTATCAGAGGCAGAATGCCCACGGTCGGCCCCGCCGATGCCGACCGCGCCCCCCGGAACATCAGAGGTCGAGATCCACGACGACCGGGGCGTGGTCCGACGCACCCTTGCCCTTGCGCTCCTCACGGTCGACATAACTGTCCTTGACGGCAGCGGTGAAGGGCCCGTTGCCGTAGACGAGGTCGATCCGCATACCCCGGTTCTTCGGGAACCGGAGCTCGCGGTAGTCCCAGAAAGTGTACGGCTGGTCGTACTTGAGCGGACGCGGCATCACATCGGCCAGACCGCCGTCGCGGAGCGCGGCCAGCGCGGCACGCTCGGCGGGCGTCACATGGGTGGCGCCCTCGAACAGCGCCGGGTCCCAGACGTCCTGGTCGGTCGGCGCGACGTTGAAGTCACCGAGGACGGCGAACGGCCGGTCCCCCGCGCTGTCGTCGGCCACCGCCGCGCGCAGCGCCTCCAGCCAGCGCAGCTTGTACGCGTAGTGCTCGTGGGTGACCTCGCGGCCGTTGGGCACGTACACCGACCAGATCCCGACGCCGCCACAGGTCGCCGAGATGGCGCGGGGCTCCTCAACGCCCTCGTACTCCGGGCCGCCGGGCAGGCCGTTGACCACGTCGTCCAGACCGACGCGGGAGATCAGCGCCACTCCGTTCCACCTGCCCGAGGCGTTGACCGCGGACTCGTAACCCAGCTCGCGCAGGGCGTCGGAGGGGAACTGCTCCGGGGTGCTCTTGGTCTCCTGGACGCACAGCACGTCCGTGCCCGTGCTCTCCAGCCAGGCCAGCAGCCGCGGCAGCCGGGCGGTGATCGAATTGACGTTCCAGGTGGCGATGCGCATGGACGACAGCCTATCCGCGGGGTCTGACAGTCACCCTCGCGACCGTCCCCGTTCGGCGGTCACGGGGCCGTGGTCACCGGTGGGCGGTCACGGGGCCGTGGTCACCGGTGGGCGGTCACGGGTCCGTGGTCACAGGTCGTTGGTCACAGGTCGGTCGCCTCGCCGGGGGCGAGCCTGCTGTGGCCGGCGCCCCCGAGGCGGCCGATCAGGCCGTCGTACACGGGCCGCGCCAGGTCGGTGAGCAGCGCGTCATGGATGTCGAAGGCGCGCCGCGGCTTGACCTCGCGCACGTAGTCGATCACTTCGGAGACCTTGTTCCAGGGCGCGTGCACCGGGAGCATCAGCGTCTCGACCGGCCGGCCGGGGACGGTCAGCGCGTCGCCGGGGTGGAAGAGCGAACCGTCCACCAGATAGCCGACGTTGGTGACACGCGGGATCTCGGGATGGATCACCGCGTGGAGCTCCCCGTGGACCTCCACGTCGTACCCCGCCGCGGTGAAGGTGTCACCGTGGCCCACGGTGTGCACCCGCCCCGGGAAGGCCGCCGACAGCTGCTCCGCGACACTGCGCAGGGTCCAGATCTCGGCCTCCGGGTTGCTTTCGAGGGCGGCCCGCAACCGGCCCTCCTCGAAGTGGTCCGGGTGCTCGTGCGTGACGAGGACGGCGTCGGCGCCGATCGCCGCGTCCTCCTCACTGAAGACGCCGGGGTCGATGACGAGCGTCCGCCCGTCCTTCTCCAGTCGGACGCAGGAATGGGACTTCTTGGTGAGTTTCACCGTGATCACCTCGTGTTGCGGTTCCCGGGCGGTGTTCCGTACGACACCGGCATCGCACCATCCCATGGTCGACATCCGCCACCACGACAGCAAACGGGCGGGCCGGGGCGGCGCCGTCACCTGTCGGGGGTGGTCTCCTCCTGGACGACAGCGCCGACGACGCGGAACGCGGCGTTCGCCGCCGGGAAGCCGCAGTAGACGGCCGCCTGGATGAGTACTTCCTTGATCTCGTCCGGGGTCAGGCCGTTGCGCAGGGCGGCCCTGGTCTCCACGGCGAGCTCGTCCAGGTGACCGCCGGCGACAAGGGCCGTGAGCGTCACACAGCTGCGGCTGCGGCGGTCCAGGCCCTCCCGATTCCACACCTCGCCCCAGGCGTAGCGGGTGAGGAGTTCCTGGAAGTCACCGGCGAAGCCGGCCGTCTCGGCCATGACCTGGTCGACGTGGGCGTCACCGACGACCTCCCTGCGGACCCGCATGCCCGCCTCGTAAGGGTCCGGGCGTACGGCGGCCACGGCCTGCGGCTGCTCGGCGGAGGCGATCTCGGCGACGGGGGAGGTCATCGGCGACAGGGTCGGCGGCCCCGCGGGCGCCCCCGGCCCGGGATAGGTGGCCCAGTCCGGCAGCACCGTCAGACCCGTCGAGGTGTCCGAGGGGTTCTGCCAGGCGGTGGAGAAGTGGCGGACGAGCAGGTCCGTGACGGCGGCCGGCTGCTCGACGGGCGCCAGGTGGGATGCCCCCGGCACCAGGGCGAGCCGGGCGTCCGGTATCCCGGCGACCAGCGTGCGGGCCTCGGCGGGGCCGGTGACCTTGTCCTCGGCGCCCACCAGCACGAGCGTCGGCACACCGATACGGCCCAGCTCGGCCCGTACGTCGAAGGCGGCGAGCGCCTCGCACGCGGCTATGTAGCACCCCGGGTCGGTCGTACGGACCATCTGGACCGCCCACTCGACGATCGCGGGCTGGGCGGCGGCGAAGCCGGCCGTGAACCAGCGCTCGGGCGCCGAGCGGGCCATCGGGTCGAGACCGTTCGTACGGACGATGACACCGCGCTGGCGGAACTCGTCTGCCGTACCGAATCGCGGCGAGGACGCCACCAGCGCAAGTGAGGCGACACGGTCGGGGCGGCGCAGCGCCAGCTCCGCGCCGATCGCGCCGCCGATGGAGCAGCCGACGTAACCGAAGCGCTGCACGCCGAGTCCGTCGAGCGTGGCGAGGAGCCGGTCCGCGAGTTCGGGGACGCCGGTGGCCGGGTGGGCGGGCGCGCCGCCGTGGCCGGGCAGGTCGAACCGGACCACCCGCCAGTGCTTGGCCAGCTCCGGCGTCTGCCTGTCCCACATGTGCCAGGTGGTACCGAGCGAAGGACCCAGGATGAGCACCGGCGCGTCGTCCGGTCCGTCCATGCGGTACTGCAGTGTCAGTGTCGGGGCAGGCATCGTCGTGTCACTCACTTCGCTCACTTCACTCACTCGCGTCAGGTTAGTGAGATGGTCACCGCCACTCCTCACGGGGTGGTGGTCGCCATGTGGTGGTCACGGGGTGGTCGTGGAGACGACGTACACGCGGGGCATGGCCGGATCGCTCAGGTCCACGGTGATGTCCTGGGTGGGACGCGGGTCCTTCTGCTTGTGCGTGGTGCCGGACCACACGCGGGTGGGGACGAAGTTCCAGCCGACGGTGCGCGAGTCGCGGGGCGCGATGCTGACGTGGCCCTCCTTGAGCGCCGAGCGGTGCGTGCCCAGTTCGGTGAGGAAGGTGTCGAGCCGGCCCGACGTCACGTTGAACTGCACATACAGGCGGCTGGACTTCCAGTTGCTCGTCTCGTAGTAGCGCACGTTCGTGGCGCGCGCGGGGATCGGCACCTCGAAGACCCGCTGCTTCATCCGGGACGGCACGTCGTCCGTGAGGCCGGTGGCCGAGGACTCCAGCTCCTTGTCGAGCCCGCTGCGCCTGCTCTGGCCGGCCGACACCACGAGATAACCGGCGGGGATGCCGATGAGCAGCACGATCACTATCGCCGTCAGCCAGCGGCGGCGGACCATGTGGCGGTGGTTCTCCGGCGGCTTCTGGACCTCGTCCGGAGACTTCGACTGATGGGGCACGGTCATGAGGGAGGTTCCTGGCTGGTGCGGGGGGCTCGGCCGGGGTTGTCGCGGGGTTCCCGCGGCTCTCCCGGTGCGCGCGGTGCCTCGGAGGTGTGCTCGTCCGACGCCGGTTTCGGCTCGGTCTCCGCCTCCGCTTCCGCTCGCGCCGCCGCGGTCTCCCGCGCCTCGCGCGCGGCGGCCGCGCGGGACTCCTCGGCCTCGCGCAGCTCCTGCTCCTCGCGCAGTTCCTGGGGCATCCGCCCGGTACGGATCGCCTCCGCGTACAGCTCGTACTTCTCGTACCGCTCCAGCCTGCGTCTGTTCGCCCGGCGGAAGCGGCGCGCCACGAGCCGTGAGAGGTCGGCCGCGCCGACCATGCCGGCCTCGGGGCCCAGCTGCGCCTTGGCGATACGGGCCTCCGGCCGGTAGCCGCGCCCGGTGAGCTGGCGGCGGAACGCCTCCCTCGCGGGGCCGATCAGCAGATCGTCCGCCGCGCTGACGCCGCCGCCGATGACGAAGCAGGACGGGTCGAGGGCCGCCGCCAGATTGGCGATCCCGACGCCGAGCCACTGGCCGATCTCCTGGAGCAGTTCGACGCACATGGCGTCGCCCTCGCGGGCCAGCTCGGTGATCAGGGGGCCGGTGATGTCGGGGATGTGGCCCTTGACGCGTTCGATGAGGTTGTACGCCACCGGTGAGTCGGCGGCGGCCAGTTCCCTGGCCTCCCTGACGAGCGCGTTGCCGGAGCTGTACTGCTCCCAGCAGCCGCGGTTGCCGCACGGGCAGCGGTGCCCCGCGGGCACGACCTGCATATGGCCGAACTCGCCGGCCACGCCGTACTTGCCGCGCTTGACCCGGCCGTCCTCCAGTATGGCGCCGCCGATACCGGTCCCCAGCGTGATCATGACGAGGTGGTCCTCGCCGCGTCCGGCGCCGAAGCGCCACTCCGCCCAGGCGGCGGTGTTCGCGTCGTTGTCGACCATCACCGGGACGGCGAGCCGGGAGGAGATCGAGTCCCTGAGGGGTTCGTCGCGCCAGGCGAGGTGCGGGGCGAAGAGGACCTTCGCCCGGTCGGCGTCCACCCAGCCGGCCGCGCCGATGCCGACGGCGTGCACGTCGTGGCGGTCGGAGAGGTCCAGCACCAGCTCGACGATGGTGTCCTCGACGACCTTCGGGCTCTTGGACTTGTCCGGCGTCTCGGTGCGGATCTTCTCCAGGATGTTGCCGTCCGGGTCGACGACACCGGCCATCACCTTCGTACCGCCGATGTCGATGCCGACGGTGGGTACGCGCGGCGCCGACGCGTGGGAGCGGCGTTCGCGGGTGCCGACGGTCCGCAGGACGGTGGCGCGCGCGGTGCCCCGGTGGGTGAAGTCGCGGTAGGTGCTCATCCCAGCCGCCCCCTCGGCCGGCGGGGAGCCGACGCCGGACGGGCGGCCGGAGTGGGGCGGGGACTTCCCGGGCTGGGGCCGCCGGGCGGGCTGGCGGCGCTGCTACCGGAACGCGGCCTGGGTACTCGCACGTGTCGTGTCGTCCCTGCGGATCGGGGGCTCGTCGCGCCCGGTGTCCGGGGCGGCGGCGGTGGGGGTTGTCCACCGCCGCCGATTCTGCCATCAGGAAGGTGGGGAGGTGGGTCAGGGCTTGGCGACGCCGCCCGGCGGCTCGCCGTTCTCGTCCTCTTTCACGAGCTGCCCACCGTCGTCCACCGGACGGCCACCGAGGTGGGCCGGTGCGGGAGCCTTCTCCAGCTCGTGGCTCAGCTCTTCGAGCTCCGAGCCGCCCGCCATCTGGCGCGTCAGCTCGTCCAGGGTGATCGACCGCTTGGTGTGACTGCCGGCCATGACACCCCGCTTGAGCACGACGAACCGGTTGCCGACGAGATACGCGTGGTGCGGGTTGTGGGTGATCAGCACCACGCCGAGACCCGCGTCGCGCGCGGCGGCGACGTACTTCAGTACGACTCCGGACTGCTTCACGCCGAGTGCGGCGGTCGGCTCGTCCAGGACGAGCACCTTGGCCCCGAAGTGGACGGCGCGGGCGATCGCCACGCACTGGCGTTCGCCGCCGGACAGGGTCCCGATGGGCTGGTCGACGTCGCGCAGGTCGATGCCCATCCGCAGCAGTTCCTCGCGGGTGGTACGGCGCATCAGTTCGACGTCGAGGCGCTTGAAGGGGCCCGCGCCCTTCGTCGGCTCGGAACCGAGGAAGAAGTTCCGCCAGACGGGCATCAGCGGTACGACGGCGAGGTCCTGGTAGACGGTGGCGATACCCAGGTCGAGCGCCTCGCGCGGCGAGCCGAGCGCCGTCTTCCTGCCTTCGATGAGGAATTCGCCCGAGTCGTGCCGGTGCAGCCCCGCGATGATCTTGATGAGGGTGGACTTGCCCGCGCCGTTGTCGCCGAGGACACAGGTGATCTCACCCGCGTGCACCTCCAGCGAGACGCCTTCGAGGGCCCGGATGTTGCCGTAGTACTTACTGACGTCGTCCAGCTCGACCAGGGGTGTCGTGGTCGCCGTTCCGCCGGCGGTCGGGGCGGTCGGGGTGGTGGGCGTGCTGGGCGTGCTGGTCATCGGGTTGCCTCCGCGCGCTTGCGGACCCATGCGTTGAGCAGGGTGGCCAGAAGGAGCATCGCTCCGAGGAAGAACTTGAACCAGTCCGGGTTCCACTCCGCGTACACGATGCCCTTGCTGGTCATGCCGAAGATGAAGGCACCGACCGCGGAGCCGATCGCGGAGCCATAGCCGCCGGTGATCAGACAGCCGCCGATGACCGCGGCGATGATGTAGATCAGCTCGTTGCCGACGCCCTCGCCGGACTGTACGACGTCGAACGAGAAGAGCAGATGCTGGCCGGAGACCCAGGCGCAGAAGCCGACGCCCATGTAGAGCCCGATCTTCGTCAGCCGCACCGGGACGCCGACGGCCCTCGCGGCCTCGGCGTTGCCGCCGACCGCGAAGATCCAGTTGCCGAAGCGGGTACGGAGCAGGATCCAGGTCGCGAGGGCGACCAGGCCCGCCCACCAGAGGATGGTGACCTTCAACTCGACGCCGCCGAGGTTGAGTTCGGAGGCGAAGACCTTGCGCGCCGACTCGAAGCCCTCCATGTTGCCGATGCTCTTGGTCGAGACGGTGTCGCTGATCAGCTTGGTCAGACCGAGGTTGAGTCCGGTGAGCATCAGGAACGTGCCGAGGGTGATGATGAAGCTCGGCAGTTTCGTCCGCGTCAGCATGAAGCCGTTGAACATCCCGATGGCGAGGGTGACCAGCAGGGACACCAGGACGCCGACCCAGATGTTGGCCGTCATCTGGTAGCTGAACATCGAGGAGATCAGCGCGGAGCTGGTCACCAGCACACCGGCCGACAGGTCGAACTCGCCGCCGATCATCAGCAGTGCCACCGGCACCGCCATGATCCCGATCGTGGACGCCGCGTACAGGACGGTGCCGAAGCTGGACGTCTTCAGGAACGAGTCGGCGACGACCGAGAAGAAGAGGAACACCGCCACGGCGCCCACGACCGCGCCCAGTTCGGGCCGGCCGAGCAGCTTGCGCAGCGGCGAGTCGCCGAGCAGCCGCTCGTCCTCGGCCGGGCCGCTCCTGGCGCCGTCGCCGTCGCCCGGCCGGTCCTTCACGGGTGGTGCGGTTGTGGTCATCGGGTCCCTCGCTCCGCGTATTTCTCCAGCTCGGCGGCGTCCTGCTTGTTGATGATCTGCGGTCCGGTGAGGACCGGGCGCCCGCCGCCGAGTACATCGGCGTTGTACCGGTAGAGCCAGAGCAGATCGACGGCCTCGTACCCCTGGAGGTACGGCTGCTGGTCGACGGCGAAACCGAGACGGCCCGCCTTGAGCGAACCGGCGACGGCCTCGTTGAGGTCGAAGGTGTCGATCTCGGCCTTGCTGCCGGCCGTCTCCTTCGCCTTGACGGCGGTGTCGGCGAACGGGGCGCCGAGGGTCACGACGGCGTCGATGCTCTTGTCGCTCTGGAGCTTCGCCTCGATGGACGCCTGGACGTCCGGCATGTTGGTGCCCTCGACGTACAGATTCCGCATCGTGCCGTCGAAGGTCTTCTTCGCTCCGGCGCAGCGCTGTTCATGGCCGACGTTGCCCTGCTCGTGCAGGACGCAGAGGGCTTTCTTCCGGCCGCGCCTGTCCAGTTCGTCGCCGACCGCCTCGCCGGCGATGGACTCGTCCTGGCCGATATGGGTGAGCGCGCCGAACTGCTTCGACTGCTCGGAGCCCGAGTTGACGGTGATCACCGGGATGCCGGCCTTGGTGGCCTTGGCGACGACGGCCTTCATCGCGTCGGGCTTGGCGAGCGTGACGATCAGCCCGTCGACGCCCTTGTCTATGTACGACTGGACGAGCTGCGCCTGCTGCTGGCCCTCGTCGCTGTGCGCGTACAGGAAGTTGATGTTGTCCTTCGTCGCGGCCTCCTCGGCGCCCTTCTGGACGATGTCCCAGAAGGTGTCGCCGTCTCCCGAGTGGGTGACCATGGCGACGGTCCACTTCGGTGTGCTCACCGCGGCCCGCCCCCGTGCCTGGGCCTCGGCCGCCGCGGCCCGCTCCTCGGCGCGTTTGCCGCCGGTGCTGCTGCATCCCGCCAGGGACGCCGCCCCGAGAACCACCGCCAGCACCGCGCCGATCGCGCGTGCCCCTGTTCGAATCCTAGCCACGACGCCGTGCCCCTCTTGCTGCGCTTCCCGGTACCGCCGGGCGTCGTACGTCCTCGCCCGGCGGCCCAAGTATCAGGCATGGGTGTACGGCGCATGGTCATCGGGTGCCGCGGGCGGTGTACTTCTCCAGCGCCGGGACGTCCTTCTCGGTCACGAGCGCGGGGCCGGTGAGTACGGGCTTCCCGCCGCCGATCACGTTGCCGTTGTTCTTGTTGAGCCACAGCTCGTCGACCGCGAGATAGCCCTGGAGATAGGGCTGCTGGTCCACCGCGAAGCCGATCTCCTTGGCCTTGAGCTGCTTGACCACGTCGGCGTTGAGGTCGAAGGTGTTGATCTCGGCGCTGGAGCCGGCGCCCTCCTTCGCCTTGACGGAGGCGGCGGCGAACGGCGCCCCGAGCGTCACGACCGCGTCGATGTCCTTGGCGCTCTGGAGCTTCGCCTCGATCGACGACGTGGACGCGGGCATGTTGGTGCCCTCGACGCTCAGATTCTCGACGGTGCCCTCGAAGGTCTTCTTGACGCCGGCGCAGCGGCCTTCGAGCGAGACGTTGCCCTGCTCGTGGATGACGCAGAGCGCCTTCTTCTTGCCGCGCTTGTTCAGCTCCTCGCCGACGGCCTCACCGGCGACGGCCTCGTCCTGGCCGATATGGCTGAGGGCCCCGAAGGGCTCCGAGAACTCGGCGCCGGAGTTGATCGTGACCACCGGGATGCCGGCGGCCGCCGCCTTGGCGAGGACGGCCTTGACCGCCTCGGGCTTGGCGAGGCTGACCACGAGTCCGTCGACGTCCTGGTCGATATAGCTCTGGATCAGCTGGGCCTGCTCCTTGCCCTCCTTGTTGGCCGCGTAGAGGAACTGGACGTTGTCCTTGGCCGCCGCGACCTTCGCGCCGCTCTGGACGATGTCCCAGAAGGTGTCGCCCTCACCGGAGTGCGTGACCATGGCGATCTTCATGCGGGGGGTCTTGGCCGCCGTACCGCCGCCGCCGCTGTCGTCGGCCTTGTCCTCGGAGTCCTTGCCGCCGGAGCCGCTGCATCCGGCGACGAGGGCGAGTGCGCATGCGGTCAGCAGCGCCGCCGCCGTACGGCCCGCCGCCTTTCGGTTGGTACGCATGGTGGGTCCGCCTTCTCTCCCGGCCGCCCCGTTGCGGCTGGAGGTGTTCTAGCGGCGGACACGCGGCCCCGTCAATACTTTGTCCGAACATTCTTACGAAGAATTGGGTGTGCCCGGGAGCCGTGGCGGGCGCCGGGAGTGCTTCGGGGCTCAGGGGCGCACGAGGAGCTGGAACTCGAAGACGTAGCGCGAGGCCCGGTAGATGTGTGAGCCGAACTCGACCGAGCGGCCGGTGTCGTCGAACGTGGTGCGCTCCATCGCCAGCAGCGGCGCACCCGTCGCCTCACCGAGCAGCCCCGCCTCCTCGGCGTCGGCGGCGCGCGCGCCGACCGACTGGCGCGCGCTGTGCAGCGTGATGCCGACGGCCCGCATCATCCGGTAGAGGCCGGTGGCTTCGAGCTGTGCGGTGTCGCAGTCGAGGAGTTCGACGGGCAGATGGTTACGCAGCCGGGCCATGGGTTCGTCGTGGGCGTACCGGAGCCGTTCGATGAGCCGTACGTCCGTCCCCTCGGCGACCCCGAGCGCGGCGGCCACCTCGGCGGTGGCCGGTTCGACGGCGTTGCGCAGCACGCGGGTGGCGGGGCGCTGGCCGGCCGCCTCCAGGTCGTCGTAGAGGCTGCTGAGCTCCAGGGGGCGTCTGACCTGGCTGTGCAGGACCTGGGTGCCGACGCCCCGGCGGCGTACCAGCAGGCCTTTGTCGACGAGCGACTGGATGGCCTGGCGGACGGTGGGCCGGGAGAGTCCGAGCCGGCCCGCCAGCTCGATCTCGTTGCCGAGGAGGCTGCCCGGCGCGAGTCCGCCCTGCTCGATGGCCGCTTCCAGCTGCTGCGACAACTGGAAGTAGAGCGGGACCGGGCTGGTGCGGTCGACACCGAGCTGGAGCGCGGCGGCCTGAGGGGCCGATCCGCCCGTCTGCTCTGGTTCCGGCTGCTTGGACACGTGGGCGAGCGTAGCCCCGTGCGATGTTGACGGAAAGTCCTGTAGTTCGGTTGTCAGGACAAGCGAGGCGGCGAGCAGCGGCCGTTCACCGTCCGAACAGAGATCATCAGCAGGTCTAAATGTCAGGACAAACGCTTGACATGACGACAGCCCGAAGGCCACCTTGGGGGCCATGCGCATCGGACTCATCGGCACCGGCCGTATCGGCACCTTCCACGCGGAGGTGCTGAGCCGCCATCGCGAGGTCGGCTCCCTGGTCGTCGCCGACACGAACGCGGCCCGCGCCGCACAGGTCGCCGACCGTACGGGCTCCACGGCCGCCCCCTCGGTGGACGAGGTCTTCTCGTGGGGCGTGGACGCCGTCGTCATCGCCTCCGCCACCTCCGCCCACGCGGACCTGATCAGCCGCGCGGCGCGGGCCGGGCTGCCCGCCTTCTGCGAGAAGCCGATCGCACTGGACCTCAAGGGCACGCTGAGCGCACTGACGGATGTGGAGGCGGCGGGCACGGTCCTGCAACTGGGCTTCATGCGCCGCTTCGACGCCGGTTACGGCGCGGCCCGCGATCTCGTACGGTCCGGCGCGCTGGGCCGGCTGCACACCGTACGGGCCATCACCTCCGACCCCGCGCCGCCGGCCCCTGAGTATCTGCCGCTGTCCGGCGGTCTCTACCGGGACTGTCTGGTCCACGACTTCGACATCATGCGCTGGGTCACCGGGCGCGAGGTGGTGGAGGTGTACGCGACCGGTTCGGACGCCGGTCCCCCGATGTTCCGCGAGGCCGGGGACATCGACACGGCCGCGGCCGTGCTCACCCTGGACGACGGGACGCTCGCCACCGCGACGGCCACCCGCTGCAACGGCGCGGGATACGACGTACGGATGGAACTGGCGGGCGAGAAGGACCAGTTCGCGGTCGGTCTCGACGACCGTACGCCGATCACCTCGACCGAGCCGAAGGGTCCGCCGCGCTGCGACAACCCGTGGCCGGGCTTCCTGGAGCGGTTCGCGCCGGCGTACGAGGCGGAGCTGGACGCCTTCGTCCGGGTCGTGGCCGGCGAGCTGGAGAACCCGTGCGACGGACACGAGGCGCTGCACGCGCTGCGGATCGCCGAGGCGTGCGAGCTGTCACGGCTCGAACACCGGCCGGTGCGGCTGGAGGAGATCCCGGGCGGGTTGTAGCCCGGCCCGTCGTCCTCCGGGAGAGCCCGCGGGGGCCCTTCCGCCTCAGGCGGGTCTCTGTACCGGCAGCACCGTGCCCTGCGCCACCGCGCACAGCGTCTCCGTGCCGTCCTCGGCCACCGTGACCAGGTCGCAGCGCACCGTGGCCTGCCTGCGCCCCGCGTGCACGACCGAGGCGCGGGCGACCAGCTTGGAGCCGGTGCCGGGTCGCATGTACTGGATGGAGAAGCCCGCCGTCAGCACGGCGGGGCCGAGCACCGAGCCCGCCGCGAACGTGATGCCGTTGTCGGCGGCGTACGCCAGGACTCCGCCGTGCAGATAGCCGTTCTGCTGCTGCAGGTCCTCACGGATGTCCAGCTCCAACTCGGCCTCGCCGTCCCCGAAGACCATGATCCTGGTACCGAGCAGGCCGCTGAACGGCTGGCCTTCCAGCACCTTCCGCGCCAGGACGATGTCGAACTCCTGCATGGTCACTCCTCCGGGACGTACGCGCGGCACTCCGCGCCTTCATGCCTACCACCGCACCGGCAGACCCCGCACACCACGGATCAGCATTCCGGGCAGCCAGTCCAGCGGCCCCGCGTCCGGGTCGAGGGTCAGGTCGGGGCAGCGTTCGAGGAGGGTACGGACCGCGATCCTGGCCTCCAGGCGCGCGAGCGGCGCGCCGAGGCAGTGGTGGATGCCGTGCCCGAAGGCGAGATGTCCGTGGTTCTGGCCCTTGGCGCCGGTCGCCGTTGCCGTCGCCGTACGCCGGATGTCGAAGCGGTCCGGTTCCGGGTAGCGGGCGGGGTCGCGGCCCGCGGCGCCGAGGCCGACGAGCACCGCCTGGTACGCGGGGATGACCGTGTCGCCGACGGTCACGGGCTCGCTGGTGAAGCGCGCGGTGGCGTTGAGGACCGGCCCGTCGTAGCGCAGCATCTCCTCGATCGCGCCGTCGAGCAGCCCGAAGTCCTCGCGCAGGGCGGCCAGTTGATCGGGGTGGCTGAGCAGGGCGCGCATGCCGTTGGTGATGAGGTTGACCGTCGTCTCGTGACCGGCGATCAGCAACAGGAAGGCCATCGCGCGCAGTTCGGCGGCGGAGAGTCGGTCGCCGTCCTCGGCACGGGTCCGCAGCAGGGCGGAGAGCAGATCGTCGGAGGGGCCGGCGCAGCGCTTGTCCTCGATCAACTCGTCGAAGTAGGCGCCCAGTTCGTGCACGGCCGTGTACTCACTGGCGGCGCCGCCGGGCGCCACGACCTCCGTGGACCAGGCCCGGAAGACATCACGGTCCTCCGTCGGCACACCGAGCAGTTCGCAGATGACGGTGATGGGCAGGGGGTACGACAGTGACTCGACCAGGTCGCCGTGGCCCGCCGGGAGCATGGCGTCGATCAGCTCGTCGGTGAGCCGCTGGATCCGCTCCCGTAGACCTGCCACTCTGCGGGCGGTGAACTCACGGGCGACGAGCTTGCGGAGACGGGTGTGGTCGGGCGGGTCGACGACCAGCAGGGTCGGGCCGATGACGCGCTCGTCGAGCATGCTGCCGCCCACCGTGGCCGGGGACTTGGAGAGCCGGGGGTCGGCGAGCGCGGCGCGCGCCTCCCGGTGCCCGACGATCAGCCAGAGACGGTCGCCGTAGGGCGTACGGATCTGGTGGACCGGTCCCGACTCGCGCAGTTTCGCGTAGTACGGGTACGGATCGGCGGTGAAATCGGGGCCGTAAGCGCCCAGGTCGACGACACTCATCACGTCAGATTACGTCGCTCCGGCGTGCGCCGCCGACCTGGCACCGTCGCCGCCCACGCGCCCGCCCGCGCGCTCCCTCGGCCGCCCGAGGGCGCCTACGCCTTCTCCCCGCCGTCCGTCACGAGATCCGCGTCGTGCACCAACAGGGCGATCTGGACACGGTTGTTGAGGTCCAGCTTGGCCAGGATGCGGGAGACATGCGCCTTGACCGTCGGAAGGCTCATGAACAGCTCCGCCGCGATCTCCGCGTTCGAGCTGCCGCGCCCCACGGCCAGCGCCACCTCCCGCTCCCGTGCCCCGAGCCGGGTGAGCCGGCCGGTCGCCGTGTCCTTGCGTACGGCGGTCGGCGCGCCCGCGACATGGGCCATCAACTGGCGGGTGACGGCCGGGGAGAGCACCGGCTCGCCCGCCGCCACCTGCCGTACCGCCGCGACGATCTCGGCCGGCGGGGTGTCCTTCAGGACGAACCCGGCGGCGCCCGCGCGCAGTGCCCGAAGCACCTGCTCGTCGGCGTGGAACGTGGTCAGGACGAGGACTTCGGGCGCACCGGCGCGCGCCCGCAGGAGTTCGGTGGCGGTGATCCCGTCCATGGCGGGCATCCGGATGTCCATGAGCACGACGTCGGGGGTGAGTTCGCGGACGAGAGCCCCGACCTCGGCGCCGTCGGACGCCTCTCCCACGATCTCGATGCCGTCCGCACCCCCGAGCATGAACGTCAGCCCCGCGCGTACGAGTGGATCGTCGTCGACGATGAGCAACCGGATGGTCGTGGTGGTCATGCGGACCACGGTAGCCAGGCCCGGACGGTGAAGCCGCCGTCATCCGTCGGACCGTGCTCGAACCGTCCGCCGGCCAGCGTGGCGCGTTCGGTCAGCCCGATCAGCCCCTGGCCGGATCCCGGCACCTTCGGGACCGGGCCCCGCGGCGCCTCGTTCCGTACCTCCACGGTGATTCCGTCTCCCGGACCGCCGCTCACCAGGACGGTCGTGCCGGTACCGGGGGCGTGCTTGCGCGCATTGGTCAGGCCCTCCTGGGCGATGCGGTAGGCGGTGCGGCCGGTGGTGGCGGGTACGGCCGCCGGGTCGTCGACGCCGCTGTCGAGGGTGACCTCCATCCCGGCCTCGCGGGACTCGGCGACCAGGGCGTCCAGGGTGACGAGGGTGGGCTGCGGACGCTCGCCGTCGTCGCCGGGCGCGCGCAGCACACCGATGATCATGCGCAGGTCCTGGAGCGCCTCGTGCGCGCTGTCGCGGATCACGCCCGCGGCTCTGGCCACTTCGGGAGGCGGTGCGTCGGGCCGGAACTCCAGCGCGCCCGCGTGGACGCTGAGCAGTGTCAGCCGGTGCGCCAGCACGTCGTGCATCTCGCGGGCGATGGCCTCGCGGGCCAGGCGCTGCGCCTGCTCGGCCCTGAGCGCCGCCTCGGTCTCGGCTCGTACGGCGCGCTCGCGCAGCGCCAGCACGAGCTGCCGGCGCGACCGCACCAACATGCCCCAGGCGATCACGAGAAGAGTGAGGAGCGCTCCGAGAACGATCGAGACGACACGGGGGGTCGTCGGGTCGGGTCGCAGATACGCCTGAGCCGTCGCGGCCGCGAGGGCGAGAGCCCCGACGTAGACCACGGGCTTGAACGGCCGGTGGATGGCCAGGCTGAAGAGCGCCACCAGAGCCGCGCCGCTCGCCGCCGGTGACACGATCTGCACCAGCGAGAGGCCGATGGCCAGGGCGGGCGGCCGGCGCCGCCGCAGCCAGAGTGTGCAGCAAGACGCGATGCCGACCAGCAGGTCGGCCATGACGACCAGTTCGCCGTTGCCGACCCGCTCGGACGCGTCCAGCGCGAGCATGCCGATGAAGACGGCGAAGAGGAAGACGATCAGGTCCACGACCCAGTCGCGCACGGTACGCCGGGGCCGGCGCCCGCCCCGTGTCCCGGCGCGCTCGGGGTCGAGGGGTCCCGCCATGGCCGAGGGCAGCAGCCAGGGGTATTCCGTCCGCGTCATACGACCAATCTATGCAGGTGGGGTGTGGCGCGCCGCTGGTGCTCCAGGTCAGCTACCAAAGTCGCGGACTCATCGACCTAAGGCCTGGGGGCGTCCGGTCCCGAGGTCCCCGATAAACGTCCGCGCGGGTGCGTCCCGGGCCGTTGTCACCGTCCGATTCCCGCCGGTGCCGCGGGCGCCGGGCCGGTTTGATCGAGGTCATCCGCAGCACCCGCTCGCCGCCCGCCCCCGCGGGCGGCCGACCGAAGGACGTACCCATGTCTGTAACGAGTTCCGCGCCGGCCGGCAGGACCGCGCTGGTCACCGGCGGCAGCCGGGGCATCGGGGCGGCGATCGCCCTGCGGCTCGCCCAGGAGGGCGTGGACGTCGCGATCAGCTACGTCGCCGACGAGAGCGCCGCGCGGGCGGTCGTGGCGAAGATCGAGGCGACGGGGCGGCGCGGCCTCGCGCTGCGCGCCGACTCGGCCGACCCCGGGCAGGCCGTGAGCGTGGTGGAGCGGGCCGTCGACGGTCTCGGCGGCCGGCTCGACATCCTCGTCAACAACGTCGGGATCGGACTGCTCGGCCCCCTGGACAGCTTCCCGGCTTCCGAAGTCGGCCGCCTGCTGGCGGTGAACGTGCAGGGCGTCTTCCTCACCACGCAGGCCGCCGCCACGAAGCTCGTACGCGGCGGCCGGATCGTCACCGTAGGCAGCTGTATGACCCAGCGGGTGCCCGGTCCCGGCGGCACGCTCTACACGACGAGCAAGTCCGCGCTGATCGGCCTGACCAAGGCGGTGGCACGGGAGTTGGGCGAGCGGGGCATCACCGCGAACATCGTCCACCCGGGCCCGACGGACACGGACATGAATCCGGCCGACGGCCCGTACGCGGCCGGTCAGAGCGCGATGACGGCGCTCGGCCGGTACGGGTCCGCCGACGAGGTGGCGTCGATGGTGGCGTTCCTGGCGAGTGACGAGGCGGCCTACGTCACAGGCGCGGAGTTCGCTGTGGACGGCGGGCACGCGGCCTGAGCCGCCCGTGGTCAGCCGCCCAACTCCCGGTGCCGGGCGGCCAGTCGGGCGGCTCCCTCCTCGGTGAGCGAGCCGAAGAGGCGCAGCCGGGAGATGCCGCCGTCCGGGAAGATGTCGATCCGGACCTGACGGGCCGTCACGGGGCGGTCGAGGACGAAGCGGTGGTTGGTGTCGGGCTGGAGGCGGGTGCGGGGCAGGACCTCGGTCCACTCCCCGTCCGTCCCGGCTCCCGGCTCACCGTCGCGTACGGAAAGCGCCGCCCAGCCCGCCGAGTTGCCCTTCAGGTAGGCCGTGTCGATCTCGACGGCGCGGATCTCGGACCGCTCGGCCAACCCGTAGCGGATCCAGTCGTTGCCTTTGTCGCGGCGCCGGCGCGTCTCCCAGCCGTCGTCCATCTGGCGTGAGCGGCCCGGCTGGATGGTGTTGGTGGCGGGTGAGTAGAAGCGGTCGGAGGCATCCTCGACCCGGCCGCCGTTCTCCAGGGCGAGAAGGTCGAACGTACCGAGGGCGGCCAGCCACACCGGGTCGGGCGCGACATCGCCGTACACCCGCAGTCGCGCGATGCCGCCGTCGGGATGCTGGTTGACCCGCAGATGGGTGAAGCGCCGCTCGGCACCGACGGTGAAGCCGTTCGCCGCGTGTCCGCCAACGGCCGTACGGGGTACGAGGGTTGTCCAGGTCACGCCGTCGGCGAGCAGGTCCTCCGGGGACGGCGAGCCGGGCAGCGACGTCGCCTCGACGGACACGGCCTGCGGGTAGTTGCCGCGGAAGTGCGCGGTGTCGACCACGATGCCGCGCACGACGCCGGGGGCGCCGAGCCGTACGAGAGCCCAGTCGTGGTCCTCGTCGGTGGGGTGCGGCCGCCCGGCGGACGCGCCGCGCCTGCGGCGGGTCTCCCAGCCGTCCATGATCTTGCCCTTGTGCCCGAAGCGCTCCGGGTCGAATTCGGCGGGGCCGGGCTTCAGCAGATTCTCGCGCTCGGCGAAGAACTCGTCGTTGGCGGCGACGACACCGGCGCCGAGCCTGCGGTCGGCCAGGTCGACGAGGCGGGTGAAGGGGTGGTCGGCTGAGCGGTGGTCGGCGTACGGGTCGCCCCCGCCGTAGGGGGCGGCGTCACCGGTGAAGGCGGCCTCGGGCGACGTCTGGGCGGAGGAGGTGGGCGACGGGCTTGTGGGCACGGTTCAGTTGGTCCTTTCGAGCAGTCGGCCGGAGGGCTCGGCGATGGCTCCGTCTGCGACGATCCGCCGGCCGCGCAGCCAGGTCGACCTGACGACGCCGTACAGCGTCCTGCCCGCGTACGCGGTGACGCGGTTGCGGTGCTGGAGCGCGGCGGGGTCCACGGTGAACGAGTCGTCGGGCGCGAGAACCGCGAAGTCGGCGTCACGCCCCGCCTCGATGGCGCCCTTGCTGTGCAGCCCGGCCAGCGCGGCGGGGGCCGTCGACATCCAGCGGGCCACGTCGTCGAGCGAGTGACCGCGTCGGCGGGCCTCGGTCCAGATGGCGGGCAGGCCGAGTTGGAGGGAGGAGATGCCGCCCCACGCGGTCGCGAAGTCGGAGGTCTTGAGGTCGGTGGTGGACGGTGAGTGGTCGGAGACGACACAGTCGATCGTCCCGTCGGCCAGGCCGCGCCAGAGGGCGTCCTTGTTCGCGGCCTCGCGGATGGGCGGACAGCACTTGAACTCGGTCGCGCCGTCCGGGACTTCCTCGGCGGTGAGGGTGAGGAAGTGCGGGCACGTCTCGACGGTCAGCCGTACGCCGTCCCGCCTGGCCGCCGCGATCAGCGGCAGCGCGTCGGCGGACGACAGGTGCAGGACGTGCACGCGCGCGTGGTGTCTGCGCGCGGCCGTGATGAGGCCTTCTATCGCCGCGTTCTCGGCGTCGCGGGGGCGCGAGGCGAGGAAGTCGGCGTACTTGGCGCCGGTGCGGTGCGGGGCGGCGGCCAGTTCGTGCGGGTCCTCGGCGTGCACGATGAGCAGCCCGCCGAAGCCGGCGATCTCGGCGAGCGACCGGTCGAGCTGCGCGGCGTCCAGCTCGGGGAACTCCTCGACGCCGGAAGGCGACAGGAATGCCTTGAAGCCGAACACCCCGGCGTCGTGCAGGGACTTGAGGTCCCTGACATTGCCGGGGAGCGCGCCGCCCCAGAAGCCGACGTCGATGTGCGCCTTGCGGGCGGCGACCTCACGCTTTGTCCGGAGGTGGGCGGTCGTGGTGGTCGGCGGCAGGGAGTTGAGCGGCATGTCGATCAGGGTGGTGATGCCGCCGGACGCCGCCGCGCGGGTGGCGGTCCAGAAGCCCTCCCACTCGGCGCGGCCGGGGTCGTTCACATGCACATGGGTGTCGACGAGGCCGGGGAGTACGACGTCGTCGCCGACATCCTCCAGCCGGGCGCCCGGCGGCAGCCCGGAGACGTACTCCCGCTCATAGGGCCGCTCGTAGGGAAGCACGGCGGCGATCGTGCCGGCGGCGACGGCGACCGTCGCGGGGCGCGTGCCCTCAGGGGTGACGACACGCGTCGAGCGCAGCACCAGGTCCACGTTCCGGTCCAGGTCGGTCACCGGCCACCCTCACTTCTCCGTCATGCCCGAGCGGGAGATCCATAAAATTCAACGAACTGTTGAAGGAGTCTTCATGCCGGACCAGGGTCCGTCAAGGCCGCTCCGCCCGCGACCGGACCCGCTGGACTACACTTGACTGATTCCACAGAGCGAAAATCGACTTTCGCCAGACAGAAGACCGCTCCACCCTCTACCGTACGGACCGATCACACCGGGTGACCGGCGGCACCCGGACAGACACCCTCTGACCGGCGGAAACGCGGATCGGCCGATGGGCCCGGCCACCGGCCGGCCCGCTGATCAGGACACCCGTGGCCCGCCGGAGCGCCCGGTAAACTGCTGACTCGCCCCACCCGTCCCGACGCCCCGAGAGGACCGTTGTTGTGCCGACGTCCAGCGCCGCCAGCGCCACCGACGCTGCCAAGCCCGCCTCCGCGAGCGGCGGCGTCCAGTCCCTGGAGCGCGCCTTCGATCTGCTGGAGCGGATGGCGGACGCGGGGGGCGAGGTCGGCCTGAGCGAGCTGTCGGCCAGCAGTGGTCTGCCCCTGCCGACCATCCACCGGCTGATGCGTACGCTCGTGGCCTGCGGTTACGTACGCCAGCAGACGAACCGCCGATACGCGCTCGGCCCGCGCCTCATCCGGCTGGGCGAGTCGGCGTCGCGGCTGCTCGGCACCTGGGCGCGGCCATATCTGGCGCGGCTGGTCGAGGAGACCGGCGAGACGGCGAACATGGCGCTGCTCGACGGCGACGAGATCGTGTATGTCGCCCAGGTGCCGTCCAAGCACTCGATGCGGATGTTCACGGAGGTCGGCCGACGGGTCCTCCCGCACTCCACGGGTGTGGGCAAGGCGCTGCTCGCGCACACGTCGGCCGAGGAGGTACGGGCTCTGCTCGCGCGTACCGGCATGCCCGCGGCCACCGAGAAGACGATCACGACGCCCGACGGCTTCCTCGACGCGCTCGAACTGGTACGCGCGGCCGGTTACGCGGTGGACGACAACGAGCAGGAGATGGGGGTCCGCTGCCTGGCGGTCCCGGTGCCCAACTCCCCCACCCCGGCGGCGATCTCGATCTCCGGTCCGGCCGGTCGCGTCACGGAGACGGCCACCGAGAGGATCGTGCCGATACTGCAGGAAGTGGCGCGGGACCTGTCCGAGGTCCTGGCGAGCACGGCGGCCCACGCGCAGCCCTGAGCCCGGCCGCCGGTCCGAGGCCCGAGCTGCCGTACGCCCCAATCCCCTGGGACGTACGGCGCTCAGGCGCCTCGGATCCGGTACCCGATACCTGAAAGACCGGGTTGGCGGCGGCGCTCGCCGGGCAACTGTCTCCCGGCGGTTCCCCTGCGGTCGTACGGGTCGCACCACGGGTCCTGCCCGGTGGTGCGGGTCGCGCTGGTCATGCGGGTCGCGCTGGTCATGCGGATCGTGCTGGTCATGCGGATCGTGCTGATGGCACCGGTCCTTCTCAGTGCCCTAACTCTCCGAAGAGGTCTACCGCCTTCCTGACATCCATCAGGGTGGGCGCCAAAGCGCTCACCGAGCCGATCGAGCCGACGATCAGCAGCAACGAGCGACGCATCCGGCGAATCTCCGGATCGCCCCCCGCCACCATCGCGGCCATCGCGGCGAGTTCCTCTTCCGCGATTCCCCTGTCTCTGAACTCGCTCTGATACGAGGCGAGTTCCCGTCTGAGACGCGCCACGGCGAACCGCAGCCCGGTCAGCCTGGGATCCTCGCCCTGCTCTGTCACTCGCGTATGCCCCACGCTCCGCAACAAAGTTCTCCCCCTCGCACGCCATCGTGCTTGTGCCTTCGGCATGGTGATCGCCTCTCCGGCGCCTCCCTGTTGACACGCCTGGCGCCGTGAGACGCCGCACAGTAAACGCCACACCAGAGGCCCTGCGCCACCGAATGGACATTATTCAACTTGTTCAGCTGACGTATCGCCAGGTGAGCGGTTGACAACGATCTGACACACCGTCCGGAAGGGGCCCGCGGACGGCGCGCGGCGGCGCGCAAACGCGCTGGTGAGGTAAGGAGAACCTATGGAAAAGAACAATCACGGAGAGTCGCCGGTCGCGGGGCTGCTGCTCGCGGCTGGCGGAGGGCGGCGGCTGGGCGGCCGGCCGAAGGCACTGCTGCCGTACCGGGAGCGTCCGCTGGTGGAGCACGCCGTGCGCTCGCTGCGGGAGGGCGGCTGTGAACAGGTGTACGTGGTGCTCGGCGCCGCCGCCGACGAGGTACGGGCCCGCGCCCGACTGCCGGGCTGCGTCCTGGTCGACAACCCCGAGTGGGCCGGCGGCATGGGTTCCTCGCTCCGGGCCGGGCTGGCCTCGCTGACGGCGGCCGGCACGTACCGCGCCGCGCTGCTGATGCTGGTCGACCAGCCGGGCATCGGCCCGGCCGCCGTGTCACGGGTCCGGGCCGCCTACCGCTCCCCCGGCACGCTCGCGTCCGCCTCCTACGGAGGCGAGCGCGGCCACCCGGTACTGCTCGGCGCGGACCACTGGGCCGGGATCGCCACGGATGCGACGGGCGATCAGGGGGCACGCGGATATCTGAGATCCCGTGCGCGGGACATCGTTCCCGTCGAGTGCGGGGATGTCGCGGACGCGTACGACATCGACACGGAGGAGGATCTGTCGCACCTTGAGCAAGGACGGTGGCACTGAGCGCCGCGGTCTCTCGCCCCGGAGAATCTCGACATCAACAAACCATTGAACTTCCACCATGAGGAAACTACTATCCACAGGTCAGAAGCGCCCGACCCCCCGGAAGGCGCCCGTGACCGCAGGCCGGAGCCCCGGCACCCAGTGCCCCCACGGTGACCCGGCGGTCTCTGCCGGAGGCCGCCCGTCGAAGGAGTGACAGCTCATGTCCGCACCAGCGCCGTCCCCGCTGGCCGTCGTCGACGCCGACACCCTGCCCCGGCAGGACGAGGTCCTCACCGACGCGGCCCTCGCCTTCGTGGCCGAGCTGCACCGGCGGTTCACCCCCCGGCGTGACGAGCTCCTGGTCCGCAGGACCGAGCGGCGTGCGGAGATCGCCCGCACGTCGACGCTGGACTTCCTGCCGGAGACCGCGGCCGTACGCGAGGACGACTCCTGGCGGGTCGCGCCGGCCCCGGCCGCGCTGGACGACCGCCGGGTGGAGATCACCGGGCCGACCGACCGCAAGATGACGATCAACGCGCTCAACTCCGGCGCGAGGATCTGGCTCGCGGACTTCGAGGACGCCTCGGCTCCCACCTGGGAGAACGTCATCACCGGCCAGCTCAATCTGATGGACGCCTACGCGCGCAAGGTCGACTTCACCGACCCGGCGTCCGGCAAGTCGTACGCGCTGAAGGCCGCCGACGAGCTCGCGACGGTCGTCACCCGCCCGCGCGGCTGGCACCTGGACGAGCGCCACCTCCGCTTCGGCGACCGCGCGGTCCCCGGCGCGCTGGTCGACTTCGGGCTCTACTTCTTCCACAACGCCAAGCGCCTCATCGAGCTGGGCAAGGGCCCGTACTTCTACCTCCCGAAGACCGAGTCGTACCTCGAGGCGCGGCTGTGGAACGACGTGTTCGTCTACGCCCAGCAGTACCTGGGGATCCCGCAGGGCACCGTCCGCGCGACCGTACTGATCGAGACCATCACCGCGGCCTACGAGATGGACGAGATCCTGTACGAACTCCGCGACCACGCCTCCGGGTTGAACGCCGGCCGCTGGGACTACCTCTTCTCGATCGTCAAGAACTTCCGTGACGGCGGGGCCAAGTTCGTCCTGCCGGACCGCAACGCTGTCACGATGACGGCCCCGTTCATGCGCGCGTACACCGAACTCCTCGTCCGTACCTGCCACAAGCGCGGCGCCCACGCCATCGGCGGCATGGCGGCGTTCATCCCCTCCCGGCGCGACCCCGAGGTCAACGAGGTCGCCTTCGCCAAGGTCAAGGACGACAAGGACCGCGAGGCGGCGGACGGCTTCGACGGCTCCTGGGTCGCCCACCCGGACCTGGTCCCGATCGCGCTGGCCTCCTTCGACGCGGTCCTGGGTGAGCGCCCGAACCAGAAGGACCGGCTGCGCGAGGACGTCTCGGTGACGGCGGCCGAGCTGATCGCGATCGACTCCCTCGACGCCCGGCCCACCTACCAGGGCCTGGTCGGTGCGGTCCAGGTCGGCATCCGCTACATCGAGGCCTGGCTCCGCGGCCTCGGCGCCGTCGCCATCTTCAATCTGATGGAGGACGCGGCGACGGCGGAGATCTCCCGCTCCCAGATCTGGCAGTGGATCAACGCGGGGGTGGTCTTCGAGAACGGCGAGACGGCCACCGCAGATCTGGCCCGCAAGATCGCCTCGGAGGAACTGGCGGCGATCCGCACGGAGATCGGCGAGACCGCGTTCACCACGGGGAAGTGGCAGCAGGCGCACGACCTGCTGCTGACCGTGGCCCTGGACGAGACGTACGAGGACTTCCTGACCCTGCCCGCGTACGAACAACTGCGGGGCTGAGCCGCCGCCGCGCCGTCCACCGCCGGCGCTCCCGATGTTCACCCGGCGCCGGGTGAGACCGGGCCCGCACGGGGTATTGTCCCCCCGCCATCACTCGCGGGGGGACAGATGAAACGGTGGTCGAACGAAGGCCCGGACGGTCCGCGCCCGATGACACCGGCCCTGCGGGTGGAGATCAGATCCGACCTCAACCACGCACGGGGACGGATGGTCCACGGGGTCGTCCTGACCGCCCTGGGTGTCGGGATGAACATCTGGATGTACGTCAACGGCATCGGCCACGCAGCCGTCCTCGGCGGCGGCCTCGCCCTGGGCCCCTTGGTGTTCCTCGGCGGCTACCTCTCCGACCTGCGCATACGCCGCTATCTGCGCAGGCACGACGTCTCGGTCTGAGCCGTCGGGGACTCGGGGCAGCGCGAGCCCGGATCCGGCCCCCGGCTGGCGATGAGTTCTGGACGGTGGTGGGGTCTACCCCGCATGAACACCGATACCGATACACGGTTTCCTGACCACGGCCCCGTCTGCCGCAGCATCGCCGGGCTGCTCGACGGCATTGACGAGAAGCACCTCGCGTCGCCCACACCCTGCCCGGAGTACACCGTGCGGGAGCTGCTCGCGCATCTGGTCGGGCTGACCCTCGCCTTCCGGGACGCCGGGAAGAAGGAGCTGGGGGCGACGACCGACTCGTCCCCCGGCGAGGCGCTGCCCCAGCTGGAGGACGGCTGGCGCGGTGCGCTGCTGACACAGATGGACGGGCTCGTCGAGGTCTGGCGGTCGCCCGATGCCTGGCAGGGCTTCACCCGGGCCGGCGGGGTGGATCTGCCGGGCCAGGTGGCGGGGATCGTCGCGCTGAACGAGCTGGTGGTGCACGGCTGGGACCTGGCGCGCAGCACCGGTCAGGCGTACGAGATCGACCGGGCGAGCCTGGAGGCGACGCTCTCCTTCCTCGAACCGGCGGCGGCGAGCGCCGAGACGGGTGACGGGCCCGAGGGGCTGTTCGGCCCGCCGGTCCGCCTGCCGGACGACGCGCCGCTGCTCGACCGGGTCATCGGGCTGAGCGGACGCCGCCCGGACTGGCGGCCCGGGGAGTAGCCCACCGATCGGAGCGGCGCGGCCCGGGGGACGCGCCGCCCCAGGTCGTGACTTCAGAGTCCCGCCCGGCCCGCGGGCGGACGGCGCTACGTCGAAGACACAACCTGGGCCGTACGCAGCAGCGCCCTTGCCTCCTCCCGGAAGCGGGCGTCCGCGCGGACCGGGTCCTGGGAGAGACCGGGTATGAAGACGTGGGTGTCCCGTTCCGCGAGGCTGGTCAGTCGGCGGAGCTGATCCGGCGTCAAGTTCTCCGCGCCGACGGCCCGTAGGACCTCCAGAGCCGTGCAGGGCTCGGAGTCGGTCTCGGCCGATGCCAGTGCCGCGTCCGCGAGCCGGGTGAGGTCCTGGTTCGCCGGGTCGACGGCGAGGAGGGCGAGTGCCGCTGCCGCCGCGTAGTCGCCGTGGTCGAGTTTGCGTTCCAGGATCGGGGCGAGCGGGCGGCCCTGCTCGCCGAGCGCGCCCGCGGCTCGCGCCGCGCGGACGTTCTGCCAGCGCATCCAGTCGCCGTCGGCCGACTCCAGCACTCCGGCGATGATCGGCAGGGCCTCGTCCGCGCTGCCCGTGAGCCGCCACAGCGCGCGGGCGATCTCCGTGTCCGCGTCGAGGCGGGGCGTGTCGCGCTTCCGCTCCGCGGAGCCGGACTCGGATCCTGACGGCTTGCGGGCGGCGTCGCTCAGTGCGGCCCGCAGATACGGCAGCAGTTCCGGCGCCCGCGAACTGTCCAGCTCCGCCGCGAGTTTCGCCGCCTCGGCCAGATCACGCCCGCCGGAGACCAGGGCGTCGGTGACGGCCCGTACCAGTGTCTCCGTCTCCCCGGTGAGACGACGCAGCGCCGAGCCCACTTCGAGCGGGCTCTGGTCGGCGAGGTCCGCCGCGCGCACGGCCACGGCGACGCGCTCCCGTTCCTCCGGTGGGCAGATGGCGGGCAGGGCGCGCAGGGCGACGAAGGGATACCGGTCCAGGGCGGCGAGCAGGTCCGGCACGGCCGGTGCCGCCCGTCGCCCCCACCGCGCCAGGATCAGGCCGAGGTGGATCGACTCGTTCCACGGGATGTCGCCGTCCGCCAGCCGGGCCCGGATCGCGTCCAACAACTCCGGTACGTAAGGGAAGGCGCCCGGGTCCTCCTCACCGGCGGCCGCCTCCCATCCCCCCGCGTTCGTCTTCGCCGCCTCGTCCAGCGCCCTCGGCCGGATCGCCAGGTCCGCGGCCAGCAGTGGCGCCGCCTGCTCGGGGGCCACCGCGACCAGTGCCGCCAAGGCGCGGTCGGCCAGCTCTCCGCCGGAGGCGGCGATGGCCCTAAGCGCGGGGGCGGCCGGCGCCGCGTGCTCGCCGAGCTGCTTGACCAGTGGGAGTACGCCGCCCGCCGTCGCCGGATCGCCGAGCAGCACGGTCAGCGGCCGGGCGAGACGGGCGGCCGCGGCGCGGGAGACCTGGCAGGCGTGCTCGGCCGCCGCCACCGCCTCGTCGCGCGCGTCGGCGTCCGGATGCCCCAGTCCGGCGTCGACCAGCGTGAACGCCGCCTCCCGCGCCTCGTCCGTGTCCCGGTCCAGCAGCCCTTCGACCACATACCGCAGCGGCTCGGCCTGCTCCTGGTCGAACCTCTCCGCGACCAGCGGCGCGGCGGGCAGCAGAGCGATGCACGCCTCGTGATGGACCCCGGTCCACGGCAGGTCCGCGTCCACGCACGCCAGCAGCGCGGCCAGCCGCACCGGCGCCGCCGCGGGCTCGTCCGCGGCTTCAGCCGCCGCCGCGCCGTCCCGCGTGCCGGCACCGAGCACGGACCGCTCGAACTCCCCCGCGCCCGCCGGATCGAGCCATACCGCCCCGGCCAGCGCCTCCGCGCGCACCAGCGGATCCAGCTCCTCCTCCCAGCACCGCCGCAGTGCCGGAAGCACCTGCTCCGCCGCGCCCGTCCTGGCCGCCGCCCAGACCGCCGCCCGCCGTACGGAGCTGTCGGGCGACTCGATCAGCGGGAGTATCAGGGGCAGTTGGGCGGTCACGGCCGCCCGGCACGCGCCTGGCGTGTTACTCCGCTCGTCCTCGCTCTCGGCGATGCAGCCGAGCAGCGGAAGGAGCTCGCCCGGTCTGATGCCGGCGGCGGCGAGCCGGGCGAGATACGGCACGGCGTAGGCCGTGGCCTCGTACACCGACCCCTGGTGGACGATGTTTCCGTAGAGCTCGTACAGCGCCTCCTCCGCCTGCTCGGCGTCGTCGCTCGCCAACGCCCGGAGCTGGTCGGGGACATCCTCGGCGCCTCCGTAGGCATGCTCCCGCTCCGCCCAGGGCTGCGCGTCGAGATCGGCGAAAATCTGTACGAGATCCATGGAGGAATCCTGGCACGAGCCTCTGACAACGCGTCCCGCCGGCCGTCATGGGCGGACCGCCGACGCGTGGGCCGTGCGGGGCTGTTGACTGAGGTCGTGACCTGGGCCGGGCCGGATCCCGGGCCGTGAGGAAAGGCCGCTCCATGCCGTACGCGCTCCGCCGACCGCTGCTCGCAACTCTGGTGGCGCTCGTTCTCCTGTGCACGGCGTGCACGGCCGCCGCGCGGGAGGACACACCGACGGCGCTGGACGACCCGGCGAAGAAGGAGATCGCGATGCGGCTGGTCTCCAGCGCCGAGAACTCCTCGCTCGACTGGAAGGCCCAGTACCGCTACATCGAGGACATCGGCGACGGCCGCGGCTACACCGCCGGCATCATCGGCTTCTGCACCGGCTGCGGCGATCTGCTGAAGGTGGTCGAGCGCTACGTGGCGGCCCGGCCGGACGGCAACGTACTGGGGCCGTTCCTCCCGGCGCTCCGCGCGGTCCGCGGCGACTCGCACAAGGGCCTCGGCACCGCGTTCACCAGGGCCTGGCAGCGGGCCGCCGACGAGGATCCGGCGTTCAGGAAGGCACAGGACGACGAGCGCGACCGGGGCTACTTCGACCCCGCCGTCAGGGCGGCGAAGGCCGACGGTCTCGGCGCGCTGGGGCAGTTCGTCTACTACGACGCGTACGTGATGCACGGGTCCGGCGACACGCGCGGCCTGATCGGCTTCCGCACGATGCGTGAACAGGCCCTGCAGAAGGCCGAGTCACCGGCGAAGGGCGGGGACGAGACCGCGTATCTGAACGCGTTCCTGGACGCCCGCGTCGCCGCGATGCGGCGCGAACCGGCGCACTCGGACACCAGCCGTGTCGACACGGCGCAGCGCGTCTTCCTCGACGCGGGCAATCTGGACCTCCAGCCACCCCTCAAGTGGAAGGTGTACGGGGAGAGTTACCGCGTCGACGGGGGCTGAGGGGCGGGGGCGGCAGGCGGACCGGCCGGTCCGTCCGCGCACCGGGCGCGAACGGAGCGCGGGAGCGGCACTACCCTGCCCGTATGGCACTTGAATGGGAACAGGTAGTGGTGGACGCGGCCGACCCGGCGGCGCTGTCTCGATGGTGGGCCGATGTCCTCGGGTGGGTCGTCGTCAGTGACGGTGACGACGACGAGTACGAGATCCGCCCCGCGCCGGATCGCATGCCGGGGCTGCTGTTCGTGGCCGTCCCGGAGAAGAAGACCCTGAAGAACCGGCTCCATCTCGATTTCCGGCCCACGGACCAGGAGGCCGAGGTCCAGAAGTTCCTGTCCGCCGGCGCGGTCCACGCCGACGTGGGCCAGGGCGACGCCACTTGGGTCACCCTCGCCGACCCCGAGGGGAACGAGTTCTGCGTTCTCCGGTCGCGTGCGTCCTAGGCGCCGTCCTTACCGGTGATCAGCCGGTGTGGAGGATCCGGTAACGGCCTGGTTCCGCCGGATCCCGGTCGACGACCTGGACCGGCGCCCAGGCCCATTGCCGGACGCTGATGCCGGGCGTGCGGGAGAAGTGGATCCGCCCGCGGGTTCCTTCGACCGTGGCGCCCGGCCAGGCCTCGGCGATGAGCGCCCGGTCCGTGCCGTGCGAACGCAGCACATCGGCGAGGACGACGACCGCGTCGTACCCCTCGAACGCGACGAACGAGGGCGCTTGGGCGAGCCGCTCGCGGAGCGCCCTCTCGACCCGTACACCGAGTGGGCCGAGGCTTGCGGGCAGGTAGCGCAGGAACGGGATCGCGGCGCCGTCGTCGCCCAGCGACGCCGCCCACTCGGCGAACTCCGGCTGCCCGGCGGGGGCTCCGATCATGATCTCCGCGAGGCGCGGATCGTGGCGGACGGACTTGACGACCGGCACCGCCGGGTCCGGGTGGCCGACGAGAAGAAGGAGAGCCGTCGCGCGGCTGCCGACGAGTTCGTCGCACAGTGCCGCGGGGGTGAGCGCGCTCATGTCGAGTTCGATGACGGTGCCACCGCGCCGAGCGAGGTGTTCCCGGAGAACGCGGGTCCCGGACGCCCAGTAGACGCTAGGTGCCACCGCTACGGCGATGTGGCTGTGGCCCGCGCCGAGGAGGAAGTCCGCGTAGATCCGCCAGCCGTGGGACTGCGCGGGGGCGAGGCGCGCGACCCATTCCGTCGGCTGTTCGGTGAGCGCGTCGAGAACCGCCGACGAGCAGAGGAACGGCACGCCGAGGGCGTCGGCCCTGGCGGCGGCGGCGCGGGCGACGACGCTGTGGTACTCCCCCACCACGGCGGCCACGCCCAGGCCGGCGAGTTCGTCCACGGCCGCCGCGGCCCTCTCCGGATCGGCCGCGGTGTCACGGACCACCAGTTCAAGTGGTCGTCCGGCGATCCCGCCCGCCTCATTGACGTCGGACACGGCCAACTCAAGCCCGGCCAGCAGGTGTTGGCCCGCCTCGACCCACCCGGGCCGGGTCAGCGGGACGAGGGCGCCGAGCCGGACGGCCGTCCCGTCGCGCTCCGTCCCAGGTGGCGATGGTGGCGTACTCATGCGTGGGCGTCTCCCGACCGACGGTTCACGGGCATCGCGGCAGTATGCCCCGGGCCACGCTCCCCGCGCATCGGTGATTTCTTTGACAGGCCATGGGTGTACCTCACCGTCAACCTTCGGTAGGAAAGCTTCCTAACAGAACACCGAAACGATCGACTCCCCCCATGGAGGTCCGGTGCCAACCCCCCACACTCGTACCCGCACGTTCGGAGTGGTCCCCCGCGTCCTGCTCGGACTCGTCCTGGCCGCCGGGCCGGTGACGGCCGTCGCGCACGCCGTACCCGGTGCCGACAGCGCCGACGTCACGGCGGCGGCCGTGGCCGTGGCCGCTCCCGGCCTGGACGACCCGGCGAAGAAGGAAATCGCCATGCGGCTGGTCTCCAGCGCCGAGAACTCCTCGCTCGACTGGAAAGGCCAGTACGGCTACATAGAGGACATCGGCGACGGCCGCGGCTACACCGCCGGCATCATCGGCTTCTGCTCCGGCACCAGCGACATGCTGGACCTGGTCGAGCTCTACACCGAGCGCGAGCCGGACAACCCGCTCGCCTCCTACCTGCCCGCCCTGCGGGCCGTCGACGGGACGGACTCCCACGAAGGGCTCGACCCCGGCTACACCGACGCCTTCAAGGAGGCGGCGAGGGACCCCGCGTTCCAGGCCGCGCAGAACGACGAGCGCGACCGGGTCTACTTCGATCCGGCGGTGAACCGCGGCAAGGAGGACGGCGTCGGCACGCTCGGGCAGTTCATCTACTACGACGCGATCGTCATGCACGGCGACGGGAACTCCGACGTCAGCTTCAGCGGCATCCGGCAACGGGCGCTGAACGAGGCCCGGCCGCCGTCGGAGGGCGGCGACGAGACCGCGTATCTGAACGCCTTCCTCGACGCCCGGGTCTGGGCGATGAAACAGGAGGAGGCGCACGAGGACACCAGCCGGGTGGACACCGCTCAGCGGGTGTTCCTGGACGCGGGCAATCTCAGCCTGGACCCGCCGCTCGACTGGAAGGTGTACGGGGACGACTTCCACATCGGCTGATCCCGCGCCGTGCCGCGACGACGGCGCCGGTGGCAGAAGAACGCCGCCGCCGGCGCCGTCTCGTGGTCAGTGCGGTGTCGCGGGAGCCGGTACGCGTCCGGCCCCGCCCTTTGAAGTGTCCGCCGTGCCCTCCCGGTCCGCCGGGTCCGAACTCCCCTTCCCACCCCAGTGGTTGAACGCCAGGTTCAGCGCGATCGCCACCACACACCCGGTGCTGATCCCGGAGTCCAGCACCACCAGCAGGTCCTTCGGAAAGGCGTGGTAGAAGCCCGGCGCCGCTATCGGTATCAGCCCGATCCCCACGGCGGCGGCCACTATCAGCGCGTTCTCGCCCTTCTCCAGCGCGGCGCCCGCCAGCGTCTGGATGCCGCTCGCCGCCACCGAGCCGAAGAGCACGATGCCCGCGCCGCCGAGGACCGGCAGCGGGACGAGCGCGATCACCGAGGCCAGCACGGGGCACAGGCCCAGCAGTACGAGGATGCCGCCGCCGGCCGCGACGACGAAGCGGCTGCGGACCTTGGTCATGGCGACCAGTCCGATGTTCTGCGCGAAGGCGCTGCACATGAAGCCGTTGAAGACCGGGCTGATGGCGCTGCCCAGCGTGTCGGCCCGCAGCCCGCCCTTGATGACCCGCTCGTCCGCCGGCCGGTCCACGATCTTGCCGAGCGCCAGCATGTCGGCGGTGGACTCCGTCATACAGACGAGCATCACGATGCACATGGAGATGATCGCCGCGATCTCGAACTGCGGTGCGCCGAAGTAGAACGGCGTCGGGAAGCCGACCAGGCCCGCGTCCTTGATCGCGTCGAAGTCGGTCATGTTCATCGGGACGGCCACGACGGTGCCGACGACCAGGCCGAGCAGGATGGCGATCTGCTGGAGGAAGCCGCGCAGCAGCTTCCGCAGGACCAGCACGATCAGCAGGGTGAGACCGGCCATTCCTATGTTCTTCATGGAGCCGTAGCCGTCGGCCGTGGCATCGCCGCCCTGCGACCAGTTGAAGGCCACCGGGAGCAGTGAGACGCCTATCAGGGTGATGACGGTGCCGGTGACGACCGGCGGGAAGAACCGCACCAACTTCGAGAAGTACGGCGTGAGGACGAACCCGAGCACGCTGGCGACGATGATCGCACCGAAGATGACAGTGATGCCCTCGGCGCCGCGCTCGCGCCCGATGGCGATCATCGGCGTGACACCGGCGAACGACACACCGTTGACGAACGGCAGGCGTGCCCCGACCTTCCAGAAGCCGAGGGTCTGGAGCAGCGTGGCTATGCCCGCGGTGAAGAGGCTGGCGCCCATGAGGAACGCGGTGTCCCTGGCGTTCAGACCCACGGCCGGCCCGACGATCATCGGCGGTGCCACCACGCCCGCGTACATCGCGGCGACGTGCTGAAGGCCGCTGGTGAACATCTTCACGGGCGGGAGGGTCTCGTCGACCGGGTGCCTGCGATCCCGGCCGGGTGTCTCGTCGGGGGTGGTTACGTCTTTGCGAAGCCTGGGCCTGGCTGCCACGGATGTTCCTCCGGTCGGTTACGCGTCGGCGGTGACACGGGTGTCAGGGAGGTGCGGGGTGCGGGGGCGATCATGCGGGTGACATGCGACGTAACGAGCCCGTGTGGCGTGCACGAGTCGCTGGTTGCTCTTCGTCGCGCGGACGGGTCCCCGTTCATGTACACGAGTCACCGTCCCGGGTGGTGGCGCACCGTTGTGCGATGTGCCACCACCCGGACGCGGCTGCCAGGAGCCCCGCTCGGGCCCCGTGGCCGCCGGTCGAGGGCCGTCCCCCTCGACCGGACTTCCGGGAGGACCGGGTCGGCTCGGGCCGCGTCAGCCCGCCGCCGCGATCCGGGCGAGGCGCTGCGCCTCGGTCCGCGTGGAGCGGGCGACGGCGTCCTCGTCCACCGAGGTCAGGTGGTTGTCCTCGACGACGGTCCTGCCGTTCACGAGGGAGAGCGTGACGGGCGCGGCGGCCCCGAAGACCAGGGCGACGACCGGGTCGGCGATGGCGGAGTGGGCCAGGGTGTCCAGCTTCCACAGCACCAGGTCGGCGAGTTTCCCGGTCTCGACCGAGCCGATCTGCGCTGCCCGGCCGAGGACCTGGGCGCCGCCGTACGTGCCGAGCCGCAGCGCCTGACGGGCGTTCAGGGCGGACTCGCGGTGGGCGCCGAGCCGGTTGATGAGCAGCGCGTTGCGCAACTCGGTGTGCAGTTCGCCCGATTCGTTGGAGGCGGTGCCGTCCACACCGAGACCGACGGGGACGCCCGCCTTCAGCATGTCGGGTACGCGCGCGATCCCGGCCGCCAGGCGGGCGTTGGAGGACGGGCAGTGGGCGACGCCGGTGCCGGTGCGGGCGAAGGCGGCGATGTCGGAGTCGTTCATATGGACGCAGTGGGCCATCCATACGTCGTCCCCGAGCCAGCCGGTCGACTCGAAGTAGTCGGTCGGTCCCATCCCGAACAGCTCCTTGCAGAACTGCTCCTCCTCGACGGTCTCGCTGCCGTGCGTATGCAGCCGTACGCCCTTACGGCGCGCCAACTCGGCTCCCTGACGCATCAGTTCGGTGGAGACGGAGAACGGCGAGCAGGGCGCGACGGTGATCTGTGTCATCGCGTCGAACGAGGCGTCGTGGTAGGTGTCGACGGTCGCCTCGGTGGCGGCGAGCGCGTCCTCCAGCGACTCGACGGCGAAGTCCGGCGGCAGTCCGCCGTCGGACTGGCCGCGGTCCATGGAGCCGCGGGCGAGGGTGAACCGTACGCCGGTCTCCGACGCGGCCCCGATGATGGCGCCGGTCAGATCGCCGGAGCCGCGCGGGTACACGTAGTGGTGGTCCGTCGCCGTGGTGACTCCGCCGCGGGCCATCATCGCGAGCGAGCCCTGGGCGGCGGCGCGCACCATCGGCTCGTCGATGCGCGCCCAGGTCGGGTAGAGCGCCACGAGCCAGTTGAAGAGGTTGTGGTCGGTGGCCAGGCCCCGGGTGATCCACTGGTAGAAGTGGTGGTGGGTGTTGACCAGACCGGGGGTCAGGAGATGGCCGGTGGCGTCGACCCGCCGTACGACGTTCTCCAGGCCGCCGGGCGCGCCGCCGGCGCCCACGGATTCGATGAGGTTGTCCGCGACGACGACGTACCCGGAGGCGTACTCGGTGTCGTTCGCGTCCACGGTCGCGATGGCACAGTTCTCGATGACGATGCGCGAAGCCGCCATGGCGGGTCCTCGTTCTTCCCGTTGGGTGGACGGATCCGGGGGTCGAGCGGGGTGAGATACGGATCCGCGGTCGTGTCGGTGCGCAGATGCCCCCGCTCTTCCCCCGTATCGCCCTCGTTGTCGAGGACTTGGCCTCTGGGACGTGACGCCGGCGCGCGCGTCGGGGGTACCGCGGGTGGTGCTACAGGTTGGTCATGTCGAGCGGGATCCGCGGTTCGGCACCGTCGCGCAGCACGGTCGCCTCGATGAGACCGTACGGGCGGTCGGCGGCGAAGTAGACGGCCCCGTCGGGGGTGTCGTTCTTCAGGCCGAACGGTTCGAGGTCGACCAGGAAATGGTGGTTGTTGGGGAGCGAGAAACGGATCTCGTCGATCTCGTCGCGGGCGTCGATGATCCGCGAGCCCATCTGGTAGAGGGTCTGCTGGAGGGAGAGGGAGTACGTCTCCGCGAAGGCGTGGAGCATATGCTCGCGCGCCCGGTCGTAGGAGTTGTCCCAGTCGGGCATCGGCTCGGTGTCGTCGGTCCAGTGGTAACGCCACCTCGCGGAGACGTCGGTGGCGAGTATGCGGTCGTACGCCTCGCGGAGCGTCGTGTACTTGTCCTTGGCGTAGCCCCAGAACTCGGAGTCGGTCGAGTTCAGCACCGTCAGATCCTTGAGGCCGGAGATGATCTCCCACCTCGAGCCGTCGAAGGTGATCTGGGAGACGCGGGTCTCCTGGCCCTTGCGGACGAAGGAGTGCTTGACCTCACCGGCGCCGGGGGCCGCGATGCGCTCCCAGGCGTACTCCTCGACGCGGATACGCGCCCGGTGGATCGGGTCCTGGCTGGTGACGAAGTGCCGGGCGAGATGAATCCCGAACTGCTCGGCGGACTCGATGCCGTGCTCCTTGGCGAACGCGTACACCGTGTTCTTCGTGGTGTCGGTCGGCAGGACGTTGGCGTTGGAGCCCGAGTAGTGGACCTCCTCCATGTCGCCCGAGAGGGCGACGGAGACGTTCAGGTCCTTGATGTGGTGGGTGTCGCCGTCGCGCACGATCCTGACGACGCGGTTCTCCGCTTTGCCGTACTGGTTCTGGCCGAGAATGGTCGGCATCTGCTAGCTCCCTCGGTATACGGAGTAGCCGAACGGGTTGAGCAGCAGCGGTACGTGGAAGTGCTCGCCCGGAGAGACGGCGAAGGTGATCGCCACCTCCGGGAAGAACGCACCGCTGTCCCGTGGCGCGGGGGCGTCCTGCTGTGCCTCGGCTCGCTTCTGACTGCGGCTCGGGCCCTGTGTGTGGCCGTGGCCGTGGAAGTACGCCTCGGTCTCGAAGTCGAGACGTACATGGGTCGTTCCTTCCGGCAGCGCCGGGAGGTCTGTGCACCGCCCGTCCGCGTCGGTCGCCGACCGGCCCAGCACCACCCACTGCTCGCGGCTGCCGCCACGGGCGGAGAGCGAGACGGCGACGGACTCGGCTGGGCGTCCGACACTGGTGTCCAGGATGTGCGTGGACACCGATGCGGTGGTCTGGGTACTCAAGGGGTCACTCTCCTGCGTGTACGAGGCGGGTCAGCCGGATGCGGTTGATCTTGCCCAGCTCGGTGCGGACGACTGCCCGCTCCTGCTCGGGCGTGTTGCCGATCCGTATGCGGACCGCGTCCCGCATCTGCTCACCGGTCCTGCCGGTGGCGCAGATCAGGAAGACGTGTCCGAACCTTTCCTGGTAGGCGAGGTTCAGTTCGAGCAGTTCCGCCTTGAGCGCGTCGGACGCCCCTGCCATGCCCCGCTGTTCGCGGGCCGAGGTCGGGTCGCCCGGCTCGGGACGGCCGATGGGCGGATGCCCGGCCATCGCCTCCGCCAGATCGCCGGCGGTCAGTCCGGCGGTCGCGGTGTCACTGGCGGCGAAGAGGGTGTCGGCGGTGGTGTACGGGCGGTGGGCGAGCAGTTCGCTCCCCCACGCCGTACTGGCGCACACCTCGCGCAGTGCGGCGCGGGCCGCGCTGTCGGAGGAGGTGTTGAACCGGGTGAGGCCCGGTGGCGGGTCGGTCGTCACGGGAGCCTCCGTGGCTGTGCTTGACGGGCTGCGGGACAGCTAACGCCTTCACGAACATCACGTCAACAGTTTGTTGAAATTTTTCGGCGGACGTCCCGCCGGACCCGCCTCACCCCGGACCCGGCCCGATCAGCCCGTCTTGCGACGGGCTCGGATCGTCCCCGGCGGGCTCAGTTCGTCTCCGACCGGTTCAGATAGTTGTAGACGGTGAAACGGCTGACCCCGAGCGCGCCGGCGACGGTCTCCACCCCGTGCCGTACGGAGAAGGCCCCGCGCGCCTCCAGCGAGCGCACCACCGACTGCTTGGCCTTGCGGTCGAGTTCCGGCAGGGGCTTGCCGTGCCGGCGTTCCAGCGCGACGAGGATGTGGTCGAGCGATTCGGAGAGCTGCGGAAGGCGTACGGCGACGACCGCCTCGCCCTCCCAGTTCAGCACGACGTCGTCGGGCCGGGCCAGGTCGGGCCGTACCGTCTCCGCGCCCATGGCGTCGATGAGCGGCTTCACCGCCGCGAGGAGTGGGTGGTCGGGAAGACCGGAGGGCTCGGTCACTTCCCGTCCTCCTCCGCGATCACGTTCACCTGGAGCGAGACGCGGGTGGCGCCGGCTTCCAGGGAGCGGTGGAGCAGGGCGTCGACCGCCGAGATGACGGCCTCCGCACCGCCCTCCGCCGTGTTGCCGAACGGCCCGACGTCCACGGAGTCCAGCTCGGCCGCCTCAATGACCTCGCGGGCCACCACGGCATGGCCGGGGGCCTCGTCCAGGTCGAACGGCTCGGTCGTGAATTCCACTCTCAATCGCACTGCGCCCCCCTGGCATCGGCTCCGGTCTGCCCGTTCTCTCCGCTCTCCGGCTGAGAGGGCGCATCCGGGGCACGTGCCCACCTCGTGGTGAGCCCCGGTCGCTCCGACACGACTTTAACGGCCCCCCGGTGACCGGGCAGCGTCAGCTCACCCGCGAGGAACTCCAGCCCCAGCAGGATCGATCGCCCGGTACGCCGGTGGCCTCAGCGGCTTGGAGCTGCCTCCCGGCGCGCCGACTCGCCGGCCACACCGGTCCGCGGGGGTCCGAAAACGGGCCCGCCCTCTTGACAGCCCTCCCGAACCACAGGCAATCTTCCGTTAAGCAGAAACTAACTTCCGCGATACGGAAGGAGCGCAGAACCCCTCATGGCCCCCTTCACGAACAGGCCCGGCTCCGAGCAGCGCTTCAATGTGAACCTGTCGATCCTCTTCACCGAACTCCCGCTGCTGGAGCGTCCCGCGGCGGCGGCCGCGGCGGGCTTCACCGCCGTGGAGCTGTGGTGGCCCTGGGTCGAGACCCCCACCCCGCCGCAGGCCGAGCTGGACGCCCTGAAGAGGGCCCTCGACGACGCGGGCACCCAGCTCGTGGGACTGAACTTCTACGCCGGCCAACTGCCCGGCCCCGACCGTGGCGCGCTCTCGCTGCCCGGCGAGGAGTCGGAGCGCTTCCGCGCGAACATCGACGTGGCCGCCGGCTTCGCCGCCTCGGTGGGCTGCAAGGCGCTCAACGCGCTGTACGGGAACCGCGTGGAGGGTGTCGACCCGCGCGCGCAGGACGAACTCGCCCTGGAGAATCTGGTCCTCGCCGCCCGCGCGGCCGACCGGATCGGGGCCACCCTGCTGGTCGAGGCGCTCAACAGGCCCGAGTCCCCGCACTATCCGCTCGTCAGCGCCGAGGCCGCGGTCGACGTCGTGGACCGGGTCAACGCCGCGACGGGTCTCGGCAACGCCGCGTTCCTCCTCGACATCTACCACCTGTCGATGAACGGTCTGGACGCCGAAGCGCTGACCGCGGTCATCGACACGTACGCCGACAGGACCGGTCACGTACAGATCGCCGACAACCCCGGCCGGGGCGCGCCCGGCACCGGCACGCTGCCGCTCCAGGACCTGCTCGACCGGCTGCGCAAGGCCGGTTACGAGGGCTGGGTCGGGCTTGAGTACAAGCCCGGTGACCGCCCGAGCGCCGAGTCCTTCGAGTGGCTGCCGGCCGGCGCGCGGGCGGCGCGCTGAGCCCGAGTCCGTACCTGGTCACGACACCCGGACACGACGCACACACGTAGACACACACGTATGCGAGAGAGGCACCCCCGATGAGCACTCTTCCCAAGGTGGCATGGATCGGCCTCGGCATCATGGGGTCCCCCATGGCCGAGAATTTGATCAAGGCCGGATACTCCGTGACCGGCTTCACGCTGGAGCAGGAGAAGCTGGACCGGCTGGCGGCCAACGGCGGCACGGTCGCCTCCTCGATCGCCGACGCCGTCAGGGGCGCGGATGTCGTCATCACGATGGTGCCCGCCTCCCCCCAGGTCGAGGCCATCGCCTACGGCGAGGACGGCATCCTGGAGAACGCCCGGCAGGGCGCCCTTCTGATCGACATGTCGTCGATCACCCCGCAGACGTCGATCGATCTGGCCGAGGCCGGCCGGGAGAAGGGCATCCGGGTCCTCGACGCGCCGGTGTCCGGCGGCGAGGCGGGGGCCGTCGAGGCGGTGCTCTCCATCATGGTCGGCGGTGAGCAGGCCGACTTCGACCAGGCCAGGCCGGTCTTCGACGCGCTCGGCCGGACCATCGTCCTGTGCGGTCCGCACGGCGCGGGACAGACGGTGAAGGCGGCCAACCAGCTGATCGTCGCCGTCAACATCCAGGCGTGCGCCGAGGCCGTGGTCTTCCTGGAGAAGTCGGGCGTGGACCTGAACGCCGCGCTCGACGTCCTGGCCGGCGGTCTGGCCGGCTCGACCGTCCTCGCCCGTAAGAAGGACAACTTCATCAACCGCGAGTTCGCGCCCGGCTTCCGGATCGACCTGCACCACAAGGACATGGGCATCGTCACCGACGCCGCCCGCAATGTCGGTGCCGCGCTTCCGGTCGGCGCGGTCGTCGCGCAACTGGTCGCGTCGCTGCGCGCGCAGGGTGACGGCGGTCTCGACCACTCGGCGCTCCTGCGCGGAGTGGAGCGCCTCTCCGGCCGGCAGGCCTGACCGCGGGTCCGACCCGCACGGCCCAACCGGGCCCACCGAACTCCGGGTTGTGGCGGCGCTGACACCTGTCCTGTCGCGCCCAGGCGCCGCCGCAGCCCGGGAACCACCAACCCACCGTTACGGGGGCCGACAGCCGTCCCTCCCAACGGCCCTCGTGAGGGGTGGCCGCTGGGAGGGACTTCCCCGGGACCGCGGCGGCGCGCGAGCCAGTGCGGTGGCAAGGGGAGCGCCGGTCACCCTCCTGACCAAGAGGAGGGCCGGCCGGCGCTCCCCGTCGCCGTCGCCGCGGTCCCACAGCCTCCCTGCGAGGCTCCGTCAACGCCGTCCGGCGGTGCGAAAGTCCAGTCGCGCCGGCCTCGCACCGTCGGACGGTCTCCAACTCCCGTGGCGCGCAGGAAATGCCCGGCCGATTCCTCGGCCGGGCCCTTGTGCGTTCTCGTCCGGTCGGCACACTGAAAAGATGCGTCTCGCCATATTCCTCGTGCTGACCGCGGCGGTCGTCCTGGCGGTCGTCCAGAGGAACGCCACCTGGTTGATCCCGCCGGTCGTCCTTCTCCTGCTCGTGGGACTCGATGTCTTCCGGCCCGGCAAGAACCGGAAGCCGTCAGCTCCCGTCGACGGTGCCGCCGCCGCTGCCGGGGTCGGCGTCGGCGTTGCCGGGACCGTCGCGGCCTCCAGCTGGTGGGCCGACCGCGTACCGGACGACAAGCCGGACGCCAGGGCCGCCGACAAGGACAAGGACGGGGGCAAGGACGGCGGCGGAGCGGGCTGCGGCGGCGGGTGCGGCGGTTGCGGAGGATGTGGCTGTGGCGGCTGACCTCCCGGTCCCCGCCCAAGTCCAGTCCCAAGTCCAGGTCCAGTTCCAGGGGACGGCAGCGGCCCCCCGCACCGGAGTTCCGGGCGGGAGGCCCCTGAGCGGTCCTGACGAGGCGTCACACAGCCTTGTCCACAAGCGGCTTGATCTCCGTCGGCGCGTGGCCGGGCTCGGTGGCGAGCTCCTCCCACTCGTTCACCTTGTCGATCCGCACACCCATCGAGATGTTCGTGATCCGCTCCAGGACCGCCTCGACCACCACCGGCACCCGGTACTCCGCCGCGAGCTTCTTGGCCTCCTCGAAGGCCGGCAGCAGCTGGTCGGGCTCGGTGACCCGGATCGCCTTGCAGCCCAGGCCCTCGACGACCTTGACATGGTCGACGCCGTAGACGCCCAGCTCCGGTGAGTTGATGTTCTCGAACTCCAGGTTGACCTGGAAGTTGATGTCGAGATTGCGCTGCGCCTGCCGGATCAGCCCCAAGTAGGCGTTGTTCACCAGCACATGGACGTACGGGATCTTGTGCTGCGCGCCGACGGCCAGCTCTTCGAGCATGAACTGGAAGTCGTAGTCGCCGGAGAGCGCGACGACCGTCGTGTCCGGGTCGGCCTTCGCGACACCGAGCGCGGCGGGGATCGTCCAGCCGAGCGGTCCGGCCTGGCCGCAGTTGATCCAGTGGCGCGGCCGGTAGACGTGCAGCATCTGCGCGCCGGCGATCTGCGAGAGCCCGATGGTGGTGACGTAGCGGGTGTCCGCACCGAAGGCGCGGTTCATCTCCTCGTACACCCGCTGCGGCTTCAGCGGCACGTTGTCGAAGTGCGTCCTGCGGTGCAGGGTGCCCTTGCGCTCCAGCACGGACGCGATCCACTCCGTGCGGTCGGGCAGCCGCCCCTCCGCCTTCAGCTCCTTCGCCACCTCCACGAAGAGCTTCAACGCGTCCTTGGCGTCCGAGGCGATCCCGTAGTCCGGCGCGAAGATCTTGCCGATCTGGGTGGGCTCGATGTCGACGTGGACGAAGGTGCGGCCCTCCGTGTAGACGTCGAGCGCGCCGGTGTGGCGGTTGGCCCAGCGGTTGCCGATGCCGAGGACGAAGTCCGAGGCGAGGAAGGTCTCGTTGCCGTAGCGGTGCGAGGTCTGGATGCCGACCATGCCCGCGTTGAGGTCGTGGTCGTCGGGGATGGTGCCCCAGCCCATCAGGGTCGGGACGACCGGTGTGCCGGTCAGCTCGGCGAACTCCACCAGCAGGTCGGACGCGTCGGCGTTGATGACACCGCCGCCGGCCACGATCAGCGGGCGCTCGGAACCGGTGAGCAGCGTCAGAGCCTTCGCGATCTGCGCGCGCGTCGCGGACGGTTTGTAGACCGGCAGCGGCTCGTACGTCTCGATGTCGAACTCGATCTCGGTGAGCTGCACATCGATCGGCAGGTCGATGAGGACCGGGCCGGGACGGCCCGAGCGCATCAGATGGAACGCCTGCTGGAAGACGCCGGGGACCTGCGCGGCCTCCAGGACGGTGGTGGCCGCCTTGGTGACCGGCTTGGCGATCGACGCGATGTCGACGGCCTGGAAGTCCTCCTTGTGGATCACCGCGGTCGGGGCCTGGCCGGTGATGCACAGGATCGGGATGGAGTCACCGGTCGCGGAGTACAGGCCGGTGATCATGTCGGTGCCGGCCGGACCCGAAGTGCCGATGCAGACACCGATGTTGCCGACCTTCGTACGGGTGTAGCCCTCGGCCATGTGGGAGGCGCCCTCCACATGACGGGCGAGCGTGTGGTCGATGCCACCGGCCTGTTCGAGGGCCTTGTAGAAGGGGTTGATCGCCGCGCCCGGCACACCGAACGCGTCGGTGACGCCTTCGCGCTTGAGGATCTCAACTGCCGCTCTGGCAGCGGTCATACGAGGCATGGAGTGCTCCTGCTTCGGCCTGGTGGACTCGGGCTCTGTCGCGCCACCTGAGAGCGTCGATTCCAGTCGATTCCTTCTTTTCCATAATGCGGAAACTGTGTTCTACTATGTGGAATCAAATCTAAAGTGCCTTCCCAGCGGCGTCAAGGGATCGCCGAAGCCCCTCCCCAACGGCCGTCCGGTGATGGACGATGGGCGGCAAAAGGGGGTACCGAAGGTGGGAAAAAGCTTTCCTGTGCGCTGTCCCGACTGCGGACACAGCCATCTGTTCATGGCGCCGGCCTACCCCTGCCCCTGCGGATCGGCCGTCTCGGCGCCCCTGGTCGCGGGCGCGCCCGCGACCCGCATAGTGCGCCGCACCTGGGACGACGAGTGGGTGACCGTCAGCTGCTCCGGGTGCGGGCGGCGGGACCAGTGGCCGCACCCGGAGCTGGGCTGCCAGTGCGGGGCCATACTGCGGGTGCCGGTCAGGCCGGTGACGGCGGGCGCGACGTACGACGCCGTGCGCGCCGCCGCGCTCTATCTGCGCGCGATCGGCTTCCAGGACGTCGTACGGGCCCAGGTGCCGCCGGAGGCAGGTATCGATCTGCGCGGTCCCGGACTCGTGGCCCAGGTCGACTCGGGCGCGCGTCCCGCCGACCCGCGCGCCGTCGAGTGCCTGTGGCTCAACGCGCTGAACGAGTCGGCGGTGAGCGCCTTCTTCTCCCTGGCCGGTTACGCGGACGAGGCGCGCGACCGGGCCGACAGCCTCGGGGTTCCGCTCTTCGTCCTGGACCCGGCGGGCACCCCGCGACCCGTCAACGGCCCCGCCGCCGAGCTGGATGGCTCGCACGCCTGACCGGAACACCACAACCGCGCACGTGGTCACGCGGGCATACTCTCTCCATGCGAATCCGCCCCGCGGTCCCCGCCGACCTCCCCCTTCTCCAGGACATCGAGAGGGCCGCCGGTGAACCGTTCCGCGCCGTCGGTATGGCGGCTATCGCCGACGACGACCCCCCGGGCCTCGATCTCCTCGACCGCTATCTGCGCGCGGGCCACGCCTGGGTGACCGAGAACGCCGAGGGCCGCCCGGTCGCGTATCTGATCTACGACGAGGTCGACGGCGCCGCCCATATCGAGCAGGTCTCCGTCCACCCCGCGGCGTCGGGGCGCGGCGTGGGCCGCGCGCTCATCGAGCACCTCGCCGTACGGGCGCGGTCCGCGGGACTGGCCGGACTCACCCTCACCACCTTCGCGGACGTGCCGTGGAACGCGCCGTACTACGCCCGGCTGGGCTTCCGCACCCTCGCCGAGAACGAACTCACCGACGGGCTGCGGGAGATCAGGCGCGCCGAGGCCGCGCACGGTCTCGACCACTGGCCCCGTGTCTGCATGCGCCGTACCACCACGGCCGGTTGAGACCCGGCGGAGAGAAGTCGTGGCGCGGGCGGCACGGTTGGGTCCCGCGCGTCTCCACTCTCAGCGCAGGTCATTCTCCTCGTACTCCGCGGCCGAGCCCTCCGCCGTCCGCTCGCGCAGCTCGATCCGGCGGATCTTGCCCGAGACCGTCTTGGGCAGCTCGGCGAACTCGATCCGGCGCACCCGCTTGTACGGGGAGAGAACCGCGCGCGAGTGCGCGAAGAGCAGCTTCGCCGTGTCCGGACCCGGCTCCCAGCCGTCCGCCAGGACGACGTACGCCTTCGGCACGTTGAGCCGCACCGGGTCCGGTGCCGGTACGACGGCGGCCTCGGCCACGGCCTCGTGCTCCAGCAGCGCGCTCTCCAGCTCGAACGGCGAGATCTTGTAGTCGGACGCCTTGAACACGTCGTCGCTGCGGCCGATGTACGTGATGTAGCCGTCGGCGTCGCGCGAGCCGATGTCGCCGGTGCGGTAGAAACCGTCCGCCATGGCCTCGGCCGTACGCTCCGGGTCTCCGTGGTAGCCCGTCATCAGGCCGACCGGGGAGTGCGACAGGTCCAGGGAGATCTCGCCCTCGGCGACGCCGGGCGCTCCGGTGACCGGGTCGAGCAGCTCGACGACGTAACCGGGGGTCGGCCGGCCCATCGAACCGGCCTTGAGCAGCTGTCCCGGTGAGTTGGCGACCTGGACGGCCGTCTCGGTCTGGCCGAACCCGTCCCTGATCGTCGCGCCCCACTCCCTGCGGACGGTCTCGATGACCTCGGGGTTGAGCGGTTCACCCGCGGCGACGACCTCGCGGGGGCGGTTGCGCAGCTGGGTGAGGTCGGCCTGGATGAGCATCCGCCAGACGGTGGGCGGCGCGCAGAAGCTGGTCACGCCGGCGCGGTCCATCTCGGCCATCAGCCGGCCGGCGTCGAAGCGCGTGTAGTTGTGGATGAAGACCGTCGCCTCGGCGTTCCACGGCGCGAAGAGATTGGACCAGGCGTGCTTGGCCCAGCCGGGTGAGGAGATGTTCAGATGCACATCGCCGGGCCTGAGTCCGATCCAGTACATCGTGGCGAGATGGCCGATCGGGTACGAGACATGGGTCTGCTCGACGAGCTTGGGGTGGGCCGTGGTGCCGGAGGTGAAGTAGAGCATCAGCGTGTCGTCGGCGCGGGTGACCCCGTCGGGCTCGAAGTCCACGGGCTGCTCGTAGGACTCCTCGTACGACCGCCAGCCGGCCTCGCGGGGGCCCGAACCGCCGCCGGGGCCGCCGTCCGGGCCCCCGGCGTCAACTTCGGAGCCCTCGGCGCCGACCACGATCCGGGTGTACTCCCCCGGCACCTGAGCGAACTTCCCGGTGTCACCGGCCCGGACGATCACATGCCGCACCTGCCCCCGCCCGATCCGGTCCCGCAGGTCCAGGGGGCCGAGCAGCGGGGTCGCCGGGATGACGACGGCGCGGAGCTTCATCGCGGCCAGCGCCGTCTCCCACAGCTCCGTCTGGTTGCCGAGCATGACGAGGAGGCGGTCCCCGGCCGCCACGCCTTGGGCGCGCAGCCAGTTGGCCACCTGGTCGGACCGGGTGGACATCGCCGCGAAGGAGGTGACGCTCTCGGTGCCGTCCTCCTCGACGATGTGCAGCGCGGGCCGGTCATTGCCCTCGGCGATGACGTCGAACCAGTCGAGCGCCCAGTTGAAAAGCGCGGGCCTGGGCCAGACGAAGCCTTCGTACGCCGCGGTGTAGTCATCCCGGTGCCGCAGCAGGAAGTCCCTGGCGGCGCGGAACTGCTCGGTCGCATCGACTGCTCTCATGTGCCCTCCTCATCACTCGCCCGTTCACTAGCATCGTGTAACGAGTGATGTACGTCTCACCACCCCCCGACGGGGGTGAACCGACCGCGTCACCGGCGGAGAGACCCGAAGGACCGGGAGAAGGAAGGCGCTGTGACTGAGGCGGTCGAGGCGGTCGAGATGCGCACGGCGCTGCTGACGCTGCGCCGCGCGACGGGACTGCCGGTCGCGTTCGGCGGGCTGCTGCACGGTACGCGCCAGGTGCGCATCGCGGAGCTGAACGGCACGGCGACGAACGCGCTGCGCGGACTCGGGATCTGCGTCGGGAACGGGCTGGGCGGCAAGTCGATCGCCCTGCTGCGCCCGTGCGCGGTGACCGACTACCGGCAGGCGCGGCACATCAGCCACGAGTACGACGCCGCCGTGGCCG
>NZ_BMMV01000004.1:0-293965 GCF_014646115.1 Streptomyces camponoticapitis | reverse complement strand
CCGAGGGACTGCGCTCGGTGGTCGCCGTGCCCGTGATCGTGCGGCGCCAGGTCCGCGGTGTGCTGTACGGCGCGCTGCGCGATCCGCTGCCGATGGGCGAGCGCGTCTTCGACGCCGCCGTCGCGGCCGCCCGGGACGTGGAGCAGTCGCTGGTCGTACGGGACGAGGTGCAGCGGCTGCTCTCCATGACCCGTGAGCCGGTGAACGGGCGGGCCGGCGCCTGGGAGGAGGTCAGGGAGGCGTACGGCGAACTGCGGGCGCTCGCGCCGCGCATCGTCGACGCCGGGCTCAGGAGCGAACTGCACGCCGTCTGCGGCCGGCTGGCGGGCGCGGGCGGCGCGCCACAGCAGCGCGGGAGCCATGAGCGGCGGGCGGTGACGCTGGCTCCCCGGGAGGTGGACGTGCTGGCGTGCGTGGCGGCGGGCTCGACGAACGCGGCGGCGGCCGAGCGGCTGGGGCTTCGGCCGGAGACGGTGAAGGGGTATCTGCGGGCCGCGATGCGGAAGCTGGGCGCGCACACCCGTCTGGAGGCGGTGGTGGCCGCGCGCCGGGCGGGGCTGCTGCCCTGAAGGACGTGCGGGGCAGGGGTGCGCCGGAGGGGCCGGGGGCCGCGCCGTAAGAGAACCGTCAAATAACCGGCCCGGCCGGTCAACGCCGCGTCATGAGATGTCCGGTCCGCCCCCGGCCGGGCATAGCTTCCAGGTGTCAGACAGCGACGACTCCCCTGGGGAGGACACCATGGAGAGCACCACCCACGAAGACGCGGACCCCGAAGAACGGAAGCCGGCGGGGCCGCTGTACGTACCCGTACGGCTCGGCTCCGCCGGGGGCAAGCAGCTGCGCTTCATGCGCACACCGCTCGGCGCGCGTACGGCCGTCGGTTTCACGAGCGTAGGGCGGCTGACCGCCGCGCTCGGCCCGCGGCAGCCCTACATCCGGCTTGCGGAAACGTGCCTGCGGGCGCTTTCGGAACCGCTCGGCGTGGTCCTCGTGACCGTCGACCCGCAGCTCGCGGCCGCGCCGGTCGGCCTGCGGACGCCCGCGCCTGGCCACACCCCCACCCGCACGACGGTGAGGCCGTGTCTGCGCCACACCGGCGAGGTGCCGCTGGCGGTGGGCGCGTGACCACCGAACCGCTGCTCGTCGTCAACGAGCTGAGCACCCCGTCCGTCTGGCCCGCGTCGGCCGTGTCCGCGCCCGGCGGTGACCTTCTCGTGGCGGGCGTCTCCCTCCTGGAGCTGGCCGAGCGCTTCGGCACCCCCGCCTACGTACTCGACGAGGGCGAGGTACGGTCCCGGGCCCGCGCGTGGCTGCGCGCGCTGCCCGAGGCGGAGATCGTCTACGCGGCGAAGGCGTTCCTGTGCCGCGCCGTCGTGGACTGGATGGAGCAGGAGGGCCTCGGCCTGGACGTCTGCTCGGCGGGCGAGCTGGAGCTCGCGGCCACGCGGGGCTTCCCCACCGAGCGGATCGTGCTGCACGGCAACGCGAAGTCGCCGCGGGATCTGCGGACCGCGCTGCGGCTCGGTGTGGGCAGGATCGTCATCGACGCGGACTGCGAGATAGCCAGGCTCGCCGCGCAGGTGCCCGCGCACGACTCGCAGCAGGTGATGATCCGCGTACTGCCGGGGATCGAGGCCGGCGCCCATCCGAAGATCCGTACGGGGACCGAGGGCCAGAAGTTCGGGCTGTCGATCGCGAACGGGGACGCGGAGGACGCCGTGGCCCGGATCATGGGCCAGCCTCAGCTCGAACTGGTCGGTCTGCACTGCCACCTGGGCTCGCAGATCGTCTCGCCCGAGCCGTACGAGCGGGCCGCGCGGGAGCTGGTCTCCTTCCTCGTACGCATCCGGGACCGGTTCGGCGTCGTGCTGCCCGAGCTGGACCTGGGCGGCGGCTTCGCCGCGGCGTATCTGCCGGGCGACGAGGCTCCGGCACCCGCCGTGTACGCACGGCGGATCAGGCGGGCGCTGATCGGCGCCTGCGCCGAGGCGGGGCTGCCTGTCCCGCGGCTGACCCTGGAGCCCGGCCGCTCGATCATGGCGCCGGCCGGGATCGCGCTGTACCGGGTGCTCGCCGTGAAACGGACGGGCGGCCGGGTCTTCGTGGCCGTGGACGGCGGCATGAGCGACAACCCGCGCCCCGCGCTGTACGGCGCCCGCTACACGGTCCGCCGCGTCGGGCGCGCATCGGCGGCCCCGATGCGGGCGGCCACGGTCGTCGGCCGGCACTGCGAGGCGGGGGACGTGCTCGCCGACGGGGTGGAGCTGCCGGACGACATCCGGCCCGGCGACGTGCTCGCGGTGCCCGCGTCGGGGGCGTACCACGTGTCGATGGCGTCGGGCTACAACATGACCGGCCGCCCGCCGGTGGTGGCGGTCGCCGAGGGGCGGTCGCGTCTGCTGGTGCGACGCGAGACGTTCGACGACCAATGGCGCCGCGACGTCGGGCTCTGAGGCCCGGACCGGGGGCCAGGTCCTGCCGGGGGGGCAGGACCTGGAGCGGGCGTCAGAAGTCCGCGAAGCGCACGGCGTACGAGGGGGCGGTGGCCGAGGAGAGGGACACGGGCATCGGCTCGCCCTCCTCGGCCACCGCGTCTCGCCGCGCGCGTGTCGGCGAACCGAGGGCACGCACGGTCGGCGTCCCCTGCTCGCCGCCCTCGCCGCCGTCCTCCAACGGCCAGATCCCGGCGGGGAATCCGTCCACAAGGAACGCGCGGTGGGCCTGGTCGCCGGTCCGGGTGAACTCGCGGTACTCGGACGGGACGGAGCCAACCCGTCCCGTCCCACGCTCTCTCAGACCGCGGTGGTGACCGTGAAGAGCGCCCCGTCCGGGTCCCGGAGCGTCGCCTCCGCCACCTCCGCCGACGCGTCCGACCGCACCACGAGAGAGCCCCCGGACGCCAGCGCCGACTCGACGGCCGCGTCCACGTCCCGCACGTTGAAGTGCACGTGCCAGCGCGGCCGGATCTGCGGGTCGGGGGACGCCTGTACGGCGCCGCCCCTGATCCGCGCGAGCGGCTCGTCGCCGTCGAGGAGCACCGCCCCGTCCTCCCCGTACGCCAGGCGCAGTTTCCCCTCGCCCTCCGGCTCCCAGCCGAGCGTGAGCGAGTAGAAGCGCCCGGCCGCGGCGGCGTTCCTGGTGCACAGCTCCAGCGAGGCCGAGCCGCTGCCGCGTCCCATCGACCAGTCGGTGCGCACGGACCCTTCCCAGATCCCGAAGACGGCGCCGTCCGGGTCGACCGCGAGCGCGGCGCGCCCGGTGTGGAAGGCCAGCGGGCCGACGCCGACCGTGCCGCCGCGCTCCCTGATCCGGGCCGCCGCCTCGTCCACGTCCGTGACGTTGAAGTACGGGGTCCAGGAGACGGCCACCTGGAGCGAGGACGCGAGTGCTCCGATACCTCCGACGGGCATGCCGTCGATGAGCGCCACCGAGAAGTCGTCACCGAGTCCCGCGCGCCGGTAGGTCCAGCCGAGGACCTTGCCGTAGAAGTCCTGGGCGCCCGGCAGTTCACGTGCCAGCAGACTCACCCAGATCGGCGCTCCCGCGACTCCCTGTGCCTTTGTCATCCCGCTCCGTTCCATCGAAACCACTGCCCATCGCTGCCCCCGTGCGACGCGTCCGAAGGCTATTGCCCTTACGTGCACGCCAGCCACCTTTGAATGTATTTGAAGGTAATGCTGAGCGGCACCCGTGCGCTGTCCGCGATATGATCAACCACTTATCGTGGGAGCGCTCCCAATGGTTGGATGACGGTCCCCCGGCGGAGCCCCCCGATGGAGGTCGCAGGATGGTGGCAAGGGGACGTACGGGCCGGCGCGGGCAGCCCACCCTCGAAGAGGTGGCGGCGCACGCGGGTGTGGGGCGGGGCACCGTCTCGCGCGTCGTCAACAACTCCCCCCGGGTGCGGGAGTCCACCAGAGAGCTCGTCGAGCGGGCCATCGCCGAACTGGGCTACATACCCAACCGGGCGGCCCGCGCCCTCGCCGGGAACCGTACCGACGCGGTCGCGCTGGTGATCCCGGAGACCGAGAAGCGGTTCTTCGCCGAGCCGTACTTCTCCGACGTGCTCCACGGTGTGGGCACCGGCCTCGCCGACACCGAGATGCAGCTGCTGCTCACGCTCGTACGCACCGAGAAGGAACGCCGGCGCTTCCTCCAGTACGCGCGCGCCGGCCGCGTCGACGGAGTACTGATGGTGTCCGTGCACGGCAGCGACCCGCTGCCGGATCTGCTCGCCGAGACGGGCATGCCGACCGTGCTGAGCGGCCGTCGTACGGCCGGCGAGTCCGTGAGCTACGTCGACTCCGACAACGTGGACGGCGCCCGCTCCGCGGTGCGGCACCTCGCGGAGACCGGGCGGCGGCGGATCGCCACGATCACCGGGCCGCTCGACATGTACGTGGCGCAGTGCCGGCTCGGCGGGTATCGGGAGGCCGTGGCGGCGGCGGGGGGCGGCGCGGACCCGTCGTGGACCGCGCACGGTGACTTCACCGAGGAGAGCGGGCGGCGGGCGATGACGGAGCTGCTGGCCCGCCACCCGGACCTGGACGCGGTGTTCGCCGCGTCCGACGTGATGGCGGCGGGCGCCCTGCACTCGCTGCGGGCGGCGGGGCGCCGGGTGCCCGAAAACGTGGCCGTCGTCGGCTTCGACGACTCCCCCATCGCCGCCCACACCGATCCTCCGCTCACCTCCGTGAGGCAGCCGGTGGAGGAGATGGGGCGGGCGATGGCGCGCGTGCTGCTGGAGGCGATCGACGACCCCGCCGCGCCCCGGCAGCACGTCGTACTGCCCACCGAGCTGGTACGGCGCACCTCGTCCTGAGAACGCGGTGGCGTCGTACGGTGTCAGCGTGAAGTCAGGTCCGGAGCCGTCGACTTGAGATGGGTGGCGACCCAGACCAGCGGCGCGTTCCAGTTGACGGTGTTCTCCTTCGAGCCCCAGGCGTTCGGCGCCGTCCCTGGCCCGGCGTAGGACTTGGCGGCGGGACGGCCGGTGGGGGTGACCGGGTCGTTGATGAGAGTGCTGTTCGGGCCGCCGGAGAGCCAGCCCTTCGGGTACGGGGTCGCTGGGTACTGCCCCCAGGCGAGCCGGTCGTGCAGATCGGTCTCCCGGTGGGCGCCGTAGCCCGTCACGTACGAGATCCGCATCGCGTTGGTGCCGAGCAGATAGTCCATGGCCCGGTGCATGGCCTTCAGATGGCGCCGGTCGTGGCCGATGTCGTACGCGGTGCCGAGCAGCATCATCCGGTTGACGATCGCGGAGTTGGAGCCCCACGGGTAGGCCCCGGCCCCGGAGATCAGCGCCGGATACCCCTCGCCCCGCTGCGTCTTGACGAGCGTGTCGGCGGCGGTACGCAGACTCGTACGCATCCGGGCCAGGTCGGCGGCGGGGAGGCTGTTGCGCACGGCGAGCAGCGAGAGGGTGCCGGCCGGGGCGACCCGGCCCCAGTCGACGGGGGCGATCTCGCCGTAGTGCGCGGAGCGGGTGACGACGCCGCGGTAGGTCCTGGCGGTGCGGTCGGCGCGCTGCTCGGCGGTGAGATAGAGCTCGGCCGCGGCCGCGTAACGGTCGTCGCTGTTGTGGGCGTCGGGGTAGTCGCCGCCGCCCTCGGCGTCGGTGCCGTCGTTGGCCTCGGGGTAGTCGACATCGGGGCGCGCCTCGGCGCGCTTCCAGGCGTCCTGCGCGGACGACCAGAGGCGGCCGGCCTTCTTGGCGTCGAACTTCCGCAGTACGCGGGCGAGTTGGGCGTTGGTACGGGCGACGGCGTAGGTGGCGTTGGTGGACGGTGGCATCGCGGAGCGGTCCATGGCGTTCTCGGCGGCGATGTCCTTGACCGGGAACGGGCTCCATGCGTGGTTGTGCACCTTGTGCGACGCCAGGCCGGCTTCGGGGAGCATGCCGGACATGAAGCGTGAGCCGTACGCGACCTCGTCGAGGATGTCCGGCACTCCGTTGGCCCGCTCGGGGAGGGCGAGGCTGCCGTCCGGGTACGCCTTGTTCCTGCGCTCGTAGATGTTCAGCAGGGTCCAGGCGGCGATGGCATGGTTGACGGGGTAGACGCCGAAGTCGCCGCCGTCCGCCCAGGAACCCGCGACGTCGAGCCGCTGCCCCTTGCCGGTCCGGGAGTCCTTGCCGCACCAGTTCTTGTAGCAGGGAACGGAGTTGTCGCCGGGGTGCAGGGCGGCGTGCGCGTGGGCGGCGTGCTGGAGGTGCTCGGCCCTGACCGGGGTGCCCATGCGGTGGAAGTAGAAGTACCCCATGGCTTCTCGGCCGAGGTCCGGGTGGAGCGGCTTACGCGTGACGGTGAACGGCGCGCTCGTACCGACGCCCGCGACCGTGAGCCGGCGGACCCCCTGGCCGGTGGCCCGGGAGAAGTCGGCGTGGTGGACATGGTCGCCGGACGCCTTGTCGGCGCCTACGACGCGGGTGGTGCCGGAGGCGACCGTACGGCCCCTGTCGTCCTTGAGCTGCCACTTCACCGGCGACTTGGCCGCCGCGACCACGGTCGCGATCTTGTCGGCGCCGGTCGCGTAGCCGATCTGGTTGACCAACACCGGGCCAGGGCCCCTCGTTCCGCCGGTCGTGGTCTGCCCGAACGCGGCGGGCACCACGGCGGCGACCAGGGCGAGCGACAGGGAGGAGAGCAGGAACGTACGCATGGGTCGGCGCCTCCGCGGCACACCTGGGACCGGGTCGCGGAGAACATAACGGACGATTCTTCATAGAATCGGACCGACACCCCGATGACCCGCGCCCTTCACGCGTGTGCGGGACGCCGCGTCCGTCCCGGCGTCGGTCGGCGGCGCGGGCGTCGTCGCCCGCCGACTCGGCACGGGCGGACGCCGGTCAGGCGCGCAGATAGGCCAGAACGGCGAGGACCCGGCGGTGGCCCTCGCCGTCCACCCGGAGGTCCAGTTTCTGCAGGATGGCGCTGACGTGCTTGTTGACCGCCGCCTCCGTCACATACAGATGGCGCGCTATCGCCCCGTTCGCCCTGCCCTCCGCCATCAGGGAGAGCACTTCACGCTCCCTCGGGGTGAGCCGCTGGAGCGGATCCTGCCGGCGGTGCAGGAGTTGGCGTACGACCTCCGGGTCCACCACCGTCTCGCCGTCGGCGACCCGGGTGACCGCGGTCACGAATTCCGTGACCGCGCTCACCCGGTCCTTGAGCAGATAGCCGACACCGCCGCCGCTGCCGAGGTCGAGCAGCCGGGCCGCGTAGGACTGTTCCACGTACTGGCTGAGCACCAGGACGGGCAGCGCGGGATGTTCGCCGCGCAGCGCGACGGCGGCGCGCAGACCGTCGTCGGAGTGGTCCGGCGGCATACGGATGTCGGTGACGACGATGTCGGGCCGGTGCGTGCGAACCGCCTCGATCAGGCTGTTCGCGTCCCCGACCTCGGCGGCGAGCCGGTGGCCGAACCGGGTCAGGACGCCGACCAGAAGGTCGCGCATCAGCGGGGAGTCCTCGGCGAGGACGACGTTCAGCGACATGGGATCTCCGCGTGCAGCAGGGTCGGTCCGCCCGCGGGGCTGGAGATCCGGAGTCTGCCGTCGGCCGCGGCGATCCGGTCGGCGAGGCCCGTCAGTCCGGTACCGGCGGCCGGATCGGCGCCGCCCACACCGTTGTCGGTGATGCTGAGCGTCAGTACGTCGGCGTGCAGCCGCGCGTGGACCTCGGCGCGGGTGGCCGCGCTGTGCTTGGTGGCGTTGGCGAGGGATTCGGCGACGACGAAGTACGCGGCCGACTCCACGACAGCGGGCGGCCGGTACGGCAGCAGGATGTCGACGGTGACCGGCAGGGCCGAGCGGGCGGTGAGATTGCCGACGGCCTCGGGCAGTCCGTGGTCGGTCAGCGCCTTGGGGTGCACGCCCCGGCTCAGCTCGCGCAACTCCTCGACGGCCAGGGTGACTTGTTCCTGTGCGGCATCGAGCTGCCGGGCGACGGACGAGTGCGGCTCGGCGTCCAGGCGGGCCAGGCCGAGCAGGACGTTGAGCGAGACGAGCCGTTGCTGGGCCCCGTCGTGAAGATCCCGTTCGATCCGGCGGCGCTCCGCGTCGAAGGAGCCGACCAGCCGGGCCCGGGAGGCCCGTACCTCGGTCAGCTGCCCGCCGAGTTCACCGTCGCGCGGGGCGAGGATCGCCCGGGTCATGGCGGCCCGTGCGCCTGCCCAGACGGTGAGGGTGTACGGCGCGGCCGGCACGAGCAGGACCGCGACGACCACCAGCGGCCAGGCGTCCGGATCGTCGACGGGTGAGGTGGCCAGCAGTACGGGGACGCCCAGCGAGAGCCCCAGTACGAGCGCGTCCATCCACCACATCGCGGCCGACGACGCGGCGGTGAAGCCCAGTTCACGCCAGGTGGCGGGCTCCCGCAGCCGGGTGGCGAGCCAGCCGCGCGGTCCTGGTCCGGCCGGCGGGCGGTGCGGATCGGGAATGGGGTCGGGGTCCATCAGCAGCAGCCGCCGGCGCTCGACGCGGCTGACGAGGATGCCGGAGAGGCTCACGCCGAGGAGGAGCAGGGCCCCGACGCCGGCGATCAGGAAGACGACCCCGGCGAGGGTCGCCGCCACCAGGACCGTGAGGACGAGCGCGCCGAAGAGAGCGCCGGAGAGGAGATAGAGGAACGACCGCCAGGGCCAGGCCGAGGTGAGGAACTTCCACGGGCTCTGGGCGACCGCCCGCCAGGCTGTTGAATGCTGCACCCGCCGACCGTAACCGGCGGCCGCGGGCCGGACAGTAGGACCAGCACTACCTTCGGACTCGTGTGCGCGCCAATGCGCGGGACCCCTCGCCGCGGATGGGATGGCGGCATGTGGATCAGAACGAACACTCGACGCCGTTCCGTACCCGGGCGCCTCGGCGCCGCCCTCGGCCTCACCGCGGCGGTGCTGGTCGGCCTCTCCCCCGCGGCGCTCGCCCGCCCGGCCGCCGGACCGGCCGACGCCGATACGACCGCCGCTCTCACCCCCGCCGCGGTGGACCGCTTCATGAACGACTATCTGGACCGGACCGGTCTCCCCGGCGCCGTGGTCGCGGTGACCCGGGGCAACGAGGTCGTCCACACCGCCGGATACGGGCACACCGCCGGCGGGCGGACGATGACCGGACGAACCCCGGTCCCCGTGGCCTCGCTCTCCAAGTCCATGACCGCGCTGGCCGTCATGCAGCTCGTGGAGGAGGGCAGGATCGACCTCGACCGGCCGGTGCGGAGCTATCTGCCGGAGTTCACCATGGCGGATGAGCGCGCCGCCCGGATCACCGTCCGGCAACTGCTCGACCAGACGTCCGGCATGGCCGATTCGGCCTTCCCCGATCTGGCTCTTCCGCAGGCGCACACACTGAAGGGAGCGGTCTCCCGGATGCGCGGCGCGTCTCTCGCCGCCGAGCCGGGGACCCGGTGGAGCTACCACAACCCCAACTACTTCGTCGCGGCCCGGCTGGTCGAGGTGGTCTCCGGGGAGCCGTTCGCCGACCGCCTCCGTACGCGCGTCTTCACGCCCCTCGGGATGACGGACTCGCGCTCCGTCGACTCCACGACCGACATGCCCGAGGACGCGCGGGGGTACGTACGGGCCTACGGCCGCGTGGTCGAGCGGGCGCATCCGCGCTGGTTCACGGCGGGCGGACACGGGGTGGTCACCACGGCCGACGACCTCGCCGACTGGCTGATCGCACAGAACAACGGCGGCGTCGGCGCGGACGGACGGCGCGTGGTCTCCGCCCGGAGCGTCGACCTCATGCACACGCCGCCGAAGGGCGAGATCTACGCGATGGGCTGGTTGCTCGCGGAGCCCACCGACGGCGAGGGTGCCCGGGAGATCCAGCACACCGGGCAGCTGCTCACCCAGAACGCCATCCAGATCCTGCTCCCAGAGCGCAAGATCGGCATCGCCGTCGTCAGCAACACCGGCATGGTCTCCGGTGACGACAGCGTGGGCATCTCGGACGGCCTGCGGGATCTGGCGGAGGGCAGGTCACCGGAGATCCGGGAGCCGTTCACCATGACCGCCGATCACATCCTCGCGGCGCTGACGCTGCTGGCCCTCGGGCTGGGCACGCTCGGCGCCGTACGGGCGTCGGGCTGGGTACGGCGGGCGGCCGGGCGGCCCCTGTGGCGGGCGGGTCTGCGGACGCTGCCGTACGCGGCACTGGTCGCGTTCTTCCCGTTGCTCCCCGAGCTGGTGGGTCTGCTGATGCGGCGGGCAGGCACGCTCGACCAGGTGCTCTACGTGTGGCCCGCGCTGTACGTGTGCGCCGCCGCGGTGTCGCTGGCGTCGGTGGTGGTGATCGCCGCGCGTGGTGTGCACGCCATCCGCGCGGCTGTTCGAGGACGGCGGGCGCCGGGGTCGTGGCCGTCAGGCGACGGAGCCGATTCGCCCGGCGGGAGCCCGGCTCCGGTCGTGGTGGATCGGGGTGTGGGCGCCGGTCAGTGAGACGCCGCTGCCGCCGCGCCGGTTGGCGACGATCTCCGCCGCGATCGACAGCGCGGTCTCCTCGGGCGTGAGCGCGCCGAGGTCCAGGCCGATGGGGCTGCGCAGCCTCGCCAGCTCCAGTTCGGTGACGCCGACGCCGCGCAGCCGCTCGTTGCGGTCCAGATGGGTGCGCCGGGAGCCCATGGCTCCGACATAGGCGACGGGCAGTCTGAGGGCGAGTTCCAGCAGGGGGATGTCGAACTTGGCGTCGTGGGTCAGGACGCAGAGCACGGTACGGCCGTCGGTCTCCGTCGACTCCAGATAGCGGTGCGGCCAGTCCACGACGATCTCGTCGGCTTCCGGGAAGCGGACGCGGGTGGCGAAGACGGGGCGGGCGTCACACACCGTGACGTGGTAGCCGAGGAACTTCCCCACCCTGACCAGGGCGGACGCGAAGTCGATCGCGCCGAAGACGATCATGCGCGGGGCGGGCACGCTCGACTCGACGAGCAGCGTCAGCGGGCGTCCGCAGCGCGAGCCGTCCTCGCCGATCGTGACGGTGCCGGTGCGGCCCGCGTCCAGCAGGGCGCGGGCCTGGTCCGCGGCGGTGCGGTCCAGCTCAGGGTGCCCGCCCAGGGTCCCCTCGTACGCTCCGCCGGGGCGTACGAGGAGCGCGTGGCCCCGCAGGTCCGCGGGCCCGTCGGTGACCCGTGCGACCGCCGCCGCCTCCCCCCGGGCGGCGGCGGAGAGCGCGGCGCGGAACGCCTCCCTGCCGGGAGAGTCCGCGCGTACGGGCGTGACGAGGATGTCGATGACACCGCCGCAGGTCAGCCCGACGGCGAAGGCGTCCTTGTCGCTGTAGCCGAAGGTCTCGACGACGGTCTCGCCGTTGTCCAGGGACTCCACGCACAGCTCGTAGACCGCGCCCTCCACACATCCGCCGGAGACCGAGCCGATCGCCGTGCCCTCGCTGTCCACGGCGAGGGCGGCGCCCGGCTGCCGGGGCGCGCTGCCGCCGACGGCCACCACGGTCGCCACGGCGAAGTCACGTCCCTGCTCGACCCACCGGTTCAGTTCTTCGGCGATGTCCAGCATGCGGCCTCCTCTGTTCTCAGTATCGGATGTGCGGAGCGTCGTGGCGCGTCAGCCCACGCCGAGCCAGCCCTCGATCGGGTGGAGGGCGAAGAAGACGAGGAAGATCACGGTCAGCCCCCACATGAACGCGCCGATCTCCCGGATCCTGCCCTGGGCGACCTTGATGGCGACGTAGGAGATGACACCGGCCGCGACACCGGCGGTGATCTGGTAGGTGAAGGGCATGATCACCACGGTCAGGAAGACCGGGACGGCGACCGCGCGGTCGCTCCAGTCCACATGCCTGGCGTTCTGCATCATCATCGCGCCGATGACCACCAGGGCCGCCGCCGCGACCTCGCCGGGGACGATCTGGGTGATCGGGCTGAAGAAGAGGCACGCGGCGAAGAAGAGGCCGGTGACGACGGAGGCGAAACCCGTACGGGCGCCCTCGCCGACACCGGTCGCGGACTCCACGAACACGGTCTGGCCGGAGCCGCCGGCGACACCGCCGACCACACCGCCCGCGCCGTCGATGAACAGGGCCTTCGACAGACCCGGCATACGGCCCTTCTCGTCGGCGAGCCCGGCCTCCGTACCGACGCCGATGATGGTGGCCATCGCGTCGAAGAAGCCGGCCAGTACGAGCGTGAAGACGATCATGCCGACCGTCATGGCGCCGACCTCGCCCCAGCCGCCGAACTCGATGTCGCCGAAGAGCGAGAAGTCCGGCATGGAGACGGCGCTGCCGGTCAGCTCGGGCGGTCCGCCCGCCCAGGCCCTGGCGCCGATGACACCGGCGGCGTTCAGTACGGCGGCCACGGCCGTGCCGACGACGATGCCGATCAGGATCGCCCCGGGCACGTCGCGGGCCTGGAGCATGAAGATCAGAAGGAGGGTGACGGCGAAGATCAGGACGGGCCAGCCCGCCAGCTCGCCGGCCGGGCCCAGGGTGACGGGCCCACCGCCCTGGGAGGCGTGCACGAAGCCCGCCTTGACCAGGCCGATCAGCGCGACGAAGGTGCCGATGCCCATCGTGATCGCGTGTTTGAGGGCGAGCGGGATGGCGTTCATGATCATCTCGCGCAGGCCGGTGACGACCAGCAGCATGATCACGACGCCGTACATCACGCACATGCCCATGGCCTGCGGCCACGTCATGGCGGGCGCCACCTGGGTGGAGATCACGCCGGAGACGGAGAGCCCGGCGGCGAGGGCCAGCGGCACCTTGCCGACGAAGCCCATCAGCAGGGTGGTGACCGCCGCGGCGACGACGGTGGCGGTGATCAGCGCGGGCTGGCTGAGCACATTGCCCGCGACGTCCTTCCCGCCCAGGACCAGCGGGTTGAGCAGCAGGATGTACGCCATGGCCATGAAGGTCGTGACGCCGCCGCGCACTTCACGCGCGACGGTGGATCCCCGCTGGGATATGTGGAAATACCGGTCGAGCCAGGACCTTCCGGCCGGGGGACGCGAGCCTGGGCCGGCGTCCTCGGCGGTTGTCCTGGGCTGCACGGACTGCTGGGTCATGATGCCTACTCCCAAGGTTCACAGGGGCACCCGCGAGAAGACCGAGATGCGGGATTTGGGATGGTGCGCCGGCTGCACGACCCGGGGGACGGCCCGAGGCGAACTGGGTTGTTTCCGGATGGGTGTCGCGATTCGGTGATGCGCTTTCGGTGGTGCGTTCGCGTAATGCGTTTTCGGTGGTGCGTTCGCGTGATGCGTTCTGTGCCGTTCGGCCGCCGCGAGCGGTGCGGCGGCCGGGGGTCCGGTCAGGTACCGGTCAGGTGCTCCGGCCGTACCGGCGTCCTGTTCAGCTCCAGCCCCGTCGCGTCGCGGATCGCCGCGAGCACGGCGGGGGTCGACGACAGGGTCGGGGCCTCGCCGATGCCACGCAGCCCGTACGGCGCGTGCTCGTCGGCCAGTTCGAGCACGTCGACGGGGATCGTCGGTGTGTCGAGGATGGTGGGGATCAGATAGTCCGTGAAGGACGGGTTGCGCACCTTCGCGGTCCTGGGGTCAACGATGATCTCTTCCATCACGGCCACGCCCAGCCCCTGGGTGGTGCCGCCCTGGATCTGGCCGAGGACCGACAGCGGGTTGAGCGCCTTGCCGACGTCCTGCGCGACGGCCAGCTCGATCACCTTGACCAGGCCCAGCTCGGTGTCCACCTCGACCACCGCGCGGTGCGCGGCGAACGAGTACTGGACATGGCCGTTGCCCTGCCCCGTACGCAGGTCGAAGGCCTCGGTGGGACGGTGGCGCCACCGCAGTTCGAGGTCGACCGACTCGCTCTCCAGGACGTCCACCAGGTCGGCCAGGACCTCCCCGCCGTCGGTGACGACCTTGCCGCTTTCGAGCAGCAGCTCGGCCGTGGCCCAGGCGGGGTGGTACGTACCGAACTTGGCGCGGCCGATCTCCAGGACCTGCTCGCGCACGTGCTCGCAGGTGTTCTTGACCGCGCCGCCCGTGACATACGTCTGACGGGACGCGGAGGTCGAACCGGCGGACCCCACACGGGTGTCGGCCGGCTGGATCGTCACCTGCGCGACGCCCAGCTCGGTACGGGCGATCTGCGCGTGGACGGTGACGCCGCCCTGGCCGACCTCCGCCATCGCGGTGTGCACGGTGACGACGGGCTCGCCGCCCACGACCTCCATCCGCACCCGGGCGGTGGAGTAGTCGTCGAAGCCCTCGGAGAAGCCGACGTTCTTGATGCCGACCGCGTAGCCCACGCCGCGTACGACGCCTTCGCCGTGCGTGGTGTTGGAGAGACCGCCGGGCAGCGCCCGTACGTCGGCCGCCTCCCCCGCCGTGAGCCACTGCCGCTCCGGCGGCATCGGTCGGGCCTTGACGCGGCGCAGCAACTCGGCGACGGGCGCGGGCGAGTCGACGCGCTGGCCGGTGGGCAGGAGCGTGCCCTGCTCCATGGCGTTGAGACGGCGGAACTCCACCGGGTCCATGTCCAGCCTGGCGGCGAGCTTGTCCATCTGCGCCTCGTAGGCGAAGCACGCCTGTACGGCTCCGAAGCCGCGCATCGCGCCGCAGGGCGGGTTGTTGGTGTAGAGCGCCAGCGCCTCGATGTCGACGTCCTCGACGACATAGGGGCCGACGGAGAGGGACGAGGCGTTGCCGACGACGGCGGGGGACGCGGAGGCGTAGGCGCCGCCGTCCAGCACGATCCGGCACTTCAGATGGGTGAGCTTGCCGTCCTTGGTGGCCCCGTGTTCGTACCAGAGCTTCGCCGGATGGCGGTGGACGTGCCCGAAGAAGGACTCGAAGCGGTTGTAGACGATCTTGACCGGTTTGCCGGTGCGCAGCGCGAGCAGACAGGCGTGGATCTGCATCGACAGATCCTCCCGGCCCCCGAAGGCCCCGCCGACGCCGGAGAGCGTCATACGGACCTTCTCCTCGGGCAGCCCGAGGACGGGCGCGATCTGGCGGAGGTCCGAGTGCAGCCACTGCGTGGCGACGTACAGATCGACGCCGCCGTCCTCGCCCGGCACGGCGAGGCCGGACTCCGGACCGAGGAACGCCTGGTCCTGCATGCCGAAGACGTACTCGCCGGAGACGATCACGTCGGCGCGCTCGGCGGCCCTGTCGGCGTCGCCGCGCACGATGGGCTGGCGGTGCACGATGTTCGGGTGCGGTACATGGTCCGCGTGGTGGTCGTCGCGGTGCTCGTGGACCAGCGGCGCGCCCTCGGCGGTGGCGGACGCCTCGTCGGTGACGACGGGCAGATCCGCGTAGTCGATCCGGATCTTGGCCGCCGCGCGGCGCGCGGTCTCGGGGTGGTCGGCGGCGACGATCGCGACGGGCTCGCCGTGGTGGCGGACCTTGCCGTGGGCGAGGACGGGGGTGTCCTGGAACTCCAGGCCGTACCGCTTCACCTCGGTCGGCAGGTCGTCGTGGGTGAGGACCGCGTAGACGCCGGGGGTGGCCAGCGCCTCGGCGGTGTCGATCGAGCGGATCTCGGCGTGCGCGACGGTGCTGCGCAGGGTGTGGCCCCAGAGCATGTCCTCGTGCCACATGTCCGAGGAGTACGCGAACTCGCCGGTGACCTTGAGGGTGCCGTCGGGGCGGAGCGTGGACTCGCCGATGCCGCCCTTGGTCCTGGAGCCCTGCGTGATGTCGGTGGGTGTACCGGTGGTTGCCATGGTCAGACCGCCTCGGACTGCCGGGCGGCCGCGAGGCGGACCGCGTCGAGGATCTTCTCGTAGCCGGTGCAGCGGCAGAGGTTGCCGGACAGTGCCTCGCGGATGTCCGCGTCGGACGGCGAGGGGTTGCGCTCCAGCATCTCGTCGGCGGTGACCAGGAGACCCGGGGTGCAGAAGCCGCACTGCACGGCTCCCGCGTCGATGAACGCCTGCTGGATCGGCGAGAGCTCGTCGCCTTCGCCGGTCCCCGAGTCGGTGCCCTTGGCGGCCCAGCCCCTGGCCTCGTCGAGCGAGGTGCCGGGGGTGCCGGACGCCTCGGGCGCGCCCGACGCACCGCGGGCTCCGGAGCCCGCGGACGCACAACCACCGTGTTCCTCGCGCTGCTTGGCGAAGTCCGCCAGGCCCTCGACGGTGACCACGTCGCGGCCCTCGACCTGGCCGGCCGCGACAAGGCAGGCACAGACGGGCACGCCGTCGAGGCGGACCGTGCAGGAGCCGCATTCGCCCTGTTCGCAGGCGTTCTTCGAGCCGGGCAGGCCCATGCGCTCACGCAGGACGTAGAGCAGGGACTCGCCCTCCCAGACGTCGTCGGCCTCCTGGGGAGGGCCGTTGACCGTGAAGTTCACACGCATCGTTACGCAGCTCCTTCAAGCGTGGTGCCGGTGGCCCGGTACTGCTCCCAGGTCCAGCCGAGCGTGCGGCGGGCCATGATGCCCACCGCGTGGCGGCGGTACTTCGCGGTGCCGCGCACGTCGTCGATCGGATTGCAGGCGCCGGACGCGAGGGCGGCGAACTGCTTGGCGACCGACGGGGTGATGACCTTGCCGCTCTCCCAGAAACCGCCCTCCTCCAGCGCCGCGTTGAGGAAGTCCTCGGCGGCGCGGGCCCGCAGCGGGGTGGGCGCGGCGGAGCCGATGCCGGTCTTCACGGTGCGGGTGTCGGGGTGCAGGGCGATACCGAACGCGCAGACCGCGATGACCATCGCGTTGCGCGTGCCGACCTTGGAGAACTGCTGCGGTCCCGACGCCTTCTTGATGAGGACGGCCTTGATCAGCTCGTCGGGGGCCAGGGCGTTGCGCTTGACGCCCGTGTAGAAGTCCTCGACGGGGATGCGGCGGACGCCGCGTACCGACTCCACCTCCACCTCGGCACCCGCCGAGAGGAGCGCGGGGTGCGCGTCCCCGGCGGGCGAGGCCGCGCCGAGGTTGCCGCCGACGGATCCCCGGTTACGGATCTGGGGCGAGCCGACGGTGTGCGAGGCGAGCGCCAGTCCGGGCAGCTCGGTCCGCAGGTGTTCCATGATCCGGGTGTACGGGACGGAGGCGCCCAGCCTGACGTGCTCCTCGCCGACCGCCCATTCGCTCAGTTCGCCGATGCGATTGAGGTCCATCAGGTACTCGGGCCGTCGGTGGTCGAAGTTGATCTCGACCATGACATCGGTGCCACCCGCGATGGGGACGGCGGTGGGGTGCTCGGCCTTGGCGGCGAGCGCCTCCTCCCAGGCGGCGGGGCGAAGGAAGTCCATGAGTGGCTCTCTTCATTCGTGATCGGTCGTTCACTGGAGCCCGGGGACGGCCGGAGTCTCGGCTGCTGATCTGTACGCGACGGGCCGCGTGACCGGTTGGCTCCGGTTGTCTCACGCGGATATTCACTAGCTGTTAACGCTGTGTGGCCCAAGTACACCGGCCGTGCCCCGTCCGGTGCAGTCACCGAAACACTGAAGGAGTTGTCTGGGCGGCTTCCGGGTCTTGTAGATTCGAACAAATGGCGACGCGGCGAACGCCCGCGGCACGCCGCGCGTTCACCTTCCCCACCCCTGCCCTCCCCGGCACGACGAGAGAGATCGGCGGCGACGAGATGCGGCTGCGCGCACTGCTGGAGACCGATGCGCTGGGCCTGCGAGTGCTCGGCGGACAGGACGAGCTCGACCGGACCGTACGCGGTGTGATGACCACCGACCTGCGGGACCCGAGCCGCTATCTGTCCGGCGGTGAGCTGGTCCTGACCGGTCTTGCCTGGCGGCGTACGCCGGAGGACTCCGAGCCTTTCGTACGGCTCCTCGCGGGCGCCGGGGTCGTGGGCCTGGCGGCCGGTGAGGCCGAGCTCGGCGCGATCCCGGACGACCTGGTCGGGGCGTGCCGGCGGCACCGGCTGCCGCTCTTCGCGGTGAACGAGTCCGTCGCGTTCGCGACGATCACCGAGTACGTGGTGCGCCAGGTCTCCGGCGAGCGCGCCGGGGATCTGGCCGCCGTCGTCGACCGGCACCGCAGGCTGATGACATCGGGCCCGACCGGCGGCGGGCCGGAGGTCGTACTGGATCTTCTCGGGACCGACCTCGACCTGCGGGCCTGGGTGCTCTCGCCCACCGGGCGGCGGATCGCGGGCGCGAGCGAGAAGCTGTCGGTGGCGGCGGGCGCGGCGCTGGCGACGGAGCATCTGGCGGCGACACGCGCCGGACGGCGGGCGCCGCACCGGGTGGCCCTGGACGGGACGACGTACTCGCTGTTCCCCGTACGCCGGCCGGGCCGCGGCGCGGCGACGGCGGGCGGGGTCGGCGCCGACGTACGGGAAGGCGTCCTGTCCGACTGGCTGCTGGCCGTGGAGGCGGACGCCGGTGAGTGGGCGGCGCCCCGGCTGGATCTGCTCCAGGGGGTCACCCAGCTGATCGCGGTCGAGCGGGACCGGCGGGACGCGGCGCGTACGGTACGGCGGCGGCTCGCCCAGGAGATCCTCGAACTCGTCCAGGCGGGCGCCCCGCCCGCCGAGATCTCCGCACGTCTGAGGGTCGCGGCGCCGGTGCTGCTGCCGGGTCAGGGGGCGGCCCCGCACTGGCAGATCGTGGTGGCGCGCGTCGACCGGCAGGAGGGGGGCGACGCGGACGGAGGCGAGGGCACCGGAGCCGCGGAAGGCGCGGAAGGGGCGGTCGGATCGGGGCCCGTCGCCCAGTCGCTGCTGGAGGAGATCCTGGTCGATCCGGCGACAGCGGGCATGGAGTCGGGCGACCGGATCGCGGTGGCGCACACGGGCGGCGAGGCGATCGCACTGCTGCCGATGCCGGCGCCGGCGGCCTCGCGGGGAGAGGACGAGGGCGGCGGGGACGCCACGCCCGCGGACGGCGGCCTCCGCGCGGACGTGCTGCTGGCCTCCGTACGGGAACCACTGGCCGCCGGTCTCGCCGACGACGGCCGGCTGACCCTGGGCGTCAGCGCGTCCGTGCACTCCGCCGAGGGCCTGCGCGGCGCGCTGGAGGAGGCCCGGCACGCCCGCCGGGTGGCCGCGGCGCGTCCCGGCCGCGTGTGCGCCGCCGGACACCACGAACTGGCCTCGCACGTACTGCTGTTGCCGTTCGTCCCGGACGACGTCCGGCGCGCGTTCACCGCGCGGCTGCTCGACCCGCTGTGGGACTACGACCGACGCCATCGCGCCGAACTGGTCCCGACACTCGGGGCGTTCCTCGACTGCGACGGCTCCTGGACGCGCTGCGCGGCCCGGCTGCATCTGCATGTGAACACGCTGCGGTACCGGGTGGGGCGCATCGAGCAGCTGACGGGCCGCGATCTGTCCCGCCTGGAGGACAAGCTCGACTTCTTCCTGGCGCTCCGGATGAGCTGACGGCCGGCTCGGGGCGCGGCGGGCCGAGCCGCGCCGGGAAACGCGTCACCCGGTGCCAGGTTGACCGCTGTCACCCGTGCCGGTCACGGGGAGATCCAACTGCTTGACGCGGACCGGCCCGTGGGCGCCCGGGCGATGAACCGCCCACCGCCCGGCGGCGGGAGTCCGTCGCTGGTCAGCCGGGGTGGGCGCGTCGGCAAGGACCGGTTCGGAGGGGGCTCACCGGCCCTCTGACGGAGCGTCGGATCAGCCCTTGTCGACCCCTTATTGACCAAGGCATTGTGAATTTTTTCACCTGGGCTATTGGCCCGGCGTGCCGATCCGTGCTGAGATGCGGGAGAACTCAACAGCACAATGGCGCGCTCGGGGAGGGCAATGTGGCGGATACCGCCATGTCTGGTTCCGGATCCATCACCGGGGACGACCCACTCCAGACCGCGGTATGGCGGCTGCGCTCGCGCGGCTGTTGGACCGACGCGGCCGCCCTGCTCGCGCCCCATCCGGGCGCCGCGCCTTCTCTCCAGCGGGCGTCACTGCTGGTGGAACGGTGTCTGTTCACCGGCGAGGGCTGGCCGGAGGCCGAGGACGCGCTCCGGCTCGCGGAGGCCACCGCCCGTGAGGACGACGAACGGGGCGGCGCCGCCAGCGAGCGCGGTCATCTCGCGTACGCGGCCACGATCCTCGGCGTGCGCGACCGCGCCGACGAAGCGCGTGCCGCGCTCGGCCGGGCCGCCGCGCTGCTGGCGCCGACGGCGCTCGCCCGGCCGCTGCTCGACTTCCGCCGGGGGCTGATCGCCGAACACCTCTCGGACTCCCCGCAGTCGGCTCTGGCCGCCTACCGGCGCGCCCACGCGGGCGCCACCGCGCACGGGCAGACCCTGCTGCTCTCCTTCACCTGGCGCCATCTGGCCGGACTCGCCCTGCGCGAGGGCGAGTTGGCGGAGGCGCGGCACGGCTTCGGCGAGTCGCTGCGGATCCGTGAGGAGCTCGGCTATCTGGTCGGTACGGCTCCGGCGCTCGCCGCGCTGGCCGACGCCGAACCGGAACCGGAGGCGACGCGCCTGCGCGCGGAGGCGGGACGGCTGTTCCGGCTGCTGGACGGCGTCCCCACCTGGCTGGCGGCCCAGCTCGCGCCGAGCACCGCGGCCTGAGCACGGCAGCCCGGCACACCGCGGCTCTTCACCGCGGTGTGCCGGGACCCGACGTCGCCGCGTGGGGGCCGCCGGCCCCCACGCCCGCCGGGTCCTGGTCGCCCGGCGCCGGACTCTTGCGCGCCTGCGGGCCCGCCCTGCGCAACAGCCGCTCCAGCGGGTGCTCCACCCACTGGTACGCCATCCCCGCGACGGCCAGACTGATCACGATCGCCAGCAGCCAGAAGCCCGCGGTGGTGACCAGGGACTCCGTGCGGCCGTAGCGGGCGAGCAGGGAGCGGATGACGATCTCGTGCACCAGGTACCAGGCGAAGGACCAGTGCCCCAGCCGTACCGCCCAAGTCCCGCCCAGGCCCGTACGGCTGCCCCGCAGGTCCGCCTGGGCCGCCGCGCACACCAGCAGGGCGAAGATCGGCGCGGAGAGCAACTGGGAGGCGCTGTACGGGCTGTACCAGAGGCTGTCGGGGACGGCCCGGTGCCACGGGACGAGCGCCAGATGCCAGAGGACGACAAGGCCGATCGCCGTCGGCAGCCCGACCGGCGAGGTCCGGCCGCGCTTGACGGCCAGTCCGGCGGCCACACCGATCACGAACTGGAGCATGCGCGTCGGCGGGAAGTAGTCGAGCAGCCATACGCGGGTGGCGCCGGTCTCGATCAGCGCACTGGCGAACCACAGGCCCACGAGCGCGACGCTCATCGTCACCATGACCCAGAGGCGGCCCCTGCCCGTCCTCAGCAGCGGCAGCATCATCAGCAGCGGGAAGATCAGATAGAACCAGGCCTCGTCGCTGAGCGACCAGGCCGCCGGGTTCGCGCCCTTCTGGACGACCGTGTCGGGGGACCAGGCGTGCACCATCAGCAGCGTGGCGAGCACGGCCTTGGTGGACACCTCCTTGCCGATGGCGATCCAGACGGCGACGGAGGCCGCCGACGTCACCGCGAGCAGGGGCCAGATGCGGGCGAAGCGCCGCCACAGGAAGACCTTGGCGGGCACGCGCTGGCCGTCGTAGGTCCAGGCGAGCACGAAGCCCGACAGGACGAAGAAGAAGGTGACGCCGCTGCGCCCGTACCAGGTGGCCTGGCTGAGGCCGGGGATCTCGCCGACCTGCCGGGACAGGTGGTAGAGCACCACGAGCAACGCGGCCCAGAACCGCAGACCGGTGAGGGACGGCAGCCGGTCCCGGCCGGACAGACCTGACCGGTCCGCGGTGGTGACTGGCTGACGAGCACTGCTGGCGCGCATGACGTCCCGTGGTGTGGGTGATGGCCGGAAGATGAAGACTGGGTGACGCTACCCGTACACGCGCGCGACTCCAAAGCGGGGGCACGGCGCGCGATCCGGCGACGGCGGGAAGATCCGGAAGGCGGGCCCCTGGTCGAGCGGGCGGTCAGCCCGCGCCGCCCCGGAAGTGCTCCTGTACGAGTGAGCGCACGACCGGCAGATCCCCGGCGATCAGGGCGTCCAGCAGGGCGGAGTGCTCGGCGGCGTCCGCGACGATCGCGGCCCGGATCGTCCTCGGTGCGCCGGCGAGCGGCCACTGGGCGCGGCGGTGCAGTTCGTCGGCGACCAGGACCAGCTGGTGGTTGCCGGAGAGGCGGAGGAGAGCGCCGTGGAAGGCGCGGTCGTGCCCGGAGTAGGCGGCGAGATCGCCGCACGCCGCCGCCGCGACGGTCGCCTCCGCGAGCGGGCGCAGTTCCGCCCAGCGCTCGGCGGCGACGGTACGGGCCAGGCCGAGCATGACCGGGACCTCGATCAGCGCGCGTACCTCGGCCAGCTCGGCGAGGTCGCGGGCGGTGCGCTCGGCGACACGGAAGCCGCGGTTGGGCACGACCTCCACGGCGCCTTCGAGTACGAGCTGCTGCATGGCCTCGCGCACGGGGGTGGCGGAGACTCCGAAGCGCTCGCCGAGCGCGGGACCGGAGTAGACCTGGCCGGGTACCAGCTCGCCGCTGACGAGGGCGGTACGGAGCGCGTCGAGGATCTGGCCGCGTACGGAGTGACGCCGCACGGTGCGGCGCACGCCGGGCTCGGCCGAGGGAGCTGACGCGGGGGGCGGGGAGACGCCGGGGGCGCCCGCGCCGGCGGACGCGGGGCGCCGGCGGTCGCCGTGGCCGGTGCGGGGCGTGGCGTGCGTGTGCTCGCCGCGCGCCTGATCGGGGACCCGCGGGGGGCCGCCGACCTGCGTCCCTCCCGGCGACGAGGCCTGCTCCCGGGGGGCGGAGGGCGTGGCCGCGTCGTCGCGCGCCCTGTTCTGCTCCACGGTGCCTCCTCCTCCCTCCGTCACGTTCGTCCAGCTCATCCCGGGTGCTACGGGGCCCGACCGGCTCCCGTGCGGTGATGAGGGGTCGCACGGCTCCCGGCCCGGCTCGCGCCTCAGGGGTCCCCGGAGCACCATAGGCGGACGGGGGAACAGTTCAAACATTCATCGCGTCGGGTAAGGTAAGCCTCACCTTCAGACGAGCGCGATTCGGTGGTTCCCAGGATGTCTGTGCCCGCTCTGCTGCCCGGTCGGTTCTCCCCGGTCGCCGACGCCTACCGGCGTCTGACCGAGGTGTTCCCGTCCCTGGGCATCGACGAGCTCACCGCCGGCGAACGGCCGACGGCGGACGAGGGCTGGGTCGGCGCCACCGATCTCGCGGCGGGCGGCCCCGCCGTCGACGCCTTCCTCGCCTGGGACGACGCGCAGGTGGTCCGCGACTACGGACAGCGGGCCCGCCCCGACGTCGTCGCGACGTTCGGACTGCACCGTTACGCCTGGCCCGCCTGCCTGTTGATCACCGTGCCGTGGTTCGTGAGCCGCCGGGTGCCCCGGGTGCCGGTGGAGAACGTCGCCTTCCAGCGGACACGGGGCCGGATGGCCGTGCGTGTCGACGAGTTCGCCTGTCTGGCCGGTGACCCCGCCGCCGCCCTGCCGGGCGCCAGGGTCGTACCGGACGAGGAGGCGCTGCGCGCCGAGGTGCGTGACGCGGTGGCCGAGCATCTCGGCCCGGTGCTGGCCGCGTTCGGGCCGCGCATGCGGCGGCGCGACCGCGCCCTGTGGGGCATGGCGACGGACGAGATCGTCGAGGGCCTCTGGTACGTCGCGCATCTGCTGGGCGAGGAGCGGCGCGCGATGGACGAGCTGGAACTGCTGCTGCCCGGGACGACGAAGCCGTACGTCGGCACGGCGGGCTTCCGTGAACTGGTCGGCCCCGGCGGCGAATCGCTGCCCACCCGGAACCGGGCGAGCTGCTGCCTCTTCTACACGCTGCGGCCCGAGGACACGTGCGTGACCTGTCCGCGTACCTGCGACTCCGAGCGCGTCCGCCGGCTGAGCGCGAACAGCAACTGACACTCCCCCGCGGTCCACCGGACCATGCCACTCGTCCAGGTGGCTTGAGGGTGGTCCAGAATCGAACGCAACTCGCCTTGTCCAGGCGTCCGTTCGAGCGGATCGCACCTATTCGCTTCTCCCCGCGCCTCGTTGGCGTTCTCTTGTCCCGAAACCCTCGGAGCCGGGTCGCGGTTCGGCCAATATGGCGCCCGAACCGCCCCACTGCGATGCAAGGGACACCGCATGCGACTGACCGACATACCGCTCAACTGGCTGCTTCCGGGCGTCGTGATGCTCATCGGGGTCCTGGCGGCGACGGCAATGATCGCGCGCGGAAAGCGCGCCGGTGTCAAGACCGTGCCCGAGGACTCCTGGGAACGCAGCGAGGAGCGCCGCCGGCGGAAGGAGGCGATCTACGGGACCGCCTCCTACGTACTGCTCTTCTGCTGCGCCGCCGTGGCCGCCGCGCTCTCCTTCCACGGGCTCGTCGGCTTCGGCCGGCAAAACCTCAACCTCACGGGCGGCTGGGAGTATCTCGTCCCCTTCGGCCTCGACGGGGCGGCGATGTTCTGCTCCGTCCTGGCCGTGCGCGAGGCCAGCCACGGCGACGCGGCTCTCGGCTCGCGTCTGCTGGTGTGGACGTTCGCCGGAGCGGCGGCCTGGTTCAACTGGGTGCACGCGCCGCGCGGTCTGGGACACGCGGGCGCGCCGCAGTTCTTCGCCGGCATGTCGCTCTCGGCCGCCGTGCTCTTCGACCGGGCCCTGAAGCAGACCCGCCGCGCCGCGCTGCGCGAACAGGGCCTGGTGCCGCGTCCGTTGCCGCAGATCCGGATCGTACGGTGGCTGCGGGCGCCCCGTGAGACCTTCGGCGCCTGGTCGCTGATGCTCCTCGAAGGCGTACGCACGCTGGACGAGGCGGTCGACGAGGTGCGCGAGGACCGCAGGCAGAAGGAGCAGAACAAGCACCGGCGGCGCGAGCAGGAGAAGCTGGGCCGGGCCAGGATCAAGGCGCTCAACCGGCAGCACCGGGCCTGGGGGCGCGGTCGTGGCCGCCAGGTGGAGCTGCCGGGGGCGACGCCCGTACCGGCCGTGGGCGGGCCGGTCAGCTCGACCCCCGCGGTGGGTCCGGCCGCGCCGGAGCCCGTCATACCCGAACTCCGCGAACCGGACCAGTCGCCCGTACGCTCACGGCCCTCCCTTCAAGCAGTGAAGGGATCCGAGGGCCGCACCGTTGATCTGACCGCCGAGGACGACACCCAGGCGCTGCCGCGGCTCGACTCGCTGGAGCGCAAGCTCAAGGACCTTGAGCAGCAGTTCGGCTGAGCGCCGCCCCGGGGAACGGCGTCAACGCCGGCCCCGGCACGACGGGTGAACGACTCGCGACCGGCGCGACGGACAACCGTCGCGCCGGTCCGTCGTCCCGGAACGGAACGGACTGCCGGACAAGCGGTCTCAGGCGGCGGACTCGCCGTCCAGCTCGAACCAGACCATCTTGCCCAGCCCCTGCGAGCGCACGCCCCAGGCGTCGGCCAGCCCTTCCACGAGGATCAGCCCCCGCCCGTGCGTCCCGTCGTCCACGTCCGGCTCGTTGGGCGTCGGCGGTGCGTCGACGAAGTCCCGCACCTCCACCCGTAGCCGCGAATCGGCGACGGTGGCCTTGACCACCGCTCCGTGGTCGGTGTGCACCAGTGCGTTCGTGACCAGTTCGCTCGTGAGCAGCTCGGCCACCTCGGCCGATTCACGCTCCCGCCAGTGGCTCAGCAGCTCTCGCAGCGCGTGCCTGACCTCGGGCACCGCCGTGAGATCGGCACCCTCCACTCTGCGGAGCAACTGTTTACGCAGCAGTCGCGCCTGCTCCCCCGTGCCTTTCATGTCCCCCATCCCCCCATGCCGCTACCGCCTGTTCAGGCTTCCTCTCTTGAACGCTCTCCCCGAGATGCATGCCCCACTCACCACCGGCCACGCATGAGGACCGGGACAGTGTCACGGCGAGTGCCCGGCGCCCCTCCTGGGAAGTGAGGGGTTGCGAGATCGGCCGGACCCCTGGAGTCTGCCGTTCCGGAAGGCCGAGCCGTAGAACTGAGGAGCCTTGATGCACGACGACCGCACCCTGGTGGAGGGCCGACTGGAGCGCGCCCTGCGCCAGTTCATCCGCCCAGCGCAGTACGCGGCCAGGACGCCGCTGCTCCTCTCCGTCTGGGAGGTGCCGGGGGAACCGGTGCCCGTGGGGCAGGCTCTGCAGGGCGCGTACACGCCGTTCGAGACGGGTACGCCGTGGGGACCGCCCTGGTCGACGAGTTGGTTCCGGCTGGAGGGAATCGTCCCCGACGCGTACGCGGGGCGGCGCGTGGAGGTCGTGATCGACCCGGGGTTCACCGGCGAGGGTCCGGGCTTCCAGGCCGAGGGGATGGTGTACGACGCGGCCGGGGTGCCCATCAAGGGGGTCCACCCGCGGAACCGGCACGTCCCGGTCGGCGACCCGGCCACGGGCGGGGAGGAGATCCATCTGCTCCTCGAAGCGGCGGCGAACCCGTCGATGCCGGGCGACTTCATGCCCTCGGCCCTCGGGGACGTGACGACCGCCGGTGACAGCCCGCTGTACACGTTCGCCGCCGCCGACATCGCCGTGCTGGACGAGAACGTATGGCATCTGGTGCTGGACATCGAGGTGCTGTCCGAGCTGATGGCGGAGCTGCCCGCCGACCGCTCGCGGCGGCACGAGATCCTGCGCGCCCTGGAGAACATGCTGGACGCCCTCGACCTGCACGACGTGGCGGGCACGGCGGTGGCGGCCCGCGCCGAGCTGGCCGAGGTCCTGTCCCGCCCCGCGTCGCCCAGCGCCCACCGCGTGTCGGCGGCCGGTCACGCGCACATCGACTCGGCGTGGCTGTGGCCGCTGCGCGAGACCGTACGGAAGGCGTCGCGGACGTTCGCCAATGTCACCGCCCTCGCCGAGGAGTACCCGGAGCTGGTCTTCGCCTGTTCGCAGGCCCAGCAGTACGCGTGGGTCAAGGAGCACCAGCCGCACATCTGGGAGCGGATCAAGAAGGCCGTGGCGGACGGCAACTGGTCGCCGGTGGGCTCGATGTGGGTGGAGTCGGACGCCAACATGCCGGGCGGCGAGGCGCTGGCCCGGCAGATCGTGCACGGAACGCGCTTCTTCCGGGAGGAGTTGGGGGTCGAGACGGAGGAGATCTGGCTGCCGGACTCCTTCGGCTACACGGCCGCTTTCCCCCAACTGGCCAAGCTGGCGGGCGTGAAGTGGTTCCTCACCCAGAAGCTGTCGTGGAACCAGACCAACAAGATGCCGCACCACACCTTCTGGTGGGAGGGGATCGACGGCAGTCGTGTCTTCACGCACTTCCCGCCGGTCGACACCTACAACGCGCAGTTCCACGCGTCCGAACTGGCGCACGCCGAGCGGAACTTCGCCGACAAGGGCCGGGCCTCGCGCTCGCTCGTCCCGTTCGGCTGGGGCGACGGCGGCGGCGGTCCCACCCGCGAGATGCTGGAGAAGGCGCGCCGGCTGAAGTCCCTGGAGGGCTCGCCGCGCGTCGACATCGAGAAGCCCGCCGCGTTCTTCGCCGCCGCCGAGGAGGAGTACGGGGAGAAGGCCCCGGTCTGGTCGGGCGAGCTCTATCTGGAGCTGCACCGGGCGACGTACACGACGCAGGCCAAGACCAAGCAGGGCAACCGCCGCAGTGAACACCTGTTGCGGGAGGCCGAGTTGTGGGCGGCGACCGCCGCGCTGCGGACCCCGTCGTACGCGTATCCGTACGAGGATCTCGACCGGCTGTGGAAGACGGTGCTGCTGCACCAGTTCCACGACATCCTGCCGGGCTCGTCCATCGCCTGGGTGCACCGGGAGGCCAGGGACACCTACGCGGCGGTGCGGGAGGAGCTGACGGAGATCACGGCGGCGGCCGTCGCGGCGCTCGGAGGCGGTGGTACGGCGGTGCTCAACACCTCGCCGTACGAGCGGACGGAGATCGTCGAGGCCGACACGGCGGACATCCCCGAGGGGAGCGCGGTGCAGGCGCTGAACGACCATGGGCGGTCGGCCGTCGCGGTGCGGGTGCCCGCGCTGGGGGCGACGGGGCTGGCCGCCGCCGAGCCCGCGGGCGGGACCACGGATGTCACGACACGCTCCGGCGGCTCGGACGTGATCACCCTGGACAACGGGCTGCTGCGGGTCACCGTCGACCGCGACGGCCTGCTCACCTCCGTGCGCGATCTGACGGCGGACCGTGAGGTCCTGGCGCCGGGCAGCCGGGGCAATCTGCTCCAGCTGCATCCGGACCACCCCAACCAGTGGGACGCCTGGGACATCGACCGGCACTACCGCCGCCGGCACACCGACCTCACGAAGGCGGAGTCCGTGCAACTGGTCGAGCAGGGTCCGCTGCGGGCGACGGTCCGGGTGGTCCGTACGTTCGGCTCGTCGTGGATCGTGCAGGAGATCCGGCTCGCGGCGGGCAGCCGGCGCGTGGACGTCGTCACCGAGATCGACTGGCAGGAGTCGGAGAAGGTGCTCAAGGCGGCCTTCCCGCTGGACGTGCAGGCCGAACGGTCCACCGCCGAGATCCAGTTCGGGCATGTGCACCGCGCCACGCACGCCAACACCAGCTGGGACGCGGCCCGGTTCGAGATCTGCGCGCACCGCTGGCTGCGGGTCGCCGAGCCCGGGTACGGCGTGGCGGTGGTCAACGACTCCACGTACGGACACGACGTGACCCGGGCCGCGCACGACGAGGGGGTGGGGACGACCGTACGGCTGACGCTGCTGCGGGCGCCGCACAGCCCCGACCCGGAGACGGATCTGGGCACGCACAAGTTCAGCTACGCACTGGTGCCGGGCGCCGAGGTGACGGACGCGGTCCGGGAGGGCCTGGCGCTGAATCTGCCGCTGCGGGTCGCGGTCGCGCCGCCGACGGCGTCGCTGGTCTCGGTCGATCACCCGGCGATCACGGTGGAGTCGGTGAAGCTCGCCGAGGACCGCAGCGGTGATGTGGTGGTACGGCTCTACGAGTCGGCCGGGAACCGGGCGTCGGCGATGCTGCGGACCGGATTCCCGGTCGTACAGGCGCATGTCACCGACCTGTTGGAGCGTCCGCTCCACGAGGCGGGGACGGGGGCGGGCGGTCTGCGGGTCGCGCTGCGGCCGTTCCAGATCCTGACGCTGCGGTTCACACCCGCGTAAGGGTCCCGGCGGAGGGGTCAGGGCCGGGGCAGGTTGCGCAGGTTGGAGCGCGCCATCTGCACCATGCGGCCCACCCCTCCGTCCAGCACGATCTTGCCGGCGGAGAGCGCGAAGCCCTGCACCATGTCGGCGCTGATCTTCGGTGGGATGGACAGGGCGTTCGGGTCGGTCACGACGTCGACCAGGGCCGGGCCCTTGTGCTTGAAGGCGTCCTTCAACGCGCCCCCGAGCTGTTTGGGCTTCTCGACCCGGACGCCGAACGCCCCCGCGGCGCGGGCCATGGCGGCGAAGTCGGGGTTGTGGTTCGTGGTGCCGTACGACGGCAGACCGGCCACCAGCATCTCCAGCTCGACCATGCCGAGGGACGAGTTGTTGAACAGGACGATCTTCACGGGCAGTTCGTACTGGACAAGGGTGAGGAAGTCGCCCATCAGCATCGTGAAGCCGCCGTCGCCGGACATCGAGACGACCTGGCGCTCCCGGTCCACGAACTGCGCGCCGATCGCCTGCACCATGGCGTTGGCCATCGACCCGTGGCTGAACGAACCGATCACGCGGCGGCGCCCGTTGGGCGTCAGATAGCGGGCGGCCCAGACATTGCACATCCCGGTGTCGACGGTGAACACCGCGTCCTCGTCCGCCACTTCGTCCAGCACGGACGCGACGTACTCGGGGTGGATCGGGACGTGCTTCTCCACCTTGCGGGTGTAGGCCTTGACGACGCCTTCGAGCGCGTCGGCGTGCTTCCTGAGCATCTTGTCGAGGAACCGTCGGTCGTTCTTCACCCGTACCCGTGGCGTCAGACAGCGCAGTGTCTCGCGTACGTCGCCCCAGACCGCGAGGTCCAGCTGCGAGCGGCGGCCGAGCCGCTCGGGGCGGACGTCGACCTGGACGATCTTGACGTCGGTGCCGTCGGGCAGGAAGGCGTTGTACGGGAAGTCGGTGCCGAGCAGGATGAGCAGATCGCACTCGTGGGTGGCCTCGTAGGCGGCGCCGTAACCGAGCAGTCCGCTCATGCCGACGTCGAACTTGTTGTCGTACTGGATCCACTCCTTGCCGCGCAGGGCGTGGCCGATCGGGGACTTGATCCGCTCGGCGAACTCCATGACCTCGGCGTGCGCCCCGGCCGTGCCGCTGCCGCAGAAGAGCGTGACGCGGTCCGCGTCGTCGATCATGTCGACCAGCTTGTCGATCTCCAGGTCGCCGGGGCGCGCCGTCGGCCGGGAGGTGACGAGGGCGTGCTCGATCGCCTTCGTGGGGGCCGGCTGGGAGGCGATGTCGCCGGGCAGGGTCACCACGCTGACACCGCCCCGGCCGACCGCGTACTGGATGGCCGTCTGGACCAGCCGGGGCATCTGCTGGGGGTTGGTGATCATCTCGTTGTAGTGGCTGCACTCGTCGAACAGCCGCTCGGGATGGGTCTCCTGGAAGTAACCGAGACCGATCTCGCTGGTGGGGATGTGCGAGGCGAGCGCGAGAACCGGGGCCATCGAGCGGTGCGCGTCGTACAGGCCGTTGATCAGGTGCAGATTGCCGGGGCCGCAGGAGCCGGCGCAGGCGGCGAGCCTGCCGGTGATCTGGGCCTCGGCGCCCGCCGCGAAGGCCGCCGCCTCCTCGTGCCTGACCTGGACCCAGTCGATGGCCGCGTTGCGCCGGATGGCGTCGACGACGGGGTTGAGGCTGTCGCCGACGACTCCGTACAGCCGCCGCACGCCCGCGCGGGCGAGGATGCCGACGAACTGCTCCGCCACATTCTGCTTGGCCATGGAAGCGTGCCCTTCTGCTGTCCGGGGCCGGGGCGCGTGGTCTCGGCCCGGGGCCCCTCCGGTACCCGCTGTCCATCAACCCACGCCCCGCGCCGTTACGCCTCCCAGACCGCCACGGCCGTACGGTCGTCGGCGTAACCCTTCACCCGCACGCCCACGTCCGCCAGATACGCGGCGAGCCCCGGCGGCTCGCCGGAGGCCCAGCGGGCGGCCAGTTCGTCGCCCAGGCCCGGTTCACCGCGCAGCGGCTCGGCGAGACCGACGCTGGTCAGCAGGAGCGTGTCGCCCGGACGGGCCACGGAGGCGCGGAAGCGGAACGGCTCCGGCGGGGGCGGCACGGGTGCCTCCACGAGCGGACCGGGTGGCTTGGTGATCTCCAGGTCCATCGTGAGGCGGTCGCCCTCGGGGGTCTGTTCGGCCGGGGCGTCGGCGCGCGCGGAGCCGAAGCCGAGGACCGGGGCGCCCGTGATGTCGGCGGGTTCGGGGACCAGCGGCTCCAGGTCCTGCCAGGCGCCGTCCCTGAGCCGGAAGAGCCCGCCGCCTCCGACGCCGAAGAAGACGCGGGTGCGGCAGTCGGGGTCGGCGGAGAGCAGCAGACAGCGCAGGCTCGCGGTGTACTCGTCCGGCTCACGGCCCAACTCGCCCGCGCGGGCCCGTAGTTTGCCGTAGCTGCGGTCGGTGAGCCGGTGCAGACCGGACTTCAGGTCGCCCCGGCGGCCCGCTCTTATGTCCTCGGCGAGCCGGCTGTGGCTGCGGCCCACGGCGCCGCCGATCCAACGGCAGGCGTCCGCGGCGGCCAGGTGCGCGCCCTCGGTGGCGCGGGCGCCGGTGGCCACGGCGACCAGCACGAGGGCGCTCGGGCCGGTGCCGAAGCGGGCGGTGAGCAGGGCGTCTCTCCGGGGCTCGCCCCGATAGCGCGCCGAGTCGCCGCGCATGGAGGCGGCGCGGAGCGTGTACGTGCCGTACCGGGCGCCGTCGAGCACGGTGTCGGCGACGAGTCGCCCGAGGGCGTCGGCCTGGCTCGTGGGCAGCGTGGTGGGCTCGGGGTCGTAGGTGGGCGGGCTGTCGCCGATATGGCCGGGGCGGGCGGCGGGAGCGGGCGGGGGCTCAGGTGTCGGCGCGGACGCGACCGGCGGCGTGGGCTCATGGGCGGCGGCGGTCCGCGGGTCCCGGGGCGGGGCCGGGTCGGCGGCCGGGGCGGGAGGTTTCGGCGCGGGGGCGGCGGGAGCGGGCGTGGGAGCAGGTGCGGGAGGAGCGGCGGCCGGCGGGGGCGCCGGGTCGGCGGCGCCCGGCAGCGGTCTGGCGTCGCTGGGGTTGAAGGCCGGGGGCGGCGGCTCCCACGGTGCCCGTGGCCGGGGCGTCCGGGGCGGCGGCGGTGCGGGGTTCGCTGCCGGGGGCGGCGGCGGGGGCGCGAGGGGGACGTCCGCCATCGTGGGCCGCGGGGGCGAGGGCGCCCGCGTGGGCGGGGGCTCGGGCGCCTGGATCACCGGGTAGGCGCCGCGCGCCTCCCACCAGGCCGCCGGCCGCGAGACGGGACCGCCACCGACGGCCCCCACGTCCTCGTCGTCCTCGTCTCCCGGGTCTTCCTCGTCGTCCACGTCGAGGGCGTCGACTGCCTGCCCGTACCGCCCGCCGAGCGTGTCCGTCGCCGAGTCGAAACGGTCGTCGATCGTGTCGTCCCGCGTCTCGGCGGGACCGGTGTCGGGTGCGGACTCGTCGTACAGCCGGCCCCACCAGTCGTCGCCGGTGGCGGGCCGGTCCCCCTGCTGGCTCATGCTCCTATTGTCGACCGCACGGGGCGTCAGAAAACGGGACAGCACGAAAAATAAGAGGCAGGCGTCGATGACGTCGGGGCCGGGCGGCCCAAGTCCGCCGGGCGGCCCCACCCCCCACGGGAAGGACGCCCGGCGGACGTTCGGCAGGTCGGAGCGCACCAGGTGCGCCGACCAGGATTCGGGGCCGGAAAACGACCGTACGGCGACCGTACGCCGATTCGAATCGTAGCGACTCGTCGGGGTTCGACGGGAACGTCCGGGTAGTCAGCTTATCCGGCATACGAAGGCCGGCCCACCCGCCCGGCACCGGGCATATGCCTGGGGCCTGTTGATCCGGCAATGTCGCCACATTGGCAGAGTGGCGCATGATGCGGGGATGATGTGCGCGGCGGGTTTACGCCGTGGCCGGTATCCGCCACCGGTGGCCGGGTTTGAACGTAACTCCGGGGAGGGGTTCGAGGGGTGCTGGGAGCAATAGGTCTCGACGAGAGACAGGAGTCGGCGTATCGGGCGCTGGTGGCACTGGGCGCCGCCGAGGCCGCCGATCTGGCACACCGGCTCGCGATACCCGAGCAGGACACCGAGCGCGCGCTGCGCAGGCTGGAGCAGCAGGGGCTGGCCGCGCAGTCGTCGGCCCGCACGGGGCGCTGGGTGGCCGCGCCACCCGCGGTGGCGCTGGGCGCGCTGCTCACCCAGCAGCGGCACGAGCTGGAGCGGGCCGAACTGGCGGCCGTGCTGCTCGCGGAGGAGTACCGGGCCGAGTCGGCGGGGCCGGCCGTGCACGATCTGGTCGAGGTGGTGACGGGTGCGAGCGCGGTGGCGCACCGTTTCCACCAGCTCCAGCTGGGGGCGGCGGAGGAGATCCGGGCACTGGTCACCGGCAGGCCGGTGGTGGTGTCGGGGGTGGAGAACGAGTCCGAGGAGCGGGTGGTGACGCGCGGCGTCCGCTACCGCGTGGTGATCGAACGCGAGGTGCTCTCGCTGCCCGACGGGATCACCGAGCTGTCGGCGGCTCTCGGCCGTGACGAGCAGGTACGGGTCGTCGACCGGGTGCCGACGAAGCTGATGATCGCCGACCGGGCCCTGGCGATGGTGCCGCTGACGGCGGGCGACGCGGAGCCCGCGGCCCTGGTCGTGCACGCCAGCGGGCTGCTGGAGTCCCTGTCCGGGCTCTTCGAGGCGGTCTGGCGCGACGCGCTGCCCCTGCGGCTGGTGCCGGGCGCGGACGGGGCCGGCCGGGACGGGGCGACGGTGACGGAGGGCGCGGCCGCCGGGCCGGACGAGACCGATCTGGAGGTGCTCTCGCTGCTGCTCGCGGGGATGACGGACGCGAGCGTCGCCAAACAGCTGGATCTGGGGCTGCGGACCGTACAGCGCCGGGTGAAGGGCCTGATGGAGCTGGCGGGCGTGACGACCCGGCTCCAGCTGGGCTGGCACGCGTACGAGAAGGGCTGGGTGGCGCGCGACCTGCGCGCCTGAGCGGACCCGACCCGGCGGATCGGCCCCGGCCGGGACTGCCCGACAAACGGCACCGCCCGCCCACAGAGCGGGGCACGCGGCGTCAGAGCCGGGCACGTGGCATCCGGCGCGTGCGACCGCGAGGCGGACCCCGTGAATCCGCCGGAGGGGCCCGGCCCACGGGTCCCCGTCCGCGTGCCACTCCCCCCGGGATCCTGCACCCTGGGCAGATGGACGTGTGGCAGCTCGTGCTGGTGGCTCTGGTCATGCTGCTGGGCGTCATCGGCGTGCTGATCCCCGGCGTGCCGGGACCCGCCATCGTCTGGGCCGCCGTGGTCTGGTGGGCGCTGAGCGACACCTCGGGGACCGCGTGGGCGGTACTGATCGGGTCCACGGCGCTGCTGCTGCTCAACCAGGCGCTCAGACCCTTGCTGCCGTCCAGACGCACGCGCGAGACGGGGACCCGGCGGCGCACGCTGCTGGCGGGTGGGCTCGCGGGGATCGTGGGTTTCTTCGTGGTGCCGGTGGTGGGCGCGGTGGTGGGCTTCGTCGGCGGCGTCTACGGGGTTGAGCGCGTACGGCTGGGCAGCCACCGGGACGGCTGGGCGTCGACGCGCACGGTGATGCGGAGCGCGGGCTACCCGGTGCTGGTCGAGCTGTTCTGCTGTCTGCTCGTGATGGGCACATGGCTCGGCGCGACGGTCTGGGGCTGAACGTACGACGTCACCCCGCCGCGCCATGGTGTCGCCGCGGGGTGACCGCCATCCACCCTTCTACACATCGGATCTCTCCCACCGTGTTGACGCACCTCAGCCCCACCTCTACCTTCCGTCAGTGAATAGCTCGGATGAATCAATGCGTCAGTGGAGTCCGAGCGGTCAAAACTGCCGGGAGGCGCCATGGCAACGACCCCGTCGCGAAGAGACGTACTCGCCGGTGGCACCGCGATCGGCGGCGCGCTCGTCGCCGGGGGCGTGGCCGCCGTCCCCGCCCAGGCGGCGGGCGCGTCCCTGACGGCGGCACCCGCGCCACCGGCCGCCGCCGTCGAACCGCGCGCGGCGCAGGACAGCTGGCGCCGGGTCCTCGACGACGCCGACCCGGTCTGGCGGAAGCTGCCCACGACCTGGTTCGAGGGACCGTTCATCGGCAACGGCTTCCTCGGCTCCGGCATCTACGCCGAGCCGGGCGGGAACGCGGTCCGTTTCACTGTGCAGCACTCCGAGGTGCAGGACCACCGGCCGGAGTTCGGTTCGCTCTTCGGTCTCGCCCGGCTGCCGGTCGGGCACTTCACCCTGGAGCCCGTCGGCACGATCGCCGGGGTCGACTGGCGGCTGCGGCTCCGCGACGCCGAGCTGACCGGCACGCTCACCACCGACCGGGGCACGCTGCGGCTGCGCGCGTTCGTCCACGCCTCGACGTCCGTCCTGGCGGTCGAGGTCACCCCGAGCCGGGGCGAGCGGGACTTCCGCTGGGTCTTCCACCCCGCGGAGTCGATCAGCCCGCGGGCCGCGCATAAACCGGTACCCGAGGGGTACGAGGCCAATCCGCCCGCCGTGATCGAGGACCACGGCGACGCGCTCGGTCAACTGACAGCCGCCGTACAGCCGTTGCTCGCGGGCGGCCAGCACGTCACCGCCTGGCGCGACCGTGAACGCCGCGGCGGCCGCACCCTGTACGTGGCGGTGGCCCACTCCCACCCGCGCACGACCGCTCGCGACCAGGCGCTGCGTACGGTGCGGGGCGCCGCGCTCGCGCCGTACGACCTCTTCGTCCTGCCGCACCGCGTGTGGTGGCAGCGCTACTACCGCAAGAGCTTCCTCTCGCTGCCCGACGCGCGGCTCCAGGGCTTCTACTGGATCCAGCTCTACAAGATCGCCTCCGCCGCCCGCAAGGACGCGCCCGTGATGGCGACGTGCGGGCCCTGGCTGGAGAGCACGCCCTGGCCGGCCACCTGGTGGAATCTCAACGTGCAGTTGGAGTACTGGCTGATCCACGGCTCCAACCATCTCGAACTCGACGCCGTCACAAGGGCGTTGGGCGAGTTCCGGGACCGGCTCACGGCGGAGGTCCCGGCGCCGTACCGGAGCGACTCGGCCGCCGTCCCGCGCACCACCGACGCCGGTCTGGTCAACGGCGGTGCGACCCCGCCCGATCAGGGCTTCGGCGTCGGCATCCCCGGCCAGGAGCCGCCGACGCCCGAGGTCGGCAATCTCACCTGGGCGCTGCACAACGTCTGGCTCAGCTACCGGCACACGATGGACGAGTCGATCCTGCGCGACGTCCTGTTCCCGCTGCTGCGCAGGGCCGTCAACTACTACCTGCACTTCCTGACCCCCGGACCGGACGGCAAACTGCATCTGCCGGCGACGTCGTCGCCCGAGTACGGGGTCAACTCGACCGACTGCAACTACGACCTGATGCTGCTGCGCTGGGGCTGCCGGACGCTGCTCGACTCCGCCGAAATCCTCGGCGTCGACGACCCGTTGGCGCCGCGCTGGCAGGAGGTCCTGGCCAGGCTCGTGCCGTATCCGACGGACGGCAACGGCTTCATGATCGGCGCGCAGGTGCCGTTCGCCAAGTCGCACCGGCACTACTCGCATCTGCTCGCGGTCTATCCGCTGTACGAGATCACCGGCCGCACGCCCGAGGAGCGCGCGCTGATCGAGACGTCTCTCGCGCACTGGATCAGCTTCGAGGGCGCCCTCCAGGGCTACACCTTCACCGGAGCCGCCTCGATGTCGGCGCTGCTCGGCAAGGGCGAGGACGCGCTGGGGCATCTGGGAGAGCTGATGGACCGTTTCATCCAGCCCAACACGATGTACAAGGAATCGGGCCCGGTCATCGAGACCCCCCTGTCGGCCGCCCAGTCGATGCACGACATGCTCTGCCAGTCGTGGGGCGGTGTGGTGCGGGTCTTCCCTGCGGTACCCGCCGAGTGGCGTGAACTGGTGCTGCACGACTTCCGTACGCAGGGCGCCTTCCTGCTGAGCGCGGTCCGCGAGGCGGGCCGCACCCGCTGGGTGAGGATCACCAGCGAGGCGGGCGCGCCGTGCGTCGTACAGCACGGGGTCGAGGGCCCGGTCGATGTGCGTGACCGGTGGGGCAGGCCGATCGCGTACGAGGAGGCCCCCGGCGGGGCCCTGCGGATTCCGCTGCGCAAGGGGGACGCGGCGCTGATCACCGCTGCCGGTGACCGGCCCTCCCTCCGCGTCCGGCCGGTCGAACCGAACGCTCCGGCGGCTCGGTGGGGTCTGCCCTCCTGAGCCGCCGGTCCGTTCGTCCGCGTGTGTGCCGAGTTCGCCGACGTACCGTCAGCAGATCGGCACGCCCGGGAGCTGGGCCGCAGGGTGGTCGATGTAGATGTTGGAGATGAAGCCGCCCTGGTCGCGCAGCTTGCTCCACCAGTTGTTGCTGTACCCCTCGGCGTTCACGGTGTCGCCCTGCTTCTGGCAGACGACGTGGACGCTGGTGGGGCCGGGCAGCCGGGTGACGACTGCCGCGTTCAGCCGGGCGTCGGCGCGGACGCTGACGCCGGTGCCCCAGGTCATGAAGGGGGTGCCGCCGCCTCCGCCGCAGCCGTTGTCGCTGGTCAGGAAGGACTGGTTGTAGCTGCCGGGGTAGGGGAGGCCGCCGCCGTTGATGACGATGTTCTGGCCGACGCCGTTGAGCAGCTGCTCGTAGTGCAGGTGGGGGCCGGAGGAGTTGCCGCTGGACCCGGTGGTGCCGATCTGCTGGCCCTGGTTGACGAACTGTCCGCTGGCCACCGAGTAGGAGCCCAGGTGGAAGTAGTACGTCTTCCAGCCGCCGCCGTGGTCGATGGAGATGTAGTTGCCGGCGCCGCTCGGCTGGCTGTGCCGGGTCGCGGTGCCGGCGGCCGACGCGAGGGCCGGGGTGCCGTTGGTGGTGCCGCCGTCGGCGCGTACGAAGTCGAGCGCGCGGCGGACCTCGGCAGAGTGGTGGCTGTAGGTCCACCGCTGGCCGCACGGGTAGGGGGCCTTGAAGTTGGGGGCCGCGGCCACGGCGGCCGTGTCGGAGGCGCCCGCTTCGGCCGCTTCGGCCGCTCCAGCGGGTACCGTCAGCATCCCGACAAGTATGAGGAGCATACCGGCGAATGTGGTCGATAGACGTCTGAGACGGGTCACGAACGCTCCCGGGTGTGGGGGTTGCAGCCGGTCGGGCGGCGAGCCACGACCGCTGCGAGACCCGGCAAAAGTAGCGACGGCCGCCCTGGGTCACAACGACTGGACGGCGCCTTTCGTCGGAGATGAAATGTCTTGCTCCTGACAAGTCGGCACTCCACCATTGCGGAGTTGACAGTTCCTCACCCGCCTTGCCCCCACTAGTGCGCGCTGGTCCAGAACCCGCGCACGACAGAGCGGAGAGAAGACCGATGACCTTGATGACAGGCTGGAAGCGCGGCCGGGCCGCACTCCTCGGCACCGTGGTCGCCGCGTCGCTGGCCCTCACCGGCCAGCCGGCGGGGGCCGCGCCGTACCCCGGCGACGGAGCCGGCCCGGACACCGGCGCCGGCGTGATGAACACGGCGTTCTCGAAGGCCGCCGCCGAGTACGACGTACCCCGTGATCTGCTCATCGCCGTCGGATACGGCGAGACGCACCTCGACGGTCACGGCGGCAGACCCAGTCAGGCCAACGGCTACGGCGTGATGCACCTGGTCAGCCAGCCGGAGCACAAGACCCTGGAGCGGGCCGCGAAGCTCACCGGCGAGTCGGTGGCCGAGTTGAAGAAGGACACCGCCACCAACATCCGCGGCGCCGCGGCGGTCCTGCGCGCCGTCGCCGACGAACAGGGCCTGGACGCCACCGACCGCGATTCGCTCGCCGAGTGGTACCCGGTCGCCGCCGAGTACGGCGCCGCGACGAACGACCGGACCGCGCGGCTGTACGCGGACACCGCGTACGACCTGCTGAACAAGGGGCTGCGCGCACAGGCCGCCGGCAACGAGCAGATCCTCCTCAAGGCCCGCAAGGTGACGCCGGACCGCGGCAGGTACGCGAGCATCGCCTCCGACCTCGGTGTGCTGAGCGACGACTACCCGGCGGCCCTCTGGGTCCCGGCGAGCACGTCCAACTACCAGACCGGCCGTACGGCGGCGATCAACAAGGTGGTCGTCCACGTCACACAGGGGTCGTACGCCGGCACCATCAGCTGGTTCCAGAACCCGTCCTCCAAGGTCAGCGCGCACTACGTGGTCCGCTCCTCGGACGGCCAGGTCACCCAGATGGTCCGCGACGCCAACACCGCCTGGCACGCGCGGTCGGGCAACCCGAGCTCCATCGGGATCGAGCACGAGGGCTTCGTCGCCGACCCGTCCTGGTTCACCGACTCGATGTACCGCTCGTCGGCCGCGCTGACCCGTCACCTCACGGCGAAGTACGGCATCCCGCGCACCCGCACGGGCGTCGTCGGGCACAGCGAGGTACCGGGCAACGACCACAGCGACCCCGGGGCTAACTGGAACTGGACCTACTACATGTCGCTGGTCAACGGCGGCACCGGTGACCCGGGCCCCGGCCCCGGCACCTCGTTCCCCACGTGGGGCACCGGCGTGAGCATCCGTCAGGAGGCGACGACCACCTCGGCGCAGGTCGCCAGCCTGGCGGGGCCGACATCGGTCAGGGTCCAGTGCCAGAAGCGCGGACAGCTGGTCAACTACCAGGGCTACAGCAACGACGCCTGGTCCTATCTGCCGGACTACGGCGGCTACATCTCGAACATCTTCATCGATGTCTCGGACTCGTGGCTGCCGGGCGTGCCCACCTGCTGACCGGGCGGCGCACCACGTAAAGGCGCACCACGTAACACGCGCCGGGGACCACCGCCGGCGCAGCACCGTTGACGCGACATCGTTCACGCAGCACCGCTGATGCACCACCGCCCCTCAGGGCGCAGGGCCGTCCAGCAAGGCCTTGCCCAGCTGGGTGCGGTGGTGCATCATCCGGTTTCCGTGCCGGCGCGAGGTCAGCAGACCCGCCTCCCGGAGCACGGAGGCGTGACGGCTCGCCGTGGAGGGCGCCATCCGTAAAGCCCCCGCCAGGCCCGTCGTCGTCATCGGCCGGTCGAGCAGTTCGAGCAGCCTGGCGCGCGAGGTGCCGATCAGCTGGGCCACCGGCGGGGTCGCCTCGCCCAGCCGGGAGCGCACCAGCCAGCCGGGGGCCGGGGAGAGCGGGTGGACCAGCACCGGGGGAAGCTCGTCGTCGACCAGGGCCAGTGGCGTACCGACGCAGAAGAAACCCGGCACCAGGGTCAGCGTCTGCCCGGACAGCTGGAGTTCGCGGCTGACCGGATACGGCGTGCGCAGGATCCCCTCCTCGCAGCGCCAGCCGGGCATCTCCTCGTAACTGGCCAGCAGCCCCTCCGCTCCCCCGCCCAGCGCGGCCTCCGCGCGGCGGGAACGGTCGGCCGCGGCCTGGGCCCGGATCGCGGGCAGATACGGCGCCACGGCGACGGAGTAGTAACGCCGCAGCGTCGAGCCGAGCCAGCGCAGGGCCTCCACGTCCCCCTCGGCGAGCCGCCGTACGGTGGCCGGGACCGGCCCGGATCTGCGCGCGTAGAGTCGCGCGAGATCGGCGACCAGTCGGCGGCGGGGAGTTGACAGCAGCCGGTCCACACCGATGTCCAGGTCCAGCTCGCCCCGGCCGGGGGTGAGGAAGTCGGGGAAGTACGCGGCCGAGGGGCAGAGCACCATCAACTCCCTTACGGCCGAGGCGAGTCCGGCGCGTTCCAGGGCGGTGCGGACCTCGCGCCGCCAGGGCGCGAAGGCGGGCGGTACGTGCTGGTTCTGGAGCAGGTGCAGGCTGAGCGCGGCCTCCCACAGAGCGTCCGCTCCGTCCGCCACGCGCAGCCGGTTGAGCTCCCGTCCACGGAGATCGACTCGCAGCACTCTGGACTCCCCCGGAAAGCCTGTGCGGTCAGGGCCCGGATTCTAGCGGGGCGGAGTTACCGGCGTGTGAGGCTGGAGGCATGACCGAATTCAGCGAGGCCGAGCGCCTCTATCTCTCCTCCCAGCGGCTGGGCCGGCTGGCCACCGTCGACCCGAAGGGCCAGCCGCAGGCCAACCCGGTGGGTTTCTTCCCGCAGGCGGACGGCACGATCCTGGTCGGCGGTTACGCGCTGGGCACCACCAAGAAGTGGCGGAACCTCCGGGCCAACCCCCTGGTGGCACTGGTGGTGGACGACATCGTGAGCCTCAAGCCCTGGAAGGTGCGGGGCGTGGACATCCGGGGTGAGGCCGAACTGCTCACCGGGCCCCACGAGTTGGGGCCGCATTTCAGCGAGGAGCTGATCCGGATCCATCCGCGGAAGATTCACAGCTGGGGGCTGGACGAAACGGCCTGACCGGCCCGGACCTTCAGATGCCAGGCCGCGTAGGAACGCCACGGCCGCCACGCCGCCCGGCCCGGACCGCCGTCCGGTGCCGGCGGTGCCACGTCCGGATCGCCCAGGCCGCGCATCCGGACGAGGGCAGCCGTGCGGGCCGTCACTCCGGGCACGGTGAGCAGTGCCCGCTCGGCCTCGTCGCGGCTCGCTCCGGCGTCGAGCCGTACGGTGCCCGCGGCGAGCGCGGTGGCGAGCGGGCCGGCCACGGCGTCGTCCACCAGGGCGGCGGGCGCGGGGAAGAGCCGGGTGAGTCCGCCGCAGGGGCGCTCGACCGTCTCCCCGTACGCGGCGACGAGCCGCCGCGCCTCGGCGGGACCGACGTGGACACGCAGCGCGTACTCCTCGGGGTCGGCGGTGCCCGGCGCCCGCAGTCCGGGGCGGGCGGCGACGAGCGGCGCGAGGAGGGGGTCGGCGGCGAGGCGTTCGTCCACGGCGTACGGATCGGCGTCGAGGTCGAGGAGCCGGCGGAGCCGCCCAACGGCGGTGGTGAGATCGCGCAGGTCGGTGAGGTGGATCCGGGCCTCCAGCCAGCCGGAGCGGGCGCCCGCGGCGGCGCCCGTCGCCGGGAGGGATTCGTCGACCGAGACGACTCCGGGGCCGTGCGGCAGGCGGAGCGTACGCCGGTAGGCGCGGGCGCCGGGCTCGCCGATGACCTCCTCGACGGAGGGGACGGCCTCGTCGGCGAGCAGGTCGAACATCTCGCGGGCCGCGTAGGCGCCGCGGTAGGCGAGCCGCAGGGGGATACCGGCGAGGGAGGGCGCGGTGGGGAGGCGTTCACCGGTGGTACTCGTGCGGCTGGTGCCGCTCCTGTTCCTCCCGCCGTTCATGCCCCTTCTGCCGCTCGTGCCGCTTCTGCCGCTCATGCCGCTCATGCCGTTGCCGGACTCGGCGCGCAGGCCGCTCGGGGTACGGGCGTAGATCTGCCGGATCGTGTCGTTGAACTGCCGCACGCTCGCGAATCCGGCTGCGAAGGCGATCTCCGTGACCGGCAGGACAGTGGTCTGGAGCAGCGTCCTGGCGGTGTGGGCGCGCTGCGCGCGGGCGAGGGCGACGGGCCCGGCGCCCAGTTCGGCGGCCAGCTGGCGCTGGACCTGCCGGGCGCTGTAGCCGAGCCGCCCGGCCAGTCCGGGGACACCCTCGCGGTCCACGACCCCGTCGCCGATCATCCGCATGGCACGGCCGACGACATCGGCGCGTACGTTCCACTCCGCCGACCCGGGCACGGCGTCGGGCCTGCACCGGCGGCAGGCGCGGAAGCCGCTGCCCTGGGCAGCGGCGGCGGTGGGGTAGAAGCGGACGTTCTTCCGCTTCGGGGTGACCGCCGGACAGCTCGGCCGGCAGTAGATGCCGGTGGTCTCGACGGCGAAGAAGAACGCGCCGTCGAAGCGCGCGTCGCGGCTGGCCACCGCCTCGTACCTGGTCTCTTCGTCCATCACACCGTCCAGTGTGCGTCGCGTCCGGCGGCTCCACTCGCGGTATTCGGACATGGAACTGGGGCAGGGCCGGGGGCCGGACTCCCCGTTCGGGAGTCCGGCCCCGATCAGCTGGTACGGCTACCGGATACGGCCGCGCTTGGCCTCCATGGCCGCGCGGCCCTCCGCGCCCTTGAGCCGCCAGTCACGCCGGATCTCGGCCCGCAGCCGGGCGTCGGTCTTGGCGACGATGCGCTGGTTCTCCCTGAGCAGCTTGCGGTAGCTCTCCAGCCGCCGCTCGGGCAGCGAACCGTCGGCCAGCGCGGCGAGCACCGCGCACCCCGGCTCGCTGCCGTGGGCGCAGTCGTGGAACCTGCAGCCCTCGGCCAGTTCCTCGATCTCGGCGAACACCTGTCCCACGCCCTGCCCCGCGTCCCACAGCCCGACACCCCGCAGACCAGGGGTGTCGATGAGGACGCCGCCGCCGGGCAGCACGAGGAGATTGCGGGTGGTCGTGGTGTGCCGGCCCTTCCCGTCGACGTCACGGGTGGCCTGGACCTCCATGACGTCCTCGCCGAGCAGGGCGTTGGCGAGGGTCGACTTCCCGGCGCCCGAGGCACCGAGCAGCACGCTCGTACTCCCGGAGACGACGGCCGACAGCACATCGACGCCCTCCCCCGTGGTCGCGCTGAGGGCGAGCACCCGCACACCGGGCGCCGTGGTCTCGACATCGTCGACGAGATACGACAGCCCCGTCGGGTCCGGTACGAGGTCGGCCTTGGTGAGCACGACGAGCGGCTGCGCACCGCTCTCCCAGGCCAGGGCCAGGAACCGCTCGATCCGCCCCAGGTCCAGCTCGACGGCGAGCGATACGGCGATGATCGCGTGTTCGACGTTGGCCGCGAGGATCTGGCCCTCGGAGCGCTGGGACGAGGTGGACCGTACGAAGGCGGTACGGCGCGGCAGCAGCGTCCGCACGTACCGCGGATCACCGCCGGGGTCCACCGCGACCATGTCCCCGGTGCACACGACCTTCAGCGGGTCGCGCGGCACGACGAACTCGGTGTCGGCCCGCACGGGGCCGCCGGGGGTGACGACATCGCACTGACCCCGGTCGACCCGCACGACCCGCCCGGGCAGCAGGCCTTGCGCGGCGTACGGGGTGAACTCCGCCTCCCAGCCCTCGTCCCAGCCGTACGGGGCGAGCGGATGAGCGGTGGAGGAAGCCTCGGATGAGGCAGCAGAGAAAGACAAGGGGGAACCCTTCACAAGGGCGGCCCCGGCGTACGCGCCGGTCAGGCGCGAGAAGAGAGAAAGGTCAGCCGGAGACCACGGAGGTGACATGAACGATCAGCTGATTGCGGGCAAGGCCCATCGCGGCGACAGCCATCGGTACACACCTCCCGGTTCACACACACGGCCGACGGGACCCCACCGGTCCCTCGGAACACGTGGGAATTTAGCGCCTCCCCCACCGTGCCCGCCACCCATTTTCTAATGCTCCGCGTCCGTCGGCCGTGGCGGGGGCGGTGGGCCCACCGGGAGGTCCGGTTCCGTGAAGTCGACCGGGATGCCCACGATCATCCGCAGGCCCGGGTGGGCCAGCGGGGCCAGTGCCTGGACCGAGACATGGACCCGGCCGGTGAGCGGCAGGACCATCGGGCGCACCGTGCCGTAGGGGTGCAGGCTCATCTCCGCGCGTTCGTCGCCGTCCCACAGGCGCCGCACCTCGGCCGAGCGGCGGACCCGGCGCACCACGCGCTGGATCGGGTCGTGCTCCGAGTCCACGATCGAGCTGCGGCGCAGCTCGGCGACCATGTAGGGCGCCCAGCGGGTCTCCCACTGCCGGCACTGTTCGCGCCCCTGGGAGGAGGGGGCGAGGAGTTCCTCCATGACATTGGCGCCGGGGCGCTGCATCCAGGGCCAGTGCCAGGCCGCGCGGCAGTTGTAGGCGAGAACGGTGTAGGTGTCGTCGCTCCAGTAGGCACCGTGGCCGATGCGGTGCAGCAGGCCGAGCAGGTCGTCCGGGACGTCGGGGTGCTCCGGGACGACGGTGCGTGGCGGCTGGTGACCGGACCACACGTACAGGGCGGACGCCTCGGCCGGGTTCAGGTCCAGAATCCGGGCGCAGTCCCTGACCAGGTCCTTGCTGATCCGCCCCTCGCCGTGTTCGAGGCGACGGTAGTGGCGCTCGTCCACTCCGAGCAGATCGGCCATGATCGACTGCGTGAGCCGGCCGCGGCGGTGCCGGTGGCGGGGCAGATCCCTCATTCCGGGAACGTCTTCCAGATCCCGGCGCGCCCGCCAGGTACGCATGATCTTCTGCATGTCCGACTGAGGGGGCAGCTCCGCTTTCCCCATCTCGCCACCTCCGGGCACGGGCCACCGGCGACGCCGGGGCGGTACACCCGTTCCATCGTGCCTCTCCGTGGCTGTGGCGGCGCGCCGGGAGACCGGACACCGGGGCGTCCGGTCACCATCACACCCTTCCCCGAAGTGGCGGCAGGCGTTTGTGTGGGTCGTGGAGATTTTCGTTCCCAGGAGAGGACCATGGAGATTTTGGCCGTTCAGCGCGCTGCCCCCAGCCCGCCCGCCGCCGAGGACCGGCACGTCTGGTGTCTGCCCGACACTGATCTCACGGGGGCCGCTCACGCCCGCCGGAGGGCGGCCGGTGTGCTGCGGCGGTGGCGGCTGCCGCGCGCCACCGTCGACGACGCCGTCCTCGTGGTGTGCGAGTTGGTGACCAACGCGCTCCGCCACGGTCGAAGTCCGGTGCGCGTCGCGCTCCACCGGGGGCTCCATCGGGGCCGTGGCGCCCTGACGATAAGCGTCACCGACCAGGGCCACATCCCTTATCCGAGCGGTCCCGAGCAGGACCTGGGACACGCCGGGGAGAGCGGCCGGGGTCTGTCCATCGTCGCCGCGCTCGCCCAGGCCCACGGGTACGAGGGGGGAGCCTCGACCACGTTCTGGGCCCGGCTGCACACCCACGCGGCGGGCCCTGCCGAGGACGCGCCCTGAAGCGTGCCCCCGGCGGCGGCCCAGCGCGTGCGCGATGCGTGGCGCCGCCTGAAGCTGGGAAGCAGACCTCGCTTCTCACGCCCACGGAAAGGCCGGACCTCATGTCCTTCACCCAGCGCAGGGACATCGGGCTGCTCGCCCTCCGACTCGGAGTCGGCAGTGTCCTGATCGCCAACGGTTCGCAGAAGCTCTTCGGCTGGTTCGGCGGGGGCGGTATCCGGGGCACGACCGAGGCGATGGATCAGATGGGCTTCATCCCGCCCCGGGAGAGCGCGATCGCCTCGGGCGTGGGGGAGACGGCCAGCGGCACCCTCCTCGCCCTCGGATTCGCGACCCCGGTGGCGGGCGCCGCCGCCGCGGGTGCCATGTCGGGGGCCGTCTCCGTGCACGCTCCCGCCGGCTTCTTCTCCCACTCGGGCGGCTTCGAGCACCCCGCTCTCGTCGGCCTTGTCGCCGCCGCTCTCGGTGTCACCGGGCCGGGGCGCTACTCGCTCGACCACTTCACCGAGCACACGCTGGACCGGCCGGCCGTCCTGATGGCCGCCTTCGCGCTGAGCGCGGCCGCGGCGACCGTGGTGGTCAGCCGCCGTATCGCGGTGCTCGCGGAGAGGAGCGGAGTCGGCGCTACGGACGCGGACAACGGTGCCGCGACCGCGTAGCCGGGCACCGGCGCGGGAGCCGGTTCGACCGTGATGTGATGGCCCGGTGAGCCGCGCCGTGGAGGAGAGCAATCGCCGCATGCTGCGGGTGCGCGACGCGATGGACCGCGACTACGCGCAGCCGCTCGACGTGCCTGCCCTGGCGCGGATCGCGCATGTGTCGCAGGCGCACTTCACACGGACCTTCCGTGCCACCTTCGGCGAGACCCCGCACCGTTACCTCCAGCGCCGACGGGTCGAGCGCGCGATGTTCCTGCTGCGGGAGACGGACCGGAGCGTGACGGACATCTGCTACGAGGTCGGCTTCGGCAGTCCCGCGACCTTCAGCCGCACCTTCCGTGACATCGTGGGCCGGCCGCCGAGGACGTACCGCAGGGAGACGGTGGCGGCCACCGGATACGTACCGACGTGCTTCACCAAGGCGTGGACACGGCCGAGCACCTGACCCCGTCCCCCGGCGACTGAGCAGTTCTGGACAAGTTTTCGTCCGGTCCGGGCCGTAGCGTGATGACCATGTTCAACGCAATCACGCACTCGCAGATCTACGTCCTCGACCAGGACGAAGCACTCGACTTCTACGTCGGCACCCTCGGCCTGGAGGTCAACACCGACGCCGACCTCGGCTTCATGCGCTGGCTCACCGTCAACGTCCCCGGTCACCCCGACCGCCAGATCCTGCTGGAGAAGCCGGGCCCTCCGGCGATGTCCGAGGAGACCGCGCAGCAGGTCCGCGAACTGGTGACCAAGGGCGCGACGGGCGGCTCGCTCATCTTCACCACGGACGACTGCCGTGGGACGTACGAGACGCTGAAGTCGCGCGGTGTCGAGTTCACCGAGGAGCCCACCGACCGCCCGTACGGCATCGACTGCGGGCTCCGCGACCCGTTCGGCAACAACATCCGCTTCACCCAGCCGAAGTCCTAGCCGCGCGGGTGCGCTGTGACCGCAGAGCCCGGTGAGACGGCCAGACCGCTCTCACCGGGCTCGCCGCGCGCGCGTCAGTCCCGGAGGGCCACTCGGGCCCGCACCCCCGGACTCGGCCGCAGATTGACCAGCAGCTGCGGGCGGATCCGCTGACCGGGCAGCAGCTCGACACGGAGCCGCTGCGCCATGACGGCGGTGAGCAGGTGCCCCTCCATCATGGCGAGATGGCTGCCGGGGCAGACGTTCCCACCCGTCCCGAACGGCAGATACGCGCTCTTGGGCAGCGCCTTCTCGCGGGAGCGTTCGAAGCGGTCCGGGTCGAACGTCTCCGGGTCCTCGAACACCTCCGCCCGCTGGTGCAGGCTGTAGGCGTTGATGAAGACCATCGTGCCCGCCTTGATGGTGTAGCCGCCCACCGTCGTGTCCCTGACCGCCTGCCGGGGGATCATCGACGCCGGCGGGTAGAGCCGCATGGCCTCCTTGAAGACCTGCATGCAGTACGGGAGCAGGGCCAGGTCCCCGAAGGTGACCGTACGGCGGCCGAGGACCGAGTCCACTTCCTCCAGGACCCGCGCGCGCACCGCGTCATGGGTGGCGAGCAGGTAGAGCGTCCAGGCCTGCGCGTCGGCGAAGGTCTCCTGGGACGCGCCCCACGCGGTCAGTGCCTCGTCGAAGAGCAGACCGTCGGGCCATGCCGCTGCCGTCCTCGTAGCGGGTGTTCATCAGGTCCGTCAGCAGGTCGACCGTCTCCGCCCGGTCCGGGGACGCCCGCCGCTGCGTGATGAACTCGGCGATCCAGCGGCGGATGAGAGCGATGTTGCGGCGGGCGCGGCGGTTCCTGGGCGTGGGGACCCAGAGCGGCAGACCCACCACGCTGGTGATGGCGTGCATCTCCCACGCGAACGCCTCGGTGATCGCGCGGGCCAGCGCGCGGTTGTCCCGCGACGAGGCGCTGAAGAGCAGTTGGGTGACGATGTCCATCGTCAGGGAGTTCATCTCGGCGACGAGGTCGACCTCGGCCGGCTCCGACCAGCGGGCCAGGAACCGCTCCGCCTCGGCGACGATCGTGTCGGCGTGCTTGGGCACCTGGCGGGGCGAGAGGTGCGGCAGGACGATACGGTGCTGCCGCGCGTGCGTCTCGCCCTCACCGACCAGCAGCCCCTGTCCCATCAGCGGCTCCAGCGCCCGTGTCTGGCGCTTGCCCCGCCCGTAGTCGGCGGCACGCTCGATGAGAACCTCGCGCACGGTCGCGGCGGTGGAGACGACGACCGCCCGGCCGGGGCCGATGCGGAAGCCGGCCACGCCGTCGGCGGCGGCCTCCGACAGTCCGGCCAGGGCGGTGATCGTGTCCTTCTGGAGTTCCCGCGCGTGGCCGAGGAGAAGCGAGGAGCCGGGGGCCTGGGGCGGTGGCGCCTGGGTGGTGGTCGCCCTCGCGGGGGCGGTACTGGCGGTCATCGGACGGCCCTTTCATCGCTTCGGACGCCCCGGGCGGGCTTCGCGGCCCTGGCGGGGAGGAGGGTTCCTGCCTTCTGGTGCGCGCGGGACTCGCGTACGAGCCGGCCCAGGGACGCCACCAGGCCGGGGCTCTCGGTGAGCCGGTAGGCCGAGTCCGGGGGCAGCGCGCTCACCAGCCGGTCGTGCGCCGCCAGGTAGTTGTGGTAAGGGAGTCCGGGCATGAGGTGGTGCAGCGCGTGCAGCCGCAGCCCGACCGGGGCCCACAGCTCGGCCAGCGGGCGGTTGCGCGGATGGTTGACGGTGTCCATCATCTGCTCGACCACGGACATCTCCTCCTCGTTGCCCACGTAGCGGTGGGCGGCGAGCAGCCGGGCGGAGTTGAGGACTGCCACGGCCGCGAAGAGCGCGCACCACTGCCAGACCCGGCCGGCCGAGACGGTCCCGGTGGCGACGAGCGCGGCGACGGCCCCCATCCAGAGCAGACAAGCGGCTTCCTGGAGGCGCCAGTTGAGCTTCTCCTCGGGCTTGGGGAGGCGGCCCTCGTACTCCAGGTCGATCTTCAGCGAGAAGAGGTTCCGGTACAGGCAGGTGCGCACGCGGGGGACGAACCAGGAGACCGGGGTGACGACCCCGAACCGGTACGGCCCGAAGAGCGGCAGCATCAGGGGCAGTACGAGCAACTGCGCGCTGCTCCACAGGGACATACGGGCGAGCGGCAGATACTCCGCGTCCTCGCCGGTGCCGTAGAAGCGGCGGTTGTGGTGCTCGCCGTGGCAGTCGTACATGAAGACCGGGACCAGCATCGGGATACCGAAGATGATGTTCCAGCCGGTGCGGAAGCGGTTGAAGGAGCGCTTCGCGCGGAAGTACGCGATCTCGTGGATGAAGGCGAAGCAGCGGAAGACCGCGAGGACCGACACCACGAAGGCGGCGACGCCGGCGACGGTGAGGCCGCCGAGCGGGCCCACCGCCCAGAAGGCGGCGACGGCGACCAGGTAACTGCAGAGGAAGTCCGCCCAGTAGACGGCGAGCCGCGGTTTGAAGAGGCCGCGCAGGGTCTGGTGGGCCTGTTGCACGGAGAAGTCGCGCATGGCGCGCTGGATCCCGGGCTCCCAGACGATCGCGGGCGCGGGGAGGCGGTGTTGCTGTCGCCGCTGCTCAGGCATGCCGGCCGCCGTCGGTGGGCGAGGTGGACGAGGTGCCGGGGCCGGCCGAAGTGGCGCCGTTGTGCGCGTAGTTGCGGACGAGCCTGCGGTGCCGGTGGGTGAACAGGGCGCCCATCATGCGGTGGAAGGGGGCGACGACCCCGCCGTCCGACCAAACGGCGGGCTCGGCCGAACGGCGGGCTCCGACGCACGCGCCGCCGGACGGGACATCAGGTCCCCGTCCGGCGGCGCCCGTCCGTCCGGCACCAGCCGCACGAGCGGGCGGGGGGTCGCGGGCGGCTCGGGGCCCCGGCAGGATGGCCGTATGACTGGCAGCGACGCATCCACCCCACAACCGGCCGCCGGAGCTCCCGCGGCCCCGGCCCCCTTCACCGCCGACGACTACCGCGCCCGGATGGAGCGCGCGGTGCGGGACGCGACGGCCGCCGGGCTGGCCGGCGTCCTCGTGGCGCCGGGACCCGACATGGTCTGGCTCACCGGCTATCAGCCGCCCGCCGACACCGAGCGGCTCACCCTGCTCGTCCTCACCCCGGACACCGGCCCCGTCCTCGTCGTGCCCAAGCTGGAGGCGCCCGACGCCGCGAAGTCCGTCGGCGCGCCCGCGCTGACCCTGCGGGACTGGACCGACGGCGCCGACCCGTACGCCGTGACCGCGCCCGCGCTGACCGCCGGCGGCCGCTACGGCATCAGCGACAACACCTGGGCCCTGCATCTCATCGGCCTCCAGAAGACGCTGCCAGGCACCTCCTACGCGCCGTTGACGAACGCGCTGCCGATGCTGCGCGCGGTCAAGGACGCGCGGGAGGTGGAGCGGCTCGCGGCGGCGGGGGCGGCGGCGGACTCCGCGTACGAGGAGATCAAGAAGGTGCCCTTCGCGGGCCGCAGGGAGACCGACGTCGCCGCGGATCTCGCGGGTCTGCTGCGCGGATCCGGCCACTCCCAGGTCGACTTCACGGTCGTCGGCTCGGGCCCCAACGGGGCCAACCCGCACCATGAGGCCGGTGAACGGGTCATCGAGAACGGCGACATGGTCGTGCTCGACTTCGGCGGGCTCTGCCAGGGGTACGGCTCCGACACCTCCCGTACCGTTCATGTCGGTGAGCCCACCGAGGAGGAGCGGCGCGTCCACGACGTGGTGCGCGCGGCGCAGCGGGCCGCCTGCGACGCGGTACGGCCGGGTATCGCCTGCCAGGAGGTCGACCGGGTGGCCCGCGCGGTGATCGACAGCGCGGGATACGGCGAGTACTTCATCCACCGCACCGGCCACGGCATCGGCGTCACCACCCATGAGCCGCCCTACATGGTCGAGGGCGAGGAGCTGCCCCTCGTACCCGGCATGTGCTTCTCGGTGGAGCCCGGCATCTATCTGCCGGGCCGCTTCGGCGTCCGTATCGAGGACATCGTGACGGTCACCGAGACCGGCGGCCGGCGGCTCAACACGACGGAGCGGGGCCTGGCCGTGGTCGGTTAGGAGGAAGCGCCCGACGCGCGGGGGCACTTGGGGCAGTTGTCGTACGGCCCCCAAGTGCCCCCGCGGGTTCAGCAGTTCGGTACGCCGGGCAGCCAGGACTCCACCACGTCGATGAAGATGTTGGAGATGTAGCCACCGAAGGCGGGCAGATAGGCCCAGCCGTCATTGGTGATGCCGTCCACGGTGATCCGCTGGCCGTGGACCTGGCACTTGACGTTGACGGTCGTCGGACCGGGGAGCCGCGCCACCTCGGCCGAGGCGGTGGTCGCCTGCTGGCGGATGCGGACGTCCGTGCCCCACGTGGGGAACGACGTGCCCGTCTGGTCGCCGGTCCAGAGGTAGGTGACGGTCACCCAGCCGTTGTCGTCCAGGCCGACGTTGTAGAAGGTGCCGTCGGCGAGATCGATACCGGCCGGGTTGAGTACGACACGGCCGGAACCGTCCCGGCCACCGTTGTAGCCGTCCTCGTAGGCGGCCTGCGCCTCGGGCTTGCCCTGGGGCAGGTCCTTGAACATCTCGCGGGTCGGCGAGGGGTTCCAGTAGTCGTCCTTGGTGTTCCAGGGCCCCACGTCCCACACCGGCGCCGTCTCGCAGCGGGCGGGCCCGCAGACCTGCACGGAGTACTGGCCGCTGCCGTTGGGCGACAGGCCCCGTCGCGAGGGCAGCGCGACGAAGTGGTCGTTCGGCTGGATGACATGGCCGTTGGCGGTCGTACGGCCGACGAGACCCTCACGGGTGGCGAAGACCCGGGCGGTGACGGCGCTCGCGCCCGCGGCGGCGCGGGGCGCGGCGCCCTTCTCCGCGGAGAGCCGCAGGCCCCGGACGCGTACCTCGCCCTCCTTGTCCCAGAGGGTGATCCGGGCCTGGACGGTGGTGACGGCGCGGGGCAGGACAGCGGGGCCCCGGTCCGCCGGAATCCACTCGGTCCAGCTGCCCCCGGCGGAGCGGCCGCGCACGTCGACGACCACCTCGGCTCCGGCGTCCGCGGGCGTGTCGGCGACCGGTTCGGCGCTGACCCGGTTGACCGGACCGTCGAGTTCCTCGGGGGCGAGCACCTGGGTGCCGTAGCCTTGGCCGGCCTCCGCCGACGCCGGACGGAAAGCGGTGCTCCGGACGCTCAACGCACCTTTGGCGTAGCGGACGTTGACGTCGTCGGAGGTGATGCGTGACAGATCCGCCGACCAGGAGACCGGCGAGGATGCTACGCGCGTGGACTTCTGGCCGTCGGCCGCTCCGGCCGGTGGCGTGGCGACGGCCACACCCATGCAGGCGAGTAGAGAAAGGGCCGCGGTGATCCGACGTCGGTACGTGGGTCTCGCTCGGTCCTTCATGCCGGTCTCCTCGTGTGGGGGATGGAACCCGGCACACGCTAGTGAGGGTGTCATGTAACCGACAAGAGTCCACCGGCAAGAGCCCAGGGAGGGAGAGATCTCCCCGTGGGCATGAGGGCCCTGACAGATCGTCAAAGAGCCGGCGGGTCAGGGGACATGGGCAGGGGCGGGACGGTGGCCACGGCTCGGCGCGTGGTGGGTCAGCGCCGCGTGCGGGTCGGCTTCGTCCGCCGTGGCGGCGGGGTCCGCGTGGACCAGGGCGGCGGTCAGCCGGGGTACGGCGTGCAGCAGCGCGTGCTCGGCGGCCACCGAGACGTCATGCGCCTGACGTACAGTCAGATCGCCGTCCACCACGACCGCGACCTCGGCGCGCAGCCGGTGACCGATCCAGCGCAGTCTCAGCTCCCCCACCGCCTGTACGCCGGGGACGTCCAGCAGGGCCAGCTCGGCGGCGTCCACGAGCGCGGGATCGACGGCGTCCATGATGCGGCGGAACACCTCACGGGCGGCGTCGCGCAGGACCAGGACGATCGCGGCGGTGATGAGCAGACCGACGATCGGGTCGGCGAGCCGCCAGCCGATCGCGGCGCCGCCCGCGCCGAGGAGGACGGCGAGTGAGGTGAAACCGTCGGTACGGGCGTGCAGCCCGTCGGCGACAAGGGCCGCCGAACCGATCTCGCGGCCCACGCGGATGCGGTAGCGGGCGACCCACTCGTTGCCGGCGAAGCCGACCACGGCGGCGGCGGCGACGGCCGGCAGATGGCTGACGCGCTGCGGGTCGAGCAGCCGGTCGACGGCGGTCCACGCGGCGAACACGGCCGAGGCGGCGATGGTCAGCACGATGACGATGCCGGCGATGTCCTCGGCCCGCCCGTACCCGTAGGTGAATCCGCGGGTTGCGGCACGCCGGCCCAGGACGAACGCGACGGCGAGCGGCAGAGCGGTGAGCGCGTCGGCGGCGTTGTGGACGGTGTCGCCGAGCAGCGCCACCGAACCGGACAGGATGACGACCACCAGCTGCGCGAGCGCGGTCACGCCGAGCACGGCCAGCGAGACCCACAGGGCACGCATGCCCTTCGCCGACGATTCGAGGGCGGGGTCGATCTTGTCGGCCGACTCGTGGGAGTGGGGGGTGAGGAGGTGACCGGCCTTCTGCCGCCGGCGGGCGAGCCGTCCGCCGCGCACCGCCTCGCGGGCGTCAGCCGGGTGAGGGCCGTGGGGGTGCCCGTGGGAGTGCCCATGGGAGTGGTGCCCGGCTCCGTGAGGGTGCCCGTCAGGGTGGGCGTGTCCGTGCGGGTCGTTCATGGCGGTGGCCTTCCGACGCTCGGGCGGTGGGACCGGGCAGGGAGGAGCGGTGGGGTGGACAGCGGCGTACCCCGTTCGTCATTATGTGCATATGAACGCACGCATGCAACTGTCACCTGCGCATGATGCGCACCCGCCCATCCCGGGCGAGGAGCAGTTCACACTCGCCGCCGAGGTCTTCGCCGTCCTCGCCGACCGCACGCGGCTGGTCCTCCTGCACGGGCTGGCGGGCGGCGAGGCGGACGTGACGACGCTGACCGAGATGTGCGGCGCGGCCCGCCCCGCCGTCAGCCAGCATCTCGCCAAGCTCCGGCTCGCCGGTCTGGTGGTCACCCGCAAGGAGGGCCGCCGGGTCGTCTACAGCCTCCGCGACGGCCATCTGCGGCGCGTGATCGACGAGGCGCTGAGCCTGGCCGATCACCAGCTCGACGGCCGCCCCTCGCACGACTGAGCTCTTGAGGCCGGTACGACCTCCGTCCGGGCGAACTGTTCGATTTCGGTCACCGGCCCGGAGGGACCCCGCACGACCTCCTAAAAGACACGCGTGAGGCGCCTGGGAGGGGAGGCGAATCGCGGCGTGTCGCCATACGCTCATCCCCATGAGCATCGACCGGCGCGTGCTGCTTCGTGGCATGGGCTGGGCCGCCGCAGCGGGCGCGGGCCTCACCCTGGCCGCCGACGCCGCCGGGAGAGCCGGCGAGGACGGGTCCGCCCCTCCATCGCGCCCGCAGGCACGCCCGGAACGGGCGCTCCGCTGGGGCAGCGCCGCGCCCGCCGTCGAGCCGCGGACGTTCTGGCAGGAGAAACCCCCGCCCCGGCGGAAGCCGGAACGTACCGCCGACGCGGTCAGTGCCGTGTTCATCCACCACACCATCAGCCCCAACGACTACACGCGCCCCGAGGTCCCCAATCTCATCCGTACCTTCGCCGTCGACCACGTCGACAACCGGCAGTGGGACGACATCGGCTACAACTTCCTGGTCGACCGGGGCGGCGTCATCTACGAGGGCCGCGCGGGCGGCATCGAGAACCCCGTCGTCGGCGCGCACACACTGGGGTTCAACGTGGGCACGGTCGGCATCGCCGCCATAGGCGACTTCAGCGACGGCGCCACGGTGCCCGAGGCCATGGTCGACTCTCTCGCCCGGCTGATCGCGTGGAAGCTCGGACTGTACGGGGTGGACCCGCGCGGCACGACGAGGCTGGTGTCCACCAACGACGGCAGCCGGTACAAGAAGGGCACCCGGCAGATCTTCCGTACGGTCTCGGGCCACCGGGACGGCTACTCGACGCGCTGTCCGGGCGGCGCTCTGTACGAGGCACTCCCCCGGATCCGCGAACGCGCCGCCCGCCTTCAGGGCCGCCCCGGCACATAGCCGGCGACAGGCGGCTCAGAGCGCGCGGTGCATGATGTGGAGGCCGACATAGCCCCGCACCGGATGGCGGAAGCCCTCCGGGAGCGTGCCGAGCACGGTGAAGCCGAGTGATTCGTAGAGCTTCACCGCGTGCGTGTTGGTCTCCACGACGGCGTTGAACTGCATCGCCCGGAATCCCGCCGTACGCGCCCACTCCAGGCTGTACTCGCACAGCGCCCGGCCCACGCCCCGGCCGGTGTGCGCGGGATCGACCATGTAGCTGGCGCTCGCGATGTGCGAGCCGTTGCCCATGTGGTTGTTGTTCATCTTGGCGGTGCCGAGGACCGTGCCCGCGTCGTCGACCGCGACGACGGTCCGGTTCGGCGGGGCCAGCAGCCACCACTCGCTCGCGTCCCGCTCACCGAGGTCGGTCGGATACGTGAACGTGTCGCCCGCCGCCACGATCCGCTGGAAGAACGGCCAGATGGCGGCCCAGTCCTCACGGGTGGCTTCCCTGATCAGCATGGACCCAGCATGCCGGGGCGACGGCCGGCGCCGCCAGCGCATTCCGGCGCCCCCACCGCGAGACCGTATGCCGTCGATGGCAGCGGGTACACGCGAGGGCATGGTTGAGAAGACGACTGTCCTTGTCCTGGACTGTGCCGAACCGATGGAACTGGCCGAGTTCTACGCCGGTCTGCTCGACGCGGAGATCCGCCCGTGGGGCGACCCCGACTATGTGGAGGTCGTCGGCAACAACGGCGTCCATCTGGCGATCCACCGCGATCACGGCTACGCGCCGCCCAGTTGGCCCCGGCCCGACGACTCCCAGCAGGCGCATGTGCGCATCCTCGTGAACCGGGGTGACATGGACGAGGCCGAGCGCGAGGCGGTCGGCCTCGGTGCCAGACCGGTGGAGGCCAAGAACAACAGCGGGCCGCGCGACGTGCGGACGTACTCCGACCCCGCCGGTCACTCCTTCACGCTCGCCGTGTCGCCCGGCCCCGCGCGGCAGCCCGATCCCGTCGGCGGGGGCGCCAACACCGAGAGCATCTCCGGCATCGGTGACGTGTGACAGGACCGTCCTGTCGGTCGCCGTGCGCTACCGCCCGGCGATCAGCACCGCACCCGACACCGCCGCGAACACCAGGACCATGACCCGGAGTTTCGCCGCGTCCACACGGTGGTGCGCGAGGCGGCTGAGCCAGACGCCGAGCGCGAGGGCCGGCAGGAGCAGCAGCGCGGGCGACGCCTGACCGGGGCTGCCCTGGCCGGTGGCGAACAGCAGCCCCAGGGAGGCGACCTCGCCGACGAGGAAACAGACCGCGACCGTCGAGCGCAGCTCGGCCGGCGGCCGGTGCTGGTAGACCAGCGCCAGCGGCGGGCCGCCGACGCCCGTCGCCGTCTCGGTGAGGGCCGTGACCGCGCCCGCGCCGACGTACGCCGCCCGGCCGGGGGTGAAAACGGGTGCCAGCAGGCTCACCAGCACGGCCAGCACCGTCGCGGCGCCGACGACCACGCCGAGGTGGCGTTCGGGAACCGCCCACAGCAGCGCCAGGCCCCCGGGGGTGACCGCGAGGCGGGCCGCCGAGATCCAGCGGGCTCCGCGTATGTCGAGGCTGGCGCGCTCGCGCCACGCCACGTACAGATTCAGCGGGATCATCGAGGCCAGCAGGAACACGGGCAGCAGACCGGGGTCGACCATACCGACCACGGGCGCGACGATGAGGGCGAAGCCGAGGCCGCTCGTTCCCTGGACGAACGCGGCGAGCGCCACCACGGCGGCGAGGAGCGCCATCCCACCGCCGCCCAGCCCCTGGCTCAGCCCGTCGATCACTTCGTTCCCCGGCCCTCCGCCACGACCTGACGCTCCGTCACTCCCTGTGCAGGAGTATCAGTATCTCCTGCCGGCCGGACGCCATGAACGACGGCGGTGCGCGCAGCCGCGCGCGGGACGTCGTTATGGGGTGGCGACGGCGGTGTCCGGTGTACGGGGGGTGAAGCGGACGGGCAGCGACTTCAAGGAGCGGATGAACGGGCCCGGCCGCCAGGCGAGTTGGTCGCGCGGCATGACGGGCTCCAAGTCGGGCAGCCACTGGGTGATGCGTTCGATGGCCTCGGTGGCGATGAGCAGCACCTGCTGCTTGAGTGGGCACTTGTGCGCTCCCGCCCCCCAGGAGAGATGCGAGGCGTCGTGCGGATGGTGGGGCGCCCCGGCCGCGGCCTGTTCGGAGAAGTATCCGAGCGATCCGTAACTGACGATGACAGGCACCGCCTTGCGCACCCATACCCCGTGGAAGCTCAGCGACTCCCGGGCGTAGAGGATGCCGTAGTTCGCCAACGGCGTCTCGTGGCGCAGCACTTCGACGACCGCGTCCATCACGGGGCGCGACCCGCTGGTGAGGGTGGAGTAGTACACGGGGTTGCCGAGAATCCTGGAGAGCGCGTTGGCGACGAGGTTCGCCGTGGGTTCGTGGCCGGCGGCCATCGTGATGAAGACCTGCCAGACGACCTCCTCGTACGTGAGGTCCGCCGGGTGGTCGATCAGCCAGCTGGTCAGGTCGTCACCGCGTTTGAGGGTCTTGGCCGTGACGAGTTCCGTGACGTACCGGCCGTACTCCAGCTCACCGGCGGCGGCCTCGTCACCGCCCTCCATGAGCCGGCCGATCGAGTTGTGGAGCCGGACGCTCTCGCTGTCGGGGAGGCCGAAGAGGTTGTTGAAGATCAGCGTCATCAGCGGGCGGGCGAAGTCGTCCACGAGGTCCGCGCTGCCCACCGGGCCGAACCGGCCCACCAGCAGGTCGACGGCGCGGTGCACGCGCTCGCGCAGGTCGTGCGGCTCGACCAGGTCGAACCCGTCGATGAGCGCGGTGCGGTAACGGGCGTGCGCCGCACCGTCGTTGAAGAGCGGATTGGGGCGCCACTTCAGCATGCTGAGGATCGGTGAGTCGGGGGCGGCGGTGGACTCCCACTCCCGGGAGTCGTGGGACCAGGTGTCGGGGTCGTGGAGGATGTCGAGGGCGGCCCGGCGGTCGGTGACGATGTACGCGGGCTCGCCCGGGGCGAGTTCACCCCAGCCGACGGGGCCCTGTGCCCTGAGGGCCTCGTACCGGCTGTGCGGATCGGCGGCGAAGCCCTCGTCCCAGAGCCGCACGGGCGCCGAGAGGGAGAAGGCCTGCGCGGGGGCGGGGTACGAGGTCACCGGGTCACCGTGCTTCCGGGGTGGGCGCGGCGCCGCTCTCGACGGCGCCGGCGAGGGCTTCGGTCTCGGTCGTGGCCTCGGTCGCGGCCTCAGGTACGGCCTCAGGCACGGCCCCGGCTCCGGCGGGACCGTCGGCGGCCTGGCCCGCCAACAAATTCTGGACCAGTGCGAGCAGGGCGTCGACGGAGGAGTTGGTGTCACGCGCGTCGCAGACGACCATCGGTGTGCCGGGCTCCAGATCCAGCGAGCCGCGCAACTGCTCGACGGTGTACTGGCGTGAGTCGGGAAAGGTGTTGAGCGCGACGGCGTACGGCAGCCCCGACTCCTCGACCAGCCCGAGCACGTCGAAGGAGTCGTCGATACGGCGCGTGTCCACCAGGACGAGCGCGCCGAGCGCGCCGTGGGCGATGTCCGCCCACAGCGAGCGGAAACGCTCCTGGCCGGGTGTGCCGAACAGATACAGGACGATGCCGGCTTCCAGGCTGATCCGCCCGAAGTCGATCGCGACGGTCGTGGTGGTCTTCTCCCGGACCCCCGCGAGGTCGTCCACGGCCACGGACGCCTCGCTGAGGTGTTCCTCGGTGTGCAGCGGACGGATCTCGGACACCGAGTCGATCAGCGTCGTCTTGCCTACGCCGAACGGGCCTGCCACCAGGATCTTCACCAACTCGCGGGTGGTGTCGGGCAGGTGGAGCCCGTCGGCGCTGGTGCTACTGCTTGAGGGCGCGGAGGCCATCGGCCACTCTCTTCAACAGGTCGGACGCGGGCAGGGCTGCCGGGGGTACCGGCGGACGCAGGCTCACCAGCCCCTGCTCCGCCAGTTCGGCGGCGAGTACGCGTACGGCGGAGACCGGCAGCTCCAGCAGGGCGGCGGCTTCCACCAGGGTGAGCGTTCCGCCGTCGAGCACGTCGTACAGCGCGTGCCGTGCGGCGGGCAGTCCGTCGGGAGCGGGCCCGGCCCCGCCGGTCAGCAGCGAAAGCCGCTCAAGCTCTGTATGGCGCGGCCGAGCCACCCCGCCGGTGGACAGATAGGCGGGAACGAGTGGACGGCCGCTTCTGCGGCCGGTCATGCCGGGATGCCACCCTCGCCCGCGCGCGGTGCGGCCGTCATCGCCTTCTCGCCGAGTCTGGCGACCTGCGAGTGCACGCGGTGGGCGAGCAGGTCGAGGCGTACCTCGGGCCCCCCGTACGCGGCCACACAGGTGCCGTGCGAGGTCGGCGCGACCAGGATGTAGCCGTGGTCGGACTCGATGACGATCTGGCGGATCTCCGCGTCGTCCCTGTCGGCGAAGGCGGCGGCGGCCGTTCGGCACGCGCCCTGCACGGTGCTGGTGATCGCCGCCGTACGTTCGGCGGATGCCTGGCTCAGCGCCTCGGTGTAACCGGAGACGAGACCGTCTCTGGTCAGGAGGACGGCTGCCCGCACATGCGGGATTTCCAGGATCGGATCGAGCACCCACGCCGTTTCGCCGGCGTCGCGGCTTTTCATCGCGGGTCGTTCCCTTCGGGTTCGGCGGAGGATCGTGCCGCTGCGGTGCCGGTCTGGAGCGCGCCGAGCGCCGCTGCGGAGTCTTCGGGAGTACGGGCGGGCGGCGGGGCCTGCTCCGGAACGGGCCGGGCCGCCGGGACCGCCGCTTCGGCGCCGGGCCGGGCATGGCGTCGCCTGCGCTGCGGCAGGTCGTCGTCGGGCGCGGTGCCGGGGTCGGGGACGGTTTCGGGGTAAGAGTCCTCGACGCGGGAGAAGTTGGTTCGCGTGAGGATCTCGGCGGCGGTGAACGCCGGGGACCCGGTCACCTTGCGGGTCCTCGCGGACCCGCCGGTCCTGACGGGCAGCTTTCCCCTCGTCTCCTGCCTGACCGGCGGTTCCGGCGTATCGGCCTCGCGGGTGGAGCGCGGTGCGGCGGCGGCCGGCGGTCTGACCACCGGGTCGACATGGCTGAGCAGATGGTTGTCGACCAGCAGCACCGCGCGTACACCGCCGTACGGGGACGGGGTCGACAGATCCACCGACAGGTCGAACTGCCGGGTGAGCTGGCCGATCGCGGCGAGTCCCATCCGGGGCGGGTCGCCGAGGTCGGAGAGCAGGATGGGTTCGCTGCTCGCCACCATCCGCTGCGCGTAGGCGCGTTCGTCGGCGGACATCCCCACTCCGGCGTCGTCGATGGTGACGGCGACCCCGTGGTGCGCGCGTTCCAGGTTCACCGTGACGTCGGAGTCGCGTGAGGAGTGCCGCAGCGCGTTGTCGAGGAGCTCGGCGACGATGATCGCGACCGGCTCGACGGCGTGCGAGACGAGTGCGGTCCCGGACTCCAGATGGTTGTTGACACGGACGCGGTGGTATCCCACGAGCCGGGACTGGCCGCCCGTCACCGCGTCCACCAGGTGCGACTCCTCACGGGCCAGCCCCACCCAGGCGCCGCACACCACGGCGGCGACCTGCGCGCGTCGCAGCGACTGCTCGTTCTCGTGGTCGAGTTCGAACAGGGTCTGCGCCAACTCGGGTTCGTCGTACTGCTGTTGCAGTCCTCGGAGCACGTCCTGGAGCCGGTAGAGCCCCGCCTGGATCTCCCGGGTGGTGCCGCGCATGCCCGCACGGGCCGCGGCGTCGACCCGTTTGCGCTCCTTCGTCATGACGCCCAGCAGGCCGTCGAGCACTCCTTCCAGACCGGCGCCGGGCCGGGTTCGGGCGAAGTCGGAGCTGAGCGGTCCGGGCACCTGGGCGTGCGGGTGCGCGGCGCGGGTCGCCACCGCGGGGATGCGTTTCTCGGTCAGATGGGCGATCTCGGCGATGAGGTCGTCGGACGCGCGCGCGGCCTTCGCCCGCGTGTCGTCGAGCCGCTCCCGCAGGCACGCGATCTCCTCGCGAAGGCCGGACCGGTCACGCCGTGAGCGGAGCAGGAACCCTCCCAGGACGAGAGCGAGCAGAGTCCCGGCGGACAGGCCGGCAGCGGCCGGAACCGTTATCTCGATCATCGGACGAACCTCGGGAGGATCGGGGACGGGCGGGTCCAGGAGAAGCAGTGAGACGGACCCGCACAGTACACACCGTGACCGGACGTGTTCGCACCGCATTCGCGCCAAGGTCCCCCGGGAATCCCCCCTACGAGGGCCGCGGCCCCCAGAAGCGTCCGGGACGGGGGCAAACCGTGGTAAGCCGCTCGGAGTACGCGACCGCGCTCGCCGTCGCCGCCGCGACCGCACGTGCGAGAGCGGGCCGACTGCCCCGCGTGGAAGGGGAGTTCCACGCGGGGCAGCGGCCGTACCGGGGAGGTGCGCGACTCGCTCGTGAGCGGGGCGCGCGCCGGGTCAGCCGATCGTCACGCGGAAGATCTTGTCCGACCCGGCCGGCTCACCGCCGTTGCCGTCCGCGTTCGTCGTGGAGAGCCACAGCGCGTCGGTGCCGGGCACCTTGGTGACACCGCGCAGCCGTCCGTACGTGCCGACGTAGTGCGCCCGCGGTGTGCCGACGTCCTCGTTGCCCGCGTTGATCGGGATCTGCCAGAGCCGTTCGCCGCGCAGCGACGCCATGTAGACGGCGCTGTCGACGATGGCGATCCCGCTGGGCGACGCCTCGGCGGTGGTCCAGGTGGCCTTCGGGTTGGTCATCCCGGCCGTGGAGCAGTTGCCCTCGCAGACGGGCCAGCCGTAGTTGTTCCCGGCCTTGACGAGGTTCAGTTCGTCGCGGGCGTTCTCGCCCAGTTCCGCCTCCCAGAGACGGCCCTGCGGGTCGAAGGCGATGCCCTGCGGGTTGCGGTGGCCCAGGCTGAAGACGTGGTTGCCGAACGGGTTGCCGGGCGCCGGTTCGCCGTCCGTCGTCATCCGCAGGATCTTGCCGTTGAGCGAGTTCCTGTCCTGGGCGAGGGCGGTGTTCTGCGCGTCGCCGGTCGATGCGTAGAGATAGCCGTCGGGGCCGAAGGCGAGCCGGCCGCCGTTGTGGTACCTGTTCTTCGCGATGCCCTTCAACAGGGCGGTGTAGCCGGTGAGTCGGGTGCCGTCGTAGGTCATCCGGGCGATGCGGTTGCCCTCGGACGAGGTGTGCATGAAGTACACGAAGTGATTGGTCGCCCAGTCCGGGTCGACGGCCACGCCCATCAGGCCGCCCTCACCCCCGGTGGTCTGGGACTCGGGGACGGAGCCGATCTCGGTCCGCCGCCCGTCCGGTGTCACCTTGAAGACCTTGAAGGTGTCGCGCTCGGTGACCAGTGCCGAGGAGTTGTCGGGCAGCCAGTGGATGCCCCAGGGGATCGAGTAGCCGGTCGAGATGGTGGTGATGTCGGTCGGCTCGCCGGCCGCGGCGGCGCGGGGCTCGTCCGCGCTCGCCGTCTGGACGAGTCCGGCGACGAGCGCCGCCGCGGCGACCGCGGCCGCCGCCGTCCTGGCAGGGGTCTTCGTCGGGTTGCTGCCGTGCATGGATTCCTCCGGATGGAGTGGGGGGCGGGAGGTGCGCGTGGTGCGGCCATGGGGGGCCGCGGGAAAGAAAGTTCTAAGGGTGACCGGGTGCGGCTCCGTGGTCCTTGGGGTGATCCCGGTAGATGTACGGGGGCGCCGGGGGCATCGCGCCGAGGGCGCCGACAGTCCGGGGTCCGACCGTCCGGGTGGGCGCGTGCCCCGGCGCGGCCGGGACACGCGCAGTTCCACTGGGGCAGCCCGCCGCCCGCCGCGGTGCCGAGCACCTGCGGCAGCATGGCGGCGGGGTCTACCGGTCGGTCAGGGCGTAGGCGGTGACCTCCAGCGCGGTCTCGACGACCGTGAACTCGGGGGTCTGCCAGTTGATGGTGTTGATCGTGCCGTCCGTCGGCTCCTGCGCCGATTCCTGTGAGTCCTTCATGAGCCGTTGCCTGCCTTCCTGAGATGTGGGGGTCAGGAGTGATTCAGGATTGACTTATCGGTGACACACGGTGCCGATCACCGAACGCTCATTCATATGAATGTCCGGCGTTCAGCCATGTGCGACAGCGTCGCGTCTCTCGTGGGGCTCGGTCAATGGTGCGGACCGCATCCCGTCCGACCACATCCGGCCGCGGATCGGAGGGCCTCCGGAAGCCGACCAACCGTGCGGGTGGCGTTCCCGGTCGGCCGTGGCCGGCGCGCGGTCAGGGCGCGGCGGTCTCGGCGGGGCCGACCCTGATGACCAGCTCCGGGCGGTCCCACATCACCGCGGGCGGGTTCGCCGCCACCGCCCCGACGCGTTCGGCGCCCACGCGGCGGTAGAAGCCCTCGGCGGGCGGATGCGACACCACGCGTACGGCGGCGACTCCGGCGTCGCGCGCCTCCCCCTTCATGTGCTCGACCAGCCGCCGCCCGACACCGAGGCCCTGCGCGGCGTCGGCGACGAACATCAGGTCCAGCTCGGGCGGGTCGAGCAGCAGGGCGTAGAAGCCGAGCAGGCGGTCGTCCGGACCGGCGGCGAGGAAGACCCGGTGTGTCTCGATGTAGTCGGGCCCCACGCGGTAGCCGGCGATCATGGGCGCGTACGGGCCCTCGTAGGCGCGGGACGCCTGGATGAGCCGGGTCAGCCGCCTGGCGTCGCGCGCGGTGGCCCGCCGGACGGTGACGGCGGGGGCGGAACGGCCCGCCCTCCGGCGGGCTGCCGCGGGACCGGCCGCGGTAATACGCGTGATCATGGCGAGAGTATTACGCACCCGGTGTGACGGCCCGGACGGCGGGCCTCCGCCCGGCATCGCCGGGCTGCCGGGGCGAGGTCCTCCTTGTACGGTCGGGAAGAGTGCCAGGACCCCGCCGCACGAGAGGAAGCAGCCATGCTCGGCAGAAGCAAGGCGTTCAGCGGTTTCGCCGTGGACGACATCCCGAGGGCCCGTGTCTTCTACGAGGAGACGCTGGGCCTGGACGTCACGGAGGCGAACGGCATGCTGCGGCTGCATCTCGGGAGCGGGGCGGAGGTGCTCGTCTACCCGAAGCCGGATCATGTCCCCGCCACGTACACGATCCTCAACTTCCCCGTGGAGGACATCGACCAGGCTGTCGACGACCTGGTCCGGCGGGGCGTGAGCTTCGAGCGCTACCCCCGCATGGAGACCGACGACCGGGGCATCTTCCGGCTCGACGGCCCGTACATCGCGTGGTTCACCGACCCGGCGGGCAACACGCTCTCCGTGCTCCAGGACCGCCCGGCGTGATCCTGCGGGGACGGGCTTGACCTGAACCGTGGTTCAGCTTCTACGTTCGTGGTCACCGGCAGCGGCCGAACGAGGAGGCAGTTCGCATGACCACGAGCACGAGCACGCACACCGTTCCCGAGCACTACCGTCACTCCGTGATCGCCCATGTCATGGTCGACGGCGCCCACGCGGCGATCGACTTCTACGGCAGAGCGTTCGGCGCCGAGGAACTGTTCCGCATCGACGGCCCGGAGGGACGCGTCGTGCATGCCGAGGTCGGCATCGAGGGATCCGTCTTCATGCTGGGTGACGCGGAGGGGCCGTTGTTCGGCGGGCCGACCGTACTCGGCGGCACCACCGTGGGGCTGCATGTCTTCGTCGCCGATGTCGACGCGCTGACGCGGCGGGCCGTCGCGGCCGGGGCGGAGCTGCTGTCGCCTCCGGCCGACCAGTTCCACGGCGACCGCACCGCGATGCTGCGGGACCCCTTCGGTCACGTCTGGGTCTTCCTCACGCACCTGGAGGACCTGACTCCGGAGGAGATCACCCGCCGGGCCCGCGGGGTCTTCACCGAGGAATGATCCGCCCCCTGGCTTCGGGTCCGGGCGTCAGCGCCTGTTGTCGCTGTGCAGGGCCCAGGCCGGCAGGACGAACCAGCAGAGTACGAACCACACGACGAGTCCCGCCACGATCCACAGCGCCACGGCGTTGTGCAGCGCCACGCGCAGTATCAGCAGCAGCGCCGAGGCCATGGTGCACAGCAGGAGGACCAGCCCCAGGACGGTGAGCCGGGACGCCCATTCGACCGCCTCGGGCTTCAACTGCCGCCCCGTGACCATCCGGTGGAAGGACACCGGTGCGATGAGCGCGCCCGTGGTGACGGCGCCGAGCACGACCGTCGCCACGTAGATGTTGGTGTCGGTGTCCGACAGCTTGGTGAAGCGCGTCTGGAAGACGACGGTGAGCAGGAACCCGAAGAGGAGCTGTATCCCGGTCTGTGCCACACGTAGTTCCTGGAGCAGTTCCGCCCAGCGCCGGTCGGCGCGCTCCTTCGGCGATTCGTCACGCCCGGCGGGGCCGTCGTCGCCTGGTCTGCTCATGTCACTCGTCATGCTCCTCCGGGTTTCCCCGCGGGCGGTGTCCATGCCTGATCCGCTCACACCAGCAGAAAGTACGAAGGTTGGCCTTGCCGTCGTTCGACCATGTGGTCAAAGCGGTCGCCGACATGGTCAAGGAGCGGCAAGTGGTGGAGGCCGACGCGTCTTCGCCGGGACCCTCCGCGACGATCTGCGGCCCGCGCGACCCGACGCCACCGACGCCGAGTTGTGTGACGCCCTGCCGACCGGGCCCTGTGTTCGGGCTGCGCTGCCGGATCACGACCGACCCGATGAGCGGTACACCGCCGGTGATCCCGCTGGGCAGGCATCACGGTGCCGGTACCGGCCCCACGGGGGCTTCTGACGGTCCAGCACATGGCGGGCCGCCCCACAAGGGCTGAGCGCTGGCCGAATGTGGACGGATAAGATGAGGCCAACTCGCCTCCGTACAAAGATATTCGGCCATCGAGCGGGCGCGCGGATTTCGCTCGTACGCCCCATAACGCCGCCCCGGCAACAGCGGCGGCGCCCGGTCCGCCGCCACCGGCCAGGCCGTGGGCACGGCAGTACACGCACTCGTACCGGGTCCCGAACCGCCGTGCAAACCGTGTGTGTTCGTGACGTGACCCGCCGCAGCCTCTCCGTATACAGGCTCAAACCCGTTGTCCCGCAGGCATTTTCGACCCGATTCCCATGCCACGTCACCGCACCCGGCCGCTTTGCAGCAAACCGTCGGACGAGTGCGCGCGAAGCGGTGGCGGCCGGCCCGGCGGCGGGGGCGGGCACGGGCTTCCACGGCGCGGACGGCCGGGGTCCGGAAGTCGGCCTTGTGTACGAAGCTGACCCCGTCAACGATTTCTTCCGTGCGGATCGACAGGTCCACGGCCGGCACCGACCGGCCGGGGACCGGCGCACGAACAACGGCCCACACCCCACGGGGCCGTGCTTTCCCCCCCCACCGATGGAGGATTTCGTGACCTTCAAGCGCTTCTCCCCCCTCAACGGCGTGTCCAGACGCGCTCGCATGCTCGCCGTGACGTCCGGTCTGGTGACCGCCGTCGCGCTCGCGGCACCGTCCGCGGTCGCCGCCCCGGCCCCCGAGGCCAAGGTGACGGCCGCCGAGCTCGCCGACGCCAGCTCCGCCGTCCGCGGCGCGGACGTGGCCGGTACCGCCTGGTACACCGACCAGGCCAGCGGCAAGATCGTCGTCACCGCCGACACCTCCGTCTCGGCCGCCGAGCTGGCCGAGGTCAAGTCGGCTCTCGCCGACACCGACGCCGGTGTGACGATCAAGCGCACCCCCGGCAAGTTCAGCAAGCTGATCGCCGGCGGCGAGGCCATCACCACCGGCGGCGCCCGCTGCTCGCTCGGCTTCAACGTCACCAACGGCAGCACCAACTTCGCGCTGACCGCCGGTCACTGCACCAACATCGGCAGCAGCTGGTCGATCGGCTCGACCGCCGGTTCCAGCTTCCCGGGCAACGACTACGGGATCATCCAGCACTCGAACCCGGCGGCGGCCGACGGCAGGGTCTACCTGTACAACGGCAGCTACCAGGAGATCGACGGCGCGGCCGACCCGGCCGTCGGTCAGGGTGTCACCCGCAGCGGCAGCACGACCGGCGTGCACAGCGGCACGGTCACGGGCCTCAACGCGACCGTGAACTACGGCCCCGACGGCATAGTCTCCGGTCTCATCCAGACCAACGTCTGCGCCGAGCCCGGCGACAGCGGCGGCGCGCTCTTCTCCGGTTCCACGGCGCACGGCCTGACCTCCGGCGGCAGCGGCAACTGCTCCTCCGGCGGCACCACGTTCTACCAGCCGGTCACCGAGGCCCTCAGTGTCTACGGTGTGTCGATCATCTGAGGCAGCTGAAATCAGTCTCCGATGCGTCCGGGAACTTCGAGGGTGACGATCCTCTGAAGCTCCGAGGGACGCAGGGACCCATGTCCCCGGCGGGCCGCGCCCTTGGCGCGGCCCGCTGTCGCGTGTCCGGGGCTCGTCACACACACGCGTCCCCCGTCGTGCGGTCGTACGGTCGTACCGAATTCCGCGGATTCGCCGGTGGCTTGTGCCCGGAAGTGATTGGGTATGTGAGCAGAGCTGAACGGTGCATCGGGGGAGACGACACATGGCTCGAAACGAACCCTTACCTTTATCGCCGTCACCGGACGACCCGTCACCTCCACCCCATGCGCCGCCTTCACCCACCCCCGCACCGGCGCCGCCGCCCGCGCAGCCGCCGACGGCCGCCGAAGCCCGCGAGAACGCCTGGCGTATTCATCAGGCGCTCGGCGACTGGACGGCCCGGGTCGACAACAAGGCGAGCTTCGCCCTGACCCTGGAGGCCGCCTCGGCGGCCGGCCTGGCGTCGCTGGCCAAGGACGGTTCCTTCGCGGGCCGCCGGGTGGACGGCGCCCTGAGCTCCATGGTGCTGATCGCGCTGGTGGCCCTGTTGATCGGCGCGCTGTGCGCCATCGTCGCCATCCAGCCACGGCTGCGGACGCGGGCGGCGCGGGCGGCCGCCCCCGACAACTTCGTCTACTTCGGGCACGTGCGGCACTGGGATCCGGTGCGGCTCCGGGCCGCCCTGGGGCAGGAGGACCTGCTCCCGATGCTGAGCCGTCAGCTCGTCGTCATGAGCCAGGTCGCGTGGCGCAAACACCTGCTCGTACAGGTGTCCCTGGCGCTGGCCGCCTTCGCGGTGGCACTCGTCGTCCTGGTGCTGCTCCTCGCCTGAACGCCCGCTCCGGAGGATGGGGGACATCCGTCATGAGCCGTTACCAATCGCTCCGCTCCGAACTTCTCGCCCTCTTCGACACGGTCACCGCCACCGCCGAGGCCACCGGTGCGGCACATACCGCAGCACGGCTCGACGCGGCCCGGCGGCGGCTGAGCGAGGGACGCCTCACCGTCGCGGTCTGCGGCGAGTTCAAGCGGGGCAAGTCCACGCTGCTGAACGCTCTCCTCGGGGAGCCCGGCCTGCTGCCGACGGACACGGTGCTGACCACGCGTCTGGTCACCACCGTGGAGTACGGGGTCACGGAGGAGATCGCCGTCGTCCTGGAGGTCGAAGAACCGGAAGACGAGCCGGCGGTCGCCCCGGAGGGGCCCGGCGGGGACGGCCTGAGCGGGGATCCCGGCGGCCGGGCGGAGCCACGTACCGTACGCAGGATCATCAGCCGGTCGGAGATCAAGGACTACGTCACCGAGGCGAACAACCCGCACAACGCCCGGCGGGCCCTCCATCTGGAGATCCGGACACCCAACCCCCGCCTGGAGGCGGGGATCCGGTGGGTCGACACACCGGGCGTCGGCGGTATGTACGAGGAGCACACAGCGGTGGCCCTCGCGTTCCTGCCGCAGGCCGACGCGCTGTTGTTCGTGGCCGACGCCACTCAGCCACTGACCCGGCACGAGTCCGACTTCATCAGGACCGCGAGCGACGCGGCGAAGGTCGACGACGACACGGACGCCCAGATATTCGTCCTGACGAAGACAGACCTGGTGGGCTCGTACGACCAGGTCCTGGCCGCACTGACCGACAAGGTCGTGAAAGCAACCGGCCGTCCCGCCGGAGAGCTGACCATCGTCCCGGTCTCCGCCCAGGCCCGACTCGACCACCTGGCGGACGGCGACACGGCGGACTGGGAGCTGAGCAACTTCGCCGCTCTGGAAGCCGCCTTGTGGGCCGCGCTGAACCGGCGCCGTACCAAAGTGCTGCTCGGGGACGCGCTCACCGCACTCGGAAGCGGTACGCAGGCGTTGATCGACCCTGTCGACGCGGCCATCGATTCCCAACGGCGCGCCACGAAGGCCGAGTTGGGAAAGCTCCGGGACGATTACCTCGTCCGTCAGGGCAGGTTGGAACAGCTGGGGAAGTCGAACTCGCTCTGGAGGTCGGAACTGACGGCCGCGATGACCACCGTCCGCACGGATCTCCGCGGCCAGGCCTCCGCCGGTCTCGACCAGATATGGCTCACCGCGTACGCCGACTACCTCTACAAGAAGGAGTATCTGAAGAACCCCGACGCGTTGGTCCGCCAGATCAGCCTGGACGCGGCGGGGCTGGTGGCCACGTTGAACGAGACCGCGGGCCGGGAGGCCGCCCGCATTCTGGGCGAGTTCACCCTGAGCAGCGGTCTGTCGCTCGGCAGCCCCCGGTTCACACGGCTCCCGGACCCGCCGGTGCCGCCGGTCGATGTCAGGACCGGGGTCGGCCAGGACGAGCGGCCCCACTCCCTGGGGCGGCGGGTCCGGGAGGTGACGGTCGTCGCGGGCGCCGGGGGTGTCGTGGGGGCGGGCACCGGGGCCGGTGTGGGCGCGCTCCTCGGGACGCTGTTCCTGCCCGGCGCGGGTACGGCCGTGGGCGCCCAGTTCGGCGCCTGGGCCGGGTCGATCGTCGGCGCGCTGTTCGGCGCGGGCGTGGGGCACAGACACTCCGCCGACGAGGCCGCGAAGCAGGAGCGGGAAGCCGAACGCGGGAGCCTGAAGGAGACGCTGACCCCCCTGCGGAAGTCACAGGAGACGCACCTGCGGGCGTCCGTCGACGCGCTCGTCGCGGAGATGTCGACCGCCGTGGTGACCGAACTGGAGAGCCGGATCACGCAGGAACGGGAGAGTGTGAACGCGTCCCTGGCGCGTATCCGGGAGACGTACGAGGCGCAGGAGCAGGACGCTGAGCAGCGCGTCCAGCGCCTCCAGAACGAGCGGGTCCCGCTCCAGCGGACCCTGAACCGGCTCCAGGACATCGGCGCCGAGGCCGCCCGTCCGGGCGCGGACCGCGAGGACCGGGACGAGCACCCGGGCGGCGGAGACGGTAACGGGGACGCCGGCGAGGAGGCCGGAAGCTGATGGATCCGGGTCGGGTGTACGCGGCCTTCGACCGGGCGGACGCCGCACTCTCCGCCGCGGACGGTGAGCCCGTGGCGGACGTGCGCCGGCTGCTGGCCGAGAGCAGGGACCGGCTCAAGGCACGGATGCGTATCGCGCTCGTCGGACGGATCAGCTCCGGAAAGTCCACGCTCGTCAACGCCCTTCTCGGCGCGGCACCCGCCCCCACCCACGCGCTCGAACTCACCTTCAACGTCTGCCGGTTCCGGCACGCGGACCCGGCGGGGCTGATCGTGCACCACAAGGACGGCGCGCCCCCCGCCGCGTACCCGCTGGAGGAAATGGAGCGACTGGCCGTACGGGCACGGGCTCGGGACCCGGAACTCCAGGCGCTGCTTCGGCGCATCGACCATCTGGAGATCGGTCACCCCAGTCCTCAGCTGCTGGCGCACGATCTGATCGACACCCCGGGGCTGGATTCGACCTACGGCGAGGACTCCGCCAACGCCCTCCGCTGGCTCGGCCGTTCGGGCGACGAGGTCCACGCGGCCTCGGTCCGCCACGCCGCCCGGGCCGACGCGCTCGTCGCGGTCTTCGACCGGGGGCTGTCCGGCGAGTTCGCCGCGCTGCTGGGGGACTTCGCGGGCACCGGATTCGACACGGCGGGACCGGTCACCACGGTCGGAGCGCTCACCAAGGTGGAGCACTACTGGCCCCTTGCCCCGGACCCCCTCGCGGAAGGGCGACGGGTCGCGGAGTTCCTGATGGAGTCGGCGGGGGCGCGTCGTCTGCTGTTCGAACTCCGGCCGGTGGCCGGGCTGCTGGGCTCGGCGGCGAGCACCTTCACCGAGGAGGACCACGCGGATCTGGTGACACTCTCCCGGCTGGACCAGGACGCCCTGGCCAGGCACGTGCGCCGGGGCCCCCACTTCGCGGGCCGGGAGCTCCCGGACGTACCCGTGCCGGCCGCGCGCAGGGCCGGCCTGCTGGCCCGGTTCGGTGCGTACGGGATCGTGACCGCCTGCTGTCTGGTCCGCGAGGACGCCGAGGACATCGGGGCGCTGCGCGCGGAGCTGCTGGAGCGCAGTGGTGTCCAGGACTTCCGGCGGTTGCTGCTGGACCACTTCGGCAACCGGGCGGAGGTCATCAAGGTCAACCGCGTAGTCCAGCAGGCCCGTTCGCTCACAGGCCGCCTGCCGGCCGGCCTGCGACCGGCCCTGTCGGACCTGACCGCGCTGGAGTTCCGCGAACACGCCTTCCTGGAACTCGCCGTTCTGCGCGACCACTACGCCGGCCGGCTGACCCTCGGCGCACGGGAGACCGAGGAGCTGCTGAGGGTCACCGGCGAGCACGGAACCTCACCGGCGGCGCGGCTCGGGCTGCCGGAGGGCACGGGCGCCGGGGCGCTGGCGGAGGGGGCCGGGGCCGGTGTCGGCCGCTGGGCGCGGGCGGACGCCCTCGGCGAGCACAGTGGCGCCTCGCGGGGCGCGGTCCGGGTGATCCGCCGTTCGTACGAGTTGCTGCTGCACCGCGTCACGGCGTCCGGGACGTCGGAAGCGGTGGAGCCATCGGTTGAGGCATCGGTTGAGGCATCAGGGGTCTCGGAGGCGCTCGACGCGTCCGAGGAAGGGATAGGGGCCGGGCATGGCTGAGTACGACGTTCTGCGGCAGGTGATCCTCTCCCTGCTGGCGAGGATCACCGAGGCCGCCGAGGAGCGCGGCACGGCGGGCGAGACCACGGACCGGCTCTACGGAGCGCGCGAACGCCTCGCGTCGGGGCGCCTGTCGGTCGTGGTGTGCGGTGAGTTCAAGCGAGGCAAGTCGAGTCTGCTCAACGCGCTCCTGGAGCAGCCGAACCTGCTGCCCGTCGACATGTTCTTCACCACCCGGCTGGTCACCACGGTCGCGTACGGGGACCAGGAACGTATTCATGTGACCCTCGCCGGTAATGAAGCGGGGGCGGAGGCAAGCGGGAGCGGCCTGGACGGCGGACCGGGAAACCGCCCGGCGGCGGGGCAGACCGCGCCGCCCGCCGCGCCCGCGCCACCCGAGCGCCGAAGGATCGAGCGGGCGCAGATCGGGTCGTACGCGGCCCAGGGCACCACCCATCCGGACGCCGAGCGGGCGCTGCTCCTGGAAATCGAACTCCCGGACCCCCGGCTCGCGTCCGGGCTGGTCCTGGTCGACACGCCGGGGGTGGGCGGGGTGTACCACGACCACACGCTGGCGACCCAGCAGTATCTGCCCACGGCGGACGCGGTGCTGTTCGTGTCGTCGGCACAGGAGCCGCTGTCCGACAGCGAGGTCGGTTTCCTCGCACAGGCCGCGCACGCGGTCGGGGCGGCCGACCGCCCGGACGCGATGATGTTCGCCCTCACCCATATCGATCTGGTCCCCGACGTGGACGACTTCCTGGCGGGTGTGCGGGCCCGGATCGCCGAGGTGACCGGGAAGCCGGTGGCCGCCATCGAGGTCCTGCCGATTTCGAGCACCGCGAAGATCACCGGCCTGGTGACGGGGAACAGGGACCTGCTCCACCGTTCGGGCTTCGCCCGGCTGGAGGCCGCGGTGTGGTCCCGGCTGGCCCGTCACCGGGCCAAGGTACTGCTCGGCGGGGCACTGTCCGAGCTGGAGTCGGCCGTCCATGTGCTTCTCTCACCGCTGCGGGCGGAGGAACAGGCGCAGCGGGAGACCGGCCGCGCCCGGGTCGAGAGCCTGGAGCGGGAGATGGAACGGGAGTCCGCGCGGCTGGCGGAACTGGCGGACGGCGCGGCCTCCTGGCGTGCCGAGCTGGAGACCGAACTCGCCCTGCTGGAGCGGAAGTTGGGCGAGCGCGGGGCAGCCGAGTTCGACACCGTGTGGCAGCGGGCCGAGCAGGAATACCTTCAGGTGGACCGCTATCTCCAGGAACCGGACCAGCTCGCCGACCGGGTCAACAGCGATCTCGGGGTGGCACTGAGCGCGGTGAGCACGTGGGGCGCCGGGCAGGCGGCCCGGACCCAGCGCGACATCGCCGAGCGGATCGGGCTCGAACTGACCGGCAGCGCCCTGCGCGGCCTTCCGTCGCCACCGGTGGTGGATCTCGGCGCCTTCGGAAGGCTGCACCGGCCGACCCGTCGGGTGATCCACCGTACGGAGGCGGAGTACGAGACGGTGACGGAGACCGTCACGCTCCCCCGCAGCCCGCGCAAGCAGGCGATCGCCACAGGGATCGGCCGGTTTCTGGGCAAGGGTTTCCAGCGGGCGGCCGAGGCCACCATGGACTTCTTCTCGGCGCCCCGGACCGAGACCTTCACCAGCAGGAGGCAGGTGCGCCCCGCCTCCGAGTGGGAGGAGGTGGTCACCGAGGAGGTCTCGCCCGAGGTGATGGCGGCGAGGCGGCGGGAACTCGCCGTGGCGCTCCAGGACGCCAGGAGCACGCAGGCGCATCGGATCGGGGCGGTGGTGGAGCGGACGATGGCGGAGTTCCGCAGTGAGATCGGCGCGGACATGGACAGCCGGATCACACGGGAGCGGCAGCGCATCGACGACACGCTGCCCCGGCTGCGCAACACTCTCGTGCGCACCGAGGCGGAAGGGGCGCTCCGGCTGGCCGAACTGGCCGAGGAACAGCGCCCGTTGGCGGAGGCGGAGAGCCAGGTGAACCGGCTCGCGTCAGCGGTCGGCCGGCTGGCCGGCACGGAAAGCGGAGAAGACGGGGGAAGCCGAGAAGACGCGGGCGCGGGGCACTTCGACGGCCCGGGGGACGGCACGGGAGACGGCAGGGGGGACGGCGCGTAGTGGCGGACGATCTGGAGAGACGGGTCGCGGCCGCCTTCGCCGCCGCCCTCACGTCGCTGGCCGACGGAGGCCACCGCACAGCCCTGCTGCGCCAAGCGCTGGAGGCCGAGAGGGACCGGGCTGCCGGGCTGATGAGGGTGGCGGTGGTGGGCCGTATCAGCACCGGGAAATCGACGCTCGTGAACGCGCTCATCGGTGAGGAGCGGGTCGCCACCGGCTCGCAGGAGCTGACCTTCAACGTCAACCGCCTGCGGCACGGTGACACACCGGGCCTCACGATCCACTACAAGGACGGCCGGCCACCGGTCACCACCAGCCTGGACCGGCTCGAATCGCTGACGGTCCGGCGCGAGGAGTACGCCGGGGAACTGCGGGGGATCTCGGAGATCGTCGCCGAGATCGGCGCGCCGTATCTGAAGAAGTTCGAGCTGATCGACACACCCGGGCTGGACTCCCGGTACGTCGAGGACTCGCGCAACACCTTCGACTTCCTCGGCATCGACGCCGACGAACTCGACCGGTCGACGCTGCGCCACGCCTCGGCGGCGGACGCGTTGATCCTGGTCCTCTCGATCCGGGGGCCCTCGACGGTGGACGCGGACCTGCTCGCGCACTTCCTCGGCCCGGGATTCGCCATGTCCACCCCGCTGACCACTCTGGGAGTCCTCACCAAGTGTGAGCATCTGTGGCAGCCAGGCGGCCCGCACCCTCTGGAGCGGGGGCGCGCCCTGGCGGAGCGGACCATGGGCGAGGCACCCGGTATGAAGCAGCGGCTGTACGAACTCACCCCGGTGTGCAGCCTGATAGGGCAGGCGGCGGGCACTCTGGACGACAACACACTGACGAGCTTCCACGCCCTGGCCGGCGTATCGCGGGACACACTCTTCGCGGCGCTGTCGATGGCGTCGATGTTCTGCGCGGAGGGGTCCGGTCTGCCGCTCGACGCCGCCGAACGCCGACGGCTGTGGACCCGCTTCGGCGCGTACGGCATCCACTCGGCCTGCGAGGCGGTGCGCGATCACGTGCGTACGGTTCCGGAGCTGCGGGCCCATCTCATGCGGGACAGCGGCATGGAAGCACTGCGGGACCGGCTGGCCGGTCACTTCGGGCACCGGGCCGCCCTGCTCAAGCTGGACTCCGCCGCCGAGCGCGTGCGCTCCATGCCGGAGCGGCTGGCCGCCGGGCTCGGTCCCCGGGAGCGATCGGCGCTGGACGAGGCGATCGGCGTCATCGAGGCGCTGGTCGTCGACGAACCGGGTTTCGCCCAACTCAACACCCTGCGGCGGCTGTACGCCGGGGCTCTGGGCTTCAGCGACGCGCAGGCGCATGAGATCCGGCAGTGTGCGGGCGAGTTCGGGCGCCGCCCCGCCGACCGGCTCGGGCTGCCCCCGGACACCCCTGTGGAGGAGCTGCGCCGGCAGGCCGGTCTCCGGCACACGACTTGGCTGGTGCGCTGGCAGGGCGGCGCCCTGTCCGGGCCGAGCCGGGAGGCGGCCCGGGTGGTGGTGCGGTCCTACGAGTACCTCCTCGCGGAACTGGACGGGCCCGGCGGCGTCAACCGGCCGGGCTGAGCGGCCGGCTTGGCGGGGTCACCCGGCTGTCGTCGTCACCAGCCAGTCCCCGCTGAGGATCTGGTCGCCGACCCCGGCGTGGAAACGGGTGACCGTTCCGGCGCGGGTGACCGTGAGGTCGAGGAGAGATCCGTCCGGTGCGCGGACCTGGGCCAGCACCTCGCCGGCCGTGAACCGGCCGCCCTGCGGCACCCGCCAGGACAGCAGCGTCGACGCCCCCGGAGGCAGCGCCCAGGAGAGCGGGGTGCGGTCCTGGGCCGGGCCGAGGGACGGTGTCCTGCGCGCGGCTCGCCCGGCGGTTCCCCGCAAGGCCCAGGCGGCGGCTCCCTGCGACACGGCCGTCTGTGGGTCCTCGGCCTGACGGACCGGCAGCCGCAGGGTGCGGGCGAGGTGTTCGGGCACCCCCGGCAGGCGGCTGCACCCGCCCACCGCCACCACCGCGGACACCACAGGCGGGTGTGCCTCCGGACGCGTCGTCGCGTGCTCCGACCGGACGGTGCGGAGCAGTTCGGCGCACCGGTCGGTGGTCTGCTCAAGCAGGGGCCTGATAAGGGTGTCGAGCCGTTGGCGGTCGAGGGTCAGCCGTACCTCGGCGGGGGTGAACACGTCCGTCGCGGTCGTCTCCGCGCCCAGCCGGTGCTTGAGCCGCTGGGCGAAGTCCCGCAGATCCATCCGGGCGCGGTCGGCGGCCTCGTCCGGGCCGTCGAGGAGCCGCCGCAGGTCCTCGCCGCCGGCATCGCGCAGATACCGGACGACGGCCGCGTCGATGTCGCGCCCACCGCAGTCGTCGAGGGTGGCGTGGCCGAGCACCTGATGGCCGTCCTCCTCGATGGTGACGACCGCGGTGTCGAAAGTGCCGCCGCCGAAGTCGTGGACGAGGACGGTGGTTCCGGGCGGCAGGGGGCCGCCCGCCAGCGGGGCGAAGGCCGCGGCGACCGGTTCGGGCACCACCTCGGGGGCGGGGATTCCGGCCGCGCGGGCGGCGGCGAGAAGGTCCGTCAGACGGATGTCTCCGGGGCCGTAGGAGGCGGGGACGGTCAGGACGGCCCGCGCGAGCGGGCCGCCGTTCACCCGCTCGGCCTCCGCCCGTACGGACTGGAGCAGGGCCGTGACGAGCACGGTGGGCCGGTAGCCGCGCCCGGCGAGCCGCAGGGGCGTGTCCTGCCCCAGGTAGCGCTTCAGTTCGTCGCGGTGGTCGGCCGGGGCGAGGCGTTTGTGGGTGACGGCGAGGGTGCCGACCCGGGGGAGGTTCCCGTCGATGAACACGGCCGAGGGCCACGACCAGTCGCCGCTCGCGGGCTCCCGCAGTTGCCGGGTGCGGGAGCCGTCGGCCAGGGTGGCGCACGTGCCCGAGGTACCGAAGTCGACGGCGAGCACGGGATCTGTCGGTTCCGTCATGACGGACCGCTCCCCGGCGCCCACATGGCCCCGGCCGGGGCCACCGGCGGTGCGTCGTCGGTGAGGTTCCAGATCAGGACGGCGCCGTCGTCCTGGCCCACCGCCAGTCTGCCGCCGTCCGGGCTGAACACCATGGACAGCACCTCCCCCGACACACCCAGGTCGCCGAGCAGCTCACCGCCGGCCAGGGACCAGAGCTGGATATCGCCGCCCGTGTACCCGGCGAGCAGCAGGCGGCTGCCGCTCCGGGCCACCTGCGCGAGGTGCCGCGCGTCGATCCTGACCACCGCGCCCGGACGGTGCCCGGCGGACAGGACCCCACCCGGCGTGACGGCCACCAGCGGACCTCCCCCGTCGGCGGTCAGCCCGCCGAACAGAGCCAGTGGCAGCAGCCCGTCGTCCAGGTCGCCGAGGGTGTCGAGCAGGGTGAACGCCCGAACGTCACCCAGCAGCAGGGCGTCGCCCACGCGCGTCGCCAGCCCGCCCGCGTCGCCGCGCAGCTCCTCGGAGGCCAGTTCCGTCCAGTCGTCCGTGGCCCATCCGAGCGTCCCGGACCCGTCCGCCGCCGCCAGCCAGGCGCCGGCGTCACCGAAGGTCATGGTCTCGATCTCGTCCTCTGTGCCGACCGACGGGAGACGAGTCTCCCCCGCGAAATCGAAGATCTCGATTCCGCCCCCTTCCAGACCCGCGGCGATCAGACCGCGTCGGGAGTCGACCGCCAACGCGGTCACGGGACGGGCCAGTTCGACCGTGGGGGCGGATTCCCCGGTGATGAGGTTGCGGATGGTGACGGTCCCGTGGTGGTCGGCGGTCGCCAGGAACCGTCCGTCGGGGCTGAAGGCGACCGCCCCCACGGGAGCCTGGTGCGCGCGCCACTCCATCAGAGGCGGTTCGGCGGGCAGTTGAGGGGAGGCGGTGGATCCGGCTCCTGACGCGCCGGCGGCGGTGGTGACGATCCAGTCGCCCGAATGCACGGTGTGCCGGACCTGGGCATGCCAGTTGACGACCGTCCCCGAGGTGTCGGCGATCAGATGGTGGATGGCGCCCTCCCGGTCCCGGATCCGCGCGAGGGTGTCACCGGCCCGGAAGGAGTCGCCGGTGACCGTCTGCTGTCGGATGAGTTCCGCACGGCCTGACGGCAGTTCCCAGGCCAGCGGGGTGATGCCCGGGGCGGGACGGGCCGGCCGGATGACGCGTGCGGGTGTGGCCCGCGCCCATACCGCCGCCCCGAGGACCACCGCGTGCTGGGCGTTCTCCGGCTGCCGGATCGGCGCACCGAAGTGGCGGGTGAGGTGGTCGGTGACGACGGGGCTACGACACGTGCCGCCGACCGTCAGCACGGCCGTTATCTGGCTGACGTCACACTTCGCCGCCCTGATCAGGTTGCCGCAGCGGTCGATCGTCCTGTCGAGGAGCGGGGTGGCCAGGCCGGTGAGGGTCTTACGGTCGAGGGTGACCTGGATGTCGGTACGGGTGAACTCCTCCGCGTTCTCCCCGCTGCTGAGCTGCTCCTTGAGCTCCAGCGAGAGGTCGTTCAGATCCAGTTGAGCCCTGAGCATCGCCTCGGGGGTGGTCCCGCCGGTGGTGGGTGGGCGGACACCGGCGAACTTCCTCTGGAGCTCCTCCGCGACCCGCGCGTCCAGGTCGCGCCCCCCGCAGTCCTCCAGGGCGCCGTGCCCGAGCACTTCGTGTCCGGCCGCGCCGACCCGTACGAGCGCGGTGTCGAAGGTTCCGCCGCCGAAGTCGTACACCAGGATGAGATCTCCGGGTGCGAAGGGCTTCCCGGCCGGCGGGGAGAGCGCAGCCGCCACCGGTTCGGGCAGCAGCTCGGCGACGCCGAGCCCGGCGTGGGCCGCGGCCTCCAGCATGGCCCCGCGACGGGGGTCCTTCGGCCCGTACGAGGCGGGAAAGGTGAGCAGCGCCTCGGTCACAGGCCATCCGGACAGGCGCTCGGCCTCGGCCCGCAGCGTGCGCAGCACGGTGGTGAGCAGTTCCTCGGCCGTACGGGAGACCCCGCCGAGCCGGATCGGGGCGCCCTGTCCGAGGTCGCGTTTGAACTCGTGCCGGTACCGCTCGGGGTGGACGCGTTTACGTCTCTCCGCGGCCCGGCCCACCAGTAACGTGTCGCCCTCCGCGTACACCGCGGAGGGCCAGTTGGACGACCCGCCGACCGGGTCGTGCAGCAGACGCACCTCGTCGCCCTTCAGCAGGGCCGCCTGCGTGGTGCTCGTACCGAAGTCGACGCAGAGCACGGGCGCGGTCAAGTCAGCCAAAATCATTCCCCCGTTCCACAGAGACAACAAAGTAGTTGAACCGGGTGAAATCCGGCGGCGGAACGGGCAGAGTTGTCGTCACTCGGCTCGCCGTTCGGCCCGTCCCCCCGATTCCGCCTTCGCCGTGTCCCTCCCCCTGCGGGGCGCTCGGAATGCCGCGGCCACTCAAGTGAAGCGAGGTTCTGATGACAAATAAGTACGGTGGTGTACGCCGCCTCTCGTTCGCGGTCGACACCGAGGGTTCGACCCGTCGTACGGTGCCGGACCAAATACGTGACCAGGACCGGCTGTTGGCGATCCTTGAGGAGTCGTGCGAGGCGGCGGGCATCGACCGGGACGCCTGCGCCAGACAGGGCCAGGGCGACGGCGAGCTGCTGATCCTGCCGCCGGGAATCGTGGAGACGCGGGTGATCCCTTCCCTGGTACGGGAGTTGAAGAGGGCCCTGCGCAGGGACAACGGCGGCAGGACGGCCGAGCACCGGCTAAGGCTGCGTGCCGCGGCGGCGGTGGACAATGTCCACATGACCGCGGGCGGCTATGCCGGCGACGGTGTGGTCGCCACCACCCGGCTGCTCGACTCGGCGGAATTCAAGTCGGCGTTCAAGGCGCGGCAGGAACCCGATCTGGCGTTCGCCCTCTGGGACGACCTGTACCGGAGCCTGATACACAACGAATACGACGATCAGCTCTCGCCGCCTATGTTCCATGCCGTACGTATCGCGGGATACGACCGGCTGGCCTGGTTCCACCTTCCGGGCGGGGCGACCGGAGAGCCTGAGCGGGGGACGTCCGGGTCGGGGTCGTCCGTGGCTGGAGTGTCCGGCGCCGGACTGCCGGCCCTCGGCGGCGGAAAGCCGCCCGGTGCCTCCGCACCTCCCGGATACCGCCGGGCCACCTACATCGCCGCACCGTTCATCGGCATCGGTGGTCCGAGGGGCGATGACTCGCAGCCCCAACTGCCCCCACAGGGGCTCCCGTGGGACCAGCCGACCCGGGAGCCGGACGCCGGGCGAGCGCCTGGGTCCGGTGGACAGGGGACGGGCACGGCCGACCGCTTCGGACAGGAAGGCGGCCTGCCGGCCGACACTTCCCCCGACCCCGACCCCGACCCGGACCCGTACTTCGATCCGTACGACAACGAGACCGGCACTCAGGAGAGCTGACCGTGCCGCCGCAGGACCGGCCTGTCCGGCGGCACCGCCGCCCGGCCCGGTCGGACTCATTCGTCCGGGAGGTGTCTCCGAAGTGGTGTCGTCCGCCCGCGCGGCGGGGCCCCGGGGCGTCCGGTGCGGTGCATCGCGAGGCGGAGGATCGTGCTCGTACCGGCCGTGCCAGGCGTTCCGGGCCACCGAAGATCCAAACGACAGACCCTAGGGCCGGTCGTCGCGACTCCGGACGACCAGGCCCGCCTCGTACGCGGCGATCGCCGCCTCCACCCGGTTGCGTACCGCCAACTTGGCCAGGATCGCGCTGACATGGGCCTTCACCGTGCCCTCGACCAGATACAGACGCTCACCGATCTCCGCGTTGGACAGCCCGCAGCCGACCAGCGCGAGGACTTCGTGCTCCCGCTCCGTCAGCCGTTCCGTGAGCGGTCTGACCGCCGCCGCGCCCGAACCGCCGGCCCGCAGCCCCGCCACGACGCGGGCCGCCACCCTCGGTGAGAGATACGCTCCGCCCGCGGCGACCGCGTGGACGCCTGCCAGGAGTTCCCTCGGGTCGTCCGCCTTTAGCAGGAATCCGTCGGCGCCGCCGCGCAGCGCCCGGGCGATGAAGGCGTCCTCGCCGAAGGTCGTCAGCATGACCACCGCCGTGCCGGGCAGCTCACGGTGGATCCGCTCCGCGGCGACGATCCCGTCGAACCCCGGCATCTGGATGTCCAGCAGGGCCACATCGGGCCGGTGCCGGCGCACGGCGTCGACGGCCTCCTGCCCGTCACTCGCCTCGGCGACGACCTCGATCCCCGGGTCCCGCGCCAGAATCGCGCGCACCCCGGCGCGGACCAGCGCCTCGTCGTCTGCCACCAGCACCCTGACCACGGGCGGAGTGTACCGAGACGGCCCGCGCGGGAGTCCCCGACGAAAGTAAGGGGCGTGTTCGCTGACGAACGGCCGATGTGCCGCCACCGGAGCCCTTCCTACCGTCCACAGGGCAGGAAGCGAACCGGAAGGACGGGAAACAGCACATGATCACCCTGAGAGGGCTGACAAAGCGCTACGGCGACACCCTCGCCGTGGACGGACTGACGCTCGACATCGAGGCGGGCCGGGTGACCGGCTTCCTCGGCCCGAACGGGGCCGGCAAGTCGACCACCATGCGCATGATCCTCGGGCTGGACCACCCGACCGGGGGCACGGCGCTCATCGACGGCAGGCCGTACGCCGCGCTGCGTCATCCGGTACGCGAGGTGGGCGCGCTGCTGGACGCGAAGGCGCTGCACCCCGCGCGCTCCGCGCGGGGCCATCTGACGGCGCAGGCCCGCAGCAACGGCATCGCGGTGAGCCGGGTGGACGAGGTCCTGGAGCTGGTGGGGCTCATGTCGGTGGCCCGCAAGCGCGCCGGCGAGTTCTCGCTGGGCATGTACCAGCGGCTCGGCGTCGCGGGCGCGCTGCTCGGCGACCCGGGCGTCCTCGTCTTCGACGAGCCCGTCAACGGTCTCGATCCGGACGGGGTGCGCTGGGTACGCGAGTTGGTGCGCTCGCTGGCCGCCGAGGGCCGCACACTCTTCCTCTCCAGCCATCTCATGAGCGAGATGCAGCTGACGGCCGATCAACTCGTCGTCGTCGGAAGGGGAAAGCTGCTCGCGGACACGGCGATGCCGGAGTTCCTGGCCGGCAGCTCGCCGACCGCGGTGCGGGTGGGAGTCCCGAACGCCGAGGACCGCCGCGCGCTGGCGGGTCAGCTTGTCCGCAACGGCGCGGAGGTGGAGCCGGGCGGCGGCACGGAGCTGGTCGTGAGGGGCCGGACCGCCGGGGAGGTGGGCGATGCCGCCCACGCCCTGGGCGTGCGGCTGCATGAACTGCGCACGGTCTCGGCCTCGTTGGAGCAGGCGTACATGGAACTCACCGCGGAGAGCGTGGAGTACGGGGCGGGGGCGGCGGCATGAGGTCGGCGACGCGAGTGGCGGTCGCGCCGGAGGGCGGCGGGCTCCCCGGGGCGGTGGCCGCCGAGTGGACCAAGCTGTGGACCGTACGCGCCGCGTATCTCTGCCTGGTCGCCGGGGTGGCGCTGATGGGGGTGTTCACCTTCTACTACGGCTCCATCGCCCGGATCAACGGCCATCCCGTCCAGCCGGTCGGCAACGCGCCGGTGGCCGCCGCCGTGCTGGTGCAGTTCGCGGTGGGCGTCCTGGCGATGACCTCGGTGACGGCCGAGTACGCGACGACGAGTGTGCGCGCGACGCTGCTGTGGGTGCCGGTCAGACACCGCGTCCAGCTGGCCAAGGCGCTGGTCACCGGCGCGGTCGCGTTTCTGGCCGGGGTGCTGCTCGGGGTGCTGGGCACGGTGGTGGCGTGGGTGTCGTTCGAGGGCCGGGCGACGTTCGACGGCGCCACGGTCGGTGGTCAAGTGCTGCTGCTCGGCGTCTACTTGGGGCTGGTCGCGGTGCTGACGGTGGGGATGTCGTTCGCGCTGCGGGCGCCTGCCGGGGTACTGACGGTGCTCTTCCTGCTGCTGTACGGCGTGCCGACCCTGCTGGAGGGGCTGGGCGGTGAGGTGCTGCTGACGGTGAACGACCACCTGCCCCTGGCGGCGGGCACGCACTCCATGCTGGGCGACGAGGCGCCGTACCCGCGACCGGTGGGGCTCCTGATCGTGACGGGGTGGGCGGCCGTCGCGCATCTCGCGGGCCGGGAGGTACTGCGACGCCGCGACGCGTAGGGCGGTTGCGTGCGCCCCGGTCCGGGGTGTGTCTACCCCGGGATCACGTCCTTCGCGACCAGGCGGGGGCCCGCGTAGCAGAGACGGTAGAGGTCAACCTGGTCGAGGAGGCTGCCGCCCGAGCGGTAGAACTCGCAGACCGTCCCGGGCGGCCGGGGCCTGGCTTTCGCGGCGCCGGACGCGTAGGGGAACTGCCGCGCGGGCAGGACGTTCGCGAACTCGGCTCGGTTCTGGCCGAGTTGGAGATCGGCGAAGTCCGCGGGCCGCAGTACGCAGGTCGCCAGCTGGAACGCGGCGTAGGCGGCGGACACGAGGGTGATCAGCCCGAATCCGCCGGGCACCACGAACGCGGCGGCGAACCGCAGCCTGGTCCTGCGACGGGCCGCGGTGAGCTGCCGTACGGACTCCGATCCCGCGTCGGCCCCCGGCACCGCCCCCGCGTCGGCCCCCGGCTCCCGCCCCGGGCCCGTCGGCCGGTCCGGTCCCACCTGGTCCGGCATCGTCGCGACGACCTCGAACCCCTGCTCGTGCGGCGCCGCCCGCAGCGACCCCCCGACCACCTGCACCCGCTCGCGCAGCCCGGCCAGACCCCGCCCTCCCGACCCCGGCCGGGCCGACAACTCACCAGCCGCCGCAGCCGAGTTGGTCACCCGTACCTCCGTGCGCCCGCCGCTGTGCGTGATCCGCACCCGTACCGCCGCCCCCGGCGCGTGTTTGGCCGCGTTGGTCAGCGACTCCCGCACCACTCGGTACACCGCCCGCTCGACGAGCGGTGAGAGGCCGGGAGGCGCCGGGCTGCCCTCGCGGCGCAGATCGACGGCGACGCCCGAGTCCCGCGCCCGGTCCACCAGTTCCTCGACGGACTCGGCCGTCGGCCCGCCGTCCCGATCACCCTCGTCCCCGTCCTCGTCCTCGTCCTCGCGCAAAACCCCCACCGTGTCCCGCAGATGGCCGACCGCGTCCGCCACCGCCGCCCGCAGCTCCCCCAGGTCCTCCCGGTCCCGGCCGGACAGTGTGGGTGAGAGCTCCAGGGCGCCCGCGCGCAGCGCGATGAGGCTCAGTTCATGGCCGAGGAAGTCGTGCGTGTCGGCGGCGATCCGGGTCCGTTCCCGCAGCCGGGCCTGTTCGGCGACGAGGCGCTGCTGCCGCTCCAGGAGTTGTGCCCGCTGCCAGCCGCCGCGTACGAGCGCGAGCTGGGCCTGCCAGTAGCGGCCGAAGAGCCAGGGCACGACCAGTGCCAGGGGCAGGATCGTCAGCGTCCAGTACCACCACACCGCCTCCACGCCCAGCACGGCGCAGAGCGCCAGGTCGAGGGCCAGGCAGCCGCCGAACGTCAGCAGCGTGGAGCGGGTGGTCGTCGGTCCCGTACCCAGCAGACAGGCGAGGACCGCCAGCGCGAGGACGTACGCGTTGGCGGGGGTGGCGGGGTGGGCGAGGCCCAGCGCGCAGAGTGCGTTGACAGCGAACACGGCGGCCACGGGCCATCGGCGGCGGCCCGGTATCGCGACCGCGAGAACGAGCAGCGGGAGCACCAGCTCCAGCGCGACGGAAGAGTCGGGGTGGCCCACGAACCAGGCGAGGGTGAACGCGGCCAGCGCTCCCCACAGGGCGGTGTCGCGTACGGCTGGGCCCACGGCCGCCCAAGTGCCGAGGCGGCCCGTCGCCGCCCCTCGCCCGCCCGTCACGCCGTTCCCACCCCGTGGTCGCACCGTTCGAGGTTATCGAACGAGGGGCGCCGGCTCCTCGCGTCCGATTCGTTCAAGACCGGTCGGCCGGCCCCCGCCTACGTTGGACCCATGACTCCACGATTTGATCTGATCGGCATCGTCGTCTCCGACATGGCGGCCTCTCTCGCCTTCTACCGCAGGCTCGGCCTGGACATCCCCGCCGACGCGGACTCCGCTCCTCATGTGGAGGCCGCCCTGCCCGGCGGAACGCGTATCGCGTGGGACACCGAGGAGGTCGTACGGTCCTTCGACCCCGGCTGGACCGCGCCGTCGAACGGTGACCGGGTCGGCCTGAACTTCCTCTGCGACAGCCCCGCCGAGGTCGACGCCGTCTACGACGCGCTGGTGGGCGCCGGGTACCGCGGGCACCTCAAGCCGTGGGACGCGACCTGGGGGCAGCGTTACGCGGTCGTGCTCGACCCGGACGGCTGCGGCGTCTCGCTGTTCGCCAACGCCTCGTAGGCACCGAGCGTGAGGCCGGCCAGATCGCGCGTCTCCCTGGCGAGATGCGCCTGGTCGGCGCAGCCGGCGGCGACGGCGGCCTCCGCGTACGGCGCCCCGGCCCGTACGAGCGCGAGCGCGCGCTGGAGCCTCAGGACGCGGGCCAGGGTCTTGGGGCCGTAGCCGAAGGCGTCGAGGGAGCGGCGGTGCAGCCGGCGGGTGCCGAGGCCGACGGTGTCGGCGACGGAGGCGACCGTACGCCCCGCGTCGAGCCCGTCCACGACGGCCCGCAGCAGGGGGTCGGGCGGCCCGGCGAGCGCCATCCGCCGCAGCGCCACCGATTCGAGGGCGGCGGCCGGGTCGGCGGCGGTGGCGACGCGCTCGACGATCTCGCGTGACTCGGGGCCCGGCCACAGGTCGGCGAGATCCACCCTCAGGTCACGCAGTTCGTGCGCCGGTACGCCCAGGAGCGCGGGCGCGATGCCGGGCGCGAAGCGGACCCCCACACACTCGCCACCGCCGCCGACGGTGCCGCCCTGGAGATTCGGCTGGTAGGCGTGGGTGTCGGGGCCGGCCACACCCAGCCGGCCGCCGATCCAGAGCAGGTCCATGCAGCCGTCCGGCAGGACCGGATAGACGGGGCCGTCGGCCCGTACCGGCGCTGTCCGCGTCCATACGACGACGCCCTCGACCCGCGAGGCCCGTTCCCTGTACACACCTCCAGGCTACGGCTTCTGCTCCTTGTCCCGGCCCGAGTGGAAGCGGGACTTCAGGTCGTCGGGCGGCAGGAAGCGGGACCACCGCTCCGGGAACTCCGAGGGCATGTCCGGGTCGGGGCCGTACTCGCCCTCGTCCATCTCCCCCGAGAGGGCCTCCACCCGCGCCACCAGCTCCGCCGCCTGCGCGGCCCTGAGCCGGTCGTTGGCCGCGCGGGCCGCCGCCGTGGCGACGGACGGCCAGACCCGGTCGATGGCGGCGTTGACCGCCGCGCCGACCAGGACGGCGAAGGCCGAGATCCCGATCCACAGGAGCACCGCGATGGGGGCGGCCAGCGATCCGTAGATGGTGGGGCCCTCGACCGTACTGGTGAGGTAGATCCGCAGCAGGAAGCTGCCGAAGACCCACATGCCGAGGGCGACGAGGGCGCCCGGCACGTCCTCTATCCAGGGCGACCGCGCGGGCACGGACACGTGGTAGAGCGTGGTCAGGAAGGCGATGGAGAGCAGGATCACCACCGGCCAGTACAGGACGCTGGCGACCTCCGTGCCCCACGGGATGATGTCGACGACTCTGTCCGGCCCCACCACCGCGAGCGGCAGCACGACGGCGCCGATGAGCAGCGCCACGATGTACAGGAGGAAGGCGAGCAGCCGGGTGGCGACGATGCCGCGCCGGCCGTCGAGTCCGTACATCACCGTGATCGTGTCGATGAAGACGTTCACCGCCCGTGAGCCCGACCAGAGCGCGATCGCGAAACCGATGGAGATCAGGTCGGGGCGTCCGCCGTGCGTGACGTCCGCCAGGAGGGGTTTCGCGATCTGGTCGACTCCGCGGTCCGAGAGGACCGTGCCGACCGCGGTGAGGATGTTCTCCTCGATCGAGGCGACGGTGGTGGTGTTCGTCCAGTCGTCTATGTACCCGAGCAGGCCGAGAAGACCGAGCATCAACGGCGGCAGGGAGAGCAGCGTGAAGAAGGCCGCCTCCGCCGCGAGACCGAGGATTCTGTACTCGATGCACGAGTTGACCGTGTCTTTCAGCAGCAGCCAGGCCATCTTCCGCTTCGAGACGTTGCGGTAGAGGGCTCGGACCCGGCGGAGTCGGCGGAGTCGGCCCGATGGCCGCTCGGGTGTTTCGTTTGCTGCCTGCACCTCCTTACCGTAGCGGCATGACTGCCACCACCCACACAGTGACCAACCAGGTTCCGCCGCTGGTCGGATACGACGTCTTCGGCGGCGACCGGGCGCTCGCGGAAGGCCTGGAGCGGCACGCCACGCCCGAAGTCCTCGACGAGGCACGGTCGGAGCTGTCCGCGCTCGGTCTGCTGGCCGGTTCCGCGCGGGCGCAGGAGTGGGGGACGCGGGCCAACGAGAACCCGCCGAAGCTGCGTACGCACGACCGTTACGGCAACCGGATCGACGAGGTCGAGTTCCATCCGGCCTGGCACCAACTCCTCGACGCCGCCGTGTCGGCGGGGCTGACGGACGCCTGGGGCCGCCCCGACGGTCATCTGCGCCGGGCCGCCGGGTTCTACGTCTGGACGCAGGCGGAGGCCGGGAACGGCTGTCCGCTGTCCATGACGCACGCGGCGGTGCCCGCCCTGCGGACGGACCCGGAGTTGGCCGCCGAGTGGGAGCCCCGGCTCACCTCGCACCGGTACGAGCCCGGTCTGCGGCCCGCCGGACAGAAGGCGGGCGCGCTGTTCGGGATGGGCATGACCGAGAAGCAGGGCGGCAGCGACGTACGGGCCAACACGACCGCCGCGAGCCCGCTGGACGCGGCCGGCGAGTATCTGCTGACGGGGCACAAGTGGTTCTGCTCCGCGCCGATGTGCGACGGATTCCTGGTGCTGGCTCAGGCGCCGGCCGGGCTGACGTGTTTCCTCGTACCGCGGGTGCTGCCGGACGGGACGCGCAACGTGTTCCTGATCCAGCGGCTGAAGGACAAGCTGGGCAACCGGTCGAACGCGTCGAGCGAGGTCGAGTTCGACGGCACCTGGGCCCGCCGGGTCGGTGAGGAGGGGCGCGGGGTGCGCACCATCATCGAGATGGTGGCGGCGACGCGGGTGGACTGCGTACTCGGCTCGGCGGCGCTGATGCGCCAGTCGGTCGCGCAGGCGGTCCATCACGCCGCGCACCGCGGCGCGTTCGGCGGTGAGCTGATCGACAAGCCGCTGATGCGCAACGTACTGGCCGATCTGGCGCTGGAGTCGGAGGCGGCGACGACGCTGGGGCTGCGGCTGGCGGCGGCCCAGGATGCCGTGCAGAGCACGGGTTCGGAGGCGGAGCGGGCGTTTCTGCGGCTCGCGGTGCCGACGGCCAAGTACTGGGTGACGAAGCGTTGTACGCCGGTGGCCGCCGAAGCCCTCGAATGTCTGGGCGGCAACGGCTACGTGGAGGAGTCCGGGATGCCCCGGCTGCTGCGTGAGTCGCCGCTGAACTCGATCTGGGAGGGCTCGGGGAACGTCCAGGCACTCGACGTGCTGCGCGCGCTCCAGCGCGAGCCGGAGGCGCTGAACGCGTTCCTCCAGGAGGTCGGCAAGGCGCGCGGCGCGGACCACCGGCTGGACGGGGCGATCAAGGACCTGCTGACCGAACTGGCGGATCTGGACGGCATCGAGGCCCGTGCCCGGCGGCTGGTGGAGCGGATGGCGCTGGTGCTCCAGGGCTCGCTGCTGGTGCGGTGGGCGCCGTCGGCGGTCGCGGACGCGTTCTGCGCGTCACGGCTCGGCGGGGACTGGGGTACGGCCTTCGGTACGCTGCCGCACACTCTGGACCTGGAGTCGGTGGTGACGCGGGCGCGGGCCGTCTGACCGGCCGTCCGACCCGCCGTCCGGCCCGCCGTCCGACCGGTGACGGGCGGCCGTCGTTCGCCCGGGAACCGGCCGGACGCAAACGCGCGTCGGGGGGGGCCGAGGGTGGTGCTGCGCCGACACGGCACCACCCTCGGCGTGATGTCACCCTCACGTATGCGGTGGCTGTCTGCCAGAGTTGCAAGCCGTTGCGGAAAATCCGAAATCGTCGCGCCCGGCGCGGGCCGGAACGGCACGATGGTGGGAGGAGCGAACAGCACCGGACGGCCGGATCCCGGCTCGGGCAGAGGTGCGTGTCCGCCCGGACATCGCGGAATCGACAGACGCACCGTACGCGGCGGGGGGCTCCGATGAAGGACACACCGCTCGACCTGTCACGCCTCGCGACGATGGACGGCGGGCGGGCGACGCGGCTGCTCCAGCGGATCCGGGAGGCGTCGCTGGCGGGTGACCGGCCGCCGATGGCGCCCCGTCCCGTCATCGGGGCGTCGTGGCAGCGGATGCGGCGGCTGGGTGTGGACCCCGACCGGCAGACCGGGCGGGCGGTGCTCGGGGCGGAGGAACTCGAACACCGGCGTCGTACATCGGCACTCGCGGAGGTGATACGCGGCGTCACCGGCGGGCTGACCGACGTCGCCGACGCGACGGTCCAGATCCTGGTGGTCTCGGACGACCAGGGCCGGGTCCTGTGGCGCGAGGGGAACCCGAAGGTGAGCCGGCAGGCCGACGCCATCAGCCTCGCGGAGGGCGCGGCCTGGTCGGAGCAGGTCACCGGGACCAACGCCATCGGTACGGCGCTGGCCGCCAGGGCCCCGGTCCAGGTCCACTCCGCCGAGCACTTCGTACACACCCTGACCCACTGGACCTGCGCGGCCGCGCCGGTGCACGACCCGCGTGACGGGCGGCTGCTGGGTGCCATCGACGTGAGCGGCCCGGCGGCGGGTTTCCACCCGACGACGCTGGCGCTGGTCACCTCCGTCGCCAGGCTCGCCGAGAGCGAGCTGCGGGAGCGGCACCAGCGGGCCGTGGGGCGGCTGCGCTCGGTGGCGGCGCCGATCCTGTCCCGGGTGGGCGGGCGGGCCGTCGCCGTCGACACGCACGGCTGGACGGCCGCCGTCACGGGGATGGCGCCGGTGGACCGGCTGCCGCTGCCCAAGTCGCTCCGGCCGGGGCGGCTCTGGCTGCCGTCCCTCGGCATGTGCACCGTCGAGCCGCTGCCCGGCGGCTGGCTGCTGACGGTGGAGGAGGAGCCGCCGCCGGACGCGCCGAGCAAGGTGGTGCTGGATCTGAGCCGGCCCCGGCGCTGGTCCCTGACGGTCTCGGGGTCGGCGGGCAGCTGGGCGCAGGAGCTGACGCCGCGCCACGCGGAGCTGCTCTACGTCCTGGCGGTGCACCGGGACGGCCGGAGCGCGGCGGAGCTGGCGGCCGACGTCTTCGGGGACCCGACGCGCACGGTGACGGTGCGGGCCGAGATGTCGCGGGTGCGCCGTCATCTGGCGGGGGTGCTGGCCCACCGGCCGTACCGCTTCAGCGAGGAGGTCGAGGTGGAGGTCGTACGGCCGGAGCACCCGGCGGATCTGCTGCCGCACTCGACGGCGCCGGCGGTGGCGGGCGGCCGGCTGTCCCGGCGGGACCACGGACAGGGCCAGGGATAGGGCCGGAGGCCGGGGAAGGGCGGGCGGGCCGGGTGCGAACGCCGCTGTTCACCCGGCCGGGGAACACGGTTTGGCCGGTGCTGGGCCGCGTGGTTCCCTGGCGACCATGAGCATCACTGTGACCACGTGGTCCCTGGAGCAGACCTCCCCCGCCGATCTGCGGCCGGCCTCGGAGCCCGAGGGCGAGGTGCGGATCATCCGGTCGGAGATCCCCTCGGCGGAGTTCAGCCGGTTCCTCTACACGGCCGTCGGCGGTGACATCCGCTGGACCGACCGGCTCGCGTGGTCGTACGAGGAGTGGCACGAGGCCGTCTCCCGGCCCGGTGTCGAGACCTGGGTGGCGTACGAGAAGGGCACCCCGGCCGGGTACGCGGAGCTGGAGGCGCAGGAGGACGGCACGGTCGAGATCGCGTACTTCGGGCTCGTCCCCGCCTTCCGGGGCCGCCGGATCGGCGGGCATCTGCTGTCGTACGCGGTGGCCCGCGCCTGGGACATGGCGGAGCGCCGGCCGGGGCGGACCCCGACGAAGCGGGTCTGGCTGCACACCTGCTCCAAGGACGGGCGGTACGCGATGGACAACTATCTGCGGCGTGGCTTCACGCTCTTCGACACGAAGGTGGCCGAGGAGCCCGACGTGGTGGCGCCGGGCCCGTGGGCCGGGGCCCGCCCGACACCCGATCTCGCATAGCGGGACAGTCTCGTCCACATCATGGATCGTGGTGGACTGGCCTCAGATCCGCGTGCCAGGCTTCCCCCATGTCTACAGCTGGAATTGCCTTGGTGAGTCGGCGGCACGTCGATCTCGGCCGCATGTCCAGCGCCATCTGTCGGGCGAGCTGATCAGCACAGCCCCCGCCGCGCCCCACCCGCTCCCCCCTTCGCTCGAATCCCACTGCGCACCGCTGCGCCCGTAGCCACGTGTGCAGGTCAGAGCCGTCTCCGTAGTCCCGAAGGACGTATTGCGCCATGGCCGCCACCCCTGAGAAACCCGCCGCAGCCACGCCCCGCCGCAAGGTGAGCCGTCACCGTGGTGAGGGCCAGTGGGCCGTCGGGCACTTCACTCCCCTCAACGCCAACGAGCAGGCCAAGAAGGACGACGACGGTCTCAATGTGCGGACACGCATTGAGACGATCTACTCGAAAGCCGGATTCGACTCCATCGACCCGGCCGACCTGCGCGGACGCATGCGCTGGTGGGGGCTGTACACCCAGCGCAAGCCCGGGATCGACGGCGGCAAGACCGCGATCCTGGAGCCGGAGGAGCTGGACGACCGGTACTTCATGCTGCGGGTCCGGATCGACGGCGGCCGGCTGACCACCGAGCAGCTGCGCGTCATCGGCCAGATCTCGCACGAGTTCGGCCGGGACACCGCCGACATCACCGACCGGCAGAACATCCAGCTGCACTGGATCCGGATCGAGGACGTCCCGGAGATCTGGCGGCGTCTTGAGGACGTCGGTCTGTCGACCACCGAGGCCTGCGGCGACACACCGCGTGTGATCCTCGGCTCCCCGGTCGCCGGAGTGGCCGCGAACGAGATCATCGACGGCACCCCGGCCATCGACGAGATCAACGCCCGCTTCATCGGCACCAAGGAGTTCTCGAACCTCCCGCGCAAATTCAAGACGGCCATCTCTGGATCGCCGCTGCTCGATGTCGCGCACGAGATCAACGACATCGCCTTCGTCGGTGTCGAGCACCCCGAGCACGGCCCCGGCTTCGACCTGTGGGTCGGCGGCGGGCTGTCCACCAACCCCAAGATCGGCCAGCGGCTCGGCGTCTGGGTCCCGCTGGAGGAGGTCGCCGACGTATGGGCCGGCGTCATCGGGATCTTCCGGGACTACGGCTACCGCCGGCTGCGTACCCGCGCCCGGCTGAAGTTCCTCCTCGCCGACTGGGGCGCCGAGAAGTTCCGCCGGATCCTCGAGGACGAGTATCTGAAGCGCGCGCTCGTCGACGGCCCCGCCCCCGAGCGGCCCGTGGAGGAGTGGCGCGACCACGTCGGTGTGCACCGCCAGAAGGACGGCCGCCTCTACGTCGGCTTCGCGCCGCGCGTCGGCCGGGTCGACGGCCCGACCCTGAAGAAGATCGCCGACCTCGCCGAGGAGCACGGCTCGGGCCGGGTACGGACCACCGTCGAGCAGAAGATGATCGTCCTGGACGTCGCCGAGGACCAGGTCGACTCGCTGGTCGCGGGCCTGGAATCGCTCGGCCTGCGGGTCAAGCCGTCGCCCTTCCGGCGCGGCACGATGGCCTGCACCGGCATCGAGTTCTGCAAGCTGGCGATCGTCGAGACCAAGGCGCGCGGCGCCTCCCTGATCGACGAACTCGAAGCCCGTATCCCCGACTTCGACCAGCCGATCACCATCAACGTCAACGGCTGCCCCAACGCCTGCGCCCGTATCCAGGTCGCGGACATCGGCCTCAAGGGCCAGCTGATGCTGGACAAGGACGGCAACCAGGTCGAGGGCTACCAGGTCCATCTCGGTGGCGCGCTCGGTCTGGACCCCTCGTTCGGCCGCAAGGTCCGCGGTCTGAAGGTCACCGCCGCCGAACTCCCGGACTATGTCGAGCGGGTGCTGACGCGCTTCCAGAAGGAGCGCGAGAGCGACGAGCGCTTCGCCACCTGGGCGGCGCGCGCCTCCGAGGAGGCGCTGTCGTGAGTGAGCGCGCCGCCCCGTTCTACTGCCCGTACTGCGGCGACGAGGACCTGCGCCCGAACGAACAGGGCCACGGTGCCTGGGAGTGCGGGGCCTGCAACCGGGCTTTCCAGCTGAAGTTCCTCGGGCTGCTGACCCGTGGGCTGACGACGGACGACGGAGGGGAACGGATATGAGCGCTCTTGTCGAGACCGACGACCGGAAGGCCGACGAACTCAAGGCTCTCGCCGAACGCGCGGGCCGCGAACTCGAAGACGCCTCCGCCCTGGAGATCCTGACCTGGGCCGCCACCACCTTCGGCGCCCGCTTCTGCGTCACCTCCTCCATGGAGGACGCGGTGGTCGCCCATCTCGCGTCGCGCGCGCTGCCCGGCGTCGACGTGGTCTTCCTCGACACCGGCTACCACTTCCCCGAAACGATCGGCACCCGCGACGCGGTCGCCGCCGTGATGGACGTCAACGTCATCACACTCACCCCGCGACGGACGGTGGCCGAACAGGACGCCGAGCACGGTCCGAAGCTGCACGACCGGGACCCCGACCTGTGCTGCGCGCTGCGCAAGGTCAAGCCGCTCGAAGAGGGCCTGACGGCGTACGACGCCTGGGCGACGGGACTGCGCCGCGACGAGTCGCCGACCCGCGCAGACACCCCCGTCGTCGGCTGGGACGCCAGGCGCGGCAAGGTCAAGGTCTCACCGATCGCGCGCTGGACGCGGGAGGACGTCGAGGCGTACGTCGCCGAGCACGGCGTCCTCACCAATCCGCTGCTCCAGGACGGTTACGCCTCCGTGGGCTGCGCGCCCTGCACCCGCCGGGTGCCGGCGGGCGAGGACGCCCGCGCCGGCCGCTGGGCGGGCAACTCCAAGACCGAATGCGGGCTGCACTGATGGGACGGGCAGGACAGGGCGCCACGATCTGGCTCACCGGGCTGCCCAGCGCGGGCAAGACCACCATCGCCGTCGAACTGGCGGACCGGCTGCGCTCCGAGGGCCACCGGGTGGAGGTCCTGGACGGCGACGAGATCCGCGAATTCCTCTCCGCGGGCCTCGGGTTCAGCCGCGCGGACCGGCACACCAACGTGCAGCGCATCGGGTTCGTCGCCGAACTGCTCGCGTCGAACGGCGTCAAGGCGCTGGTGCCGGTGATCGCGCCGTACACCGACAGCCGCGAGGCGGTGCGCAAACGCCACCAGGGCGAGGGGACCGCGTATCTGGAGGTGCATGTCGCGACTCCGGTCGAGGTGTGCTCCGTCCGGGACGTGAAGGGCCTGTACGCGAAGCAGGCGGCCGGTGAGATCAGCGGTCTCACCGGCGTCGACGACCCCTACGAGGCGCCCGAGGAGCCCGATCTGCGGATCGAGTCGCACACGCAGTCCGTGCAGGAGTCCGCGGCGGCGCTCCACGCGCTGCTCACCGAGAGGGGTCTGGCCTGATGGCGACCAGCGTCGCATCCGTCACCGACGGGACCGATGGCAGCGAGGGCGGCGACGGTGAAGGCACCGGCGGCAGCGAGGCGCCGTACGCCCTGAGTCATCTGGACGCCCTGGAGTCGGAGGGCGTGCACATCTTCCGTGAGGTGGCGGGCGAGTTCGAGCGGCCGGTGATCCTCTTCTCCGGCGGCAAGGACTCCATCGTCATGCTGCATCTGGCGCTGAAGGCGTTCGCGCCGGCGCCGGTGCCCTTCACGCTGCTGCACGTCGACACGGGTCACAACTTCCCCGAGGTGCTGGCCTACCGCGACCGTACGGTGGCCGAGCACGGGCTGCGACTGCAGGTGGCGTCGGTGCAGGAGTACATCGACGCGGGCACGCTGCGCGAGCGTCCCGACGGCACACGTAACCCGCTCCAGACCCTCCCGCTGACGGAGAAGATCCAGGCCGAGCGGTTCGACGCGGTCTTCGGCGGCGGCCGCCGCGACGAGGAGAAGGCGCGCGCCAAGGAGCGGGTGTTCTCGCTGCGCGACGAGTTCTCGCAGTGGGACCCGCGCCGGCAGCGCCCCGAACTGTGGCAGCTCTACAACGGCCGGCACGCGCCGGGCGAGCATGTCCGGGTCTTCCCGCTCTCCAACTGGACCGAGCTGGACGTGTGGCAGTACATCGCACGCGAGGGCATCGAGCTGCCCGAGATCTACTTCGCGCACGAGCGTGAGGTCTTCAACCGCCACGGCATGTGGCTGACCGCCGGCGACTGGGGCGGCCCCAAGGACGGCGAGCCCACCGAGACCCGTCTGGTGCGCTACCGCACCGTCGGCGACATGTCCTGCACGGGCGCCGTCGACTCCGAGGCCACCACGCTGGACGCGGTCATCACGGAGATCACCGCGTCCCGCCTCACCGAGCGGGGCGCTTCCCGCGCCGACGACAAGATGTCCGAGGCCGCCATGGAAGACCGCAAGCGCGAAGGGTACTTCTAAAGTGCCTCTCTTCCGGATCCTGCCGGGCTCGCGGGCCCCGGCACACACACTCGCCGCGTTGCCGTCGGTCGCCGGTGCCCCGCGTCGTCTCCCTCCTCCGCCTCGCGACCGCACACACCAGACCCCGCTCCCCGATCCGGCCTGATCCAAAAGAGAGGCCCTGACCATGACGACCACCGGGCATACGAGTACCGAGCAGCTGGCCGAGCAGTTGTCGGCCACCACCCTGCTGCGCTTCGCCACCGCCGGATCCGTGGACGACGGCAAGTCCACGCTGGTGGGGCGGCTCCTGCACGACTCGAAGTCCGTGCTCACCGATCAGTTGGAGGCCGTCGAGCGCGCCTCGCTGGGCCGCGGGCAGGACACGCCCGACCTGGCACTGCTGACGGACGGGCTGCGCGCCGAGCGGGAACAGGGCATCACCATCGATGTCGCCTACCGCTACTTCGCGACGCCCCGGCGGCGGTTCATCCTCGCCGACACCCCCGGGCATGTGCAGTACACCCGGAACATGGTGACCGGCGCCTCCACCGCGGAGCTGGCCGTCGTGCTGGTCGACGCGCGCAACGGGGTCGTCGAGCAGACCCGCCGGCACGCGGCGGTCGCGGCCCTGCTCCGGGTCCCGCACGTGGTGCTGGCCGTCAACAAGATGGACCTCGTGGAGTACGCGGAGCCCGTGTTCGCCGCGATCGCCGAGGAGTTCACCGGGTACGCCGCCACGCTCGGCGTACCCGAGGTGACGGCGATCCCGATATCCGCGCTGGCCGGGGACAACGTGGTGGAGCCCTCGGCGAACATGGACTGGTACGGCGGGCCGACCGTCCTGGAACACCTGGAGACCGTCGCCGTCAGCCACGATCTGTCCGGCTGCCCGGCCCGCTTCCCCGTCCAGTACGTGATCCGGCCGCAGAGCGCCGAGCACCCCGACTACCGCGGCTACGCGGGCCAGATCGCCTCGGGTGTGCTGCGCGTCGGCGAGGCGGTGACCGTCCTGCCCTCGGGCCGTACGAGCACGATCGAGGGCATCGACGCGCTCGGCGAGAGCGTCGGCATCGCGTGGGCGCCGCAGTCGGTGACGATCCGGCTCACCGACGACGTGGACATCTCGCGCGGTGATCTGATCGCGCCCAGCTCCGGTCTCCCCGCGAGCACGCGGGACGTGGAGGCGACCGTCTGCCATGTAGCCGACCGCCCGCTGACCGTGGGCCAGCGGGTGCTGCTGAAGCACACGACCCGCACGGTGAAGGCGATCGTGAAGGACATCCCGTCGCGGCTCACCCTGGACGACCTGTCGCAGCACCCCGCGCCGGGGCAGCTCGTCGCCAACGACATCGGCCGGGTCGTGATCCGTACGGCGGAGCCGCTGGCGCTCGACGCGTACCGCGACTCGCGCCGTACCGGCTCGTTCCTGCTGATCGACCCGGCGGACGGCACGACCCTGACGGCCGGCATGGCGGGCGAGTCCTTCGCCGCCGAGCCGCCGTCCGCCCCGGCGCCGGACGCGGCCGAGGACAAGGGCTGGGACTTCTGATGGCCGCCGGCACGGTGGATGTGTTCGCGACGTTCGCGAAGGAGGGCGGCCGGGTCGGCAGCGGCGCCCTCGGCGCGGGGACCGGCGGGGTGGCGCGATGTGCGCGCTGACGTACGCGCACCGCACGCGCGCCCAGCGAACCTCCGGCACCCCGGTGCCGTACCCGTTCCGCCGAAGACACGCCGACCGCCCGGCCACGCCGCCTCGTCACCGAGGGACGTGAGCACGGGCCGACGAGAGGAAAACCTCCCGTGCCAGCCACCCGTACCGCCCCGCTGCGCCGACGCGCACTCGCCGCGGTCGCGGCCCTGCCCCTGCTCGCCGTGGCGCTCGGCGCCTGCGGCTACGGCTCCGAGAACGACAAGGACGAGAAGGTCGCCCCCGCCGCCGAGGGCGAGAAGATCGGCGGTCTCGGCGAGGTGAAGATCGGCTACTTCGCCAACATCACGCACGCCACCGCGCTGGTCGGCCTCCAGGAGGGCCTGATCCAGAAGGAGTTGGGCGGCACGAAGATCAAGCCGCAGGTCTTCAACGCGGGGCCCTCGGAGATCGAGGCGCTCAACGCGGGCGCGATCGACATCGGCTGGATCGGCCCCTCCCCCTCGATCAACGGCTTCACCAAGTCGAAGGGCCAGAACCTGCGGATCGTCTCGGGCTCGGCCTCCGGCGGCGTCTCGCTCGTCGTCAACCCGAAGAAGATCAAGTCCCTGGACGACCTCAAGGGCAAGCGCATCGCGACGCCGCAGCTCGGCAACACGCAGGACGTGGCGCTGCTCAACTACCTGTCGGAAAAGGGCCTGAAGGTCGACACCAACACCGGCAAGGGCGACGTCACCGTCATCCGCCAGGACAACAAGCAGATACCGGCGTCCTTCGAGTCCGGTTCGCTGGACGGCGCGTGGGTGCCCGAGCCGACCGCGTCGAAGCTGGTCGCGGGCGGCGGTTCGGTGCTGCTGGACGAGAAGAAGCTGTGGAAGGACGGCAAGTTCGTCATCACGAACGTGATCGTCTCCCAGAAGTTCCTCAAGGAGCACCCGGACGTCGTCGAGGCGGTGCTGCGCGGCTCGGTGAAGACGAACGCCTGGATCAACTCCAACCCCGACGAGGCCAAGGCCGCGGCCAACGCCAAGCTCAAGGCGGACTCGGGGGCGGCGCTGCCGCCCGAGGTGCTCGACCCCGCGTGGAAGAACGTCGACATCATCGACGACCCGCTCGCCTCGACGCTCAGCGTGTCGTCCGAGCACGCGGTGAAGGCCGGGCTGCTCGAAGACCCGCTGCTGGACGGCATCTACGACCTGTCGCTGCTCAACAAGGTGCTGAAGGCGGAGGGCAAGCCCGCGATCGACGACGCCGGTCTCGGCGTGAAGTAGCCGAGGCGAGTCGCCCGACCCCGCCCGCAACCGGACCGCTCCAGGACCCAGGAGGTGTGACTCATGACCACCGCACTCGTCAAGCAGGCCACAACGGTCGGCACCGAGCCGTACGCCACCCGGCTCGACCATGTGTCCAAGTCGTTCGGCCGCGCCGGCTCCGGCCAGCTCGTGCTGGACGACGTCAGTCTCGACGTGGCGCCCGGTGAGTTCGTGACGCTCCTCGGGGCGTCCGGCTGCGGGAAGTCGACCCTGCTCAATCTGGTCGCCGGGCTCGACCTGCCGTCGGCCGGGGCGATCGACGTCCCCGGCGGCAGGCCGGCCCTGATGTTCCAGGAGCACGCGCTGTTCCCGTGGCTCACCGCGGGCAAGAACATCGAACTCGCTCTGAAGATGCGGGGCATGCCCAAGGCCGAGCGGCGCGGCGAGGCCGAGCGGCTGCTCGAACTCGTACGGCTGACGGGCGCGTACGGCAAGCGGGTGCACGAGCTGTCCGGCGGAATGCGTCAGCGGGTCGCGCTGGCCCGCGCGCTGGCGCAGGACAGCCAACTGCTGCTGATGGACGAGCCGTTCGCCGCGCTCGACGCCATCACGCGCGATGTGCTGCACGAGGAGCTGACCCGTATCTGGGCCGAGACGAACGTGTCGGTCCTCTTCGTCACGCACAACGTCCGCGAGGCCGTCCGGCTCGCGGAGCGCGTGGTGCTGATGTCGTCGCGGCCGGGGCGGATCGCGCGGGAGTGGCGCATCGACATCCCGCAGCCGCGCCGGATCGAGGACGCCGCGGTGGCCGACCTGTCCGTGGAGATCACCGAAGAGCTGCGTGGGGAGATTCGACGACATGGCCAGCACTGAGACGGGCGTTCCCGGCGCCACGGACACTTCGGGGGGCGACCCGTCGGCCAGGACGAAGGTGTCGAAGGACGATCACCTGGCGGGCCTGGAGGCCGGCCTGGACGCGCTGGAGACCAGGTCCGAGGAGCGGGTGTCGCTCGGCAGCGTGCTGCTCTCCAAGCTCGTTCCGCCGCTCGTTGCGGTCGTCCTGGTGATCACGGTCTGGCAGTTCGCCGCCGTCTCCGGCATCAAGCCCGACTACGTGCTGCCGGGTCCGCTCGACGTCTGGCGCTCCATCGAGGCGATGTGGCTGGAAGGCACCCTCCTCGGCTACATCTGGACCAGCGTCTCGCGGGGCGCGCTGGGCTTCGTCGTCTCCGTCGCCATCGGTACGCCGCTCGGGCTGCTGGTCGCGCGGGTGAAGGTGGTACGGGCCGCGATCGGGCCCATCCTGTCCGGGCTCCAGTCGCTGCCGTCGGTGGCCTGGGTGCCCGCGGCGATCATCTGGTTCGGTCTGACGGACGCGACGATCTACGCGGTGGTGCTGCTGGGCGCCGTACCGTCCATCGCCAACGGTCTGGTCGCCGGCGTCGACCAGATCCCGCCGCTGTATCTGCGGGCGGGCCGCACCATCGGCGCCACCGGCGTCAACGGCATCCGGCACGTCCTGCTGCCCGCCGCGCTGCCCGGCTATCTGGCAGGCTTGAAGCAGGGCTGGGCGTTCTCCTGGCGCTCGCTGATGGCCGCGGAGCTGATCGCCAGCTCCCCGGACCTCGGTACGGGACTCGGCCAGCTCATGGAGAACTTCCGCACCTACAGCGACATGTCCGGTGTGCTGGCCACGATCATCCTCATCCTGATCGTCGGCATCGGCATCGACCTGCTGTTCTTCTCTCCCCTGGAGCGCCGCGTCCTGCGCAGCCGCGGTCTCCTGGTCAGGAGCTGATCCCATGCCCCGTACGGCGGAACGCCCGGTGCTCGTGATCGTCGCGCACGGCAGCCGCGACCCGCGGCACGCGGCGACGGTGCACGCGCTCCTTCGCCGGGTGCGGGCGCTGCGTCCGGGGCTGCGGGTGGAGGCGGGCTTCCTGGACTTCAACTCCCCCACGGTGCCGCGCGTGCTGGAGCGGCTGGACGCGGAGGGCGTACGGGACGTGGTGGCGCTCCCGCTGCTGCTGACGCGGGCCTTCCACGCCAAGTCCGACATCCCGGCCGTGCTGCACGAGGCGCGGGTGCGGTTGCCCAGGCTCACCGTGCGGCAGGCCGATGTCCTCGGCCCGTCCGCGCTGCTGACCGACGCGCTGGAGCGGCGGTTGTACGAGGCCGGGCTCACGCCCGGTGACAAGGGCTCGACCGGGGTCGTACTGGCCTCGGCGGGCTCCAGCGACCCGGAGGCGATCGCGGTGATCGCTCATGTCGCGCGGGAGTGGCGGCATACCGGTTGGTGTGCCGTGCGGCCCGCGTTCGCCTCCGCCTCCCTGCCCCGCACGGAGGACGCGGTGCGCGAGCTGCGGGCGGAAGGGGTACGGCGGGTGGCCGTGGCCCCGTACGTGATCGCGCCGGGCCGGCTGCCCGACCGTATCGCCCGGGGCGCGCGCGAGTCGGGGGCGGACGTACTGGCCGATGTACTGGGCCCGGCACCGGAGTTGGCGCGGCTGATCGTGCGGCGCTACGCGGCGGCGAGAACCGCCGGGCACGTCGCGGTACTCACCGCCTGAGAGCCGCCGCGGTGGGTCAGGAGTAGTCGAGGCCGCCCGTCCGCGTGCGCTTCCTCGAAGAGATGGGGTAGCCGGCGAGCACCGTGGGCCACTTGGGGTCGTGCGCGTCAGGCCGTCCACAGCGGGTCGCGGCCGCTCGCGGCGAGTGCCCGGTCGAAGGTGCCCGCCGTCCCTGGGGCCGGTACGGGGTCGGCGAAGCCGTCGTACTGCCGGTACATCTCGGCGTACTCCTCGACGACACCGAGCACGAACGCCGCGGTCTTCTCCGAGAGCCGGAACTCCTGCCCCGTGGCCCGCGCCAGCTCCCAGCCGTGCAGGGCCATTTCGAGGGTCATGAGGGTGGCGACGGCGGCCGCCGGGGAGGCGCCGGGGCCCTCGCCGATCTCGCCCTCCCAGACGGCGGGCGGGGCCCATGCCTCGACGGCGCGGTCCAGCGCGGCCCTGTAGCGCTCGGGCCAGTCGGCGTCGGCCGTGAAGTCGCGCGCGGTGAGTGTCCCGGGCATCTCGGTGCGCAGGGCGCGGTGCTCAAGCCCGTGGGAGGTGTAGAGCACCAGGTGGTTGACCAGGGCCCGGACGTCCCACTCCGCGCTGGGTGTGGGCGCCGCGAGGCGGTCGGCGGGTACGGCGCCGGCGATGCGGGCGGCCTCGGCGGCGCACTCCCGCATCGCGGGGTGGACGGTGCTGATGGCGGTCTTCGTGTCGCTGTTCATGCCGCTCACCGTAGGAAGGGCGGCGGGCACCGGTCTTGAAGAAAGGCGACAGGCGGGGCCGAGGGGACAATCCGGTTGCGGCGTACGCGCGGGCGTACCTAGTCTCCGGGCCGTGACCCCCGATCTGCGCACCGAGCGGCTCACCCTGTCCCCGTACGTCCGCGCCGACGAGGACGACTTCGTCGCGCTCTTCCAGGACACGCGGGTGTCGCGCTGGATGGGCGACGGCCCGCGGAGCGAGGCCGCCGACCGGGCGCTGTTCGGCCGGGTCTTCACCGACGTCTATCCGGCGGACCGGTTCGCCGTGTGGGCCGTACGGCACGACGGCCGCTACGCGGGGCACGCCGAGATCAAGCCGTCGCCGGAGCCGTGGCTGGACGGTCACGAGCTGGTGTACGCGCTCACGCCGGCCGTCCAGGGCCTGGGGCTGGGCCGGGAACTGGCCGCGGCGCTCACCGCGTACGGGCACGACACGCTCGGCCTGGCCGAGGTGCACGCCACCGTCGACGCCCGGAACGCGCCTTCGCTCTCACTTCTCGCGGGGCTCGGCTACACGCGTGTGCGGGACATGCCCCAGGAGGACGGCGGCACCACGAGCCATCTCACGCACCGGCGTCGATGATCCTCAGCAGTTCGCCGACCGGCAGGGAACCCGCCGGGCGGCGCTCGCGGGCGAAGGAGTTCGCGACCCGCTGAAGGGCCTCGTTGACCGGTGTCGCCACCCCGTGCGAGCGCCCCAGCAGGGCGATCTCACCGTTGAGGTAGTCCGACTCGATCGTGCCGGTGCCCCGGCTCAGGCTCTGCCAGGACGACCCGCCGCCGCCCTCCGGGACCGCGTACGGGTCGAACGTCATCCTCGCCCGCACCTCGTCCTGCTCGGCCGCGCTCACCGCCTCGACACCGGCGGCGGCGAGCACCGCGCGGCCCTCGGCCTGCGTCCGGGCGGCGAGGGCACGGGCCTCGTCGGTGAGGAGACGGCCGGAGACCGCCTCCACCGCGTTGGCGAGGTTCGCGATCAGCTTGCCGTACTTCCAGCGCATCGGGTCCGGTACGACCGGGGCCAGTATCCGGGACTTCTCCAGGTCGGCGGCTATCCGTGCCGCGGTCTCGTCGGTGCCCGACGGGTAGCGTCCGATGTGCAGGGTGCCGGTGTACGGGGTGCCCCCGGCGGAGACGACGCCCGGCTCGACATGGGTCGCGGGCAGCCAGACGCACATGGCGTACACGTGCCGGAAGCGGCGCAGTGCGAGCCGTTCGCTCTCCACCCCGTTCTGGGCGCAGACCAGCGGAAGCCGCTCGCCGGCGGTCCCGCCGCCGTCGACCGGCCGCACGGACCAGGCGTCGAGGGCGGCGGTGCTGTCCTGGGTCTTCACCGACAGCAACAGGACGTCGTCCGGGCGCAGTTCGAGCTCGTCGGGCCGCTCGACCACGGGCGGACGGTGCACGCGCGTGCCGTCGGGCGTGGTGAGCCGCAGACCGTGGTCGCGCAGCGCCGCGTGGTGCGCGCCGCGGGCCACGAGGACGACGTCGTGACCGGACTCGGCGAGCCGGCCGCCGATGCTGCCGCCGACGGCGCCCGCCCCGATGATGATGTAGCGCATCCCCGACTCCGTTCCGTGTCACCCCGCGTCCGATCCGTCCGAGCATAGATCCGGCGCGGGGCGGCGCCGGAGGCCGGGGGCACTGACCTGGTACGGAAAAGAGCTGACCGGGCCGGGGAGCGCGTCTAGGATTCCCGCATGGCTGTCATGTCGCGCCTTTCGCCGCGCCGCTGTTGTTGTCGCTGACGCCTGTCTCTCCCCGGCTCTGTCGGGTTCTCCCCGTTTCCAGGACCTTCCCCGGTCCTCCCTCCTTTGAGGAGTCATGTGATGACCCCTGCTCGTCGCTCCCTGCTGAAGCTGCTCGCGGCCGCCCCGGTCGCCCCGGTGGCCGCGCAGATCGCCGCCGCCGCGCCTGCCGCGGCCGCCCCGCCCGCTCCGAGCGCCGGGCCGACCGTGCCCGGCATCGTCAAGCCGCTCCCACCGGAGCTGTTCACCGTTCGGGGCACCAATGCCGAGGCCAACTTCGCCGCCCTGCGCGACACCGGCCGCCACACCCCCGTGGAGCGCTTCTTCGTCCGCAACCACACGGCGACCCCCGTGCTGGACAAGAGCTCCTGGAGCCTCACGGTCTGGGGCAGCGGCCTGCGCGGGGGCCCTGCCCGGTTCACGTACGACCAGCTGCGCCGGCTCCCCTCCGTCACCCGCGACGTGGCCATCGAGTGCGCGGGCAACGGGCGCAGCTACTACACCTCCCAGCAGGGCGACGCCGCCACCGGCACGGCCTGGACGCTCGGCGCGATCGGCGTGGCCCGCTGGCGCGGCGTACGGCTCTCCGACGTGCTGCGGCACGCCGGGATCGGCGCGCACGCGGTCGACGTGATGCCCAGCGGACTCGACGCCGACTACGTCACGGAGGGCGTGAACCTGGGCCGGGTGCGCCGCCCGCTGCCGGTGGCGAAGGCGCTGGACGACGTGATCCTCGCGTACGAGATGAACGGTGAGCCGCTGCCGTACGACCACGGGTATCCGGTCCGGGTCGTCGTGCCGTCCTGGGTGGGGATCGCCTCCATCAAGTGGGTCGGCGACATCGAGGTGAGCGCCGAGCCGCTGAGTTCGCCCTGGAACACCGACTTCTACCGGCTGTTCGGCCCGTCGTACCCGCCCGGCGGCAGTGCGCCGCTGACCCGGCAGACCATAAAGTCCGGCTTCGAACTCGCGCCCGACACGGTGCTTGCCGCCGGGCGCACCCACCGGCTGACCGGCCGCGCGTGGTCGGCCCACGCGCCGGTGCGGCACGTCGAGTTCAGCACCGACGGTGGCATCCGCTGGCAGCGCGCACAGCTCCGGGACACCCCGCTGCGCAACAACTGGGTCCGGTGGTCCGCCCCGTGGCGCCCGCACACCACGGGGCGGACGCATCTCCTGGCACGGGCCACCGACATGGCCGGGAACACCCAGCCCGAGCGCTCGGTGCCGAACACGCAGGGCTACCTCTTCGACGCGATGATCAGGGTCCCGGTCACCGTGAACTGAAGGATCCCTTTGTCCTGTTGCGTCACACCTACTGTGTCAGGCGTATAGCGGCGGTACGAAGCCATTGTTGCCGTATCGCACATCCGGACCGGGCCCCTTGCCCATGGCTTCGTACCGCCGCTAGCTTCGCGAACATGTCCAGATCCCAGCGGTTGAGCAGACGACGCGCCGTCGATTTCATGCGCGTCGCGACCGCCCTCTGTAGCGGACCTCACGACCTCGTTCCGTGACGACCCCAGCGCTACAGAGAACCCGGGAACAGACATGCCCAGAGCACTCCGTGCTGTCCTGCTCGCCTCCGTACTGATCGGCCCGGTCCTGCTCACCGGCTGCGCCGACAACTCCGCCGCCACCACCGCCTCCTCGAAGGACCTCTCGGCCGTCGAGATTCCGAAGACGGTGGATCCGGACACCGAGATCACCATCGGGAGTCCGGAGATCGAGGTGGCGCTCAAGCTCTCCGGCCAGATCGACAAGCTCCCCTTCAAGGTCAAGTGGGCGAACCTCAGCGGCGGTCCGCAGTGCTCCGAGGCGTTCCGCGCCAACGCCCTGGACGTGTGCTCGGCCGCCGAGATCCCCTCGATCCACGCCCACTGGACCGGGCTCGACACCAAACTGGTCGCCGCGGCGTTCCGCACGGACCCGGTCAAGAACCCGATATACGAGCTCGGCATCGCGCCGGGCGCCGGCATCGACAGCCTCGCCGACCTGCGGGGCAAGCGCATCGCGTACAGCCCGGGACAGGCCCAGGGCGCGCTCGTGCTGCGCATCCTGGCCAAGGCCGGGTTCACCAAGGACGATGTGAAGCTGGTCGAGCTGCCGAGCACCGGGGACGTCTATCCCACCGCGCTCGGCGGTGGCCAGGTCGACGCGGCGCCGCTCGGCGGGGTCAACATCAAGCGCTATCCGGCGAAGTACGGCAAGGACGGCGGCAAGACGATCCCGCACGGGCTGCGCGACGACCCCAGTCATCTCTGGGTGCCCACGGCCTCGGTGAGCGACCCTCAGAAGGCCGCCGCGATACGGGAGTTCGTGACGTACTGGGCCAGGGCGGAGGTCTGGATCGACACGCATCCCGAGGAGTGGATCGAGGGTTACTACGTGAAGGACCAGGGGCTCTCGCGCGAGGACGGCGAGTATCTGGTCAAGACCGGCGGGCACCCGGCGATTCCGGGCGACTGGAAGGACGCCATCGCCGACCAGCAGAAGACGATCGACCTGCTGGCCAAGGAGACCGGCAAGGAGTCGTTCGACGCGAAGATCCTCTTCGACCGCCGCTTCGAGAAGGTCGGTGCCGAGGCGGTCTCGGGCACCGGCGCCGACACCGGGGCCGGGACGGGAGCCGGATCATGAGTACCGGAGCAGCCGAGGAAATCACCCTGACCAAGGCCGGGTCGGCGACGGACGGGGGCCCGGACACCGGCCCGGCCGGCGCCGCGGGACCCGCCGCCGCCTCCCCGCCCGCCCGCGACTCCCGCACCGTCCGGCGGCTCGGACCGCGCCGCCGGCTCGGCCTGGGGCGGCCCGTCCCGTACGGCTGGGCACTCGGCCCCCTGCTGCTGCTCGCCCTGTGGGCGGCGGGCTCCGCCACCGGCCTCATCGACGCCCGTAATCTCTCGGCCCCCTGGACGGTCGTGACGACGGCGGGCGATCTGATCGCGGACGGCCGGCTCCAGTCGAACCTCGCCACCTCTGCCCAACGCGCCGCGCTGGGCCTGCTGTTCGGCGTGCTGGCGGGCCTCTTCCTGGCGCTCGTCTCGGGCCTCAGCCGGATCGCCGAGGGAGTCATCGACGGCCCGGTGCAGATCAAGCGCGCCATCCCGTCGCTCGCGCTGATCCCGCTGCTGATCCTCTGGTTCGGCATCGGCGAGTCCATGAAGGTCATCACGATCGCCCTGGGCGTCTTCGTGCCCGTCTACATCCACACCCACAACGGGCTGCGCACCATCGACAACCGCTATGTGGAGCTGGCCGAGACGGTGGGGCTCAGCCGTACGGCGTTCCTGCGGCATGTCGTGCTGCCCGGCGCGCTGCCCGGTTTCCTGCTGGGCATGCGGTTCGCGGTGACCGGTGCCTGGCTGGCGCTGGTGGTGGTCGAGCAGGTCAACGCGACCAGCGGGATCGGTTACATGATGGAGCTGGCCCGGACGTACGGGCAGACCGACATCATCATCGTCGGCCTGGTCGTGTACGGGCTTCTGGGGCTCCTCTCGGACGCGCTGGTACGTCTCGTCGAACGGAGGACGCTGTCATGGCGACGCACGCTGGCGGGCTGACCGCCGACCACCCGGCCGCGACGGTACGGATCCGGAGTCTGGTCCGCTCGTTCGGCGACCGCAACGTCCTCGACGGGCTCGATCTCGACCTGGGCGCCGGGGAGTTCGTCGCGCTGCTCGGCCGCAGCGGCTCCGGCAAGAGCACGCTCCTGCGCGCGCTCGCCGGGCTCGACCACGACGTGACGGGCACCGGCGAGCTCGGCGCCCCGGATCCGGTCGCCGTCGTCTTCCAGGACGCGAGGCTGCTGCCCTGGAAGCGGGTGCTCGACAATGTGGTCCTCGGTCTCGACGGACCGGATCCGGTGGCACGCGGCCGGGCCGCGCTCGCCGAAGTCGGCCTGGCGGGGCGGGAGAAGACGTGGCCCGTCGAGCTGTCGGGCGGTGAGCAGCAGCGTGTGTCGCTGGCCCGTTCGCTCGTACGCGAACCGGGACTGCTGCTCGCGGACGAGCCGTTCGGCGCGCTGGACGCGCTGACCCGCATCCGGATGCATGTACTGCTGCGGCGGCTCTGCGCCCGGCACCGTCCCGCGGTTCTGCTGGTGACGCACGACGTGGACGAGGCGATCGTGCTCGCGGACCGCGTGGTGGTCCTCGCCAAGGGCCGCATAGGCGCCGACATCCCGGTGGACCTGCCCGCTCCCCGCGCCCACGGCAGCGCCGCGTACGCCACGCTGCGTGAGCGGCTGCTGGAGGAGCTGGGGGTGGACCCCACGGCGCAGGAGGAGAGCGCGGTGTGACGGGCCCGGTCGACCGGGCCGCCCCGCCCGGTCGAACCGTTATCGCCGCGCCCACTCCTCGGCCAGCAGTTCGTAGCTGCGGACCCGGTCCGCGTGGTCGTGGGTGATCGTGGTGATGAGAAGTTCGTCGGCCCCCGTGGCGTCGCGCAGGACCTCCAGTTGGTCCGCGACGCTCCCGGGTGAGCCGACGAACTGCGTTTCGGTGCGGTCGGCGACCAGTTCCCGGTCGGCGTCGCTCCAGCGGTGCGCGCGGGCCTCGTCGGGCGTGGGGAACGGGATCGCCCCCTCGCACCTGCGGATGCTGCGCACCCACAGGCCGTAGCCGGCCGCCAACTCGCGTGCGCGCGCCTCGTCCTCGGCGACGACGACGTCCGCCGAGACGCTGACGTAGGGCCGGTCCAGCTCGGCGGACGGCTTGAACGCGGCCCGGTAACCCTCGGCGGCCTCCAGCACGGTCGCCGGGCTGACGTGGTAGTTGGCTCCGAAGCGGAGGCCGCCCGCCCCGGCCACCTGTGCGCTGATGCCCGCGCTGCTGCCGAGGATCCACACCTGGAGGTCGGCCCCCTCCCCCGGCACCACGTGCGCCTCGATGCCGTCGCCCGTGGTGTAGGTGCCGGCCAGCAGCGCGAGGATGTCGGCTATCTGCTCGTCGTAGGGCTGCGATTCGGCGTTCGGCTGCTGGAGCAGCTTCCGGTGCAGGGCGAAGCGCGGGGAGCGCAGCAGACCGGCGACCGAGAACCGGGCCGGGATGCGCAGCCCGTTCGGGGTCCGGCCGTCGACGACGGGCGTCACGTGCTCCGGCACCGGCGCGGGAGTCGCCGCTTCCGCCCGTCCGCCGGACCGGCCGAGTCCGAGGTCGAACCGGCCGGGGTGCAGCGCGTCGAGCAGCCCGAACTCCTCCACGGTGGACAGGGCGGTGCGGTGGCCGAGTTGTACGGCTCCGGAGCCCAGCCGGATCGTGGAGGTGGCGGCGGCGGTGAGGGCGAGCACGACGGCCGGTGAGGTGCCCGCGACTCCGGGGTTGAGGTGGTGCTCGGCGAACCAGTAGCGGGTGTATCCGAGCCGTTCGGTCCGCCGGGCGAGGTCGATGCTGTCGCGCAGGGCCTGGCCGGGGGTGGAGCCGGACGGAACCGGCACGAGGTCGAGGACGGCGAGCGGGGTGGGGGCGGTGGTGGCCACGGTGGTTGCTCCTTGTCAGTGGGCGGCGGGCACGGGCGTACGGAGCCCCAGGTGGTCGCGCAGGGTGTCACCCTCGTACTCGGTCCGGAACACGCTCCGCTCCTGGAGCAGCGGTACGACCGTGTCGGCGAACTCGTCCAGCCCGCCCGGTGTCAGATGGGGCGTCAGGATGAATCCGTCGCTCGCGTCGGCCTGTACGAAGTCGTTGAGCGCCGCCGCCACCGTCGCCGGGGAGCCGATGAAGGTCTGACGGCCCGTCACCTCGATGACGAGGTCCCGGATCGAGAGATCCTTCTCCTCGGCCAGGGCTCGCCAGCGCGCGGCGGTGGCGAGCGGGTAGCGGTGCATCCGTACGCTCGCCCGCCCCCGCGCGACGGTGTTCTCGCCCGGCACCGGATCGAGGTCGGGCAGTGGCCCGTCGGGGTCGTAGGAACTGAGATCGCGGTTCCAGAGCTGTTCGAGGAGCCGGATCGCGGTCTGTCCGCTCACCTGCTGTCGGCGGATCACGGCCGCCTTCTCCCGTGCGTCGGCGTCGGTGTCGCCGAGTGCGAAGGTGACACCGGGCAGGATCTTCAGCTCGTCGGGGGAACGGCCGTACCGGGCGAGGCGGCCCTTGACGTCGGCGTAGAAGGCCTTGCCGGACTCGAACGTGCCGTGCCGCGTGAAGATCGCGTCGGCCGCGGACGCCGCGAACTCCCTTCCCTCGTCGGAGTCGCCCGCCTGGAAGATGACCGGCCGCCCCTGCGGTCCGCGCGGCACGTTGAAGTGGCCGCTGATGTCGAACTGCCTCACATGGTGGTCGAATCCGCCCGGATCCGGGTGGGCCAGGAAGAGGCCGGACTCCCTGTCGGCGACGATCTCGTCCCCGTGCCAGGAGTCGAACAGCTCCCAGGCGGCCGCGAGGAACTGCTTGGCGCGCTCGTAGCGGTCCTCCTGTTCGAGATATCCGCCGCGCCGGAAGTTCTGTCCGGTGAACTCGTCCCACGAGGTGACGACGTTCCACGCGGCCCGCCCGGCCGAGAGATGGTCGAGCGAGGCGAACTGTCGCGCCACCTCGTACGGTTCGTTGAAGGTGGAGTTGACCGTGCCGGCGAGCCCCAGCTTGTCGGTGACCGCGGCCAGCGCGCTCAGGACGATGAAGGTGTCGGGCCGTCCCACGACGTCCAGGTCGTAGATCTCGCCGTTCTGCTCGCGCAGCCGCAGCCCCTCCGCGAGGAAGAGGAAGTCGAACTTGGCGCGTTCGGCGGTCCTGGCGAAGTGGGTGAAGGAGCTGAAGTCGATCTGGCTGCCCGCCGCCGGGTCGCTCCATACGGTGGCGTTGTTGACGCCGGGGAAGTGGGCGGCGAGATGGATCTGCTTGACGGGCTTGCTCATGGGAGAGGCGTCCTTCGGCAGTCGCGGGTCGTGGAGTCCGGTGGCGGGCGCCGCCCGGCGCGGTCAGGCCGTGGCGTAGCGGTTGGCCGGGCGGGGCAGGCCCAGCAGGCCGCGCAGGGTGCCGGCCCCGTACTCCGTACGGAAGAGGCCCCGCCGTCCGAGTTCGGGCACCAGAGCGCGGGTGATCCGCTCCAGGTCGTGCGGCAGTGCGGCGGGCCGCAGCCGGAAGCCGGTGAGGCCGGCCTCCCGGCCCTCCTGGAGAACGTCGGCCAGCTCGGTGGGGGTGCCGGTGAAGACGGGGGCGTCGCTCGTGTACGCCTCGCCCGCCCGCTCGTCGAGGCGGGCGCGGCGCTCGGCGGCGGCGCCGGGGGCGTCGTCCAGGTACACGAGCAGGTCGCCGAAGACGTGCACCGTCTCGTCGGCGCGGCCCGCCGCCCCCTGGGCGTCGCGGATCCGGGCGACGATCGCGCGGGCGTCGTCGGCGTCGCGGGGTGTGACGAACCCGATCTCGGCGGAGCCGGCGACCAGTTCGTACGGCACGGTGTCGTGCGCCAGCGCGGCGACGGGTGGCCGGCCCTGCGGCGGGCGCGGGGTGATGGAGGGGCCCTTGACGCTGAACTCGGCGCCCTCGAAGTCGATGTAGTGGAGCTTGGCCCGGTCGATGAAGCGGCCGGAGGCGACGTCACGGATCTCCGCGCCGTCCTCCCAGCTGTCCCAGAGCCTGTTCAGCACCTCGACGTAGTCGCCCGCCTCGGTGAACAGTTCCCGGACCGCGGCGGCCGTGACCGGCCGGGCGGGCGCCGTACGGCGTCCTACGTGCGCGAACTCGTCGGCGCGCCCGGAGACCCTGACCCGCACTCCGGCCCGTCCCAGGCTCACATGGTCGAGCGTGGCGATCGCCTTCGACAGATGGAACGGCTCGGTGTGAGTGACGAGCGCGGTGGGGACGAGCCCGATGTGCCGGGTCAGAGGGGCCACGCGGGCGGCGATCAGCACGGCGTCGAGCCGGCCCCGTATTCGGTCGGTACGGCCGTCCGGTCCGTCGGGCCGGGACGACTGAAGGCTGAGCGAGTCCTCGAAGGTGACGAAGTCCAGCAGGCCGCGCTCGGCCTCGGCCACCAGATCGGTCCAGTAGCGCGCGGTGAACAGTTCCGCGGGGCGGGCGGCGGGCTCCCGCCAGGCGACGGGGTGCCAGCCCGCGCCGTCGAGAGCGACGGCGAGATGGAGGGGCTGAGGGGAAAGGGGCATGGGACGTACCGCTTCCTGCTGTCCGGTGAGTCCGGGAACTCGGCGGAATGGACACGCGCGCCGGACAGCCGTCACCCCCGGAAGGAACGTCGGGGGCGGTGCGTCAGAAGGCGGTGCGCGGTGGGGCCGTGTGCCGCTGGGCGGCGTCGCCGTACGCCGGACACAGCGCGCCCGCGACGCGCAGCAGGTCGATATGGCGCCGGGAGTACATGCCGTCCGCGCCGGGGCCGTTCCCGGGGGTGCCGGCCGCGGGCGTCGTGGACGTACCTCGCACCGCCGTCACCTCCCTCTTCTCTCCGCTCCGTGAACGGTAACTCCGCACCACCGTCCACGACAATGCCGCCCCCGGTCGCCGGACGGGGGGCCGTCCGGCGACCGGGGGCGGGAGGGAGCAGACCCTAGCGTCCGGCGGGGACCCCCAGGCGCTCCGTCAGCGGACGGAAGTTCTGGTTGGTCTTGCAGCCCAGGTTCTCGTACGTGTTGACCTTGGTCTTCGGGTCGGTCTTGATCAGGTGGTACTTGCACGCCTGCTTGATGTAGCGGCCGTTGATCCCGCCCGGGAAGTCGATCTCCTTGTTCCACAGGTACGGGGACTCGTAGCGGTTCAGGGCGGCCGTGGCGTTCACGTCGATGCCGCCGGGGGCGTCGATCTCGTACACCCAGCCGGTCTTCGCGGCGCCGTAGGTGGCGAACTTCTGGGCCACCCACTTCTCACAGCTGGTGCTGACGTGCGCGCTGTCCTGCCCGCCGCCCTTGACGATGTACTCGGCCAGCGGCACCATCGCCTCGCCGCGCGGGGTGAAGCCCTTGTCGAACAGGTCCTGCACGTTCTCCCGGGTGTCGCCGCGCCACAGGGTGTTGGTGTCGTCGCGCCACTGCCAGCGCTCGGACGCCGCGGTCCGCCTGACGGAGTCGGCGATGAGCGGGTTGGTCGTCGTACGCCACCAGTCCCAGGCCTGGTACCCGACGACCGGGCCACAGGGCGCGGTGTCGAGTTCGGGTGCGAGGACCGGGGTGAGCGCGGGGGCGTTCGGCGCCGGGACCGGGGCCGCGGTGGACGCGGACGCGGCGGTCGGGGCGAGCGCGGCGGTCGCGAGAGAGGCGGCGGCGAGGACCCGCAGGGCGGCCTTCAGCATGGTGAGTACCCATCAGTCGAACAACGTGACGGGCCCCTTTATAGCGGTGCAGGAGCCACATATCGGGCACGGCGGGACCGATCCCACTCGAATGGTCGGCGCCCGGCGCGGTCAGGAGTGCTCCGGCGTGAAGACGGTGCCCTGGTGGAAGTAGAGGAGCCAGCGCCCACCGGTCAGCATCCACAGGGAACTCCGGTGCGCCCAGACCTCCTTGTGCTCGGTGTCGAAGGTCAGCAGCACCAGGTGCGGGGCGAGTTCGTCGCCCCGCATACCGGTCGTCGTGACGGGCCGGGCCGCGGGCGCGTCGTGCGCGGTGAGGTGCGCGATGAGCGACCGCCGGTCCCAGGACCGGCCCGACGAGCCGAACGCCCTGAACTCGGGGTGGAGCACCTCCCCGATCAGCTCGGCCGACGAGCGGACGGCCGGGTCGAGGAGGTGCAGTTCGGTCTCGATGGCGGCGACGACCGCGGGCGACTCAGTCATGGGTCAGCTCCACCAGCTTCGTGACGGTGTTCCAGTTGCGGCTGGTGGCGACCATTCCCTGGTAGAGGCCGGGTCTGGACAGCGCCGCGCCCAGTTTCGAGCGGCCGAGGCCGTCGGGGACGTACAGATACAGCGCCCTGTCGCCGATCCGGAACTCCTCCGGACGGTAGGACTCCTGGTCGATCGCGGCGAAGCGTCCGGGGTCCGCCGACCCGGAGAGGTAGGTGACATGGAGCTGCTTGGCCTGGAGCGTGGCGGCCGGGAAGGGGCAGGCGTCGGCGACGGCCTTCAGATAGGCGGCGTCGCGCACCAGACAGTCGACGGCGAAGCCGAACCTGTCGTGGATGGCGTCGCCGAGCGCGGCGGCGAACGTGGACTCGTCGGCGCCGGTGGTGTCGGTGAAGACGGCGTTGCCGCTCTGGAGGTAGGTGACGACGTCGCTGTGGCCGAGGCCGTTGAGCACGTCACGCAGCGCGGCCATCGGGACCTTCCGGCTCCCGCCGACATTGATTCCGCGCAGCAGCGCCCCGTATCTGGTCGTCGTCATGGGTCCACGATAGGTCGGCGGGCGGCCGATACCGCTCCGGCATGCGGAAGACGGCCGCCGCGCCCCGTGGGGGAGAGCGCGGCGACCGCCGGTCCGCTGTGAGGGGCCGTCAGCGGGACTGGGGGCTGTCTTCCGGACCAGCCGGACCCCAGGGCGTGTTCAGCGGAAACACGCCCGGGTCACTCGACGACCTTCAGCAGTCTGTTCGGGGTGCCCGGGTCGGCATTGGTGAGGGCGTCGGGGGTGGCACCGTCCGTCAGGGCGGTGGCGACGTCGGCCGGCGCGGCGTCGGGGTGTCCGGCGAGGTACAGCGCCGCGGCGCCGACGACGTGGGGGGTCGCCATCGACGTGCCGGAGATGGTGTTCGTGTCGGTGTCGCTGCCGTTCCACGTGGACGTGATGTCGGTGCCCGGGGCGTAGATGTCCACGATCGGGCCGTAGTTGGAGAAGACCGACTGCTGGTCGTCCACCGTGGAGGAGGCGACGGTGATGGCTTCCTCCACCCGGGCCGGGGAGGTCTGGCCCGCGTCGCTGGTGTCGTTGCCCGCCGCGACACCGAAGGTGACGCCCGAGGCGATGGCCTGGCGGACGGCCTCGTCGAGGGCGGGGTCGGCGCCGCCGCCGAGGCTCATGTTGGCGACGGACGGGCCGGTGTGGTTCGCGGTGACCCAGTCGATGCCGGCGACGACCTGCTCGGTGGTGCCGTTGCCCGAGTCGTCGAGGACGCGGACGGCGACGATCTTCGCCTTCTTGGCGACTCCGTGGGCGGCGCCCGCGACCGTGCCGGCGACGTGGGTGCCGTGGCCGTTGCCGTCGTCGGCGCTGTCGTCGTTGTCGACGGCGTCGAAGCCGGACGAGGCGCGGCCCTCGAAGTCGGCGTGGCTGACGCGGACTCCGGTGTCGATGATGTACGCGGTGACACCCTCACCCCCCGCGTCCGGGTAGGTGTAGGCGTTGTCACCGGCGGCGGCCGTCTGGTCGATCCGGTCGAGGCCCCAGGACGGCGGGTTGTCCTGGGTGGCGTCGATGGAGAACTTCTTGTTCTGCACGACCTTGGAGACGGCCGGGTCGGCGGCGAGGCGCTTGGCCTCGGTGGCCGAAAGGCCGCTGGCCGAGAAGCCGTTGATGGCGGATGCGTAGGTGCGGTTGAGCTTCCCGCCGTACTCGGCGGCGAGGTCCTTCTTGTCCGCCTTCCGGTCGAGCATCACGATGTAGCTGCCCGCGACCGCGCCCTTGGCGTCGGCCCCGTACACCGTGCCGAGGGGGGTGACCGCCGCCCCCGCCGTGGGGGAGGTGAAGGCGGTGATACCGGCCACTGCCGCCACCGCGATTATCGCCGCGGTGAGTCTCATCCGGTTGGCGCGCTTATGAGTTGCCATGAAGAGGTTTCTCCTCGTGAACTTTTGTGGGGGGAAAGCCCGCCGGACGAAGAACTTCCGGCGAGCTGGCTCGAAACCCTGGCCGATTGTCGCGCTCAGATCAAGACCTTCAGACCGCTGTGACGTGGCGGACAACTTCTCTTCACACCAAATCGGCCAACCTCACCCAACCCGGACCGCGCCTTCCGCCTCCGTCCGCGGCGGGTTGGTTGTAAGGGGCCTCGATCCCGCTCGTCAGGGGTGCTCCCTCCCCATGAGGAGGAGTCAGGGCGCATCCGGACTCACCGGGAGGCAGGAGGAGAAGGCCGGAATCCGACCCTAAGTTCGAAGAGGGACAGCGGCGCAGGGCCGCTCTCGGGCCCAAGGGGACGGACCGGCGATGAGTACGACAGAGAGACAACGACGCGGACACGGACGCGATCGCGGCGGACCGCCGGAGCGGGGGCCGGGAACGGTGCCCGCCCCGCGCGGGATCGCGGCGCGGGCCGGCGGCTGGAGCGCGCGGCACCGGTGGACGGCGGTCACCGTCTGGGTGCTGTTCGTCGTACTCGCCATGGGACTCGGCTCGGCGGCGGGCACGGTCGAGGTCAAGGACAGCGAGCAGATGTCCGGCGAGATCAGCCAGGCGGAGCGGATCATCGAGGACGGGGGTCTCGATGAACCGGTGAGCGAGTCGGTCCTCGTCCAGGGCGTCGACTCGTCCGTGTCCGCCACCGACAAGGAGTTCCGCGCCGGGGTCGCGGCGGTCATGGCGGCGGTCGAGCGTACGGGCGAGGTCGCCGACGTCACGTCGCCGTACGACACGAAGACCATCTCCAAGGACGGGCGCAGCGCGCTGGTGCGGTTCAACATCCGCGGCGACCCCGAGACGTCGAGCGAGCGCGTCGAGCCGGTGCTCAAGGCCGTCGAGGGCGTCGCGGAACAGCACGAGGAGACGCTGCGGATCGCCGAGATCGGCGGCGCCAGCATGAACAAGACCTTCGACGAGGCGTTCGGTGACGACTTCAAGCAGGCGGAGATCTCCGCCGTGCCGGTCGCGCTGGGGATTCTGCTGATCGCGTTCGGCGCCCTGGTCGCGGCTCTGCTGCCGGTCGCGCTCGCTCTCACCGCCATCATGGCCACGATGGGGCTCATGGGCGTGGTCAGCCATGTCATGCCGATGACCGACACGGCCAACTCCGTGATGCTGCTGGTGGGTCTGGCGGTCGGCGTCGACTACTGCCTGTTCTATCTGCGGCGTGAGCGCGAGGAGCGCGAGGCCGGGCGCGACGCCGCAACGGCGCTGCGGATCGCGGCGGCGACGAGCGGCCGGGCCGTGATCGTCTCCGGCGTGACGGTCTGTGTCGCCATGGCGGGCATGCTCTTCACCGGGCTGGCCGAGTTCAAGGCGATGGGTCTCGCGTCGCTGATGGTGGTCGCGGTGGCGATGGTCGGTTCGGTGACCGTGCTGCCCGCGCTGCTGTCACTGCTCGGCGAGCGCGTGGAACGGGGCCGGGTGCCGTTCCTGAACCGGCTCAAGCAGTCGAAGAAGCAGCGCGTGGCCGCGGCCGGGGGCGCGGGCACCGGCGGCACGGGTGAGAGCCGGTTCTGGCGCGCGGTGCTCGGCCGCGTACTGCGCCGGCCGAAGACCGCGCTGGTGGTCGCCGCGGGCGCGCTCGTCGCGATCGCCCTGCCCGCGGTGGGCATGCAGACCCAGAACTTCACGCTGGACCAGGAGTTCGGGGACTCGCTGCCCATCGTGCAGACGTACGAGCGGGTCAACGCGGCCTTCCCGGGAGGCGCCGACCCGGCGGAGGTCGTGGTGCGTGCGGACGACATCAACGCCGCGCCGGTACGGCAGGCACTCGCCGACTTCCGTACGCGGGCGGTGAGTTCGGGCGCCTCGGAGGGGCCCGTCGAGATCGTCACGCACGACGCGCAGAACATCGCGATCATCGAGGTGCCGCTGGTCGGCGGCTCGGACCAGGACCGGGCCGAGAAGAGCCTGGAGCTGCTGCGGGACACGGTGCGGCCCGACACGCTCGGCACGGTCGACGGCGTCGAGGCGCCGGTCTCCGGCCAGGTCGCCGGGTCGAAGGACTTCAACGACCAGCTCGTCGGCGCCGTGGCACCCGTCTTCGCCTTCGTCGTGATCTTCGCCTTCGTACTGATGCTGCTCTGCTTCAGATCACTGACGATCGCGGTGACGTCGATCGTGCTGAACCTGCTGTCGGTCGGCGCCGCCTACGGCATCCTGACCATCGTCTTCCAGCACGGCTGGGGCGCGTCGCTGGTCGGCGCCGAAGGCGTCGGGGCGATCATCTCCTGGCTACCGCTGTTCCTCTTCGTGATCCTTTTCGGGCTGTCGATGGACTACCACGTCTTCGTGGTCTCCCGGATCCGCGAGGCCCGGTCGCAGGGCCGTACGACCCGGGAGGCGATCACCCACGGGGTGGTGACCACGGCGGGCGTGGTGACGAGCGCCGCAGTGATCATGGTCGCCGTGTTCGCCATCTTCGGGACGCTGTCGATGCAGTCGATGAAGCAGATGGGCGTCGGCCTGGCGGCTGCGGTGCTGATCGACGCGACGATCATCCGGGGCATACTGCTTCCGGCGATCATGGCGCTGCTGGACGAGCGCAACTGGTACTTCCCCAGGTGGCTGCGGTGGCTGCCGGACCTGACACACGACGAGACCGACCCCGCCGTTGGCGCCGCGGGTGCGGGTGCCCCGTACGGGAAGGCCGGCGAACAGCCCGATCCCGTACGGGCCTGACGGGCCGTCACCTGTCGCGGACCGCACGCGCCGTACGCCCGGCCGGCCTCCACCGGCCGGGCGTACGGCGTCGTGCCGCGCGCCCGAGGCGCGTCAGGCGGTACGCACCGGCAGCGCGTCCTCGATGATGTCGGCCGCCTGTCGCGAGCCGCCCTCCTTCGCCATGTCCTGCCTGATCTCCTCACCCCTGCGGGCGACCTCGGGGTCCGCCGCCAGCGCCGTGACCGCCTCCCGCAGCGCCTCGGCAGTCACCTCCTCCATGGACAGCCGCCGGGCGACGCCGAGTTGGACGAGCATGTCGGCGTTGCCGAACTGGTCGACAGCGAGCGGTACGGCGACCATCGGCGTGGCGGTGGCGAGCCCCTCCTGGCTGCCGCCCGCGCCCGCGTGGGTGATGAACGCGTCGGCCTTCTTGAGGACGGCGAGTTGCGGCACCCAGGAGTGCACCTCGATGTTCCCGGGGACCTCCCCCAGTTCGGACGGGTCCACGAACTTGCCGATCTGGAGCACGACATGCCAGCCGGGCAGGTCGCCGAACGCCTCGACGCAGGCACGGTAGAAGGCGGGCTGCTTGGTGTTCGCCGAGCCGAGCGACACCAGCAGGACCTTCCCGGCCCCGGCCGGCCGCTCCCACTCCCCCTGGTCGGCCCGCTCCCCCTGGCACGCGCCGACGAAGGTGTAGACCGACTCGTCCACCCGGTCGGCGAAGGGCTGAAGTGCCTTGGGGATCAGCACGATCGAACGATCGGGATGCGCGACGAACCGGTCCTGGTCGAAGCCGGTCCCGCTCTCGTCCAGCCACGTCTGGAAGCGGGCGCGGTAGGCCCGCCCGCGCTCCGACTCGGCGAGCTGGGCGTTCTGGGCGGAGCCGACCTCCTCGTAGTAGCCCTCCCAGGCGACCAGATTCGGCGAGAGCTGGAGATACGGGACGCCCCACCGATGGGCCAGGATCGGCGCGGGGTACGACGTGATGTCGCTGATGACGAGGTCGGGCCGGTCGTTCTCGAAGGCCCCGGCCAACTGGGGCAGCGCCTGCACCGCGTCGGCGAGGAAGGGCTCCAGATTGTCGACCAGCTCGGTGCCCCAGGCGTCGGGGTCGTCCTCGGTCGGCAGCGTGGAGGTGTAGATGACCGGCTCCGCCCCGGTCTCGGCGACCTTCTCCGCGAACGAGGCCGGGATCGCGTAACTGACGCGGTGCCCGCGGGCGACGAGTTCCCTGATGACTTCGAGGCTGGGGTTCACGTGCCCGTGGGCGGCGATGGAGAACATGGCGATATGGGCGCGCTGTCGTGAGGTCATGAACTCACCGTACCAGAAGCGAGACGATACGTCTCGTCTATGTCGGACGGAGGCCCGGCGATTTCCTCCCGGTGGGACGCGGATCCGTGTAGAGATCCGTCCGCCGGCTCCGACCTCGCTGTAAGACGTCCACCAGGGACGTACGCGGTACGAGGAGAGGAGCGGTCATGGGACTGCCAGTGGTGCATTTCGAGATCGTCGGCGCCGACCCCGCCAGACTGCGCGCCTTCTACGGAGAGCTGTTCGGGTGGGACTTCGACCTGGGGGACGCGAGCACCCCCGCGGTGTCGCGGCCCGGCGAGTACGGCTTCGTGCACGGCGGCGCGAATCCCGTGCCGGGTGACGGCGCGTCCGGCATCAACGGCGGGGTCGCAGGTGGCGCGGGCTTTGAGCCGCGTGTCCTCTTCTACATCGGGGTGCCCGACGTGGAAGCCGCCCTCCAGGAGGCCGAACGCCTCGGCGGAACCCGCCGGATGGGCCCCGAGCCCGAGCACCCCGCCCCCGGCACCCTCGTGGTCGGGCACTTCGCCGACCCGGAGGGCAATGTCGTCGGGCTCGCCGGTACGGGCTGAGCGGTGGTCCGCGAGCGGGGCCGTACCGTACGTCCGGAGCGCAGGGAGTCGAGATGAAGTACCTGATCATGATCTACAGCAACCCGAAGAGCTGGGGGCATCCGGCCTTCCTCCGTACCCGCGAGGCACTCGCGATGTCGGACGAGGAGCGGGCCGGGATGAGCGGGCAGGCGGACGAACTGTGGCGGGAGATCACCGCGTCCGGCGAACTGATCAGCGGCACGGCGCTGGCCGACCCGGTGAACACGAAGTCCGTACGCGTAACTGACGGTCTCCCCGCCGTCACCGACGGGCCCTACATCGAGGCCAAGGAGCAGCTGGCCGGCTATTTCGTGGTCGACTGCGACAGCCCGGAGCGGGCCACCGAGATCGCGGCACGCTTCCCGGACGCGCGGTTCGCCGCCGTCGAGGTACGCCCGATCATGGACACCTCCGGCCAGGAGATGTGACGGGCGGCGGGTACGGGCGGGACGGCGAGCGCGTCGAGGATCTGCTGCGCCGGCTGGCGCCGCGCGTCCTCGCCGCGCTCGCACGCCGCCACGACGACTTCGAGGCCGCCGAGGACGCGGTCCAGGAGGCGCTGCTCGCCGCCACCGTCCAGTGGCCCCGGGACGGTGTGCCGGACAGCCCCGACGGCTGGCTGGTCACCGTCGCGTCGCGCAGACTGACCGACCGCGTCCGCAGCGAGGCGGCCGACCGGCGGCGGGAGGAGACGATCGCCGCGCTGACTCCGGCGGACGAGTGGTACGCGCCCGCCGCCGACGAGCCGGCGCACGAGGACGACACACTCACCCTGCTCTTCCTCTGCTGCCATCCCGCTCTCACCCCGCCGTCCCGCATCGCGCTCACGCTGCGCGCGGTCGGCGGGCTGACCACGGCGGAGATCGCGCACGCCTTCCTGGTCCCCGAGGCGACGATGGCCCAGCGCGTCAGCCGTGCCAAACAGCGCGTCAAGGCGGCGGGCGCGCGGTTCCGGATGCCGCCGCCCGACGAACTGCCCGACCGGCAGCGCTCGGTGCTGCACGTGCTGTACCTGATCTTCAACGAGGGCTACACCGCCACCTCGGGCCCGGAGTTGCGCCGGGGCGAGCTCACAGGCGAGGCGATCCGGCTGACCAGGACCGTACGCCGGCTGCTGCCGGGCGGGGACCCCGCGAGCACCGGGACCGCCGAAGACGGCCACCGCTCCGACGGCGCCATGGCCGGTGAGACCGCCGGGCTCCTCGCGCTGATGCTGCTCACCGATGCCCGACGCTCGGCACGCACCCGGCCGGACGGCTCCCTCGTCCCGCTCGCCGAGCAGGACCGCGCGCTGTGGGACCGGGCCTCCATCGACGAGGGCGTCGCACTGATCTCGGACACCCTGACGCACGCCGAACTCGGGCCGTACCAGGTGCAGGCGGCGATCGCCGCCGTACACGCGGAGGCCGTACGCGCCGAGGACACCGACTGGCAGCAGATCGTCGCCCTCTACCAGCTGCTCGAAGCGCTGGCGCCCAATCCGGTGGTCACGCTCAACCACGCCGTCGCCGTGTCGATGGTCTCCGGCCCGCGCGCCGGACTCGCCCTGCTCGAACCGCTCGGCTCCGACGGACGGTTGACGGGGTACCACCGCCTGTACGCGGTCCGGGCCCATCTGCTGGAGCGGGCCGGCGACCGCGAGTCCGCGCTCGCCGACTACCGTACGGCGGCGCGGCTCACCACCAGCCTTCCCGAGCAGCGCTATCTCCAGGACCGCGCCGCCCGTCTGGAGTCGGACGGCGGCCCCCCTCAGCGCTGATAGCGGGCCAGCACCAGATTGCCGTCCTTCACCAGCCGTTTCTCCAGCTCGGCGCGGTCGATCGCGCCGCTGTAGTACTCCTGGAGCGCCGGGGTCGCGACCTTGTCCTTCCACTCCGGATAGCCGCGCACCGACTGGGCGGGCGCAGGCCGCAGCTCGCGCGCGAGCGCCGCACCGGTCGACCAGCCGTCCTTCTCCGTGTGCAGGGACGGGTCGGCGAGCGCCGCCGTACCCGTCGGGAGCATCCAGTCGCCCCGCGCGAGACGGACCATGCTCGAAGGCTGGAGCAGGAAGTCGATGAAGGCGACGGCCTCTTCCTTGTGCCGCGTGTCCTCGGAGACCGACAGGGTCTGCGGGCTGACCCCCTGCGTCGCGCCGTCGGCACCGGCGGGCGACGGCAGCACCGTCCACTCGAAGCCCTTCGGCGCCTGCTGGATGATCTGCTGACGGTACGAGAACCCGAGCGGCACCATCGCGTACCTCCCCGCGAAGAACCCCGGCAGTGTGTCCGAACCGCCCATGCCGAGCGTGGCGCCCGAGGCGCTGCCGTCCGTGTTGACCTGGTCGCGGATGACGGCGGGGACCTCGGCGTCGGCCTCCGTGTACTTGATCGTCACCTTGTCGTCCTTGCCCCGGTGGAAGAGCTGCCCACCGGTGGACCGGCTGAGGTTGAGCGTCGCGGAGACCGGGTCCTTGAGCGGCCAGGCCACCCCGTACTCCGCCTGCCCCGCCGCCGGTTCCCGCCCCTCGCCCGCCGTCAGTTCCCTGGCGGCGGACCTGAACTCCGCCCAGGTCCAGGGCTTCTCGACGGTCGGGATCCGGACGCCGGAGGCTTCGAGGATCTTCTTGTTGGCGATCAGCACGCGCGGCTCCTGGAGGAACGGCACGCCGTACAGCCCGTCGCCGAAGGCCGTGGTCTGCCAGCTGCGCTCCGGGATGTCCCGCTTCAGCCGGTCGGGCAGCAGCCCGTCGAGATCGGCGAGATAGCCGCCGTACGCGAAGTCGGCGAGGTCGTCGGAGGCGTCATGGATGATGTCGGGCGCCTCGCCGCCCTCGAAGGAGGTGAGGAGCTGGTCGTGGACGCTGTCCCAACTGCCCTGCACGTACTCGACGTTCACCTCGGGATGGGCGGCGTTCCACTCCTTCACCAGCGCCTTGTTGACGGCGACCGACTCGTCCTGCCAGGCGAGCGACTGGAAGCGCAGGGTGATCCGGCCGTCCGCCGAATCGCCGTCGCCGGAGCCGGAGCAGCCGGTGAGCAGCAGGCCGAGGGTGGCGGCGGCGGCCACCAGCCGCGTTCTCGCGCGTATCGGGGTCCTCGTACGCATCAGGTCTTCACCGCCCCGGCGAGCATGCCGCCCGTGATCCGTCGTTGGATGACCGCGAAGATGACGAGTGAGGGGATCGTCGCGAGGAACGCCGCCGCCGCGAGCGGGCCGAGGTCGGCGACGCCCTCGGCGCCGAGGAAGTGGGTGAGGATCACCGGCAGCGTCTGTTTCTCCGGGGTCTTGAGCAGGACAAGGGCGAAGAAGAACTCGTTCCACGCCGTGATGAACGCGAACATCGCGGTGGCGACGATGCCCGGCGCGAGCAGCGGGGCCGTGACCGAGACGAGCGTACGGAGCCGGCCCGCGCCGTCGACCGCCGCGGCCTCCTCCAATTCGGCCGGTACGGCCCGTACGTACCCGACCAGCATCCAGAGCGCGAACGGCAGGGACCACACCACGTACACCATGACCAGCCCGAAGAGGGAGTTGATCAGATGGAGGTTCTTGAGCACCAGGAAGAGCGGGATGATCACCAGGACGAACGGGAACGCCTGGCTCACCACCACCCACCCGGTCGCCACCGTGGCGAGCCTGCCGCGCTGCCGGGCCATCACATAGGCCATCGGCGTCGCGATGACCACGGCGATCAGCGCGGCGGAGAGCGCGACGGTGAGGCTGTTGCCGGCTGCCCTGAGCAGCGGCTGCTCGTCGAACGCCTGCCGGAAGTTCTCCAGGGTCGGGCTGTCGGGGATCCAGGTGGGGTGCAGACTGCCCAGCTCACGCGCCGGTTTGAAGGCGGTGGAGATCAGCCACAGGAACGGGAAGCCGAGAAAGACCAGGTAGCACAGGAGCGCCAGATACTGCCCGGCGCGGGCGGGCCCGCTGGTGCGCAGACTCATTTCTCCTCCCCTGCCTTGATGCGTCCGACCAGGTAGAAGGCGAGAAGCACCGAGATCACGGCGACCATGACGCAGCCCATGGCGGCCGCGTAGCCGAACTGGCCGTAGCGGAAGCCCTCTTCGTAAGCGAAGAGCATGGGCAGTCGGGTACGGCCGCCGGGGCCGCCGTTGGTCAGGACGTAGACCAGGGCGAAGGAATTGAAGTTCCAGATGAAGTTGAGCGCGGTGATGGCGAGGGCGACGGGCCTGAGCGCGGGCCAGGTGACGGTGCGGAACCGGCGCCAGGCGCCCGCGCCGTCCAGCGCCGCCGCCTCGTGCAGCTCGTCCGGGGTGTTCTGGAGTCCGGCGAGCAGCGCGACAGTGGTCTGCGGCATGCCCGCCCAGATCCCCACGACGATCACGGCGGGCAGGGCGGTGGCAAGGCCGGTGAGCCAGTCGCGGCCGTCACCGAGGCCGAAGTCGCGGATCGTCTCGTTGAGGATTCCGGCGTCCGCGTTGTAGACGAGGCGCCACATGATGCCGACGACGACCTCGGGCATGGCCCAGGGGATGATCGCGAGGGCCCTGGCGAGCCAGCGGAACCGAAGCCGCTGGTTCAGCAGCAGGGCGAGGCCGAGCGCGAGCACGAACTGCGGGACGGTCACGCCGACCGCCCACACCAGACCGATCCGGAACGACTCCCAGAAGAGCGTGTCGTGGTACAGGTCCTGGAAGTTCAGCGTCCCGATCCACTCGGTGGGCTCGGTGCGGCCGGACTGCGCGTCGGTGAAGGCGAGGGTGATGCCGTAGAGCAGGGGGCCGACGCTGAGCACCAGGATGGGTATGAGGGCCGGCAGCACCAGGAACCAGGCGCCCCGGTCGACCACTTTCTCCCGTGGCCGCCCCTCCCCCGGCGTGTCCTTGCCTGACCGCGCCTTTGCGGTCGCCAGTGTCACGAATTCGGCTCCTTCGGGCGGCTTTCGTGGGGGATGGCCGCCCTGGCGGCCCCCGTCATCGTGCTGACGAGCGAGGAGTTCGTCAAGCCAACCTGCGTGAATGCGAGACTGGGGGCCGATCTCGCCGGGGAGTCCGGGGAGCCTGGGGAGTCCGCAGGGTCGGCGGAGTGACGGGAGAGTTCCGATGGACGAGGCACGGGCGCGCGCCGTACTGGACGCCACGGAGCTGCCGCACGGGCCGGGGCACGTCCGGGGAGACCGGCCGGCGTCCGACGCCGAACTGCTCGCGCTCGGCGAGAACGCCGTGTTCGGCGTCGGCGACCTGGTCGTCAAGGTCGGCCGGAGCCTGGCCGAGGCCCCGGAGCTGCTGGCGCGCGCCGAGCGTGAACTGGCCGTCGCGGACTGGCTAGCGGAGAGCGGCGTCCCGGCGGTCCGGGCGGCTGAGCCCAAGGCCCGTACCGTGGACGGCCACCCGGTGACCCTCTGGCGGCGGCTGCCCGATGCCGTACGGCCCGCGGGCCCCGCCGACCTGGCGGAGCTGCTCCGGCTCGTCCACGCCCTGCCCGCGCCGCCCTTCGAACTGCCGCGCAGGGAACTGCTCGGCGGCGTGGAGCGGTGGCTGCGGATCGCCGGCGACACGATCGACCCGGCCGACGCCGGCTATCTGCGCGAGCGCAGGGACGGCTTCGCCGCCGCCGCTGCGGCGCTCACCCCGCACCTCACGCCCGGCCCGATCCATGGCGACGCGCTCCCCCGCAACGTCCATGTCGGCCCGGACGGACCGGTCCTGGTCGATCTCGAGACCTTCTCCACCGATCTGCGCGAGCACGACCTGGTGGTGATGGCGCTCTCCCGCGACCGTTACGGCATGCCCCCGGAGGCGTACGACAACTTCACGGCCGCCTACGGCTGGGACGTACGCGACTGGTCCGGCTGCGCCGTGCTGCGAGGGGCCCGCGAGACGGCGAGCTGCGCGTGGGTCGCCCAGCACGCCCCGACGAACCCGAAGGCGCTGGCGGAGTTCCGCCGGAGGGTCGCGTCGCTGCGGGACGGTGACCCCGAGGTGCGGTGGCATCCCTTCTGATGGGTCGTGCGGGTGCGGGGGCCGCTGCGCGGGGCCTGTTCCCCTACCCGCCCCTTCCCACAACCGGGGCTCCGCCCCGGACCCCGTACGGCCCCCGGCCGTGCCCCCAAACGCCGGTGAGGCTGGAGATCGCGCGCTCAGCCCGCCGCCGGCACCAACTCGCGCAGCGGCCAGTCCGCGTCCACCACCGCGTCCGCGTTGCCCTTGCGGCGCAGGAAGCTCTGGAAGTCGGCCGCCCACTCCGCGTACCAGGCGATCTGCCGCTCGTGCAGCGCCGCCGCCGTCAGGGACGCGACCTGGCGGTGGCGGCCCGCTATCGCGGTCGCCACCCGCACCGCGGCCAGCGCGTCCGCCCCCGCGTTGTGCGCGCTGCCCAGCACCACCCCGTACTCGGTGCAGACCGCCTCCAGATTCCGCTTGCCCCGGCGGTACTTGTCGACGGCGCGGTCGATCGTGTACGGATCGATCACCGGACCGATCGGCCCGCCGCCCACCCGGTCGTTCAGCGACGGCAGCCCGTGCCGCGCCAACTCCGCCGCGAGCAGCGTCAGATCGAACGACGCGTTGTACGCCACGACCGGGACGCCCCGCGTCCAGTACCCCGTCAGCGCCGCCGCGATCTCGTCCGCCACCTCACGCGCGGGGCGTCCCTCCGCCGACGCCCGCTCGCTGGTGACCCCGTGGATCGCCGACGCCTGCTCCGGGATCCGGATGCCCGGATCGGCCAGCCAGTCCCGCCGCTCCTCCACCACGCCGTCCCGCACCGCGATCACCGCGGCGGTCACGATGCGCGCCTCCAGCGGCTCCGTACCGGTCGTCTCCAGATCGAATCCGACCAACGGCTCCCCGTGCCAGCCCATCCCGGTCCTCCCTCACGCTTCTCCCCGTTCGACATTCACCTTCGCACGCGGCACTGACAACGCCGGGCGGAGCCTTGACGCGGCTTCAGCACGTCAGCCGCGTGCGGGCGGCGTCAGGAGACCGGGCGCGAGTCGGCCCACACCGACTCGAACTCCTCGCGGTACGTCTGGAACAGCCCGTGCTCCGTGTCCTGGCCGACCCGCACCACATCGCGCCCGGCGCCCCGCAGGACGAGCACCGGCGCCTCCATGCCGCGCGCCCGTCTCAGGTACGACTGCACGACCGCGAGCCCGTCCGGGCCGTCCCCGTCGACCAGATACGCGGTGAAGCGCGGGGTCTCGTCGAAGACATGGATCTCGAAGGCGTCCGGGTCGCGGAGCCGGGAGCGCACCCGCCGCATATGGAGGATGTTCATCTCCACGGAGCGGCTCAGCTCGCCCTTCTTGAGCCCCAGTTCGCGCTCGCGGCGCTTGACGGAGCTGCTGGCCGGATTGAGGAAGAGCAGCCGTATCCGGCAGCCGGACTCGGCGAGCCGTACGAGGCGCCGGCCGGAGAAGTTCTGTACGAGGAGGTTCAGGCCTATCCCGACCGCGTCGAGGCGCCGCGCGCCGCCGAAGAGGTCTTCGGCGGGGATCTGCCGCTGGAGCCGGACCCGGTCGGGGTGGACGGAGACCACGTCCGCGTACCGGTCGCCGACGAGGTCCTCCACGGCGTCCACCCTGAGCCGTTCTGCGGACGGCACGGCCGTCCCGCTGCCCAGGATCTCCAGCAGCCGCGCCGACGCCCGCTCGGCCTGCGCGAGCACGGCCTCGGACAGGGCGCGGTTGCGGGAGACGACGTTGCGGGCGACCTCCAGCTCGTCGAGGGCCAGCTCCACGTCGCGGCGGTCGTCGAAGTACGGCTGGAAGCCCGGCCAGTGCTGGACCATCAGCTCCCGCAGCTGCGGGAGCGTGAGGAAGCTGAGGACGTTGTCGTCGGCCGGGTCGAGCAGATAGCCCTTGCGGCGGGAGACCTCTCGGACAGCGACGGCGCGCTGCACCCACTCCTGCCCCGCCGGTCCGGCGGCGGCGACCACCCAGTCGTCGCCGTGCACCGGCTCGTAGATGGGTTTGAGGATCGCCGACACGACGGCACGGAGCCGTTGTTCGACCAGATTCAGCCAGATATAGGCCCGGCCGGCCCGCTGGGCGCGCGTACGCACCTCGGTCCAGGCCTCCGGGCCCCAGTCCAGTTCCGCCCCGATCTCCATCGGCCGTGCGAGGGAGACCGCTCCGGGCGGGATGTCGCCGGAAACCCCCTCGTGACCTGGGTCACCTGGGGGTAGCTCCAGCCCTCCCGAGCTCACCCGCGCACCGCCTTCCCTCCCCTTTCAACGATCAAGGAAGGGTACTGCGCGAAGGGGAGGAGGTGCAGCCGGATGCGCAGGCTCGTTTCTCAACTCCTGTGGCGGGCGCGGGCGTTCTGTGTGCCGATCTCGGCCGGAGTGGGATGATTCATAGGGATTGCGCCTGGTGACGGGGGGTCGAACGAGGGGCGGCGTATGGTCCGAATCCGGCCATATGCCACGTCAGGACACGGTCCTGCAACGGGGTGGTGCCCCCGGAACCCGAAGTTGACCCACCGGTTCGTCCGACTGCTTCCGGCCCGGCTTCCGAACGGGCCTCCTAGGAGGTTGCGCGTCTTTCGGGGAGTATCTGATCGAGAGAAAGCCCCAGCACCCGGATCAGAAGTGGAAGAGTCATATCTATGCAGGTCTGGCCGGGACAGACGTATCCCCTCGGCGCCACGTACGACGGCGCCGGAACCAACTTCGCGGTCTACTCAGAGGCCGCGCACCGGATCGAGTTGTGCCTTCTGCACGACGACGGTTCAGAAACGGCGGTGGAGCTCCGCGAGACAGACGCCTTCGTCCGGCACGCCTATCTGCCGGGCATCATGCCCGGCCAGCGGTACGGCTTCCGGGTCCACGGGCCGTACGCGCCCGAGAACGGGCAGCGCTGCAACTCGGCGAAGCTGCTCCTGGACCCGTACGCCCGCGCGATCAGCGGGAGCATCGACTGGAACGAGTCGGTGTACGGCTACCACTTCGGCAAGCCGGACTCGCGCAACGACATGGACTCGGCGCCGCACACGATGACGGCCGTCGTGGTCAACCCGTACTTCGACTGGGGCGACGACCGCCGTCCGCGGACCGACTACCACCGCACCGTCATCTACGAGGCCCATGTGAAGGGCCTGACGATGCTGCATCCGGAACTGCCCGAGGAGCTGCGCGGTACGTACGCGGGGCTCGCCCATCCGGCGGTGATCGAACACCTCACCGAGCTGGGCGTCACCGCGCTCGAACTGATGCCGGTGCACCAGTTCGTCAACGACCACCGGCTGGTGGACGCCGGCCTCAACAACTACTGGGGCTACAACACCATCGGCTTCTTCGCCCCGCACAACACCTACGCCTCCTGGGGAGACCGGGGCGAGCAGGTGCTGGAGTTCAAGCAGGCGGTCAAGGCGCTGCACGAGGCGGGCATCGAGGTCATCCTCGATGTCGTCTACAACCACACGGCCGAGGGCAACCATCTGGGCCCGACGCTCTCCTTCAGGGGCCTCGACAACGCCTCCTACTACCGTCTCGGCGCCGACAACCCGCGTTACTACACGGACACCACCGGCACCGGGAACTCGCTCCTGATGCGCAGTCCGCACGTGCTCCAGCTGATCATGGACTCGCTGCGTTACTGGGTGGAGGAGATGCATGTCGACGGCTTCCGCTTCGACCTCGCCGCCACGCTGGCCCGCCAGTTCCACGAGGTGGACCGGCTGTCGTCGTTCTTCGACCTGGTCCAGCAGGACCCGGTGGTCAGTCAGGTGAAGCTGATCGCCGAGCCGTGGGACGTGGGCGAGGGCGGCTATCAGGTGGGGAACTTCCCGCCGCTGTGGACCGAGTGGAACGGCAAGTACCGCGACACGGTCCGCGATCTGTGGCGGGGCGAGCCGCGCACCCTGGCGGAGTTCGCGTCCCGGCTCACCGGCTCCTCGGACCTGTACCAGGACGACGGGCGTCGCCCGCTGGCGTCCATCAACTTCACCACCTGCCACGACGGGTTCACCCTGCACGACCTGGTCGCCTACAACGACAAGCACAACGAGGCGAACGGCGAGGGCAACAGGGACGGCGAGAGCCACAACCGCTCCTGGAACTGCGGGGTGGAGGGAGAGACCTCCGACCCGGAGGTGCGGGAGCTGCGCGACCGCCAGGTGCGCAACTTCATCGCGACGCTGATGCTGTCCCAGGGCGTGCCGATGCTCAGTCACGGCGACGAGTTCGGCCGGACCCAGGGCGGCAACAACAACGCGTACTGCCAGGACAACGAGGTCGCCTGGGTGCACTGGCCCGAGAAGGGCGACGAGAAGAACAAGGGGCTGCTCGCCTTCACCCAGACGATGGTCTGGCTGCGGCGCGACCACCCGGTCTTCCGCCGGCGGCGGTTCTTCCACGGCCGGCCGGTGGAGGGAACGCACGACGAGCTGTCGGACATCTCCTGGTTCACCCCTGAGGGTGAAGAGATGATCCAGGGCGACTGGCAGGCGACCGACGCGAAGGCCATGTCGGTCTTCCTGAACGGGCAGGCCATCTCGGAGCCGGGGCCGCGCGGCGAGCGGATCTCCGACGACTCGTTCCTGCTGATGTTCAACGCGAGCGCGGAGACGCTGGAATTCGCCGTGCCCGTGGACCACGGCAGCCAGTGGCGGATCGTCGTGGACACGTCGCGTCCGGAGGGAGTGCCACCGGGCGACGGTCCGAAGGTGGACGCGGGCGAGCGGATCACGATGATCGGCCGCAGCATGACGGTGCTGATGCGGTCCGTGTAGGCGGGGGCGGGGTGGGCCGGGGCACGGCGCGCGGGGGCCGGGGGGCGGGCCGCGACGGGAACGGACCGGGGCCGGAGTACCGGCGGCCCCGGTCCCGCCCCGTCCGGTCCGGTCTGGCACGATGTCGCTCGTGTCGTGGCCGCTCCCGTGGCCCGTCGGCTGCCGAATGCATGACCGGATGACACAGAAGCCGCTGAGCGGGGTACGTACGTTCGCATGACGCCCTCTGCCACCTACCGGCTCCAGCTCCAGCCGGACTTCCCCTTCGCAAAGGCCGCCAAGGCGGTGCCGTACGTGGCCGCGCTCGGGGTCTCGCATCTGCATCTGTCGCCGGTGCTGGAGGCCGTGCCGGGCTCGACCCACGGATACGACGTCGTCGACCACTCCCGCGTGCGCGCCGAGCTCGGCGGCGAGGAGGGACTGCGGCAGCTGGCCCACCGGGCACACGAGTACGGGCTCGGGATCGTTCTCGACATCGTGCCCAATCACATGGCGGCCGCGCCGCGGGAGAACAAGGCCCTGTGGGAGGTGCTGCGGGAGGGCCCGGCGTCCCCGTACGCCCGGTGGTTCGACATCGACTGGGAGGCGGGCGGCGGGAAGCTGCTGCTGCCCGTGCTGCCGGGGCCGGTGGGCGGTGAGCTCGGCGAACTGCGCGTCGCGGACGGCATGTTGCACCACGGCGACCAGCGTTTCCCGCTCGCCGCCGGCACGCAGGAGCTGCCGCTGCCCGCGCTCCTGGACGCCCAGCACTACCGGCCCGCGTGGTGGCGGCTGGGCCGCACCGAGCTCAACTACCGCCGTTTCTTCACCATTTCCGAGCTGATCGGCGTACGGGTGGAGGACCCGGAGGTCTTCGCCGCGACCCACGCCAAGATCCTCGAACTCGTACGGGACGGGGTCGTGGACGGTCTGCGGGTCGACCATCCGGACGGTCTCGCCGACCCGGAGGAGTATCTGCGGCGGCTCAACGAGGCGACGGGCGGGGCCTGCTGGACGGTGGTGGAGAAGATCCTCACCGGTGACGAGCCGCTGCCCGCGGACTGGCCGGTGGCCGGGACGACGGGGTACGACGCGCTGCACCACATCGACGGTCTGTTCGTCGATCCGGTCGGCGCCGACGAACTGGCCCACCGTTTCCGGGAGTTCACCGGCCCCGCGGGTGACCGCGGCGGCTACTGGGAAGCGACCGTGCGGCGCGCGATGTACAAGGTCGTCATCGACGAACTGGCCGCCGAGACCTCGGCGCTGGCCCGGATCGCGGAGCGGATCTGCGCGAAGGACGCCGCGTTGCGCGACCACGCGCCGTGGGCGCTGCGGACGGCGATCCGGGAGCTGCTGGTACGGGTGCCCGTCTACCGGCCCTACGCGGTCGCGGGCGGTCCGTGCCGCGAGTCCGACGAGGCGGCGGTGGACCAGGAGGCGGCGCGCCAGGCGAAGGCGGCGTTCGCCGTGCCGGAGGAGGCGGCGGCCGTCGACGTCGTACGGGAGCTGGCGCTCGGCAGGCTGGGCGGCGGCCCGGACCGGGCGGCCTTCTGCGCGCGTTTCGCCCAGACGTCGTCCGCGCTCCGCGCCAAGGCCGTGGAGGACACGGCGTTCTACCGCCATGTGCCGCTGCTCTCCGCCAACGAGGTCGGTGGCGATCCCGGGCGGCCCGCGGTGAGCCCGGCGCGCTTCCACGCCTACTGCGCGCGGCTGGCCCGCGACTGGCCGGCCACCGGCACCGTACTGACCACGCACGACACCAAGCGCAGCGCGGACGTACGGGCCAGGATCGCCGTCCTGTCCGAGTGTCCCGAGCGGTGGGACACGCTGCTGCGGCAGTTGGCGGGGGTTCCCGCGCCGGACGCCCAACTGGCCTGGCAGGCCTGGCAGACGACCATCGGTTTCACCCCGCCGGAGGCGCCCCCGGACGGCGCCCGGATGGAGCCCGCGCTGCTCAAGTCCGTACGGGAGGCGGGGCTGCACACCAACTGGACCGAGCAGGATCCGGTGTACGAACAGGCGGTACGGGACTTCGTCGCGGCGGGTCCGGCCGGCCGGCCGCGCGAGGCGGTGGCCCGCCTCACCCGTGAACTCGCCCCGCACGTGAGGGCGAACACGCTCGGCGCCGCTCTGGTCCATCTCACGATGCCGGGCGTGCCGGACATCTATCAGGGGACCGAGCGGGAGTATCTGGCCCTGGTAGACCCGGACAACCGGGAACGCTTCCGTACGGGCCCGCCCGACGAGAAGACCGTGCTCACGGTGGCGGCTCTGCGGCTGCGCCGCGAACGCCCGCACGCCTTCGCGGAGTCGTCCACGTACACACCCCTGAGCGCGACGGGTCCGGCGACGGACCACTGCACGGCGTTCTCCCGCTCCGGCGAGGTCATCTCCGTGGTGACGAGGCTGTCCCTGCGCCTGGCGGCGTCGGGCGGCTGGTCGGGCACGGTGCTGGAACTCCCCGCGGGCCGCTGGACGGACGCGCTGTCCCCGGACCGGGAGTACCCCGGCGGGCCGATCTCCCTGACGGAACTGCTGTCGGCCGGCCCGGTGGCGCTCCTGTCCCGCCGCGAGTAGCGCGGAGGGTCGTCCCCGTACCTGACATACGAAGGGGTCTCGGGACGGCCCCCGGCCCCGTCCAAGCCGCCGTTCAGTGCGCCGCGAGCCGGAAGCTCAGCTCGCCGAAACTCACCATGTCCCCGTCGCGCACCACCACGGTCCCCGTCACCCTGCGCCCGTTGACCGTCGTGCCGTTGGTCGAGCCGAGATCCCGCAGGATCCACCGCCCGCCCCGCATACCCAGCTCCGCGTGGAGGCGGGAGACGGTGTCGTGGCTGAGCCGCAGCCCGTTCCTCGGATCGCGGCCGATACGGAGCGGGAAGGGGCCCGGGTCGGGCAGCAGCAGCTTCGGCAGCCGCTCGACCTGCCAGGCCCTGCGCAGCCGGGCGGAGAACGCGGACGCCCGCCCCACCGCGCCGAACAGCCGGCGTGCCCAGCGGCCGTCGGTGTCCAGGTCGGCCGTGAGCGCCTCCAGCTCGTCGGACCTGCGCGCGGCCAGCGCCAGATCCATCCGGCGTATGAAGGTGTCGTGCGACAGCCTGCCCTGCGCCATCCCTTCTCTCAGGACGGCGAGCACACGGTCGCGCTCGGCGTCGGAGAGCCGAGCGGGATACGTGTGGAACTCGAACGAGGACGTCACACGACTGATTGTCGGGCCGAGTCCTTGACGTGTCCAGAAGGGGCGTGTTCAGGCCGAGAAGCGACGGCGAAATTGATTCGCTCGTCCCCCTGCGGGTCGTTTACGGTGAGCGCCCCTTCCTGGAGGCACGTTTCATGACCGATCCGGTCTTCCGCCAACTCACCGGCTCCGAAGCCGCGTTGTTCCGTTCGTTGCCCGACCCGGGGCTCGTGGGCCGCGCGCTGGGCGGAGTCGAGTACCGCACCGTCGCCGAGGGCGGCGACTACCGGCCCGAGTGGAGCTGGGTGGCGCTGCGCGACGGCGTCGTGGTGGCCCGCGCCGCCTGGTGGGGCGGGCCCGAGGACCGGGAGCCGCTGTTGCTCAACTGGCTCGACATCGCGGAGGGCGAGGAGGAGGCGGGCGCCGAACTGCTGCGCCGCGCGCCGTGGAACGTCGAGTACGAGCTGATCGCCCCCGCCGCCTGGCGCGAGGACCCGGCGGCCCGCGCGGCCGTCACGTCCCGGACGAAGGCGGCGCGGGCAGCCGGGATGAAGCCGCTGGTCGAGCGGTTCCAGTACCGGTGGAGGCCCGATCTCGGGCTGCCTGAGCGGCCGGGCCGACTGGAGTTCCGCCCCGAGCCCGACGACGAGGTCATCCTCGACGTGCTGCGCCGTGTCCACTCGGTCACACTCGACGCGCACGCGCGGCGCACGGCGCAGGAGTCGGGTCTGGACAAGGCCGCCCAGGAGGAGCTGGACTTCTTCCGCTGGTGCCCGTCACCGCGCGAGTGGTGGCAGCTGGCGTACGACCCGGCCGGTGAGCTCGTCGGCATCCACGTACCCGCGCACAACCCGTCGGGGCCGTGCGTCGCGTTCATCGGAGTCGTACCGGAGCAGCGCGGGCACGGGTACGCGTACGACCTGCTGGTCGAGTGCACACACGTGCTGGCGGAGGCCGGGGCGGCGTCCGTCGCGGCGGCGACGGACCAGGGGAACTTCCCGATGGCCGCGCATTTCGCGCGCGCCGGCTACCCGGTCGTCCAGGAGCGCATCAACCTCGTGTGACCGGAGCCCGGCCGGAAGCCGAACCGGGACCCCCTGGGGTGACGCGTTCATCGAATCGACGCGATCACCAGGCCTCCCGCCTGCCCTCTTGTCACCATGTGGGTGAAGAGTGCCGACGACAGAGGGGGACGACTGTGCAGTTCGAGGTCTGGGCACCGCGGGCGCAGGACCATGTCACGCTCCGGATCGGCGGGCCGGCCGGCCACGCCACCGCCGACGGCGCCACCGGCGACAGCATCACGGGCGACGGGGCCACCACCGACCATGCCATGGCCCGCGACCCGCTGCGCGACGGCTGGTGGACCGCCGACGCCCCCGCGGCCGACGGCACGCGCTACGGCTTCGCGCTGGACGGCGGCCCCGTGCTGCCCGATCCCCGCTCCCGCCGGCAGCCGGACGGACCGGACGGACTCAGCGCGGTGGTCGACCATGCCTCGTACGAATGGACCGCGCCGTGGCGCGGCCGTCCGCTCCCGGGCGCCGTCCTCTACGAACTGCATGTCGGCACGTTCACCAACGAGGGCACCCTGGACGCCGCGGCCGACCGGCTCGCCCCGCTGGCCGCGCTCGGCATCACCCACATCGAGCTGATGCCCGTGTGCCCCTTCCCGGGGACGCACGGCTGGGGGTACGAGGGTGTGTCGCTGTGGGCGGTGCACGAGCCGTACGGCGGGCCCGAGGCGCTGAAGCGTTTTGTCGACACCGCGCACGGGCTGGGTCTGGGCGTGGTGCTCGACGTGGTGCACAACCATCTCGGTCCGTCCGGCAACTACCTGCCTCGGTACGGCCCTTACTTCACCGACACGCACCACACCCCCTGGGGATCGGCGGTCAACCTCGACGCCCCCGGCTCGGACGAGGTCCGCGCGTATCTGCTGCGGAGCGCGCTCGCGTGGCTGCGGGACTACCGCTTCGACGGGCTGCGTCTGGACGCGGTGCACGCGCTCGCCGACACCCGCGCTCTGACCTTCCTGGAGGAGCTGTCCGCCGCCGTCGACGGGCTCTCGGCGGAGCTGGCCCGGCCGCTGTTCCTGATCGCCGAGTCCGATCTCGGCGATCCCCGTACGACAACTCCCCGCCCCCAGGGCGGTATCGGGCTGCACGCCCAGTGGAACGACGACTTCCACCACGCCCTGCACGCCGCGCTCACGGGCGAATCGCAGGGCTACTACGCCGACTTCGCGGCCCAGCCGCTCGCCGCACTGGCCAAGACCCTGACACGCGCCTTCTTCCACGACGGTACGTATTCGAGTTTCCGGGGCCGGACGCACGGCCGCCCCCTCGATCCCGCCAGGACCTCCTCGTACCGCTTCCTCGGCTACGCGCAGACCCATGACCAGATCGGCAACCGCGCGCTCGGCGACCGGCTGTCGGCGACCCTGTCGCCCGGTCTGCTGGCGTGCGCCGCCGCGCTCGTACTCACCGGCCCGTTCACGCCGATGCTCTTCATGGGTGAGGAGTGGGGTGCCCGTACGCCCTGGCAGTTCTTCACCGACCACCAGGACCCGGAGCTGGCCAAGGCCGTGCGCAACGGCAGGCGGCGGGAGTTCGCGGCGCACGGCTGGGCGGAGGAGTCGATTCCCGACCCGCAGGACCCGGCGACGCGCGACCGCTCCTGCCTGGACAGGACGGAGGCCGCCCGCGAGCCGCACGCCCGTCTGCTGGCCTGGCACCGCGACCTGATCGCCCTGCGTCACAGCCACCCGGATCTGTCGGACCCGGACCTGGCGACGGTGAAGGTGGCGTACGACGAGGAGGCGCGCTGGCTCGCGTACCGGCGCGGTGATGTACGGGTCGCCCTGAACCTTTCCGCGAGCCCGGCCGAGATCCCGCTGGGTGGTCGGAGCGGCCAGGTGCTGATGGCCTGGGAACCGGTGGAGCCCCCCGGCGCCGACGGGGTGCTGCGGCTGCCGCCCGAATCGTGCGCGGTGATCGCGGGCGGCTGAACCCGCGAGGACGGAGGAGGCCGATGGAATAAGCGCTGAGTGAAACCATGCGTACTCGTGTGCGCTCGAACGTCTAGCGTCTCAGGCATGAAGCAGCGAACTCTCGGTAGGACAGGGCTCCGCGTCAGCGAGCTCTGTCTCGGCACGATGACCTTCGTGAAGGACGACGAGGCCGGCGCGCACCGCATACTCGACACCTTCACGGAGGCCGGCGGCACCTTCCTGGACACGGCCGACGCGTACGGCCAGGGCGTCTCGGAGGAAGTTCTCGGCGGCTGGCTGAAGGGGCAGGACCGCGACGGGCTCGTCATCGCGACGAAGGTGGCCCTCCCGATGGGCGAGGGGCCCAACAAGTCGGGCCTGGGCCGCAAGCACATCATCGCGTCGGTGGAGGCGAGCCTGCGGCGGCTCGGCACCGACTACATAGACCTCTACCAGACGCATGTCTGGGACGTCAGGACACCGATCGAGGAGACCCTCGGCACGCTCGACACCCTCGTCAAGGCGGGCAAGGTCCGCTACCTGGGCGCGAGCAACGTCTCGCCCGGCCAGCTCCAGCGGGCGCTCGACGTCGCCGACCGGCGGGGCTGGGAGCCGTACGTCTGCCTCCAGCCGATCTACAACCTCCTCGCACGCGAGGTGGAGTGGGAGCTGCTGCCGCAGAGCGAGGCGGCGGGAGTCGGCGTCATCCCCTACAGCCCGCTCCAGGGCGGCTGGCTCACGGGCAAGTACCAGCGCGGCATGACGTCGGTCCCGGCCGGCAGCCGTGAGTCCCACGGCGACGGCGAGAGCTGGCGGGCGCGGGACAACGAGGAGACCTGGCGGGTCGTGGAGACCGTCCAGGCCGTCGCCACCGAGACCGAACGCACCCCCTCCCAGGTGGCACTGCGCTGGCTGCTGGGCCGGCCGGGCGTCACGGCCCCGATCATCGGGGCGCGGACCCTGGACCAGCTGAAGGACAATCTGGGCGCCGTGGGCTGGGAGTTGACGGCCGATCAGACGACCCGCCTGGACGAGGCGAGCCAGCGCCCGCTGCCGTACCCGTACAGCGTGCTGTCGCACTTCAGCTGAGAGCTCCGCACCGGTTCGAGGGGGCGGGTGTCGCGGTGCTGTGCCCGGCCCCGTGGCACCCGCCCCCCGGGGTAGGTGCGGCAGGATGGGGCGGTGACCAGCTCGCCGGCCTCCAGCAGTACGACCATCACCGCCCGGAACGGAACGGCGTCGTGATGCTCACGCGGGCCGTCGCCGAAGGCGTCGCCCGGGGCGACGTCACGCTGGCGTTCCGGCGCTGGGCGACCGGCCGCGTCTCTCCCGGCGGTACGTTCCTCTCCGTCGCGGGGGTGATCGTCATCGACGCCGTCGAGCGGATCGATCCGGCGACGATCACCCCCGGGGACGCCCACGCCGCCGGCGCCCGCCGCGTCGAGGACGTGCTGGCGTCGCTGCGCGGCGCCCCGGACGATCCGGTCTTCCGGATCAGCCTCTCCCACGGCGGACCGGACCCCCGCGACGCGATCGCGGCCGACGCCGCCCTCACCGCCGACGACATCGCGCGCATCGGCGAGGCGCTGGACCGGCTCGACGCGCGCGGCACCCGAGGCGCGTGGACGCGCGGGACGCTACGGCTGATCGAGGGCAACCCGGGCACCCGCGCGGCGGATCTCGCGAAGTCCCTCGGCGTCGAGAAGGAGACGCTCAAACGCGACATCCGCAAGCTCAGGGCCCTCGGCCTCACGCTCAGCCTCGACACCGGCTACACGCTCTCCCCTCGCGGAGCCGCGTGGCTGCGCGCTCGGGGCCGATGCTCCGGACCCTAGGCAACGTCCGGCTGGTCCGGTCCCGACGGTGAGACCAGTCGCTCCAGCAGCTCCTGGAAGTCGTCGCCGACCACTATGCGCAGCCCGCCCGCCTCGGTGTTCCCCTCGTCCTTGTCGCTGAGCTGGGTCAGTGTGCCGTCGCGCCACCAGTAGACGTACGGGCTGATCGCGCCCGGCGTGTCCTCGAAGCCGGACGCGGCGAACGACGCCATCGCGTTCAGCGACGGGATGAGGCTGGCGTCGCGTATGACGTGGAACGCGAGCTGGTGGCGGAACGGGAACGCCACCAGTGCGCCGTCCGGGCCGAGTCGCTGCCCGGTGACCTGGTGTACGAGGCTGTCCAGCGCCAGGACGCGGCTCGCGGTGTAGAACGAGTCGCCCATGACGACCTCGAACCGCATTCCCCCCGCGTCCTTGACCGTCTCCCGCCCCTCGACGGGCAGTTGGCGCAGATTGCCGAGCGCCTGGGCCCGCAACTCGTGCAGCGGGCCCAGCGGTTCCAGCGCCTCGTCGGTGAGCATCATGACGCTCTCCGGGAGGTCGAGCGCGAGGATCTCGTACAGTCCCGGCGCGACGGAGCGCGCGTACGCGAAGGCCTGTGCGTCGAGACTGTCGCCGCTGATCACCCGCGGGTAGAGCTGGGCCCGGATCTGCGCGGGCGACAGGGTGTCGAGAGCCGAGGGGCCGTCCATGGTCCGCAGCACCATCCCGGCGTGCTGCCTGACGAGTTCGCCCCAGACGCGGGCGCCGCGGTCGTCGTTGTGACACACGGCGGCGAGGTTGGAGAGCCCGAACTGGCGCCCCGCGCTGTCGGTCACCAGGTCCGAGTAGACGGTGACCTCCAGGCCCCGCTCCGCGAACGCCTGACGCACCTGGCTGCGGAAGAGCGCGGCCTCGTGGGTCGAGAAGAAGCTGAATTCCGGGTCACGAGGCGTTTCGCGCCCGTCTCGTTTCGGCCCACGCTTGAACAACCCCACGTCGTCCGCCTCCCCATGATCGCGCTCGGCTTCGCGCCCCGGTCCCCGTTGCCCCTGTGATCGTCAAGTGCGTCGAACGTTCGATGGTAGGCCCTCGGCGCCCGCCGATGTCCGTTCGGGGGCATACGTTACGGCTCAGACGGGTCCGACCCCGACCGGAATCACCAGGTCCGCGCGGTGCGCGCCCCGCGCGACCAGTCGCGCGTTCGCCTCGTCGGATTCCCTGACCCAGCGCTCGGCGTAAGGGCGCTCCTTGCCGAAGCGCACATGCCGGTCGACCAGACGCCGTACGCGCACCACGGGGTCGAGTTCCAGGAACCACGCCTCGTCGATGAACGTGCGTACCGCCGCCCACCCGCCGTCGTCGTGCAGCAGGTAGTTGCCCTCGGTGATGACCAGCGGGACGTCCGGGCCGACCGGGACGCTGCCCGCCACGGCCTCCTCCAGCGCCCGGTCGAACGCGGGCGCGTAGACGACGACCCCGGGCGCCGGCGCACGCAGCCGGGCGAGCAGCGCGGCGTAGCCGGCGGCGTCGAAGGTGTCGGGCGCGCCCTTGCGGTCCGCGCGGCCGAGCCGGTGCAGCTCTGCCTGTGCGAGGTGGAAGCCGTCCATGGGGACGAGTACGGCGCTGCCGCCGAGCCCCGCGACGAGTTCCGCCGCGAGCGTGGACTTCCCCGCGCCGGGCGCGCCCGCGATGCCCAGGATCCGGCGTCGGCCGGTGGCGGCGAGCTGCCTGGCGCGGCTGGTGAGTGCGTCGAGCTGCCGCGCGTCCATGGCGGCATTGTTCCATCCGGGCCGCGCGTCCGAACGGCCTCCGGACGGGCGCGGGCCCGGAGGCCATTAGGTCCGCTTGCCGTCCGCTTGTTGTCCGCTTGCCCGAGCGGGAGTCATACGTATAACTTTCTCGCCATGACTCATATCGCCCTGGTCACCCTCGTCGTCCGCGACTACGACGAGGCCATCGCCTTCTACACGGGATCGCTCGGCTTCGAGCTGATCGAGGACACCGACCGGGGCGACGGCTCCCGCTGGGTGGTCGTACGGCCGCACGGCGGCGCCGGCGCGCTCCTGCTGGCGCGCGCGGCCGACGATGCCCAGCGGGCGAGCGTCGGCGCGCAGACCGGCGGCCGGGTCGGCTTCTTCCTGCACACGGACGACTTCGCGCGGGACCGCGCCCGGATGGTGGCGGCGGGGGTGCGCTTCCTGGAGGAGCCCCGGCACGAGCCGTACGGCGCGGTCGCGGTCTTCGAGGACCTGTACGGCAATCGCTGGGACCTTCTCCAGCCGGCCACGACCGCCTGACCGCCCGGCCTCCGGGCCGGCCGGGCCGGCCGGGCCTCACTCGAAGCCGCCGCCGGTCCATCCCGTCGGCAGGGTGTACTCCCACCCCGGCCGCCACCACCCGGGCGGCTCGTCCACCATGTCGCGCAGGTCGGCGCCGCCGAGCAGGCACGCGAGTGCCCAGCGGTTCGCCGAGTGCGCGACGAGCAGTACGCGCGTGCCGTCACGCTCCGCGCTCAGCTCGCGCAGGAAGCCGGCCGTGGCGCGGAGGACGTCCCGGTAGCTCTGGCCGCCGAGGAACGGCTCCGCGATGTGCCGGCTCCTGCGCGGTGCCAGCTCCGCGACCGGGCGTCCGGTGAAGTGGCCGTAGTCGCACTCCCGCAGCCGGGCGTCCTCGTACAGAGGCACAGCCGTCCCGGCGAAGGCGATCCGCGCGGTGTCCACCGCCCGCGCCAGGTCGGAGGTGAACACCGCGTCGATCCCGTCGTCCCGGCGCCGGTCGCCCAGCTCGCGGGCCTGCCGGCGACCGGCCTCGGAGAGCTCGCCGGGACGCCAACCCGTCGCGAGACCGGCCTCGTTGTCGGTCGTGGTGGCGTGCGTCTCGTAGACGAGTTGCACGGTCATGGCCGCTGATGGACCTGACGGTCTGTCAGTTGCCGGGCAGCGGGAAGGCGACCGGGCTGCGCTTCCCGTCCCGGTTGACCGCGCGTACGCCGAAGAAGACGTTGTCCTTGGACAGGTCCACCGTGTGCGTGGTCGTGAGACCGACCTTGATCACATGGGTCCACTCGGAGTCGGTCGTCTCGCGCCACACCACCTCGTAGCCCGCCAGGTCCGGCTCCGCCCCCAACGCCCATTTCAGCTCGGTGTCGTTGGTGAGGTTGCTCGTGACGATCCGCGCCTCGCGCGGAGTCCCGGGCGCCTGCGCCAGGGTCCACAGCACCGCGCCGTTCACCCGCGTCACACGGGCGATGTAGTCGAAGTCGCAGAACTCGGGCAGGTCGCCGTACTGCTTGCCGTCCTCCACGCGTACGTCCTGGTGCTGGTGCGCGAAGTCCTCGGCGGGTTCGGTGAACCGGGCCGCCGGGTAGCCCTGTTCGAGGAACGGGATGTGGTCGCCGCCGCGCAGATAGCGGTCGCGCCGGTAGACCACGCGCACGTTCATTCCCGTCGCGTCGTTGGACCCCACGTCGCTGACGAAGCGGGCGAGCTGCCGGGTCGCCGAGTCGTTCTCGCCGCCCACCGAACGGCGGGTATTGGCCTGCGCAGGGGTCTCGGACGTCGGCACGCCCTCGGTGAAGAGCCGCACCGTGTACGGGTCGCGGGTGCCGTCGTCGGCGCGGGAGCTGCCGATGATGTCGTTGGTGAACATGCCCTGGATATCGGCGCCGGCCGCCTTGAACTGCTTGGCCGAGTAACCCGATCCGTACAGGCCCTGCTCCTCGCCGGCGACCGCGACGAACACGATCGTCGCCGCCGGCCGCCGCTTCGCCATCACCCGCGCCAGCTCCATCACGAGCGCGACACCGGACGCGTCGTCGTCGGCGCCGGGCGCGTCGCTGGTCGCGTCCATGACGTCGGTGACCCGCGAGTCGTAGTGCCCGGCGACCACGTACACGCGGTCGGGGTCGACCGAACCCCGCAGCGTGGCGACGACGTTGGTGATCTTCGTCGCCACCGGGATGCGCGACGCGGGCTCCTGGATGTACGACTGGAGCTCGGCGGTCATCCGGCCGCCGGAGACGGCCGCGTACTTCTTCAGCTCGGCCAGGATCCAGTCACGCGCCGCGCCGATCCCGCGCTCGGGGTCGTCCTGGACCGAGAGCGTGTGCCGGGTCCCGAACGCGGCGAGCCGCCGTACGGTCGCCTCGATACGGTCCGCGTCGATCTCCTTGAGCAGCTTGCGCAATTCCCTGTCGGGCGCCTGCGCGGTGGCGGCCCCGCCCCCGTGCTCCCGGCCGCGACCACCGGCCGCGGCGGCCGCCTGCCCGGCGGAGGCGATCAGGGGCACGCCGGCGGCCGTGACGGCGGCCGAGGCGAGAACGGTCCTTCTACGCGGCATTCCAGCGGACTGCTCAGACATGGAAATTCCCTTCCGAGGCGACAACCGGCGGGCCTAATCGTCATGGACAGGCCAACCCGGCACAAGCCCGCGGCACGTGACGACCCGTCCACCAGGGAAATGCCCGGCACGCTCCGAACGCGACGACGGCCCGGTGATCGAACGTCCCATCACCGAGCCGCGTCATCTGTTCACGGGTGTCGAGCCGTCACGCCCCGTCGGGCGTCAGTCGCAGGGAGATCGAGTTGATGCAGTACCGCTGGTCCGTCGGCGTCGGGTAGCCCTCGCCCTCGAAGACGTGGCCCAGGTGTGAGCCGCAGCGGGAGCAGCGGACCTCCGTGCGGACCATGCCCATCGAGCTGTCCTCGATCAGTTCGACCGCGTCGCTGTCCTTCGGGTCGTAGAAGGACGGCCAGCCGCAGTGGGACTCGAACTTCGTGTCGGAGCGGAACAGCTCCGCGCCGCACGCGCGACAGGAGTAGACGCCCTCCGTCTTGGTGTCCGTGTACTCACCGACGAAGGCGGGCTCGGTGCCTGCCTGGCGCAGCACCCGGTACTCGGCCGGGGACAGTTCCTCGCGCCACTGCTCGTCGGGCTTGTCGATGTCGTACGCCATGACTTCCTCTCTCGCTCCTCAGTGGGACAGACGGGCCAGGATCTCCGGACCGAGGTCCGTGACGTCACCCGCCCCCATGGTGAGAACGAGATCCCCGGGCCTCGCCATTCCCGCCACGGCCTCGGCCACCGCGCCCTTGTCGTGCACCGCCCCGACGTCCGCGCCCGCCCGCCGTGCCGCCTCGATGATCAGTTCGCTGGTGATGCCGGGGATCGGGTCCTCGCGGGCCGGGTAGATGTCCAGCACCACCGACGCGTCGGCCAGGGCGAGGGCCTGCCCCATCTCCGTACCCAGCTCCTGCGTGCGCGAGAAGAGGTGCGGCTGGAAGACGACGAGCAGGCGGGAGCCGGGCTCGGCGGCGGCGCGCATCGCCTCCAGGTCGGCGGTCATCTCAGTGGGGTGGTGCGCGTACGAGTCGATGACCTGCACGCCGTTCGCCTCGCCCTTGAGCTGGAGGCGGCGCTTGACGCCGGTGTACTTGCCGAGCGCGGAGGCGAGGTTGTGCGCGGGGACGCCGAGCGCGACGCCCGCCGCGAGGGCGGCCACCGCGTTGTGGGCGTAGTGGCGGCCGGGGACCGAGACCGTGAAGGTGAGGAAGCGGCCGGCCAGGACGACGGTGACCTCGCTGGTCAGACCGCGTGGGGTGACCTTGTGGACGCGTACGTCGGCGTCCGCCGCCTCGCCGTACGTCACGACCTTGATGGTGGACAGGTCGCGCACCTTCGCGGTCAGCTCGACCGCGCCGGCCTGGTCGGCGGCGACGACCAGCGTGCCGCCGGGGACGATCTTGCCGACGAACGTCTCGAAGGACTCGTAGATCTCGTCCATGGAGGCGTAGTTGGCGTGATGGTCCAGCTCGACGTTGAGGACGATCGCGACCTCGGGGTCGTACTTCTGGAAGCTCCGGTCGCTTTCGTCCGCCTCGGCGACGAAGATGTCCCCCGCGCCGTGGCGGGCATTGGTGCCGGGCCCCTCCAGGTCGCCACCGATGGCGTACGACGGGTCGAGACCCAGCTCCGTGAGGGCGACGGCCAGCATGGAGGTCGTCGTCGTCTTGCCGTGCGTACCGGCGACGGCGATGGACCGCAGGCCGCCGCCCATCAGGGCGGCGAGCGCGTCGGAACGGTGTACGACCGGGACGGACAGCTCGGCGGCCCGTACCAGCTCCGGATTGTCCGCCCGGATCGCGCTGGAGACGACCACGCACGAGGCGTCGTCGGCGAGGTGCTCCGCCGCGTGGCCGATGTGGACCGTGGCGCCGAGGGCGCGCAGGGCCTCGGCGGTGCCGGACTCCTTCGAGTCACTGCCCGCGACCTTCGCACCGCGCTGGGTGAGGATCTTGGCGATACCCGACATTCCGGCGCCGCCGATGCCGATGAAGTGCGGCCGTTCCATGGCGGTGGGGATACCGGGTGCCATAGGTGTTCTCCCAGGTGGTGCGGTGAGGGTGCGCGATTTCGCGGGCCGGCGGCCGAGTGCCGTCGGCGGTCCCCCAGCCTATTCGCTCCGGCCCGCCCCCTTGGTCTCTCCTTCGGTCCTGCCCCCGATGCCGTCGCCGTTCCGTGCGCCGTTCGCGGTGTCGTCGTCCGCGCTGTGCGCGAAGAGCTTGAGCACCGGCACCCCGACCTTGTGACGGGCGCGCGAGGCCCAGTCCCGGTGGAAGAACTCCTCCACGTAGTGGGGCTCGGTGAGAACGATCACCTCGTCGGCGGCCGCCTCCTCCACCACCGACTTGAGGTGGTCGAGGGGGTGCTTCTCGACCACCACTCCGTTGGCCGTGCGGCCCGCGGCTCTCAGTGCGCCCAGCGAGTGCGCCAGCGCCATCTCGGCGGGCTCCCGGGCCTCGGCGCCCTCGGGCTCGTCGCCCTCCCGCCCGGCCTCTCTCAGCTCGCCGAACGCGACGTCGTCGACGGCGCGCAGCAGCGCGTCGACCTGGTCGCCGCGGGGCTGCATGAGCACGATGAAGCGGACGTCCTCGTCGCCGTGGAGCGTGGTGACAAATTCGACGTCCACGGACGACAGGGGCTTCTCGATCATCAATACGCTTGTGAACACGACAGGCGCCCTTCGTCGTTCAGGGGCCTCTACGGCCCGCTGCGGAAACCATCCTTCCCCGTGTCCGCACGGGGTCTGCGTGAGTAAGTGTGCCCAGCGGGGGCTAACCGGAACTGCGAATTCCGCTCAATGTCGGATCCGGCGGTATCGAGTGAAAAGGAACCCTGCCTCCTCCATCACGGCCTCCAGGCCGAAGCGCTCGGGGTCCGTGAGCCCCGGCCCGCCGGTGATGCGCTGCGCGCTGCCCACGGTGAGCAGGGGCGCGACGGTCAGGCAGAGTTCGTCCAGCACGTCGGCCGCCACGAACTGCCCGAGCAGCCGGGGTCCGCCCTCCGCGAGCTGACGGACCAGGCCCATCTCCGCGAGGGCGGCGACCGCCCTGTCCGCCTCGACGCCGGGTCCGTCCCCGGCGATCAGCACCCGCGCGCCCGCCTTCTCCGCGTCACGGACCCGGTCGGGGGACGCGGCGGCGCCGGTCAGGACCAGGGTCTGTACGACGGGCGAGGTGAAGAGGGGCAGCGAGAAGTCGAGATTCAGGCTCGCGGTGACGACGGCGATCGCGGGCGCGGCCGACTGCCCGGCGGCGGCGCGGCGCTCGGCGAACGCGTCGCGTGCGCGGGCCGGACGGTAGCCCTCCAGGCGAACCGTTTCCGCACCGACGAGGACGACATCGGCGAGCCCTCGCAAGGTGCCGAAGATCCGCATGTCGGCGTCGGAGGAGATCCCCTGCGAGCGCCCGTCGTGCTGGGCGGCGCCGTCGAGCGTGGCGACCATGTTGGCGCGCAGCCAGTGCGGCGCGGCGGGGGTGGCGGTGGGATACGCGTACGCCTCGGCCAGCTCGTCCAGCGTCCACTCGCGGTCACCCACGAGGCCCTCGGAACGGCCGGTGGTCGCTGCCGCGGTCGGATCGGTCACGGGGAAGAGGCGTCGCATGCGCAGCAGTCTGACATGCGCGGTCGCACGCCGTCGGTCGCCGCGTGGCCCGCGCGCCGGTCCGGGCGGGTGTGCGGCGCACACCCGTGCGACCGGCTCCCACGGGGTGCCCGCGTCCGGAAACCCTGCCCGCCGCGACGGCCACCGCCACCGGACGGGGCGGCCGGCACACGCTCTACAGTTGGACAACGTGTCAGCCTCCCCCGCCGAACCGGCGTCCCCCTCCGCCGCCTCGCCCGCCTCCGCTTCCGCTCCCGCGAACGGGCCGGTCTCGCTGTGCGCGCGGGACCCGCGGGTCGACCCGGGGCGGCTGGTCGCCGAGATGGTCCCGCCGCCGCGCTTCGACTCGGTGCGTTTCGCCACGTACGTCCCCGACCCAGGCCGGCCCAGCCAGGCCGAGGCCGTCACCGTCCTGAGCGCGTTCGCCGCCGGACTCGGCGCCGCGGCCGGCACCGGACAGGGCAGGGGGCGCTGGTTCGGCCGGAAGCCCGAGGCGGGCGGCGCCGGCCCGCGCGGCGTCTATCTCGACGGCGGTTACGGCGTTGGCAAGACCCACCTCCTCGCCTCCCTCTGGCACGCCGCCCCGGCCGCGCCCGAAGAGAAGGCGTTCGGCACCTTCGTGGAGCTGACGAACCTCGTCGGCGCGCTCGGTTTCCAGCAGACCGTACGAACCCTCGGCGGGCACCGGCTGCTCTGCATCGACGAGTTCGAACTGGACGACCCGGGCGACACCGTCCTCGTATCGAGCCTGCTGAGCCGGCTCGTGGAGGCGGGTGTGGCGCTCGCCGCGACCTCCAACACGCTGCCCGGCAAGCTCGGCGAGGGCCGCTTCGCCGCCGCGGACTTCATGCGGGAGATCCAGGGGCTCTCCGCGCGCTTCCGGCCCCTGCGTATCGACGGCGAGGACTACCGGCACCGGGGACTGCCCGAGGCGCCCGCCCCGCTCACCACCGAGCAGGTGACACGCGCGGCGCACGCGACCGCGCGGACGGGCGGTGCCGCCAGCCTCGACGAGTTCCCCGCTCTCCTCGCCCATCTGGCCACCGTCCACCCCAGCCGCTACGGCGCGCTGACGGAGGGTCTGCGGGTTGCCTGCTTCACGGATGTCGGCCCGGTGCCGGACCAGTCGACGGCTCTGCGCCTCGTGGTCCTGGCCGACCGGCTGTACGACCGGGAGATACCGGTTCTCGCCTCCGGGCTGCCGTTCGACCGGCTTTTCGGCGAAGAGATGTTGAACGGCGGCTACCGGAAGAAGTACTTCCGTGCGATCTCCCGTCTCACTGCCCTGGCACGCGACGCGAAGAGCGTGATCGCCGAGTAAGTTCGGTGCCGTAACGATGTGCGGTGCGTGAGGTGCGTTCGATCAGCTCCCACGTGCCCGATACAGAAGGGTTCCCATCACCATGGCTACCACGCGCCAGGCACACACCGTCTGGGACGGCGACCTCATCAAGGGCAGTGGCGTCGTCACCTTCGACTCCTCCGGGATCGCCGACCAGCCGGTTTCCTGGGCCTCCCGCGCCGAGCAGGCGAACGGCAAGACCAGCCCGGAAGAGCTGATCGCCGCCGCTCACTCCAGCTGCTTCTCGATGGCCCTGTCGAACGGTCTCACCAAGGCCGGCACCCCGCCGACCAAGCTGAACACCCAGGCCGACGTCACGCTGGTGCCCGGCACCGGCATCACCGGCATCCACATCACGGTGCGGGGTGAGGTCGCGGGGATCGACGAGGCGGACTTCGTCAAGGCCGCCGAGGACGCGAAGGCCAACTGCCCGGTCAGCCAGGCGCTCGCGGGCACGAGCATCACGCTCACCGCTTCGCTCGCCTGATCAGAGGTCTCTCCTGAGCCGCCGGTCCGCGGATCTTCTGCGATCCTCTGATCTGCTGATCTCTCAGGACACATAAGGCCCAGTGGCCCGCACAGTTCACGTGTGCACTACACCCGTGATACACCGTGCGGGTCACGTCTCTGTCCGCCAACAGGGAGTTGCCTTTTATGTCCGCAACACGACGTCAGGTTCTGGCCACCGGAGCATCGGTGGCCGGAATCGCATTCACCGGAGCGGTGTCGGAGCTGTTCGCCGGCACCGCTGTCGCACAGGAAATGGGACGCAGCGGCTACGGCCCGCTCGTACCCGACCCCGACGGTCTGCTGGACCTGCCGAAGGGTTTCCGTTATCGCGTCCTGTCCAGAACGGGCGACGCGCTCCGTTCGGGCGAGGGCGAAGTCCCCAGCAATCCCGACGGTATGGCCGCCTTCGCCGGCCGGCGCGGGCGCGTCCATCTCGTCCGTAACCACGAGAACCGGTTCGACGGCAAGATCGGCGTACCGACCGTCGACGGCCTGACCTACGACCCGATGGGCAAGGGCGGCTGTACGGCGCTCGAACTCGACGGGCGAAATCACGTGATCGGCGAACGCGTCGCCATCGCCGGCACCGCCGTCAACTGCGCGGGCGGGCCCACCCCCTGGGGGACCTGGCTCACCTGCGAGGAGACCGAGGACAAGGCCGGCACCAACGGCTACACCAAGGACCACGGCTTCATCTTCGAGGTCGACGGCGCCGATCCGCACCGCAGCGGAGCCGTACCGCTGAAGGCGATGGGCCGCTTCCAGCACGAGGCGATCGCGATCGACCCGCGCGAAGGCATCGTGTACGAGACGGAGGACGCGTTCGAGAAGCCGTTCGGGCTCTTCTACCGCTTCCTGCCCGAGAAGCCGCGGGGCGGCCTGGGCTCGCTGCGCGCGGGCGGCACGCTGGAGGCCATGCGGGTCCCCGGCGTACCCGACCTGTCGGCCATCCAGGAGCCGGGCGCGAGCTTCGACCGTATCGAGTGGGTGCCGGTCCCGGACACGCAGGCCAAGGAGACGCCCATCCGGCTCCAGGACTTCGGCAAGAAGGGCATCACGCACGCCCAGAAGCTGGAGGGCTGCTACTGGGGCGACCGGTCCGTCTACTTCGTGTCGAGCTTCGCGAAGAGCGCGGAGGGCTCGGCGGCCGACCACTACGGACAGGTGTGGAAGTACGAGCCGCATCGGCGTCGGCTCACACTCGTGATCGCCTTCGGCCCGGACACCGACATCCAGATGCCCGGCGAGTCCCCGGACAACATCTGCCTCGCGCCCAGCGGCGGCCTGATGGTCTGTGAGGACGGCGGTGGCGCGCAGCATGTGTACGGGCTGACGCGGGACGGCGAGCTGTACGAGATGGCTCGGGGGGCGGACAACATCGGGACGCCCGAGGAGCCGGAGTGGGGTGAGTTCGCGGGGGTCACGTTCGCGCCGGACGGCGAGACGATGTACGTGAACTCCTACACGCCGGGGACGACGTTCGCGGTCACGGGGCCCTGGCGCCGGCGCTGACGCGACGACCGGGTGATCCCCGGTCGCCGGACGGGCCGTTCCGTGGCCCGTCCGACGACCGGGGCGCCAGACCCGGTCAGTGGTCGCCCCCGACCTCCAAGCCGTCGTCGCCGACGCCGGCACCGCTGTCGTCGCCGGCGTCGCCGCTGCCGTCGTCGACAGCCCCGCCGCCACCGTCGTCGGCGGCACCGCCCGCGCCGATCTCCGCGCCCACCGCGGCCAGCGCCGTGGAGACCGGCTGGAAGAACGTCTCGCCGCCCGAGGTGCAGTCACCGCTGCCGCCCGACGTCAGGCCGATCGCCGTACCGTCCGCCGTGAACAGCGGGCCACCGCTGTCCCCCGGCTCGGCGCAGACGTTGGTCTGGATGAGGCCGCTGACAGAGCCCTCCGCGTAGTTCACCGTCGCGTTGAGCCCGGTGACCGAACCGTCCGCGAGGCCGGTGGTGCTGCCCATCCGGACGACCTCCAGGCCCACGGCCGCCTCGCCCGCCTGTCCGATCGGCAGGGTCTGCCCGTCGCCGAGGTCCACCTCGCTGGGCGCCGCGGTGGCCGGGTCGTCGTACGTGACGAGGGCGAAGTCCCCGTCGCCGGGGAACGTCGCCGCCTGGACCGTGCCGACGGGCGCGCCGTTCTGCTCCTCGGACCACTGCTCGGCCGCGACACCGCAGTGCCCGGCGGTGAGGAATCCGGGGGTGCCGTCCTGCGTGGTGACGTTGAAGCCGAGCGAGCAGCGGGATCCGCCGCCGAAGATGGCGTCGCCGCCCTCCAGGAACGGTTTGAACTCGCCCGCCGACTTCTGGATACGGGCCATGCCGTCGCCCAGCGAGGCCACGGTCGATTCCAGCGTGTCCCAGCGCTCACCGGTGACCGTGGTGTCGGCGGTGACGAGGATCTGGTTGGTCCGGGGGTCGACGGCCCACGCGGTGCCGGGGATGGTGGCGTCCCGGGTCAACGTGCCGGTGGCGGAGCGGAGTTCACCCATGCTGTTCTCGACGCTTCTCGCCACGGCGCCGGCGTCACGCACCCGGGCTGTCGCGTCGCTGTCGCCGCCGTCCGCGACATTCACCACGACCTGCTTCTTCTGCGTGTCGTAGTACGCCCCCGCGTAGTCCTCGCCGAGCTGTGAGGACAGCCGCGCGACGAGCTCCGGCGCCGAAGCGGCGCTGACCGTCCGCGCGTTCTGCCCCGCGCCGCCCGCGCCGTCGTCCGTGCCGGACTGTGACGCGTTGGCGTTCGGCAGCAGGATGGCCGCTGCCGCGACACCCACCGCCCCGGCTCCCGCGAGTACGGCCTTGCTCTTGGATATTCGCCTGTGACTCAACTCGTCGCCTCCTGTGGGGGATTACGGAGTCCGACCCCTTGATACGGGCGATACGGGAGTTGCGTTCAGCGAGCGCGGCGAAAGACATGCGAGGGGCCGGCCGGACAGCGGTCCGGCCGGCCCTTCACCCACCAGTGACTGACGGGACGTCAGCCGCTGATCTCGATCTTCTTGCCGCTCTCCGGTGACTTGGCCGCCTCGACCCCGGGCGCGGCCTCCGCCCCGGCCGGCTCCGCCGAACCCGTGCGCTGCGAAAGGTTCTTGAGCAGCTCGCCGATGTCGACCCCGGTGGTGGACGTGAGCAGTTCCATGCCCTGCGCGACGTTGTCGGTGACCGTCCGCGAGAGCCGGCTCGCGCCGTCCGTGGAGATGACCGTCAGCTTGTCGATGGCGCTCAGCGGCTCGGCCGCCTTGCCGACGACGGCGGGCAGCACCTCGACGAGCATCTGGAGCACGGCCGCGTCGCCGTACCGCGCGAACGCGTCGGCCTTCTTCTGCATCGCCCCGGCCTCGGCGGTACCGCGCGCCGTGATGGCGTCGGCCTCCGCCTCCCCCTCGATCCGCACGGCCTCCGCGAGCGCCGCACGGCGCAGCTTCTCGCCCTCACCGGTGAGCCGCGACCGCTCGGCGTCCGCCTCGGCCTCCTTGACCTGCGCGATCCTGCGGGCCTCCGCCTCCTGCTCGGCCTGGTAGCGGGCGGCGTCGGCCGGCTTGCGTACCTGGGTGTCCAGCTGACGGTCCGTCAGAGCCGCCTGGCGCTGTGCCACCTTCTCCTGCTCGCCGAGGACTTCCTGCTGGCGCGCGGCCTCGGCGAGCGGGCCCGCCGCGTTGGCCTTGGCCTTGGCCGCCTCGGTCTCGACCTTGATCTCGGCCTGCTTCAGATAGAAGGTCCGCTCGGCCACCGCGATCTCCTCGGCGGCCTTGAGCCTGGCCTGCTCGGAGGCCCGCTTCGCGATCGCCTCGGCGATGTCCGCCTCCTGCCGGGCACGGGCGGCCTCGGGCCGGCCGAGGTCCTCCAGGTACGAGCCCTCGGTGGTGATGTCCTGGATCTGGAAGGCGTCCAGGATCAGCCCCTGGCCGGAGAGGCTCGCCTCGGCCTCCTCGGCGACCTGGCCGGCGAACGCGGCGCGGTCGCGGATGATGTCCTCGACGGCCATCCGGCCGACGATGGCGCGCAGCGCGCCGGAGAGCACTTCCTGGGTGAAGCCGACGATGCCCTTCTGCTGCCGCAGGAAGCGCTGGGCGGCTGCGCGGATGGCGTCCTCGTTGCCGCCGACCTTGACGATGGCGACGCCTTCGAGATGCGCCTTGACGCCGCGCAGCGTCACCGCGCCCCGGACGGCGACCGGGATGTGCCGGCTGGACAGATCGAGTGTGAACTTCTGCTGGACGAAGGGAACGACGAAGACGCCGCCGCCCACCACGACTTTCTGGCCGCTGTTGTCGGTGCTGACCCGGCCGGTGACCGGGTCCGTGGACGACTTGCCACGCCGGCCGGTGATGATGAAGGCCTCGCTGGGGCCCGCGACCTTGTAGCGGGTGATGACGACGAGAGCGAGCAGGACGAGGAGTACGACGGCTCCCGCCACCGCGATGATCACTGGACTCATATGTTTGCCCCCTGTTGACGTACGAGCTGTCGGCGTCGCACATGTGGGACGCCGGACGCTGAGCGGTGGTTCGGTACTTCGGTACTTCGGCACTTCGGTGGCTGCGCGCTTCGGTGGCTCGGCGCATCCGCGGCTGGGCGCCAGGGCGCTTCCGCGGCGGCGGTCAGCGCTCGACGGGACGGACACCGACCGAGGTGGACGACAGCGTCGACTCCACCCAGATCTCGGCGCCCCGCGCCAGGGGCACCGTGCTCCTCGCGGCGAACTTCACCGGCTGGCCCGCGACCCGCAGCATCACCTCGCCGTAGCCGTCGACCGGGATGGCCGTGACCACGGACCCCGACGTGCCGAGGAGATCCGCTCCACGCGGCGTGGCGTCCGTCTGGTCGCGCATCAGCACCCGGCTGAGTTTCCAGGCCAGCCAGCCGGTGACGGCACCGGCGAGGGCGCCCGCGGCGACGGCGTGGCCGACCCCGAGGTCGGTCGTACCGAGCACGATCGCGCCGCCGAACCCCAGCATCGCGACGAATCCCGCGACGACGGGCAGCGACAGCAGGCCCGCGAACAGGCCGTCGAGCACTCCGCCGAACAGGCCCTCGAAGATCCCGTCGAAGATCAGCGCCACGGCGAGCAGGACAACACCCGCGATACCGAGACCGAGGAACACATCCATGGGTCGCCCCTCCCCCGGCTCTCGCCGGTCCCCCTTGAACCCTTGAATGGGAGGGAAATTTTCTCACGGTCCGTCACGGCGCAGCAGTGCCGGGTTCCGGCAATCTTCGAGTGCCGAAACAGCACGATGAACATTTAGTCATATATTTTCCCTGTATGCCCACATACGCACCAAGACTGCTGCCCCTCGCCCTGCTGGGAACCGTCCTCGCCGCCTGCGCCGGAGCCACCGACACGCGCCTGGCCCCGGCCCCCTCGGCCAGACCCGCGACACACCAGCCGGCCGGGCCGGAACGCCCGGCGACCACCCCGGTCTTCCTCCGCGCGGCGGACCCCCCGGGCAAGGTCCGTGCCGGAACGGCCGCCAAGACCGTCGCGCTCACCTTCGACGCCGACATGACGTCCGACCAGGGAGCCCGCGCCGCCCGCGGCGAACGCTTCGACAACCCGACCCTGATCTCCTCGCTGCGCCGCCTCGAAGTCCCCTCGACGATCTTCATGACGGGCCGGTGGGCGGAGGAGTACCCGTTCCAGGCGCGAGAGATCGGCTCCGACCCCCTGTTCGAGGTCGCGAACCACTCGTACAGCCATCACTCCTTCACGGCCGACTGCCACGGGCTGCCGGTACTCCCCAGGAAGCACATGACCGCCGACGTGGAGCGGGCCTTCGGCGCGTTCCGCAGGGCCGGGGTACGCCAGGTGGTGCCGTACTTCCGCTTTCCCGGCGGCTGTTACGACCGGTCGACGCTCCGGACCCTGGCGCCGGCGGGCCTGACGGCGGTCCAGTGGGACGTCGTGAGCGGCGACGCCTTCGCCACGGACGCGGAGGAGGTGGCGGAGCAGGTGCTCGCGGAGGTACGGCCCGGCTCGGTGGTGGTCATGCACTGCACGACGAGCGCGGCCCCGGTGACGGACGAGGCGGTCCGGATGATCGTGCCTGCGCTGCGCGAGCGCGGCTACCGCTTCGTCAAGGTGTCGGAGCTGATGAAGGGGTGAGCGGCGACCCCACGGATCGCCGGGAACGTCCCAGGTCGTGTCTTCAAAGTCCCGCCTGGCCGCGACGCCCTGCAGGCGGAGGTCGCTACTTCGAAGACACGACCTAGCCGGAGCAGGCGTTCCGCTCGGCCTCGCGCCATTCGCAGACCGGGCACAGCGTGCTGCCCCTGGTCGATTCCGGGTGCTCGGTCGGCTCGCCGCAGTGCACACAGTCCGCGTGCACGACGGGCCCGGCAGCGGCGGTGGCGTCGTCTCCCATGGCGTCGAGCGTACTGAACCGCGCCGCCGGGCTCAGCCGCGCCGGACGCCCAGCACACAGACCGCCCCCGCCGCCACGGCCGCCAAAAGCGCGGCCGCCGCCAGGGACAGACCGGGGGTGTGGATCGCTCCCGTACGGGAGCCGGTCACCAGACCACTGACGGCGGCCTTCGCCGGGGAGCCGGTGGTCACCAGTGCCAGCAGCGCGAGAAGCGCGGTCAGCGCGAGCGACCAGCCCCGGCCGCGCAGGAGCGGCCGGGAGCACAGGGCGCCGACCGTGGCGCCGACCAGAAGACAGACCAGGGCCGCGAGCAGGCCCGCCGTCCCGGCGGGCAGCGGCGCCACGTCCACCAGGCCGTCCGCGCTCTTCGGGTCGCTGACGGCCGTGACGACCGCCGTGCCGACGACGCCGAGCGCGCCCGCGCAGGCCGCCGCGGCGAGCAGCGCGGCGAGATGCGCGCGGGGCATGCCGGAGGCGGCCGCCGTCACGGCCCGCGCCGCGTCCGGTTCCTGCGTGGTGCAGATCCGGACCAGCCATGCGGTGACCGGCAGCAGAGCGGCGGCGGCGACGCCGAGGGAGTCCAGCACCGGTCCACCGCCCTGGACGCCGACGGCGAGGAAGATCCCGTAGAGCAGGACCGGCGGGAGCCAGCGCTGCGAGCGCAGCAGCATGGCGGCGTGGTAGCGGAAGAGTGCGGTCATGAAGTGGCGCGCCCCGTCGTGCTTATGGTGCTTGTGGTGATCGTCGTGCTCGTGGTGCTCGTCGCGTTCCGCTCGGCCGGAGCCGGAGCGCGTACCTCGCGGATGTGCCAGGGCGGGCGCGCCGCGAGCAGCGCGCGCAGCAGGGCGTCGGAGTGCGCGGCGGCGACGCTCAGCCGTACGGTCCCGGCCTCGGGCCCCGGCTCGTACGACGGCGCCCCGGGCAGCCCGTCCGGCGGCGCCGCGCCCGGCGGGCCGACGGCCAAGACCCGTACACGGGGCCCCTGTTCGGCCGGTGAGGTCTCGGGCGTACCGCGTACGAGCGCGTTCCCCGCCACCGTGTGGACGGCGTCGGAGGCCCCGGCCAGACGGCGCGGGTCGTGGTCCACGAAGACGACCGTGCCGCCGGCGGCGACGCGTTCCGCGACCGCCAGGTCGAGTTGGGTGCGGGCCGCGGAGTCGAGCCCCGTCCACGCCTCGTCCAGCACCAGCAGCTCCGGCTCGGCCAGCAGCGCCTGGGCGACGGCGACCTTCTGGCTGGTGCCCTTGGACAGTTCGGAGAGTGCCGTACGGGCATGGCCCGCGGCACCGAAGCGCTCAAGCCACTCGGCGGCGCGCGCCGCCGCCTCGGCCCCGCGCAGTCCGTGGATCCGGCCCAGGTGGGTCAGATAGCCGGCGGCTGTGAAGGGCAGTGCGACGGAGAAGCGTTCGGGGACGTACGCCCTTCGGACCGGGCGGCCGGTGACGCGGCCCTCGGTGGGCGAGTCGATCCCGGCGAGCAGCCGCAGCAGTGTCGACTTGCCGCTGCCGTTGGTGCCCTCGACGCGGACCAGGCACCGCGGCGGCAGCGCGAGATCGACGCCGCGCAGCACCCAGGGGCCGCCGACACCGTAGCGGCGGCCCACTCCTCGTAGTTCCACGCGTCGGTCAGCTCCCGGACGGCTTCGTCGGGGTCAGCTCGCTCGGCCGGACGATGACGAAACCCTCGCCCTGGAGCATCAGTTGGACGGCCTCGCCGGAACCGCCGCGGATCATCGAACCGACGGACTGCGAGCGGTGCAGCGAGGTGCCCAGCTGGGCACTCCAGCCGACGACGGCGTCCGTGTCGACGTACACCGGTGCCTGCGCGGAGACGGGAATGACGATGGGGGTGCCCTCGCAGATGATGGCGAGCTTCCCGTAGCCGGTGAAGAGGCTGTTGAAGAGGCCGCCGCCGGTCATTCCGGCGCCCTTCACCGTCTTGATCTCGTAGGAGAGGGTGGCGTCGAAGCACAGGACGTTGCGGCCGTTGACCGTGAGCGAGTCGCCCTGCTCGATGTCGACGATGAAGCAGTTGGCCGCCTCGTGCGCGAACCACGCCTCGCCCTGGCCCTTGACGGCCATCAGCGGCAGGCCCTCGCCGGTGACGGCGCGCTTGAGCATTCCGCCGATTCCCTGGCCCTTCCGTTCGAACTGGAGATTGCCGCGGAAGGCGATCATCGAACCCTGACGCGCGTGCATCTCACCGTTGACGGCGTATTTGACGGATTTGGCGTTCTGGAGGCTCATCCCTGGGGTGGTGGCCTGCTGTGCCATGTTCTCGCTGGCGAAGAGATCGCTTTTCATGTCGTGCATGGTCACCCGGAGGCGACGGTTCTGCCAACAGATCGGCGAGCGGAACGGCAAGTCGCGGCTGGCACACTTGCCACGTGAGCATCGACAACACCTCCGGCACCACGGCGGGCGGCCCGGACGGCCACGACGGGGCGGAGAGCCGCGCCGACAGCCCGTTCCGGCATGAGCGGACCGCGCGCGACGAGGCCCCGCAGTTCGTCCTGCCGCTGGTGGTGCGGATGGAGAAGACGGCGCCTCCGACCCGTACCGACGCGCTGGAGGCCGCAGCCCGCGCCGTACTCGTCATGCTCGCCGACGAGCGGTCGACGGGTGACGGCGAGTGGGCGCGGGCGATGCGGGACTGGCAGGACGCGCGGATCCGCAAGGTGGTGCGGCGGGCGCGCGGCGCGGAGTGGCGGAAGGCGTCGGGGCTGCCGGGAATCACGGTGACCAGCCCCGAGGACGCCGCGGAGCCCGCCGAGGGCGCCGCCTTCGCCCCGTACGCGGAGGTACGGGTCTTCCCACCGGTCCCGCTGGACGGCTGGCCCAAGGAACTGGCCAAGCTCCAGGTCTCCGGCACCGACCTGGCCGACCCCGTGGATCCGCCGCCCGCCGACCCCTCCGCCCCCGTGCTCTGGCTCAGTCCGGACGTCGGCATGTCGGCGGGCAAGGCGATGGCCCAGACGGGCCACGGCGCGCAGCTCGCGTGGTGGGAACTGTCCGAGACGGACCGCAAGGCATGGCAGGAGGCCGGTTTCCCGCTCGCGGTACGTACTGCGGACGCCGTGCGCTGGCGCCAACTGACGATCAGCGGGCTGCCGTTGGTCCGGGATGCCGGTTTCACGGAGATCGCGCCCGGGTCGAGCACGGTCGTCGCCGATCATCCGGCGCTGCGTCGTTGAACACTCCGGTTCCGGATGTCGTATCTCTCAATACCGCTGATTAGGTTGAACGATCGTCCAGCCGGCGGTTGATTCTGCGGTGGTACGCGGTGGTAGTACATCGGCCCGGGAGAACACTTTGTTGCGACGTATCAACGGCACGGCACTCATCATCGCGGCACTCGTCGCGACGGTCGGGGCGCTCGCCTTTCCTGTCTGGTCGTATGCCGACCGGTCCGGCACGGGGGAGGCGAATCTCGCGGCGTCGAGCGTGCCGACCCAGTGGGGTCCGCTCTCGGCGACGGACCGCGACTTCCTCGTGAAGGTGCGGCTCGCGGGCCTGTGGGAGCTGCCCGCCGGACAGCAGGCGATCGAACGTGCCCCGAGCCAGGCCATCAAGGACGCGGGTGACCATCTTGTCGTCGGCCACTCCGACCTCGACGCCCGTGCGCGCGACGTGGCGGCGAAGCTCGGTGTCGCGCTGCCGAACCAGCCCAACGAGCAGCAGCAGGGCTGGCTCAGGGAACTGTCGGCGGCCACCGGCGCCGAATACGACCGGAAGTTCGCCAACCTTCTGCGCAATGCGCACGGCAAGGTCTTCGCGCTGATCGCCGAGGTCAGACATACGACACGTAACACCCTGATACGGCAGCTGGCGACCGACGCCAACCAGACGGTGCTGGACCACATCACCATGCTGGAAGCCACGGGGCTCGTCGACTTCGACAGCATCGCGCGGGAGGCCGCGGGCACCAAGACCGCCAGCCCCACGGGTCCGCCGCCGCCGAACGGCGAGCTCCCGCCGTCGCCGCCGGCCGCCTCACCGACCGGGGACAGCTCCTTCACCTCCCGGCCGTCCACCCAGCCGGGCGCGCCGACGGCCGTCAACACCAACCGTCCGCCGCCGAGCGTCAAGGCGACGCCGTGAACCGGCGAATGCCGGGAATCATGACGGTCGCCCGCTTTCGCGGGGAACCTCAAATGATGCTCTGAACGTCCCCTCCTTCGGATTCACCGGCACCGGGCGGGGCCATTACTCCTGAACCGGCACTCGCCGCGGTACGGAGGAGGGGGACTCATGAGCGTGGGGAATCTGCGGAGTCAGGGGCGTTCGAGGAATCCGGGGACCCTGGGGATCGGCATCGGCTGGCGGCCGGAGATCGCGGGGGCGGTGGAGGCGCTGCCCGGCATCGACTGGGTCGAGGCCGTCGCCGAGAACGTCTGCGCCGACCACCTCCCCGACTCGCTCGTCCGGCTCCGCGCACGCGGCGTCACCGTCGTCCCGCACGGCGTCTCCCTCGGCCTGGGGGGCGCCGAGCGGCCCGACACCGGGCGTCTCGCGGATCTGGCGGAGCGGGCCGAGGCGCTGGGCTCGCCGCTGATCACCGAACACATCGCTTTCGTACGGGCCGGTGGCCCGCTCACCGCCTCCCCCGCACTCCAGGCAGGCCACCTGCTGCCGGTCCCCCGCACCAAGGACGCGCTGCGGGTGCTGTGCGAGAACGTGCGGATCGCCCAGGACTCCCTGCCCGTGCCGCTCGCGGTGGAGAACATCGCCGCGCTGATCAACTGGCCGGACGAGGAGATGACCGAGGGCCAGTTCCTGGCGGAGCTGGTCGAGCGCACGGGCGTCCGCCTGCTGATCGACGTGGCGAACCTGCACACCAACCACGTGAACCGCGGCGAGGACCCGGCGAAGGCACTCGACGAACTGCCGGTCGAGGCGATCGCGTACGTGCATGTCGCGGGCGGCGTCGAACGAGACGGCGTCTGGCACGACACGCATGCCCACCCGGTGAGCGCCCCGGTGCTCGCGGTCCTCGCGGAACTGCGCTCCCGGGTATCCCCGCCGGGAGTCCTCCTGGAACGGGACGACAACTTCCCGCCGCCCTCCGAACTGGCCGCGGAACTGTCCATGATCCGCACGACCCTGCGGGGACCGGGGCCGACCGCAGTACGGGGTACGGGGGTTGCGGCGGGTCCCGACGGTGCGGGCGACGCGACAGGGATTCCGCACCCGGCCGGCGAAGCCGGTGACGAACCGGCGAATCCCAAGGGCGCGACCACGCAGGCCGGATCCACCGAACCGACCAAACCTGCCCAGCCTGCCGGGACCAGCGGGACCAGCGGGACCGGCGGGACGAGCGAGACCGGCGGGACCGGCGAGACCGGCGGGCACGGCGAGACCGGCGGGCACGGCGAGACCAGCGGCGTGGGCGGACACGGCGAGACCGGCGGGCACGGCGAGACCAGCGGCGTGGGCGGACACGGCGAGACCGGCGGGCACGGCGGGCACGGCGAGACCGGCGGCGTGGGCGGACACGGCGGCGTGGGCGGACACGGGGTGCTGTCCGAGGACGGTGATGAACCGGCGGACGCCGGGAGCGCGGGCGCGCCGCGGGGCGAAGGGCAGCCCACCGATCGCGCACGCGAGCGGCTGGCGCTCGCGCAGACCGCGCTGCTCTCCGCCCTCGTCGCCGGGACCCCCGCGCCCGAGGGGTTCGACTCGCGGCGGCTCAAGGTGCAGAGCCGGGCGCTCGCCGGGAAGCGGGCCGAGGTCGTCGCCAAGGTGGCGCCCGAGTTGCCGGTGATTCTCGGCGCGGGCTACCGCGCCGCGTTCCTCGCGTACGCCAAGTCCCGTCCCATGCGCGCCGGTTACCGGCGCGACGCGCTCGACTTCGCCGAGCACCTGCTCATCGCCGACCTGCCCGAGGACGCGGCCGCGCGGCGGGAGCTGACGCGGTGGTGGCGGGACCGGTCCGGGGCGCGGCCGCCGGGCCGGGCGACACGTATCGCGCGGGTGGCCCGTGCCGTACTCGTGGGGCGGTGACCGGCCATGGACCTGCTCGCGGCCCTGGTTCAGATCGCCGTCGGTCTGTCCTTCGTCTCGCTGATCGTCGGAGTGGTCAGACTTCGCTCGCGCGGCGGCACCCCGGAGATCCACGACCTCATGGACGCCGCCTTCCTCGGCGGCGGCCCGGGCCGGGTCGCCGAGACCGCCATCGTCGCCATGCACTCGGACGGGCGGCTGGGTATCGGCGGACCCGGCATCGTCGCCGTGTACGGCGATGTCGCCCGCGACCCGGTGGAACACGCCGTCCTCCAGGAGCACGCCCGCGCGCCGCACGGCGCCCTGCACTCGCTGCGCCTCGCGGTGATGCGCAGCCGCGCCGTACAGGACGTCGGCGACTCCCTGGCCGCTCGTGGTCTGCTGATCCCGGCCGGGAAGGCCCGCGTGTGGGTGTACTGGGGGATGGCCCAGGCGATCGTGTGCCTGCCGCTCATACCGCTGACCATCGTCGCGCTCGTGAGCTCCGGCTCGCTGGCGGTCATCCCGACCCTGCCCCTCGCGTTCATCGGGGTCTTCTCCGGACTCGTCTGCGCCATCCTGGCCAAGAGGCGGCTCAGCACCGCCGGGGTGAAGGCGCGGGCGGAGTTCCGTACGCGCCACACCCACATCACCACGCCGGCCCATCTGGTCGCCCTGGACGGCCCGATGGGGCTGCCGGACACCCTGTTGCGGGAACAGCTCCTGGTCGCGACGCGCATGCGGCCCGGACGGGACTTCCAGCCGGCGTCGCATCTGGCCGTCGCGACGGTGGAGTGGTGCGCGAGCGCGGGCTTCGCCGACGGCAGTTCAGGAGGATCCGGCGGCTGCGGGGCCTCGGGAGGCGGCGGTTGCGGCAGCTCCGGAGGGTCGGGCTGCGGCGGGGGCGGTGGTTCCGGCGGTGGTGGCGGATGCGGGGGCGGCGGAGGCTGCGGAGGGGGAGGCGGCGGAGGCTGAACGGCACCCCGCGGCCGGCCCGCGCGGGGAGCACGCTCGGCCCGGTCCCGCACCCCGAACGGGCCTATTGAGTGACTGTATGACGCATCGGAGTCACACGCCCCGACACCGCTCACAGATCCTTTACATGCCGGCAGCGCCGGAGATGATCGCCTTCCCCCACCGCGGCACGCCTGAAGGGAAAGCGATGAGAGCAGTTGCGAAGTACGGGGCCCTGGCCACCCTCGGCTCCTTGGTCCTGTCCACCCTCTCCGCCGCCCCGGCGGGCGGCGCGGACTTCGCCGGCGCCTCGTCCGAGGAGCGCGGCGCGGTCGTCGCCGCCAAGCGCGCCGCCGCCGCCGGGATCAGGTTCCGTACCTGCCCCAAGGCGGAGATGCTGCCCGCTCCCCTCACCTGCGGCACGGTCGAGGTGCCCCTCGACTACGCCCGGCCCGACGGCGAGCGGATCCGGCTCACGGTCAGCCGCGTGAAGGCGTCGGGCAAGACGGGCGCCGCCGGCGGCGACGGCAAGGCCGTGGAGACCGTCGCCCGCCAGGGCGCCCTGGTCTACAACCCCGGCGGCCCCGGCGCCTCCAGCATGGCTTTCCCGCTGGCGGCCGGCCTGCCCGAGTGGAAGCGGATCGCGGCGGCGTACGACGTCGTCGGCTACGCCCCGCGCGGCGTCGGCCGCTCCGCGCCGCTGTCCTGCCAGAACGCCGCGGACTTCGCGAAGGCCCCCACCCCCGCGCCGACATACCCCTCGGAGTCGTTCAAGAGGGAGCGGATCTCGCGCGCCAAGGCGTACGCACAGGGCTGCGCCCGCAACGCGGGAGAGACCCTGCGCCACTACACGTCGCTGAACAACGCCCGCGACCTCGACGTCCTGCGGGCCGCCCTCGGCGAGAAGAAGCTGACCTTCATGGGCTCCTCCTACGGAACGTACTTCGGCGCGCTCTACGCCTCGCTCTTCCCGACCCACGTACGCCGGATGGTCTTCGACTCCGCCGTCAACCCGGACCCGGAGCAGATCTGGTACCGCAACAACCTCGACCAGTCCTTCGCCTTCGAGCAGCGCTGGGCGGACTTCCGGGCCTGGGTCGCCAAGCACGACGCGACGTACCGCCTCGGTGCCACGCCCGATGAGGTGCAGCGCAGTTACGAGCGCGTACGGGCGGCGGTCGCGCACAAGCCCGCGGGCGGCAAGGTCGGCCCCGGCCAGCTGCACGCGGCGATGCTCGGGGCGGGTTACTACGACGACTACTGGGCGATGCGCGCGACGGCCCTCTCGGAGTTCCTGAAGGGCAACCCCAAGCCCCTGGTCGACCAGGCCACACCGCAGCCGGCCGCGGCCGTGGACAACGAGAACGGCAACGCCGTCTACACCGCCGTGGAGTGCAACGACGCGCCGTGGCCGACGGACTGGAAGGTGTGGGACCGCGACAACACCGAACTCGCCGGGCAGGCCCCGTTCGAGACCTGGGACAACGCGTGGATGAATCTGCCGTGCGCCTACTGGCCGGCGCCGCGCCAGCGCCCCGTCGACATCCGCACCGCGCCCGGTGAGCTGCCGCCGACACTGATCCTGGCCGCCGAACGGGACGCGGCGACGCCGTACCCGGGCGCGCTGGAGCTGCAACGGCGCCTGTCCGGTGCGGTACTGGTAACCGAGCGCGACGCGGGCACGCACGGCATCGCGGGCGGCCCCAACGCGTGCGTCAACGACCACGTCGAGGCGTATCTGCTGGCCGGAAAGACACCGGCGCGTCGGACGGAGTGCAAACCGCACGCGGAGCCCAACCCGGTGTCGCTGGACGCGGACGAGACCCGTTCCGAGCTGCGGCGCCGGCTGAACCCGGGCATTCAGCTCTGACACCGGGCCAGGCCCTGCCGGACGGCAGGGCCTGGCAACGGCGGCTTTTCCCACTTCCCGTCGGCGGCGAACGCGGACAGGCGCCTCAGGGGCTGTTGTGAGCCGGCGGTCAGGCCGCGTCCAGCTCCGCCACCTCGGCGGGGGTGAGCGCGAGGTCCGCCGCGCCGACCGAGTCGGTGATGGTCTCGGGGCGGCTGGAGCCCGGGATCGGCACCACGACGGGCGACTTCGCCAGCATCCAGGCCAGGCAGACGCGCTGGGGGCTCACTCCGTGGGCCTCGGCGACGCGGTTGAACGCGGCGTAGGAGGAGCCGAGTCCGGCCGCGTTCTTGATGCCGCCGAACGGGCTCCACGGAAGGAACGCGATCCCCAGCTCCGTACAGAGGTCGAGCTCCGGCTCGCTGGAACGGAACGCCGGCGAGAACTGGTTCTGTACGGAGACGAGCCGGCCGCCCAGGATCTCGTCGGCCGCGCGGATCCGCTCCGGGGTGGCGTTGGATATGCCGGCCTGCTGGATCTTGCCCTCGTCGAGCAGTTCGCGCAGGGCGCCGACGGACTCCTCGTACGGCACCTTCGGGTCGGGGCGGTGGAACTGGTACAGCCCTATCGACTCCACCCCGAGCCTGCGGAGCGACTGTTCGCAGGCGCGCTTGATGTACTCCGGCGAGCCGTTCAGCGTCCAGGAGCCGTCACCGGGCCGCAGATGGCCGCCCTTGGTGGCCACCAGGACCTCGGAGCCGCCGCTGTGGGAGGCCAGCGCCTTGGCGATCAGGGATTCGTTGTGGCCCACGTCGGTGGCGAGCAGGTGGTAGGCGTCCGCCGTGTCGATGAACGTCACGCCGGCGTCCAGCGCCGCGTGGATGGTGGCGACGGAACGGGCCTCGTCGGGCCGTCCCTCGATCGACATCGGCATTCCGCCCAGCCCGATCGAGCTGACTTCGACAGTGCCGATACGACGGGTCTTCATGGTCTGACGCACTCCTTGCCGCGGCTGCGACCGGCCGGTTCCGGCGGGCCTGGGACAGTCTCGCCCCGTCCCCGACAAGGCGTCCAATAGAAGAAAACGAACACATTGAGCGCTCGGGCTTCTCAATGTGCCCGGTACACGGAGGTTCTCGCCTAGGCTGCCGTCCGTGGAACTCCGTCATCTCGAGTACTTCGTCGCCGTCGCGGAAGAGCGGCACTTCACCAGGGCCGCCCAGCGGCTGCTGGTCTCCCAGTCGGGCCTCTCGGCCTCCGTGCGCGCGCTCGAACGCGAGCTGGGCGCCCCGCTCTTCGTACGGTCCACCCGCAGGGTGGAGCTGACCGGCGCCGGCCGCGCGCTGCTCGTGGAGGCCTCGCGCGCGCTGGCGAGCGTACGGGCGGGCAAGGAGGCGGTCGCCGCCGTACAGGGGCTGATGCGCGGCACGCTGGCCGTCGGCACCGAGCAGTGCGTCACCGGTGTGCACGTCCCCGGCCTCCTCGCGCGTTTCCGGTCCGAGCACCCCGACGTGGAGATACGGCTGAGGCAGGCGGGGTCCGCGTCCCTCGTGGACGATGTCGCGGAGGGGCGGCTGGACCTGGCGTTCGTCGTCGTGTCCGGGGCCGTACCGGAGGGGGTCCGGCTGATCCGGCTGGCCGGCGAGCCGATGGTGCTGCTCTGCCACCCCGGTCACCGGCTCGCGGGGGCCGCCGGGACGCGGTGGGCCGATCTCGCCGACGAGGTGTTCGTGGACTTCCACCAGGACTGGGGAGCCCGTGGCCTCACGGACCGGGCCTTCGAGGCCGTGGACGTCGAACGGCGGGTGGCCCTGGAGGTCAACGACGTGCACAGTCTGATCGAACTCGTCGGGCACGGCCTCGGCATCGCCGTGGTGCCCCGCCCGATCGCCCGCAAGGGCGAGGCCGCCGCGCTCAGTACGGTGCCGCTCGCCGGGGCGGAGACCGGCCTCTGGGAGGTCTCGGCGGCCGTCCCCGAGGAGCGACGCACCGGCCCGGCGGCCCGGGAACTGCTCTCCTACCTGACACACCCGGAGGCGGACGAGGCGCCGGAGACCGTGGACAGGCCTTAGGGCCGCAGCAGCCAGCCCTTGATGAACGCGGCCTGGCCGACGTGCTGGAGATCGTCCGAGACGACGCTGACCAGCCGCACGCCGAGGGTCACGGCCGGCACCCAGTTCCGGTCCACGACGCGTGCGTAGTCGGCGTCCTCAAGCGTCCTGATGTACGAGACGGTCTGCTCGTGAACGGCGTCGTGGTACTCCACCAGCGCCTCCCCCGTGATCCCGCCGACCGCCGCCACGTCCTTGGGCGAGTGTCCGTACCCCGTCGCGTGCCGCGAGAAGGGCAGTTCGAACCGGCCCGTCCAGTCCTGCGCGATCCACACCTCGTCCGTCCCCGCGACATCGGCGACGTGATCGTCCTGGATCCGGGTGAGGTGCCAGACGAGCCAGGCGATGGAGTTCGCCCCGTCGTCGATGCGTACGGCGAGCGCCTCGGGGGAGAGTCCGTCGACCACCTCGTGGACGGTGTGACGGATCCGGTCGAAGGCGTCGATGAGCAGGTCACCGCTCGTGGTCATGGCACGCTCCGCTTCTGTACTGTCCCGGTCCCGCGCTCCCCGGAGCGCCCTCGCAAGCACAACTCCGGGCCCACCGGTCGCGATCGGCGAAGCGCGGGCAAGTACGGGGAAGAAAGCCGAACTTCCCCGAGATTCACCGCGTCTGCGCAGGTCGGCGACCGGTGCGGCCCGGAGCCGGACCCGGTGTCGCTGGACGAGAGTTCCGGCCGCGGGCTGCCGCCGGTCGTCTGATCTTCCGGGTGGGACGGCCGGGCCACCCGAGGGCGGACCCGGTCGTCATGCAGTTGTGCGCTCACGCTACGCGGATCACGGTCCGCGCCTGTGGATCAAGCGTGATCAGGCGAGTCCGTCGACCAGGTCCGCGACCGACTTCCGGCGGCCCGTGTAGAACGGCACCTCTTCCCGTACGTACAGCCGTGCCTTCGAACCCCGCAGATGACGCATCAGGTCGACGATCCGGTCCAGTTCGTCGGCCTCGAAGGCGAGAATCCACTCGTAGTCACCGAGCGAGAAGGATGACACGGTGTTGGCGCGGACGTCCGGATATCCACGGGCCATCTTTCCGTGGTCGGCGAGCATCGTACGCCGCTCCTCCTCGGGCAGCAGATACCAGTCGTACGAGCGCACGAAGGGGTAGACGCTGACGTAGTCGCGCGCCTTCTCGTCGGCCAGGAAGGCCGGTACGTGCGACTTGTTGAACTCGGCGGGGCGGTGCAGCGCCATGTTCGACCAGACGGGGTCGAGCGTGCGGCCGAGCTTCGTGCGGCGGAAGAGGTTGTACGCACCCTGGAGTTCGTCCGCGGTCCCCGCGTGCCACCAGATCATCAGGTCGGCGTCGGCGCGCAGCCCGGACACGTCGTACGTGCCGCGCACGGTGATGTCCTTGGCGGCGAGCTGGTCGAACAGCTCCTGGACCTCGTCGGCGTAACCGGCCCGGTCCTCCGGCAGCAGATCGCGCAGCTTGAAGACGGACCACAGCGTGTAGCGGATCACGTCGTTGAGGTCCTTGGCCTTCTTGCCCGCGTTGGGGGTCTTGTCTGGTGCGGAAGTCATACCGCTATTCTCCCGCGTCCCGATGGGTGCCCCGCGCCAGGGTCGGTGTCGCCATGATCTCGTCGGCGGCGCGCCGGGCGCTCGCGATACAGGCGGGGATGCCGACGCCGTCGTACGGGGCGCCGCAGACGCGCAGTGCGGGAAGTTCGGCGACGGCCTCCCGGATGCGGGCGACGCGCGCGGGGTGGCCCACCGGGTACTGGGGCAGGCCGCCGATCCACCGGGTCACCTCGGTGGCCACGGGCCGCGCGGCCAGTCCGGTGGCCGCGCCGAGGTCGCGCAGGGACGCCCCGACGAGTTCGGCGTCCTCGTGCTGGAGCCGCTCCTCCTCGCCGTACCTGCCGATGGACGTACGCAGGACGAAGAGGTCCGGCGCCGACCGGTCGACCCAGCCCCACTTACGGGTGGAGAACGTCGCGGCCTTGATGGTGCGGCCGTCGACGGGCGGTACGAGGAAGCCGCTGCCGTCGGGCAGGCCGGGCAGGTCCGTGAGGGCGGCGCGGCGGAAGGCCATCGTCACGAGCGCCATGGAGGCGTACTCGATCTCCGCGAGTCCGGTGGACGCGGCGGGTGACTCGTGCGCGAGGAGGGCGGCGGCGGACCAGGCCGGGTTCGCCAGGACCACCCCGTCGGCGGCGACGATCTCGCGCTCGGTCCGGACCGCCCAGCCGGCCGCGGTGCGGGTGAGGGCGAGGACGGGCGTCTGCGTACGGATGTCGCCTCCACGCGCCCGTACGGCGTCCGCGACGGCGCCCGGCAGTCTGCCGACACCGCCGTCGATACCGGCGAACACGGCGTCGGTGCGCGGGTTTTCGGCGGCCTTGGCCTGGACGGCGCGGACGGCGTCGAGCAGCGAGTCGTGGGTGCGGAGCGCCTCGAAGAGCTGGGGGACGGCGGCGCGCATGGAGATCCGGTAGGCGTCGCCCGCGTAGACGCCGCCGAGCAGCGGCTCCACCAGCCGGTCCACGACCTCGTGCCCCAGCCGCTCCGCGACGTACTCGCCGATGGACACGTCGTCGCCGACGGACACCGGGCGGAGGTCCCGTTCGCCGTCGATCCTGGCGACGCCTTCCGCGGAGAGCAGACCGGCGAGGGCCGAGGCGTCGGCCGGCACGCCCATCACATGGCCCTTGGGCATGGCGTGCAGCCCGCCGCGCGACCAGACGGAGGCTGAGGTCGTGGCGGGCGGCTGGAGGCGCTCACCGAGCCCCACGGAGCGGGCGAGGGCGACGGCCTCGGGGCGGCGCGCGAGCATGGACTCGGCGCCGAGGTCGACGGGGGCGCCCTCGATCTCACCGGCCCGGAGTTTGCCGCCGAGGAGGTCGGTCGCCTCCAGGAGCGTCACACGGGCCCCGGCGGAGAGCAGCCGGTCGGCCGCGGCGAGACCGGCGATGCCGCCCCCGACGACGACGACATGGGGCGTACGCGGGGCGTCCGGCCCAGCTGTGGCGTCGGGCATGGGCGCGTGATCGGGACTGCTCACCATGGCTGCCACTCTCTCAGACCACCTCCGGACCTTTTCCGGCACGGGTCGACCCGGGTCCGGCGCAGCTCATCGCGGCCCCTTCGCGCCCGGTCCGTACCGAGTCCCGACCGTGACCGCTTCGCGACCGGAAAAGCGCAACCCGCTCCCCCGCCCGTCCGTCGAACCCCCGATATCAGCGCTCGGCTTCTTTGGGGGGACCGACATGCGTGCACTTCCCGCATTCGCGGCAGCACTTCTCACCGCTTCACTGGCCCTGGCGGGGTGCGGTGCGGGCGGTTCGGACAGCGGAGACATGAAGGCCGACAGCGCGGCCCGGCCGGCGAAGGGCGGGCAGGGGGCCGCCGCCCCGGAGGCGGCCGCCGACAAGGCGTACGAAGCCGGCGACCAGCAGGCCGGGAAGGGCGAGGCGGCCGACGCCGACCCGGCGAAGACCCATGTGATCCGCACCGCGTCCCTCTCCGTGGAGGTGAAGAGCGTGACGAAGGCGCTCGCCACGGCCCGTTCGGTCGCGCTCGGGGCGGGCGGCGAGATCGAGGACGAGAGCACGGAGCGTATCGACGACACACACGTGACCTCGAAGGTCGTGCTGCGGGTCCCGGAGGCGGAGTACGACTCCGTCCTCAAGGAACTCGCGGGCACCGGCAAGCTGCTGGCGCGCACGGCGAACGCGAAGGACGTCACCGAGCAGGTGGTCGACGTGAAGAGCCGTATCGCGACGCAGCGCGCGAGCGTGAACCGCGTACGGGAGCTGATGGACCGGGCCGAGGACGTCACGGACGTGGTGGCCCTGGAGACCCAACTGAACAATCGCCAGGCCGAGTTGGAATCCCTGCTGGCCAGGCAGGCGTCGCTCGCCGACCGGACGACGATGGCGACGGTCACGCTCGACCTGAGCGAGGAGACGAAGGAGAAGAAGGACGAGGGGGACGACGACCCGGGCTTCCTGGACGCGCTGGGCGGCGGCTGGGACGCGTTCGTGTCGATGCTGCGGTGGACCGTGGTGGTGCTGGCCGCGATCCTGCCGTTCGCCGCGGCGCTGGCGCTGCTGTACGTGCTGTGGCGGCTGTTCGGCGTACGGCTGCTGGGCGCGGGAGCGCGGCGTACGCCCGTCGCGACCCCGGCAGAGGCACCGGAGCCCGCCCCGGCACCCGCACCCGACCCCGCACCGGCGGCCCCGGCCGCCCCGGCGCAATCGCCGGACACGGGCAAGCAGGACTGAACCGGCGCCTCCGCGTAGCGTCTGTGTGCGGGGTACGCGGTACCCCGCACACATCCGAAGGGGACGCGCAATGGCAGCGGAGCGCTTGGTGGTCATCGGCGGCGACGCGGCGGGAATGTCCGCCGCGTCGCAGGCCCGCAGGTTCAAGGGGCCCGACGAGCTGGAGATCGTCGCCTTCGAGCGCGGCGACTACGCCTCGTACTCGGCGTGCGGCATCCCGTACTGGGTCGGCGGCGACGTCGAGCGGCTCGACGACCTCGTCGCCCGCACTCCGGAGGAGCACCGGGCGCGAGCGATCGATCTGCGGATGCGGACCGAGGCCGTACGGATCGACACCGAGGGCAGGCGGGTCCTGGCCCGGGATCTGGACGCCGGGACCGAGTCGTGGACGGAGTACGACAAGCTGGTGATCGCCACGGGCGCGCGGCCGGTCCGGCCATCGCTGCCGGGCATCGACGCCCCCGGCGTGCACGGCGTGCAGACCCTCGGCGACGGCGAGGCGATGATCGAGACGCTGGCCCGCACGGACGGCGGACGCGCGGTCGTCGTGGGCGCGGGTTACATCGGCGTCGAGATGGCGGAGGCGCTGCTCAAGCGCGGGTACGAGGTCACCGTCCTGCACCGCGACGAGCAGCCGATGGCCACGCTGGACCCGGACATGGGGCGACTGGTCCACGAGGCGATGGACGGCCTCGGCATCACGACGGTCGGCGGCGCGGCCGTCTCCGAGATCCTGACCGGCGACGACGGCCGGGTCAGGGCGGTCGTGACCGACGACGCCGAGTACCCGGCGGACGTCGTCGTCCTCGGCATCGGTGTCCGCCCGGAGACGGCGCTCGCCGAGGCCGCCGGTCTGCCGCTCGGCCCGCACCGCGGGCTGCTCACCGATCTGTCGATGCGGGTACGCGGTCACGACGACATCTGGGCGGGCGGCGACTGCGTCGAGGTGCTGGACCTGGTCACGGGCACCACCCGGCATATCGCGCTGGGCACGCACGCCAACAAGCACGGCCAGATCATCGGCGCGAACGTGGGCGGCGACTACGGCACGTTCCCGGGCGTCGTCGGCACCGCCGTCAGCAAGGTCTGCGACCGGGAGATCGCCCGGACGGGACTGCGCGAGAAGGACGCCCGCGCGGCGGGGCTCCAGTACGTGTCGGCGACCATCGAGTCCACGGGCACGGCCGGGTATCTGCCGGGGGCGCCGCTGATGACGGTGAAGATGCTCGCCGAACGCCGGTCGGGCCGGCTGCTCGGCGTGCAGATCGTGGGCGGCGTGGGAGCCGCGAAGCGGGTGGACATCGCGGCGGTCGCCCTCACGGCCCGGATGACGGTGGAACAGATGACGGCGCTGGACCTGGGCTACGCGCCGCCGTTCTCCCCGGTCTGGGACCCGGTCCTGGTGGCGGCCCGCAAGGCGACGGCCGCCGTCAGGAAGGCGGGGTGGTGAGGTTACTGGCGCGCGGTCCGGGTGTGGACGTATTCGACGAGTCGGGTCAGCGAGTCCGGGTCCATGTTCGGAAGCACCCCGTGCCCGAGATTGAAGATGTGCCCCTCCAACCCCTTGGCGGCGTCGAGGACTTCGTCGGTCTTCGTCTCCACCGCACGCGTGGGGGCGAAGAGGACCGCCGGGTCGAGATTGCCCTGGAGCGCCTTGCCGGGGCCGACGCGGCGGGCCGCCTCGTCCAGCGGTACGCGCCAGTCGACGCCCACGACGTCCGCGCCCGCCTCGCCCATCAGGCCGAGCAGTTCGCCCGTACCGACACCGAAGTGGATACGCGGCACGCCGTAGCCGGCGATCATGTCGAAGACCTTCGCGGACGCGGGCATCGCGGAGCGCCGGTAGTCGGCGGGGGCGAGCGCGCCGACCCACGAGTCGAAGAGCTGGACGGCGCTCGCGCCCGCCTCGATCTGCACCTTGAGGAACGCGCCGGTGATCTCCGCGAGCCGGTCGAGCAGTTCGGCCCAGAGTTCCGGGTCGCCGTACATCATGGCCTTGGTGTTCTCGTGGTTACGGGACGGCCCGCCCTCCACGAGATAGCTCGCCAGGGTGAACGGGGCGCCCGCGAAGCCGATGAGCGGGGTCGACCCCAGCTCGGCGGTGAGCATGCCCATCGCCTCGGTGACGTAGTGGACGTCGTCCGGCGTCAGGTCCCGCAACTGCGCGAGGTCGGCGCGCGAGCGGATGGGGTGCGCCACGACGGGGCCGACGCCCGGCTTGATGTCGAGGTCGACGCCGATGGCCTTGAGCGGGACGACGATGTCGCTGAAGTAGACCGCCGCGTCGACCCCGTGCCTGCGGACCGGCTGGAGCGTGATCTCGGTGACCATGTCGGGCCGCATGCACGACTCCAGCATCGCCGTGCCCTCGCGCAGCTTGCGGTACTCGGGCAGCGAACGGCCCGCCTGTCGCATGAACCACACCGGGGTGTGGGGCACGGGCTCCCGCCTGCACGCCTTCATGAAGGCGGAGTCGCGGGTGGCGAGTGTCGCCGATGTCGGCGCGGTCTTCGTCGGCTGGCCCGAGGGGCGGTCGTTGGCGCTCACGCCCAGAATCTTCGCATGTACACAGAAGCGGCCGCCCCGGGCCGGGTGTCCTTCACCGCACGGGACGCTCGTTCCGCCTACTCTTCCCCGCATGGCTGCGGCTCAGGGACAGTTTTCTGATCATTCCAACGGCGTCGGCGGTACGGGGGGTACGGAGGGGGACTCCGTCCCGTCCGCGTTCCGACTGGCCGTCGAAGCTTTGCGGACGGCGCGGCTGCGCCCCGAGATGGAGATCGACCCGACCAAGCCTCCTCAGCGGCTCGCTCCGCACGCGTACGCGCTGGAGGCCGCGGTGGTCCAGGGGGACGACGACCTGGCCGACGGCAGGCTGGTGCTGCTCCACGACCCGGACGGACACGACGCCTGGCAGGGCACGTTCCGGCTGGTGACGCTCGTACGGGCGGAGCTGGAGCCGGAAATGGCGGCGGACCCGCTGCTCCCGGAGGTCTGCTGGTCGTGGCTGACCGGGGCGCTCGAAGCGCGCGGTCTGTCGTACGGGGAGCCGAGCGGCACGGTCACCCGCGCGGGGTCGCACTACTTCGGCGGACTCTCGGAGCGCCGTCCGGCGACCCAGATCGAGATCAGGGCCTCCTGGACGCCGCGCGAGGGCATGGGCGGAGTCCCGGACTCGGCAACGCACTTGGCGGCCTGGTGCGATCTGCTGTGCCAGCTCGCGGGGCTCCCGCCGGCGCCCCCCACCGGCCCGACGGAGCCGGGCGCGGGAGTGGTCTCGCTCCCCCAGCGCCGGGGCCCTCAGGCTCGCTAGGGGGTGGCTTGTCGATCCGGCCGGATCGACAAGCCACCCCCTGCGGGGAGGTTGAAATCCGCGCTCCGGGGAAGGGCCCACTCGTAGGATGATCGATCGCGCATCCGAATTGCCCGAATTGTTACTCATCAATTCGTGATCATTCTCTAAAGGCGGAGACGGTTGCTGCCGAAGAGGTCAATGACCCTTCAAGCACGGTTCGCCCCCGGCTTCATCCCCAGAGCCGGCCCGTCCCGCACCTTCCCAGGAGGCCTGGTGTCCGTTCTCCTCGAGCAGCCCGCAAGCCTGGTCGCCTACCGCCCGAACAAGCCGACGGCCATGGTCGTCGTGGCCGACCCTCGCGTCCGCTCCACCGTCACCCGCCATCTGTGGGCTCTCGGAGTACGCGACGTCATCGAGGCTTCGTCCATCGCGGAGGCGCGTCCCCGCGTCGGCAACCCACGCGACATCTGCGTTGCCGACGTCCACCTGCCCGACGGTTCCGGGCTGACCCTGCTGTCCGAGACCCGGGCAGCAGGCTGGCCCAACGGCCTCGCCCTCTCCGCGGCCGACGACATCGGCGCGGTGCGCAACGCCCTCGCGGGCGGCGTCAAGGGCTACGTCGTGACCGGTACGCGTACGAACATCGGCCACCCCGGCCGCCCCGGCGCCGCCCCCATCGGCGCCGGACCCCGCATGCACCGCCGCCCCCCGGGTTCCCCGAGCCACCCGGGCGGCTACCGCGAGCTCTCCGGCCGTGAGGTCGAGGTGCTCAGACTGGTCGCCGAAGGCCAGTCGAACAAGGCGATCGGCGTCTCGATGGGCCTGTCGGCCCTGACCGTCAAGAGCCACCTCGCCCGTATCGCGCGCAAGCTCGGCACGGGCGACCGGGCGGGAATGGTCGCCGTGGCCCTCCGCACCGGGATCATTCACTGACCGGTTTCACCCTCCCCACCGGCCGCATCGCCCGCCGACGGAACGTTCCGTCGGCGGGCGGCGTCCGTTCACAGATACCCTTGACACGTGACCGACGCCCAAGAGACCGCAGCAGACCCAGCACTGCGAACCACCGGGGGCGCTCCCCCGGCCGACGTCGAACCGGCGCCGATCCCTTTGTTGGAGCCTCGCGAAGGCATTCCGCCGGTGGTCGCCACCGAAGAAGCGCTCGCCGAGGTGATCGCTTCCTTCGCCGCGGGCACCGGCCCGCTGGCCGTCGACGCCGAGCGGGCGTCCGGCTACCGCTACGGGCAGAGCGCCTACCTCGTACAGCTGCGCCGCGAAGGCGCGGGCACCGCGCTGATCGATCCGGTCGGCTGCCCCGACCTCTCGGCCCTCGGCGACGTCCTCGCCGGTACGGAGTGGATCCTGCACGCCGCGACCCAGGACCTGCCGTGCCTGAGGGAAATAGGCATGCGCCCCACGCGGCTGTTCGACACCGAGCTGGCGGGACGGCTCGCGGGCTTCCCGCGCGTCGGCCTCGGCGCGATGGTCGAGAACGTCCTCGGGTTCGCCCTGGAGAAGGGCCACTCCGCCGTCGACTGGTCGACCAGACCGCTCCCCGAGCCATGGCTGCGGTACGCCGCGCTCGACGTCGAGCTGCTGGTCGACCTGCGCAACGCGCTGGAGAAGGAGCTGGACCGGCAGAACAAGCTGGACTGGGCCTGGCAGGAGTTCGACGCGATCGCCTCCGCCCCGCCGCCGCCTCCGCGCAAGGACCCGTGGCGCCGAACGTCCGGCATGCACAAGGTCCGGCGGCGCCGGCAGATGGCCGTCGTACGGGAGCTGTGGAACGCCCGCGACCAGGCCGCACAGCGGCGCGACGTCTCCCCCGGCAAGGTCCTCAGCGACGGCGCGATCATCGAGGCGGCGCTGGCACTGCCGCTCAACGTGCACGCGCTCACCGCGCTGCCCGGCTTCGGGCACCGGATGGGGCGGCGCCAGCTCGAACAGTGGCAGACCGCGATCGACCGGGCGAAGGCACTGCCCGACGGGGAGCTGCCGCAGCCCGGGCAGCCGCTGAACGGTCCGCCGCCGCCGCGCTCGTGGGCGGACAAGGACCCGGAGGCGGCGGCCCGGCTCTCGGCGGCCCGCGCCTCGGTGACGGCGCTGGCGGAGCGGCTGAACATGCCGCAGGAGAACCTGATCACGCCGGACACGGTGCGGCGGGTCTGCTGGGAGCCGCCGGCGGAGCGGAGCGTGGAGGCGGTGTCGGCGGCGCTGGCCGCGCATGGCGCGCGGCGGTGGCAGGTGGAGCAGGTGGCGCCGCTGCTGACGCGTGCGCTGACGGCGACGGCGTCCACGGGCTGACGGGTCGCCTCCGGCGCGGGGTCGCCGTCCGGCGCGGTTGCGGGTCTTGGTTGCTGTCTCGTTGCCGGGGGCGGGGTTCGGGGCCTCCGGAGGGGTATGTCCGGACGGCGTGATTTGCGGCGCGCGCAGGGCTCGTTGGACCCGTGGAGACGTTCTTGTTCCCGCGCCACAAATCAGCCTGAGTGTCCGAACACACCCCTCATACGACCCCGCCCCCCTCACGCCGGTGGGGGGTGCTGTCCAACGAGCCCTGCACGCGGCGTAAATCGCGCCGTCCGGGCATGACACCGGAGCGGCACCCGGACACCACCGCAACCCCGGCAGGGCCGCCCCCCGCCGGGAGAGGCGACCTCGTAACCGTGACCCGGAGAACACCCCGTCTCTCTGGGCAGTGCGGTTACCCGCAAGTAGCATAGGATTCGACAGAGCGTGCCCGCAGCAGAGCCACCCCCGCACCCTGGAGGAGAGCCATCGTGCCTCGTACCGTCAGGGACGTCGTCTTCGTCGACGGCGTCCGCACCCCGTTCGGCAAGGCGGGCCCGAAGGGCATCTACCACGAGACCCGCGCCGACGACCTGGTCGTGAAGGCGATCCGGGAGCTGCTGCGCCGCAACCCGGACCTCGACCCCGCGAAGATCGACGAGGTCGCCATCGCCGCGACCACCCAGATCGGCGACCAGGGCCTGACCATCGGCCGTACCGCCGGCATCCTCGCCGGGCTGCCGCAGTCCGTGCCCGGCTACTCGATCGACCGTATGTGCGCGGGCGCGATGACCGCCGTGACGACCACCGCGGGGTCGATCGCCTTCGGCGCGTACGACATCGTCGTCGCCGGCGGTGTCGAGCACATGGGCCGCCACCCGATGGGCGAGGGCGTCGACCCGAACCCGCGGTTCGTCTCGGAGAAGCTCGTCGACGAGTCGGCCCTCTTCATGGGCATGACCGCGGAGAACCTGCACGACCGCTTCCCGCACATCACCAAGCGGCGCGCCGACGAATACGCCGTGCGCTCGCAGGAGAAGGCCGCCAAGGCGTACGCGAACGGCAAGATCCAGCAGGATCTCGTGCCGGTGTCGGTGCGCCGCACCAGCCCCGAGGGCGGCGAGACGGGCTGGGGCCTGGCCACCGAGGACGAGCCCATGCGGCCCGGTACGACGCTGGAGTCCCTGGCCGGGCTCAAGACCCCCTTCCGCCCGCACGGCCGTGTCACGGCCGGCAACGCGGCCGGTCTCAACGACGGCGCCACCGCCTCGCTGATCGCCTCCGAGGAGTTCGCGCGTGAGGCCGGGCTGCCGGTCAGGATGCGCCTCGTGAGCTACGCGTACGTGGGTGTCGAGCCGGAGGTGATGGGCTTCGGCCCGATCCCCTCGACCGAGAAGGCGCTGGCCAAGGCCGGTCTGTCGATCGGTGACATCGGTCTGTTCGAGATCAACGAGGCCTTCGCCGTGCAGGTGCTGGCCTTCCTCGACCACTACGGGATCGCCGACGACGACCCGCGCGTCAACCAGTACGGCGGCGCCATCGCGTACGGCCATCCGCTGGCCTCCTCCGGCGTACGTCTGATGACGCAGCTGGCCCGGCAGTTCGAGGAGCAGCCGCAGGTCCGCTACGGCATCACCACCATGTGCGTCGGCTTCGGCATGGGCGCGACGGTCGTCTGGGAGAACCCGCACTTCGACGGAGGAAACAAGTGAGCACCGCTGAACTCCTGAAGGGCGCGGCCGAGCTGTTCCCGGACGAGGTCGTCACCCAGGCGCACGTACGCCACCTGGAACTCCCCGGCGGGGTGGGCACGTTCGCGCTCATCACGCTGGACAACGGCCTGGACCACACGAAGCCGACCACGTTCGGCCCGCAGTCGCTGGCGAACGTGGACGCGGCCATCACGCAGGTCGAGGCCGAGGCCGCCGAGGGCCGGATCGTCGGGGTCGGTGTCACGGGCAAGCCGTTCATCTTCGCCGTCGGCGCCGACCTCAAGGGCGTCGAGCTGCTGAAGCGGCACGAGGACGCGCTGGCCATCGGCAAGGGCGGCCATGACGTCTTCAAGCGGCTCGCGGGCGTCGCGGTGCCGACGTTCGCGTACTACAACGGCGCGGCGATGGGCGGTGGCGTCGAGATCGGGCTGCACTGCTCGTACCGCACCGTCTCCGCCGCGCTGCCCGCCTTCTCGCTGCCCGAGGTCTTCCTCGGTCTCGTCCCCGGCTGGGGCGGCTGCACGCTGCTGCCGAACCTGATCGGCGCCGACCGCGCTGTCACGGTGATCATCGAGAACTCGCTCAACCAGAACAAGCAGCTCAAGGGCGCGCAGGTCTACGAACTGGGCATCGCCGACGCCCTGTTCGAGGGGGCGGACTTCCTGGAGCAGTCACTGCTGTGGACCGCGTCGGTGCTGAGCGGCGAGCTGACGGTCGAGCGTCCGGAGATCGACCGGGGCGAGGCGTGGGACCAGGCCGTGGCGCGCGGCCGGTTCGTGGCCGACTCCAAGGTGCACGGCGCGGCCCCCGCCGCGTACCGCGCGCTGGACATCATCGCCGCCGCCAAAAACGGTGACCTCCAGGCCGGTTACGACGCCGAGGACACCGCTCTCGCCGATCTGATCATGGGCGGCGAACTGCGGTCCGGGATCTACGCGTTCAACCTCGTACAGCGGCGGGCCAAGCGCCCGGCTGGCGCGCCCGACAAGTCGCTCGCGCGGCCCGTCACCAAGGTCGGTGTGGTCGGAGCCGGCCTGATGGCCTCGCAGTTGGCGCTGCTGTTCCTGCGCAGGCTCGAAGTCCCCGTGGTGCTGACGGACATCGACCAGGAGCGGATCGACAAGGGTGTGGGCTACGTCCACGCCGAGATCGACAAGCTTCTCGGCAAGGGCAGGATCAATCAGGACAAGGCCAATCGCTACAAGGGCCTGGTCACGGGAGTTCTGGAGAAGGCCGACGGTTTCGCCGACGCCGACTTCGTCATCGAGGCCGTCTTCGAGGAGATGGGCGTCAAGCAGAAGGTGTTCGCGGAGGTCGAGGCGGTCGCCCCGGCGCACGCGATCTTCGCCACGAACACCTCGTCGCTGTCGGTCTCCGAGATGGCGTCGAAGCTGAAGAACCCGGAGCGGGTCGTCGGCTTCCACTTCTTCAACCCGGTCGCGATCCTGCCGCTGCTGGAGATCGTGCGCGGCGAGGAGACGGACGACGCGTCGCTGGCGACGGCGTTCGGGGTCGCGAAGAAGCTCAAGAAGAGCGCGGTGCTGGTGAAGGACGCCCCGGCGTTCGTCGTCAACCGCATCCTCACCCGCTTCATGGGCGAGATCCAGAACGTCATCGACGAGGGCACCCCGGTCGACGTGGCGGAGCGGGCCGTCGAGCCGCTGGGTCTGCCGATGTCGCCGCTGGTGCTGCTGGAGCTGGTCGGACCCGCCATCGGTCTGCATGTCTCCGAGACCCTTCACCGGTCCTTCCCGGACCGTTTCACGGTGTCGGAGAACCTGGCGGCCGTGGTGAAGGCGGGCAAGCGGGGCTTCTACGTGCACGATTCCGGGAAGCCGGAGCTGGACCCGGAGGTCGTGGCGCTGCTCAAGCAGGGCGACAAGGTGCTGACGGAGGACCAGACCCGGGCGCGCGTGCTCGACGCGGTGGCGCAGGAGATCGGTCTGATGCTGGAGGAGGGCGTCGTCGCCGAGGCCCAGGACATCGACCTGTGCCTGCTGACGGGCGCGGGCTGGCCGTTCCATCTGGGCGGCATCACACCGTACTTGGACCGGGAGGGCGTCTCGGAGCGGGTGAACGGGAAGAAGTTCCTGGCCCCGGGTGTGGCCGGCGTCCCAGTCTGACGGACGGTGAGCGGGCCGGGTCCGGCGGAGGTTTCCGCCGGACCCGGCCCGCTTCGGTTCGCGGCGGGAGTCGTCGCGTCAGACGCGGGACCACGCCTCCAGGGCGAGTCCCGGCTCCGCCTTCTGGCGGGCCACGCGCAGGGCGCCGTCCTTGCCCACCGCCGCCATCACGACGCGTCCGCGGCCGTCCAGGGCCAGGGCGGGGGCGCCGACGCACTCCTCGCCCGTCGGGGTCCAGGTGACGCCCGCCGCCTCGTTCTCCGTCGGGTACGCGGCGAGCAGGGGGCGTCCGTCGAGGCCGCGTTGGGCCAGGATCGTGCAGTCGTGGCCGTCGACGGGCGTACGGAGCAGGGCGATCGGGCCGGTGCCCGGGCCGCCCAGCGGGGCGGTCTCGCCCTCGTCGAGCCGCCAGGCGTGCACCGTACGGTCGTCGGTGTCGCGCCAGTAGTGGGTGAGCCGGTCCACGCCGGTGCGTTCGGAGCTGAGCGTGCCGGGGGCGACGCGCGCCGCGAAGCTCTTCAGGTCGCGTTCGGGCTTCGCCGCCACCTTCGGCTGCCGCCAGCGCATCACCGCGTTGTCGGTCGGGGCCAGGACCTCGATCAGACCGTCCTCGCCCACGACGGCGGACGCCTCGCCGGTCATCCTGGACCCCTTGAGGTCCGCCCACGCGAACCAGGCCCCGGTGGGCTTCTGGAGCCGGGCCGACAGGCCGCGGCCCGCGTTGCGGGCGAAGAGGTACAGCGAGCCGTTGGGGTCGATCACCGCCCCGGGCAGGCCCAGAAGGCCTCCCCTGGCGAGGTCCTTCGGGTACGGCGTACCGAGCGCCTGCCAGTCCCGCAGCGGGCGGCCCGTCTGGAACTGCACCGCGTACACGACGTCCGTACGGATCTGCCCGTCGTCCGTGGGTGTGCGCCGCATGCCCACGAGATGGACGTAACCCTGGGCGCCGCTGGCGATGGAGAGGTACGGCAAGAGGCCCGGGGCCGGGAGCAGTTCGGGGCCCGACCAGCTCGGACCGCCGAGCCGGTCCTCCGTCCACCGCAGCACACCGTCGTCGACGGGCGCGTACGCGGTGAGCCTGCCGTCCTTGCCGCGCAGCAGCCAGCCGGTGGTCGCGGGCACCACACCGTCGGCCGTGGGAACGGGAATCGACTCAGCGGGCCGGCCGCCGGTGTCCGGGGCCTCGCCGGGGCCCCGACCGGATCGTTTCGACGTCCGTGCGGACCGCAGTGCCATGACCCACTGCCACCTTCCCAGCGCATGAAATTTCCCCGACGATAGCATTCGCGGGTGACGCGGAACCGTACCGCCCCGGCTGGTTGTGGCACGCTCCTGAGGTGCGGATTCTACTGATTGTCGACGGGGCGAACGTGGTCGGTTCGGTGCCCGACGGATGGTGGCGCGACCGGCGCGGGGCGGCCGGGCGGCTGCGGGACGCACTGGTGCCGCTCGCCGGGGACGGTCTGCCGGACTCCGGGATTCCCGGACCCCTCGAAGTGGTGCTGGTCGTGGAGGGGCGGGCGCGGGGCGTGGAGTCCGTGCCAGGTGTACGCGTGGAGGCCGCGCCCGGCAGCGGCGACGACCTGATCACGGAACTGGCCGCGGGCGCGGGAGAACGCCCGTGTGTCGTCGTCACCGCCGACCGGGAGCTGCGGCGCCGGGTCGAGGCGTACGGGGCGCGCTGCGTCGGGCCCCGTACGGTGCGTCAGCTCCCGGAGGAGCGGACGTAGAGGACCGTGCCCTCGACGGTGCCGGGAAGCGGCTCGTACTGTCCGGCGAGCAGCCGGCGCAGGGTGGGGAGGCGGTCGGGGGCGTACGGCTTGCCCCGTGAGTCGTCGACGATCAGCGCGGGTGGCCGCGCCCTCATCTCGGCGGCGAAGATTTGCCAGGCGCCGGGCACCGAGTACGCCTCGCCCACCTGTGGCCCGTCCCTGCCGCCGCTGAAGTTAGTGAGGAGCCCGGCGGTCAGATAGCGGCTGGCGGGGGCCCGGTCGGCGAGGTGGTACGTCTGCGGGTGCATCCCCCACACGAGGACCCGGTCCGTCGGGGCGCTGTGTTCCCGTACGGCGGTGGCGACGCGTTCGGCGTGGGTGAGTTCGGAGCGGGGGGCGAAGACGGCCCAGACCACGAAGCACGCGCCGACCCACGCGGGTACGGAGAGAACCCTCCTGAGCCGTTCGTGGCGCAGCGAACGCAGGGCGGCGGTCGCCAACAGGGCGATGGGGGGCAGGAGTTGCAGGAAGTAGTGGCCGAAGAAGTGGAAGCCGACGGCGACGGCTCCGGCGGACGCGCCGAACCAGACCCAGAGATCGACCAGGCCCGCGGAGGCCGGCGGGCGGCCGATGCGCAGGGCCCTGCGGACCGGCGGGAGGACGCCGATGCAGCAGAGGCCGAGGATGAGGCTGTTGACCACCGCCCGGACGAGTACGTGGAGTTCGGATCCGTCGAGGGAGAAGGCGTACGCCCCCGATCCGGTGACCGTCCAGAAGAGGAAGCCCGCCGGGTCGGTCAGGAGCGCGGCCGTGACGACCGGGGCGGCGAAGCCGACTGCCGTACGCAGGAGGCCCGTTCGCAGCGGGGCGCGGCTCGGGGCGGCTCCGTGGGCCCGCCAGAGCAGCCAGAGCACCGGGACGAGGACCACGCCCCCGGTCTGCTTGGTGAGGAACGCCCCCGCGACGGCGAGCCCGGCGACGCCCCAGCGGCCCCGGTCGGCGCAGAGGACGGCCGCCGCCGTGAAGGGCAGTATGACGACCTCGAAGGTGACGGCCTGGGTGTCCTGCGGGATGAACCCGACGGAGATCAGCAGGAAGACCACCCCGGCCGTGACACCGGAGCGGTCGCCCCAGCGGCGCCGGGCGAAGGCGGCGAGCAGGGCGGCCGTGGTGAACTGGGCGGCGACGGCGAGGAGTTTCATCACCTGGGCGGATCCGTCGCCGAGGAGCACGAACGCCGCCTCGTACAGCCAGGGCAGCAGGGGCGGCTTGCGGTCGACGACGGTCTCGTACAGCTCTCCGCCCTCGGCCAGTATCCGGGCCTGCACGGCGAGATAGCCCTCGTCGGGGCTCCAGAAGGAGTGCAGGAAGGACGGGAGGCGGACGGTGAGGGCGACGGCGGCCAGGAAGGGCAGCAGCCGCCGCCAGAAGCCGTACGCGGGTGTGCGGGCGGGCTCGGGACGGACCGGGCCGGGTCGGGGTCCGCGAGGTCTGGCGGGTCCCGGGACGGTCGGACGGGGCCGGGTGGGGGAAAGGTTCGGTGCGGCGGAGGACGGCTCGACGGACATGCGTGACTTTCGTGCGGCGGGGGGATGCGGTAATGAGTGACGGAGCGTCAGACTGACTTGCCCAGGCGGCTGTTGCGGCGCCCGTAGCCGAAGTACACGACCACGCCGACCGCCATCCAGATGGCGAAGCGCAGCCAGGTCTCGGCGGGCAGGTTGAGCATGAGCCAGAGCGAGGCCATCACGGACACGGCCGGCAGCCACGGCACCAGCGGGGCGCGGAAGGACCTCGGCAGGTCGGGACGCGTACGGCGGAGGATGACCACACCGATCGCGACGACGACGAAGGCGAAGAGCGTGCCGATGTTCACCAGCGACGCCAGCTCCTCGATGCTGGTGAAGCCCGCGACGATCGCGATGATCACTCCGAGCAGGACCGTCGAGCGGTACGGGGTGCGGAACCTGGGGTGGACGTGCGAGAAGATCCGCGGCAGCAGCCCGTCACGGCTCATCGCGAAGAACACCCGGGTCTGGCCGAGCAGCAGGATCATGCACACGGTGGTGAGGCCGACGGCGGCGCCGAAGCTGATGACACCCGCGTAGAAGGGATGTCCGGTGGCTTTGAAGGCGTCGGCGAGCGGTGCGTCGACGGTGAGTTCGGTGTAGCGCTGCATGCCGGTGACGACGATGGAGACGGCCACGTAGAGGACGGTGCAGATGAGCAGCGAGCCGATGATGCCGTGCGGCATGTCGCGCTGCGGCACTTTCGTCTCCTCGGCGGCCGTGGCGACGATGTCGAAGCCGATGAAGGCGAAGAAGACGACGGAGGCGGCGGTGAAGATGCCCATCACGCCGAAGTTGGTGGGCGCGTAGCCGAACATCAGCTGGATCAGCGGGGATGCGAGTCCGGCGCCCGCGGGCTGCTCCTGGGCCTTGGGGATGAACGGTGAGTAGTTCGCTGAGTCGATGAAGAACGCGCCGGCGATGATGACGATCAGGACCACGGTCAGTTTGACGGCCACGACGACCGCGGTGACGCGCGCCGAGAGCTTCATCCCGAGGACGAGGATCGCGGTCAGCAGCAGGACGAGGAGGAACGCCAACAGGTCGAAGCCGAAGCCCGTTTCCTCGTTGGTGCCCGCGAGGGAGTCGGGCAGGTGCCAGCCCGCGTTGTCGATGAGCGACTGTACGTAGCCCGACCAGCCGACGGCCACCACGGCGGTGGCGAGGGCGAATTCGAGGACCAGGTCCCAGCCGATGATCCAGGCGGGGAGTTCGCCGAGTGAGGCGTAGCTGAAGGTGTACGCGGACCCGGCCACCGGCACGGTCGACGCGAACTCCGCGTAGCAGACGGCCGCGAGGGCGCAGACGACGCCCGCGGCGACGAAGGCGAGGGCGGTCGCGGGGCCGGCGTTGTTCTTGGCGACGGCGCCGGTGAGGACGAAGATACCGGTGCCGATGATCACGCCGACGCCGAAGACCGTCAGATCCAGCGCGGAGAGCGACTTCCTGAGCGCGTGCTCGGGCTCTTCGGTGTCCCGGATGGACTGTTCGACGCTCTTCGTGCGGAACATCGAGTTTCTTCTGGGACCCGTGTCGTGCTGGGTGGTCACCGGCGTACCTCCGAGTGCGTGGTTGCCGCCATGATCGAGAGGTCCTCGGCAACGCCGGTGCCACAGAGCGTTTTTTTCACACGGATGGGCCGGTCGGACCACCCGTACAGGGAGTCCGACCGGCCCGTCCGCCGGTGCGTTTCCTACCCGCTCGTGTCAGTCGCGGGTGATCTCCTCGGCCGCGAGTTCACCGGTCATACGTCCGTCGATCCGCGACACGAGGCCAGTGACCTGGCGCGCGATGTCCGGGGCCGTCAGCCCGATCTCGGCCAGCAACTCCTTGCGCGAGGCGTGGTCGAGGAAGCGGGACGGGATGCCGAAGTCCCGCAGGGGGATGTCGATCCCGGCGTCGCGCAGCGACTGCGCGACGGCCGAACCGACGCCGCCCGCACGGCTGTTGTCCTCGACGGTGACGACGACCCGGTGCTGCTCGGCGAGCGGGGGGAGCGCCTCGTCGACGGGCTTGACCCAGCGCGGGTCGACCACGGTCGTGGAGATGCCCTGCTTGTCGAGGAGATCGGCGATCTCCAGACACATCGGGGCGAGCGCGCCGACGGACACCAGCAGGACGTCCGCCGGGCCCTCCGACGGGCGGCGCAGCACGTCCATGCCGCCGACCTTGCCCACGGCGGCGACCGCGGGACCGACGGCGCCCTTGGAGAAGCGCACCACGGTCGGGGCGTCGTCGACCAGGACGGCCTCGCGGAGTTGGGCCCGTACCTGGTCGGCGTCGCGCGGGGCGGCGATCCGCAGATTCGGCACGCACTGGAGGATCGACATGTCCCACATGCCGTTGTGGGAGGCGCCGTCGGTGCCGGTGATGCCGGCCCGGTCGAGGACGAACGTCACTCCGCAGTTGTGCAGCGCGACGTCCATCAGGACCTGGTCGAAGGCGCGGTTGAGGAAGGTCGCGTACACGGCGAAGACGGGGTGGAGTCCGCCGGTGGCCAGACCGGCCGCCGACACCGCCCCGTGCTGCTCGGCGATCCCCACGTCGTACACCCGGTCCGGGAAGGCCTTCGCGAACTTCTCCAGGCCGACGGGCTGGAGCATCGCGGCGGTGATGGCGACGATGTCCGCGCGCTCGTTGCCGAGTTTGACCATCTCCTCGCCGAACACCGAGGTCCAGTCGACGCCGGAACTGGCGATCGGCAGACCGGTGTCGGGGTGGATCTTGCCGACGGCGTGGAAGCGGTCGGCCTCGTCCTGGAGCGCGGGCTGGTAGCCGCGGCCCTTCTCGGTGAGGCAGTGGATGATGACGGGGCCGCCGAAGCGCTTGGCGCGCTGGAGGGCCGACTCCATCGCCTCCACGTCGTGTCCGTCGATCGGGCCGACGTACTTGAGGCCGAGGTCCTCGAACATGCCCTGGGGGGCGATGAAGTCCTTGAGGCCCTTCTTCGCGCCGTGCAGGGTCTCGTAGAGGGGGCGGCCGACGACCGGGGTGCGCTCCAGGATGTCCTTGCCGCGGGCCAGGAAGCGTTCGTACCCGTCGGTGGTGCGCAGGGTCGCGAGATGGTTCGCGAGGCCGCCGATGGTTGGCGCGTACGATCGCTCGTTGTCGTTGACGACGATGACGAGCGGCCGGTCCTTGGCGGCGGCGATGTTGTTCAGCGCCTCCCAGGCCATGCCGCCGGTGAGCGCGCCGTCGCCGATGACGGCGACCACGTGGTCGTCGCGGCCCAGCACCTGGTTGGCCTTGGCGAGGCCGTCGGCCCAGCCGAGGACGGTCGAGGCGTGCGAGTTCTCGATGATGTCGTGCTCGGACTCGGCCCTGGACGGGTAGCCGGAGAGGCCGCCCTTGCTCTTGAGTCTGCCGAAGTCCTGACGTCCTGTGAGCAGCTTGTGCACATAGGACTGGTGGCCGGTGTCGAAGAGGACCTTGTCCTTGGGCGAGTCGAAGACCCGGTGCAGGGCGATGGTCAGCTCCACGACCCCGAGGTTGGGACCGAGGTGTCCGCCGGTCTTGGAGACGGCGTCGACGAGGAAGGACCGGATCTCTCCGGCGAGCTGCTCCAACTGCTCCGGGCCGAGGCGGTCCAGATCACGCGGGCCCTTGATCCGGGTCAGCAGGTCCCATCCGTCGCCCACCGCCGCCTCGGGCGGTCGCGCTGCGCGCGGCTGTGTCACCGTGCCTCCTTGCGTTGAACTGATCTGGCATACCGGTCCGCCGAGTCTAATGTTCCCGTTGCCACGGGCGTCATCGGGCCGCACGTGATTCACCGTACGAGCATCTGTTCGTATGTCAGACGTACGACCGTCGAACGCGTCACCACCACACGAACGCGCCCGGTACCGGGCCTCCGGTACCGGGCGCGACGTGCGGGGACAGCTGTCAGGCGCGACCAGCGGTCTTCTGGGTCTTCCGGGTGACGGCGTCGATGACGACCGTGGCCAACAGCACACCACCGGTGATCATGTACTGGATCGGCGAGGCGATGCCCTGGAGGGCGAGACCGTACTGGATCGAGGTGATGACGAGCACACCGAGCAGCGCGTTCCAGGTGCGGCCCCGGCCGCCGAAGAGGCTGGTGCCGCCGATGACGGCCGCGGCGATGGCGTTCATCAGCAGCTCACCGGCGCCGGCGCCCTGGTTGGCGGAGGTGATCTTCGAGGCGATGAACAGACCGCCGATGGCGGCGAAGGTGCCCGCGATGGAGAAGACCGCGACCCGGACGCCGATGACGCTGATACCCGCACGGCGCGAGGCCTCGACGCTGCCGCCGAGTGCGAAGACCTTACGGCCGAAGGAGGTACGGCGGAGCACGAAGTCCGTCACCACCAGCACGACCAGGAAGATCAGCACCGCCAGCGGCAGGCCCTTGTACTGGTTGAACATGATCGCCGCCGCAAAGGCCAGCACGGCCAGCAGCGCCGTACGGACGATGATCTCGCTCAGCGGCCGGGACGGGACACCCGCGGCGGCCCGGCGGCGGTTGTCGAAGAACGACGAGAGGAAGAAGCCGGCCACCGCGATCACCGCGAGCGCGTAGGCGGCGGCGACGTCGGAGAAGTAGTAGCCGGTCAGCTTGGCGACCAGGCCCTCGGAGTCAAGGTTGATCGTTCCGTTGTCGCCGAGGATCTGGAGCATGAAGCCGTTCCAGAACAGCAGACCCGCCAGGGTCACGGCGAACGCGGGTACGCCCACCCGGGCGAAGAAGAAGCCGTGCAGGGCGCCCGCGGCGGCGCCGGTGAGGATCGCCAGGATCAGCGCGAGCCACTCCGCCATGCCGTGCGTGACGGCGAGGACCGCGAAGACGGCGCCCGCCACACCGCTGACCGAGCCGACCGACAGGTCGATCTCGCCGAGCAGCAGGACGAAGACGATGCCGACCGCGATCATGCCGGTGCCGACCATGGCGACCGAGATGTCGGAGAGGTTGCCGGCGGTGAGGAAGTTCGAGTTCAGGCTGGTGAAGATGGCCCAGATGATGATCAGGCCGACGACGACCGGTATGGAACCGAGGTCACCGCCGCGCATCTTGCGCTTGAACTCCGACAGATAGCCGGCGAAGCCCTGCTCGCGGACGACGAGCCGGGGGTCCACGGCGACCGTCGCCGCGCCGGCCGCGGGGGCGGGCGCGTCGTCGGCGGGGCCGACGGGTGCGGAGGTCTTGTCGAGACTCACTTCTTAACCTCCACGTTGCGCGCCGCGCGTCGGGTCACGGCGTTGTCCGTGGCACCGGTGATCGCGGAAATGATGTCTTCCTGCGAGGTGGTGGCGACGTCGAAGAAGCCGTTGTTGCGGCCCAGCCTGAGCACGGCGACCTTGTCGGCGACCGCGCGGACGTCCTCCATGTTGTGGCTGACCAGGATCACGGCGTAACCGCGCTCCCGCAGCCGCTCGACGAGGTCGAGGACCTGGGCGGTCTGCTCGACACCGAGGGCGGCGGTGGGCTCGTCCAGGATCACCAGCTTGGGCTCGCCGAGCATGGACCGGGCGATGGCCACCGTCTGGCGCTGGCCGCCGGAGAGCGAGGCGATCGGGATGCGCACGCTGGGGATACGGATCGACAGCGTGGTGAGCAGCTCGCGGGCGCGGCGCTCCATCTCGACCTCGTTGAGGACACCCCAGGAGCGCAGCTCGCGGCCGAGGTACAGATTGCCGACGACATCGAGGTTGTCGCACAGCGCGAGGTCCTGGTAGACCGTCGCCACGCCCAGCTCCTGGGCGTCGTGCGGCTTGTTGATCGCGACCGACCTGCCCTCCCACTCGATGACGCCGTCATCGATGGGGTGGACTCCGGCGATCGTCTTGACGAGCGTGGATTTGCCGGCGCCGTTGTCGCCCACGAGGGCGACGACCTGTCCGGCATGGACCTCAAGCTCTACGTCGGTGAGCGCCTGCACGGCACCGAACCGCTTGGAGACCCCTCGCAACGCCAGCACGGGCGTAGCGGTCACGTAAACCATCTCCTTCGCCGCCTGGCCGGCGGGGATACCGCGCCCTGGGGGTGGTGGGCACGGGGGTCGAGCAGAAGAGAGAACTGCGGGTGACACACGAAAAGCCGTGAAGTGGTCCGTCCGGCGCCCCGCCCGGTAGCGGGACAGTTGAGGGCGGGGCACCGGACAGGCTTCAGGGCGGGTTTCCGCGGTCCTACTGGCTGACTACTTGACGCCGAGGGTGTCGCACTTGGCCTTGAACTTCGCGGTGCAGATCTCGTCGACGGTGTAGATGCCGTCCTTGATGACCGTGTCGTTGATGTTGTCCTTGGTCAGCGAGACGACCGGGACGAGCACCGACGGGATGCCCTTGGTGGTGGCGCTGTCGACCTTCGTCTTGGCGATGGCGTCCAGGGACTCGCCCTTGGCGACCGCGACGGCCATCTCAGCCGCGATGGAGGCCTCGGTCGGGTAGGGCTTGTAGACGCTCATGAACTGCTCACCGGCGACGATGCGCTGCACACCCGCGAGTTCGGCGTCCTGGCCGGTGACCGGCGGGAGCGGGGTGATGCCGGCTCCCTTGAGGGCGGTGATGATGCCGCCCGCCATGCCGTCGTTGGCGGAGTAGACGCCGACGATCTTGTCCTTGCCCAGGGCGGAGATCGCGCCTTCCATGTTGGCGTTGGCGTTCTCCGGCTTCCACTCCTTGGTGTCGTACTCCTTGCCGATCGTCACCTTGCCCTCGAGGACGGACTTGGCGCCCTTCTTGAAGAGGGCGGCGTTCGGGTCGGTGATCGCGCCGTTCATCATCACGATGTCACCGTCCTTCGCCTTCGGGCCGAGCTCGTCCAGGAGCGCCTGGCCCTGGACACGGCCGACCTCTTCGTTGTCGAAGGAGACGTAGCCGTCGATGTCGCCCTCGGCGAGGCGGTCGAAGGCGATGACCGGTATGCCGGCGTCCTTGGCCTTCTTGATCGAGCCCGTGATGGCCTTGGAGTCGACGGCGTCCACGATCAGCGCGTCGACCTTGTTGGTGACCATCGTGTCGGCCTGCTGGTTCTGCGTCGACGCGTCCTGCTTGGCGTTGGCGTAGACGACCTTGCCCTTGCCGTCGGTCAGCTCGCTGACCCGCTTCTCGATCAGCGGCTTGTCGAACTTCTCGTAGCGCGCGGTCTGGTTCTCGGGCAGCAGCAGACCGATGGTCAGCGAGCCGTCCGACTTCTTGGACGACTCCTTCGCCGAGTCACCGGACTCCTTGGCGCTTCCACAGGCGGCGAGAGAGACGGCCATCGCGGTGGCAGCGGCAGCCACGGCAGCACGTCGGAGATGTGCGTTCACTTCAGAAACCTCCCTGACGAGGCCGCGACGTTGCGGCCGAGGTGGCTGGAAGTCAACTCCGCTGCGGACCCAGCGTCAAGGAGTAAATCCTTAACGAGATGACAACGGTGCCATTCGTTATCTAAGTGAAGACAGCCGAGCCGACAGGCAGAGTGCTCTCAAGTAGGGTCGAATCGCCCATTTCGCTCAGTACGAGGGCGAGGGCGCCGAGCACTTCCGCCCGGCCGCCGAGGGCTCCGGGAAGCACCGAGAGCTGTCTGGCGGCGCTGGGGATCGCGTACCGGGAGACCGACTCGCGTATGGGCGCGAGCACCAGCTCACCAGCCTCGGCCAAATCGCCGCCGAGCACCACCCGGCTGGGGTTCAGCAGATTGCAGAGATTGGCGACGCCGCTGCCGATGTGGCGCCCGACGTCGGCGATCACCCGGCGGCAGCCGGGGTCGCCCTCCCTGGCCAGCTGCACGACCCGCTCCATGGTCAGATCGCGGCCGTGGCTGGACCTGAGCAGCGGCAGTACGTAGCGGGCGGCCGTGAAGGTCTCCAGGCAGCCGCGGTTGCCGCAGCGGCAGACGGGGCCGGACTCGTCGAGCGTGATGTGCCCGATCTCACCCGCCGTACCGCCCGGTCCGCGGTAGATCTGGCCCTCTATGACCAGGCCGGCGCCGACGCCGCTGGCGACCTTGATGTAGGCGAGGTCCTTCACGCCCCGGCCGCTGCCCCAGACCAGCTCGCCGAGGGCCCCGAGATTGGCGTCGTTGTCGACGTACACCGGCACGCCGAGCCGCCCCGCCAACTCCTTGCTGGGGTTGATTCCCGTCCAGCCAGGCAGGATCGAGGTGGAGCCGAGCGTGCCCGAGACGACGTCGATCGGGCCGGGCACCCCGAGGCCCACGCCGATGACCTTCTGGCGGCCGATCCCGGTGGCCTCGATCAGCCGCTCCACCAGCTCTTCCGCCCGGCCGAAACCGTGCGCCGACGAGGCGTCCACGTCGAGCGGTTCGGACTCCTCAGCGAGCACCTGGTGGGCCAGGTTTCCCACGGCCACCCGCAGATGGGTATGGCCGAAGTCGACGCCGATGACGATGCCGGCGTCGCCGCTGAGCGAGACGCTGCGGGCCCTGCGGCCCCCGGCCGAGGTGGGCGTCACCTCGACGGTGCCGCCCTCCCTGAGCTCGCGGACGATGTTGGAGACCGTGGCCGCCGACAGTCCTGTGCTCCGGGCGATCTCCGCCTGGGTGAGCGAGCCCGCCATGCGCACCGCGCGTACGACCCGCTCCAGATTCGCCCGGTGCAGAGACGACTGTGACCCTGGAGTCTCCACAACTGATCCACTCCTGCCCTTGGCAGGCGGCACGACCACCGCCCCCGGCCGGGGTCGCGCCTATGAGGCCCCGACGTATCTCCAACTTGTGAACTCTAAGCTCAGCCTTTCGGGTCGCTTCCCGTCAAGACCTTGAGCAGTGCTGGAGCTGGATGGTCACGGTAGATACGCATCTGACCTGCGAACATCGGCGTTTTGGCGAAATCAGGCCAGTGGTGGTGGCGAAAAGTCCCCCTTCGGCTCGGGATGGATACCGAACGAACCCCCCGGACGAGGGCCCGGAATGCGGCGAACCGCCCCCCGGCGAGCGGCCGGAGGGCGGTTCGGTGAAGCGGTCGAGGGCTCCGTCGGCGGGCCGGCGGAGCGCCCCGGTGTGAAGCGGCGGGAGCCAGGAGCTACTTGAGCGCTCCCGCCGTCAGCCCGGCGACGACCTGGCGCTGGAAGATGATGTACGCGGCGAGCACCGGAAGCATCGCCATCACCAGTCCGGCGAAGAGCCCGGAGTAGTCGCCCTTGTAACCCTGGCTGACCGCCAGCTGCACCAGCCCCTGCGAGAGCACCTTCTTCTCCGGGTCGGTGTTGAGCACCGTCGGCAGCATGTACTGGTTCCACTGGCCGAGGAAGTTGAAGATACCCACGCTGATCAGACCCGGCTTGGCCATCGGCAGCATGATCTGGAAGAAGGTCCTCGTATGCGAGGCACCGTCGATGATCGCCGCTTCCGCCACCGAAGTCGGCAGCGTCCTGAAGAAGGACGACAGGAAGAACACCGTGAACGGCAGCGAGTAGGCGATGTACACCAGGATCAGACCGTGCGTGGTGTTCAGCAGCCCCATGTTGTTCATGACGAAGAACAACGGGACCAGCGCCAGGATGATCGGGAAGCTCATCCCTCCGACGAAGAGGAAATAGATGAAGCGGTTCCCGGGGAAATCGAAGCGCGCCAGTACGTACGCGGCCATCGAGCCGAGCACCAGAGTGCCGATCAGCGAGCCCCCCACCACCAGAATGGTGTTGAGGAAGTAGTCGCTCATGTGCGCCTGGGTCCAGGCCCGCGACCAGTTCTCGAAGTGGAGCTTGTCCGGCAGCGACCACGGCGAACTGAAGATGGAGTTGTCGTCCTTGAAGGAGGACATCACCGCCCACAGCAGCGGCAGCACGACCAGCAGCGCCCAGATGACCAGCACACCGTGCGAGAAGACGTTGAGGACGCCGCCCCCGGGACTCTCCTTCTCCAGTGGCGCGTTCACCTTGGTCACCGGCGGCCGGTCGCGCGGCTCCTCGGCGGTCGTGGCCGGAGGCGTGTCAGTGGTCTTCATCAGAACTCCAGCCGCTCGCGCCGGCCCAGCTTCGTCACGACCGCCGCGAAGGACAGCGTGACCACGAGCAGAGCGACACCGATCGTTGTGGCATAACCGGCCTGGGCGTCCCGGAAGGCCGTTTGGTAGACGTACAGCGGCAGGACCGTGGTCGAGTAGTCGGGTCCGCCACCGCCCGGCCCCACGGTCATGATCTGTACGACCGCGAACGCCTCGGCGCCGAGCGCCAGGATGCCCATGTAGATCCAGCCGGCCTGCACGGTGTCCCAGAGCAGCGGAAGCGTGATCCGGAAGAAGGTCGTGAACCGGTCCGCGCCGTCCAGCAGAGCCGCCTCGTAATAGTCCTTCGGAATGGAGGCCATTCCGGCGGAGAAGAGGACGACGAAGAAGCCGACCGTGCTCCAGATCAGGACCGCCATCACGCACCAGAGCGCGAGATCCGGGTCACCCAGCCAGAGCGGCTGGACATTGTCCAGGCCCACCGCGGAGAGCGCCGCGTTGATGGCGCCGCTCTCCGGGTTGTAGGCGAACTGGAAAAGCAGGGCGACGATCGCGATGGAGAGCACCTGCGGAAAGAAATACGCGATCTTGTAGAAACCCGAACCGCGTACGCCCGCGATCGTGGCGCCCTTTCGCTGCCGCCCGCCGACATTGATCATGAAGGCGAGGAACAGCGCGAGGGCGAGCGTCACCAGCGGAAGCAGCAGCACGAACAGCACGCTGTGCTGCAAGGACTTCCAGAAGATGTCGTCCTCGAACATCTTCTTGTAGTTGTCGAAGCCCACCATCTTGAAGTCGGAACTCAGCCCCGTCCAGTCCGTGAACGAGTAGTAGATGGACTGGATGAACGGCCATATGACGAAGATCGCGTACAACGCCAAGGGGGCGATCAAGAACCCCACGATGAACCGGTATTTACCGTGCTGCATGGATCCGACCCCGATCTGTGTGCGGATGCCGCCGCTGGTGACGCCTGCTCACTGGTGCTTGTAGTGCTTGATGGACTGGTCCTTCGCGGCGGCATCCGCGTAGCCCTGGATCTTCTTGATGGTCTCGGCGGGGGTGAGACGCCCGGCCATCATCTCGCCGAGACCGGCGACACCGATCTGCTCCTTCTGGAGCTTGACGTACCAGTCCTGGAGGCGCGGGTTGACGACGTTCTCGCCCGCCTTGTCCAGGGCCGCCACGGCCGACTTGAGGCCCGGGGTCAGCTCGATGCCGTCCGTGCCGCCGTTGAGGGCGGTCAGCGACTTCACCTGCGAGGTGAAGTTCTTCGACGACTCCTCGCTGAGCATGATGCGCAGCAACTCCATGCCGCCCTGCGGGTTCTTGGCCTTCTGCGGGACGATGAAGGGCTCACCGCCGGACGCCCAGATGGTGCCGAACGGCAGCTTGTCGGAGGAGTCGATGCCGGACGGCGCGCCGACGGCGAGGTTGAAGTCGGCCGGCATGGTCTTGGCCGCCTCGTTCTCCACCCACGAGCCGTTCGGGATGAAGAGCGCCTTGCCCTTCGTCCAGGCGGTCTGCGACTGGATGTGGTCCAGGCCGGGGGTGCCCTGGAGGATGTAGCCCTTCTTGTAGAGCTCGTAGTACGCCTCGAACGCCGTCTTGACCGCCGGGTCCTTCCAGGCGTTCGGCTCCAGGTTGTCGATCTTGTCGAGTACCTCGACGCCACCGATCTTGGCGATCATCGGGTACAGCGAGAACGGGATGTAGTACGGGTGCTTGCCCGCGTACGTCCAGCCGGCGATGCCCTTCTTCTTCGCCTTCGCGCAGAGCGCGAGCATGTCGTCCCACGTCTCGGGGTACGTCGCGTCGAGGTTCTCCAGCGCCTTCTGCGAGTACCAGACGCCGTAGACCGTGTAGGCGTAGTACATGATCCAGACGGGGTCGCCGTCGAACTGGCCCATCTCGACGATGCCGGGGCGCAGGGTGTCGCGCACCTTCTTGGCGGGGTCGTCGTACGACGGGGCGTCCATCAGGGCCGTGAGGTCGGTGAGCTGCTTCTTGCCCACCAGCACGCCCATGTCCATCTGCTCGGCGCCGGAGTTGTCGATCAGGTCCGGCGGGGTACCGCCGTTGAACCTCGGCTGGAGCGTGGACTGGATCTTCTCGGTCGCCGCGTGCTTGACCTTCGGGGCCTTCGGGAAAGCCGTGTTGTAACGCTTCTCCGCGTCGATGGCGTACTGCTCGCCGAAACCGCCGTTGAAGATGACGACTTCGAGCTGCGCCGTCTCGTTGGCTCCGAGGGGGTTCTTCGCCGAGGTCTTGCCCTTCTCGACCTTCTCGTCGCCGCCGCTGTCGCTGCTCGCGCAGGACGCCAGGAAACTCATCGTCGGCACGGTGATCAGGCCGACCGCTGCCGAACGCTTGATCAGATCACGACGGCCAAGGCCCTCATTGCTGTGAGCGGAGGTGGATCCCATGCTCAAGTCCTCGCCTTCTCCAGGACTCAGGCGGTGTACCGGTCGCCCGTCCTTCTCGCCTGAGGCAGAAGGGCCCCGCCACCGCGGTCAAATGAAGCTGGGTCGTGCAGGATTGTGGTGCTGATTGCGTACATGCAGTTGTACGTGTTGCCGTACGCGTTGTTGTGCGTCGTGCGTGAAGCGTGATGTGTGATGCGTGATTACAGCAGGAACGGCCTGAATGGTTCGCGGCGGGGTGCGTCACGGCGTCACGGCACCCAACCGTCCCCCGTCTCCCGGTCCTTCGCCGTGCGAAACCTGGCGAGGCGGACGCCGACAGGTATAGTCCACTTCAGGTCGGGTGAGCAAGATCGAAAGCAGGTTTGGGCGGGAGTCTTTCCCTAGTTGAGACCTCCGGTGGGTTTCGGAAGACCCGCGTGGCATCCGTACGGATCTCACCGTATTTTCCGGATCGCGTACGCCGCGATATCGGGCCCACTCGCGCGCCCCCGGCACGCATAGTTATGTGCAGATTCAACGAATCGCTTTTGGCGGAATGGCCGGTTTCCGTCAGCTCACACCGGCAACACCCTTGACACCATGCACCTCTTGCATCACTACTTAACCGGCGCATGACTTTTGACAACGTTGTCCATCATGCTTTCGCAGGAGGAAGGCTCGGGATGCCGCGCACACCAAGACCCCGGCACACGCAGTACCGCAACGCCGCCCTGGTGGCGGTCGCTTCGCTGCTCGTCGTCACCGCACACTCGGCGGCTGTCGCACAGCCGGCCAGGGCCGACGCCCCCAAGGACTCGTTCGCCTCCTCCTTCGAGGAGAGCGACACGCAGCCCGACTGGCGTGACACCGTCGACACCGGAGCCGACGGGGAGAAGCGATCCTCGGGCGTGACCGGGGAGTTCAACGCCGGCATCCCCGGCAACGTCACCGAACGGGTCGTGGAGCTGCGTGCCAGCGACGAGAACTCGGGCGGCGGCGAGGGCAAGGAGAACCTGGTCGACATCCAGTCCAGCACCAAGTGGCTGGCGTTCGAGCGGACCGCCTGGATCGAGTTCGACCTGGACGCGCCCACCAAGGTCGTGACCTACGCGCTGACGTCCGCGAACGACCACGCCGAGCGCGACCCGAAGGACTGGACACTCCAGGGATCGACTGACGGCAAGGAGTGGAAGACCCTCGACTCCCGGGTCGATCAGACCTTCGGCGAACGATTCCAGACAAAGTCATATGACTTCGACAATTCGACCGCGTACGCGCACTACCGGCTGGACATCACCAGGAACAACGGTGCGGGTGACGCCACCCAGCTCGCCGACGTGCAGTTCTCCGACGGCGACACCACCACGCCGCCGCCCGCCGACATGCGCAGCCATGTCGACAGCGGCCCCGGCGGCTCGCCCACGGCCAAGGCCAACGCCGGCTTCACGGGCAAGCGCGCGCTGGAGTACGCCGGCTCGCACAAGCCTGACGGCCGGGCCTACTCGTACAACAAGGTCTTCGACGTCGACACGGCCGTGCGCGCCAACACGGAGCTGTCGTACCGGATCTACCCCTCGATGCCGGAGACGGACCTGGGCTACCCGGCGACGAACGTCTCGGTGGACCTCGCCTTCACCGACGGCACGTACCTGAGCGACCTGAAGGCTCTCGACTCGCACGGCGGGCTGATGAGCCCTCAGGGCCAGGGCGAGGCCAAGCGGCTGTACGTCAACCAGTGGAACGCGGTCGCCTCCCGGATCGGCTCGGTCGCCGCCGGCAAGACGGTCGACCGCATCCTCGTCGCGTACGACTCGCCCAAGGGCCCGGCGAAGTTCCAGGGCTGGGTGGACGACATCGCGCTGGCCGTGAAGGCGCCCGAGAAGCGCCTCGCGCATCTGTCGGACTACGCGTCCACCACGCGCGGCACCAACTCCAGCGGCTCCTTCTCACGCGGCAACAACTTCCCGGCCACGGCCGTGCCGCACGGCTTCAACTTCTGGACCCCGGTGACCGACGCCGCATCCACGAGCTGGATCTACGAGTACGCGCGCGACAACAACAGCGACAACCTCCCGACGCTGGAGGCGCTGTCCGCGAGCCACGAGCCGAGCCCCTGGATGGGCGACCGGCAGACCTTCCAGCTGATGCCGTCCACGGCCGCCGGCACACCGGACGCGTCGCGCTCGGCGCGCGCGCTGCCGTTCCGCCACGAGAACGAGATCGCCAGGCCGCACTACTACGGCGTCACGTTCGAGAACGGCCTCAAGGCTGAGATCACCCCCACGGACCACGCGGCCGCGATGCGGTTCACCTATCCGGGTGACGACGCGAGCCTCGTCCTCGACAACGTCAACAACAACGGCGGTCTGACCATCGACGCCGCGAACCGCTCCTTCACCGGCTACTCCGACGTGCGCAGCGGCGGATCGGCGGGCGCCACACGGCTGTTCGTCTACGGCGTCCTCGACGCGGCGGTCAAGGACAGCGGAAAGCTGCCGGGCGGCGGCGGGCAGGACGTCACCGGCTTCGTGCGCCTCGACGCCGGGCAGGACCGCACGGTCAACCTGCGTATCGCGACCTCGCTGATCAGCGTCGACCAGGCGAAGAAGAACCTGGCGGACGAGCTGCCGGCCGACCTCGGCTTCGAACGGGTCAAGAAGGACGCGCAGCGCGCCTGGGACGGCATCCTGGGGAAGGTGGAGGTCGAGGGCGCGAACAAGGACCAGCTCACGACGCTCTACTCCAGCCTCTACCGGCTCTACCTGTATCCCAACTCCGGCTTCGAGAACACGGGTACGAAGAAGAAGCCGCGGCAGCAGTACGCCAGCCCCTTCGTGCCGAAGATGGGCACGGACTCCCCCACCCACACGGGCGCGAAGATCGTCACGGGCGAGGTGTACGTCAACAACGGCTTCTGGGACACCTACCGGACGACCTGGCCCGCGTACTCCTTCCTGACGCCGAAGAAGGCCGGGGAGATGGTGGACGGCTTCGTCCAGCAGTACAAGGACGGCGGCTGGATCTCCCGCTGGTCCTCCCCCGGCTACGCCGACCTGATGACCGGCACCAGCTCGGACGTGGCCTTCGCGGACGCGTACGTGAAGGGTGTCGACTTCGACGCGAAGGCGGCGTACGACGCGGCGCTGAAGAACGCGACCGTGGTGCCGCCGAGTTCGGGCGTGGGCCGCAAGGGCATGGAGACGTCGCCGTTCCTCGGCTATGCCTCCACGGAGACCCATGAGGGCCTGTCGTGGTCGCTGGAGGGCTACCTCAACGACTACGGCATAGCGAAGATGGGCGAGAAGCTCTACGAGGAGACGGGCAAGAAGCGGTACAAGGACGAGTCCGAGTACTTCCTCAACCGCGCCCGGAGCTATGTCTCGCTCTTCGACTCCGAGGCCGACTTCTTCCAGGGCCGGGACCTGAAGGGCGACTGGCGGGTCCCGAGCGACGAGTACGACCCGCGGGTGTGGGGCTACGACTACACCGAGACCAACGGCTGGGGCTACGCCTTCACGGCGGCGCAGGACTCACGCGGTCTCGCCAACCTGTACGGCGGACGCGCGGGTCTCGGCGACAAGCTGGACGAGTACTTCGCCACGCCGGAGACCGCGTCGGCGGAGTTCGTGGGGTCCTACGGAGGCGTCATCCACGAGATGACGGAAGCGCGGGACGTCCGGATGGGCATGTACGGCCACTCCAACCAGGTCGCGCACCACGCCACGTACATGTACAACGCGGCGTCCAAGCCCTGGAAGACGCAGGAGAAGGTCCGCGAGGTGCTCGGCCGCCTCTACACCGGCAGCGAGATCGGGCAGGGCTACCACGGCGACGAGGACAACGGCGAGCAGTCGGCCTGGTACCTCTTCTCCGCGATGGGCTTCTACCCGCTGGTGATGGGCAGCGGGGAGTACGCGGTGGGCTCGCCGCTCTTCACGAAGACGACGGTGCACCTGGAGAACGGGAAGAAGCTCGTCGTCTCGGCGCCGGAGAACAGTGACAAGAACATCTACGTGCAGGGCCTGAAGGTCAACGGCAAGGCGTGGAACTCCACGGCCCTGCCGCACGACCTGCTCGCCGAGGGCGGCACGCTGGAGTTCGACATGGGCGCGGAGCCCTCGACGTGGGGCTCGGGCAAGGACGCGGCCCCGGTGTCGATCACCCAGGACGACAAGGTGCCCTCACCGAGGACGGACGCGGTGACCGGCTCGGGCGCGCTCTTCGACAACTCGTCGAAGACGTCGGGCGCGGCGGGTGGCTCGGTGGATCTGCCGGTCTCGTCGGCGACGGAGGCGGTCCAGTACACGCTGACGTCGGCCAAGGCGGAAACCTCGCCGCGCGCCTGGGAGTTGCAGGGCTCGGCTGACGGCGAGACCTGGAAGACCCTGGACAAACGGTCGGGCCAGTCGTTCAGGTGGGACCAGCAGACGAGGGCGTTCTCGGTCGCCTCGCCGGGGTCGTACGAGCACTACCGCCTGGTGACGAAGGGTCAGGCCGATCTGGCGGAGGTGGAGTTGCTGCGCTAGCGGCGGTTCTGCTCAGGTGGACGGGTCCCGGCGGTGCGCCGGGGCCCGTTTCCTGTTTCCCGGGCACGGAACGGTGACGATTGACTACGCTGGGTCATATGCCGCAACCCAATGATCTCGACGCGTACGCCAACCCAAGGGCCTTCTACGGAGCGGAACTTCGCCGCCTGCGGGAGGAGGCCGGGCTCACCCAGACCCAGCTCGGCGAGCGGGTGTTCTGCACCGGCTCGTACATCGGGCAGTTCGAATCGGCGACGCGGTGGCCGATGGTGGACATGTCGCGGATGATCGATGAAGTGCTCGGCAGCGGCGAGCACTTGCAGCGCCTGGCGAAGCTGGCGCGGAGCACGAGTATCGCGGACTACTTCGCGGACGCGGCGGCGCTGGAGCCGTTGGCCCGGTCGATCTGCACGTACTCACCGCTGGTGATTCCGGGACTGCTCCAGACCGAGCGTTACGCACGCGCCATCACGCACGCGTCTCTGCCGCTCGCCCCGCAGGAGGAGGTCGAGGAGTACGTGCGCGCCCGGATGGCGCGCCAGCGCATCCTGGACGGCGATACGGCACCGACGCTCTGGGCCGTTCTGCACGAGGCGGCGCTGCGCGTCCCGCTGGGCGGTCCCGGCTGCATGCGCGAGCAACTGGGCCGTCTGGTCTCGCTGGGACGGGCCCGGCGGGTGATGGTGCAGGTGGTGCCGTACGCCGCTTCGGCGCACGCCTTCGTGCAGGAGACATTCCGTCTGATGAGCTTCGGCGACGCGCCGGACGTGGCGTACACCGAGGGCTCGCACACGGGCCAACTCATCGACGACCCGGCGCTGGTGGGCCGCTTCCACTCGTCATACGATCTGGTCAGGGCCGCCGCGTTGTCACCGATGGCATCCCTCGACTGGCTCGAATCGACGGCGAAGGACTACACGACACCATGAGCGCGACAGCCGACATGACCAGCCTCACCTGGCGCAAGTCCTCGTACAGCAACGGCGAAGGCGGCGACTGCGTGGAGGTGGCCGACGGCCTCCCCGGAGTCATCCCCGTCCGCGACAGCAAGGCACCCCAGGCCGGCGCGCTCGCCATCCCCGCACCGGCCTGGACGGCATTCGTCGCGAGCGTCAAGACCGAGACGTAGTCCGAGCCGGCCGTGGCCCCACCGCTCAGGCGGCGCGGGCCTCGAAGCGGAATTCGGGGGAAGCGCCGGGGTCGACCCGCGCGCCCGATTGCGGAGCCACCGCCAGGCGCTCGATGAGTTCAAGGGTCGGGTCGACGCCGCTCTCCTCGATGCGATCGATGTCGGATTTCAACCGGACGGATGCGCCGCGCAAGCCTGCCGCACTCTCACGCCATCCGGCCGTGGACCAGAACCGCGCTGGTCGCTTGGGCCACCCTCCCGGGTCCTCGACCTGCCGAAGTAAGAGACCCCAGCCGTCGAGCCTCGTCAGTGATCCACTTCCGACGCACGCCCTGCTGGAACCCGCACGCGCCGAGGGGCCGCACCCCACACACCGAAGCGCGTGAGGTGCGGCCCCTCGTCAACTGCCGTCCGGCAAGGCCTACTTGCGGATCAGGCTGCGGAGCACGTACTGCATGATTCCGCCGTTGCGGTAGTAGTCCGCCTCGCCCGGGGTGTCGATGCGGACGACCGCGTCGAACTCCACGCCGGTGTCGGTCGTGACCTTGACCGTCGCGGGCGTCGTGCCGTCGTTCAGCTCGGTGACGCCCGTGAAGGTGAACGTCTCCTCGCCCGTCAGGCCGTACGACAGCGCCGAGGCGCCCTCCGGGTACTGGAGCGGCAGCACGCCCATCCCGATCAGGTTCGAGCGGTGGATGCGCTCGTACGACTCGGCGATGACGGCCCTGACACCGAGCAGCGCCGTGCCCTTCGCCGCCCAGTCACGGGACGAGCCCGAGCCGTACTCCTTGCCCGCGAGGACGACCAGCGGGGTACCGGCCGCCTGGTAGTTCTGCGAGGCGTCGTAGATGAAGGAGACCGGTCCGTCCGGCGAAGTGAAGTCGCGGGTGTAGCCGCCCTCCGTGCCCGGCGCGATCTGGTTGCGCAGGCGGATGTTGGCGAACGTGCCGCGGATCATGACCTCGTGGTTGCCGCGGCGCGAGCCGTACGAGTTGAAGTCACGGCGCTCGACGCCGTGCTCGTTGAGGTACTTGCCCGCCGGGGTGTCCGCCTTGATCGCACCGGCCGGGGAGATGTGGTCGGTGGTGACCGAGTCGCCCAGCATGGCGAGCACGCGCGCGCCGGTGATGTCGGCGACCGGGGTCGTCTCCATCGTCATGCCCTCGAAGTACGGGGGCTTCCTCACGTAGGTGGACTGCGGGTCCCACTCGAAGGTGTTGCCGGTCGGGATCGACAGCGCCTGCCACTGGGCGTCGCCGGCGAAGACGTCCTGGTAGGACTTGTTGAACATGTCCTCGCCGATGGCGGAGGCGACGACCTCGTTGACCTCGGCCTCGGTCGGCCAGATGTCTTCGAGGTGGACGGGCTTGCCGTCCTGGTCCACGCCGATCGCGTCGCGCGTGATGTCCACCTTCATGGAGCCGGCGATCGCGTAGGCCACGACCAGCGGCGGGGACGCCAGGTAGTTCATCTTGACGTCGGGGTTGATGCGGCCCTCGAAGTTGCGGTTGCCGGAGAGCACCGCGGCGACGGCCAGGTCGTTCTCGTTGATCGCCTTGGAGATCTCCTCGTCCAGCGGGCCCGAGTTGCCGATGCAGGTCGTGCAGCCGTAACCGACCAGGTTGAAGCCCAGCTTGTCGAGGTACGGCGTGAGGTTCGCCTTGTCGAAGTAGTCCGTGACGACCTTCGAGCCCGGCGCCAGGGTCGTCTTGACCCACGGCTTGCGGGTGAGGCCCTTCTCGACGGCCTTCTTGGCGACGAGCGCGGCGGCGACCATCACGTACGGGTTCGAGGTGTTGGTGCAGGAGGTGATCGCGGCGACGGTGACGGCGCCGTGGTCGATCTCGTACGACGAGCCGTCGGGCGTGGTGACCAGGGTCGGGCGGGTCGGCACACCGTTGGAGGTGGCCGGCGAGTCGGAGGCCGGGAAGGACTCCTTGCCCGCCTCCTCGTCGTCCGTCACATAGTTGCGGACGTCGAGCGCGAACTGCTGCTTGGCGTTGGCCAGCACGATGCGGTCCTGCGGGCGCTTCGGGCCCGCGATGGACGGGACGACCGTGGCGAGGTCCAGCTCCAGCTTCTCGGAGAAGTCGGGCTCGGCGGCGGGGTCGAGCCAGAGGCCCTGCTCCTTGGCGTACGCCTCGACCAGCGCGAGCTGCTGCTCGTCGCGGCCGGTCAGCTTCAGATACTTGATGGTCTCGGCGTCGATCGGGAAGATCGCGGCGGTCGAGCCGAACTCCGGCGACATGTTGCCGATGGTGGCGCGGTTGGCGAGCGAGGTGGCGCCGACGCCCTCGCCGTAGAACTCGACGAACTTGCCGACAACGCCGTGCCCCCGCAGCATCTCGGTGATCGTGAGGACGAGGTCGGTGGCGGTGGTGCCGGGGGTGAGCTCGCCGGTCAGCTTGAAGCCGACGACGCGCGGGATCAGCATCGAGACGGGCTGTCCGAGCATCGCGGCCTCGGCCTCGATACCGCCGACGCCCCAGCCCAGCACACCGAGGCCGTTGACCATGGTGGTGTGCGAGTCGGTGCCGACGAGGGTGTCGGGGTACGCCTGGCCACCGCGGACCATGACGGTGCGGGCCAGGTGCTCGATGTTGACCTGGTGGACGATGCCGGTGCCCGGCGGGACGACCTTGAACTCGTCGAACGCGGTCTGGCCCCAGCGCAGGAACTGGTAACGCTCCTTGTTGCGGCCGTACTCCAGCTCCACGTTCTGCGCGAAGGACTCCGGCGTGCCGAACTTGTCGGCGATGACGGAGTGGTCGATGACCAGCTCGGCCGGGGCCAGCGGATTGATCTTGGCCGCGTCTCCGCCGAGCTCCTTGACGGCCTCACGCATGGTGGCGAGGTCCACGACACAGGGCACGCCGGTGAAGTCCTGCATGATCACGCGGGCCGGGGTGAACTGGATCTCCTGGCTCGGCTGCGCCTGCGAGTCCCACCCGCCGATCGAACGGATGTGGTCGGCGGTGATGTTCGCGCCGTCCTCGGTGCGGAGCAGGTTCTCCAGCAGCACCTTCAGGCTGTAAGGGAGGCGCGCTGAGCCCTCGACCTTGTCCAGCCTGAAGATCTCGTACGACTCGTCGCCCACGCGCAGCGTGCTGCGGGCGTCGAAGCTGTTCGCCGACACGACAGTCTCCTTCATGAATGTGCGCGTACTACCGCGCCGCGACGCATGTGCGGCTGACGCCGCGCGGTGTCGCCAACGGGCTGCTCGCCGATCCGCTAAGGTAAGGCTTAGTTAGGCTCGCCTTACTGCCTGGCGGCTGCGGTACGCCTTCGGCAGATATCTCGATGTCGAGATAACTCTAGTACATGACCGCTGCGAGGTCATGCCCGGGAGCCATGTGTTCGCGCCCGGATACCGGTGCCGCCCCTGGCGGCGTCGCGCGCCGCCAGGCGGTCCTCAGGCATCCCGGCGATGTCCGCCGTCCCCGCGCTACTTGAGGATCCGGTACTTGAGGTGGGTGGCGCCCGGGGTGTCGACCACACGGATCGGTTCGAGGTCGTGCGAGCCCAGGCCGAGGTTGTCGAAGAGCCGGAGACCGGCGCCGAGCAGCACCGGGATCACATGCAGCTGGAGCTCGTCGACGAGGCGGGCCCTCAGATACTGCTGGACGGTCCGGGCGCCGCCCGCGATGTCGACGTTGCGGCCGTCGGCGGCGGCCCTGGCCTGGTCGAGCCCGCTGTGGATGCCTTCGGTGACGAAGGTGAACGTCGTGCCGCCCTCCTTGACGAGGGCGGGCGCGGGCCGGTTGGTCAGGACGAAGACCGGGCAGCGGAAGGGCGGGGTGTCGCCCCAGAAGTCCACCCCCGAGTCGTACATGAGCCGGCCCATGACCACCGAGCCGGTCGCCTCGAACCACTCGCGCATGATCTCCGAGTCCTGGTCGGCCTCACCGCCGCCGGGGCCCGAGCGCTCGCGCCGGCTGGACTCGGCGTGGATCCAGCCGCCGATCCGGTCGGCGCCCTTGCCTCCGGGGTCGGCGACGCCGTGCTCGGTACCGGCGATATAGCCGTCGAGTGACATGGTCATGTCGGCGGTGACGGTGACCGTCATGGGGTGCTCCTTCAACTTTCCTTGGTGCTCGGGGAGTTGTCCGTACGACGCCCGTCACGTCGCGCGGCGTGCAGCGACTGGAGGAGCGCGAGCGAGTCGGCGTCGGCGCCGGGCGCGGCCGTGCCGACGAGCAGCTGCCGGCCGGGCGTCCCCTGGACGTCGAAGGTCTGGTACGTCAGCTCGATCCGGCCCACGTCGGGATGGTTGAAGATCTTTGTCTTGCGGCCGAGTTCACCGACGCTGTGGTCCTGCCAGAGCGCGGCGAACTCCTCGCTGCCCGCGCGCAGTTCGGCGACGAGCGCGGTGAGTACCGGGTCGTGCGGGTCATGGCCGACGGCCAGCCGCAGCGCCTCGACGCTGTCGCGTGCGACGGTCGGCCACTCGGCGAAGAGAACGCGGGCGGCCGGATCGTGGAAGAGCGAGCGGACCATGTGCCGACGGTCGGCGAGCGGGGACATGAGGGCGTCGGCGAGGGCGTTCGACGCGAGGACGTCGAGACGCCGGTTGACGATGTAGGCCACGGCCGCCGGGAAGGCACTCATCAGCCGCGCCAGCTCCGGGTCCACGCGCTCGGGGTCGGCGGCGGTGCGGTGCGGGGCTTTCAGGGCTTTCGGGGTGAGGCCGGCCAGGCGGTACGCGTGGCCGACGGCGTCCGCGTCGAGCCGCAGGGCCTGGCCGAGGGCGTCGACCACCGGACCGGACGGGCTGCGCTCGCGGCCTTGCTCCAGACGGGCGTAGTAGTCGGCGCTGACCCCGGCGAGGACGGCGACCTCCTCACGCCGGAGCCCGGCGACCCGGCGGGCTCCGGAGCTGGGCATCCCGACGTCGGCGGGCTTGAGCCGGGCGCGCCGGGCCCGAAGGAATTCGCCCAGTTCGTGACCGTTCATGGGTCGAAGCGTACGTCGCGGAGAGCCGCGCGGAGAGCACCGCCCGAGTGCCCCTGTGCGTGCCCGGGTGTGCCCGCCCGCGCCCGGGAGAGCCTGGGTGCGGCACACCCAGGAAGTCCCGCCCTGCCTCCCGGGCCGGGTCCGGCGCATGCTCGCCGTACCTCACCCGTACCGGCACATCTCCCGCGAAGGACTCCCCCATGATCACCCCCTCCCCCACCAGCAAGGTCGTCCTCATCACCGGCGCGAGCAGCGGCATCGGCGAGGCCACCGCGCGGCGGCTGGCAGCCTCCGGCCACCGGCTCGTCCTCGGCGCCCGCCGAACCGGGCTGCTCGCCGCGCTCGCCCGGTCCGTCCGGGCCGCCGGCGGCACCGCGGACCACCACGAACTGGACGTGACGAGCCTGGAGAGCATGCGGTCGTTCGTGCGCGAGGCGCGCGAGCGCCACGGACGCGTGGACGTCCTCGTCAACAACGCCGGCGTGATGCCGCTGTCGATGCTGGACGCGCTGAAGACCGACGAGTGGGACCACATGATCGACGTCAACATCCGGGGAGTGCTGCACGGCATCGCCGCCGTACTGCCCGTGATGCGCGAGCAGGGCGCCGGGCACGTCGTGAACATCGCGTCCGTCTCCGGACTCCGCGTCGACCCGACGGCGGCCGTCTACAGCGCGACGAAGTTCGCGGTCCGCGCCATCTCGGAGGGGCTGCGGCAGGAGAGCCGCGAGGTGCGCGTCACCGTGGTCAGCCCCGGTCTGACGCAGAGCGAACTGACCAACGCCATCAGCGATCCCGGCGTACGCGAGTCGGTGCGCGACGCCATGGCGATCGCGATCCGGCCGGACGCGATCGGCGAGGCGATCGATTACGCGATCGGCCGGCCGCCGGAGGTCGACGTCAACGAGCTCGTGATCAGGCCGACGGCCCAGGGCTGACGCGGCTACTCTCCGTCAATGTCGGCACGGGCAGACATGGATGGCGGCCGAGCGGTAATCCGTACCACCAACAGGGCTTCGCCCAGGCCGATTTGAGGAAAAGACCGTGCCGATCACCTTCCGTAAGAGCTTCCGGATCCTGCCGGGCGTACGGCTCAACATCAACAAGCGTTCGTGGTCGATCACGACCGGGGGCAAGAACGGGCCGCGCCGCACCACGAGCAGCACGGGCCGGCGCACCACGTCGATGGATCTGCCCGGCCCCTTCGGCTGGCGCAAGACGACGACGAAGCGGCGGGGCCACTGAGCCGTACGGTCGTACCTCACTCGCCGGAGTGCGCAAATCGGGCCATGATGGTCACCGAGGCGCGTGCGCGCGCCTCGGCCGCACGGCGGCCCCGCACCGGGTTCGCGGGGCATGCGCACGGCCTCGGTCCGCACTCACGAATGGCGCAACTCAGCAACTCTCTCATCTCACATATGAGATAGCCTGGCGCCATGGCAGACGACTACCTCGTACGTATCGGCAAGCTCATCCGTGACGCCCGTCAGCACAGAGGCTGGACACAGACCCAGCTCGCGGATGCGCTGGCCACCAGTCAGAGCGCTGTGAACCGCATCGAGCGCGGCAACCAGAACATCAGCCTTGAGATGATCGCGCGCATCGGTGAGGCGCTCGACAGCGAGATCGTGTCGCTCGGTTACGCCGGGCCGATGCACCTCCGGGTGGTCGGCGGGCGCCGGCTCTCCGGCTCCATCGACGTCAAGACGAGCAAGAACGCCTGCGTGGCGCTGCTCTGCGGTTCGCTGCTCAACAAGGGGCGCACGGTCCTGCGGCGGGTGGCGCGTATCGAGGAGGTCTACCGGCTCCTCGAAGTGCTCAACTCCATCGGTGTCCGCACCCGCTGGATCAACGACGGCATGGATCTGGAGATCGTGCCGCCGGCCGAGCTGGACATGGCGGCCATGGACGCGGAGGCCGCGCGCCGCACCCGCTCGATCATCATGTTCCTCGGTCCGCTGCTGCACCGCATGGACAACTTCCTGCTGCCGTACGCGGGCGGCTGCGACCTCGGTACGCGCACCATCGAGCCGCACATGATCGCGCTGCGCCGCTTCGGCCTGGACATCACGGCGACCGAGGGGCTGTACCACGCGGTGGTCGACCGCTCGACGTCGCCGGACCGGCCCATCGTGCTGACCGAACGCGGCGACACGGTCACGGAGAACGCCCTGCTGGCCGCCGCGCGCCACGACGGCGTCACCGTCATCCGTAACGCGTCCTCGAACTACATGGTCCAGGACCTCTGCTTCTTCCTGGACGCGCTCGGGGTACGGGTCGACGGCGTCGGCACCACCACGCTCACCGTGCACGGCGTGCCGAGCATCGACACCGACGTGGACTACTCCCCCTCCGAGGACCCGGTCGAGGCGATGAGCCTGATCGCCGCCGCGGTGGTGACCGAGTCCGAGCTGACGATCCGCCGGGTGCCGATCGAGTTCCTGGAGATCGAGCTCGCGGTACTGGAGGAGATGGGCCTGGACCACGACCGTACGCCGGAGTACCCGGCGGACAACGGCCGTACCCGGCTGGTGGATCTGACCGTACGCCCCTCGAAGCTGGAGGCGCCGATCGACAAGATCCACCCGATGCCGTTCCCGGGCCTGAACATCGACAACGTCCCGTTCTTCGCGGCGATCGCGGCCGTCGCCCAGGGCAAGACCCTCATCCACGACTGGGTCTACGACAACCGCGCGATCTATCTGACGGACCTCAACCGCCTCGGCGGCCGGCTCCAGCTGCTCGACCCGCACCGGGTCCTGGTGGAGGGCCCGACCCGCTGGCGCGCGGCGGAGATGATGTGCCCGCCGGCGCTGCGGCCCGCCGTGGTCGTGCTGCTGGCGATGATGGCGGCGGAGGGCACGTCGGTGCTGCGCAACGTCTATGTGATCAACCGCGGTTACGAGGATTTGGCGGAGAGGCTCAACTCGGTGGGCGCGCAGATCGAGATCTTCCGCGACATCTGACGCGCGAGTGCCGCCGTACCGCATCTGACCTGCTGTTCAGCGGGTCAGGGAGGGGTGCGGCGGCATCTCTGGGACATCTCTGCGACTTTGCGCCTGCGGCCGGCTACAGGCGGCGCCTCGCCGACTCTGTGGGCCGACCGCGGCTACGTCCCCGACACCCAGCTCGCCGAGCCGCAAGCGGACCAGCGCGTGCTGCGATGAACGCGGCCCCTCAGCTTTCCGCGGCATCTCCTCGGTTGGCGGCGGTAATCGAGGAAACACGCACCGTGGAAGGTTCCTGGACGAGCAAGTCAGTTCCTTGAGGAGGCACTGGAATGGGCACCGTTCTGATCGCCGTCGGCATCATGATCGCTCTGGTGAGTCTCACTCTGAGGGGACGGAAGAAGAAGTCCCGGCACATCTGGGCCGATGGCAGCGGCGGCTCCTCCGACAGCGGTGACGGGGGCGGCGGTGACGGGGGCAGCGGCGGCTGACGTACCCGCCCACGTGCCCACGCGACCGGATCCGGTCAGAAGGGGATCGCCCTGGAAGCGCCCGCCGCGTCCGGGGGCTTCGTGCTGTCCCAGATGCGGGTAGGCGCTGCCGGGGTGACGGTGGAAGGGGCCTTCTATATGTCTGGAGCGTCGTGATGATCAAAATGTTGCACGACAAGGGACTGCGTAGCGAGCACGCGTACACCGCGGGCGTCGTGTCTATCGCGCTCACTGTCGTCTCGTGGGCCGGCTCACTCAAATACGAACCCGCAGGTATGGCTCGCGCCGATCGGTGGGGGATCTTCGTGGGCGAGTGGGCCCCTACGTTCTTCGGTCTCGGGCTGGCCTTGGCGCAGTATGAGCGCGATGACTTGCTGCGGGAGTTTCAGGAGGGTGAGCACGCGGCTCCGTCCGACCTCTCAGGTATGTGAGTCGAGCGAGCCCCGGCCTGTGAGGGTCGGGGCTTCGCGCTGTCTGGGCGGCCGCACCTCAAAGGCGACGCGGACGGTGGATCGGGCCCCGGCGCGGCCACCGGGCCGGTATGCCTCCTGTGTGGTCACGTCGTCCACGGTTGCGCCTCTCAGCCCGGTCCACCCAAGACCGAGGAGTCCGCAGCCGTAGGCATTCGGCTTGGCGTTCCCACCATCCGACGGCAGCAGGTCCGGTGAGTGCCGCGATGGGTTTGACGGTGTCTGGTGGCGCGAGCGATGCGCCGAGTTGCGGTTCCAGGGTTTGCCGCCGCGTGCGCGAGGACGGGGCCGGGCGCCGTCTCACACGTCGGCGCCCGAACTCTCCGCGCCGCGGGGGCCCGATGCCTCGGCGTTCTCGTCCTGCGCCCCCGAGCTCACCCTTTCCGCGGCCCAGCGGGCCCACTCCTCCTCCATGGCCCGCAGGCGCAGCCCGTACTCCAGCGCCAGCCTGCCGTTGACCGACAGCATGTCGCTGCCCCAGTCCACGGCCTCGTTGACGCCCTTCATGACGGCGTGCCGCTCGGCCGCCACTTCCGCCATGTTCAGCAGGCGGTCGACCGCCTGCTGCCGGGACAGGACGCCGAGGAAGAAGACCCGCAACAGCGCTTCGCTGCGCTGCGGCTTGTCGTCGTAGCCCTCCGCGAGCCACTGGCGGAGCTCTTTCGTGCCCGATTCGGTGATGCCGTACTCCTTGCGGCCCCGGGGGCCCTCGGCCACGACCTGGATCAGCCCGTTTCCTTCCAGGCGGTTCAGCTCTCCGTAGACCTGGCTCTGGGTGGCGGGCCAGACGTGGGCCAGCGAGGTGTCGAACAGCTTCATCAGGTCGTATCCGCTGCCGGAACGTTCGACGAGCAGTCCGAGAAGCGCGTGGCGAAGGCTCATGTGCCCATCCTAGCTTCAGGTTCCACAATTGACAGGTCCTCGCCGCACGTTCTACTTTCGACATGTCAAGAGCGGAATGTTGAGTCGGTTGGAGATCAGTCATGGGTTACCTGCGCGGTTTCACTCCCTGGGTCGTGTACGGCCTCGTCTCCTCCTTCGACTGGCGTGGGGGCGCCCTCGCCGGGCTCCTGACAGGCCTCTTCCTCTTCATCCAGGACCGCAGGCGCGGCATCGCCGCGGACGCCCAGATCCTCGACGTCAGTACGGTCGTCTACTTCGCCGGGCTGGTCGCGCTCGCCTTCGCGGCGCCGGACTCGCCGCTGAAGCCGTACGCCGATGTGCTGTCCTTCGGCTGGCTCGCCCTCACCGCCTGGGGAAGCCTGCTGATCGGCCGCCCCTTCACCCTGGGCATCGCCCGGCTCACCACGCCCCCGGAGTACTGGGACCAGCCCGAGTTCGTCCGCATCAACGTCGTCATCACCACGGTCTGGGCCGGCGCCTTCACCGCCCTCGGTATCTCACTCGCCGTCTGCGTCCTCGCGGACGCGCCGGGCTGGGTGGGCGTCGCCGTCCATGTCGCCGGTCTCGCCGCACCGGTCACCTTCACATCGCTCTACTCCGCACGGGCCCAGGCCCGCGCGGAAGCTCTCGCCGCCGCGTCCTGAACACCCGCCGATTCCGAATTCCTCCGAGGAGATACCGGTGAACAATCCGACCCGTCAGACGGCCAACGGCGCGGCCGCGCCCCACCTCGTGGGGAACTACGCGCCGGTGGACGACGAGATCACCGTCAATGAACTGGACGTCACCGGCGCCCTGCCGCCCGAACTGACCGGCTGGTACCTGCGCAACGGCCCCAACCCCCGGGAGGCCGCCTCCGCGCACTGGTTCCTCGGGGACGGCATGGTCCACGGCATCCGGCTGGACGGCGGACGAGCCCTCTCGTACCGCAACCGCTGGGTCCGCACCTCGACGTTCACCGACGGCGCGCGCCTCTGCGACGAGCGCGGCACGCTCGACCTCACCGCGGGCGTCGCCAACACCCATGTCGTCCGGCACGCGGGCCGCACCCTGGCTCTGGTCGAATCGTCGCTCCCGTACCAGCTGCGGCACGAGCCAGGCCATGAGCTGGAGACCGCCGGCCCCTACGACTTCGGCGGCCGACTGCGCACCGCCATGACCGCGCACCCCAAGACCTGCCCGGTCACCGGGGAACTGCACTTCTTCGGTTACGGAGGACTGCGCCCGCCGTTCCTCACCTACCACCGCGCCGACGCCCAGGGCGAGTTGACGGTCAGCCGGCCCCTCGACATCCCGGCGCACACCATGCTGCACGACTTCCATCTCACGGCCGGGCACGTGGTGTTCATGGACCTGCCCGCCGTCTTCGACCTGGACCTTGCCATGAGCCCGGACGGCGGGATGCCGTACGTATGGTCCCCCGGCCACGGTGCCCGGCTCGGGGTGCTGCGGCGGGACGATCCGTACGGCGCCGTCCGATGGTTCGACATCGAGCCCTGCTACGTATTCCACACACTCAACGCCCATGAGGAGGCCGAGGGCAGGCTGCTCGTCCTGTACGCGATGCGGTACGACTCACTGGCCGACGGCGTACGGGTCACCGGGAACGCCACCTTGTGGCGCTGGACGATCGACCTCGCCACGGGAACGGTCCGCGAGGAACAACTGGACGACAGAGACGCGGAGTTCCCCCGGATCGACGACCGGCTGGCGGGGCTCCCGGCCCGTCTGGGACACGCGACCTCGGCCCCCTCCGGCGACGACCTCGGCCGTGGCGGAGCCGTGCACCGCTACGACCTCCGCGACGGCGGTGTCACCAGCCACATCTTCTCCCCGGGCCGTACCCCCGGCGAGGCGTCCTTCGTCCCGGCCGACAACCGTCCCGGCGGGCCCGGCTGGCTGATGACCCTCGTGCACGACGCCGCGACCGGCCGCAGCGACCTGGTCCTCCTGGACGCCGACGACCTGCCCGGACCACCGGTGGCCACGATCCACCTGCCCCGCCGCGTCCCCGCCGGTTTCCACGGCAACTGGCTCCCGGACATCCCCTCCCACACGCGGTGACCACCCGCCGGAACCGTTCGCGGCGGCGGACTCCACAGTGGCCTCCCGTACGAACCCGGGGGGGCGACGATCCCTCGGAGGGCAGCCATCCGCGCCGGCGGAGAGCAGGGAGTCCTCCGGGACTTTTCCGGGACTTCCGGCTTCATCAACCGGCACGAGTATGAAACAACTGAAATACCCCTCGTCGTGGCAGGCCACCGCCGGCGGCTTTTCCTGATTCGAGTGGCGGTGAATGCGCTTTGAGACGCACCAGAACCTCCGCCGGAGCAGCCGTGCGGATTGCAGTTCATGGTTCGTATGCGGTTCGTACTTCCAACGGCAAGACTCTTCCCATGCTTCCGCCGAGTGGCGCTCAGGTTCCTGATATCGCGCCGGTCAACCGAGATCCGTGGACTGCCTTCGCCGACCGTCAGCCAGAGCCGAGCACCCACAACGCCGCCGGCGAGACCACCTGGTTCAACTGGACCCAGTACCCGGACCACGGGCCGGGCGTCGAACTCCTGGGTAAGCCGGGCACGGTTCTCGATCTCGGCTGTGGAAGCGGCCGCAACACAGCCCATTTGGCGGTGAGAGGCGCACGAGCGGTGGGTGTCGATTTCTCACCCGTCATGCTCCCCCGGGCTCGTGAGCGCTGGGGCGATGTGCCAGGTCTGAGTTTCGTGCAGCGGGAAGCCGTCGATTTCCTCAAGGAGACCGACACCCTTTTCGACGCGATCTACTCAGTGCGCGGCGCCGTCTGGTTCACCGACCCGGATGTCCTGCTGCCCCTCCTGCGGACGCGCCTCGCACCACACGGACTTCTGGTCTTCTCCCACGAGCCGCCCATCGAGGGCTGTTACGGAGCACAGGGGACCTATGTCCGCCGCAAGAACGGTGGTCCCCCGGTGCCTCTGGTGCGGTGGGCCCACACCCCTGAGCAATGGCGGGAAATACTCGTCCGGCACGGCTTCGACAGAGTCGACACGGAGATGGTCGACGCCCCGGACCCCGCCTATGTCCCCACCATGCTGGTGCGGGCCGCGCCGTCGCCGAACTGAGTGACGGCCGCGGTTCCTGATGTGAGTCCGCGAAAGGAGGTGCATTCCCATGGAGAACACCAACGAGGTGGAGCTCATCGAGGTGGTCGAGGAGGAGGGCGAAGCCTGCCTCTGCTACGAAGCCCCCTGAGCGTGACGTGTGCCGTGTCCCGCCCCTGGTGCGGGACACGGCACACGCCGTTCGACACGTCATTCGATCCGAGGAGTCCGAGGAGTACGGGACCGTGAAACTTCGCCTGATCGATCCGGTGTTCTTCAGTGTGCGCGGCGACGGCACCTATCTGTCCAGCCCGCGGATCAAAGGGAGGTTGAAGGTTCACCCGTCGGTGGCCGGGATTCTCACCTCGACTCCGGATGGTATCGATACCGAGGCGCTCACCCCTGAGTCCGAGAACCTGGCCCTCGCTCTCGCCAAACTGCACGAACTGGGCTATCTGACCCCGGTCGGAAGTGCTGGGAACAGTGGGCTGCCCGATCCCTGGAGCGAATGGGGTGCGCTGGCCTGGCAATTCCACCAGAGTATCCGGGACACGCCTTTCGTCCGCCGGGATTCAGAAGACATCACCGAGTACCACGAGTCCCTGAACGAAGATGACCGACCGGCCAACTCCAAGCGCGTGGACCCTGATGGGAAGATCTTGCTCCTTCCCCGGATCCGCGCGCGAATGCCGTTGTCATTCCAGGATGTGCTGGAGGAACGGCGCACCCATCGCGACTTCTCCGGTGGTCCGGTGCCGCTCGACGAATTCGCGACCCTGCTGCAGTACGGCTTCGGGCCGCTCAGGTTCATCGACGCGGGCAAGATGGGCGTGCTCGAACTCAGGGCGAACGCGTCCGGCGGCTCCCGGCACGAGACGGAGGCGTACGTCGTCGTCCTGAACGTGGTGGGAGTCGATCCGGGGATCTACCGGTACGACGGAATCCGGCAGGGACTCGTAGCCGTGGGGGAAGCCGTGCCGCGCGAGCGCCTGGAGCACCTCACCTTCAATCAGGGGTTTTTCGAGAAGGCCGGCTTCGGGGTGTTCACCACGGCGTTCTCCACACGCATGTCCTGGAAATACCGGCACCCTCGCGCGTACAAGATGTTGCTGCACAACGTCGGCCATGTCGCCCAGGTTTTCTCGATGACCTCCGTGGCCCTCGGGCTGGGAGCCGCCATCACCGGTGCCTTCAAGGACACCGAGGTGGAGCGGCTCCTCGGGATCGGCGAACCGGGTGAGTTCGCGACGTTCGTCATGGTCTGCGGGATACCCGTACGGGCAGGAGACGGCCTGCCTGTGCGCCACCGGGTGCCGAGCGCGCCGTTCGCCCCGTGACCGGTCCGCTCGCTCACGCGGCTTTCCGGAACGTGGCGAAGGGGCGGACCGCCACCTTCTTCGGCAACGGAATGGCACCGGTGGCGCTGGCGTTCGCGGTCCTCGACCTTACGGGCTCCGTCACCCAACTCGGCCTCGTGGTCGGTGTGCGCTCGGTGGCCGCGATCGTGACCACGACCTTCGGGGGCGTGCTGGCGGATCGGCTTCCGCGCCGACTGCTGTTGCGGGGCGCTTCGTTCGGTGCCGCGGTGACGCAGGCACTGGCCGGCCTGAGCCTGCTGGGAGGCGTCGCCTCGGTGCCACTGCTCATGGTGCTCTCCGCCGTCAACGGCGCCTTGGCGGCGGTCGAGTTGCCCACCACCACCGCTCTCGTCTCCCAGACCGTGCCCCGTGAGCTGCTGCGCCGGGCGAACGCGCTGCTGCGCACGTTCACCGGTGTCGCCACGTTGTGCGGCGCCGCCGCGGGAAGCCTTGTCATCGGGTGGGCGGGCCCCGGCTGGGGAATCCTGGTCGACTCCGCCTCTTTCGCCGCGGCGGGGCTGTTCTTCGGCAGGGTCCGGGTACCGGCCGTGGTGCGTGACTCCGCCCGGGGTTCGATGATCGGCGACCTGCGTGCGGGCTGGTCGGAATTCACCCGCCACCGCTGGCTGTGGACGGTGGTACTCCACGCCTCGGTCTGGCAGCTGGTCTGGGCGGGCAGTGTCCAGGTCATCGGTCCCGCGGTGGCCGACGCCGGCGCCGGCGCGCGTACATGGGGGCTGGTGCTGGCCGCGCAGACCCTGGGGGCCATCGCCGGAGGCCTGCTCGCACTGCGCTGGAAGCCCCGCGCGGCCCTGGCCACCGGGGTCCTGCTGACATCGGTCAGCGCCGTCCTGCCGTGGGCCCTGGCGGCCGGTCCGCGGCCGGCGCTGCTGATTCCGGCCGCCTTCCTCGCCGGGGTGGCGATGGAGCAGGTGCACATCGCTCTGACCGTCGCTGTCCAAGAACGCGTCGCGCCCGGTCACCTGGCCAGGGTGACGTCGTATCAGGTCCTCGGTTCGCTGACCGCCGTCCCCGTCGGCCAACTGCTGGCCGGCCCCCTGTCCGCCGCGTACGGACAAGGCCCCGTGCTCGTCGCGGCCGGCGCGTGCATCGTCGCCGTGACGCTGGCCGTGCTGGTCGTACCCGACGTCAGGCGGGCGGCTTCGTCCGTCACCACCCCCGCCGGATCACCCGACAACTGATGGAGGGCTCATGGATCGCACCGCACTGGACGCCATCGAACGCATCACCGCTCAGAAGCGGCAGGTCTACGACACCATCGCCGTCGACCCGTTGACCCCGTTGCTCGGCGCCGAGATATCCGGCCTCGACCTGTCCGGAGAACTGACGCCGGAACAGGAGAAGGAGGTCAAGGACGCCTTCCTCACCCACCACGTGCTCGTCTTCCGCGATCAGAGACTCACCGCCGACGATCACAAGCGGTTCGCCGGGCTCTTCGGCCCACTGCACCCCATGGCACTTCCTCGGGAGGGCTCGGACCCGCACATCCTGGAGATCAGCGCGAACGACACATCGCGCTGGGTCGCCGGCGAGGACTGGCACGCCGACGGCACCGCCGATGCCGAGCCGTACCTCGGTCTGATGCTCCACATCACCCGGGTTCCGGAAGTCGGCAGCGGCGGCGACACCATGTTCGCCAACATGCATCTCGCCTACGACATGCTGTCGCCGCCGATGAAGACGTTCCTGGAGGGGCTGACCGCCCTCCACAACGGTGCGCTGCCCTGGCTACGGCGGGGGCAGACCCCGCCGTCCGGGTACGACGTCCCGCGCAGCGAACACCCGCTCGTGGTCCGTCACCCGGACACCGGGCGCAAGCTCCTCTTCATCAACAACGCCTACATGTCGAAGATCACGCAGCTCTCGCCGACCGAGAGCACGGCGGTGCTCGACATGCTGTACTCCCACGTCGCCCGGACGTCTCTGCTGCACTGCCGGGTCCGCTGGCAGCCGAACACGCTGGTGTTCTGGGACAACCGCTGCGTCCAGCACCACGCCGTCTGGGACTACTACCCGCACACGCGCTACGGCCAACGGGTCGCCATCCGCGGCACCAGGCCACAGGCGTGACCTCGCCGCGTCCCCTCGGTTCGTGGCGCTGATCGCGCCGCTCAACGGGCCACGGAACGAAGGTCGCCGGCAGGCGGGTCGAACGGATCCGCAGGTCCCGCCAGAATGCGCTGCTGGAGCTGTCGCAGCTCCGGCATCGGTTCCATGCCCAGCTCGGTGACGAGCCGTTTACGCAGACCCATGTAGACGTCCAGGGCCTCGCTCCTGCGGCCGCTGCCATGAAGGGCGGCCATCAGCTGACCGTGGAATCTCTCCCGCAGCGGATACTCAAGGACGAGGGGTGTGAGATCGGCGGTCAGTTCCGCGTAGCGCCTCAGTTGCAACAGCAAATCGAACCGCTCCTCCTGGGCACTCCTGTGCATCTCCACCAGGCGCGCCGACTCGGCCTCGGCGTTGGGTCCCGTGGTCCCGCCGAGGGCGGGTCCCGTCCAGAGGCCGAGAGCCTGGTCGTAGAGCTCGACCGAGGCTTCGTCCCGGCTGTTCAGGCGCTCGTGCCGTGCCCGCGCGACGGTCGACGTGAAGGTGTCCAGGTCGAGTTGGCCCTGTTCGATTCTGATCATGTAGCCGGAGGGGCGCGTCGTGATGGGGTTGTGGCGCTTCGGCTCGAAGACCCGTCGCAGTTCCGAGACGAGGGTGCGCACCCTGGTCTCCGGTGAGACGGGAAGGGGGCTGCCCCACAGGGAGTCCATGAGACGGCTGTTGGTCACGGTGCGGTTCGCCTGCAGGAGCAGGGCGGCGAGCAGTGACCGCTGCTTTCCGCTGAGCGGTAGCCACTCTGTACCCGCACGCACTTCGACCACACCCAGGACTCGGAACTCAATCTCGTTCTCCACGCTGATGGACCTCTCCCCGTGTCTGTATTCCTGCTGCTCGCAGGCGTGTTGGGCCCATGTCCACACATCGGTGGCACTTCCTAGCCCGGCTCGCCGTGAAGCTGGCAGGAGCATCCAGCCACTCTCTTGCCATGTCCTTGCCACTCCCTTGCCGTGTGTGGTCAACATTGCGCATGATCGGGTGATGACTGACGGGGAGATGAGATGCGGTTCCGGATACTTGGGCACCTCGATTGGTTTCGCGAAGGCGTGTCCCTGCCTGTCGGGCGACGCAGGGAACGGCTGTTGCTGGGGCTCCTGTTGCTCGACATCGGACATACGGTTTCGGTGAACCGGCTGATCGAACTTCTCTGGGACGAGGGCCCGCCACCGTCCAGTGCCCGTGGAAGTCTGCAAGCCCATGTCTCGCGCCTCCGCGGTCGGCTGCACGAGGAATCGGCCGCGGAGTACGGGTTCGTACTCTCCAAGGGGAACGGCGGGTACCGCCTCGACGGCGATCCGGAGGCCGTGGACCTGCACCGGTTCCGTTCCCGCCTGCAGAACGCGGAGCGGGCGGTTGCATCCGCGGATCGGCTGCGTCTGCTCGGCCTCGCCCTTCCCGAATGGGGTGGTCCGGTCCTGGCCGGCGTCGCGTCGGAGGGGCTGGTCCGCCGACTCGGCGCGGGATTCGAGGAGCTGCGTCTGTCGGCAGCCGTCCAGTGTGCCGAGGCCAGACTCACGCTCGGTCAACACCTCCTCGCTCACGAGGAGTTGGCACACATGATGGTGGAGTATCCGCATCATGAGCGCCTGGCGGCGCTCCGGATGATCGCGCTGTACCGCTCCGACAGGCGGGGCGAAGCGCTCCAGGTGTACGACGAGACGCGCGCGTGGCTGGCCAGGGAACTCGAACTCGATCCGGGCGTCGATCTGAAGCGGGTCCAGGGCCTGATCCTGCACGAGGACCAGGCACTGCTGCACGATCTCCGGTTCCACGGTGTCGACCGCTGTCCCAGGGCGGAAGCCGGCCTTGAACCGCCCGCGGCACGGAACAAGGCCGCACCGCGGAAGGCGATGGCCTTGGAGACCGGTGCTGTCCTCGCCCAGTCCGTGCGGCAGCACCCCAGAACAGGCGTATACGTCGGCAGGGAAGCCGAGTTGGCGGAGCTGACCGCACTCGCGACGCGGGCCGGCAGCGGATCCGGGCTCGTGATGGTGGTCGGCGCGGCGGGCACGGGCAAGACGGCGCTGGCACTTCGGTGGAGCCGCCGGGTGGAGGCGGACTATCCGGACGGTCAGCTGTTCGTCGATCTGCGTGGCCACAGTGAAGGGGATCCGCTGACCCCGAAGGAGGCGCTCGCGGCCCTGCTGTCCAGCCTCGGAATCCCTCACAAGGACATCCCGCACCGTGAGTCGGAACTGGCGGAGCTCTATCAGCGGGCCCTGGCCGGCCGTCGCGTCCTCGTCGTCCTCGACAACGCGGAATCCGCGGACCAGGTCGGCCCGCTCGTCCCGTACGGGACCGGATGCCTGGCCCTCGTCACGAGCCGCAGCCGGCTCGGCGGCCTCATCGTCAGTCACGGTGCCCCGAGTCTGCGGTTGGGGCCGCTGTCGACCGCCGAGGCCGAGGAACTGCTGAGGGGGATCGTCGGGGCCGTACGGACGGCGGGTGAATCGCAGGCGGTGGCGGATCTGGCGAGGATTTGCGGAAACAACCCCCTCGCCCTGCGAATCGCCGCGGCGAATCTCGCCATGAACCCGGACTGCCGTCTCGTCGACTACTCCGGAGCGCTGCGGTCGGGCAATCCGGTGGAGCGTCTCTCGGTGGCCGGGGACCCCGAATCGGCGGTGTGCCGGGCCTACGGTCTCACTTACCAGCGGCTCGACCAGGAGAGCGCGGAGGCCTTCCGCTTACTGGGCCGCCTGCCGGGACCCGAGACGACTGTGGCGGCGGTCGCGGCGCTCCTCGGGCGGTCCCTCGGCGCGACGCGAGCGGTTCTGGACCGGCTGCACTCCATCCATCTGGTGGAGTCCATCATGCGGGGGAGGGTGCTGCTCCAGGAGCTGATCTGGTGGTACGCGCGGTTCCTGGCGAACGCGGAGCAGTTGGCCCAGGCGCGCTGGGAGAGCCGCCGCCGCCAGTCCCGTTGGTACCAGGGCTCGGGGGAGGCGGCGGCCCACCGCCTCCATCAGCGGTTCCCGCGCGGTGAGTTGTCCGACGCGGGCGAGGTGCCCGCGTCGCCGCGGTTCGACAACCGGAAGGACGCGGCGGCCTGGACCGACGCCGAGCGCCCGGAGATCGTGAAGCTCACACCGTTCGCCGACGCCGGCGCCGAACGGGATCCGGCCGCCCGGCTCCTGACGGACACGTCCGGCACTGTCGGGATGCCGAGATCCGGCTGGCCGTGGCCACTGTCGCGCCCCCCGTCGCGGAACGCACGGAAGGGCTGACAGGTGTTCCGGGCTCCGGACGGTGAGCGCCGCCCCGCCTGTCAGCCGGTCGACCGCGCGTCCGTGCCCGGGGCGGACTTGTGCAGCACGGCGGTGTACGACAGCAGAGGCGCGGCAGGGGGGCTTCCCGGGTAGCGGAAGTCCTTCACCTCCGAGATCTCCCATCCGGCGGGTCGTGCGATCAGGGCCAGCTCGGACGGATCGCAGAAGAGATAGGGGAACCACGATGTGGCGATGGTCCCGTACCGGATACGCATGAGCAGTTCGCCGGGGAGCCTGCCCCGGGCGCGGTTGGCCGTCACATAGGCGTGGTTCTCCTCGGTGGCGGCGACCGGGCGGCGTCCCTCGGCGAGGATGAGCGCGTCCTCGGTCGTGACCTCGTGCAGTTGCCGGAGTATCTCCGTACCGTGGGCCGCCGAGCCGAGCAGACCGACGTTGTTGCCCAGGAGCAGCACCCTCTGGAACGGGTCGCTGTCGCGGAAGAGGTCCGCGGACTTCCCGACATCTCCGAGGACGCAGTCCTCGATGCCGCGCCGCCGGCAGATCTCAAGGGCCAGGGGGGAGTTGTCGAGCGCTGTCACCTCGCAGGATCTGCCGGCCAGATACGCGCTGTGCCTGCCGCCGCCGGCGCCGATGTCGAGTACCCGTCCCGACGCTCTGCCGAGGAGTTCGAGGACGGCCGGCGGCCAGCTCTCCTCGTCGCCCAGCCATTGGGCCGACCCGGAGGGGCTGATCAGCCCGTCCGAACGCTCCACGTAGGCGACCACCGGCCGCTCCAGGCGCAGCGATTCGGAGAGCTGCATGCCGAACGCGTCACCGAGTTCCGGGCCTGCCGGGTTCAATTCCATAGGACTCCTCCAATGAGAGGCATGAGACGGGGCGTCGAGCTGTTCGGCCGGTTCTGTCTAATCCTTCCATGAGTACCGCAGCGGAAGGTGTGTGAGACCACCGGCGAAAACGGAGCTCAAGTGCCTCGGTTCGCCGGCCAGTCGCACTTCTTCGATACGGGGCAGCAGTTCCGCGAAGAAGGAGAGGATTTCGAGTTTCGCCAGCGCCGCACCGAGACAGTGGTGGACCCCGTACCCGAACGCCAGATGCCGGTTGGCGCGCCGTTCCACGTCGAATCGCTGGGGGTTGTCGAATACCGCTTCGTCGCGATTGGCCGAAGGGTAGGAGAGGAGCACCGAGTCCCCTTTCCTGATGACCGTGCCGCCCAATGTGTAATCCTGGACCGCGGTACGCATGAAACCCTTGACCGGGGTGACCCATCGGATCATCTCGTCGACCGCCGAGGGGAGTCTGTCGGGGCGCTCCCGGAGCATGCGCAACTGTCCGGGGTTCTCGATGAGGGCTTTGAGTCCTCCGGCGATCGTCGCGCCCGCCGTGTCGTGACCGGCCGACAGGATGATGATGTAGGAGGAGAGCATTTCCCGGTCGTCGAGGAGCCGTCCGTCCAGCCGGGCGTTGGCGATGACCGATGCCAGGTCGTCGGTGGGCTCGGCCCGGCGCCGGGCCGCCAGGTCCAGGAAGTACGTGTAGAACTCGCGCATGACCGACTGCCGGCCCTCGGGGGGAAGCGGACGCCGCCCTGCCGGGGTGAACCTGAATACCTGTGCGGACTCGGAATGGCCGAGCCCCATGAGCGACAGCAACACGTCGAGTGCGTAAGGGTCGGAGACGTCACCGACGAATTCGCATTCCGCCCCGGACTCCCGCATGCGGTCGACCGCTTTCCTGGCGGCGGCCCGGACCTGCGGTTCGAGGTGACCGACCGCCTGCGGCCGGAACCGGTCGGCGATCACCCCTCTCATCTCCCGGTGCTCATGGCCGTCCAGATGAATGAGCGGGCGCAGTGCGGTCCGTCCCTTCTCCGACCGCTTGTGGGCCTCGTCCACCGGGGCGCCGACCAGTACGGGACGCGGAGCGCTCAGGAATATCTCGTTCTCGCGCTCCACCTCCTGAATATCGGCATGGCGGGTGACGGCCCAGAAGGGGTTGTACCCCGGCGCCTCGACCCAGTGGACCGGTGCCTCACGTCGCAGGAGTGACAGGGCCGTGTGCAGTACGTCGTCATCGGCGTACGCGGCGGGGGCGGCGAGTGTTCTGCCTGCTTCGGCTACGGTCATGGGCACCGAGGGGCCTCCAGTGAGCTCAACGGCGGGAAGGGATAGGCCTGTTGGTTCCGGCGGAATCGACACCCTAATCCAGGGATCCCGCAACGGGAACATAATTCGGGATGGGACAAGTGCGTGCGTCTGCGGAACGTACCTCGGGCGTATGTGCCGTGTGTGTCCGTCCGGGAAACTGGTCGCCTATCGCTGTGCAGAGAGGTGAAGCCAGTTGATTGTGCTCGGCTACAACGGATTCAGTCGCAGTTCAGAGCTCTTCCAGCGTCTGTACGGCGCTACCGGTGTCGACCGTAATCTGCTCATGGGGCACGATGCGGCAGCGGCGCTCTCTGTCGACGGTGAAGTGGTGGCGGCCGTCGAGGAAGAGCGGCTCAACCGCGAGAAGAAGACCTCCGATTTCCCGGTGAAAGCCATCGGCTGGTGTACCGATTCCACCGGTGTCCGGCTCGACCAGGTGGATGTCTTCGCCTTTCCCTGGAAATTCACCTCCGCCGTGGCGGAGGAAATGATCGCGGGTATCTGTGCGCGGGACATGCCGGTCGAGGCGAAGTTCGATCATGTGCGACGGGTCGGCGAGCTCTACACGGGCATGCTCAGCCGGTCGGCGGTGCACGACGACTTCGTACGGCGCACCGGGTTCGAGATGGATCCCAACAAGCTCCTCCTCGTCCCGCACCACCTGGCTCACCTCATGTGCGGCTCCTATCTGGCGGGGGTCGGTGACGCCGCGTTCCTGGTGAGTGACGGCCGGGCCGAGACCCTCTCCTCGGTCATGGGGGAGCTGCGGGACGGAGTGGTCACCCTCTTCGACCGCGGCACCGTCGACATGGACAGTTCCCTCGCCCTGGCCTACGGAAAGATCACCCGTTATCTCGGATTCGTGCCCAACAACGACGAGTACAAGGTCATGGGTCTCGCCGCGTACGCTCCGCCGCCGACGCGCAATCCGCTCCTCGCGCAGGTGGTGAGACTTCGGGAGGGCGGTTCCTACACGCTCTCCATCCCCGGTGACAGGAGGGCGTACTACGCGCTCTTCGATCATCTCTTCGACGCGGACCCCGCCAAGCGCGAGGACTTCGACTTCCGGGTCAAAGTGGCGTCGATGGCCCAGCACATGGTGGAGGCCGTCACGGTGCACCAGACACGCGCCGTGGCCGCCGCCAGTGGTCTCGACACGCTGGTGTTCGAAGGCGGCCTGGCGCTCAACTGCGTCGGCAACACCAAAATGCTGGAGAGGTCTCCCTTCGCCGACATGGAGGTCAGTTTCGGCGCCGGGGATTCCGGAGTGGCGATCGGCGCCGCGGTCTACGCGGGCGGCCTCCCGCGGCGGGGGCCGAAGCCCGAGCCCACCCCCTACCTGGGGCCCGTCCACGGTGAGCAGGAGATTCACGAGGAACTGCTCCGCTTCAAGGACAGGGTCGAGTGGGTCGAGCTGGAAGACGGGGAGGTCGCACGGCGGACCGCCGAACTCCTTTCGGAGAAGAAGGTGGTGGGCTGGTTCCAGGGGCGCGCCGAGTACGGGCCGCGAGCGCTGGGGAACCGGAGCATCCTCGCCAATCCGGCGTTCGGCGATATCAAGGACATCATCAATCTCCGCGTGAAACACCGCGAGCCGTTCCGTCCGTTCGCCCCGGTGATCCTTGAGTCAGAGGCCCCGCGGGTCTTCGAGATGGGCAAGAAACGCCGGTCCCCCTACATGACCTTCGTCTTCCCGGTGAAGGACGACTACCGGGACAGGATCCCCGGGGCCTGCCATGTGGACGGCACCGCGCGGATCCAGACGGTCACCGCCCGGAGCAATCCGGAACTGGCGCGGCTCCTCGGTGCCTTCACCGAGCGGACCGGTGTCCCGTGCCTGCTCAACACGTCGTTCAACGTGGCGGGCGAGCCCATCGTCTGCTCTCCGAGGGACGCCCTGGAGTGCTTCCTCAAGACGGAGATCGACCATGTCGTCATCGGCCGCCATCTGGTGAGCAAGAAGAGCGGGTGAGCCGCTCCCGCCCGGAGGGGCACGAGGTGCCATCGATGTAGCGGCCGATGGCACCTCGCGCCTTTCAACCGGTCAGATCGACTGGTCCGGAGCGGCCGGCGAGGTGGTGCAGCACACGCCGGACGTACCGCCGGTGGGCCAGCAGTCGGTCCAGCCCGGGCTCTCCTCGATCCCGGACAGGGCCGTGGCGACGAGGCCCTCCCAGCTGGTCTCCGAAATGTCTCGTACCGTCAGTTCCTGTGCATCGGACATCGTGACTCTCCCATCTGATCTGTGTGCGTGACATGGTCCGGCCGGAATGCCCCGTCCTGGGACGGCGGCGCCCTGGCCGGCCCGCGTTCGGCGGCGCGCGTGGCTCGTCTCGGACACTTCACGGGTCTTCTCCTTTCCGCGTCGTCCGCCGGTTCAGTAGCCCAGTTCGTGGGCCAGGCCGGTCATCCGGTCGCACATCTCGTCCAGCAGCCCCCACTCGGGGTCGAAGCGCACGGGTCCGGGGTCGGGGACCGGCCTGAGCTTCGGGTTGCTCAGAAATTTGTGATCACCGCCGTACAGGCCGCCCGAGGGACCGTTGTTGGCGAACTGCCAGCTCTCGGGATGCAGCATCCGGTCGACCATGTCGTCGCTGGAGTCCAGTCCGAGCCAGTCGAGGAGCCGGCGTGACCACAGCTCCGGTTCACGGAGCAGATCCTCACCGCGCACGCGCATCCACTGATCGTCGGGCAGCTCCGCGAGGCCGGCCATGATCCTCCGGTGCGACAGGTACCAGGACGTCGCGGCTCCAACCGCCCGCACCTTCTTGTTCGTGAGGTACTGGGGGTTCTGCTCCTGCATGGAGCGCTGGGTGGTGACCGGGTGCCGGGTCAGGTGGAGGTACCTGGCCTTGGGGTAGTGAGTCAGGCAGCGTGCCAGCGACTCGTCCGTGGCCACGGTGTCCGGGGACTTCTCGACACCGACGAGCGGGCTGATGTGTCCCAGCAGATCGTCGAGCACGCTCGTCGTCGGCCGGTCCGTCCGGTCCAGCAGCCAGGTACGAGCACGGTCGAGCGCGTCCTGTGTCTGGACGCCCTCGTGTACCTGGGCGATGGCTCGGTAGACCCCGCTCAGCCGTGTCCTGCGGTACTCGGGAGGGAACCTCTCGGCTTCCGTGCCGTCGTCGCCGATCAGATCGCTCACCCGCTCGTTCGCGAAGACCAGCAACTCCGGGAAGCCGAAGATCTGCGGGTGGCCCGCGAGGAGCGCCAGGGTGACGGTGGAGAAGGAGCGTGGCGGGGAGAGAATGAAGACCGGCTCGGGATGGCCGGTGCTCGCGGTGCCGCCCTGGGCGGAAGCCGTGGTGGAGCCGGATGTGGTCATGTGTATCTCCCATCGATGTGGCCGACTGCCACGGTCAGCAAATGGCGCATTCCGGGCCGGTGGCGCCGGACCGCGGTGGTGGCCGGGCGGCAGCCGCTGGTGTAGACGCGTCCGCCGAGCCCGGCCGACAGCGCTGTGAGCCACAGCGCGTGTCCCAGGGCCCCGGCTGCGGAAAGGAGCGCCGGATACCCACTCCCGGTGGGCGGATCACTGACGCGTCGCAGGTCTCCGCAGACCAGCAGGAGAAGCGGTGCCTCCATGTAGAACCCGCAGAGCGGGGGGAGGCGGGGTATTTCGCGGACGGGGGTGCCGACCGTGCCCACCGAGTAGAGGTCACCGCCGCGGCCGGCGGCCGAAGGCCGGTGCCCGACGACGGCCAGCGCGTCAGCGCCGGTCCCGCCCGGGGGCAGCCCCGCCCGATGGATCCTCCAGGCCCTCTCCAGCAGGGTGCGCAGCTGCCCGTCGCCGACCCCCGCCGGGGTGAAGACGTGCGCCGGGGCGCGTTGTGCCGGCAGCCCGTGGAGGGCGGGGACGGGCGGCCTGCGGTCGGTGGCGGCAGCGGCGTCGTCATGGGTACGTGGTGACGCGCCGACCGTGCCGCGGCACACCGCCGCCACGTGAGTGACGGCGTCCGACATCCGGATCAGAGTCATCTCGAGGTCTCCTGTGCCGCCGGCCGGGCCCGGGTGTCGCAGGACAGGGCCGCGACGGCGGTGACGACCTCCCGTTCCGGATCGATCTCCAGCCACTCCGGCAGATCACCGCCCCATTCCGCGGCGAAGGTCAGCCGGATGCCGGATTCGACCGCTGCCACGGCGAGTTGCATGGCGGCAACGCCCGCTTCCAGGTGGGCCGTTCGCCAGGCGCCGTCGCCGTACATCGTGTGCAGGCCTCCGATGTCGGCCACGACGACCACGGCGGCGTCCGTCTCGTCGCCGTCCAGGCCGGCCCGTGCCAGCGCTGCCCGCCACGGGAGGGTGTCCGCCCGGACGGAACGGAGCCGATGGCCGATGTCGTCGTAGGCGAGGACGCAGCCGGGCATCCCGAAGAGCGACGGATCGGTCAGGACGTACAACTCGACGCAGGCGAGACCACCTTGGCTCGGCAGTCGCCGTTCGACGCCTGCCGGGCCCGCCGTCCGCCCGAGCGTGTGGGCGACGCTCGCAGACGGGCTCACGCAGGAGTTCTCGCCCGGGGCAGGTGCGGTCGGCAGCGCGCGAGCGGGGGACGTGGGGAAGGCCGTGCGCCGGTCGAGCGCCTTGCGCGACTGGCGGCGCCCGGTCGCCGTCACTCTGGCTGTGGCGGCCAACTCCGGCGGGGGCAGGGCCTGCTGCCATTCGTACGCGTCGACGGCCTGCGTGGTCGCCGCCGGCCAGGAGTCCCCCGCCGCCCGGCCGTCCCCGCACCGTGCGCAGCCGGTGTCGGGTGTCAGGAGCCGGCGCTCGATGGTCCCGGAGCCGGCCATGACCCGGACAACGGTGTTCAGCGTCGCCGGTGGAGTCGTGCTGCCGAGTACCGCCAGTACCTCCGACGTGGTCAGTGCGGTCAGGAGATTCGTGGCCGCCTCGTCAGGTGCGAGCCCGGGTACGGGGCCCTGATCCGGTTCGTCGCCGCCGTCGCCGCGCAAGCAGTCCACACAGGAGGACTGTCCGGGCCAGAGCAGCGGGCCCACTTCCACCGCGTCGGCCCGGCAGGCCGTACGCAGCACCGGAACACCCGCGGCGTGAGCCGATGCCACCAGATTCGCCAGCACGGCCGGACGGTCCGGCTCGTCGAACGCGACCACCAGACCGGTGCCGGGAGGCAGGTCCCCGGCCCCGGTCGGCCAGGTGCCGTCGGCGGGCGCTTCGGCCGTCGTGACCGTGCCGACGCCACTGGCGGCGAGGTCCTCGGCCAGTGGCGTGCCCAGCTGCTCACCGGTCACGAGCAGCACGCTCGCGGCCGCCAGCGCGGCCAGCAGGTCCTCGGCCGAATCGTGGCCGCCCATGGTGTTGATGGTGCGGGAGTAGTACACGACCACGTCGTCGGAGACCTGCGGACGGGCCGTGGACCGCGGGCCACCGGATTCGAGCACACCCCAGTCGCCGATGAGTTCCAGCGTCCGCCGGAGCCGTGCGGGCTCCACGTCGAGCCGGGCGCACAGCGCCGCGTGGTCGTGACGGCCGTCGAGGAGCGGCAGCAGCCGGGTGACGAACTCCGTCGACGCCCCGCCGAGGAGCATCCGGTGCGGGCCGCCCTCGATCACCAGTCCGCCGGGGGCCTGGACGCGCGCGAGACCACGGCAGAGCGCGGGGAACGCCGGGACCTCGTAACGAGGTGGGCGACTCATCGACGGGCCTCCGCCCCGCGGATGGGCAGCGCGGCGAGGGCCGCCCGCAGACGCCCCGGACCGGGGTCCCCGAGCGGGTCGCGGGCGGGCCCCGAAGGGCCACAGCGGGGACAGCCGTGGCGCGGGACGACGTGGTTCCTGTCGATGCCCCACTCCCTGAGCCGGACGGTGGTGACGATGCCGTCGTCAGGCCCGTCCGGCCCACCCGCCTCGGGTACGGCCCGCAGACAGCCGGCCGCCACGGCCGCGGCCAGCCGGGCGTGCTGCGGCAGAAACCCACCGGGGCCGGGCTGCTCACCGACGTCGTAGGAACGGTGCAGCAGTGCCGTGGCGGCGGCTTCCCGGTCGTGCTGCGCGCGCCGTCCCTGGAAGCAGCGGAAGCACGGCCCGTACGGCGGCCGGACGAGCGGTCCGACCCGTACGACCGCGTTGTCCATGACGACGGGAAGCCAGGGGCGCGAGAACCGGTACGCGAGGCTGTCCAGCCGTTCACAGAGACTGGGGGCGGGATTCCGCGCGGCGAGTACGGCGGTGCCACGCATCGTGCTGAACGCCTGCTCGACGTCGTCGGGCGACAGCACGGCGCTGCCCGCGAACTGTGCGGACAGCAACCGCGCGGTCCGCACACCGAACCCGCCGACGGCTATCAGAGAAAGGGCTGCGGCCACGGGTTCAGTTCCTCCTCTCGACGTACGGGAAAGCCCAGGTGGGCGGGTGCCTCGTAGAGCCTTGGATGGGCCCGGTACTGCCCGTGCTGATGAAAGGTCAGCGGCTGCAGAGCGGGGATGACCACGCAGACGGCGGTCAGTCCGGCGACCTTGAGTTCCCGGGTGGTCCGGTCCACGGCCACGGCCTGCATCCCGCGCCCGCGGAGAGCCCGGAGCAACTGCTCCAGGGCCGCTGTGGAGTCGGTGGGCAGCGCCGGCCGGCCGGGAGTGCCGTGCCGCCGGGTACCGCCGTGGCCGCCGAGCAGGAAATCGAAGGACTGCCGCCGCTCCGCCTTTCCCATGAGTTCGGCACCCGCCATGATCAGGCCGAAGCTGCCCGGGTCCTCGCGGTGGAAGAGAGCACGTGCCGGGACGGATTCGAGCAGGGCTTTCGCAGCGGCCTGCGGAAGGTCGCGTCCCGTGGCACAACCGACGATCTGGCGGCACGCCTCGTCGTACTCCGAGGTCTGCACGCAGTAGACGGTCGGCACGCCCATGTCGGTGGTGGCGTCGAAGAAGTACGTTTCCAGGAAGTGCCGGTCGCTGTATTCGATCAGTGCGCTCAGGTCGTCGGTCGGCGCGTCGAAGGTGATCCGGGGCAGGGGCAGCATCTGCAGCCAGGTGAGTGCGGCGGCGTCCCGCTCGCAGACCTCGGCGATGCCTCGCACGATCGCCTCCACGGGATCGGAGTGCACCGCGTACCCGGTCGAGATCCGGTTCCAGAAGCCCTCCGCGTCGGCGGGCCGCCGCACGCCGTGGCGGGCCATCACGGCGGGGACCCACATCGGCTCCCTGGTCGCCAGGTCGAGACCCTGATTCCACCTGATGCGCTGATGGGGGTCGTACGGAGTCACCGGACAGTGGCCGCTGCGGTACTCGCGCGGTGAACACCTGGGCACCGCGCTCATGTCCAGGACGCGGCCGTCGAGTTCGGCGGCCGTGGCCCACACTTCCCGGTCACCGGGAAAGTCCGTGCCCGCGTAGCGTTCCGCCCCCTCGGCGATGGCGGTGAGCGCTGCCTGTTCCGGTCCGTCCAGGGACCGTCCGGCACCTCTGAACTCGTCGGGGCGCTCGACACCGGGAGCGCCGCCGATCCGTGCCGAGGCGAGGGACAGCCGGCCGAGCCCTCTCACCGGTGCCCCCGGCAGAACCTCAGACATCACCCCGTAGGGGGACACGAGCGCCCGCAGTCCTGCCGCGAGTTCGTCGCCGAAGGGCGCCCCGGCCGGGGGGACGACGCCCACAGGCCGTGTCCGCGCCGCCCCCCGAGTCATCGGGCCGAGCCGGCGGTGCTGAAGCCGATCCGGGGCGAGTCCAGGTTCCGGTGGGGAGCGGACGGGTCGATGCCCGCGTCGAACAGAGCCCCGGCCACCGCCTCTTCGCGCGTTCCCGCCCGGTCGCCGAGCACCTGGCCGACCAGGCCTTCGGCGACGGCCGTCGCGCGGTGCTGCCCGAAACTCCGGCCCGTCTGACCGCCGGGCCTCTCGGCGAACGGCTGCCACGCCACGGACACGCCCGGCGCCACCCGCTCCGCGAAGACGGAGACCTCGGAGCCCCGGCCCGGAAGGTCCACGACACAGTGGGCCACGTCCGCCACCGTGTCCCACGCCTCCGGGCCCAGATAGACGACGAGGGCATCCCTCCGCGGGACCAGGTGGGGTGAGGAAGCGACCTTGAGCCGGTACGGAACGCCCCTGTCCTCAAGACAGTTGAGGACGAGGCCCCAGGCGGCCTCGGCCGCGGCCAGGCTCTCCAGGCTCACGTAGACGCGCAGGGTCGGCTTGCGAACAGAGCGTCCCCGGCTGCCGTCGGTGAGGAAGAACCCGGGCGAGAGTGCGGGGCGGGCGGCCGGCATGGCGAGGTAGACCACGTCATCGCCCTGGTACGGGGCGTCGGGGACCACTCGCTCCACCGGCACACGTACCCGTGTGCCGTCGACGGTGACCAGGAGTTCCCCGTCCCTCCGGTCGTTCACCCGGGCGCTGGTGAGCGAGTTCCGGAAGGGCATGGCCTCCGCCAGCCGGGCCTCCAGGGCGGCGTCCCGCTCCACGTCCTTGTTCTTGTACATGTCGGCCGGCCGGCCCGAGTGAAGGAACTCGTACAGTGCCCACCGCAGGTAGATGGAGAGGTGGCGGGGGGTGTTCGCCTCCAGTTTGTGACCGTCCACGACCGCGGAGCGGCCGTCGGTCTCCACCACGACCCGCTCCAGCTCATGGGCCAGAGCCGGATCCAGTCGGTCAGTTGCTGCGGGCATCGAGCACTCCCATCTCCAGAAGCCGGGCGAGGTCACCGGGGGCCAGCAGAGCCCTGCGGCCCATCCCGTTGGCCACGTACTGGGTCGCGCTGAGGAGCGCCATCCGGGCCACGACGTTGAACATCCGGTCGTACAGATGCCAGCCGGCGTACGAGATCGCGCGGCGCGGCAGATCGGGATCCGGTGTGTCGCGCACCGACGTGTAGCCGTCCCAGAACGCCTTGACGGTGGGTTGCACGGTCCGCAGCTCGACCACGGTCTGCGCCGAGATCTCCTCACGCGTCGCACCGGTCGCCGACCTCGGCAGGCCGGCGTCGCCGGTGTGCAGAACGCGGGCCGCCCGGTCCGCGGCCAGATACAGCCACTCCCCGACGAACATCCCCACGTCGCGGGCCGGGTCCCCGAGGCGGAACTCCTCCCAGTCGACGATGTGGGTGCCCTGTTCGGACACCAGGATCTGATCGAGCCGGAAGTCGCAGTGCGACGGCACTCTCGGCGCGGCCTCCTCCCCCTGGCGCAGCGCCCGAACCGCGTCCACGACCGGCTGGTCCTGCTGGAGGAGACGCCAGCCCTGGAGGACGGCGGCACTGGAGGCCTGGAACTGTCCGAGGGACAGGCCGTCCAGGGAGTCCAGTGGCGGATACGGCGGCGGAGAGGTGTCGACGGAAACACCTTCGGACAGCGGCGTTTCATGGAGCCGGCCGATCACCTCACCGACGTGGCGGGCGAGTTCAGGCCCGAAGCCCGACTCACGTGCCAAGTCGTGGGCGGGCTTCGCGTCCCGCACGAGATCGAAGACAAGGAGATTGTTCTCCTCGTCCGATCCGATGAGTTTCGGCGTGCGGAGTCCCGGAATCCCGATCTCCTCGAATTGCTTGGCCCTTTCGAGACCGGGCGCCCGCTGCCCCGGCGCCGCGTTCAGCTGCTTGACGAAGATTCCGCGACCCGCAGTGGTGAAGCCCGAGCACTTGCGATGACGTCCGGAATGGCTGACCACCGTCTCCGGCAGGAGTTCCCCCAGATCCAGGCGTGAGAGAAGCGAGTTGACCGGGGCGAGACCGGGGATTCGTGCGCCGCTCGACGAATGCATGGGGATCAGTGTCGCTGCCGTTCGTACGAAGCACATACGCGGCGGACACGTCGTGATTCCGCACGCCGGGTACGAATCACATACGAAGGAACGGCAGGGAGGAGCGTGATTGACGCTCTCTCGCAACACGGTTATCGTCGCTGCCTCAATTGCGGGGCGAATGAGGGGAATCGAAATGACTGAAGCGGTCGACCTTCCCATGCGGCCGTCACCGGGTGAGAACGCGACCTGGCAACTGTCGACGAAGGTCTGTCGTATCTCCCATTTCCTGGCGGAAGAGACCGCGGAGCTCCTGCTGAGCCGTGCGATCCAGGCCCCTCAGGAAGACCTGTATCCCTCACGTGTACGGGGCAATCAGGTGGACACCCGTACGCGCCGTGCCCTCAGCCATGTCGGCTTCGAAGCCGGGGAACTGACCGACGCCATCAACAGGGTCCGCGGCCCGGTCGAGCGGGCGCTGGGAATCTCCTGCGAGGGTACCGAGCCCGCCTTCGCCCTGAACATCCACAACGACGGCGACTTCTACCAGCCGCACCAGGACGTCAGCGGTCATGAGGCGGCCAAGGGCCTGCTGGCCGCCAACCGTGTGGTGACCTTCGTCTACTACATGCACCGGACCCCGGTGGCTTTCAGCGGCGGGGCCCTGCGGATGTACGACACGGCCGCGCCCCTGAGCATGGACGGAACCCTGGACCCGAAGGAGTGCACCTACCGGGACTACCCCGCCGAGCACAACAGCGTCATCTTCTTCGCCCCGTCCGCGTTGCACGAGGTGAGAAGGGTGAGCTGTCCCAGTGGGGAGCACGCGGACAGCCGCTTCGCCGTCAACGGCTGGCTCTGCAGGAACCCCGCGGTCCAGGTGGAGTGAATCTCTCACGGGGTCGTATACCCGCTCCGGACGCCTGGATGTCCTCGTCAGCAGCCTCGGCCCCGTCCCGCCCGGGACGGGGCCGAGGTGCGTGCGGGACCGGCCCCCGCCCGCCCCGCCCCGGCCTGGCCTGGTCGGCACGATCGCGGAGACCAGCCGATCCGCCTCGCCACGCGCTCCCCGGTCGATCAATCGGTGGGGACCGGGCATTTCAGGTCATGCATACGTTCGGATCCCAGGGGCACTCGCAGTTGAAGCCAGGGATGAATGGCTGACCGACGACTCCGACAGGGAGTCCCGGACGACCCACGACGGGCGGAGAACATGGCGACGACTGAGAGCACCGACAGCAAGAACGGCAACAGCGCCGGGGGCGGCCAGGAACGTATCGATGTCGCCACGGCCATGCGAAAGGCCGCCGGTCAACTTGCCGGGCTGCTCCAGTGCGAGCCCAGTTCCGTTTCCTCGCTGAAGGCCACGGACGACGGCTGGACCGCCGACGTGGAGGTCGTCGAGATCGAGAAGATCCCGGACACCACGAGTGTGATGGCTTCCTATCGTGTTTCCCTCGACGGTCAGGGCCAACTCCTCGGCTACGAACGAATTCGCCGGTACTCGCGAGGGCAGGTCGACCACTGAGTCGCGCCACCCTTTCGCGTTCGATCCGGACCGAATGACACAACTCATCGGAAGGAAGGCCGACCATGAGTCTCGTACAGCAGAGCAATGCTTCGAACAGCTCGGGCGGAAGTGGATCAGGAAACCTCTACGACGTTCTTGAGCTCATTCTCGACAGGGGGCTCGTCATCGATGCCTTCGTCCGCGTGTCCATCGTCGGAATCGAGATACTCAAGATCGATGTAAGGGTCGTCGTCGCGAGTGTCGACACCTATCTTCGATTCGCCGAGGCGTGCAACCGTCTGGACCTCGAATCGGGCCGCAAGGCGCCCACCCAGCTCACCGACATCGTCGGCGACACGGTGGAGAGCGGCGCCAAGGGCAAGTCGAAAGGAGCACTGACGGGCGCGGTCGAAGCCTTCAGCGACTCCCTCAAGAGCGGACGCGACAGCGCCGACGACGACTCCGAGGAGAAGGAGAAGGAGCGCCGTCCGGCCCGTAAGTCCACCGCTTCCAGCAGCCGCCGCAGCACCCAGCGCCGGGAGGAGTAGCCCATGCCCACCTACATCTACGCCATCACCGGGGCCGATCACCCGCTGCGGCTCGACGGGCTCAAGGGCGTCGGGGACCCGCCGTCCGACCTGCGGACCGTCAGGACCGGGGATCTCGGCGCCGTCGTCAGCGACACACCGTCCGACCTGCGGGCCAAGCGCCGCGACCTGGTCGCCCACCAGAGCGTCCTGGAGCGGCTGATGGCCGAGGGTGCCGCGCTGCCGATGCGGTTCGGCCTCGTCGGTCCCGACGACGACCAGGTGCTGGCCGCCCTGGAGCAGGAGCGGGAGAGCTACACCGCCCGCCTCGGCGAGCTCGACGGGCGGCTGGAGTACAACCTGAAGGTCTCACGCCCCGAGGAGAGCCTGCTGCGGGAAATACTCTCCGCGTCGGGGGACGTGCGGCGGCTCAGTGAATTCACCAGGCAGAACCCCGGGGCCCAGAAAGAGAAGATGGCTCTCGGTGAACTCGTCTCACAAGAGATCCAGGTGCGGCAGGGCACCGTGGGAAATGAGATCACCTCCGTGCTGACCGCCGAGGCGGAGCGCGTGTCGGCGGGCGAGCCCACCAAGGCGCACTTCCTCAATGTCTCCTTCCTCGTGAAGCGCGACGAGGCCGCGGCATTCTCGCAGGCGGTGTACGAGGAGGCCGAACGGCGGGGCGACGACTACGAGTTCACACTCAACGGTCCCCTGCCGCCCTACAGCTTCGTCTGACGTCACCGCCGGCGCGGACGCCGGCGGACGACGCCGACGCGGACCCGAGGAGTCGCGATGGGCCTCATTACGAACATCCTCACCTTTCCGCTCGCCCCGGTCCGGGGCACGGCTTGGGTACTCGATCAGGTCGTACTCGCCGCCGAGCGTGAGCATTACGACCCGGAGCCCGTACGCGGGCAACTGGCCGCGCTGGAGAAGGAACTGCTGAGCGGTTCCATCGACGAAGAGGAATTCGACCGGCGCGAGGACGAACTGCTGGACCGCCTCGAAGAGTGCGAGTCCTACCAGAAGCGACTACGGAACAACTCCTGAGCACGGGAGATTGAGGTGTACCAGAGATGACAGGCAATGCGAAGATAGGTGTCGCCCTTGTGGGCGGATACCTGCTGGGACGTACGAAGAAAGCCAAACTGGCGATCGGCTTCGGAATGTTCCTGGCCGGCAAGAAGCTGAGCTTCGACCCGAAGCAGCTCGGCAAGCTGGTGAGTAATTCCCCGGTTCTCGGCACCCTGAACGACCAGGTCCGCAAGGAGTTGGTGGGCGCCACGAAGACAGCGGCCACCAACGCCCTGACCCAGCGGGCGTCGGGCCTCGCCGACTCGCTGCACCGGCGGACTCTCGAACTCGACGGCAAGGAAGAAGCCGCCGAGGAGCGGGAGGACGACGAGCCCGAGGACAGCGAGCCCGAGGACAGCGACCCCGAGGACCGCGATCAGGAAGATCACGAGCGCGACTCGGAACCGGACGAGAAGCCGGCCCCGCGCCGTAAGACCGCGGCGAAGGCGCCCGCCAAGTCGGCCGGTCGCTCCGCGTCCAAGGCCACGTCCGGCGCCCGCAGGACCGCCTCGGGCGGCGCCCGCAAGAAGACGGCCTCGGGAGCGCGCAAGACCACCTCGTCCGCCCGCCGGAGTGAGCGGGGTGGCGACAATGGCTGACACCGCCTTCGGCAAGCTCAAGGACGACGTGGCGAAGAGCCCCGCCACCGACCGTCTCAAGGAAGAACTGCAGAACTACCTCCGGGCACGCGCCGAGCACGCCGTCACCAGTCTCGGGCACCGGCTCGGTGAGGGTGTCGGCAAACTGGCCGACGGCAAGGGCGGTCCGGGCGGTGCCGTGAAGAGCCTCGCCAAGGGCGGACAGGCTCTCGGCGAGGGCAAGTCACCGGCGCAGGCCGCCATGGCCGCCGGGACGTCGCATCTGAAGGACACCATCAAGGAGAAGGTGAAGGGTCTGTTCGGCAAGGGACGCAAGGGCGGTGGCGGCAAGTCGAAGAGCGTCACCATCACCGAGGACATCGACGTCGGCGTGCCCGTACGCGAGGCGTACGACCAGTGGACCCAGTTCCAGGAGTTCAGCACCTTCGCGAAGGGCGTCGTCAGTGTCGAGAAGGCCGACGACACCAGCAGCAACTGGAAGGTGAAGGTCGCCAAGTCCACGCGCAGCTGGAAGGCGAACGTCACCGAGCAGGTGCCGGACGAGCGGATCACCTGGACCACCGAGGGCGCCAAGGGCACCGTGAAGGGCGTGGTGACATTCCACGCCATCACGGACAATCTGACGCGGGTGCTGCTGGTTCTTGAGTACTTCCCCAAGGGGCTGTTCGAGAAGACCGGCAATATCTGGCGTGCCCAGGGCCGCCGCGCCCGGCTCGACCTCAAGCTCTACCGCAAGTTCATCATGATGCGCGGCGAGGCCACCGACGGCTGGCGCGGCGAGATCCGCGACGGCGAGGTCGTGCTGGAGCACGACGAGGCGGTCGAGGAGGAAGAGGCCCGCGCCGAGGAGGAGTCCGCCGAGTCCGACGAGGAGCCCACGGCCTCCGAGGAGACGGAGGACGACCGCTCCTTGGAGGAGGACCCCGAGGCCGAGGCCGAGGCAGACGCGGACGCGGACGCCGAGTACGCCGAGGACGAAGAGCTCCCCGAGGACGAGCGGGACGAGTACGACGAAGAAGCTCCCGCCGACGAGCCCCGCGCCGAGGACGGTTACGAAGAGGAGCCCCTCGACGAGGTCGAGGAAGAAGAGGAAGAGGAAGAGCAGCCGGCCCGGCGTTCCTCCCGGCGCCGTACCGCCTCGGCGCGTCGCTGACCCGCGCCGCCGACAGCACAGACAGGGCTGATTCCACGTGTCCGATTCACTGGCCGGCCGTATGGGGACCTCGTCGGGAGCGTCCCCGTACGGCTCCGGCCCGCAAGCGTCGTCCGCCAATCTCGCCGACATCCTTGAGCGCGTCCTGGACAAGGGAATTGTCATCGCGGGCGATATCCAGATCAATCTGCTCGACATCGAACTGCTGACGATCAAGCTGCGCCTGCTGGTCGCGTCCGTGGACAAGGCCAAGGAGATGGGCATCGACTGGTGGGAGCACGACCCCTCGCTCTCCTCCCGGGCCCGCCCCGCGCAGCAGGTGAACGGTTCGGGGAGCGCGTCCGCGGGTGGCGGCGCCGTCGATCCGTCGGCGGACCGGCTGGCGGTGGAGAACGAGCGACTGCGGGCCGAGATCGCGGAGTTGCGGGCGGGTGCCGGGGCCGGTGGCGCGCTTACGGAAGGCGCTCCGGAAGCTCCGGAAAGTGAGGGCGGGCGATGACCTCCGACGCCGGGACGTCCTCGATGGTGTACGTCTACGCGGTCGGCCGCGCGGGAACACCGCTCGACGGGGCGTTCCCCGGTCGCACCGGTGTCGGCGACGGGCCGCTGCGGACGGTGCGCGCCGGTGCGCTCGTCGCGCTGGTCTCGTCGGTTCCGAACGACTCCTTCGGCGCCGACGGTCTGAAAGCGCAGATGGAGGATCTGACGCGGCTCGAAGTGCTGGCCCGCACGCACCACGCCGTGGTCGAGGCCGCCTACGAGAGCGCGACGGTCCTGCCCATGCGGCTCGCGACGGTGTATCTGGACGACGCGCGCGTGACGGCGATGCTGGCCGAGCGGGAGGAGGAGTTCCGTGACCTTCTCTCCCGGCTCGAAGACCACGTCGAACTCGGCGTGAAAGTCTACGCGGACCCGCGTGAGGCCGTCGTCACGGCCGAACCGGAGGAGGAGCCCGCGATGAGCCCCGGGCGGGCCTATCTGCGACAGCGCCGCGCGCAGCGGCGCAGCCACCGGGACTCCTACGCCGCCGCCGGAGCCATCGCCGCGGAGATCCCCGTACGCGTGGCGGGCCTCGTCGGCGGCCGTGTGGCGCACCGCCCCCAGCAGGGCGATCTCGCCCAGGGGGCCGGCGAGAACATCGCCAACGAGGCGTATCTGGTGCCGGCCGCGCACGTCGCCGACTTCCGTGGCGCGCTGACGGGGCTCGGTGAGGGAACGCCGGGCGTACGGGTCGAGATCACCGGCCCCTGGGCGCCGTACTCCTTCGCGACACCGCCACAGGCACCCGAAGGCGAAGGCACGGACGGGGGTCCCCGGTGAACGGTGAGCTGAGCACCGCGCTGCCGAGCGTCGGGTTCGCCGGGACTCCTACGAGGAATTCCGGCGCGCCGGTCGGCGACTCCCGCGACTCCGGTGACGACTCCATCGAATCCCTCGCGGGGCGCCAGGTCGCGCTCATCGATCTCCTCGACCGCCTCCTCACCGGGGGCGCCGTCCTCACGGGCGATCTCGTGCTGTCCGTCGCCGATGTGGATCTGGTGCACATCAATCTGCGGGCGGTCATCCGCTCCATCACGCCCGACGAGCCCGCGCCGTGGTGAGCGGGCCCGGGTGCGCCGGGGGCCGTCCCGGCACGCACAAGGAGGCACACCATGGCTGACGACGACACCAAGTTCAGGGACGTGGCGCAGGCGGCGGCCCGCGCCTTCGATCTCGTACCGACAGGCCCGGACGAGCCGCGCCCCGGACGCGGAGTCGCCCAGCGCCTGGAGACGGATCCGGACACGGTGGAACGAGACCTGATCAAGCTCGTTCTCACCATTGTCGAACTGCTGCGCCAGCTGATGGAGCGCACCGCGCTGCACCGGGTGGACCAGGGCGATCTCCGCGAGGACCAGGAGGAACGCATCGGAATGACGCTGATGATCCTCCAGGACCGCATGGCGGAACTCTGTGAGCGTTACGACCTCACGATGGAGGACCTGAATCTGGACCTCGGCCCGCTCGGGTCGCTGCTACCCCGCGATTCCGGTTGAGCCGGAGACTCCCGCTCACCGCGCGCGGGGCGATCCGCCGCCCTCGTCGTCCGAATCCGGCAGGTGTACGTCGAGGACGTCGATGTTCACCTCGGCGACCTCGAGGCCGGTCATGGTCTCGACCGCGTCGGCGATGCCCGACCGGATCTCCTCGGTGGTCCTGGTGATCGGATACCCGTACTCCACCACGACGTCGACATCCACCGCGGCCTGCTTCTCACCTACCTCGACCTGCACCCCGCGGGTCGCGTCGTCGGACCGGACCATCTTGTCCCGCGCGGCTCCCAGGGTCCGGGTCATACTGCCGCCCATCGCGTAGACCCCGGACGCGTCACGGGTGGCGATACCGGCTATCGAGGCGACGACCGAGTCAGCGATCGTCGTCGTTCCCTTGATGTCACCGTGGTGGTGGTGACCGTTGGACATTGCTGTTGTTGACGAGGCTTCTTTGACTGCCATGACCGACTCATCTTCCTGCGATAGGGAGCGATGTCGCGAGCGATTTCACAGCCGCCGCGGATTCCCCGGGACGGCCGTACCCCCTATCCACTGTGCTCCGCGCATCTCCATCACGCCATTCGGGTGAGCCGGAGCCACCGCGCCCCGCTCCGCTCAGCGGTGTGCGTGGCGGATCTTCAGCCGGCCGAAGCCCATGGTTCCGGAGATCCGGATCGTCGGTCCGCCGGGGCGGGAGCGGCGCGCGGGCTTGTAGTGCGTGTCCTTCCACCCCGTGCCCACGTTCTCGAACTCCACGACGGCGTCGCGCGGGACAGTGATCTTGGCCTTGCCGGTGCCGAGCTGCAGCTCGATGTCGATCACCGGATACTCGATGACCGCCCGGGACAGGTCGAGGCGCACATTGCCGTAGGCGGACTCGACCTTGAGCGTCCGGGGGACGCGCCAGGGGCCGCGCCGCCGGATCCGTCCGCCGTGGACGGCGATCGTGGACGTGGTGGCCGGCTTCTCCGCGGGGAGGGAGGCCAGAGCATGCGCGAGTCCGTCGTGCGTCCGGGCGGTGAGCGCCTGGTTGAGGAGTCCGTCCATCTCCTCGTGCGAGATGTGGCCTTCGGCGTACGCCTCCTGGAGGCGCCGCACGGCCGTGTCGCGGTCGTCTTCACTGATCCGTGGCGGCCGGTTCTCCGGCAGGGAAGTCACCCGTTCACTCTAATGCCGGGACCGTGCCGGTCATGGGCCCCGGGACGAGATCAGATCAGGCCGGAGACCTTGAAGACGGTCTTGGCCGCGTCGCGCTCGACGCGCTGTGCCAGTTGCCGCATCTCGGTGGCCCCGTACAGCAGTGTTCCCCGGCCCAGGGAGGTGCGGGCGCCCCGGTCCAGCAGGTGCCACAGCCGCGGGTTGGCGACGAGCACCCGCGGGTCCACCTCGACGCTGTCGCCGTCCAGGTCGCGCAGGACCAGCCGTTGGGCGACACCGTCGGACCAGCGCACGGAGACGAGCCGGTCGGTGCGTACGGTCCGCTCGCGCAGCAGTTCGCGCGAGGCGATCCAGTCCTCTCCGGCGCTGACGCGTGCCGGCAGGAGTACGACGAACAGCAGGACGGTGAGCGCGGTCCAGACGACGGCGCGCAGGGCGGTGAGGTGGCCCGAGCCGCCGTCGACCACCAGGAACAGCGCGAGCAGCAGGGCGGAGCAGCGGATCGCGAACCGGCGCTCGCCGGCCCAGTTCTCGTCGCAGCCGGAGTCCCCGGCGGGCCCGGCACCGCCGGTGTCACGCCCCGGTGTGGCCGGAAATCGTGCAGCAGGACGTTTCATGCAGCCGAGGTTAGGAACGCCGGCGGCGTGTGGCGGACCCGTTGACGTATCGCTGACGCGGGCCCCCGGGAACCCATACAGCCTCCTGACGGGCCGCATCAAGAAGGCGTGAGGTCGGGGCTCGTTCGCGCCAAGAACGTGCCGGCGGCGGCCTGCGGCAACCGGGTGCGGCCACACCCTGAGCGGACCTGAGACGAAGGAGACCGCTCACATGTCCGTCCTGTCCGTCGAGAAGGGCACCACGCCCGGCGCCACGCCCGGCGAAGAGGAACCACCGGATCCCACCGGAGCCCGCCACAAGCTCACCGCTGTCACGGGCCTGGCCGCGCTCTCTCTCGACGCGATGGCCTCGGTGGCGTACGGCCCCGAGGCCATCGTGCTGGTCCTGGCCGCGGCGGGAGGTTACGGGCTCGGCTTCGCCCTTCCCGTCACCCTCGCCATCGCCGGACTGCTCGCGGTCCTGGTCGCCTCGTACCGTCAGGTGATCGCCGCCTTCCCGGACGGCGGTGGCAGCTACGCGGTCGGCAAGGCGTATCTGGGCCGGCGTACGAGTCTGGTCGCCGCCGCCTCCCTGGTCCTGGACTACGTGCTCAACGTGGCGGTCGCGGTCACGGCGGGGGTGGCCGCGCTGACCTCCGCCTTCCCGGGGCTCTACGGCAGCCGGGTGTGGCTGTGTCTCGGGGTGCTGGTGCTGGTCACGGCCGTGAACCTGCGCGGCATCGTGGACTCGGCGCGCGCGTTCATCGTGCCGACGGCCGTCTTCGTCGGCTCGATCCTCGTCCTCATCACGGTCGGCCTGTTCCGCGACTCCCCGGCCGGCACGGAGGCCTCCGCCGGACACGCCTCCGCACTCGCCGACAACGCGACCACCGTGGGCGCGCTGCTCCTGCTGAAGGCGTTCGCGTCCGGGTGCTCGGCGTTGACGGGTGTCGAGGCCATCGCGAACGCCGTCCCGTCCTTCCGCGCCCCGGCGGCCCGCCGCGCGCAGCACGCGGAGATCGCTCTCGGTGCCGTGCTGGGCGTGATGCTGATCGGTCTGTCCGTGCTGATCTCCCGCTTCGGGCTCCAGCCGGTCGAGGGTGTCACGGTTCTCGCCCAGCTGGCGGACGCCTCGTTCGGTCACAATCCGGCCTTCTACGTCGTCCAGTTCGCGACCGTGGTGCTGCTGGCCCTGTCCGCCAACACCTCCTTCGGCGGCCTGCCTGTCCTGCTCAAGCTGCTGGCCAGGGACAACTACCTGCCCCATGTCTTCGGGTTGAAGGCCGACCGGCAGGTGCACCGCCACGGTGTGCTGACCCTCGCGGCCGTCTCCGCCGCGCTTCTCGTCTTCTCGGGCGGTGACACCAACACGCTCGTTCCGCTCTTCGCGATCGGGGTCTTCGTCGGCTTCACCATCGCCCAGACCGGAATGGTGATCCACTGGCGCGCCGTCAGGGGCCCGCGCTGGGCGGGCAAGGCGCTCCTCAACGGGGTGGGTGCGCTGCTCACCGGTGCCAGCGCGATCGTCGTCACCGCGACCAAGTTCCACGACGGCGCCTGGCTGATCGTCGTGGCACTGCCGTTGCTGGTCGCCGGGTTCGAGTGCGTACACCGCGCGTACGCGAGGATCGGCGAGCGCCTCGGGGTCGGGGCCATCCCCGCGCCGCCGCGCCGCGGCCACTCGCTGGTCCTGGTCCCGGTCGGCTCACTGACGCGGCTGACCAGCGAGGCCCTGACCGCTGCCGCGTCTCTGGGCGACGAGGTGCGTGCGGTGACGGTCTGCCACCCGGACCCCGAGGACCGCGCGCGGACGGAGGCGCTGGTACGGGACTGGGCGCTGTGGGACCCGGGTGTGCCGCTGGTCCGGGTGGACTCGGCCCGGCGGACGGTCGGACGCCCGGTCGCCGCGTACGTGGGCGAACTGGCGGCCGCCGAGCCGGACACCCGGATCACCGTACTGATCCCCGAGGTCGAACCGGCCCGGCTGTGGCAGCGGGTGCTCCAGAACCAGCGCGGCGCCGTGGTCGCCCACGCGGTCCGCCGCGACACCGACGCGGTGATCTGCCGGCTGCGCTTCCGGCTGGACGACGGCCGCTGAGCGCGGGCCCCTGAGCGCGCGGGCGGCCGGAGGTGCGCGGCTGAGCGTGGGCGGTCGACGGGGGAGGCCGACCGACCGCTCCCGGTCAGGATGCCGCCGGGGTCCGGCCGAAGAGCCGGCCCGCCAGGTCGACGCCCACGGCCGCGCCGTCCGCGTCGCGGCTGAAGTAGCCGCGCTGCCCCTTCAGTCCGCCCTCGGTGACGATGTACTCGTCGCCGTCGCCGGGCAGGAAGCCGATCTCCGCCGCCGGGTAGTCCGGCGGCATGTCGGCGTCCGACGCCGCGCGGATCTCCGGCTTGATCCCGACCGCGAGGGTGAGCCGGGAACCGTCCGTGGCGATGTCGAGGTTCATGGCGTCGATCTCGTAGTGGCCGACGGCCTCGCGGGCCCGCTTCTCCTCGTACGGGACCGGCTCGGGGGCCCGGTCGACCACGCCGAGGTAGTGGGTGAGGGCCCATTGCAGGACGGACTGGTTGAACGGGTAGCCGTCGGGGCCGCCGTTGGCAAGCGAGACGACCGCGAAGTTACGTTCGGGCACGATGAGCAGTTCGGCGAACTGGCCGTTGCCCGAACCGCCGTGGCCGATCGTGCGGACGCCGTCCACGTCGCGCAGGAACCAGCAGATGCCGAAGGCGTCACCGAGCGTGCTGGCGCGCAGCTCGACCGTCTTCTCCCGCATGCGGTGCAGCGTCTCGGCGGGCAACACACCCTCACCGTCACCGAGTTGGAAACGGGCCCAGCGCAGGAGGTCGCTCACCGTGGAGGCGATGCCCCCGCCGGGGTTGTCGCCGCGCGCTCCCTCGCGGAACGCCTTCCACGGCTGGGCGACGCGCAGTTCGCCGTCCTCGCCCCGGTTGTATCCGACGGCGAACTTGCGCACCATCACGTCGTCCAGCCCGAAGACGGTGTCCGACAGCCCCGCCGGCTTCAGCACCAGGGACGCCACGGCCTGCTCGAAGGGCAGGCCCGTGACCTTCTCGATGATCCGCCCCGCCAGGTTGTACCCGGCCTGGCTGTACGAGGCGCGGGTACCGGGAGGCGCGATCAGCGTCAGCTCCGACATCCTCGCCACGAAGCCGGGCAGGGAGCTGTCGCCCTCGCCGGTGTCGATGAGGTTCCAGTCGAGGCCCGCGGTGTGGTTGAGCAGGTTGAGCACGGTGATCCGCTCCGCCGCCTCCTCGTCCGAGAGCTTCAGCTCGGGAACGTAGCGGCGCACCGGTGCGTCGAGGTCGACCTTCCCCTCGGCGACCAGGCGCATCATCGCGGTCGAGGTGAACGTCTTCGTCACCGACGCCAGATGGAACAGCGTCTTCTCGTCCACCGGCAGCGGGTGGCCGACGCTGGTCACACCGTGGGAGGCGTAGCTCTCCCGGCCGTCCATCAGCACCCCGACGGATACGCCCGGGACATCGAACTCCTTGGCACTGGCCTCGACGAACTCCGACAGCTTGTCCTGCGACATCTCTGTTCCCCTCCCGTTTCGCTGCACTTGAACTAAGTACAAGTAGGAGCGTAGATCGCCTTCCACCCCCGCGCAAGCGGTGAATGAACTTAGTTCAAGTAGACTGGGCGCCATGCCTCGGAACACGCTGACCCCGGACCGGATCGTGCGCGCGGCCATCGAGCTGCTGGACGAGGAGGGCCTGGACGGCCTCAACATGCGCAGCCTTGGCGGCCGGCTCAACTCGGCGGCCACGGCGGTCTACTGGCACGTGAAGACCAAGGACGAGCTGGTCCGGCTGGCGGTCGACGCCCTCTACGACGAGGTCGAACTGCCCGATCTCGACTCGACCGACTGGCGCACGGCCGCCACCGCGCAGGCCACCGGCATGCACGCGCTGCTCACCCGGCACCCGTGGTTCGTGCAGGCCTTCGGCAGCCATCTCGTCTACGGCCCCGGCATGGCCCGCAGTGACAACCACAGCCTCGGCATCTACGAGAAGGCGGGCTTCGCGCCCGCCGACGCGGACCGGGCGGCCGCCACGGTGCTCATGTTCGTGCTCGGCAGCGCCCTCGGACCGGCCTCCCAGGTCTCGCTGACCCGGCGGCTGCGGAAGAACGACGGTGACGCCGAACGGCAGTTGGCCGACACCCTGGCGCGGAGCGCCGAGATCGCGATGCGGTTCCCGCTCCTGCGCGAGCGCCTGGACACCCCGGCGGCCGCCGACTACGCCGCCGCTCCGGACAACAGCTTCGAGTTCGGCCTTCAGGCCATCCTCGACGGCTTCGAGGCCCGCCTCGCCGCCGCCAAACGGCCGGGCCGGTAGCCGGGGCCGGCAGCCGCGGGGAAAGCGGCCGGTCGCTGCGCTCCGACGACGTCGAGTGGTCCGACGAGGACCACGACGAACTCCTCGCCGGTATCGAGGAGGGCGCCGACCGTCTCGACAATCTGATCGGGAATCTTCTCGACATGTCCCGGCTGCAGACCGGCACGGTGACCACGTTGATCCGTGAGATCGACCTGGACGAGGTGGTCCCGATGGCTCTCGGGGGTGTGCCGGAGGGCAGTGTCGTGCTGGACATCCCGGAGGACGTACCGATGGTCGCCGTCGATCCGGGCCTGCTGGAGCGCACGGTGGCCAACATCGTCGAGAACGCCGTCAAGTACAGCCCCTGGGACGAGCAGGTGCTCGTCTCCGCCAGCGCGATCGCCGACCGGGTCGAGGTCCGTGTGGTGGACCGGGGGCCCGGGGTCCCGGACGACGCGAAGGACCGGATCTTCGCGCCCTTCCAGCGGTACGGGGACGCCCCGCGGGGTGCCGGTGTCGGGCTCGGTCTCGCGGTCGCCCGGGGCTTCGCGGAGGCGATGGGGGGCACGCTCGCCGCCGAGGACACCCCGGGTGGCGGCTTCACCATGGTGCTGACGCTGCGGTCCGCCGCCGGTCACCCGCCGGCGCGGCCCGATCTGCCGGCCACGGCGACTTCCTGACCGCGGCGCGGAGGCGGAGCCGTGGCAGGGGGCGGTCTCCGTCGGAGTGCCACCCGCTACGACTCCGCCTCCAGCGCGGGCGGTACGGCTACGAGTTGTCGATCACGGTGATGGCGGCCGAAGGACAGCCGGACGCGGCCTCACGGACAGCCGCGTGCAGCTGCTCCCCGGGCTGGGCCTCCAGCAGCATGACGATCGCGTCCTCGTCGCGCTGGTCGAAGACCTCGGGCGCGAGCACGACGCACTGGCCGGCGCCACAGCACAGGTCCTCGTTCACGGTGATTTTCATTCGGATCCCCTTTTCCAGACGATGAGTTGTGAGCGGCGACACGCGAAGAGGATCACCCTTTCACGGGCACCGCGCACCAGCCACCCGCTACGCCCGGGTCGGGTCCCGTGTCGCTCCGGTGGCCGGTCACCTGCCGCCCCGCCACCCGTCTCCCGCCGCCCGTCAGAGGGTGAGGGCCTCGACGAGCGTCCAGATCGCGAGCCCGGTCATGCACAGGGCGCCGATGCGCTGAACGGTCTTCAGCGGTACCCGCTGGGCGATGAAGCGGCCCGCCAGCAGGGCGAGCGCGGAGACCGACATCAACGCGAGGACCGAGCCGATCGCGGTGGGCAGCCAGCCGTTGCTCGCGGCCAGGTTGGCGGTGGTGATCTGGGTGAGGTCGCCCCACTCGCTGATGAAGACGGCCATGAAGGCGGTGGTGTAGACGGGCCAGAAGCCCGTGACGGTCTTGCCCGCGCCGTCCTCGTCGTCGTCGCCCCCGCTGCGCAGCAGAACGACGGCGCCGAACGCGAACAGGGCGGCCGAGACGAGCTTGACGGCGATCTCCGGGAGAAGGCCCAGCAGGCTGCCGGCGCCCACGGCGATGGCGACGTGCACGATGAACGCGGTGGAGGTGCCGAACCAGACGTACAGCGGCCGCATCCGGGTGCCCATGGCCAGTGAGGCGAACATGGTCTTGTCGGGGAGCTCCGCGAGGAAGATGAGCCCGAAGGCGGTGATGATCGCCAGGGGGTCGAAAGTCATTCCCTTGCTTTCTGCTGGGGCCGGGCCGTGAGCTCGTACGGCACCCAGAAGGCGACGGGAGGAACCACTCGACCCGGCACGACGGGCGACCCGCACAGAAGCGCGGGCCGAATCATGCCTTGGTCGAAGGTCTCGTCCGCCCCGCGTGAGACGCGGTGGCCCGGTGGCCGGGACGCCCTGAGGTGTCCAGTGTGTCGACCAGCGGTTCTCGGGACTACTCCCCTTCGCTGCGACCCACCGTAACAGCCGTCGCGGCGACGGAACAGGCTGCCCCGGAACCGCGCCTGCTCGGCCATTTCTCGCCTTCCCCGCAGATCGTCGTACGGCCCGGCTACGCGGCCTGTGCCGTGACCCGTCCCGCCTTCACCGCGGACACCAGGGCCGCGTGGTCACGCTCGTTCTGGTCGGCGTAGCTCTCGGCGAAGTCGGACAGCGCGTTGTCGAAGACCGGGCCGCCGCCGAGATACGCGGCGATCGCGATCCGGTCGCCCGAGCGGGCGTGGGCGCGGGCGAGTGTCGCGCCGCAGAGCTCGGCGAAGACCCTCATGCCGTTGGGGACCATGTCCTGAGGGACCAGGATGCCTTTCCAGTCGTGCAACTGCCGTACGTAGAAGTCTCGTTGTCTGCCGTCGAGCCCCCGTACCCGGTCCCACCCCAGGAAGACGTCGCCCACCGCCTGCATGAGCCGCTGGCCCGCGACGACCCGCTGGCCCTGGTTGTTGTACTCGCTCTCGCCGGTGTACCGGGCCAGTACGGAGTGGTCCGCCTCCTTGGCCTGGAGGATCAGCGGATCCTTGTCGTCCTTGCCCAGCAGGAGCAGGATCCAGCAGCGTGTGCCCACGCTGCCCACGCCGACGACCTTGCGGGCGATGTCGACCACGCGGTACTGCCGCAGCAGCTGCCGGCGCTCGGTGGACAGGCTCCGCCCGTACCGGTCGACCAGCTTGTGGAGCTCGGTCACGAAAGTGTCGCGCTGCCGCCCCCGCAGCAGGTCGTCGACCGGCACGACCAGCGGCGGATCGGGGGCGAACCGGCGCTCCCCGTCACGCGGCCGCGTCAGCTTCTCGAAGGCATGGAGGCTGTCGCGGGTACGCGCCTTCGTCATCATCCCCGACAGCCGGTCCCGGCCCTTCGCTCCGAGCCTGCGATCGGCCAGCGGCCGGAGTTCCTCCATGTCGGCGCGGGTGTACCAGACGTCGAGATTGCCCATCCCGGCGAACACGCGCATGCGCTCGCGGTAGGACCGTACGGCGGCCCGTACGATCACCGACCGCTCCTTCGCGGAGTAACCGTTCTCCCGGCCGGCGATCACCAGGCTCGCCGCCAGTCGTTTGACGTCCCACTCCCAGGGGCCCGGCAGTGTCTCGTCGAAGTCGTTGATGTCGAACACCAGCCGCCGCTCGGGTGAGCCGAGTAGCCGGAAGTTCAGCAGATGCGCGTCCCCGCAGAGCTGGGCCCTGATGCCGGAAACCGGGGTGGTCGCCAGGTCACCGGCCATGATCGCGGCGGCGCCCCGGTAGAAGCGGAAGGGCGACTCGGTCATACGCCCGTACCGGATGGGCACCAGCTCCGGCACCCGCGTCCGCGACTGGGCGTCGACGACCGCCACCGGATCGGGCCTGGCGCGGGCCGCATCGAACTCCGCGTGGCTGGACCTCGGCGCCCGTTTCCGGGCCGCCCTGCCCCGCTCCGCCCGCTCCCGGGGCGACATGTGGGTGGCGGCGGCCCGCCGCGCGCCCGTTCCGGGGTTCGTGTCGCCGCTCCTGCCGGAGTCCCTGCCGCGCCTGGTCATCGATGCGCCTCCACCCCGAGAGCCGGCCCCACCCACCCACTATCCGGCGCGCGTCGGCCACCCGCATGTCGGCCCCGCCGGCCGCACGCCGTCAGGCCCTGCGGTGCCCGGCCACTGAGCCGGCTCAGCGGACGCCGCCCGCCCCGGCCCGGCACGCCCGCCCGGTGCACGGGCCCTCCGCCCGTACGACCCTTCTCCACATACCCCCCACGGGTATAGTCTTCGGCGTGGTCGGGACGTCCGCCGCGTCACGGAGGGGAATCGGGATGAACGTCGAAGGACATGTCGCCGAGGGTTATGAGACGGTCCGTCAGGTCTTCCGGAGGATGGTGGACGACGGCCGGGAGACCGGGGCCGGTCTGTCGGTGTGGCGGGACGGCGAGGAGGTCGTCCGGCTCAGCGGCGGCTGGGCCGACACCGCGCGGCAGCGGCCCTGGCGGGCCGACACGCTGGTCCAGCCCTACTCGGTCTCGAAACCGTTCGCCGCGCTCGCGGCCCTGGTGGCGGTCCGGGACGGCGCGCTGACGCTGGACGAACCGATCGGGCGGTACTGGCCGGGGTACGCGGTCGCGGGGAAGGAGCGGACCACCCTGCGCCATGTCCTCACCCACCAGGCGGGCCAGGCCCGGTTCCCGGTGGCGGCCGCGGGGACGGATCTGCTGGACGGCGCCCGGCTGCGGGAGATCCTGGCCGAGTCCGCTCCGGAGTACGTCCCGGGTACGTCGCTGGGCGAGCACGCCCTGACCTACGGGCATCTGATCGACGGGGTGCTGCGGGCCGGGGCGGGCGTCACGCTGGAGCGGATGTTCGCCGATGTCGTACGGCCCGCGCTGGGGCTGGACGGCTGGTTCGGCGTACCCGACGGTGAACTGCACCGGGTCGCCGATCTTGAGCCGGCCGCTCCCGGGTGGGCCCAACAGCTGCCCCAGGAGCCGTGGTTGACCATCCCGGCGGGTCTCCTGGACATGGAGCGGATGAACTCGACCGCCTGGCGGCAGTCGGTCTTCGGCGCGGCCAACCTGCACGCCACCGCGACTTCCGTGGCGGAGTTCTTCGCCGGCCTCACGCGCATGGACGGGCCGGTCCACCGGCTGCTCGGCAGCGAACTCCACGCCGCGTATCTGGCTCCTCAGGTCCGCCGGCACGACGAGGTCTTCGCGACCACCGTCGGCTGGACACTGGGGCTCATACGTGACGACGGGAAGATCGCGAAGGGCGGGCTGGGCGGTTCGGCGGCGTGGTGGTCGGTCAGGCACGGCCACTCGTGCGCGTTCCTGACCCGCCGGCTGGACGACCTCTCGCGGGCCGCCGAGATCGCGGCGGCGCTGGGCGACGACCTGAGCCTGGGATGAGCCGGCCGACCGCTCCTCCCCCGACGGCCGGGGCGGTCAGGAGCCGTCCTCCCGTTCACTGGACGAGGGCCAGTGAACGAGAAGGATGTGCAGGGCGTCGAGGGCGCGGACCCAGGAGTCCTGCGGCGCACGCGCGTGCGCGAACCCGCCCGCCGCCTCCAGGGCGACGAACCCGTGGAACGTACTGCGCAGCAGCCGCACCGCGTCGGTGAGGCCGGGCTCGGCCAGCCCGTAGCCGCGCAGCATGCCGTACGCCAGCTCGACCGCCCGCCGGGGTCCGGCCGCCTCCGCCGCCAGCCCGGGATCGATCCGGATCGCGGCCTGGGTCGCGGTGTAGCGGCCCGGGTGCCTGTGGGCGTACTCCCGCCAGGCGTCGGCGTACGCGACCAGCGCGTCCTTGCCCGCCCGCCCGGCCGTCGCTTCCGCGATACGGATGCTCTTCTCGTCCGCCGCCAGCAGCGCGATCCGGCCGCGCAGATCCTCCAGACCACGGACATGCGCGTAGAGGCTCGCGTCCGTCACGCCGAGCCGCCGAGCCACCCGCGACATGGAGATCCGGTCGAGCCCGACCTCGTCCGCCAGCTCGGCGCCCGCCACCGTCACCAGCTGCGCCGTCAGCCCGGCCCGCGCCATGCGCCCACCTCTCGCCGTTCCCGGGAACCCTGGTCACAACCTAGAGGTCCGGGGAACGGCGGGCCGTATCCGGGCTAATCCGGGCGTTCGGTGATGGTGATCCTCCCGCGCCTGATGGTGGCCAGACGGGTCGCACGGCGGGCGATGGCGCTGTCGTGGGTGACCATCACGAAGGTGAGCCCATGCTCCTTCCAGAGCCCTTCGAGCAGATCCATGATCTCGTCGCGCATGGACTCGTCGAGATTGCCGGTGGGTTCGTCGGCGAGCAGCACCTTCGGCCGCTTCACCAGCGCCCGCGCGATGGCCACCCGCTGCTGCTGACCGCCGGACAACTCGGAGGGCACATGGTTCAGGCGCTCCCCCAGTCCGACCGAGCGCAGGGCCTCGGCCGCCCGGTCGCGGCGCTCCTTGGCCTTCGTACCGAGCGGGACGAGCGCCGTCTCGACGTTCTCCTGGGCCGAGAGGGTGGGGATGAGGTTGAAGCTCTGGAAGACGAAGCCGATGGTCCGGCCGCGTACGGCGGTGAGTCCGGCCTCGCCGAGCCGGGCGAGGTCGGTGCCGTCGAGCATGACGCTGCCGGCGGTGGGGCGGTCGAGCCCGCCGAGCATCTGGAGGAGGGTGGACTTGCCGCCGCCGGTGGGGCCCTTGATGACGAGCCGGTCCCCCTCCCCGATGGTCAGGTCGACCGCGGCGAGCGCGTCGACGGTGTCCTTGCCTCTGCGGTACCGCTTGGTGACGCCGCTGAGTTCATACATGGTGCGACTCCTGGGCTGCTGGCTCTGCTGAGCACTGACTGCTGACGACTGACGGCTGACCGGCTCGGTGCCGGGTGCAGGGCGCTCGCTACTCGACACGGCGCAGCGCGTCGGCGGGCCGGAGCCGGGAGGCGCGCCAGCCGCCGAAGGCGCCGGCGATCAGGCCTCCGGTCACCGCGAGGCCGACCGCCAGGGCGATCGTGGCGGTGGAGACGGGAGCGGAAAGGGCGATTTCGACGGCCTTGTCGGCGGCCTGCCCGCCCGGGCCGCCGCCCGTACGGAGGCCGCCGCCACCGCCACCGGGGCCGCCGCCCATGGCGCCGAGTTCGGCGGTCAGGGACGGGCTGACGGCGGTCAGCGCGTAGGCACCGGCCACGCCGACGGCGATGCCGAGCACTCCGCCGACCAGGCCGTTGACCATCGCCTCGCCCACGACCTGCCGGGTGACGCGCCCGCTCTTCCAGCCGAGGGCCTTGAGCGTGCCGAATTCCTGTACGCGGCGGCCTACGGCCGACATGGTGAGCAGTCCCGCGACGACGAAGGCGGCGATGAGGACGGCGAGGGAGAGCCACTTGCCGACGTTGGCGGCGAGGCCGGACGCCGTGGAGAGGGAGCCGGAGACGGTGTCGGCGAGGTCGGCGGACGTGGTGACGGTGGTTCCCGGGATGTTCTTCTGGATGGCCGACTTGACGGCGTCGATCCGCTGCGAGTCGTCGGCCTGGACGTAGACCGTGGTGACCTTGTCCTCGGAGTCGGACAAGGTCTGCGCCTGCTTCAGCGGGACGTACAGATTCGCGGCCGCGTCACCGCTGTCGGCGGTGGCGATGCCGACGATCTCGAACTTCGTTCCCTTGACGGTGACTTCGGTGCCGACCTCGTACTTCTTCTCCTTCGCGTACGCCGAGTCCGCGACGGCCACCCTGGCATCGGTCTCGGTCGCCCTGAACGTGCGGCCGTCGGTGATCTTGGAGGAGGTCAGCGGGCCGAGGTCCTGCCGCGCGGTGTCGGTCCCGTAGACGGTGTAGGAGTTGACGTCGAACGCGGCTCCCCCGCCCCGTACTTCACCCTGCGGTCCGCCGCCGCCACCGCCCCCACCGCTCGCGCCGCCCTCCTTCGGCTTGAACTCACCCGGCTTGAACTCCCCGTCGACCTTGAGGACCGAGAGGCTGAGGCCGCCCACGGCGTCGGACACGCCGGACTGGCCGGCGACCTCGTCCACCGTGCTGGACGCGAGGGTCTGGAAGCCCTGCGGCATGACGATGTCGCTGCTCTGCGTCTCGTCGCCGTCCTGCGCGTCGAATTTGAAGCGGGGCCCCGCGCGCCCGCCCTCGGACGCGGGCGGGGCCGCCTTGGTGACGGTCATGTCCGTGCCGAGTCCGTACAGCGACTCCAGCACCTTCCCCTGGGCCTGTTGCATGCCCGAGGAGACGGAGTTGACGACGATGACCAGCGCGATACCGAGTGCGAGCCCCGAGGCGACGAGGAGCGCGGCCTTTCGGCGGCGGCGCAGTTCGCGCCTGAGGTAGGTGAGGAACATGGCCCGAAAAATATGTACGGCGCGTGATGACAGCATATGAGCGGCGTAAGAGAAGGATGAGAAGCCGTCACCACAGCGGGCCGCGGCCCGCGAACGGCGGACACGGCCGAGAGACGATCGAACACGGGAGAGTCACGGATGTCGCGCTACGACGAGATCAAGCACCGGGCCGTCACGACGTTGCAGAGGTGGGTCGCCAATCCGCTCTCCAGGCGGATGCCGCGGCAGGTGCTGCTGGAGACCACGGGCCGTACGTCCGGACAGCCCCGGCGGACCCCGGTCGGCGGGACCCGGGTCGGCCAGGAGTTCTGGCTGGTGTCGGAGTACGGCGACAAGTCGCACTACGTACGGAACATCATGGCCGACCCGAGGGTCCGCGTCCGGATCAAGGGCACATGGCACACCGGGACCGCCCACCCCGTGCCGGAGGACGACCCGCGAGCGCGGCTCAAGAGCCTGCCGAAGGGCAACAGCGCGATGGTGCGGCTGGTGGGCACGAACCTGCTGACGGTGCGCGTCGATCTGGACAGCTGACCTGGGCGGCCGTCCCCTGCCCGTCGCCCGGGAGGCGCCGGGGAACGAGAGGATCGCTCTCGTACCGGGCGTACTCGGGCGACTTTCGACAACGCAGGGAGCGCGCGCCATGCGCGGTGGGCCGGAGGGGACTTCTGAAACAGACCTCAGGGCGCCACCTCGCCCTGGTTCAGGACGCGTGGGTGGAAGTAGCCGGCCTGGATCTCGGCGTTGGAGTTGTTGCCCTGAAGCTGCTCGGACCAGAGCATGAAGTACGACCAGCGTGTCTGGCTGTCGAGCAGCGCGGCATTGGGGATCTTGCCCATCTCGGCGATCGCGATCGGCTTGGCGCCCGCGATCGTCCGGAGCTGCTGGTGGTCGGAGGCGCTGGGGTGGCCCTTGTACCAGACGTCCAGCGACACCACGTCGACGTAGTCGTCACCCGGGTAGTACGAACTCCAGCCGCCCGCCGGGTTGTCCTGGACGTTCCAGACCCAGAGCAGGTTGTCGAGGCCCTTGCCGGCGAGGTGGTCGCGGGTGATCCGGTAGAGCCGGGCGCCGCCGTTCGGTCCGGGGCGCTCACCCCACCAGTTCCAGGACTCGTTCATCTCGTGGAGCGGGCGGAACAGTACGGGTACGCCCGCGTCCTTGAGCTGCCGGAGGTACGGGACGACCTCGTCCAGGCGGCGCTTCCACGCGGTGTTGAGGGCGGTGCCGTCGGTCACCGTCGCCTCGAACTCCTCCTTGGAGATCCTGGACTTGACGCCGCCCTCGAACTCGCACGAGCTGCCGGCGGTCGGCGGGCAGACATGCCATGTCAGCGTGACGAGTGAGCCGTTGGCCCATTCGGTCTTCGCCTGGTCGATGACGCGCTGCCGGTTGGCGACGTCATCGGCGCGGAACATGAGATCGCCGCCCCACAGGCCCGGGTACTGGCCGGTGATGTCTTTCACCAGCTGGGTGTAGCGGCCGGGGGCGGAGGCGGGTTCCTTGTTGTGCTGGCCGGAGACGACGCCTGAACCGGCAATGGATTTGAGGTAGTTCAGCACCTCCTGCTTGGGGGTGGCCGGGAACGCCCGGGCGGGGGCGGGCGCGGCGGTGAGGGACATGACCATCGTGGTGAGTGCCGCCGTGGCGACGGTGACGAGCCGGGATCGGTTTCCGCGCATGGCGAAGCGAACCTTCCTCTTCGGTGGGGGGTTGCGGGGGCGCGCTGGTCGTCGAAGCGGGGTTACGGGGACGGTGGGCCGGTGGAGCCGCGTGGGGTCAGGGTCGGGGTGGGGACCGGCCGGGCGGAGACGCGCTTGCCGCCGATGACGTCGTGCATCGCCCGCGCCACCTCGGCGCCGAACGCGTGGATGTCATGGCTCATCGCGGACAGCGAGGGGTGTGTGAGCCGGCACAGCTGCGAGTCGTCCCAGGCCAGCAGGGAGACGTCCGCCGGGACCCGGAGCCCCATCTCGGCGGCGACGGACAGTCCGGCGACGGCCATGAGGTCGTTGTCGTACATGATCGCCGTGGGGCGCCCGGCGGAGGCGAGCAGCGAGCGGGTGGCATGGGCGCCCGCGCCCCCGGAGTAGTCGGTGGCGCTCTGCCGCCCCTCGGGCAGGCCGAGTTCGGCCATGGCCGCCGTGAACGCCTCCCGGCGCAGGGCGCTGTGACCCAGCTCCGCCGGTCCGCCGACGCGGGCGATGGAGCGGTGGCCGAGAGCGGCGAGGTAGCGGACGGCCTCGGTGACGGCCGTACCGTCGTCCGTCCACCGGGCCGTGAACGGCCCGGCGAGCGACGGGTGGCCGACGGCGACCACCGGCATGCCGAGCCTGGCGAGGGCGGGGACGCGCGGGTCGTCGCGCCGGAGGTCGACCAGTACGGAGCCGGCGACCTGGCCCGATCTCCACCAGTGGTGCTGGAGTTCGATCTCCTCGTCCGTGTCCCGCACCAGACGCAGCAGCAGGGCACCGGAGTGCTCGGTGAGGACGCTGTCGATGCCGGAGATGAAGTCCATGTAGAAGGGTTCCAGGCCCAGTTGGCGGGCCGGGCGGCAGATCGCGAGACCTACGGTTCCGGTGCCCCGGGGGCCTCGGGCGCGGGCCGAGCGGTTGGGCTCCCAGCCCAGCTGCCTGGCGGTCTCAAGGATGTGCGCCCGTGTGGTCTCGGACACGCCCGGCTTGTCGTTGAAGGCGAGGGAGACGGCGGCGCGCGAGACGCCGGCGCGGGCGGCGACGTCCCTGATGGTCGGCCGCCGCCCGGCCGCGCTCACGCCGGCTCCACCATGAACAGCGCGGCCCGGACGGTGGCGGGCGAGCCGGCCCCGTCGCCGTCCCAGCCGCGTACGTGGATGGTGACGCTCTCGCCGGGCAGCAGTGTGAGCAGCCCCTGGTCGGCGACGGCGGTGGGGGCGAGCCGGTCGGCCTGGAGCAGCAGATCGCGCAGCAGCGTACGGGCGGTGACGACGACGTCCACGGCACCGGCCCCCTCGCCGTGGGGGACGGTCTCCACGTCGTAGCGCGGGGCGGGGAAGGCGAACTCCCGGTCGCGTACGGGGAAGTGGACCGCCCGCAGCCCACCCGCGTCGGCGACCAGGAACTCCTTCGCGGAACCGGCGTCCGGCAGCAGGTCGTCGGGCACCGTCGCGACCGCGACCGAGCGCGCCCCGGCGCGCGCCGTCACCGTCGTCTCGGCGAGGGTCCGGCCGTCGGCGGCCATGCGGCGCAGCCGTACCTCCGCGTCCCAGGGTGCCGGCGACTGGTTGTCGGCGACGACGGCCGGCCGGCCGTCGCGGGTCGGCAGGGTGAGCAGCCGGTCCGCGTACAGCCGCCGCAGTGTGTGGTACAGCGGCTTGAGGCGTCCGTCGCCGTCGACGGCGGCCCAGGAGGTCACCGGCCAGCAGTCGTTGAGCTGCCAGAGGACGGTGCCCGCGCACACCGGCCAGTGGGAGCGCCAGTGTTCGATGCCGGTGGCGATGGCGCGGGCCTGGTTGAGCTGGGTGAGGTAGTGCCAGCGGTCGAAGTTCTCCGGCCCCGCCCCGGGCACGGCGAAGTGGTGGGCCAGGCCCCGCTCCAGTTTGCCGTTGCCGTCGTGGGCCTTCTGGTGGTGGAGCATGCCGGGCGAGGTGGCGGACAGTTCCTCTCCCGGCAGCGCGCGCCGCAGGGTGGCGTGGGCGGGCGGTGCCTGCCAGCCGAACTCGGCGACGAAGCGGGGGACGGCGTCGAGGTAGTCGGTGTAGTCGGTGCGGTTCCACACGTCCCAGGAGTGCGCGGTGCCGTGCGCGGGGTCGTTGGGGTGGTGGTCCCAGGAGCCGGACCAGGGGCTGCCCGCCCAGTAGGGCCGGGTGGGGTCGGTCTCGGCGACGACGCGGGGCAGCAGGCCCAGGTAGTAGCCCTCGCCCCAGGAGTCGCCGTTGAGCTCGGGCTCCCAGTCCCAGTCGCGGAAGCCCCACAGGTTCTCGTTGTTGCCGTTCCACAGGACGAGGGAGGCGTGCGGCATGAGACGGGTGACGTTCTCCCGGGCCTCGGCCTCGATCTCCGAGCGCAGCGGCCGCTCTTCGGGGTAGGCGGCGCAGGCGAAGAGGAAGTCCTGCCAGACCATCAGGCCGAGTTCATCGCAGACGTCGTAGAAGTCGTCGCTCTCGTAGATGCCGCCGCCCCAGACCCGTACGAGGTTGACGCCCGCTTCGGCGGCCTGGGTGAGGCGGGCGCGGTAGCGGTCGGGAGTGACGCGGGAGGGGAAGACGTCGTCGGGGATCCAGTTGACGCCGCGTGCGAAGAGCGGCTCACCGTTGACGGCCAGGGTGAAGGCGGTGCCGTGCGCGTCGGGGCCGGTGTCGAGGGTGACCGTACGGAATCCGATCCGGCGCTCCCAGCGGTCGAGGACCGTCCCGTCGGTGTCGAGCAGCTCCAACTCCGCCCGGTACAGGCTCTGTTCTCCGTAACCGCGGGGCCACCACAGCGCGGCGTCGGGGACTTCGACGGTGAGGGTGGCGTGCGGGCCGTCGAAGTCGACGGATGCGGTGTGGTCGCCGACTCGGGCACGGGCGGTGAGGATCCCGCAGGTGGGGGTCCGCTCGACATCGACACGCAGTTCGGCGCGGCCGGTCGCGCCGTCGGCGGTCACGAGCGGGCGGACGGTGGCGAGCCGGGCGGTGGACCAGTGCTCCAGGCGGACGGGCTTCCACATGCCGGCGGTGACGAGGGTCGGTCCCCAGTCCCAGCCGAAGGAGCAGGCCATCTTGCGGATGTACTGGAACGGTTCGGGATAGGCGTTGGGCCGCTCGCCCACCAGCGCGCGGACCGCCTCGGCCTCGGTGTAGGCGGAGGTGAAATCCACGGAGAGCGGTGTCGGGACGGCGGGATCCAGCCGGTCGGTGACGTCGAAGCGGTAACTCCGGTGCATGTTGCGGGTGTTGGCGATGGGGGTGCCGCCGACGCTGATGGTGGCGACGGTGTCGAGGCCGTCGAAGACGAGGTCGGTGCGCTCATGTGCGGTGTCGCGAGGGGCGAGCACGGTGTCGTAACGCCAGTCGGTACGGCCCACCCAGGCCACGGCCGTCTCGTTCCGGGAGACGAACGGGTCCTCGATCAGCCCGGCGGCGAGCAGGTCGGTGTGGACGCAGCCGGGGACCGCCGCGGGTATGTCGGTCCGCTCGTGGCGCAGCGTCCAGCCCTCGGTCAGGGGGGTGACGTCCTTCATGCGGATGCTCCGTTCTCGCACGGCGTGCCGTTCAACGTAGAGGCGGTCACGTGGCCCGGTCCATAGACCGGTCAAGCATATTTCCGCTTTGCGGGTAAGGGAGTTGGGCGAAGATTACTTAACTTTTACTCAACTCGCCGATTCGGCGGGGACCATCGCGATGCCGTCCAGCTCCACCAGCGCGCTCTCGTCCCAGAGCCGGACCGTACCGATCACCGCCATCGCCGGGTAGTCGCGGCCCGCGAGGCGCTTCCACACCCGGCCCAGTTCGGCGGCGTGGGCGCGGTAGTCCGCGATGTCGGTGGCGTAGACGGTGACACGCGCGAGATGCGCCGGGGCGCCGCCTGTCGCGGCCAGCGCGGCGAGGAGGTTGCCGAGGGCGGTCTCGAACTGCTCGACCAGGGTCTCCCCCACGATCGTGCCCGCCCCGTCGAGCGCGGTCTGGCCGGCCAGGAAGACCAGCCGGCCGTCCGTCGCCGTCACGCTCACCGCGTGCGAGAAGCCGGAGGGCGGCGCGAGTTCGGCCGGGTTGGTCCGCTGCAGACTCATCCGTACAACTCCTTCGCGATGATGGTGCGTTGGACCTCGGTCGCGCCCTCGTAGATACGGGGCGCGCGGACCTCCCGGTAGAGGTGTTCCAGCAGATGCCCGCGTTGCAGGGCGCGTGCGCCGTGGAGCTGGACGGCGGCGTCGACGACGTACTGCGCGGTCTCCGTCGCGAACAGCTTCGCCATCGCCGACCGGCGCGGCACGTCCGGCGCCCCCGAGTCGTACGCCTCCGCCGCCGCGTACACCAGCAGCCGGGCCGCCTCCGTACGCGTCGCCATCTCCGCGACCTGGTGGGAGACGGACTGGAGGTCCTTGAGCGGGCCGCCGAACGCCGTGCGGTCCGCGGTGTGGGCGAGGGTCGCCTCCAGGGCGGCGCCCGCCATGCCGACCGCGAACGCGCCGACGCTCGGGCGGAAGAGATTGAGGGTGTCCATGGCGACACGGAAGCCCCGGTCCACCTCACCCAGGACATCGGCGGCGCTCACCGGTACGGAGTCGAAGGCCAGGGCGCCGATGGGGTGCGGCGAGAGCATCTCGATCGGTGTGCCGGTCAGTCCGGGCCGGTCGGCGGGGACGAGGAACGCGGTGACACCGCGCGCGCCGGCGCCCGCGGTCGTACGGGCGAAGACGGTGTAGAAGTCGGCCTCGGGCGCGTTGGAGATCCAGCGCTTCTCGCCGGTGAGCAGCCAGCCGGGGCCGTCCGGACCCTCCCGCGGGACGGCGGTGAGCGCGAGCGCCGCCGCGTCGGACCCGGCGCCCGGCTCGCTCAGCGCGAACGCGGCCACGGCGCGGCCCGCGGCCACCTCGGGCAGCCAGCGCGCCCGTTGTCCGTCGGTGCCGGACTGGACGATCGGGTAACTGCCGAGCCCCTGGAGGGCGAGCGCGGTCTCCGCCTCCGTACAGCCGTGGGCCAGGGATTCGCGCAGCAGACAGAGGTCGAGCGCTCCCGCGGTCAGCATGCGGTCGAGGAGCCCCAGCTCACCGAGAGCGGCGACGAGCGGGCGGTTGATCCGGCCCGGCCCGCCCTTCTCGGCGAGCGGGCGCAGGCGGTCGGCGGCGACGGCGCGCAGCTCGTCGCACCAGTGCTTTTGTGCCGGATCGAGCGAGAATACGGGCATCCGGGCCCTCACTTGAATCGCGTCTATCGCGGACTGTTGACTGCCGTCACCTACACGATACGCTCGAAGCACAAGGCCACCAAGCCACCCCACGAGGGGGCGAACGATGGAGCTGACACCGGCGGTTCTGACACCCTCGGCGCACCGCGACACTTTTCCGCGCGACCATCTGCCCCCGCCCGAGCAGTGGCCGGAACTCGTCTTCGACCCGCCCGGTCTGCGCGGGCCCGACCGGCTCAACTGCGCCGTCGAACTGCTCGACCGCACCGTGGAGCGCTTCGGCGCCGGCCGCCCCGTCTTCCATCTCCCGTCGGGCGACACCTGGTCGTACGGCCAACTGCGCGGCCACGTCGACCGGATCGCCCATGTCCTGACCTGCGACCTGGGTGTGGTGCCGGGCAACCGGGTCCTGCTGCGCGGCCCGACGACGCCCTGGCTGGCGGCGTGCTGGCTCGCCGTCCTGAAGGCGGGCGCGGTGGCGGTGACGGTCCTCGCCCAGCAGCGGGCCCGCGAGCTGGCCACGATGTGCGAGATCGCGCGGGCCACACACGCGCTCTGCGACATCAGGTCGGTGGACGACCTGGTCGAGGCGGAGGTGCCGGGGCTGCGCGTCACGACGTACGGAGGGGACGCGCCGGACGATCTGCTACGGCTGGCGGAGCGGAAACCGGACCGGTACGAGGCGGTGGAGACCGCCGCCGACGATGTCGCCCTCATCGCCTTCACCTCGGGGACGACGGGGCGGCCCAAGGGCTGTATGCACTTCCACCGCGACGTCCTCTCCATAGCCGACACGTTCTCGCGCCATGTGCTGCGCCCGGAGCCGGACGACGTGTTCGCCGGCAGTCCGCCGCTCGGCTTCACCTTCGGGCTCGGCGGCCTGGTGGTCTTCCCGATGCGGGCGGGCGCGTCGACGCTGCTGCTCGAACACGCGGGTCCCAGGCAGCTGTTGGGGGCTGTCGCCGAGCGCGGGGTGTCGGTGCTGTTCACGGCGCCGACGGCGTACCGCGTGATGCTCACCGAGCTGGGCGCGGCGGACGGGGCGGGAGGGGGCGCGTACGACATCTCCGGGCTGCGCCGCTGTGTGTCGGCGGGGGAGAATCTGCCCGCCGCCACCTGGCAGGACTGGTACGACCGGACCGGGATCCGCGTCATCAACGGCATCGGCGCCACCGAGCTGCTGCACATCTTCATCTCGGCCGCCGACGACGCGGTCAGACCGGGCACGACGGGCGTGCCGGTGCCCGGCTGGCAGGCGCGTGTCGTCGACGAATGCGGCGACCCGCTGCCCGACGGGGAGCCCGGGCTGCTCGCCGTCCGGGGCCCGGTGGGCTGCCGCTATCTCGCCGATCCGCGCCAGTCCGTCTACGTACGCGACGGCTGGAACCTCACGGGCGACACCTATGTGCGGGAGCCGGACGGCTACTTCCGCTATGTCGCACGCGCGGACGACATGATCATCTCGGCCGGGTACAACATCGCGGGCCCCCAGGTCGAGGAGGCGCTGCTGGCGCACCCCGACGTGGCGGAGGCGGCGGTGGTGGGACATCCCGACGAGTTGCGGGGCCAGATAGTGGCGGCGTACATAGTGCTCCGGGAGGGGGCCCGGCCCGGCGAGGAGACGGAGGAAGCGCTCCGCGCGTTCGTCACGACGCGGCTCGTGCCGTACAAATGCCCGCGCGTCTTCGAGTTCCTGGACGCGCTCCCCCGTACACCGACAGGCAAACTCCAGCGCTTCCGGCTCCGGCCGGGTTCCTGAACATCGCTCAGGGGCCGCCCTGTCCACCCCCTAGAGTGATCACGTGGCCGAGCAGCACACCCCGCGATCCCTGATCGTCACCCTCTACGGCGCGTACGGCCGGATGCCGGACGGCGCCCCCCTCGCCGTTGCCGAGCTGGTCCGGCTGCTCGGCGCGCTCGGGGTCGACGCGCCGTCGGTGCGGTCGTCGGTGTCGCGGCTCAAGCGCCGGGGGCTGCTGATCGCCGAGCGCACGCCGGAGGGCGCGGCGGGTTACGCGCTCTCGGCCGACGCGCGGCAGCTTCTCGACGACGGGGACCGGCGTATCTACGGCCGTCCCGTGCCCCGGCTGTCGGACGGCTGGGTGCTGGCGGTGTTCTCCGTCCCGGAGGCCGAGCGGCACAAGCGTCATCAACTGCGATCCCGGCTGGCCCGGCTGGGCTTCGGGACCGCCGCGCCGGGTGTGTGGATCGCGCCGGGCCATCTGTACGAGGAGACGCGGCACGTGCTGGAGCGGCTGCGGCTCGATCCGTACGTCGACCTGTTCCGCGGCGAGCACCTGGGTTTCGCGGCGACGGCCGAGGCGGTGGGGCGGTGGTGGGACCTCGGGGAGATCGCCGCGCTGCACACGGAGTTCCTGAAGGCGCACGAGCCGGTGCTGCGGCGGTGGGAGACGCACGGTCCGCCGGACGGACCCGGCGCCGGCTCCGCCGAGGACGCCTACCGGGACTACTCGCTGGCGCTCGACTCCTGGCGCCAACTCCCCTACGCGGACCCAGGGTTGCCGGTGGAGCTGCTGCCGAGGGGGTGGCCGGGCGGACGTTCGGTGGAGGTCTTCAGCGCACTGCACGCCCAACTGCGCGACGCGGGCGCCGAGTTCGTACGCCCCGCATGAAATGAGATGACTCGCGGGGCCGGGCGCGGCCATTATCGGGATCATGGACGGGGCACCGGAACCGCAGTGGATGGTCGTCGCCAACGTCGTGCGGTGGCGCCGTTACGGCGACGGCGGCCAGGAGTTGCGGCCCGGTACGAAGGCGTACAAGGGCGGCGCCCGGGTCTTCGTCGTCCTCGACTACCCCGGCATGGGCAACATGGAAGTGACCGCGATCGGCCAGGCACGCAACACCGGTCACTGGATCACCATCGCCACCCCGACCCGGCATCTGCACACCTTCCGGGCGAAGCTCGTGCACTCCCCCGCCGTGCTGCGCCGCGCCCGGCCCGAGGGGCATGACGAGGAATGTGTGCGGCGGCGGGCCACCGGTCTGGAACGGCTGGCGGCGACGTACCGGAGTGAGGCCTTCGCCGGTGCGCCGCACCCGGAGGGCTGCCTGTGCCACGAGTGCCTGAACGGCGCGCGGGGCGAGGACGGCGCCCCGGGCCCGGTCACGTCAGGGTGAGCCTCGGTTTCGGGCCGTCCGTGCGGCCCGTCGGGGGTGTGCGGCTGCCCGCCCGGTACGGCGGCGGCCATGGCGCGGCCGGACCGCTGTAGCCCTGGTCGGCCGCAGCGTGCAGGGTCCAGTGCGGGTCGTAGAGGTGGGGGCGGGCCAGCGCGCACAGATCGGCGCGGCCGGCCAGCAGCAGCGAATTGACGTCGTCCCACGACGAGATGGCGCCGACGGCGACCACCGGCACCGAGAGGGTGTTACGGATCCGGTCGGCGAACGGCGTCTGGTAGGAGCGGCCGAACTCGGGGCGTTCCCCGGGGACGACCTGCCCGGTCGACACGTCGATCGCGTCGGCGCCGTGCGCGGCGAACGCGCGGGCGATCTCGACCGCCTCCTCGGCGGTGTTGCCGCCCGCGGCCCAGTCGGTGGCGGAGATCCGTACCGTCATCGGCCTCTCGTCCGGCCACAACTCCCTTACGGCGTCGAAGACTTCGAGTGGATAGCGCAGCCGTCCCGCGAGGTCGCCGCCGTACGCGTCGGTCCGCGTGTTGGTCAGCGGGGAGAGGAAACCGGAAAGCAGATACCCATGGGCGCAGTGGAGTTCGAGCAGGTCGAAGCCCGCACCCGCGGCGCGCCGGGTCGCGGACGCGAACTGCTCGCGGATCGCGGTCAGTCCGGCCCGGTCGAGCGCGTGCGGGACCTGGCTGACGCCGGGGAGATACGGCAGGGCCGAGGCGGCGGACAGCGGCCAGTTGCCGTCCGGCAGCGGCTGGTCCATGCCCTCCCACATGAGGCGGGTGGAGCCCTTGCGGCCCGAGTGGCCGAGCTGAACGCCGATCGCGGCGCCGGACGCATGAGGTGAATCGGGGGCGCCCGGTGCCCCGTTGTGGACGAAGTCCGTCACCCGCCGCCAGGCGGCGCCCTGTGCGTCGGTCCAGAGCCCGGTGCAACCCGGGGTGATCCTGCCCTCCGGGCTGACACACACCATCTCGGTCATGACGAGACCCGCCCCGCCGAGGGCCCGGGCCCCGAGGTGCACGAGGTGGAAGTCGCCCGGCACACCCTCATCGGCGACATACATGTCCATGGCCGAGACGACCACCCGGTTGCGCAGCGTCAGTCCCCGCAGCCGGAAGGGGGTGAACATCGGGGGCGTACCGGGTTCACAGCCGAAGTCCTCCTCCACCGCGCCGGTGAATCCCGCGTCGCGCAGCCGCAGATTGTCGTGCGTGACGCGGCGACTGCGGGTGAGGAGGCCGAACGCGAACTGCCGGGCCGGCTGGTCCGTGTAGGTGGCCAGCTCCTCGAACCAGCGCAGACTCGCCGCCGCCGCGCGCTGCGTGGACTCCACGACGGGCCGTCGCTCGGCCTCGTACGCGGCGAGCGCGGCAGGCAGGTCGTCCGGTCCCCCGGATTTCCGCCGCTCCTCGACGCACGCGGCGAGCGCGAGGGCGTCCTCGACGGCGAGCTTCGTGCCGGAGCCGATGGAGAAGTGCGCGGTGTGGGCGGCGTCGCCGATGAGGACGGTGTTGCCGTGGCTCCAGCGTTCGTTCACGACCGTACGGAACGCCGTCCAGGACGACTTGTTGGCGCGCAGCGCCCGGCCGCCGAGCGCGTCGGCGAAGATCTTCGCGCACCGCTCGGTGGACTGCCCCTCGTCGAGTGTGTCGAACCCGGCGGCGTACCAGACCTCTTCACGCATCTCGACGATGACGGTGCTGGCGTCGGTCGAGAACGGATAGCCGTGCAGCTGCATCACGCCGTGCTCGGTCTCGGCGATCTCGAAGCGGAACGCGTCGAAGGCGAAATCGGCGGCCAGCCAGATGTAGCGGCAGCGTTCGGTGGTGACGGTGGGCCGGAAGACATCGGCGTGGGTCTCGCGGGTGCGGCTGTTGACACCGTCGGCGGCGATCACCAGGTCGTGGGCGGCGGCCAGTTCGGCGGCGGGCGGTGCCTGGGTGCGGAAGCGGAGCCGTACGCCCAGTGACGCGCAGCGCTCGTGGAGGATTTCCAAGAGCCGGCGGCGGCCCAGGGCGGCGAAGCCGTGACCGCCGGAGGTCAGGGCGCGGCCCCGGTGGACGATGTCGATGTCGTCCCAGCGCACGAACTCGTCCTGGAGGGCACTGTGGACGGTGGGGTCGGCGTGCTGGATTCCGCCGAGGGTCTCGTCGGAGAGGACGACGCCGAAACCGAAGGTGTCGTCGGGGGCGTTGCGCTCCCACACGGTTATCTCGCGGCGCGGATCGAGCCGTTTGAGCAGGACGGCGGCGTACAGCCCGCCGGGTCCGCCGCCGATGACGGCGATCCTCAGCGGGTTGTCGGCGGGCGGGTTCAGCGGCGCCGACACGGTCAGCGGCCCTGCCACTTGGGGGGCCGCTTCTCCGTGAATGCGGCGTGGAACTCCGCGTAGTCCTCGCCGTTCATGAGCAACGCCTGCGTGGCGGCGTCCAGTTCGACGGACGCGGCGAGCGGCATGTCGAGCTCGGCCGTGAGCAGCGCCTTGGTCTGCGCGTACGCGAGGGCCGGGCCGTCGGCGAGCCGGCGGGCGAGTTCCGCGGCGCGGCTGTCGGCGGCGCCCTCGTCGGTCAACTCGCTGATGAGGCCGATCCGTTCGGCCTCGGGCGCACGCACGGGCTCGCCCAGCATCAGCAGCCGGGTGGCGTGTCCGAGCCCGACGACGCGCGGCAGCAGATAGGCCGCGCCCATGTCGCCGCCGGAGAGACCGACGCGGGTGAAGAGGAAGGCGAAGCGCGCGGTGGGGTCGGCGAGCCGGAAGTCGGCGGCCAGCGCCAGGACCGCACCGGCACCCGCGGCGACCCCGTGGACGGCGGCGATCACCGGGAACGGGCATTCGCGTACGGCCCTGACCACCTGGCCGGTCATCCGGTTGAAGTCGAGGAGCTGGGCGGTGTCCATGGAGAGCGTGGCACCGATGATCTCGTCCACGTCACCGCCCGAGCAGAAGCCGCGCCCCTCGCCCGCCAGCACGAGGGCGCGGACGGACCGCTCCCTGGACAGCTCGGCGAGCAGGTCGCGCAGGTCGGCGTAGGCGCCGAAGGTGAGGGCGTTGAGCTTGTCGGGGCGGGCGAGGGTGACGGTCGCGACGCCGTCCTCGCGCGTCAGCCGCAGATGGCGCCACTCCTCGGTGCGGGGGGTGGAGCCGGAGAACGGGCTCATGGGGTGCGGCCTCCTTCAGCTCGATGCTGTGTGCCGGTCGCCCGGAGCGGCGGGACGCCGGGGGCGGACCCTCGCAAGCAAGGTATCACTTGCCCGTGACTGCCGTCACGAGTACGCGATAAGGTGCGCGGCACGCCGTACGGAGCCCGTACGGCTTCCGTACAGGAGCCGTACAGGTCTCGTCGCCGCCGCCAAAGGTCCCGGGTGATATGTGGCGGAGGTCCCATTTCCGGCAGTCCGCTGCCCCTTGTGAACCTGTTTACGCTCCGTAAAGCTGACCCAAGGCCCACCCGCGCCGGGAGACTCCCCGACTTCCGGCACCGGACCTGGTGGCATCTCCACAGCACCTCGAACGGAATCCCCGCCTTGCCCGAAAGACCGGACACCGCCCTCTGGCGCCTCACGCTGCCGCACAGCGCGGCGGCTGTGCCGATGGCGCGTGCCCTGATCCGTACGGCTCTCACCGACATCGGGCCGACGGCGGACAGCGACACGGCGGAGCTGCTGACGGCGGAGCTGGTCGCCAACGCCGTCGAGCACACGAATCCGGCCGTGCCCATAGAGCTGGTGGTCGAGCTGCTGCCCTCGGGCTGTCAGATCGAGGTCCACGACGGCGACCCGGGCCCGCCGGGCGACCTGTCGACGCCGGTGCCCGGCCATATGCCGGACCCCTGGCAGGAGCACGGACGGGGACTGGTCCTGATCCGTACGCTGAGCGCCGACTGCGGTCACCGCCCGACGGATCAGGGCAAGGCGGTCTGGTTCACCCTGTCAACGCGCTGAGCCACCCGGTGCGACCGGAGCGGGCACGGGCGCGAGATCCGGGGCCAGCGTCGCGACGAGCACGGCCTTGATGGTGTGCAGCCGGTTCTCCGCCTCGTCGAAGACCACGGAGTGCGCGGACTCGAAGACCTCGTCCGTCACTTCGAGCTCCGTGAGCCCGTGGCGTTCGTGGATCTCCCACCCGACGACGGTCCCCAGGTCGTGGAAGGCCGGGAGGCAGTGCAGGAACCTCACGTCCGGATTCCCCGTCGCGGTCAGGACGTCCATGGTCACGCTGTACGGCCCGAGGGCCGCGATGCGCTCGTCCCAGACCTCCTGCGGCTCCCCCATCGACACCCACACGTCCGTGGCCACGAAGTCGGCGCCGCCGACACCCTCGGCGATGGACTCGGTGAGCGTGATGCGGGCGCCGCTGACCTCGGCGGCCTTGCGCGCCACGGCGACGACGTCGTCCGCCGGCCAGTAGGCGCGGGGCCCGACGATCCGTACGTCCATGCCCAGCAGCGCGCCGGTGACGAGGTAGGAGTTGCCCATGTTGTAGCGGGCGTCGCCGAGGTAGGCGAAGACGATCCGGTCCAGCGGCTTGTCGGTGTGCTCGGTCATGGTGAGCACGTCGGCGAGCATCTGGGTGGGGTGCCAGTCGGCGGTGAGCCCGTTGAAGACGGGCACGCCGGCGTGGGCGGCCAGTTCCTCGACGGTCGACTGCGCGTCCCCGCGGAACTCGATCCCGTCGAACATCCGGCCGAGCACGCGGGCGGTGTCCTTCGCGGACTCCTTCTTCCCGATGTGCGAGCCGGCCGGGTCGATGTACGTCGTGGAGGCGCCCTGGTCGGCGGCGGCCACCTCGAAGGCGCAGCGGGTGCGGGTGGAGGCCTTCTCGAAGATGAGGGCGATGTTCTTGCCGCGCAGGAGCTGGACCTCGTTGCCCGCCTTCTTCGCGGCCTTGAGCCCGGCGGCCAGCTCGACCAGCCCACGGAACTCCTCGGCGGTGAAGTCGAGCTCCTTGAGGAAGTGGCGGCCTGCGAGTTGTATCGCCATGGGGCTGCTCCTGCTTCGCGAATACGGGGACCTGTACGGGACCGATACAGAGACCTTGGAACTATATACGCCATGCCGTATTGATATACAGAGGGTCTTGGTGCCCCCTGAGTGAGGCCCGGCGTCCCGTCCGCTCAGACAGCGCCTCCTTTCGCTCAGACGGCTTCCCGTTCGATCGGGCAGCTCATACAGCGCGGCCCGCCCCGCCCCCGGCCCAGCTCACTGCCACGGATCTCGATCACCTCGATCCCCTGCTTGCGCAGAAACGTGTTGGTCGTCGCGTTGCGCTCGTACGCCACGACCACGCCCGGCTCGACGGCCAGCACGTTGCAGCCGTCGTCCCACTGCTCACGCTCGGCCGCGTGCACGTCCTGCGTCGCCGTCAGGACACGGACCCTGTCCAGACCCAGGGCGGCGGCGATCGCCCGGTGCATGTGCTCCGGCGGATGGTCGGTCACCTTGAGTTCATTCCCGCCCGCGCCCGGCTCGATCGTGTACGAGCGGAGCATGCCGAGGCCCGCGTACTGCGTGAAGACATCGCGGTCGACCATCGTCATCACCGTGTCGAGATGCATGAAAGCGCGCCGCTTCGGCATGTCCAGGGCCACGATCGTCCTGGCCGAGCCGGCCTCGAACATCCCGCGCGCCAGCATCTCGACGGCCTGCGGCGTGGTGCGCTCGCTCATCCCGATCAGCACGGCGCCCTCACCGATGACCAGGACGTCGCCGCCCTCGATGGTGGACGGATAGTCGCCCTGCCCCTCCGACCAGTGGTGGAAGGGACCGGCATCGGGTCCGGTGAAGAGGGGGTGGTGCTTGTAGATCGCCTCGAAATGGACGGTCTCGCGCTGCCTGGCCGGCCAGCGCATCGCGTTGATGGAGACGCCGTCGTAGATCCAGGCGGAGGTGTCGCGGGTGAAGATGTGGTTCGGCAGCGGGTCGAGCAGGAAGTCGTCCAGGTCCATGACATGGAAGCGGACAGAGGTCGGTTCGGCGTGGCTGTCCAGGAACTCCCGCTTGGTCATCCCGCCGACCAGCGCCTCCGCGAGATCGTCCGTCGGCAGCGAGTCGAAGACCGCGCGCAGATGGTCGGTGGCGAGCGGGCCGTACTCCTTCTCGTCGAAGACGCGGTCCAGGACGAGCGCGCGTGCCGCCGGGAGGTCGAGGGACTCGCGCAGCAGGTCACCGAAGAGATGGACCTTGACCCCCCGGTCACGCAGAACGTCGGCGAAACCGTCGTGCTCCTCGCGGGCGCGGCGCACCCAGAGCACGTCGTCGAAGAGCAGCGTGTCCTTGTTGCTGGGCGTGAGCCGCTTGAGCTCCAGGTCAGGGCGGTGCAGTATGACGCGGCGCAGCCGCCCGGTCTCGGAGTCGACGTGGAATCCCATAACCCCATCCTCGCGGATCGGGGGGCTTTCACGCTGCGAATGACTCAGAGACCGGGCGGCCGCGCACTAGGGTCTGTCGTGTGGATCTTGCCGGGCTCGCGGTCCCTGGCACGCGCGCTCGCCGCGTTGTCGTCGGTCGGCATGGCTCCGCCATGCCTCCCTCCTCCGCCTTGCGATCGCACGCACCAGACCCCGCTCCCTGATCCGGCCTGATCCACACGACAGACCCTAGAGGCGGGGGTCGACCGGCTCCGACTCCAGGGCGAGCACCGCGAACACCGCCTCGTGGACGCGCCACAGCGGTTCGTCCCCCGCCAGCCGGTCCAGCGCTTCGAGCCCGAGCGCGTACTCCCGCAGCGCCAACGACCTCTTGTGCCCCAGGAACCGCCCGCGCAGCCGCTCCAGATTCTCCGGCCGGGTGTACTCGGGGCCGTAGATGATCCGCAGATACTCCCGCCCGCGCACCTTGATGCCCGGCTGCACCAGGCGCCCCTTGGCGTCCCGTGCGAGCGCCTGGAGCGGCTTGACGACCATGCCCTCGCCGCCGCGCCCGGTCATCTCCAGCCACCAGTCGACCCCGGACCGCACCGACGCCTCGTCGGCCGTGTCCACGACCAGCCGCCGGGTGACCTGCAGCAGACCCGTCGGGTCGTGCTCGGTCAGGCGGTCGAGCCAGGCCAGCTGCCGGTCGTGCGGTACGGAGGCCAGGCTGCGGCCCCGCACGGCGAGGATCTGGAACGGCGCGAGCCGTACGCCCTCCAGGCCGTCCGTCTCCCAGCAGTAGCGGCGGTACGCCTCGGTGAACGCCGTCGCGTCCGCCGCCCGTTCCCGCTGGCCGGTCAGCAGCGCACCCACGTCGACGCCCCGGCCGACAGCCGCTTCGAGCGCGCTCGTCACGGCCGGGAAGGCGGCACCCGCCGCAGCTCCCACCGCCGCGTACTGGGTACGCAGCAGACCGGTGGCCTTCAGCGACCAGGGCATCAGCTCGGCGTCGAGCAGCAGCCAGTCCGTTTCGAGCTCGTCCCAGAGGCCGGCGGCGCCGATGGCCGTACGGAGGCGGCCCAGGATCTCCTCGGTGACCGCCGGGTCGTCGAAGAAGGGCCGCCCGGTGCGGGTGTGCAGCGCGCCGGTCGGCGCACCACCGCGACCGTCGGTGCCAGTGCCAGTGCCAGTGCCGGTCACGGCTACGGCGCCCGCGTCGGTCCCGCCGATACCGAAGCGCTCGCGCGCCACGGCCGCGTCGCGGCAGACCAGCGCCACCGCGCGCGAGCCCATGTGCTTCTCCTCGCACACGACTCGCGCCACGCCGTCGTCTCGGTACTGCGCGAACGCCTCCGCCGGGTGCTCCAGAAAGCCGTCCTCGCGTGACGTCGCCGTGGGCGCCATGGTCGGCGGCAGATAGGCGAGCAGGCGCGGGTCGACCGCGAAGCGGCTCATCACCTCAAGGGCGGCCGCCGCGTTCTCCTCGCGCACCGCGAGCCGGCCCATGTGACGGGTCTCCACCACACGCCGGCCGTGCACGTCGGCGAGGTCGAGCGGCCGGCCCTCACGGCTGCCGGGCGCCGCCGTGTGCAGCGGCTTCGCCGGCTCGTACCAGACGCGCTCCGCCGGTACGTCGACCAGTTCACGCTCGGGCCAGCGCAACGCCGTCATCCTGCCGCCGAAGACCGCGCCGGTGTCCAGGCAGATGGTGTTGTTGATCCAGGAGGTGTTCGGTACGGGGGTGTGCCCGTACACGACCGCCGCCCGGCCCCGGTAGTCCTCGGCCCACGGGTAGCGGACGGGCAGACCGAACTCGTCCGTCTCGCCGGTCGTGTCGCCGTACAGGGCATGTGAACGGACCCGGCCCGAGGTGCGGCCGTGGTACTTCTCCGGCAGACCGGCGTGGCAGACGACCAGCTTGCCGCCGTCCAGGACGTAGTGGGAGACGAGACCGTCGATGAAGGCCCGTACCTCCTCGCGGAAGGCGTCGTCCTCCTTCCCCAACTGCTCGACGGTCTCGGCGAGTCCGTGGGTCAGCTGGACCTTGCGGCCCTTGAGCCAGCGGCCGAGCTTGTTCTCGTGGTTGCCCGGCACACAGAGCGCGTTGCCCGCGCCGACCATGCGCATCACGCGGCGCAGCACGCCGGGGCTGTCGGGGCCCCGGTCGACGAGGTCGCCGACGAAGACCGCCGTACGGCCTTCGGGGTGCGCGCCGTCGCCGTCCGCGTAACCGAGCCGGGACAGCAGGGTGTCCAGCTCGGAGCGGCAGCCGTGGATGTCGCCGATGATGTCGAAGGGGCCGGTGAGGTGGGTGAGGTCGTTGTAGCGGCGCTCGGTGACGACCTCGGCGCGCTCGACCTCCTCGACGCCGCGCAGGATGTGGACTTTGCGGAAGCCCTCGCGTTCGAGCCCCCGGAGCGAACGGCGCAGCTCCCGCTGGTGGCGCTTGATGACATGGCGGGGCATGCCGGCGCGGTCGGGGCGCACGGCGTTGCGTTCGGCGCAGACCGCCTCGGGGAGATCGAGGACGATCGCGATGGGCAGGACGTCGTGTTCCCTGGCGAGCCGCACGAGCTGCCGGCGGCTCTCCGGCTGGACGTTGGTGGCGTCGACCACGGTGCGCCGGCCGGCGGCGAGGCGCTTGCCGGCGATGTAGTGGAGTACGTCGAAGGCGTCGCCGCTGGCGCTCTGGTCGTTCTCGTCGTCGGCGACGAGGCCGCGGCAGAAGTCGGAGGAGATGACCTCGGTGGGCTTGAAGTGGGCGCGCGCGAAGGTCGACTTGCCGGAGCCGGTGGCGCCGATCAAAACGACGAGGGAGAGGTCGGTGACGGGGAGGGTGCGGGTCTCGTCGGTCCCGGTGGTCTCGTTGTCGGTCATGTTGTCGGTCATGCGGCCTTCTCCTCCTTCACGGTCGTGGTCTTCGCGCTGTCGGCGACGGTGAACACCGCCATCTGGGTGGGCGGGCCCACCTCGGGGTCGTCCGGTCCCACCGGCAGGTGGCGCACGGCGTACCCGTGGAGCGACGCCACCCTCGAAGCCCAGGCGCGGAACTCCGCGCGTGTCCACTCGAAGCGGTGGTCGCGGTGGCGGACGTGCCCCGCGGGCAGCGTCTCCCAGCGGACGTTGTACTCGACGTTCGGCGTCGTCACGACCACGGTCGCGGGCCGGGCCGTACCGAACACCGCGTGCTCCAACGCGGGCAGCCTCGGCAGGTCCAGGTGCTCGATCACCTCGCTGAGGACGGCGGCGTCGTAACCCTTGAGCCGTTTGTCCGTGTACGTCAGCGAGCCCTGCATCAGCGCGACGCGCTCGGCCTGGCGCTCGCTCATCCGCTCCACCTTGAGCCGGCGGGCGGCGACGGTGAGCGCGCGGACGGACACGTCGACGCCGACGACCCTGGTGAAACGCACGTCCTTCAACAGCGCCTGTACGAGCTGGCCCTGGCCGCAGCCGAGGTCGAGCACGCTGGCGGCGCCCGCGTCGCGCAGGGCGGTGAGAATCGCGTCACGGCGCTGCTCGGCGAGCGAGACGGTCCTCTCGACCTTCGCGGTCTCCTCCGTCTCCTCGTCCGGTGCCGGGTCCTCGACGGCGTTGTCGATCGCCTCGACGCCGACGTCGTCGGCCTCGGCGAGGCGGACGAGTTCGAGCCGTTCGGTGGCCTCCCGGGTCAGCCCCCAACGGCGGGTCAGATAGCGGCTGGTGATGAGCCGCCGCTCCGGGTGATCCGCGAGCCAGCCGTCACCGGCCCGCAGCAGCTTCTCGACCTCGTCGGGCGCGACCCAGTAGTGCTTGGCGTCGTCGAGCACCGGCAGAAGCACATACAACTGCCGCAGCGCGTCGGCGAGTCGCAGCTCCCCCTCCAGTACCAGCGTCACGTAACGCGAGTCACCCCACGCGGGAAACGTCTCGTCCAACGCCACCGGCCGCGCGTCGACCGTCGTCCACCCCAGCGGCTCGAAGAGACCACGGACGAGGTCGGCGCCGCCACGCGCGGGCACGGCGGGCAGCTCGATCCGCAGGGGCAGGGGCTCGGCGGCGCGCTCGGGCAGCGCTTTGCACACACCGCGCAGCGCGCTCTTGAAGACGGTGCTGAGCGCGACGGCGAGCAGCGAGGAGGCGGCGTACGGACGGTCGTTGACGTACTGCGCGAGCGCCGCGTCGGGCGCACCGCCGCGTCCTTTGCCCTTGCCCCGCCGGACGAGAGCCACCGGATCGACCTCCAGCAGAAGCGCCGCCGTGCAGCGCTCGGCGGACGCCTCGGGATAGAGGACGTGCGCGATGCCGTGCGAGGTCGAGAACGTCTGCGCCCTGTCGGGATGCTTGTGCAGCAGAAACCCGAGGTCGGTGGCGGGGCGTTCAGGGGTGCCGGTAGTACTGATCGTCAGGAACACCTGACCGAGTATGGCCCGTACGACCAGCGGCTACGAGGGAGTTTCGGCGGAGCCGTCCCTCTCCGCGCGCAGCAGGGTCGCGACCTCCGCGATGCGATCCGGGCCTACGCGGCAGCAGCCGCCGAGGAGCCGGGCCCCGGCCGCCCGCCAGGTGTGGAGCCGGGCCGCAGGGAGGGGGCCCTCCCCCCTCCCCTCCCCCACCCACCCCTTCGTTTTCGCGTCCCACGCCTCCCCGCTGTTCGGGTAGACCACCACCGGTTCATGGGTGATCGACGCCGCGAGTGCGACCGCGCCGGCCGCGTCCGACGGGTCGCAGCAGTTGACGCCCACCGCGATCACCTCGTCCCTGCCCGCCGCCAGGGCGAACGCCTCGGCCAGTGGCTGGCCCGCACGCGTGCGGTCGCCCGCGATCGTGTACGAGAGCCAGACCGGGACTCCGCACCCCTCCGCCGCTCTGAGCAGCGCCTCCGCCTCGTCGGTGTCCGGCACCGTCTCCAGCGCCAGGACGTCCGGACCCGCCGCCGCCAGCGTCTCGATCCTCGGGCGGTGGAAGCGTTCCAACTCCCGGACCGACAGCCCGTACCGTCCCCGGTACTCACTGCCGTCCGCGAGCATCGCCCCGTACGGGCCGACCGAGGCCGCCACCCAGATCTCCCGTGCCACCTCGGCCCCCGCCCGCCGGGCCAGGGTCACGCTGTCGGCCAGCAGCCGGGACGCCCGGGCCCGGCCGATGCCCCGGCGGGCGAAGCCCTCGTACGTCGCCTGGTAGCTGCCGGTGATCAGCACCTGAGCGCCGGCCCGTACGTAGGCGGCGTGTGCCGCCTCGATCTGCTCCGGACCGTCGTCCAGGAGCCGCGCCGACCACAGCTCGCCGGACAAGTCGCAGCCCTGCGCCCGGAGTTGGTCGGAGAGCCCGCCGTCGAGGACAAGGCTGCCCTCGGCGAGCGCGGCGGCGAGTGTGCGGGCGGGCTTCACGGACACCTCCTCGTCCTCGGCCGGCGGACCGGTCCGCTCAGCGTGCGGAGTGCTCGATCAGGCTGCTGCCCAGTTGGGACTGGACCTGGGAGGAGAGCAGTTCCAGGTGGTCGAGATCGTCGAGATCCAGCATCTGGCAGTAGATGCGTGACGCGCCGATCGCCCCGTACCGGCCGATCTTGTCGACAACCTCGGCGGGCGAGCCCGCGAGTCCGTTCGCCTTCAGTTCCTCCACCTCCCGTCCGATGGACGCGGCCCGGCGGGCCACCTCCGCGTCGGTCCTGCCCACGCAGGCGACCAGCGCGGTCGAGTACACCAGGTCGTCGGCCTTCCGTCCGGCCTTGTCCGCCGCCTCCCGTACGCGGCCGAACTGCCTCTCGCTGTCGCCGATCGAGGCGAACGGGATGTTGAACTCGTCGGCGTACTGCGCCGCGAGGCGCGGGGTGCGCGTCGCGCCGTGTCCGCCGATGAGCATCGGGATCTTGGCCTGGGCCGGCTTGGGCAGAGCGGGTGAGTCGGCCAGTTGGTAGTACGACCCGTCGTAGGAGAACTTCTCGCCGGGCGGTGTGCCCCACAGTCCCGTGACGATGGCCAGCTGCTCCTCCAGGCGGGCGAACTTCTCCGCGGGGAACGGAATGCCGTACGCCTTGTGCTCCTCCTCGAACCAGCCCGCGCCCAGGCCCAGTTCGATCCGGCCGCCCGACATCTGGTCGACCTGGGCGACCTGGATGGCGAGCACGCCCGGCAGCCGGAAGGTGCCTGCCGTCATGAGGGTGCCGAGCCTGATCCGCTTGGTCTCGCGCGCGAGACCGGCCAGTGTGATCCAGGCATCGGTGGGGCCGGGAAGACCGTCGGCGGAGCCCATCCGCAGATAGTGGTCGGAGCGGAAAAAGGCGTCGAAGCCAAGGTCTTCCGTCGCTTTGGCGACGGTCAGCAGCGTCTCGTAGCTCGCCCCTTGCTGGGGCTCGGTGAAGATTCGAAGATCCATGCATCCATCCTGCACCTTCGAGCCCCCGTCGGCGGCGCCTCCTCGCCGGGGCCCCGGCATTCCCCTCTCAGCCGTGTTGTCAGCCATGTTCTCAGCGGTCTGCTCTGCCGTCGGCTCACCCCATCTCCTTCTCCGTCTCCCAGCCCCGCTCACGGATCTCGTCCCGCATGGTGAGCTTTCGCAGCATTCCGTGCACCCGGTCGTTCGATTCGTCGGCCGCGTCGATCGCCTCGATGCACTGCCAGTACAACCCCTCCTCGTCCGTCCCGCAGGCCACCGAGACCAGCGCGATCCCCGCCTCGCCGAGGAGCATGCCCAGACCCGTCAGCGCACTGCGCGCGTCCGTCACCGACGTGAGCTGTGCCGCCCGTATCCCCCCGGCGCGCAGCGAGGGGTGGTCGGGTGACGCGCCGCCTCGCGCGCCCGTCTCAGCGAGGTCCCGTGCTTCCGTCCTCAGCTCCTTCGGTCCGTGCAGGGCCAGTTGGTCCCCTATCGCCTGGGCGAGAGCCTGTGCCTGCCAGGCCTCTGCCACGACGTCCAACGCCGCACCGCTCCGGGCCAAGGCAACCCGGCCGGCCGCGATGAGCCTCTCCGCGTCCATCCGCCATCCCCGTCTCCGTCTGTCCGAACTGTCCGGCTGTCCCCGTCTGTCGAACACCCTGCCCACTTACTCATTACCCAGAGTGAGGTGTCGGCAACAGAAAGACCAGAGGAATTCGGAAATCTGTGGACAGGAAGCCAGTTGTGGATAACTCGGCCACTCCGCAGAGTGACGAGTCGGTCTGATGTGGACGCGGGCCCGGACCCGGACGCGGAGTCGTACGGAGCCCCGTACGACGACGAGGACGACGAGGACCGCGAGGACCTTGACGACCGCGACGACGACGGAGATGCGGGATCAGGCGCCGGGGGCGCTCCGCGGGAAGCGCAGCTCATTCCGGTCGATCTTCTCGGCGAGCGCGCTCAGCGCGTCGACCCCCAACACGTCGCAGAACTGGAGCAGATACGCCAGCACATCCGCGACCTCGTCCCGCACGCGATGCGCCGACTCGGGGTCCTCCATCACCCGCGCCGACTGCTCGGGGGTCAACCACTGGAAGATCTCCAGCAGTTCGGAGGCCTCGACGCTCAGCGCCGCGGCCAGGTTCTTCGGTGTGTGGTACGGCTCCCACTCACGCGCCGCCGCGAACTCCACCAGCCGGCGCTGCAATTTCCGTACATCAAGTTGTTCGGTCACGGACCCAGATGTATCAGGGTTCCCGTCACGGCTGCTGGGCCGCCGCCGCCGCGATGCCCTCGACCTCGGTGCCGACGGGCGCGAGGAGGAAGACGTTGCGCTCGACCCGGTGCATTCCGCTGCCGAGCCCGAATACGACACCGCTGCTGAAGTCCAGGATCCGCTTGGCCACGTCCGTGTCCGCGCCGGTCAGGTCGAGGAGCACCGGGATCTGCGCGATCAGATACTCCGCGACCTCACGCGCGTCGGCGAACACCCGCACCCGCAGGACGACGAATCGCCGCTGCTCGGCCTCGTACTCGTCCGGGATCGCGCGATGGTCGACGCGTGAGGGCCATTCGTTGCGGCCCCGCAGTGGGACGACCTGAGCCAGGCCCTCCCACTGCTCGTCGGTGGCGTCGTACCTGTCGTACCCGCCGTATCTGCTCACCGGATCACCCCGCCCGCGTGCTGTGTCTTCATCCGGCCATACTCCCGCTCCTCACCCGTTCGGCCCAACAGCGACACGGGCCAGTTGCGCGAGGAACGTGGAAGGCCGGTCAGCGGGGCGCCGGCCGGAGGAAGCCGCGGGAAGGCAGGTCAGGCGCCGACGTACGCCGCGAGGTGCCGGCCGGTGAGGGTGGAGCGGTCCGCCACGAGGTCGGCGGGTGTGCCCTCGAAGACGATCCGGCCGCCGTCGTGGCCGGCGCCGGGGCCGAGGTCGATGATCCAGTCGGCGTGTGCCATCACCGCCTGGTGGTGTTCGACGACGATGACCGACTTGCCGGACTCGACGAGCCGGTCGAGCAGGCCGAGCAGTTGCTCGACGTCGGCGAGATGCAGGCCGGCGGTCGGCTCGTCGAGGACGTAGACACCGCCCTTGTCCGCCATGTGTGTGGCCAGCTTGAGCCGCTGCCGCTCGCCGCCGGAGAGGGTGGTGAGGGGCTGGCCGATGGTGAGGTAGCCGAGTCCGACGTCGTCGAGCCGGCCGAGGACGCGGTGCGCGGCCGGTGTGTGCGCCTCGCCGGAGCCGAAGAACTCCTCGGCCCGGGCGACCGACATGGCGAGCACCTCGCTGATGTCGCGTCCGCCGAGGTGGTGGTCCAGCACCGACGCCTGGAACCGCTTGCCCTCGCACTCCTCGCAGACGGTGGCGACGCCCGCCATCATGGCGAGGTCGGTGTAGACGACGCCGGCGCCGTTGCAGTTGGGGCAGGCGCCTTCGGAGTTGGCGCTGAACAGCGCCGGTTTCACACCGTTGGCCTTGGCGAACGCCTTGCGGATCGGGTCGAGGAGTCCGGTGTACGTCGCGGGGTTGCTCCGCCGCGAGCCGCGGATCGCGCCCTGCCCGACGGAGACCACACCCGGGTCGCCCGCGCCCGCCGGGCCCCGCGCGCCGTTGACCAGTGACCCGTGCACGAGCGAGCTCTTGCCGGAGCCCGCGACGCCGGTGACGACCGTCAGCACACCGAGCGGGATGTCGACGTCGACGGAGCGCAGGTTGTGGGTCGTCGCCCCGCGGATCTCCAGTGCGCCGGTGGGTTGGCGCACCGTGTCCTTGAGGGCGGCCCGGTCGTCGAAGTGGCGGCCGGTGATGGTCCCCGCACCCCGCAGCCCGTCGACGGTCCCCTCGAAGCAGACGGTGCCGCCCTCCGAGCCGGCCCCTGGGCCGAGGTCGACGACATGGTCGGCGATCGCGATGGTCTCCGGCTTGTGCTCCACGACGAGCACCGTGTTGCCCTTGTCGCGCAGCCGCAGCAGCAGGTCGTTCATCCGGCTGATGTCGTGGGGGTGGAGCCCGATCGTCGGCTCGTCGAAGACGTAGGTGACATCGGTGAGCGAGGAGCCGAGGTGGCGGATCATCTTGACGCGCTGCGCCTCGCCGCCCGACAGGGTGCCCGAGGCGCGGTCGAGGCCGAGATAGCCGAGTCCGATCTCGACGAACGAGTCGAGCGTGCCGCCCAGCGACTCCAGCAGCGGCGCGACCGACGGTTCGTCCAGGGCGCGTACCCACTCCGCGAGGTCGCTGATCTGCATGGCGCAGGCGTCGGCGATGCTGATGCCCTCGATCTTCGAGGATCTCGCCTCCTCGCTGAGCCGGGTGCCGTCGCACTCGGGGCAGGTGGTGAAGGTGACCGCCCGGTCCACGAAGTCCCGGATGTGCGGCTGCATCGCCTCCCGGTCCTTGGAGAGGAACGACTTCTGGATCTTGGGGATCAGTCCCTCGAAGGTGAGGTTCACGCCCTCGACCTTGACCTTGGTCGGCTCCCGGTAGAGGAAGTCCCGCATCTCCTGCTTCGTGAACTTACGGATCGGCTTGTGCGGATCGAGGAGCCCCGACTCCGCGTAGAGGCGCACGGTGAAGAAGCTGTCCGACTTCCAGCCGGGGATGGTGAACGCGCCCTCGGCGAGCGACTTCGTGTCGTCGTAGAGCTGGGCGAGGTCGATGTCCGAGACCGCCCCCCGTCCCTCGCAGCGGGTGCACATGCCGCCGGTGCGGTTGAAGGTCGCCTTCACGGTCTTGCGGTTGCCGCGTTCGACCGTGATCGCACCGCTCGCCCGGACGGAGGCGACGTTGAAGGCGAACGCGCCGGGCGCGCCGATGTGGGGCTTGCCGAGCCGGCTGAAGAGGATGCGGAGCATCGCGTTGGCGTCAGTGGCGGTGCCGACCGTGGAGCGCGGGTCGGCACCCATCCGCTGCTGATCGACGATGATCGCGGTCGTCAGCCCTTCGAGTACGTCCACCTCCGGCCGCGCCTGCGTGGGCATGAAGCCCTGCACGAAGGTGCTGTACGTCTCGTTGATCAGCCGCTGGGACTCGGCGGCGACGGTGCCGAAGACGAGGGAGCTCTTGCCCGAGCCGGAGACACCGGTGAAGACCGTCAGCCGGCGTTTCGGGATCTCGACGCTGACGTCCTTGAGGTTGTTCACCCGCGCGCCGTGCACCCGGATCACTCCGTGGCTGCCGACGGCGTGGGGCGCGTCCGTCCCGGACTTCGCCCGTGCGTCCGTCCCCGTGTTCCTGCTCATCGTCGCTCCGTCCGTGAGGCGCGTTCGTCTTGCCCTCACGCTAGTGCGGCCGGATGATGGGCGCTTCTCCGATCCTGACCGGTTCCTGATCCGGTGTGCGGACCGTGCGGTGGACCGCCTCAGCTCGCGAGCATCTCCCGCGACGCCTCCCACAGCCGGGCCGCGGCCTCCGGGTCCAGGGCGTAGTCGGCGACGCCGTCACCGGCCGGCGGCACGTTCGGCCCGGCCTCGGTGACGTCCTCGAAGTACCGGCCGCCGATGCCCTTCAGGAGCGGTGAGACCGCGACGAGGACCGAGGTGGCGGCGCCCTGCTCGGCGGTCTTCCACCTGGCGCCCTCGACCAGCCTCTCGAAGTCGGGGTTCCCGTTCTGGTGGCGCTGGAGATTGGTGCGGATACCGCCCGGCATCAGGGCGTTGGCGGTGATCCCGTCCGCGGCCCAGCGCTTGGTGGCCTCGACGGCGAAGAGGATGTTGGCGGTCTTGGACTGGCCGTACGCCGACCACGGCTCGTACTCGCGGTTGGCGAAGTGGATGTCGTCGAAGACGACGGGCGAGCGCAGGTGGGCGCTCGAACTCACCGACACGATGCGCGCGTTGCCCGCCTGGGCCAGCGCGTCACGCAGTCCGAGCGCCAGCCCGAAGTGGCCCAGGTGGTTCGTGGCGAACTGGTGCTCCCAGCCCTCGGGGGTGCGGTTCAGCGGCTCCGCCATGACACCCGCGTTGTTGACGAGGATGTGCAGCGGCCCCTCCCAGGCCTCGGCGAACGCCGCGACCGACGAACGGTCGGCCAGTTCGATCGGGGCGACCGACACGAGGGGGTTGCCGGTCGTGGCGGTGATGTCGGCGGCCGTGCGCTCCCCGGCCGCGATGTCGCGTACGGCGAGCGTGACGTCGGCGCCCGCGGACGCCAGCGCGCGGGCGGTCTCAACACCGATACCGGAGGCGCCGCCGGTGACGACGGCGCGCTTGCCGGTCAGGTCGATGCCGTCGATGACCTCGGTGGCGGTGGTCTCGCGGTTGAACGGGGTGATGATCCGGTCGGGGTGCGTCATGACGGTCCTCTTCATACATGGCTCGGTACGGCCGGTACGGCGCTCGGCCGTACACTTAAACGGAGGATCCTCCGTTCGCCATCACGCTAATCGGAGGAGGCTCCGTTTGACAAGCGAGCCCGACCCTGGGCTACGTTCGAGCCGGGATTACGGAGACGGGCGACCAGCCGTCGGAGACAGGGAGGACCTCGTGGCAGCCAGCGCCGACCGGCCTTTGCGCGCCGATGCCCGGCGCAATCGCGAGCTCGTCCTCGCCTCGGCGATGCGACTGCTGTCGGAGAGCGACGGGGCCGGAGGCCCGACCCTGGACGCGATCGCCAAGGACGCCGGGGTCGGCATCGGCACGCTCTACCGGCACTTCCCCACCCGCGAAGCGCTGGTCGAGGCGGTCTACCGCAACGAGCTGACGGCCGTCTGCGACGCCGCGCCCGCGCTCCTCGACGAGCTGGCCCCGGTCGAGGCGACACGGGCGTGGATGGACCGCTACATCGACTTCATGATCGCCAAGTCAGGCATGGCCGACGCGCTGCGCGCGGTCATCGCCTCCGGCGGAAACCCCTACGCGCGGAGCCGCGAGCTGCTCGGCTCCGCGATCAGGCTGCTGCTCGACGCCGGGGCCGCGGACGGCACCCTCCGTAAGGATGTCGACGCCGACGACATCCTGGTCAGCGTCAGCGGCGTCGCCCTCGCCGCGGGTGACAAGAACATGCGCGAGCAGGCCGGGCGCCTGCTCGACCTGCTGCTGGACGGTCTGCGCTACACGCCGTGACCGCCGGCGGTGGCCATGTTGGCCGCCAGACCTTCCCGGTATCCCGGGAAGCGCGGCGTCCAGCCAAGCTCCGTACGGGCCCGCTCGTTGGAGACCCGCACGTTGATGCGGGTCATCACCTGGCCGATGTACGGCGCGGCGAGCCGGATCAGTGCGGCGGGCAGGACGATCGGCCCGGGGGTACGGGTCGTACGGGCGATCTCCTCCATCAACTCGCGCCACGTGGCGGGCGTGTTGTCCACGACGTTGTAGACCCGCCCGCCGGCTCCCCGCTCCAGCGCGGCGACGGTCGCCGACGCCGCGTCCTTGTGGTGGATCAGCGCGAGGGTCCCCGTGCGCCCGAACGGCACCGGGAGGCGGCGCCTGCTCATCATCGCGGCGAAGAGTTCGCTGTCGCCTCCGTAGAAGAGGCCGTAGCGCAGGGCCGTGCCCGCGATCCCCGGCCCGGCACCGAGCACCTGGTCCTCGGTGGACTTCAGCGCCGCGAGCACCGGATCCGTCTTGGCACCCGTGGGCACGGCGAACGGCGCGTCCTCCGTGAGCGGTTCGGACCCCAGGTCCCGGAAGCCGTACCCGAGGAACATCGACTGCGTCACAAAGCGGGTCGCGCCCATCTGCCGTCCCGCGTCCAGGAGGTTACGGGTCCCCTCCACCCGAAGCCGGTTGGTCGGCTCCAGGTCGGCGTAGCGCAGCGGCGCCTTGGTCAGCGCCGTGAGCTCATGGACGACGGCGTCCGCGCTCAGTCCCTCCAGAGCGGCCAGCAGCGCGCTCCGGTCGAGCACATCCGCCAGCACGGCGCTCGCGCCACCCCGCCTGAGCCGCTCGGCGGACTCCGGGAAGCGGGTGACGGCGATGACCTCATGTCCCGCCGCCATGAGCTGGGGTACGAGGAAGTGGCCGAGGGTGCCGGAGGCTCCGGCGAGGAGAACCTTCATGACTCCTCCTTCGGAAGAGGCGGGGTGGGGATGAGGGCGAGAGCCAGGTCGGTGAGCGTGTCCAGATAGGCGTTCTCGGTGACGCCGGTCGGATGGACGCCGCCGTAGATGTCGGCCATCAGCCAGTAGTGCGAGAGGGCGTCCTGGAGGATCGCGGCGACGGCGGACCAGTCGGCGGCGGAGGCGTGGGACTGCGCCTGGGCTTCGAGGAGTTGGGTGAGCGCGGCGTGGTTCCGCGCGACCTCGGCGGTACGGAACTCCTCCAGCAGTTCCGGGAACGCGGCCAGGTCCCGGACCAGGATGCGGTTCACGTCCCGCTCGTACGCCAGCCGTTCGAGCCCGGACCTGGCGACGGCGCGCAGCAGCGCGCGCGGGGTCGCCGAAGCGGTCGCGGGTGCCGGGTCCTCCGTACTGAGGAGCGTGGTGAGCGCGTCCTTCGTACGGATGCGCTCACGAATCCCGACGCTCAGGATGTCCTTCTTGCTGCGGAAGTGCTTGTACAGCGCGCCCGACCCCGGGGAGAGGCCGGCCGCCGCCTCGATCTTCGCGATCGTGGTGCCGGTGTAGCCGAGCTCTCCGAACAGGCGCATCGCCTCGCTCAGTATCCGCGAGCGGGTGTCCGGCATCGGCGCTCCAGAAGGCGGCAAGTAAGTACTTGCTTTCCACCGTAGCGCCTCAGGTCCCCTCGTGCGGAGTCGGTACGTACACCGACGCGTTGATGGGGCGGCCCCGAGCGTTCCCGGGCCACCCCATCCGCGTCAGAACCGCCTCAGCACATCTTCTGGCTGGCCGCCTGGCCCGCGAGCGGATCGCCCGCACGGCGGAGGGAGCCGACCGCCGAGGTGCAGTCCTTCACCGTGTCGGCGCCCAGGGACCAGAACTCCTGGGCGTTGTGGTCGGTCCACTCCTGCCCGCCGAAGTAGTCGTCCTTGGTGTAGCTGTAGACCGCGACGCTCACGTCGTAATCCTTGTTGACGTTACGGAATGAATCCCAGACCCAGAGATATCCGTAATTCTCGTTGCAGGACTTCGAGTAGAACTGCTTCACCGAGGCGATGTGCGCACCGGCCCTGTCGATGTAAGCTGTCTTTCCGACCTGGTACGCGTCGGCACAGACTCCCGCCACCCGCGCTTTCGCGCTCGCCGGGTTTCCCGCCTCGCTGGGCGCGGTGGACTTCGCCTTGGCGGACTTCGACGGCTGCGGTGCCGGGCCGTCTCCCGCGAACGCCGCGCCCGCCGGGATCAGTGCGAATGCGCAGGCGGCAGCCACGACCGCGCGCTTGGTGTAGCGCATAAGAACACCTTTCTCTGAGCACAAGGGCGCAGTAAACCCACGGGCCCGCCAGTGGCGGCTACCGCTCGGCTATTGGGCCCGATGCTGTCTGCTGGAATTACTTCCGAACACATAGGCAGACACGGGATCTTGCCCGAGGGTTGCACGGCTTCACGGGATTTATTTCGGGCGGGTAAACGGAATTCACGCCTCGACTCCATTTCGACCTCAGGAGACACATGACGACCCATGACAACGCGTCCGCGCCCGAGTCCACCGGCAGCCGGCGCCTGCCGTGGCATGCGCTCCCCTCGTCCGTGCGGGCGGGCATCGAGGACGTGCTCGGGGGGCGGGTGGTCGAGGCGGGGAGCCGGCCGGGCGGATTCTCCGACGGGCTCGCGGCGCGGCTGGAGTTGGCCGACGGGCGCAGGGCGTTCGCCAAGGCCGTCGACGCGGGGGCGGCGCCGGGTGTGGCGGCGTTCCACCGGCGCGAGGTCGTGGTGAACGGCGGGCTGCCGTACGGGGTTCCCGTCCCGAGGCTGCTGGGGTCCTACGACGATCGGGGGTGGGTGGCGCTCGTGTTCGAGGACGTGGAGGGGGCGTTGCCCGTACAGCCTTGGCGGGGGGACGAGTTGGAGCGGGTGCTCCACGCGTTGACCGGTCTCGCGGAGGGGCTGACGCCTTCGCCGGGTCTCGACTCCCCCGGCGCGGGTGCCCGGTTGGGGGGTTGGGGGCGACTGGCGGACAGCCCTCGGTCGCTGGCGAAGCTGGGCGTGGTCGCTCCGGACGCGGCGGGCGAGTTGGATCGCCATCTCGCTCTGGAGACGCGGCTGCCGGAGGTGATCGCCGGGGAGACGCTGACGCACGGGGATCTGTATCCGTTCAACGTCCTTCTTACGGAGGAGCGTGTCGTGGTGGTGGACTGGCCGCACGCGTGGACGGGGCCCGCGTACGCGGATCTGGTGATGCTGCTCGGCAGCGTTGCGCTGAGCGGGCTCGACCCGGAGCCGTACGCCGCGCGTCATCCGCTGCTGCGCGGTGTCGATCCGGCGGCGGTGGACGTGCTCATCTCGGCGCAGGCGGGGTTTCTGCTGGCGGCGGCGTGCTCGATGGATTCGGCGGATCCGGGTACGGATCCGCGACTGGAGCGCATGATGACGGCGCTCGGCCTCGCGTCGCTGCGGTGGCTGACCCTTCGCCGTCCGCGCCGGCCCTGAGCGCCGTCAGCGGCCCCCGCGGGCCGTGTCAGGCGCGGTAGCAAATCCGGATCATGGACGCACTGTCCGATCCGTGAGATACGTGTGCATGGAATCGAGTGCTCGCGCTAGTCTCGCCGCCATGTCCGCACCCGCCCGTCTCCTCTGTCTCGCGTGCTTCGCGAACTCGGTGTGGTGCGTCGACGACAACCTCTGTTGTTCCTGAGTCGAACCCCGAGCCCCCGAACCCCGCCGCCGTCCGCCGACTTCGGAGAACAGTCGTGACCACCACCGCTCCCCCGCGCCGGGCGATCCCCGCCGCGCTGCTCGTTCCCTCCCCGACCTCCTCACCCGCCCCCGAGGCCGAGCCGGCGCCCCCCGTGCGTCGCGTGCCGCTCGTCATATCCGGGCTGCTGGCCGTCGCGCTGACCGCGTACGTGTGGTCGACGCACGGCGCCAAGCCCGGCTCCCTCCTCCTGCTCGGGCTGGGTCTCGGGCTCGCGCTCTTCCACTCGCGCTTCGGATTCACCTCCGCCTGGCGGCAGTTGGTCGCCGTCGGCAACGGGCAGGGGCTGCGCGCCCACGCCCTGCTCCTCGGCACCACCGCCACGCTCTTCGCGCTGATCATCGGCAGCGGCACGGGGCTGTTCGGCTCCGTACCCGCGCCGTCGGCCGGGCCGCTCGGTGTCGGGCTGCTCGTCGGGGCGTTCGTGTTCGCCGTCGGTATGCAGCTCGGTGGCGCGTGCGCCTCGGGGACGCTGTTCGCCGTGGGCTCGGGGCAGTCGTCCATCGTGCTGACGCTCGGTGGGTTCATCGTCGGATCGACCGTCGCCGCCTGGCAGTTCGACCTCTGGAAGGACCTGCCGGCGCTCGATCCGGTGGTGCTGTCCGACCACGTCGGCTGGTTCGGTTCGTGGGCGGTGACGATCGCCGTACTGGGCCTCATCGTGCTGGTGAGCCGCCGCGTCCAGGCCCGCCGCAACCCGCCGCCCATCAGCACCCCGCCCAGCGCCAAGGGCGCGGCCCGGGTACCGCGCGGCTCGTGGCCGCTGGTCGCCGGCGCGCTGGCGCTGGCCGTGCTGGGCGCGGGGGTACTGCTGGTGTCCGGCGGTCCCTGGGGTGTCACGAGTGCGTTCAGCCTGTGGGGATCGCGGGTCGTCGACGCGCTCGGCGGCAACCCCGCCAACTGGTCGTTCTGGCAGCAGCCGGGCAACGCCGAGATGTTCGCCGGGCCCGTGCTGAAGGACAAGAACAGCCTGACCGACATCGGCATCATGATCGGCGCGGCGGTCGCCGCCTCGCTCGGCGGGACCTGGGCGCTGCACCGGGGCATCCCCGGCCGCACCGCCGTGGCCGCGGTGCTCGGCGGGGTACTCATGGGGATCGGCGCCCGGCTGGCGGGCGGCTGCAACATCGGCGCCTACCTCGCCGGCATCGCTTCGGGCAGTCTGCACGGGTGGATCTGGGGCGCCACCGCGCTGCTGGGGACCTGGGCGGGGATACGGCTGCGCCCGCTGTTCGCGCTGGGCAACCCCAAGCCCGGGGACGGGATCTGCTGAGCCGGGCGGGCCGTGCGCCGTAGGGTGGGACGGTGGTCATCGAACAGGACGTGAAGCTGAGCGACGGGCGCACCCTGCGGACGTACGACAGCGGTGAGGGTGTCGACGGGCCCGGGCCGACCGTCGTCTGGCACCACGGGTCGCCGCAGACCGGCGCCCCGCTGGGGCCGCTGCTCAGCGCGGCCGCCGAGCGCGGCATCCGGCTGGTGTCGTACGGCCGCCCCAGCTACGGAGGTTCGAACCCGCGGCCGGGCCGGAACGTGGCCGCCGCGGCGGACGACGTGGCCCGGATCGCTGACACGCTCGGCGTGCGGTCGTTCGCGGTGATGGGGGCGTCCGGTGGGGGTCCGCACGCGCTGGCGTGCGCCGCGCTGCTGCCGGACCGGGTGACGGGAGCGGTCTGCCTCGCGGGCCTCGCGCCGTACACGGAGGACTTCGACTGGTACGAGGGAATGGCGTCGCCCGGCGGGCTGCGGGCGGCCGCCGACGGGCGCGAGGCGCGCGAACTGTATGCCGCGACGGACGAGTTCGACCCCGCGAACTTCACCGCCGCCGACTACGCCGCGCTGGAGGGCGCGTGGTCGTCGCTGGGCGCCGACGCGGTGAAGGCGGGGCAGGCAGGCCCGGACGGGCTGATCGACGACGACGTGGCCTTCGCGACCGCGTGGGGCTTCGACCTGGCGGAGGTGGCCGCGCCCGTACTGCTCGTGCAGGGCAGCCTCGACCGGGTCGTGCCGTCCGCGCACGCCGGGTGGCTGCTCGCCGGGCTCCCCCGGGCGGAGCTGTGGGTACGGCCCGATGACGGGCACATCTCGGTCCTCGACACGTGTCCGGCGGCGATGGACTGGCTGATGGCGCTGAGCACACCCCTTACATAACCTTGCGGTTATATAACTGGATGGGTATGGTCGAGGCATGCCCATACCGTTCGACGTGCTCGCGGAGCCGAGCAGGCGCAAGATCCTCGATCTGCTCCTGGAGCGCCCGCATCTGGTCGGTGAGCTGACCGACCGGCTCGGCCTGAGCCAGCCCGGGACGTCCAAGCATCTGCGGGTGCTGAGGGACGCGGGTCTGGTGCGGGTCCGGCAGGACGCCCAGCGCCGGTGGTACGAACTGACCCCGGAGCCCCTGGCAGAACTCGACGCCTGGCTCGCGCACTACCGGCATCTGTGGACCGGCAGGCTCGACGCGCTCGAACGGCATCTCGACGCGATGGAGGACGATTCCTCATGACTCCGCACCCCGACGGCCCCGCCCCGCCCGACGAGCAGGGCTTCTCCTCCTCCCTCTCCGGCGCGGGCGACGGGCGGACCGCGCTGCGCATGGAGCGACAGCTCGCCCATCCGCCGCAGCGGGTCTGGGACGCGATCACGCAGCCCGCCCACCTCGCGCGGTGGTTTCCCTCCGAGGTGAGCGTCGACCTGCGGCCGGGCGGCGAGATCGGCTTCCACTTCCCCGGCGACCCCGGCCCCGGCATGACCGGGAGGGTCACCGACGCCGACGAGCCGCGCCTCTTCGCGTTCACCTGGGACGAGGACCACCTGAGCTGGGAGATCACCCCTGACGGGGACGGCTCGCGGCTCCTCCTCGTACACACCTTCGGCGACCGGTTCGGGGCGGCGAGCTTCGCGTCCGGCTGGCAGATCTGCGTCACCGCGCTGGGGCAGGTGCTGGACGGCGGCCCCGTCGACGTCGAGCAGGACACGCGCGGGGCGCTGCACGAGGCGTATCTGGCCCGGTTCGACGAGCTGACGCGGGGCCGGGTCGAGGAGACCGGGGACGGCGGGCGACGGGTCCGGTTCGAGCGGCAGCTCGTACGCCCGGCCGAGACGGTCTGGGCCCGACTGACCGGCGGCGTCGAGCCGTTGACGGGTTCACCGGCGCCTGTGGGCTTCACCGCCGCCAAGGTCCCGGCGGGCCCGGTCACGGCGGTACGCGCGCCGGGACTCCTCACGTACGCCTGGCACCCGGAGGGCGAGGTCCGCTGGGAGCTGGGGACGGGGACGGGTCACGGGCCCCGGCTGGTGCTCACCCAGACCGGCCCGCGCGACTTCGACACGGATGCGGCGCTGACGACGTGGCGGGCGCGCGTGGAGGAACTGGCGGCGGACCTGACGGCCGCACCGGAGGGCGGGGCCCACACGTAGCGGTGTCCCCGCCCGGACCCCGGGGCTGACCGCACAAGCGCCCCGCACGCCGGACGCCGGCCGGGCCGCTGGTGCGGTCCGGCCGGCGGGCGGTGGGTGACAGCCGCTGTCGGTCTAGTAGGGACCGTTGACGTTGTCGATCGAGCCGTAACGGTCGGCCGCGTAGTTGCACGCCGCGGTGATGTTGGCGACCGGGTCGTAGCTGTCGGTCGACGTGCCGGGCACGTGGTACGCCTGGAACGTCGGGTCGATGACCTGGAGCAGGCCCTTCGAGGGGGTGCCGGCCGCGGCGTTGGAGTCCCAGTTGTTGATGGCCTGGGGGTTGCCCGCGGACTCGCGCATGATGTTGCGGTGGATGCCGTCGTACGAACCGGGTATGCCGTTCTGCGCCATGACGTCCAGCGCCTCCCGGATCCAGCCGTCGAGGTCGTTGGTGTAGGTCTTGGCAGCGGTCTCGACGGCCTCGGTGGTCTTGCCCCCGGACGCGTTCTCGGTCGAGGCGGTTCCGGTCGATGCCGACCCGGCGGCCTTCGGCTTCCCGGCGAGCTTCAGCTTGAGGCCGGGGTGGATGAGCGAGGGGTTGTCGCCGACGGCGGCGCGGTTGGTCTTGTACACCGCCTGCCAGCCGCCGCTCACCGAACGAGCCTTCGCGATCTTGGCCAGTGACTCGCCCTTGACGACCGTGTGGGTCACCTTCTGGACGGCGGCCGGGGCGGCCTTGACGTGCTGCGGGGCGGGGGCGGCGCCCGCCGTGGTGGCGGTCACCAGGGGCAGGGCGAGTGCGGCACCACCCGTGCCGACGGCGATGAGCCGGCGGGCGAGCGGACTGGTGCGGGAACGGCGGTGCTTACCCTCTGCGGGCATGACGAAATCCTCTCCGTCGCCTGCGAGGTGAGCTGTCGGGTTCGGGCGGGAGATGCCCGGCCGCGCTGTGGGCGCGACTTCACCCCAAGCCGGTCCGCGGTAACGAATCGGCGACTTACCTGGGTCCCCCGCTCCTGCCGTACATGAGTGGTTGGGTGCGGTTTCCGGACAGCGGCAGGATTCGGCGTTCCGCCCGGAATGACGAGAACGTAAGCGAGAAGGTCCGGGCGAAACAAGTCCTGAATTCACGGCGCCCCGCCATTCACCGATCCGGGGCGGGTCAATTCAAATTCCGGCGAGGCCGTTCAGGACTCAACTTTCTTTTGCGGCACGGGAGGTGGGGTGGGACCGCGAGACACACGGGCCGCCGAAGCTGTGACACACATCACGGGCCCGCAGTGCAACCACCCGGCCACAACACCACCCAGAAACGGACAAGTTAGGTGCGAAATACCCATAACAACCCGCACCACAAAATGGACAAATGCGCGTTTTCTCTCGGCCAGCCAAGTGGAAGCACTTGATCCGCTTCATGGTGAATTCGCTGTCAACACCCTTCGACCGCAACTGAATTCAGTGAACTCCGGAGAGCGAATGCCATGAGGGCTCTTCCCTTTCCCGATGGGCCGGCCGTGCCGTACGCCGGCCGCGGGGGACGGGGCACGACAACGGCACGGCCGGCGAGCGCCGCCATTACCGACGAGGGGAGGACGGGTCGGCGGCGCTGCTCATGGGCGGTGCGGGGCCGGATCAGTCGACGGCCCGAACGACCATCGCGGAGTTGAATCCGCCCTGGCCCCGCGCCAGCACCAGCGCGGTCCGCACCTCGGCGGTGCGGGGCTGGGACGTGACGAGGTCCAGATCGTGCTCGGGGGCCGGCTCGACGTTCACCGTGGGCGGGATCAGCCCCTCCTCGATGGCCAGCAGCGCCGCCGCGACATCCAGCGGGGCCGCGCCGGAGTAGAGCCGGCCGGTCATCGTCTTGGGAACGGTGACCGGGACGCCGCGCGGGCCGAAGACCGCGGAGATCGCCTCGGCCTCCGTACGGTCCAGCTCCGGCACGGCCGCCGCGTCGGCGAACACCACGTCGACGTCACCGGGCTCCACACCCGCGTCGGCCAGGGCGAGTTCGATCGCCTTGCGCTGTCCCGGCTCGCGGTCGCTGCCCGGCCGGGGGTCGATCGTCGCGCCGTACCCGGAGATCTCGCCGTAGATCTTCGCGCCACGGCCGCGCGCGGCCACGGCGTCCTCCAGGATGAGGATCGCGCCGCCCTCCCCCGGCACATGCCCCCGCGCTCCCGCGTCGAACGGCACATACGCGCGGGCGGGTTCGTCGCTCGTGCTCAGCCGGCCGCCCGCGATCTGAGCGACCCAGCCCCAGGGGCAGATCGACGCGTCGACGGCGCCGGAGACGACGAGCCGGGTGCCCTTACGGATCTGCCTGCGCGCCTGCGCCATGGCGTCGAGCCCGCCGGCCTGGTCGCTGACGACCACGCCGCTGGGGCCCTTCATACCGTTACGGATCGAGATCTGGCCGCTGTTGACCGCGTAGAACCAGGCGAAGGACTGGTACGCGCTGACGTGCTGACTGCCCTTGCTCCACAGCTTCTGGAGCTCGTTCTGGCCGAACTCGAAGCCGCCGGACGAACTGGCCGTGATGACGCCCATGTCGAACTCAGGCAGATCCTCCGGCTTCACCCCGGCGTCGGCGAGCGCCCAGTCCGTGGCCACCAGGGCGAGCCTGGTCATCCGGTCGGTCTGGGAGAGCAGCCTGCTCGGCAGATGGTCCTTGGCCGTGAAGGCGGGAATCTCGCCCGCGAGCCGGGACGGGTACTGCGACGGGTCGAAGCGGGTGACGCGGCCGATGCCGCTCCTGCCACCGCGCGTCGCCGACCAGTACTCCCGTACACCAAGGCCGTTGGGGGCCACCACGCCCAGACCGGTCACTACCACCGAGGTGGTCATGCGGGGCTCCTCTCGGGTCGGGCCAGCACTATCGCGCTCTGGAATCCACCGAAGCCACTGCCGACGGAGAGCACCGCATCGGTCAGCTGGTCGCGAGCCGTCACCGGCACATAGTCGAGATCGCACTCGGGGTCCGGTGTCTGAAGATTCGCGGTGGGCGGCACCACGTTGTGCTCCATCGCGAGGGCGGATGCGGCGATCTCGATCGAGCCGATGGCGCCGAGCGAGTGCCCGACCATCGACTTGATGGAGCTCACCGGGGTCCGGTAGGCGTGATCGCCGAGGCTCTTCTTGAACGCGGCGGTCTCGTGCCTGTCGTTCTGCTTCGTACCGGAGCCATGGGCGTTGATGTAGTCGATCTCCGTCGGATCCATCCGGGCCTCGTCGAGCGCGACCCGGATCGCCTCGGCCATCTCCAGGCCGTCGGGGCGCAGACCGGTCATGTGGTACGCGTTGCTTCGCGTGGCGTATCCCGCGATCTCCGCGTAGATGTGCGCCCCCCGTCGCCGCGCGCTCTCCAGCTCCTCCAGGACGAACACCGCCGCGCCCTCACCGAGTACGAACCCGTTACGGGTGTTGTCGAAGGGACGCGAGGCGCGCTCCGGCTCGTCGTGGCGCGGTGTGGTCGCCTTGATCGCGTCGAAACAGGCCATGGTGATCGGTGAGATGGGGGCGTCGGACGAACCCGCGATCACCACGTCGGCGGTGCCCTCCCGGATCAGCTCGACGGCGTGGCCGACCGAGTCGATGCCGGAGGTGCAGCCCGTGGAGACCACGGTGCTCGGCCCCTCGGCGCCGACGGCCCACGCGACCTCGGTCGCGAAGGAGCTGGGCACCAGATGGTTGTAGAGGTGGGGGACGGCGTAGTGGTGGTCGACGAGGTCGAGTCGGCCGCCGTCGCTGACGACCCGGTACTCGTCGTCGAGGCCCATCGTCGCGCCGACGGCGCTGCCGATGGTGACGCCGATACGGTACGGGTCGAGCTCGTCCAGCTCAATGCCGCTGTCCTCGACGGCGCCGCGCGCGGCGACGACGGCGAACTGCGCGGCCCGGTCCATACGGCGGATCTCCTGCGGACGCAGGCCGTGCTCCTCCGGGTCGAAGTCGATCTCCGCCGCCACCCGCGAGCGGAACGGCGCCGGGTCGAAGAAGGTGATCCCCCTGGTCGCTGTGCGGCCCTCGCTCAGCAGGCTCCAGAAGCTCTTCGCCCCGATGCCGCCGGGCGCCAGGACCTCGATGCCGGTGATGACGACGCGTCGGCCCCTCACGCGGACGCCTCCCAGTTGTAGAAGCGCGTGGCCATCGCGTCGGCGGGTGAGCGCCACGTCGCGGGGTCGTACGCCTCGATGAAGGGCTTCAGGTCCTCGCTGATGCCGACGAAGCGCGGGTCGGTCTTCGCGCGCTCGATCAACTCGCCGCCGTTGTCGGCGTCGAAGTCCTGGAGGTGGAAGTAGAGGCCCCGGTAGGAGAACAGCTGGCGGCGCCGAGTGCCCATGAGGTGCGGCATCTCAGTGGCGTCGAAATTCGTGAAGAGCTTCGCGACATCGACATTCGACTCAGGGTCCATCCGAGCCACAATCAGGGTGCTGTGCATTTGACTTCTCTCCTCCACAACCGAATTGCTCGGGCAGCAGAGCCCTGAGCGCGGAATATACAGAACAGCAGAACAAGGGTCTCCGCCTTGGGAGTTGGCTTCAAGGGGGGCCGATGTCAGGGAATGGTCAGATCGCGTCAGAATTCGGATTCCTAACGGCGACCGACCGGTTCTACCGTGCGGATCAGTCCTTGATTTCACAGATGGTGGCGCCCGAGGTGAGTGAGGCGCCGATCTCGGCGGTGAGGCCCTTGACGGTGCCGGAGCGGTGGGCGTTGAGGGGCTGTTCCATCTTCATGGCTTCGAGTACGACGACGAGGGCGCCCTCCTCGACCTGCTGGCCCTCCTCGACCGCCACCTTCACGATCGTGCCCTGCATGGGAGAGGCCAGGGTGTCGCCCGATGCCACTGCGGTGGAGCGCCGGGTGCTCCGTCGCCTGGGCAGTGAGCCGGCGCCGACTCCCGTACGGCTGAGGCTCATTCCCAGTGAGGAGGGGATGACGACCTCCAGCCGCCTCCCGCCCACTTCGACAACGACGGTGCCACGTCCGGGTCCGTCGTCGGTGTCGTCGGTGTCGGTGTCGCCGGGGGTGGTGAAGGCGGGGATGGTGTTGACGAACTCGGTCTCGATCC
>NZ_BMMV01000003.1:154769-428954 GCF_014646115.1 Streptomyces camponoticapitis | reverse complement strand
CCTCGCACCAAGTCTGAACCGAGATCAACCTGCGTCGGTACGGGACGGCCGGAGGTTAAAGAACAAGCTCAGCTCGTGAACGGTTCGACCGGCGTCACGCCGTAGCCCTCGCCATGGCTGTGCTGATGGTCGCCGGCACAGCGTCGGTGACCACGTCCAGAGCCGGAGCGACCGGTCGTCACTCCGAGAGACCGCTGTCCATCGATCTCGGAACGGCGACCGTGGCCCAGTTGGACGGTCTCCTCAGCTCCGGCAAGATCTCCAGCACCAAGCTCACCAAGGCGTACCTGGAACGCATACAGGCCCTCAACTCCCGGGGGCCCGCGCTCAACGCGGTACGTTCCATCAACCCCGACGCGATGAAGGAGGCCGCCGCCGCCGACAAGGCGCGGCGCGGCAAGGGCCCGCACAGCCCCCTGCTCGGCATACCGGTCATGGTCAAGGACAACATCGATGTCGCGGGTATGCCGACCACCGCGGGTTCGGTGGCGCTCGCCGACTCGTATCCCGCGAAGGACGCACCGATCGTCGCGCAGTTCCGCAAGGCCGGCGCGGTCATCATCGGCAAGGCCAACCTCACCGAGTTCGCCAACTACCTGACCAGCGGGATGCCCGGCGGCTACAGCTCGCTCGGCGGGCAGGTGCTCAACGCCTCCGACACGAGCCAGACTCCGAGCGGATCCAGCGCCGGTTCGGGTGTCGCGGCCTCGATCGGCTTCGCCACCGTCACGGTCGGGACCGAGACCTCCGGATCCATCCTCAGTCCCGCGTACGCCAGCTCCGTCGTGGGCATCAAGCCGACCGTGGGACTGGCCAGCCGCACGGGCATCGTTCCGATCGCCGCGAGCCAGGACACGGCCGGCCCGCTCACGCGCACGGTCGCCGACGCGGCGGCCACGCTCACCGCGCTCGACGGCAGGGACCCGGCGGATCCCGCCACCGCCGCCAATCCGCTCGTCGGGCACGACTTCAGCAGGGATCTGTCGACCACCGCGCTGCGAGGGGCCCGCATCGGGGTCGTCGCCGGCCAGATCCCGGCCGCGGGAACCGACAACCGGGCCCTCTGGGACGCGGCCGTCACCGCTCTCAAGGCCCAGGGCGCGACGCTCGTCGACGTCACCCTGGACACCTCGGGCCGCCCCTCGACGGTCCTGTCCTACGAGTTCAAGCGCGACCTGAACGCGTATCTGGCCCGGCTGCCGAAGAAAGCCCCCATGAAGAGCCTCGCCGACATCATCGCGTACAACAACGCCCACGCCGGTGCGGCGTTGAAGTTCGGACAGGTCAACGCTCTCAACTCCGAAGCCAAGGACCTCGGCGCCGACAGCGCCGACACGGCGGCGTACAAGACGAGCCGGGCCCAGGATCTGGCCGACAGCAAGGACCGCATCGACGCCGTCATGAAGGACGACAACCTGACGGCGCTGCTCTTCGCCAACAGCGGAAGCGCGGGCATCGGCGCGAAGGCGGGGTACCCCTCGATCAGCGTCCCGGCCGGCTACCAGGCCGCCAACAGGCGGCCGTTCAGCATCTCCTTCCTGGGCCAGGCGTGGAGTGAGCCCACCCTCGTCGGCTACGCCCACGACTACGAGCAGGCCACCAAGCTGCGCCGGCCGCCGACGGTGATCAATCCGGCGCCGTACCGCTGCACCTCTCTCACCAGCCTCGGCGACTCCTGCGCGCCCTGACACTGCCCCGATTCGGCAGGTATCGCCAGCACGCGCCTCGTAGAGGGTCCGCCGTCAGGCCACTGGCGGACCCTCGACGGGAGTCGGCCGCCCGTAGGGGACCCGCTCGGCGTCCGGGATGTTCATCGACTCGGCCAGCACCGCGGCGAGCGCGGTCACGTCGGTGCTCTCGACGTCGGATTCGAAGAGCCACTGGATGTTTTCCTCGGGCGTGATGAGGTCGATCGCCGAGCGCCCGTTTCCGTCCCTCGCGGACGGTGCTCGGACGTATCGCACGCGGTCTATCGGGATGTCATGGCCGATCTCACCGTGCCCGAGGAATGCGTTCGTCCTGGCCGTGATGATGCGGCGATCCGTGACGGCGATCAGAGTCCTTGACGCCGCCTTGTCCATCGCCGGCGCCACCCTTCCCTTTGCTCCGTCGAGGAACGCACCGATTCGGGCGGGGGCGTCGAGAGCAAGAACACGGAGGGTCTCACCGTCCTCGAGGAACCATCGCAGGATGCGAAGGTACCGCTCGACATCCTGCGACTTGGGGGCGCAGACGACGGGGGGTACCTGGAGTGGAGGCGCTGGTGAATGGAGAGCATCGGCAAGAGGCTGGATTGCCTCCAGAAGTTGGGCACTGGTGAGGCGAGCCTTCTTCGCGTCCTTCCGCTTCCCTATCAGCGGCGCTGTCGCGCGTCCGGGGAGCTCGGCGATGATCCGTAGCTCACGCGTCAGCGAGTCGACGAGGCTCGTCGTCTCCGCCAGGGCTGAGTTGAACTCCTCGCCGGTCTCGCGCTCAATGATCTCGACGAGCCGTGCCTCGTCGGCGTCTTCGCGTCCCGCGACTCTCGCACGCGCAGCGTGGAGCGCCTGATATCCCGTCCACGCCTTGAGCGAGGACAGGAGGGCGTGGGCATCGAAGATGATTGCCCTGGCGTTCGTCTCGAGATACTGACGTCGGCCGGGTGTGTCGAGCTGACCGAGCTGTCGGACGTGTTCGCCGACGTTCAGACGGTATGTTTCGCGCTGCTTACGCAGGTCGTCATCCTTGGCCGCGACTTTCTCCCACTCGGTCGTCGTGACCGATCCGAGCTCCCGCGCGCGGCCAACCGCGCGATCGACAGTGTCGACGAGCGACGTCAGGTCGGCCCACTGCCCGTGGCGCATGGTCGTGAGGACCTGGCTTGTCAGCGCGATGTTGGTCCTTACGAGGCCCGCGACCTGGCTCAGCATCACCTGAAGCGCGATCATGGCCAGCGCCGGCCCGACCGCTACGGCGACCTCCGCCGCGCTCACCGCAGCCACCGGGATCAGACGGGCCTGATGGACTATCCGGCCGTTGGCGAGAACCGCTCCGAGATTCGCGCCGTCCTTGGCCGCGAGCGCCCCGCCGGCGCTCAGACACGCCCGCGTCGCGTCGCTGAGCCGGTAGATTCCCTCCACTCCGGCGAACGCGTTTGCGAGGTTTCCGCCCACGGTCGCCGTGTTGCCGATCGAGGCGAGAGCTGCCGAGATCCGCGTTCGGTCGTCGACCGACACGAGCCCCAGGTCGATCGGATCGAGCTTGAGCTGCGCGATGAGTTCCTCAGGGACCTCCTCGAAGGCGACCGCGACCCCGGGCCGCACCTCCACCAGGACCGTCGATGCCGCCGCCGAGTTGCTGCCCGGGTGGGGTGCGGGACAGTCCGCGGCACGTGAGTCGTTGGTATCGATCCGGCCGTCCCCCTCGGGCCCCGCGGCCTCCACCGAATCCGCTGGATCATGCATGTGATCTCCTCCCCGCGAGGGCGTCCGACACCCCAACACAAATGCTGCCCGACCCCTGAAATCGCTGCGCGATCGGCCCGCCGGCGCCGGTGCCGGCGGGCCTTCGGCGTTGTCGGTTGTTCCTCAGGCGGGCGGTGTCAGAGCAGGCCGAGGCGGGTGATCTCGCGGCCCGCCGAGCGGTCCATCACCATCTGGAGGCCCGCCGCCCGCGTTCGGTCGTACGCGGACTCGTCTATGACGTCCAGTTGGAACCAGACCGCCTTGGCGCCGAGCGCCACCGCCTGGTCGGCTATCGCGCCGGCCAGGTCGGAGTTGACGAACACGTTCACCACATCCACCGGGAAGGGGATGTCCGCCAGCGAGGCGTAGCCCTGTTCGCCTTCCACCTCTTCGGCCTTGGGGTGCACCGGCACCACCTTCTTGCCGATGCGGCGGAGTTTGTCGGCCACGCGGTAGGCGGCCCGTTCGGGGTTGTTGGACAGGCCGACCACTGCCCAGGTGTCTCCGGTGTTGGTCAGGATGTTGCTTGTCGTCGCGTCATCGCTGTAGACCGTCATGCCGGTCCAACGTCGGTGACCGCCCGGCAGTGCCCGGCGGGGGCTGTTCGGCGGTCGGCCCCCTGGTCTCGTGGTGGCCGGCGGTGCTCGAAGGAAGCAGCCGCTGTTCCTGGGCCAGGGCCACCGCGCCCGCGCGGGTGTCGACCCCCAACTTGGCGTAGATACGGCCCAGATGGGTCTTCACCGTCGCCTCGCTGATGAAGAGTGCGCGGGCGATGTCGCGGTTGCCCAGGCCGCGTGCCAGCTGCCGGAGTATCTCCAGCTCCCGTACGGACAAGGTGGGGCGCGGGCTGCGCAGTTGGGCCAGGACGCGGTCGGCGACCGGGGGTGAGAGCGTGGTGCGGCCGGAGGCCGCGTCGCGGATGGCGGCGAAGAGTTCCTCAGGCTGTTCCGCCTTGAGCAGATAGCCCGTGGCGCCCGCCTCGATGGCGCGCGTGATGTCGGCGTCGGTGTCGAACATCGTGAGCACCAGTACGCGGGGCCGGCCCCCGGCCGGAGGCCCGTACGCCTCGTCCGAGAGCAGGTGTCCGGTGGCCGCGACGCCGTCCATGCCGTCGCCGAGCTGGAGGTCCATCAGTACGACGTCGGGCCGTACCCGCGCCGCCATCGCCAGCGCCTCCTCGCCGCTGCCCGCCTCCGCGACCACCTCGATGCCATCGGTGCTGGACAACAGCGCGCGCAGGCCGGCGCGTACCACCGCGTGGTCGTCGCAGATCAGGAGCCGTACGGGAGTTGAGGACTCGTCGGTCCGTCGCGCGGTCAAGCTCATGACACCGCCTTCTCGGACACGGCTACGGACACGTCCATGGGTACGTCCACGGGTACCTCCACGGACACGGGCTCCAGCGGCACCGCGGCCGACACCACCGTGCCCTCTCCCGGCTCCGACTCCACGGTCAGCGTGCCCCCCAACTGCCGCGCCCGCACACGCATCGCCGGCAGCCCGTGCCCCCGCCCCGCGCGGCCCGGCGGCGCGCCGACGGCGAATCCGCGGCCGTCGTCCGCCACGTCCAGGGAGATCTGGTCGTCCAGACAGGTCAGCGTCAGCGCCGCCCGGGTCGCCCCGGCGTGCTCGCGTACGTTGGCAAGCGCGCCCTGTGCGATGCGCAGCAGCGCCGCCTCGACCCGTTCCGGCATCGGGCCCGGGGTGCCGTCCAGGTGGAAGACCACCGTCAGGTCGTCGCCGCTCTCGCGGTCGGCGAGCGCGGCGAGCGCCGGGGCGAGCGTGCGCTCGGCGAGGTCGGCCGGGGCCAGGTCGTGCACGAATCTGCGCGCCTCGGCGAGGCTCCGGGACGCGATCTCGGCCGCGTCCCTCATATGGTCCCGCGCCGCCCCCGGGTCCGTGTGCCAGACGCGTTCGGCGGCCTGGAGGAGCATCTGCTGGCTGGACAGGCCCTGTGCGAGGGTGTCGTGGATCTCCGTGGACAGCCGCTGCCGCTCCGCGAGGATCCCCGCCCGGCGTTCGGTGGCGGCGAGGTCCCGGCGCGTACGGAGGAGGTCGTCGATCAGGGCGCGCTGCCGGGCGGCCTGGCGTTTGAGATGGATCAGTACGGCGGTCCCGACGGCGGCGACGGCGGGCGGGGCGATCAGCGCGTTCGGGTCGAACTGGCCGTGCGTGAAGCGCAGTTTGGACGCCACGACCAGCACGGTCAGTACGGCGGCGAGCGACACCGCCGTCCGCGTCGACAGGGTGTGCAGCCCGGTGAAGAAGAGCGGCATCGCGCACCACGCGGCGCTCGGCGCGAGCGCGAGCAGCACGACCCACACCGCCAGCACGGCGCCCACCCAGGCGAGATAGCGGGCATCGGGACGCCTCCCGGAGCGCGGTGCGGGCGCCAGGAGCCGTCCGAGCAGATGGAGCAGCCCGAACACCACGAACAGCCCCACGACCCAGTGGGTGTGCCTCCCGCCCTCGTGCCGGATCAGATAGCGCGCGAGCGAGGCGCCCAGGAGCAGGACGAACGCGACGTCCATGACGGCGGTGAGCCACCGCCGGTCGGGATCGGCCCTCGTCGTCGTCACTCGCGTCCCTCCTTCGCACCGGTGAGCGCGCCCCGCTCACCCCCAGTCCTAACGTCCCCGCCACGGTCCCGCATCAGCCGATCGGTTGACACGGCTGTCGCCCGTACGACTCGCGAACCGGGGCCGGTTCGCCGTACCCGCCGCTCACCGACCGGCACGAGGCTGATGACAACGCCCCACCCACGCAAGGGACCTGACAGATGCCCGCGAAGAACCTCACCGTCAACCGCGCCGCCCTCACCCACCGCGTCGCCTACGCGCTGCGCCACCCCGACCGGGCGCCGCGCTACCTGGCCCGCGCCGCCCGCGACACCTGGCTGCGCCACCGCTGGCCGGACCACATCTCGTACTACCGCGCCGTGATGCGCTCCGACACCCGCGCCGACCCGGACGCGGCCGTCGGCAGCCGTAGCCACGAGCGGTGGCTGGCCCTCGGATCCATGCAGTTCGACTACCTCCTCGGCCACGGGCTGCGCCCCGAGCACCGCATGCTGGAGATCGGCTGCGGCAACCTCCGCGCCGGCTGGCGGTTCATCGGCCACCTGGAGCCGGGGCACTACTACGGCATCGACATCTCCCCCGACATACTCGCCGCCGCCCAGGACACCCTGGTGCGCCACGGCCTCCAGGACCGCCTTCCGGCCCTCACCCCGGTCCGCGACCTGAAACTGAGCTTCCTCCCCGACGCGCACTTCGACGTGGTCCACGCGCACAGCGTCTTCTCGCACTCACCGCTCCCGGTGATCGACGAGTGCCTGGCGCACGTGGGCCGGGTGCTGGCGCCTGGCGGCTGGTTCGACTTCACCTTCGACCGCACCGAGGGCAAGGAGCACCAGGTGCTGCGGGAGGATTTCTACTACCGCACCGAAACACTGACCGCCCTGGCCGAGCGGCACGGCCTGACAGCCCGCTTCATGACCGACTGGGAGGAACTGCCCCACGGCCAGTCGAAGATCCGCGTCACCCACGGCCCGCAGGCGTGACCTCCCGCTCACCAGCCCAGGACCCGTATCGCCGGTCGTCACCGACCCGTACCGCAGCCGCTCCCCGTACGTGAGGATGGCCGGGACCGCCCTGTCGAGGGCGGAAGGGAGCGACCCGTCGTGCTGCTGCGGCAACTGGAGTACCTCGTCGCGCTCGCCCGCGAGCGCCACTTCGCGCGCGCCGCCGACGCCTGCTTCGTCTCACAGCCCTCGCTCTCCGCCGCGATACGCAAGCTGGAGCACGAACTTGGTGTGCCCATCGTGCGCCGCGGCCGGCGCTTCGAAGGGCTCACCCCCGAGGGCGAGCGCGTGCTGCTCTGGGCGCACCGGATCCTCGCCGAACGCGACGCGCTGCACCACGAGTTGTCGGTCATGCGCGGCGGCCTCACCGGCACGCTGCGGCTGGGCGCCATCCCCACGGCGTTGACGGCCGCGTCCCTCCTCACCACCCCCTTCTGTGAGCAACACCCGCTCGTGCGGGTCTCGTTGGAGTCGCTGTCGTCGCGCGACATCACGCGGCGGCTGACCTCCTTCGAGCTGGACATCGCGCTCACGTATCTCGACGACGAGAGCCTCCGCCAGGTGCGCAGGACACCGCTGTACGAGGAGCGGTATCTGCTGCTCACACCCCACGACAGCGCGCTCGCCGAGCACCGGTCGGTGCGCTGGGCCGAGGTCGCCGGGCTGCCGCTGTGCCTGCTGTCGCAGCAGATGCGCAACCGCCGCATCATGGACGAGTACTTCGCCGCCGAAGGCGCGAGTGTCACCCCGGCCATCGAGACCGACACCGTCGCGGGCCTCTACACGCACATGGCGGCGGGCCGGTGGTCGAGCGTGATCTCCCACGCCTGGCTGCATATGTTCGGCGTCCCCGAGACGATGCGCGTGGTCCCGCTGGTGCACCCCGCGCACGGCCCGCGCGTGGGTCTGGTCATCGCCGACCGCAGCCCCGAACCGGTGCTCGCGAAGGCGCTGTTGGAGGTCGCGCGGCAGGTGAGCCTGCGCGAGGTGCTGGACGGCCTGCTCGGTACGTATCTCGCGCCCGCCGGCGCCTCCGACCCGCGCGCCTCCGACCCGCGCGCCCCGGACCCGCGGCCCGAGCGATAGCCGGCGCCTATCCGGGCATAGAAACAGTCGCTTTGCCAGGGCCGATGCCAGGACCCACCGTGGGAGGCACCTTCCGAAGCACTTCGCAGCAACGGACGAGGAGCCGCAACGTCATGGCCAAGATCCTGTGTGTGCTGTACGACGACCCGACCGACGGCCAGCCCACCACCTACGCCCGCGACGACCTCCCGGTCATCGACCACTACCCCGGTGGCCAGACCACCCCCACCCCCGAGGGCTCCGACTTCACCCCCGGCCATCTGCTGGGCAGCGTCTCCGGTGAACTCGGCCTCCGCTCCTTCCTGGAGAGCCGCGGCCACACCCTCGTCGTCACGTCCGACAAGGAAGGCGCGGGCTCGGTCTTCGACCGCGAGCTGGTCGACGCGGACATCGTGATCTCGCAGCCGTTCTGGCCGGCGTATCTGACGGCCGAGCGCATCGCCACCGCCAAGAACCTGAAGCTCGCGGTCACCGCCGGTATCGGCTCCGACCACGTCGACCTCGACGCCGCCATCACGCACGGCGTCACCGTCGCCGAGGTGACGTACTGCAACAGCATCAGCGTCGCCGAGCACGTGGTGATGACCATCCTCGGTCTCGTGCGCAACTTCATCCCCTCGCACCAGATCGTGCTCGACGGCGGCTGGAACATCGCGGACGCCGTCAAGCGCTCGTACGACCTGGAGGGCATGCAGGTCGGCACGGTCGCGGCCGGCCGCATCGGGCTCGCCGTCCTGCGCCGCCTGGCCCCCTTCGACGTGGGCCTGCACTACACCGACCGCCACCGCCTGCCGGAGGCCGTCGAGCAGGAGCTCAACCTCACCTGGCACGAGTCGACCGCCGCCATGGTGCCGCACGTCGACGTCGTCACCATCAACGCGCCGCTGCACCCGGAGACCGAGGGCCTGTTCGACGACAAGCTCATCGGCACGATGAAGCGCGGCGCCTACCTCATCAACACCGCACGCGCGAAGATCGTCGACCGCGACGCCGTCGACCGCGCGCTGCGCAGCGGTCAGCTCGCGGGTTACGGCGGCGACGTCTGGTACCCGCAGCCCGCGCCGGCGGACCACCCGTGGCGCACCATGCCGCACCACGCGATGACGCCGCACATCTCGGGCTCGTCGCTCTCGGCGCAGGCGCGGTACGCGGCCGGTACGCGGGAAATCCTTGAGTCGTACTTCGCGGGGAACCCCATCCGCGACGAGTACCTGATCGTGGAGGGCGGTGCGCTCGCCGGCACGGGCGCGCACTCGTACTCCACGAAGGAGAAGAGCTGACCCACCGGGGACCGACCGGGGACCGACCGGCCGGGCCGGGGAGGAGCGGGCGCTGGAGGCGCTTCCAGCGCCCGCTCAGGCCGGAGATCCAGGCGACGCCCGAGGTGATCGCGGACCATCTCGCGTGGGCGAGGGCTCAGCAGGAGTGAGCGTGTCCTCGGCTCGGAACCTGTTCAGAACACGTACGGACTCACACCGCGATCCCTCAACTCGGCCACCACCTCCCGGCCGTCGGGTACGTGCCGCGCGTCGTTGCCGCTGAGGACGAGATGCGTCAGCCCGCTGATCTCCAACAACGGTGCCAGCGTGTTGACTTGAAGGGTGTATGTGCCCCGGAAGTCCATCCTGCGCAGGCTGGAGAGCTTCGCCAGCGCGGAGACGGAGCGCAGCCCGAGCGGATAAGCCTTGATCGACTCGATCGACGTGCTGCCGATCAGGAAGTCGAAGTCCGGCCACGGCTGGTATCTGTACTCAAGCTCGCGAAGTCCTCTCATCCCTCCCATCGGCGGCGGCTTCAGCCGGTCGCACGACTCGATCTTGATCTTCTGGAGGGTGGGCGAGTCGGCCAGGGCGTCCAGGGACTCCAGTTGGCGCACGCCCTCCAGGCGCAGTTCGGCCAGCGGCGCCCGGCCTGCCAGACCGTCCACGTCATGCAGGACGTCGCAGCCGAGGATCTGAACGCGCCGCAGTTCCGGCAGATCGCCGACCCGGCCGAGATCGGCCAGTGCGGGGCAGTGGCGTACGTCGAGCATGCGCAGGTCGGGCAGGCCCGGCGCGCCGTCGAGTGTACGAATCGTGCGGAACCGGTCGATCAACAGCACTTGCAGACCCGGCATTTCCGGCAGGAACCCGAGATCCGGTCCGCCGTCGATGTTCGTCAGGAAGAGCCGCCGCGGGGCGGGGGCACCGGCCAGCGGCGAGAAGTCGCGCAGCGCCGTACAGTCGCGCACCCTGAGCAGGTCGAGGCCGGTCAGCGCCTCGACTCCGGCGACGGAGGTGAGCCGTTCGCAGTCGGCGAGTTCGACGGTTCTCAGACCGGGCAGGCCCGCGATCGCCCGGAGGTCCTGGAGTTCCACGCATTCGGTGAGGACCAGTTCGGTGACGTCCGGGTGGTGGCCGAGGCCGTCGAGGGACCGGAGGCGCCGGAGCTTGTCCATACGCAGGACGCGCAGGCCGGACATGGCGCCGATGCCCTTGAGGGTGGTGAGGTGCGCGCAACTGGTGAGGTCCAGCTCGGTCACCGCGCCCACGTCCGTCAGGGCCGACAGGTCCTTGATGCCGGTCCAGCCCAGATCGAGCGTGGTGAGCCGGCGCAGACCGCTGAGGGGGCCGATGTCACGCAGGCCCCGGCATCCCTGGAGGCTGAGGGATTCGAGTTCGGGCAGCGCGGCGCCGAGTCCGGAGACCGACGCGACGCCCGTCATGCTGAGGTCGAGCGTCCGCAGCGCGCGCAGTCGCAGCAGCGGGGTGATGTCCTTGACCTTGCGGCACCGGTGCAGGCGCAGGCTTTCCAGGGCGGTGAGAGCGGTGAGTGGCGCCAGGTCGTCGACACCCGAACAGCCGCCCAGATCAAGGTGGTTGAGCCGGGTGAACTCGGCGAGCGGCGCGAGGTCGCCGAGTCCGGCGCAGCGGTCCAGCTGGAGCGCGCGCAGGACGGGGGCGAGGTGGCGCAGGCCCTCGGGGACGGTCCTGCTCACCTTGAGATCGGTGCGGTTCTCCCGTACGTAGGCGGGGAGAAGGAGCAGTTCGGCGAAGCCGTCGGGGTCGGCGACCTTGGGCCACAGCTTCAGGAGCGTGTCGGTGGTCGGCTCCCCGACGGCGGCGAACCGGGCGGCGAGCGCCACTGCCTCGGCGGGGTCGAGGGGTGGTGCGTCGGCGTCCCGGACGAGGAGTTCGCGTACGGCCTTACGGGCCCGCGCGGCCTTGACGGTGGGCAACAGGTCGCGCAGGGCTTCGAGTTCGCCCGTCCCGTCGGAGGGGTCATCGATCCGAGAGGTGCTCATGGCACGGCAGGATATGCACCGTCTCCATGGGCGCCGGGGGGCGGGGCGACTCCTCCGACCTCGCGCTCTCCCCGCCTTGTCACGCCCCGATGCGCCGGGCGCCGCTCCGTTACGTCCCGACCTCGAAGGAGCGCAGCCACAGCTCCAGCGTGAGGACCAGCCACAACTTGCCTCCCTGGCGCGGCAGCAGCGTCCCCTCCCTCCGGAGCCAGGACCGGATCGTGTCTTCACGGAACAGCCCACGGGCCCGCGCCGATCTGCCGAGCAGCAGGTCGTGGCCCAGCTCGCGCAGAGGCCCGTCCAGCCACTGCTGGACCGGTACCCGCATCCCGCTCTTGGGCCGGTCCACGATCGTCGGCGGCAGCAGGTCCCGTACCGCCTCCTTGAGGATCCACTTCTCGCTCGTCCCGGCGAGCTTCAGCCGGGGCGGCACGCGGAACGCGTGGTCGACGACCGCGCGGTCGAACAGCGGGGCGCGGCCCTCCAGCCCCTGCGAGGCGGTGATGCGCTCCACCTTGGTGAGGATGTGGTGGGCGCCCTTGGTCCGCAGGTTGGTGTGCAGCAACTGGTTGAGCAGGCCGCTCATCCGGCCCTGCTCCAGATACGGCGCCAGCAGATCCGTCACCGGCGGCGCGTCCGCCAGCTCGGCCAGTACGCCCGGCGTGAGCAGGACGGGCAGGTCGGCGTGGCACTTGCGGTACGAGTCCACGTAGGCCCGTGCCCGGGAGTCCACGCCCGCCTCCTCGCGCAGCAGCTCGTGGATGAGCATCGGCAGGTTCTTGGGGCCCCCGAAGACCGGGTCGCCGCCCTCCCCGTTGAGCACCACGCTCATACCGTCCGCCGCGACCGCCTCGGCGAGCATCAGGTTGGGCACGGTGAGCGGGTCGCCGACCGGACTGTCCAGCAGCGCTACGGTCTCCGGCAGCCGCGCCGCGACCGCCTCGCCCGGCACGGTCAGGATCTGGTGCTCGGTGTGGCAGTGGGCGGCGACCAGTCCGGAGTAGGCGAGTTCGTTCGGGGCGTCGCCGCCGAAGCTGATCGAGTACGACCGGACGGCCTGGTCGTGCAGTTTGGCGGCGAGCGCGGTGACCAGGCTGCTGTCGACACCGCCGGAGAGCAGCACGCCGACCGGTTCGGCGACCGGCAGCCGCCGCGCGGTGGCCGATTCCAGCAACTCGCGCAGTTCCCGGGCGTGTTCGGGCGCCGGGCGCTCGTCGACCGCCTCGGCCGGCTCCCAGTACGTCTCCTCCACCGTGGAACCGTCCGCCTTCAGCCGTACGCACCGGCCCGGCAGCACCTCGTGGATCCCGCGCAACAGGGTCTCCCTGCCGGGGAGATACGCGAACGTGAGGAACGACCTGACCGCCGGCAGATGCAGCCCGGTGTCGAGCGCGGGCCAGCGCTGGAGCGCCCGCAGGGAGGTGGAGGCCGCCCACGCGGCCCGTTCGCCGGTGCCGGCGCGGGCGTGGAAGAGGGTGCGGGCGCCCATGTGGTCGCGTACGAGGACGAGTTCGTCCCGTTCGACGATGGCGAGGGCGAACATGCCGTCGGCGGCGGCCAGTCCGGCGGCGCCGAACGTGACATAGGCGCGCAGGAGCAGCTCGCCGTCCGGGCAGTCGCCGGGGATGTCCTCGGCACCGGCCGAACCGAGCCGGGCGCGGAGTTCGGGCGCGTTGTGGAGCGTGACCTCGCCGATCGCGTACACGTCGCCCGCCCGGTACGGTCCTTCGGCGGCGCCGGGTCCGTCGAGCAGGCCCAGCGCGTGGTGCCCCGGCCGCGTCGGCAGGGGCCGGCCACCCATGGCCGCCACCTGCCCGGCCGGGTCGTCGGCGGTCAGACACGCACACCAGCGGGACATCGCGTCCTCTTTCCTCTCGTGATCCCGCGCCGTCCCCGGCTCAGCCGAAGTCGTCGTCGCTGTCGGCGGAACCGTCGTCCCAGTCCCCGTAAGCGGAGTCCCCGGCGCCCCCTCCACCGTCGCCGCCCGACGCGCTCGCCTCGGCCTGGCGGCGCATCTCCTCCTCCTCTTCCGGGGTGAGAGAGGTCGGGGGCACGGCCAGCGTGCCAAAAACGGCGCCAGCGGTCACCGCGCCCAGGACGGTGCCCAGCCGACCGCCGAACGACGTCCGGTTCACCGTCAGCACCCCGTCGCTCCACAGCGTGCGGCCGTACCCGGCCTCCCTGCCGTAGATCGCCGGGCGCCCGTCCCCGTACACCCGCTTGACGATCCGCCGGCCCAGCAGCTCGTCGCTGCCCGTATGACCGCGTTCGTTGCGCCACCGCACGATGCGACGGCTCGCGCTGTCGGCGCTGCGCCACTCCTGGCGGCCGTCCGAGTAGCGCCGGTGGACCGTGCGGTCGGCGAGCAGCTCGTCGCTGTAGGTGATCTCCCGCCTCTGCGGCTGCGGCACTGCGGTTCCTCTCATGCGGTGGGCCAGCTCAGGAAACCCGCCCGGCGTACCTGACGAAGTTCGGTCAACTGCGAGCGGGGCGCGCGCACTTCCCGTACGAGACGGTGCACCGTACGGATCAGTGACGCCGGGTTCACGGCGGCCAGCTCCACGTATCTGCCGCGCCGCAGCCAGTCGCGCTCCCAGCGGCTGAGGGCGGACGCGAGCCCCGGAGCGGCTCCGGCACCGGAGGCGGCAGCCGGGGCCGGCCAATGGCCGGGTATCGCCGCGTACGCCGGACCGCGGCCGTGGACCAGATGGAGCGCCCCCGCCTGCCGGGGCCGCAGCCCCAGCGGGACGACCCGCACCCCGTCCGGTACGTCGACGGAGCGGGCGAACCGCGCGGGGAAGGTGAGCCCGTGCGCGCTCGCGTCGTGCAGAAGGTAGACCGTCGCCCGCTCGGCCAGCGAGAGCATCCTCAACACCCGTGTATCAAGGGGCAGTTCGGAGGCGCCGTAGACGGGGCATGCCGACTCCATCGGCACCCCGTTGGCCCGCAGCATGGCGGCGATGTCGTCGGACTCGCACACCAGCAGCCTCGGCAGGCCGTAGTCGAACAGGTCGGGTTCCGGGGTGTGCCGGCCGGCCGGCCGAGGGGGGCCGGGGACAACGGGCGGCAGGAGGCCGTCCACCGTGTCCGGGCCGAGGCGGTGCAGCGCGCCCCGGAAGGCCGTGTAGGTCAGCGCGGGTGCCGACGTGAAGTGCGTACGCCGGGGCGCCCGGTGCCACGGCAGCAGCACCCGGCACACCTCGTAGTACAACTGCCTCTCGGTGAAGCGCAGTTGACCGGGTGCGGCGGCCTTCTCGGCCGCCGTACGCAGTACGCGGTCGAGGATGGCCTGCCGTATCTGCCCCGCCTGTCCGGCCTGTCCGGCCTGTCCTGTGTGCCCGGGGGCCGTCGCGTGGTCCATGTCCCCGTGCCCGCTCTCCCCCGCGCGGCCCGTGTCCGCGTCCGTGAGGTGGCCCGCGTCGCTCATGACGCCGTCGGCCACGTGAGGAACCCGACCTGCTGAGCACGCCCCAGGTCGGGGTCGGCTATCCCCTCCGCCCGGTCCACCGCCCGCGCGACCACGGCCAGCAGCTTCGCGGGCGTCACGGAGGCGATCGGCGACCACCAGCCGCGGGACAGCCAGTCGGCCTCCGCCTCGGTCAACCGCGACGCCGCGGCCCGGATGGCGTCCCGATCCGCGGGAGCCAGCGGACTTCTCAGCCGTACGGCGTGGGGGTTGTCCTTCACGGTGCGCGGCAGCATCCCGGCGACCACCACCCGGTCGCCGAGCGCGGCCCTGGCCGCCGACGCGAACGCGAGCCCCGCCGGGCTGGCGTCGTGCAGGACTATCCCCACCGGGCCGGCGCCCCCGGACGGATCCGGGTCGCCGGGTATCCTCGCGAGCTGGTGCACGGACTGCGCCAGGGCGAGGGAGTGCTTCTCGTGCGCGCCGTTCAGCATGAGGCAGGCCAGCACGGTGGAGTCGGGACAGAGGAGCACCAGCTTCGGCGCCCGGCCGCCCGGGACCATGGGGTACATCCTGTTCCCCTCGGGCGCCAGCCCTGTCGGGGGCTTGTCGTAGACGGCGGTCCAGCGGTCTATCACCGAGGTCTTGAAGTCGCCGAAGGACATCGGCACATCGACCCGGCCCTCCCTCTTGGCGCGGCGGGCGCCGCGGATCGTCAGCACGAGAACCAGTACGACGTAGGCACCCGTGGCGGTGAGCGTGACCGCGATCACATACGGGTTGAACCCCGAGGAGCCGATGATCACCCACGAGGCCATCGCCCCGAGCACCAGCAGGACGACGGCGGTGAATCCGTACGTGCTTTTTTTGGCGGGAGTCCGGTTGCGAGCGGCCGCGTAGTAGAGCTGGGTGGGCGTGTAGCGCAGCCCTTCACCGTTGCCGAGCTTACCGATGAGCTTCCGCATCCGGACGTCGTGCAGGCGGAGCCTGTTCTCTCTCGGTTCGAGGGCGAACGCGCGCTTGCAGACCGGGCACATCCCGTTCCCTCGGTCCCGGTAGCGAGCGTCCTTGCCACAGTGCGGGCAGATCACGGCGGCCCCCTCCAACTGCCATGAGAAGCACATGGTTTCGTTGTGTCGAACGGACAGATCCTAGACGACGGAGCTTGATTCAGATGTCCAATTCCGGTACGCGAATGAAACGTGAGGCGAACGCGGAGAACGAGGTCCACGACGTCGCCGAATTCAGGGACGCCGCGAGGAACGTGGTCACGCCGGTCCTTCAACTCCCGCCGGACATCGCCCTCGCCGTGGTGACAGCCTTTACAAAGGTCGTGAGAGACGCGAAGAGAAGCGAATCGGCGACCACGACGGACAAGGACGGGATAACCCGTTTCCAGACTTTCGAGGAGGGCGACGTCTATATGCTCGAAGCGCCCTTCGACGACTTCTTCGCGGACCGTTATCTGATGGATTTCTACAATGTGGAGGAGCGCGGGGTCTGCTCCCGTATGCATATGCATACCGGTCTGCGATTCGTGCGGATGATGACGGGCCCGGATACGCGGATCCGGGTGAGCAGCCTCTCCCCGTTCGAGACCACCGGTGTCACCGGGGTGACTCCCTTCACCCTGCGCTGCTTCGAGGACACGCTGCCCGACACTCCGCCGGGTGTGGTGCGGACCCGCTTCAACCTGGTGGTGCCGCCCTGCTCCTTCGTGGACATGCAGATCCCGCGCGGTGTGAGCCACCAGTTCAACGCCGTCGGCGAGCACGCGGTGATCGATTCCGTGCACCCCGAGGAGTCCGTCGAGACGTTCCGCGAGAAGATGACCGGCTACAGGATGATGGCGCAGACGGTATTTCTGGCGGACGAGCTCCCCGCCTCGGACACCTGCGCGGATCTGCCCACCTGACCCGCGGCTGCGGGACACGCGCCGACGGGGTCCCGACGGGGTGCCTGAACCGCTACCCGTCGTCCGCGGCGAGCGTCGACGCCGTCGAGGCCGTCGAGCCCGCCGAAGTGGTGGAGAGCCGGCGCAGCCACTCCGTCATCAGGGCCTTCTCGGCGGTGCTGAGCCCCGACTCACCCGACTGCCCCAGCAGGACGTTCAACTGGGCGGCCGCCGCGGGCAGCTGAGTCCTCTTCGCGGGCCGGTCGGCGCGCTCCGCCATCACTTCCGGGGTGAAGACGGTGGCGTGCACGGCGTCACGGACCCGCCGGGAGGTGTCCCTGTCGGTGAAGGTCGAGGGGCGGGCGACCAGCATCAGCGCCACCCCGACGTTGGCCGACATGACGACCTGGGCAGCGGCCTCGGGCGCCAGACTCAACTTGCCGTCCGCCGCGGCCCGCCGAAGATCCCTGGTGAGGATCTCGTGCGACTCCAGGGCCGCCGCCGGGGGCGTACGCATCGCGGGGGAGTACATCAGCCGGTACAGATTCGGGTTGCCCAGCGCGAACTCGACATGGCTGTCCCAGCCGTTGCGCAGATCCTCGATGGGATCGTCCTGCGGCGTCCGCTCCCGCTTGGTCTCCAGATACTTGTCGAAGCCGTAGTCCACGACCGCGGACAGCAGCCCTTCCTTGTCGCCGAAGTGCCGGTAGAGCGCCGGGGCACCCACCTGCGCGGCGTCGCACACGGCCCGGGTGGAGACGTCCCCGTCGGGCGACTCGGCGACCAGTCGTGCCGCGACTTCGAGGATCCGTGCTCGTGTGCTCATGGCGGACGACCGTATCAAGGGCTCCGTAGCGCTGTTACTCACGACGGAGCGACACCCGGAGCGAGGAGGTCGGCCAGCCCGATACGGGTGAGGAACTCGGCCCTTATCCGGTCCGCCACCCGGCTGACCTCTTCGGAGCCGTCGTTCACCGGGTCCACATGGACCCTGAACGGCCGCGTGCCGTACGGGGCGTTCACGACCGCGACGATGGCGTCGGCGACCTGCGACACGTCCGCGTCGGCCGGCGCGAGCTCGGCCAGGCGCAGCGCGACCTGGTCCATGAGACCCGCGTACCGCTCCTCGTAGGCGGGGACGACGGTCCGCTCCGACGGGTGCCCGCCGGTGACGAAGTGATTGGTGCCGGTGGTGAAGGAGCCGGGCACCACGATGCTGGTCTCGATGCCGAAGCGGGCCAGCTCGGCGGCGTACGAGACGGCGAGGGAGTCCATGGCGGCCTTCGCGGCGAAGTACGGAGCGAGATAGGGCGGCGTGCCGCCACGGCTCGACGTGGAACCGATCCACAGGACCAACCCGTGCCGCTGGGCGCGCAGATGAGGCAGTACGGCCCTGTTGACGCGCTGGGTGCCGAGCACGTTCGTGTCGTAGACGGCCATCAGCTCCTCCGGCGTGAACGCCTCGGTGGGCCCGGTGACCATGTGCCCCGCGTTGTGCACGATCACGTCGAGCCCGCCGGCCTCGGCCAGCACGGTGGCCGTGGCGGCGTCGACGGACTCCTGGGAGAGCACGTCCAGCTCGACGGTACGGAGGTCCACCCCGTACGCGGAGGCGTACGCGCGCGCATCGGCGACCCGGTCCGCGTTACGGCCCGTGGTGTCGCGCATCGCGGCGTAGACGGTGTGCCCGGCGCGGGCGAGAGAGCGCGCGGCGAGCGCTCCGAAGCCGGAACCGGCGCCCGTGATCACAATGGTCTTCGCGGTGTCATTCATCAGGGAACTCCTCGATCGGTCGGAAGATTTGGTTCGGACGAACGGTTTCGGGCAGATCGGTGTCGGGCGGATCGGTGTCGGACGAATCGGTGCGGTGCCCGACACGGGCGGCGTCAGATGATGCCGCCGTTGGCACGGAGGACCTGGCCGTTGACCCAGCGGGCCGGTCCGGCGAGGAAGGAGACGACCTCGGCGATGTCCTCCGGCCGGCCGAGCCGCTCCAGCGGCGCCTGGGTGGCCATCCGCGCGAGGGTCTCCTCGTCCTTGCCCTCCAGGAACAGGTCCGTGACGGTCGGCCCCGGCGCCACCGCGTTGACGGTGATGTCCCGTCCGCGCAGCTCCCTGGCCAGGATCAGCGTCATCGCCTCGACCGCGCCCTTGCCGGCCGCGTACGCCGTGTATCCCGGGAAGGCCAGGCCCAGCACCGAGCTGGAGATGTTGACGATCGCCCCGCCGTTCCGCAGTCGGCGCGCGGCCTGCTGGTCGACCACGAACGTGCCGCGGATGTTGGTGCGGTGCATCCGGTCCAGCGCGTCCAGCTCGGTGTCGACCATCGGCGTGACGGACATGACACCCGCCGCGTGCACGAGGACGTCGACACCGCCGAAGGCTTCCTCCGCCGCGTCGAACAGCGCCGACACCGCGACCTCGTCCGCCACATCGGCCCGGAAGGCGACGGCCGTCCCGCCCGCCTCCGTGATGGCGGCCACCGTCGCCTCCGCCGCCGCCCGATTCCCCGCGTAGTTGACGACGACGGCGTGTCCGTCGGCCGCCAGGCGCCGCGCGCTCTCCCGGCCGATGCCGCGCGACCCTCCGGTGACGATCACTGTTCGACGTGCGGCGGTCGGCTGCTCGCTCATGACGTTGCTCCCTGTGTCGGCGTACGGGCGTGAGAAGCGAGGCATCGACCGGGACAGCGGTCTCCGCCTCGCGACAGCAACGACGCTAACAGAACTGACGTAGCGTCGCTACCCTCTCTCGTAACATCGCTACGCCGTCTCCGGAGAGTCCGCTACGCCCCTCGCCGCCGACCTGCGGCTACGGGGTCCGACAGAGTGATTCGAAGAAAATTTTCCCGAGCTGTCGAGAACCCGTGATCGGCTCCGACGTCCCCTGTGAGAGTTGCCCGGAAGAGGCGACACCACAGGAACAAGGAGTGAAGTCATGAAGTATCTGGTGATGGTCCAGGGCTCCCAGGCCGACTACGACGCCATGAACGGCAAGGGGTCCGAGCACAGCCCGGCCTGGAGCGAGAAGGACATGCAGGCGATGTTCGCCTTCATGGGGGAGATCAACAACGACCTCGCCGAGTCCGGGGAACTGGTCGACGCGAACGGCCTGTCCGCGCCCTCGCAGACTCGCTTCGTCGGCGCGGACAAGGACGGCAAGCCCGTGATCACGGACGGGCCCTACGGCGAGACGAAGGAACTCCTCGCCGGCTACTGGGTGCTCGACTGCCCGAGCCTGGAGCGGGTCACCGAGATCGCCGCGCGCGTGGCGGCGTGCCCCCAGCCCGAGGGCACCCCGGTCTACCCCGTCGTCATCCGGCCCATCCCGGACGGTCCGGGGGTGGATGCCTGAGACACCGCGCGCACCTCGGTACGCCCGGGGTGTAATACGCGGTGTGAACCACGGCACGGAGGACAGCCCGGACGACCGCGCGGACGACGGAACGAACGACCGCACGAGCGACGGCGGCAACGGCGGTGCGAGCCGCACGGACGGTACAGGCCGCACGGACAGCGCGGCCCCACGCCGCACAAACAGCGCGGCCCCGCCGACGGGCCCGACCGCGATCGAGGACCTGCTGCGCCAGAACGCGCCGCAGGTCCTCGGCGCGCTCGTGCGCCGCTACGGCCACTTCGATCTCGCCGAGGACGCCGTACAGGAAGCGCTCATCGCCGCCGCCCAGCAGTGGCCGGCCGCCGGCCGCCCCGACAATCCCCGCGGCTGGCTGATCAAGACCGCCTCCCGCCGCCTCGTGGACCAGCTCCGCAGCGAGGAGGCGCGGCGCAGGCGCGAGGAGAGCGCCGCCGCGCTCACTCCCAGGGACGCCTTCACCGCACCGCCGCCCGGAGAGAGCCGCGCCCCCTCGGAGGACGACACCCTGACCCTGCTCTTCCTCTGCTGCCATCCCGAGCTGCCCGCCGCCGGGCGGACCGCGCTCACCCTGCGCGCCGTCGGCGGTCTCACCACCGCCGAGATCGCCCGCGCCCATCTGGTGCCCGAGGCGACGATGGCGCAGCGCATCAGCAGGGCGAAGCAGAAGATCAAGGGCGTGCCCTTCCGGCAGCCGGGGCCGGAGGACCGCGACCGCCAGCTCGCCACCGTGCTCCAGGTGCTCTACCTGATCTTCAACGAGGGCCATACGGCCACCTCGGGCAGCACGTTGCACCGCGCGGACCTCGCGTACGAGGCGATCCGGCTCATGCGAGCCATACGGCGGCTGCTGCCGGCAGAGGGCGCGGTGACGGGCCTGCTCGCGCTGATGCTGCTCACCGAGGCGCGGAGCGCGGCACGCACGGGACCGCACGGCGAGCTCATCCCCCTGGACGAGCAGGACCGCACCCGCTGGGACCGTGCCGCGATCGACGAAGGTACGGCGCTGGTCGAGGAGGCGCTGTCCCAAGGGCCCGCCGGGGCCTACCAGTTGCAGGCCGCCATCGCCGCGCTGCACGACGAGGCGCCGAGCGCGGAGGAGACCGACTGGCCCCAGATCGTCGCCCTGTACGACGAGTTGCTGCGCCGCGCTCCCGGGCCCGAGCCGATGGCAGCGCTGAGCAGGGCTGTTGCCATCGCCATGGCGCACGGGCCGGAGGCGGGACTCGCCGAACTGAAAGATGTCGGGGAGGAGTTGGCTGGCCACCACCGGCTCGACGCGGTACGAGCGCATCTGCTGGAGAGGGCGGGCGACAAGGAAGGCGCCCTGGCCGCGTACCAGTTGGCGGCCGGGCGCACGCTCAGCGTCCCGGAGACGCGCTATCTGATGATGCGCGCGGCACGCCTGCGCGGCTGACGGCCCGGCACCGGCACCGGCACGGCCCTCCCCGCGCCCGCACAGGACACATCAGGCCGTCAGCCGGTGAGGCTGCCGACCGTCCCCAGCTGCTTCCACTTGCCCTTCTCGCGCACGTCGATCCACACCGGCCGGTCCAGCGCCTGGTGGTCCTTGAAGCGGTACCGGCCCAGCAACCCCTTGACGTCGACGGCGTCCATCATCTTCCGCAGTGCGACCCGCGCGCCCTCGGGGTCCTCGTCCTTCCCGCCCGGTTCCGGCAGGGTCCCGTCGGCCATGACCCGCTGGATCCCGGCGGCCAGTACGAGCGTCCCGTCGTACAGCTCGACCGCGCCCCGTGCCTCGAACTTCTTCTTCAGCGAGGCCGGAGCGGCGCAGACCCGCGGGAACAGCTCGCAATCCGCCTTCGGCTGCCGCTCGTCGTGGAAGGAACGGAAGCGGAGCGTGCCGTCGGGAACCAACTTGTCGTGGGCGTCGGAGTATTCGTGGTCGTCCTCGGAGTCGCACGACGCCTCGTAGTTGTCCTGCACGAGCATCAACTGCCCGGACTTCTTCAGCGCGTCGACCCATCCCTCGCGCTGCCGGCTATTGGGCAGCGTGACGGCGTCCGGCCGGTTGTCCTGGACGTCCCGGGTGACGTCGGCCTCGTCCATCTCCTCCGGGTACGCCGCCGACTCGCCGGCCTCGACGCCCGCCTCGCGCAGCCCGTGCCCGAGCTTGAGGTGGTTCGGGTCCTCCTCGGCGAGTTTGTCGTCCCAGTGGTAGTCGGAGCCGACGATCACCTTGTCCGTGTCGTACGCGCCGCGCAGATAGCGCCCTTCCTGCTCGCCGACCTCGAACTCCGACGGCATCATGCCGAAGGAGTAGTCCGGACCCGAGCCTTCCTTGCACGTGTCGATCGCGGCCATGCGCTCGTCGAAGCCGGTTTCCATGCCGTCGACACTGCTGGTGTCACCGATCAGGGCGATCATGCCCGGGTACGTGTCCAGCAGTTCGGTCGCCGGGGTCTCCTGGTCGTCCTTCACCGGGACGACGCGCACCGGCAGCCGCTTGTCCGTCGTGCGCTCGACGTCCCTGAAGGCCGCCTCGACGATCGCGGCACGCTCCTCGCCGTACGACTCGTCGATGGACCAGTCGTACGCGACCCCGACGACGTACTCCTCGGCCATCGCCGCGCTGGGACCGCCGACCGGCGCGGTGCCGGACGAAGAAGACGAGGAGGAGGACGAGGAGGAGAGCACGATCCCGGTCGGTATCCCGAGCACGACGAGCGCCACGGCGGCACCGACGAGGGCGTTGCGCCGGCGACCACGCGGGGGAGGCGGCGGGGGGAGCGGGGAGGAGACCTTGGCGACGACACGAGGACGGGTGCTCGGACGTGCGTTCTCGGGCTCGGTCCTGCCGACGACCACAGGCGCGGGAGCGGGCACGGGCACGGGTGGGGACGGGGGCTCAGCTACGACGGCGACGGGCGCGACCTCGGCCTTACCCTCACCGTCCCGGTCTCCCCCGTCCCGCAGCCGCTCCAGTTCCACGCGCGCCGCATGAGCGTCCGACGGCCGGTCGTCGGGATCCTTGGCCATCAGGGAGAGGATCAACCGGTCGACCTCGGGCCCGAGTTCAGCGCGTGCACGGCTCGGCCGCAGCGGCTCGTCGTTCAGGTGGTTGTACATGATCCCGGCCGCATGACCGACGAACGGAGGCCGTCCGGCCAGGAGTTCGTACAGCACGCAGCCCAACGCGTAGAGATCCGTACGCCCGTCGCCGTTCCGCTGCTGAAAACGCTCGGGCGCCATGTACAGCACACTGCCGAACGGCGCCTGCCCGGTCCGGGTCAGCTGCGGATCGCTGGACCGCTCCTCGGTGTACTTGGCGATCCCGAAGTCCACGACCTTGGCGACACCCTCACCGGTGACCATGATGTTGGCCGGCTTGATGTCGCGGTGCACGATGCCCGCCGCGTGCGCGACCTCCAGCCCCCGGCACACATCCACGGCCCAGCCCAGCGCGTCGGCCAGGCTCACCCGCCCGCTCTCGGCGAGAACGTCGTGCAGCGTACGACCGTCCACCAGGGCCATCACCAGATACGGACTGTCGCCGTCCGTCCCGTGATCGTGCACGGCCACGATGTGCGGGCTGTCCAACGAGGCCACGGCCCGCGCCTCCCGCCGGAACCTCGCCAACTGCTCCTTCCGCTCACCCTCGTCCCCGGGCGCGCCAAGCAGCTTTACGGCAACCTCCCGCCCCAACTCCCGGTCCCGCGCCCGCCAGACCTCCCCCATCCCCCCGGCCCCGAGCAACTCCACCAACTCGTACCGCCCACTCAGCAACCGCCCCCGCACGATGCTTCCCCCCTCCACAACCGAGACTTCGAGGCTATCCCCCGCCCCGGCCTCGAACCCGGGGCGGGTCGTACCTCGAGGGGGAGGCTGTCAGTGGGTCAGGGCCTGGGGCGTGGTCTGGGGCAGGGGGTGCGGGGTGGGGCGGGGCGGGGGTGAGGGGAGGTGGATTCGGGTGGCCGAGGTGCCCGGGCCCTTGGGGGTCGGGGGGAGCCAGCGGGTGATGTGGGCGCGGTCGTGGAGCAGGTCCTCCTCCTTGTAGCGGCGGCAGCCGTGGTGCCAGACGAGGATGCCGGAGAGCCAGTTCTCCAGCTCCTTCACGTAGCCGTCGAGGGTCTCGCGCGCCTCGTCGTCGAGGGCGAAGTCGTCGTAGAGGACGGGGAGTTCGTTGGCCGCGACATGCTGGAACTCGCGCATGCGGCCCTTCATCAGGTCGTAGATGATCGCGACACCCGTCGGGTAGTCGCAGTTGAAGAAGGACTGCACGACCAGGACGCCGTTGTGGACCTCGCCCTCGAACTCGATCTCCTTCTGGTACGAGAAGAGGTCGTTCATCAGACAGGCGTAGTCCTGGGCGGCGTTCTCCAGGGACTTCATCGGGCCGCTGCGGTAGACCTCCGGCGGTACCGTCCGGCCGTGGCCGATGCGGGACAGGCTCATCGTCAGGTTGGAGCCGAAGGTCTGGCGGCGCATCTCGATGTAGTCGACGGGGTCCGGGATCCGGTTCTGGATCTGGTTGGCCAGCTCCCAGACCCAGCTGGCGGTCATCTCCTCGACAGCCGCGCGGAAGTCCCGGCGGGTGTCCCGGTCCATCGGGCCCGCCGTGCGGATCCACAGGTCGGCCAGGCCGCGCTCCAGGGCGCTGAGGGGTGGCGGGGTGGCGAGCGTGTCGACCGGCATGAACAGGGACAGCCGTTCGTTGCAGGCCTTGGCCGCCGTCAGATTGCGGGCGTGGCCGTACACGACGGGGAAGTAGTCGTCGCCGTACGTCCCCCAGGCCAGCCAGTCCGAGGTCAGGTCGAGCCCCTCGGGCGTGGCGTCCGGGTGGATGCCGGCGGCGCAGAGCGGGAGGTCGATGCGCCGGATGCGCTCCTCGTCCCAGACGTTCGAGCCCGGGATGCCCGGCTGCCCCTCCAGGATGCCCATCCGGTGGGCCCACTCCACGACGTGCTCGCGCGACGCCTCCAGATGCGGGCTGAGCGTCGCCTCGAACGGCATCTCGAACTCGGGGAGGATCGAGGGCCCCACCCGCTGGTACGGCACATGGCTGTGGGCGCGTGCTCTGGCGGGGGAGCCGCTGGTGAGGCTCTTGAGATGGTCCGACGCGGCCGTCCACCGCCCGACGGGGGTCTGCGAGAAGAGCGGCCCCGCCGTCTCCCCCGCCTCGGGCCCGCCATCCGCGTCCGCGCCGTTCATGTACCGGCTGGAGCGCATGTGCCACTCGTGCCCGCCGGACTGCCAGTCCTGGAGGCCCTTCACGTACGCGAGGGTCCCTGCCGCCGCGACCGGGTCGATGCCCTTGTCCACGAAGAGCGGGCCCAGCTCCGTCAGCGCCGTGTTCTCGAACTGGTGGAGCCGGGAGGTCAGCAGGTCGTTGACCGCGTCGGCCGCCTCCTGCGTGGTGCAGCCCAGGAACGTCTCCAGGACGAGCACCCCGTTGCTCAGCTCGCCCTCCTCCTCGATCTCCCGCTGGTACGAGAAGAGGTCGTTCCGCAGATGGACCCCGTCGGAGAAGCTGTCCCGCAGGACCCGCATCGGACGCGAGTCCGCGATCACGGCCGGCACCTCCGCGCCCGCCGCGTACTCGATGAGCCCCGCCGACCACGGCGCCCCGCCCACCTTGCGGCGCATCTCGATGTACTCGACGGGATTCGCGATCCGCTCGGCATTGATGTTGGCGAGCTCCCAGAGGGACTCGTTGAGCAGATTCTCCGTGCTCTCGGCGAATCTCGCCCGCCAGTCCAGGGACATCGACGGGACCGTCCGCCTCCAGAGATCCGCGAGACCCGCCTCGACCGGATTCGTCGGCTCGGGAAACCCGTCGGCGAGATCCATCGGCATGAACGCGGCGAGCCGGTCGAGATACGCCTTGCCGCCCTTGCGGTCCTGCGTTCTCTTGAAGATCTCCAGGAAGTGGTCGTCGAAGAAGAAGACCCACACATACCAGTCCGTGACCAGCGACAACTGCGGCCCTGTGCAGTCGGGATGGGTGTACGAGCACAGGAGCGCGTAGTCGTGGGCGTCGAGATCGCTCTGCTCCCAGATCCCGGAGCCCTCCAGCATCCCCATGTCCCGGGCCCATGTCCGGGAGTGCTCCCTGGCTTCCTCCAGACGCGGGTTGATGCGCGCCGGATAAGGCATGTAGAAATCCGGCAGTTCAAAGGGCTGTGTCACTGATGCGCGGCCTTTCCCGAGGATTCCGGAGCATTCCGGCAGCTGTCCGTGTCCAGCTCTACCCCTCGTCACGTACCGCCATCCGCGCCACAAAACAGTCGTATGAACACACCGTCAGGGCGTGGCCTCCCTGATATTTTCCCCCTCCCGGTCCACCATCTGCCCATGAGCACGACGATTCGCATCGCACAGCAACCCGAGGCCGACGAACTCCTCGCCCGCAGCCCGTTGGCCGCGCTGGTCGGCATGCTGCTGGACCAGCAGGTGCCCATGGAATGGGCCTTCGCGGGGCCGTACACCATCGCCGTCCGCATGGGGGGTGACGATCTGGACGCGCACGCGATCGCCGTGTACGACCCCGAGGCCTTCGCCGCGCTGCTCACGGAGAAGCCCGCCGTGCACCGCTACCCGGGGTCCATGGCCAAGCGTGTGCAGCAGCTCTGCCAGTTCCTCGTCGCGCACTACGACGGGGACGCGGCCGCACTGTGGCGAGATGTCGCCACCGGCACGGAGCTGCTCAAACGGCTGAGCGAACTCCCCGGCTACGGCAAGCAGAAGTCGCAGATCTTCCTCGCGCTGCTCGGCAAGCAGTACGGCGTACAGCCCGAGGGCTGGCGCGCGGCCGCCGGCGCGTACGGGGAGGAGGGCTCGTACCGCTCGGCGGCGGACATCACCGGGCCCGAGACCCTGGCCAAGGTCCGCGAGCACAAGCAGGAGACCAAGCGCGCGGCCAAGGCGGCGAAGGCGGCCGAGAGCACAAGGAGCTGAACGGGCGTCAGACGGTGGCCGGGGGACCAGGGCGAGGCCATGACTTGTGGCACATCTGTTCCCCTACGACCTTCCGGGTCGCTAGCTTTCCCTAGGTCGTGTCTTCGAAGTAGCGCCGTGGACACGGCCTGGTCAGCTCACCACCGTTCTCGTTCAGTTCGCTCCTTTTCGCTCGTTCGCATCGGAAGGACCCCTGTGAACGCAACGTCCCGCAGACTCCTGGCAGTCGCAGCCGCCACCGCGCTCACCGCCCCGCTTCTGCTGTCCGCATCCTCCGCCTCCGCGCACAACAGGCCCGATCCGGCGAGGGACGCGGCGAAACTCGCCGGGAAGCTCGTCAAGGAGGCGTCCGGCAAGGACGCGTACAAGCACCTGCAGAAGTTCCAGGACATCGCCGACTCCGCCGGCGGCCACCGCGCCGCGGGCTCGCTCGGCCACGACGCCTCCGCCGCGTACGTGTACAGCCTCCTCAAGAAGGCCGGCTACAACGTCTCGTACGACAGCTTCGAGTTCACGTACATCGAGACGCAGGCCCAGACGCTGAAGGTCACCGCGCCGACGCCGCGCGACTCCGAGGTCACGGCCATGTCGTACACGAAGTCCACGCCCAAGGGCGGGATCGAGGCCGAGCTCGCCGTCGTACCGGTCGACGCGACCACCGGCTGCGAGGCCGGCGACTACGCCGCGGGCGCCTTCACCGGCAAGATCGCGCTCATCCTGCGCGGCGGCTGCGACTTCGCCGTGAAGCAGCAGACGGCGGCCGCCGCGGGCGCGGTCGCCGCGATCGTCTCGAACAACACCGAGGGCGCCCTCAGCGGCACCCTGGGCGACCCGGCGGCGGCCAGGATCCCCACGGGCGGTGTCACCCAGGCCGAGGGCACGAAGCTCGCCGCCGAGGCGGCGGCCGGCCCCGTGACGGTCTCGCTGGACATCCGGCAGCTCCAGGAGAAGCGCGTCACGCGCAACGTGATCGCCGAGACCAAGGGCGGCAAGGCCGCGAACACGGTGATGCTCGGCTCCCACCTGGACTCCGTGACCGCCGGCCCGGGCATCAACGACAACGCGTCGGGCTCCGCCGGTCTCCTCGAAGTCGCCCTTGAGCTCGCCAAGTCGCACGAGAAGCCCGCCAACAAAGTGCGCTTCGCCTGGTGGTCGGCCGAGGAGCTCGGACTGCTCGGCGCCGACGACTACGTGAAGGGCCTCAGCCCCGAGCAGGCGGAGCAGATCAAGCTCTACCTCAACTTCGACATGATCGCCTCGCCGAACTTCGGCCTGTTCGTCTACGACGGGGACGACTCGGACGGCGTGGGCGCGGGCGCGGGCCCGGAGGGATCGGCACAGCTGGAGAAGGGCATCACCGACTTCCTCGACAGCAAAAACCACCCGCACGAGGGCACCGACTTCACCGGCCGCTCCGACTACGGGCCCTTCATAGAGGTCGGCATCCCCTCCGGGGGCACCTTCACCGGCGCCGAGGGCATCAAGACGGCCGCGCAGGCGACGAAGTTCGGCGGCGAGGCCGGGATCGCCTACGACCCCTGCTACCACGCGGCCTGCGACGACCTCGACAACATCGACAGGAAGGCTTTCGACGTCAACATCGACGTCATCGCCAACGCTGTCGGCCGCTACGCCCACGACCTGAGCCCGCTCACCGCGAAGGCGGGCGCGGCGGGCGCGGCGCCCTCGGCCAAGGCTGAGCGCACCACGGGTGGCGACACGGGCGTCGGCGCGTCGAACGCCCACGACCACGAGCACGAGTCCCGGGCCTGACAGCCCGAGAGTCCTGACAGCCGGAGATTCCTGACAGCCGGAAGGTCTGACGACCTGACGGTCCGACTCTCTGACCGGCAGCCCGGCTGACGGAAAGACATGAACCGCGGGCGCCGGGGGAGCTGATTCCCCCGGCGCCCGCGGTGCGTCCGCCCGTCGCACAGGCGGCGGCCGTCGGACCTCCCTAGAAGGCGATATGGGCGGCGACGTCACCGGACGGGACGGTTCCACTCATACGTCGCTCCCACTTTGACCCGTATGGATCTGTTTGCACCCCCGCGCCATGGCTGCGCCCGGAGGCGCTCGCCCGGTAGGCTTTCCGTGTGATCTTCAAGCGCATCGGTAACGGGCGGCCGTATCCCGACCACGGCCGGGAAAGCACCCGGCAGTGGGCGGATGTAGCGCCGCGCCCGGTCCGCCTCGATCAGCTCGTCACCACGAAGGGCCAACTGGATCTGGAGACGCTGCTCGCCGAGGACTCGACCTTCTACGGAGACCTCTTCGCCCATGTCGTGAAGTGGCAGGGCGACCTCTATCTGGAGGACGGACTGCACCGCGCCGTCCGCGCCGCACTCCAGCAGCGGCAGGTGCTGCACGCGCGCGTGCTCGAACTGGACCTGGGCTGACAGACCGGCCGACGGACCGGCAGGCCGAAGGTCGCCACTGAGCCTTTCGGGGTCTTTCCGGCCTCTTCGGGCCCAACCCATTGATCATTTAGTAGGAATCACTACCGCCGCGCACTACGCTGCGGCCATGAGCATGCTCACCCCCCCTGGCATGGGCGGCAAATATCGTATTACGGGTTCCAAGTACCCCCGCATGCGCCGCCCCCGTCACCGCCGCAGGATCGTGCTCGCGGCCATCGCCGGAGTCGTCGCCCTCGGCCTCGTCGGCTGGGGGACCGTACAGCTCATCGACGTGTTCACCGCGGACGACGGAACGAAGAAGAAGACCACGACCGCCACGGCCAGCGGGCGCGACTGCAAGCCGTCACCGTCCGCGTCCGCGGCGGTCGCCAAGCCGCTGCCCAAGCCGGCCCAGATCAAGGTCAACGTCTACAACGCGACTCCGCGCGCGGGACTCGCCAAGACCACCGCGGACGAGCTCAAGAAGCGCGGCTTCGTCATCGGCAAGGTGGGCAACGCGCCGGCGGCGTACGACAAGAAGATCCCCGGCACCGGCATACTGCTCGGCGCCCCGGCCGCCGCGGACGGGCCCCTCACCGTGCTGGGCGCCCAGTTGAAGGGCGCCAAGTCCCAGCACGACACCCGGACGACCAAGGACGTCGACCTGCTGATCGGCACGGCCTTCAAGAGCCTGAGCGTCCAGAAGGACGCCGCCCAGGCCCTGGCCACCCTCTCCAGGCCCGCGCCCGGCGGCCCCTGCTGAGCAACGCCACAGACCAAGGGCCCTGTCCGGCGGACAGGGCCCAGGAGTCGTCGTACCCGGACAGGACCTAGTCGACCGTCCCGTACATACGGTCACCCGCGTCGCCCAGCCCCGGAACGATGTACCCGCGCTCGTTCAGCCGCTCGTCGACCGCCGCCGTGACGACCGTGACCGGTGTGCCCGCCAGCTCGCGCTCCATCACCTCGACGCCCTCGGGCGCCGCGAGCAGCACCACGGCCGTCACGTCGTCGGCGCCGCGGTCGATGAGCTCACGGAGCGCGGCGACCAGCGTGCCGCCGGTGGCCAGCATCGGGTCCAGGACGTACACCTGGCGGCCCGACAGGTCCTCGGGCATCCGGGTCGCGTACGTCGACGCCTCAAGCGTCTCCTCGTTGCGGATCATCCCGAGGAAACCGACCTCGGCGGTCGGGAGCAGCCGCATCATGCCGTCGAGCATGCCGAGACCGGCCCGGAGGATCGGCACCACGAGAGGCCGCGGGTGGGACAGCCTCACACCCGTGGTCGGCGTCACCGGAGTCTCGATGTCGACCTGCTCGGTGCGCACGTCCCTGGTGGCCTCGTACGCGAGCAGGGTGACCAGCTCGTCGGCGAGGCGTCGGAAGGTAGGGGAGTCGGTGCGCTTGTCGCGCAGCGTGGTGAGTTTGTGCGCGACCAGCGGGTGGTCGACGACATGAATCCGCATGCCTCAACAGTAACCGTGGCCCGGCCCCCGGCCCCGGCGGGCATCAATCCCCCGCCCGCAGGGAAGGTGATTGGGCACGCGTACAAGGGGACGCGGGGCACACAGTCAACCGACTCGTGGGGTGGTGAGGCGGCGATGCCGGACCGGCAGCGGCGGAATTCGCAGGGACGGGGCGGCGGCGGCCGGGCGGCCGAGGCCGAGGCGGAGGATCCCCTCGGGCTCCCGGCCCAAAAGGCCGCCGGACCCACCACAGGCCCCGGGCTCACCCCCGGACGCACATCCGAACCCGTGTCCGAACCTGTGTCCGACGCCACGCCCGACCCCTCCCCGGATCTCGCCTCCGAGGTCCCCTCGGACGACAGCGGCGCGGCCCGCCGGCGACGGCGCGCCCAGTTCCTGCGGGAGTTGAACGAGGCCAAGGCCCTGCGCGAGCGGGTGAAACCTCGGCAGGCCCGCGCGGCCCGGATGCGCCAGCAGATGCGGATGCGGACGTTCCGCTGGTAGTCACGTACGAGTCACCCAGCGGCCCTCCGCCCTTCGTGGGACGGCCACTTGGGCATCGCCCGTTCTCCGCCCCGGGGCCTTCGGACCCCCTCCCCCCGCACCGCGTCCGGCCCCGTCCAATAAAATGCCTCCACGACGCAACGACGGAAGACCTCTCGCAATCGCCCGCTTTCTGCCACGATTCCGAGTAGTGGGCGGGGCAGAGCGCAGCGCACCGCCGAATCGTCACCTCTGACCAGTGGGAGAGTCACGGTGTACTTCGCCGCACTGCTCGCGCGCACCGAAGACGGGTGGGAAGCGAGCGACACAGAGCTCGACGACGTGGAGACCTTGTCGGATCTGACCGACCTGGCCCGAGAAGCCTCGGTGGACGAGGACACGGTGCTCGTCTTCATCGAGCAGGAGGACGCCTGGTTCGGCGTGCTCCGCGTGGAGGGCGAGGAGGATCCTCGCATCTACGTCTCCGACGCGGCCATGGCCGCACGCTCCTCGTACGGGGAGATCCTGACGGACGAATTGCTCGGCGGGGACGAGGACGACCTCGCCGACGCCTTGGACACGCTGGACCTCGACGGCACCGAGGACGGCGAGATTGAAGAGCAGGAGGACACGGAGGACCCGGAGGGCAGCACCGGCCCCGCCGACGCGGCCGGCTCCGGGACCGTACCCGCGGGACCGGTGGGCGACCGCACGATCCTCGCCGACCTGGGCCTCTCGGAGGCGGAGTTGCTGGCGCTGGACACCGACGCCATGGCCGAGATCGCGGACGCGCTGGGCGCCTCCGAGGTCCTGGAGACCGCCCGCTAGTGACGGAGCGCGACCCGGCGAACGGACCGGAGACCGATCCGGTGCGTGACCCGTGGCGGGCGCCCATGCGTCTCGCCCTGGAAGAGGCCGCGCGCGCGACGCCGGCCGGCGATGTGCCGGTCGGTGCCGTCGTGCTGTCCCCGGACGGCACCGTGCTGTCCGTCGGCCACAACGAACGCGAGCTGACCGGCGACCCCACCGCGCACGCGGAGATCCTGGCGATCCGCCGCGCGGCGGCGAAGGTCGGCGCCTGGCGGCTGACCGGCTGCACGCTCGTGGTGACCCTGGAGCCGTGCACGATGTGCGCGGGCGCGCTCGTGCAGTCGCGGGTCGCCCGCGTCGTGTACGGGGCGCTCGACGAGAAGGCGGGAGCGGCGGGCTCGCTCTGGGACGTCGTACGCGACCGGCGTCTCAACCACCGCCCGGAAGTGATCCAGGGGGTGCTCGCCGAGGAGTGCTCGGAGCCGCTCAGAGCCTTCTTCCGGGACCGCCGGATTATCGATTTCTGAGCAGGGGCCACCTTGGGCTAAGCTCTCTCTCGGTAGCGTGTCCGAGCGGCCGAAGGAGCTCGCCTCGAAAGCGAGTGTGGGGAAACTCACCGAGGGTTCAAATCCCTCCGCTACCGCTCTCACACCCTCCTGATCTGCGGAAACGTGGATCAGGAGGGTGTTTTGCGTGGCCGTACGGCGCGGGGGCGACAAGGCCGCCCGGTGGTCAGCGCAGTTGGGCGATGACCTTCGCGAAGTCGGCCATGTGCGGTTCGAGTACGGAGAAGTACGTCACGCGGTACGTGTCCCGGTAGCCGTTCAGCGTCTCGGCGATCTGCTCGACCGATCCCGCCAGCACATTGGGGAGCCGCAGGATCTGGTCCCTGGTCAGATTGGGGGCCGTACGGTGGACGGCCGTCAGGTCCAGGGCGTCCAAGCCGGAGTTCGCCTCGTCGAGGACCACCGCCGACACGAACAGGTTCAGCTCCAGCCGGCCGAAGCGCGCGCCCGCCTCGGAGCGGACGTGGTCGACCCGGTCGGCGAGTACCTGCTGCGGGTCCAGACCCGGCGGGGTCCGGCGCGCCATGATCGGGAGGCCGACGATGTCCGCCTCACGGGCGGCCAGCCGCAGGATGCGGTCACCGAGACCGGCCAGGAGGAGCGGCGGTCCCGGGCGCTGGCGGACCGCGGGCTGCTGCTCCGGCATGGCGAACATCCGGTGCAGTTCGGCGACCGTGTGCGCCAGGTTGTCGACCCGTTCCTCGGCGGTGGGGTACGCCAGCTCCGCCGCGTGGAACTCCGCCCCCACACAGCCCGCGCCGAGCCCGACCTCCAGCCGGCCGTCGGTGAGCTGGTCGGTGTCCGCGATGTCCCTGGCCAGCAGCGCGGGCCGGTAGAAGCCGGAGTTGAGGACGAGGGTGCCGACCCGGAGGGTGGTCGTCGCGTCGGCGGCGGACACCAGGGCGGGGAAGGGCGCCGCCATGCCCAGATGGTCGGGGATGTGGAGCACGTCGTAGCCGAGCTCCTCGGCCTGCCGGGCCTTGGCCTGCCAGGCCTCGTGCGATCCGGTGGCCGTCATGCTGACGCCGAAACGGAAGGGGCGGGTGGACATGGGTTCCTCTCGACGGGATCGATGTCCCAAGAGGGGCGGTTTTACCTCTTTTGTTCATGATAGTCATGACACGGTCAGGGCCCGGTCCCTCCACGGAGAGACCGGGCCCTGACATGCTGCTTATGGCGGCGAAGCCGCCCCACGCCCCCAGGGGGCGGGCGACGCGACTACGGGAAGTTGATCACGTTCGACGGGATCGTCGACGTGCCCGAGGTCGGTGATCCGATGCTGTTGATCACATGGTTGTACTGGCCCATGCCGCCGAGTGAGACGACCAGGATGTTGTGGAACTTCACCCCTGGCTTCACCGGCGCCTGGAATCCGTGCTCCTGACGGATGTTCGGATCGGATGTGTAGTTGCAGTAGCTGCCCATCGCCCAGCCCTCATGGGTGACGACGGAGTCGTCCACCTTGTAGCCGGCGTAGCCCTGGATACTGCCGTTCTGGATGGCGGCCTGGTTCGGGGCGTCGTACGCCTTCTCGTTCTGGAAGAAGATCGTCCGGCCCCGCTCGCCACTCCACCGCACGTCGTACTTGTTGAAGTGTTCGACGAACAGCCCGGTCGCGAGGACGTCGTCACCGTTCACCTGGAGGCCGTAGTCGGCGCGGTTGGTCTCCCAGCCCACGCCGTCCCCGTGGTCCGCCCGCCAGATCCAGGTGTGGTCGATGATCGTGTCGTCGCTGTTGACGACCATGCTGGTGGTGGCCTTGCCGGGGCCCGCCCCGCCGATGCGGATGAAGACGTCCTGCACCGTCGTCGGGTTGGCGGAGTGGTCGGCAGAGGCGTTCTGCGGGCCGACCTCCAGCAGCGTCGGGGAGTTCACCGGTCCGGCGTCGATCAGGAAGCCGGCGAGCTTCACCCCGTCGACGTCGGCGACCTTCATCGCCGTCACGCCGTTGTCCGGGATGATCGTGGCGTAGCCGAGGCCGAGGACCACGGTGTTCGCCCGGTTGACGTTGATGGACTGGTCGACGTGGTAGATGCCCGGGGTGAAGAGCAGGTGCAGGCCCTGGGCGAGCGCCGCGTTGATCGTGGCCGCCGTGGCGCCCGGCTTGACCACGTAGAACTGGTCGAGCGGCAGGGACTCGCCCTGCGGTGTGCCGTTCCAGGAGACGCCGCGCGCGTTGGTGCGCTTGGCCGGTACGAAGACCTTGTACGTGTTGCCGTCCAGGTAGAGGAACGGCTTCTCGCGAGAGGTCGGGGTGTTGTTCAGGGTGGTGTACGGCGGGTTCGGGAAGGACTGCGCGGGCGCGCCCTCGACCCCGGAGAACGCCATGTTCCAGACCCCGTTGCCCCAGCCGCCGATGGCGCTGTCGCGGGTGTACCACTGCTGCTGCGAGTACGGCGTGATCTGGCCGTCGATCTTGCTGTCGGCGATGTAGCCGCCGCTGGCCCAGCCGAAGCTGGCCGGCGCCAGGTTGAGCCCGCCCTTGATGTGCATACGGCGGAAGGGGGCGGCCTGCGCGACGGCCCAGCGGTTGCTGCCGCTGACCGGGTTGAGCGCGAGGTTCTCGGCCGAGCGCCAGAAGTTCTGGGTGGCGTTGCCGTTGAACCAGCCGGCGTCCACGGTCACGTCGCCGTTGATGTTCGTGTCGTCGGGCTTGAGCCCGAGACCGGAGATCGAGGTGTAGAAGCCGAGTTGGGCGTTGAGGTTGTTGTACGTGCCCGGCTTGAAGAGCAGTTGGTAGCGGCCGGTGCCGAACTGGGCCGACTCCTGCTGCCGGAAGATCGTGTCGAGCGTGCCCTGGATGTTGGGCGTCGAGGGGTCGAAGACCTTGACGTTGGGGCCGAGGTCACCGCCGCCCTGGATCGGTCCGCCGGGGCCGCCGCTCTCGCCGTACACCTGGAACTCCCAGAGGGAGTAGCCGTACTGGGTGGCGCGGGTGGTGCCGGTCAGCTTCACGTAGCGGGCGTTGCCGGAGACGTTCAGCGTCTCGTTGCCGCCGGGGCCCGTGGTGGTGGAGTACGCGCTCGTCCAGCTGGTGCCGTTCGTGGAGAGCTCGATCTTGTACGCCCTGGCGTACGCGGCCTCCCAGCGCAGCACGACCTGGTTGACCGCGACGGAGGAGCCGAGGTCGATCTGGATCCACTGCGGATCGGCGGCGGCGCTCGACCAGCGGGTGCCGGTGTCTCCGTCGACGGCCGCGGCGGCGGGCGTGCCGCCGTTCTCCGTGCTGGAGACCGTGACCGGCTTGCCCTGGGAGAGCAGGACCGGTGCGGCGCTCGCGGGGGTGGCGGTGGGGATGAGCATCAGCAGGGAGGCGACCAGGGTGGCGGCGATGGATGCGGCGATCCCGCGGCGGCGTACCGACGCGGGTCTCCTGAACACCGGAACTACGGACAGCGGAGCGTGCATGGGCAGGTCTCCTGAAGTCTCGGACGACGAGGGGGAGTTCGGGGTGCGGAGAGATCCGGGCGGATACCCGGAGAGCGCTCTCTCGTATCGCAGATGGTTCTCCCGTGTTTCGTACACGTCAAGAGTTGTGCACACACCGGCCGTCATCGGTTGGTCTCCGATCAACAACTAACCGACCTGGCGGGGCATTTGACCGACTTCACCCACCTGTCTTGCGGAGTGTCCGTTCAGATCCTGACGGCGCGGGCCCGGCGCGCATCACGTACGGCGTCGGGATCGGGCGGCGCGGCGACCACGCGTCGATCCGGTGCGGCCAGAAGCGGTTAAGCAGGTGATCGAAATCGGCCTCCGAACCGGCCCATTCGTACGGTTAGACTCACGCGATCGCACCGGGGACAGCAGAGGAGGCAGCGCTGATGGTGCAAACGAAGAAGCTCGCGCTCTATCTGGTCGTTGTCTTCGTGCTGTACACGATCATCACGTCGCCCGAACGGGCGGCCGATCTCGTCCAGGTGGGGTTCGAGGGCATATCCGACGCGGCCGAGGGCGTCGGCGAGTTCATGACCGAGCTCGTACAGTAGCCACGGCCGGACGGCGGCCCTTGACGGCGGCCGTGGACTCCGGCCGGCGGGCCCCGGCCCCGGGCGCCGCGTTCCGCCGCCCCTCGCCAGCCCCCTCCGCAGCGTCCTTCTTAGGAGATACCCCTTGATCCGCCACCTGGTCCTCTTCAAGCTCAACGAGGGCGTCTCGCGCGACGAGCCCCGGGTGGTCGCCGGCGCGCGCGCCTTCGAAGAGCTCGGCGGCAAGATCCCGGAGCTGGAGTTCTGGGAGTGCGGCTGGAACACCAGCGACCGCCCGATCGCCCAGGACTTCGCCATCAACGCGGCGGTCGCCGACGCCGACGCGCTGACCCGGTACGTGGAGCACCCCGACCACCAGGCGGGCGTCGCTCTGTGGCGAGAATTCGCCACCTGGGTGATCGCCGACTACGAGTTCTGATCGGTTCCGACCGGTTTTCCGGCCCTTGACCCTCCTGGCCCCACGCCTCACCGGCGTGGGGCTTTTCGAGTTTGAACGGGGAATTCTTCGTCAACACGGAGTTTTCTGGTGCTTGCACACAGTGGGCAAGTCTTGTGATGCTATGACCGCTTTTGACGGATGAGTTGACCGTAGTTGACTGCGAAGGGGTGGCGTGACCGTGCCGGCCAGTACAACGCCTCAAATGCCGCCCCAGATCGAGCCCCGGACGGAGGCCCGGACCGAGGCTCGGACCGAGGCCCGGTCGAACGACGGCCGGGCCGATGCGCGGACCGACACCCGGGACGACGACGACCGATCCGACGACCGATCCGACGACCGACCGGACGACCGACCCGACGATCCGACCGCGGCCCGGAGCGAGCCCCCGAGCGACGCCCCGCTCGTCGAGACCCTCAGCGAGAACGAGCCACGGCCGTCGACGCCGGGGACCCGGGGCGCCGACACCAGGGCGCTCACCCAGCTGCTCTTCTCGCAGATCAAGAATCTGGAGCGGGGCAGCCCCGAGCACACCCGGGTACGCAGCGCGCTCATCGAGGCGAATCTGCCGCTCGTGCGCTACGCCGCCGCCCGCTTCCGCAGCCGTAACGAGCCGATGGAGGACGTCGTCCAGGTCGGCACGATCGGACTGATCAACGCGATCGACCGGTTCGACCCGGACCGCGGCGTACAGTTCCCGACCTTCGCCATGCCGACCGTCGTCGGCGAGATCAAACGCTACTTCCGCGACAACGTGCGGACCGTCCACGTACCGCGCCGGCTGCACGAGCTGTGGGTCCAGGTCACCGGCGCCACGGAGGATCTGACCACGGCTCACGGCCGCTCCCCCACCACCGCCGAGATCGCCGCGCGGCTGAAGATCTCCGAGGAGGAGGTCCTCGCCTGCATCGAGGCCGGCCGGTCGTACCACGCGACGTCCCTGGAGGCGGCCCAGGAGGGCGACGGGCTGCCCGGCCTGCTCGACCGGCTCGGCTACGAGGACCCGGCGCTGGCCGGCGTCGAGCACCGCGATCTGGTCCGGCATCTGCTGGTGCAGCTGCCCGAGCGGGAGCAGCGGATCCTGATGCTGCGCTACTACAACAACCTGACGCAGTCACAGATCAGCCAGGAACTGGGCGTCTCCCAGATGCATGTGTCAAGGCTCCTGGCGCGAAGCTTCGCGCGTTTGCGATCCGCAAACAGGATCGAGGCATAGCTCTTCCGGGTAGTAGCCCCGGAGCGTCCCCACCAGCAGCAAATTCGCATACCCCCTCATTCCGGTGCAGATATGTCGACTTGGCGCTACAGCGTGTTGACGACATGTGACATTCTGCTGGAACCGCGTTTGCCGCAGTCCCACCGCCGGTATTCAGGTGGAGGCTGCGTTCCTTCGACGGGAGCGGCCACCGCGACCGTCAGCGACCTCAAGGGGGTGGCATGTCCGTAGAACAGGGCAGCTCGAAGGTGCTCACGCTCAACAAGAGCGACCAGGCACCGGACGACGCGCCGGATGCTCTCGACCGTGTGGCCGAACCGCGCGCGTCCCAGCCGGAAGTCATCGACACCCGCACTCTGTCCCGCTCCCTGTTCCTGCGGCTCGCCGTGCTCGCCCAGGACAGCCCGGAGCGCACCTACGTACGTGACACCCTCATCGAGCTGAATCTGCCGCTGGTGCGTTACGCGGCGGCGCGCTTCCGCAGCCGTAACGAGCCGATGGAGGACATCGTCCAGGTCGGCACGATCGGCCTCATCAAGGCGATCGACAGGTTCGACTGCGAACGCGGCGTGGAATTCCCCACCTTCGCGATGCCGACCGTCGTCGGCGAGATCAAGCGCTTCTTCCGCGACACGTCGTGGTCCGTACGCGTGCCCCGCCGGCTCCAGGAGCTGCGGCTGGCGCTGACGAAGGCCAGCGACGAGCTGGCCCAGAAGCTCGACCGCTCACCGACCGTTCCCGAACTCGCCCTGGTGCTGGGCGTGTCGGAGGAGGACGTGGTCGACGGCCTGGCGGTCGGGAACGCGTACACGGCCTCCTCGCTGGACTCGCCGTCCCCCGAGGACGACGGCGGCGAGGGATCGCTCGCGGACCGTCTGGGGTACGAGGACACCGCCCTGGAGGGCGTGGAGTACCGCGAGTCACTGAAGCCGCTGCTGGCCAAACTCCCGCCCCGCGAGCGGCAGATCATCATGCTGCGCTTCTTCGCGAACATGACGCAGTCCCAGATCGGCGAGGAGGTCGGCATCTCGCAGATGCACGTCTCACGCCTGCTGACCCGCACGCTCGCACAGCTGCGGGAAGGGCTGATCGCGGACTAGGGCCTGTCGTCTGGATCAGGCCGGATCAGGGAGCGCCCGCCGCGGCAGCGGCTGATGTCTCGATGGTGCGTCTGATCGCAAGGCGGAGGAGGAAGGCATGGCGGAGCCATGCCGACCGACGACAGCGCCGCGAGCGCGCGCACCAGGGACCGCGAGACCGGCAAGTTCCAGACGACAGGCCCGGAGGGCGGGCGTCATCGCGATGACGACGGCTCGGGTCCGACAGCGGCCGTGACGGCCGGTCCGAGTGCGGTCACCGCGGTGGCGCCCCGCATGGAGCGGAGCGCCACCGTCAGGAGTGAGACCTGGGCTCAGGAGTGAGCCCTCGGGCCTAAGGTCAGCCGAGCGCGAGCCAGGCGACCGCGGCCAGGATCACGACCACGGCCACGACGCCGACGATCAGTCCGGTCTTCGATCCGCTCTGCTGTGGCGCCTGACGACGCTGCGGCTCACCCTCGTCGACAAAGGCGCGGAACATCTGGGTGTTGCCCGCGGGGTCGGGATTTCCCTCGGGGCCCTGCGGGGCATGGGGGTTGTGTGCCATGAGCCAGGACCCTAGCGAACCTCGCACGGGTGCCCAACCCCCGGGGCCTTCCCAAGGCCGTACGGCACGCTCCCGGCGCCTCCACGCGGGCCTCCCGCGCCACTCCCGGCTCCCTTCACCCCATTGACCTCGGGCATGCGAAGCCTTTTAGGTTCCTTTACTCCTGATGCCGCTTTTTAGTTTGCCTTCAGCAACCAACCGCTTCTATGGTTGCCCCAAGCAACAACATGGGCGAGGGGTCTACGGAGGGGTCATGGCCGCCAAGAGTCAGTACGCGGAACTGGCCCACCAGCTCAGCGCCGTCGGCGCCGTGAAACGGGGACTCACCCGTGTCCTGCCCCCCGACTGTCCGGGCGGCTCCGCCGCCGTACTGACCCTGCTGGAGCAGCACGGCGAGATGCGGATGAGCCGCCTCGCCGAGTTGCTGGCCGTGGACATGTCCGTGACCAGCAGGCATGTGGCCCACGCGGCCGAGCGCGGCTGGATCGAGCGCGCCCCCGACCTCGCCGACCGGCGGTCCCGCATCCTGCGGCTCACACCGGCGGGCCGCGACCTGCTCGACGAGCTCGTACGGCGGACGACCGAGATGTTCGCCCGCGCGCTGTCCGACTGGTCGGACGACGAGGTCGGACAGCTCAACACCATGCTGGCCCGCCTGCGTGAGAACTTCGGCGACTGCCGGCCCGGCCGTTACGACGACGGCCCCGGCCCGTACGCCCGTACCCCCACACCCGCCTCCGGGCCCGCACCCGCACCCGCACCCGCACAGCGTGAAACGCCCGCGCGGCAACAGACGTAATAGACGAAGGAATTCAATGGCTACGACCACCACACCAACGGGTGTACGGGGCGGCCACGCCAAGCACGGCGGCGGCCCTCCCGCCCCGGCCGCGCCCGGCACGCCGATGACTCACCGTCAGATCATGGAGGCGCTCTCCGGGCTGCTGCTCGGCATGTTCGTGGCGATCCTCTCCTCGACGGTCGTCACCAACGCCCTGCCCGAGATCATCTCCGACCTCGGCGGCGGACAGAGCGCGTACACCTGGGTGGTGACCGCCTCGCTCCTGGCGATGACGGCCACCACTCCCCTGTGGGGCAAGCTCGCGGACCTGTTCAGCAAGAAGCTGCTGGTCCAGATAGCACTGACCCTCTACGTGGTCGCCTCGGCGGCGGCCGGACTGTCCCAGAGCGCGGGGACGCTGATCGTCTTCCGCGTCGTCCAGGGCATCGGCGTCGGCGGTCTCACCGCCCTCGCGCAGATCATCATGGCCGCGATGATCGCCCCGCGTGAACGCGGACGCTACAGCGGCTACCTCGGCGCGACCTTCGCCGTCGCCACCGTCGGCGGCCCGCTCATCGGCGGTGTCATCACCGACACCTCGTGGCTCGGCTGGCGCTGGTGCTTCTACGTCGGCGTCCCGTTCGCCGTCGTCGCCCTGATCGTGCTGCAGAAGACCCTCAAGCTCCCCGTGGTCAAGCGCAAGGTCAAGATCGACTGGACCGGCGCGTTCCTGATCAGCGCGGCCGTCTCGCTGCTGCTGCTCTGGGTCACCTTCGCCGGTGACAAGTACGACTGGGTCTCCGGCCAGACGTACGCGATGCTCGCCGGCACGGTCGTACTCGGCGCGCTCTTCCTCTACACCGAGTCGCGGGCCAGCGAGCCGATCATCCCGCTGCGCCTCTTCCGCAACCGCACCATCACCCTCGCGTCACTGGCCTCGCTGTTCGTCGGTATCGCGATGTTCGCCGGCACGGTCTTCTTCAGCCAGTACTTCCAGCTGGCGCGCGACAAGTCGCCGACGATGTCCGGTGTGATGACCATCCCGATGATCGGCGGGCTCTTCCTCTCCTCGACGGTCTCCGGCCTCGTCATCACCAAGACGGGACGCTGGAAGGCATGGCTCGTCAGCGGTGGTGTGCTGGTGACGGCCGGTCTCGGGCTGCTGGGCACCATCCGGTACGACACCGAGTACTGGCACATCGCGATCTTCATGGCGATCATGGGCCTCGGCGTCGGCATGATGATGCAGAACCTGGTCCTGTGCACCCAGAACCAGGTCTCCCCGCAGGACCTGGGCGCCGCGAGTTCCGTCGTCACCTTCTTCCGCTCGCTCGGCGGTGCCATCGGCGTCTCGGCGCTGGGCGCGGTGCTGGGCAACCGGGTCGCCTCGTACGTCAAGGACGGTCTCGCCGACCTCGGTCCGGACGCCGCGGCGGCCGGCCACGCGGGTACGGGCGGCGGGGGCATCCCGAATCTGGACACGCTGCCCGGCCCGATGCGGACCGTCGTGGAGGCGGCGTACGGGCACGGCGTCGCCGATGTCTTCCTCTTCTCGGCACCGGCCGCGCTGCTCGCCTTCCTCATCACGCTGTTCATCAAGGAGGTCGCCCTGAAGACGCGTGCCGGGGGTGACGCGGCGGACAGCCTGGAGAAGGCGCCGGTCGAGCCGCTGGTGCCGGTGGCCATGGGCGCGGAGGCGCCCGGAGCCATGGAGGCCGCGGTTCCGGCCCCGGCCCCCGCGCCGGCCACCCATGAGTCCCCGGGCGGCGCCCCGGGAACCGGCGGCATCCCCGTCCACGGCGTCGTACGCGGTGGCGAGGGCGGCGCCGTGCCGCGGGCCGCCATCACCCTCATCACGCCGGGCGGGCGTCAGCTGGGCCGTGCGGTCGCCGGGGGCGACGGCGGGTACACCCTGGACGCGCCCGAGGCCGGCTCGTACGTCCTGATCGCCTCGGCCGACGGCTACCAGCCGCAGGCCGTCACGGTGGCCGTCGGCGCGGAACCGCTGGCGTACGACATCCTGCTCGCCGGGACGAGCGGGCTCACCGGCTCCGTACGGAGCGAGGACGGCGATTCGCCCGTCGAGGGCGCGATGGTCATCGTGACCGACGTACGCGGCGATGTGCTGGCGACCGGCAAGACGGCCGAGCAGGGCGAGTTCGCCTTCGCGGAGCTGCTGCCCGGGTCCGTGACGGTCGCCGTGAACGCGACCGGCTTCCGGCCGCTGGCGCTGCCGGTGGAGATCGGCGCCCAGGGCGTGACCCGCGTCGAGGCCGTGCTGCGGTCGGGCGCGCTCGTCCAGGGCACCGTCCGGGCGGGCGGCGACCGGCGTCCGCTGCCGGACGCGCGTGTCACGCTGATCGACGCGGCCGGCAACGTGGTCGCCACCGCGACGACCGGGGACGACGGGGCGTACGGCTTCGCGGACCTGGACGCGGGCGAGTACACGGTCATCGCGACCGGCTACCCGCCGGTGGCCGGCACCCTGACCGTGGCCGGGCGCGGGATCGACGCCCACGACATCGAGCTCGCGCACCCCGGCGAATAGCCGGGGCGGGTGAGCCCGACCGAAGCCCCCGGGCGGGGCGCGTCCTCCAGCGGAGTCGCGCCCGGTCCGGCGGAAAGGGGCCCCGGTGAAGTGGTGGCGAGCCTGGGGACGGCGTGCCACCACCGAGCCGGGGCCCACCTCTTGGCCCCCGGAAGCCAGGAGGGCGGGCCCGGGAGAACCGCGAACGAGGAGAGAGAAACGGGATGGGACTACGCGCACAGGTACGGACACCGGACGGCTGGGCCGTCCAGCACGCCGTCGTGACCCTGACCGACAGGACCGGCACCCAGATGGTGCGCGCCGACGCGGACGCCGACGGGGTGGTGGCCGCCGACGCGGCGCTGGCGCCGGGGCCGTACACCGTGATCGTGACGGCCACCGGCTACGCGCCCGCCGCCGCGACCGCGTTCGTCACCGCCAGCGGTGTCGCCGACGCCGGGACGGTCGTCCTGACCCGGCAGGGCGGTGTCGAGCTGCCGCCGCCGGGTGTGTGGAACATCGACCCCGCGCACTCGTCGGTGGCCACGGTCGCCCAGCACCTCGGGTTCTCCACCGTGCGCGGGCACTTCGGCGAGTTCGGCGGGCGGATCGAGATCTCCGCGGTGCCGGAGCGCTCCCGCGTGGACGCGGTCATCGACGCGGCGACCATCGACACCGGCAACGGGATACGGGACAAACACCTGAGGTCGCCGGACTTCCTGGACGTGGAGCGGTACCCGGAGATCACGTACCACAGCACGGGGGTCAGCCAGTCCGGTCCGGACCGCTGGACGGTACGGGGCGAACTGGCGCTGCACGGCGTCGTACGGAAGGTGGGGCTGGACCTGTCGTACCTCGGGACCGGGCCCGACCCGTGGGGCGGCGAGCGGGCGGCGTTCCGCGCGACGACGGAGCTGCGGCGGGAAGACTTCGCCATGAACTACAACCAGGTGGTGCGGGCGGGGATCTCGGCGATCGGCACGACGCTGCGGGTGGAACTCGACATTCAGGCGGTACGGGAGGTTGGTCCGGGGGGCCCGGCCGCGCCGTAGGCTGCGAAGCATGGCACCCAACATCGCTACCAACACCACCGTGGGGCTCGACGAGTTGCTGGAGTTCGTCCGGCCCAGGCACCACGCGATCCTGCTGACCACCCGTTCCGACGGCCGCCCCCAGGGCTCGCCGCTGACCTGCGGCGTCGACGACTCGGAGCGGATCGTCGTCTCCACCTACCCGGAGCGCGCGAAGACGCGGAACGCGAAGCGTGACCCGCGCGCGAGCGTGATCGTCCTGTCGGACACCTGGGACGGTCCGTGGGTCCAGATCGACGGTACGGCGGAGGTGCTGGACGTCCCGGAGTCGGTGGAGCCGCTGGTCGAGTACTTCCGCAACATCTCGGGGGAGCACCCGGACTGGGACGAGTACCGCGAGGCGATGGTGCGGCAGGGGAAGTCGATCATCCGCATCACCCCGGAGCGGTGGAGCCCGATCGCCACGGGCGGCTTCCCGGCGCGGCTGGCTCCGCCGGAGTAACCGGGGAGCCGGCGGCGCCGGAGTGGCCGGGGTGGCCGGGGGTGCCGGGCCGGCTCAGCCGCGTCGGGGCGGCCGGAGTGGCCGGGCCGGCCGGGCCGGCTCAGCCGCGGGCCCGCATCGCCTCGATGCCCGCGATGAGGACTTCGAGCGCGAACGTGAAGTCCCGTTCGCGCATCTCCTCGACCGTCTCGCCGCCGCGCGCCTCCATCAGCTCCTCGGCCTGATCGAAGCGCCCCTGGTACTCCGGCTGTTCGTGGATCGCCCCCATGGCATACCGGTAGTACTGATCCTGGCCCACCCCCGCCTCGGCGCACCGCTGGACGAAGTGGCCCTCGATCGTGCCGAAGCCGTACACGAACTGGAAGACGGCCGACAGCGCGCCCATCTGGCCGTGCGCCGGCAGGCCCGTACCGCGCATGACGCGCTGCACCGCGGTGGAGAACTCCATCGAGTGCGGGCCGATGTTGAGGAACCTGCCGACGAGCGGCGAGACCCAGGGGTGGCGGACGAGCAGGGCCCGGTAGCTGATGGCGAGGGCGCGCAGTTCGTCGCGCCAGTCGGAGTCGGTGCCGGAGCCGGCTGCCACGTCCGGGTCCGCGCCCGCGTGGACCGGTTCACGGACGTCGATCTCCGTGTAGACGGAGTCCAGGGCGAGTTCGAGGAGGTCGTCCTTGGTGTCCACGTACCAGTACAGGGACATCGCCGTGACGCCCAGCTCGGCGGCCAGCCGCCGCATGGAGAACTTGGCCGGGCCCTCCGCGTCGAGCATCCGTACCGAGACCGCGGTGATCCGGTCCCTGTCGAGCCCGGTCGGGTGGTCGGAACGCTCACTCTTGCGGCCGCGGGCGGCGGGCTTCCCCTCCAGCCATACGCTGGTCCGCAGGGACTGCTTCGCCTTGTCGGCTGCCGACTCCATGGATGAGCCTCCTCGGTTCCTCGGCCCGTTCGTGCGGATCCGATGCTATGCCGCGGATGTCCCAGGACGGTCAGCGCGCTCGGCACGGCGCAGCAGCAGCGCGGCGAGCAGACCACCCGCCAGCACCGCCACCGCCCCGACCAGTTGGCTGGTCTCCAGTCCCGAGGCGAACGCGTCGGAGATACTGGCGCGCTCCGCGTCCCCGCCGGGGCCCGCCTCCACGGCGGCGAGCGCGGCGGGCAGCGAGGACGCGCCCACACTCACTGGTACGAGCGCGGCGAACCGCGAGTTCAGTACGGCTCCGAGCACGGCGACGCCGAGACCGTTGCCGAACTCCCCGAGCGTGCCGTTGACGCCCGCGCCGACGCCGGCCTTCTCCGGCGGGATCGCGCTCATGATGGCGTTGGCCATGGCGGGCATCGAGAACGCGACGCCCACGCCCATCACGACGAGTCCGAGCAGCATTCCGCCGTAACCGCCGGCGCCGAGGACGGCGATCGCCGCGAGACCGGCTGCCACCAGGGTCATGCCGACGGCGATGGTGACGGGCATGCCCATCTTCCGTACGAGCCAGGGTCCGAGGCCCGTGAAGTTGAGCGCGACGACGGTGACCGCGAGCGGGGCCGTGCGCAGACCGGCGTCCAACGGGCCGTATCCCAGCACGAATTGAAGATGCTGCGTGAGCAGGAACAGCGAGCCGGTCATACCGAAGGCGACGAGGACCACGCCGCCGACGGCACCGACGAAACGCCGGTTCCGGAAGAAGCTCATGTCCAGCATCGGGTGGGGGACGCGCGACTCCCAGGCCACGAAGGCGCCCAGGGCGAGCAGACCGACCGCCGCCGGGAGCAGCACCCGGCCGGACGTCCAGCCGTGGTCGGGGCCCGAGATGATCGCGTACACGACGGCCGTCATACCGACGACGGAGAGAAGCGCGCCCAGCAGATCGGGCCGGTCGCCCTCCTTGCTCCTGGATTCCGGTACGAGCGCGACGACGGCCGCCAGGCCGAGCACCACGACAGGGATGTTGATGAGGAAGATCGCGCCCCACCAGAAGTGGTCGAGCACGGCCCCGCCGAGCACCGGGCCGGCCGCGAAGCCCAGTGAATTGACCGTCGACCAGAGGGCGATGGCCTTGATGCGCTCCTCCTCGTCGAAGATCTGGACGATGACCGCGAGCGTGGTGGTGAGCAACAGGGCGCCGCCGACGCCCATTCCGGCGCGGGCGGCGATCAACTGCCCGGAGGACTCGGCGAGTCCGGCGGCCAGCGAGCCGAGGCCGAACAGGACGAGGCCGACGACGAGCATCCTCTTGCGGCCGTAGCGGTCGGCGGCGTTGCCCGCGGTGAGCAGAAGGCCGGACTGGACGAGCGAGTAGGCGTTGATCATCCACTGGACGTCGGCGGTCGACGCGTTCAGTTCGGTGGTGAGGGAGGGGATGGCGACGCTGAGGACCGTGTTGTCGATGAGCACGGTGAGCTGGGCGAGACAGATGACACCGAGGATCAGCCAGCGCTGGGGGTGGCGGCCCTGTGGGATCGAGGGAGCGAAGGGGGCGGTGGTGCGGTTGCCGTCGGCCGAGGCCCTCACGCGGAACTCCTTTACGGTGTACGGGACCGACTGGCCCCGTACACCGTACAAGAATCTCTCTTACGACGTATAGCTACTTTTCGGGGGTACCTTCCGGACCGCCCCCATCGCCGCCACCCCGTTCACTCCCCCGGCTTGATCAGATATCCCGCCCCGCGCCGGGTGTGGATCATGGGCGACCGGCCCGCGTCGATCTTCCGGCGCAGATAGGAGATGTAGAGCTCCACGACGTTCGCCTGGCCGCCGAAGTCGTACGACCAGACGCGGTCGAGGATCTGCGCCTTGCTCAGCACCCGCCGCGGGTTGCGCATCAGGAAGCGCAGCAGCTCGAACTCGGTCGCGGTGAGATGGATGGACTCCCCGCCCCTGCTGACCTCGTGACTGTCCTCGTCGAGCGTCAAGTCGCCGACGGCCAGGGCCGATTCGCTGCGTACGGCGGCGGTGCCGGAGCGTCGTATCAGCCCGCGCAGCCGTGCCACGACCTCTTCCAGACCGAAGGGCTTGGTGACGTAGTCGTCACCGCCCGCGGTGAGCCCGGCGATCCGGTCCTCCACCGCGTCCCCGGCCATGAGGAAGAGGACGGGCACCTGCGGCAGCTCGGCGCGCAGCCGCCCGAGGACGGCGATGCCGTCCATGTCGGGCAGCTTCACGTCCAGCACCACCGCGTCGGGCCGGAACTCCCGCGCCGAACGCAGGGCGCCCGCGCCGTCACCGGCGCTTCGGACGTCCCACCCCTCGTAACGGAGGGTCATGGACATGAGCTCGGCGAGCGAGGCTTCGTCGTCCACGACGAGGACCCGGACGGGGCTGCCGTCCGGCTTGATCATCTCGGTGCGCCCCCTGGGCGAGGTGACGGTCATGGAGCCCACAGTGGGGAATCCGCCTGAGAACGTCCTTGCCGCTTCCTGTGAATTCCCTGAGAACGCGGGCGGACGTGGGACGTGGGACGTGGGTAGGAGGTGCGGCGCGTCAGTCGCGGTCGTCGCCGGTGACAGCGCGGCGGGCCTCACGCCGGCCCGCGTAGCGCTCCTTGCGATTGGCGCTCCTGGCCCACTCCTGCCGTTCCTTGATGTGGGAACGCACTTTGCATCCGGCACAGCAGGGGCGGCTGATCAGCGTCATGAGCGTCCGGACCCACCGGCAGCGGGTGTCCGTGTCCTCGCGCGTCGGGCGCGGCGGCAGATCGCAGGGGCCGTGACGATGGTCGTGAACGGGCAGGGGGTGGTGCTCCGCGTGGCGGACCCACGGCGGTTTGGTCTTGTCCGTGCGGGACATCTCGTTCCTTCCGGAACCCGCCGCCCGTGCTCCCGGAGTCTCCGGGCGGGCGGCTAGGTCGTCCGCTTCACGGCGTCACCTCCTTCTGGTGTTGTGCCGGGCTGCCCACGGCAGTGAACAGCCTTTCAGAGTAGGGGAATCGCTCTCCTCAGGCCATGTCTTTCAGATCGAGTCCGAAGAGGCGGACGCCGTTCCCGTAACAGACCGCGCGTGTCCAGGCGTCGCCCAGCCCGAGCCCTTCGAGGACCTCCAGCTGGTGGAGATACGGATACGGGATGTTCGGGAAGTCCGTACCGAGCAGGATCCGGTCACCCAGATCCGCCAGCCGCGCCTTCGCGTCGGCCCCGGCCGGGAAGGGCGCGAAGGCCTCGCTGAAGTCGGTGAACGCCATCGTCGTGTCGAGCAGGACTCCGTGGTAGCGGTCCGCCAGGTCCAGGAAGTCCGTGTACTCCGGCATCCCCATGTGCGCGAAGACGAGCCTCAGTCGGGGATGGCGCGCGAGCAGCCGCCCGACCGGCTCGGGTCCGGTGTACTTGCCGGGCTGCGGGCCCGATCCGCAGTGCATGACGACCGGCACGGCGGCGTCGGCGAGCAACCCCCAGACCCGGTCGAGGCGTTCGTCGTTGGGGTCGTAATCCCCCACCTGCAGATGGGACTTGAAGACCCGCGCGCCGGACTCGACGGCCTCGCGCACGTACGTCTCCACTCCCTCCTCCGGGAAGAGGGTCGCGGTCTGGAGGCAGTCGGGCATCCGCGCGGCGAATCCGGCGGCCCAGCCGTTGAGCCAGTCGGCCATGCCGGGCTTGTGGGGGTAGAGCATCGAGGTGTAGGCGCGGACGCCGAACGCGCGCAGGAGCGCGACGCGTTGGTCCTCCTCGTGCCGGTAGGTGATGGGCCACTCCATACCGGTGAGGGGGCCGACGCTGTCGAAGTACGCCCATACCTTCCGCAGGACTCGGTCCGGCATGAAGTGCGTGTGTATGTCGACGAGTCCGGGCAGCGAGAGCCGTTCCCGGAACTCCCGCACGGCCTCGATCTCCGCGGCTGCTTGATCATCCATCCCTCCAGCCTCCGACCCGGAGGGCGTGCTGTCCAGCAGCCGTCGTTGTCGCCGCGGTGGGTGGAGCGGTCAGAAGAGCCCGTCCTGTACGACGGGGTCGGCGCCGGCCACGTCGCGTACGGGCACGGTCACGGAGACGCCGCCGTCGCCGGCTCCGGTGGCGGCTCCGGTGGCGGCTCCGGTGAGCTCCCAGCCCCGCAGGAGCCGGGTGTCGAGGACGAGCAGCGCGCCCTCCCCGCACTCCAGATGCAGATCGGGCCCGGCGGCGGCCACGAGCCGCCCGGCGACACGCCCGCCGTCGACCAGTTCGCCGATCACACCGGTGACGGGCGGGGTCCCTGCCAGGCCGAAGACACCGACATGGTCGACGGGTTCGAGAGCGGCGCGCTCCAACGACTCGGGCCACCCGGTGAGGGCGACAGCCCGCTCGTACAACTCCCTCACCTCCTGGGCGCGTTCGGCGGGGACGGTGGGCAGGGCGGCGCGTACGGCGCGCTTCGCGGCGTACGGAACGCGGTCCGGCACCCCCAGCGCCGTCCGCAGCAGCTCCTCGGTCCGCCGCGCGGCCATCAGCGGCCCGCGCCCGAGCCGGGTGAACACGACGGCGCCCTGTTCGAGCAGCCGGGCGGCCCCGCGCGCCTCGGCGGTGATCCCGACCTTGACCATGCCGGGCCCGAACCACGCCAGGTAGACGGTGTACGGCTGGGGGTCGTCGGCGACGGTGTCGGCGGCCACGGACCGCGACCGGTCGAGCCGCGCGCAGTCGGCGCACTGCCCCCCGGTACTCCGCCCGCCCACGACGGCCCCGAGCGGGCACTCCATCCCCCGTACCCCGGCACAGCGCCGCTCTCCGACGACCCGGAACCCGAGCTCCCGCCCGTACACGAGCGCACTGCGCCGCTCCCGCGCACCGTCCCGCCACACGAGCTCACCTCCGCCGGGACTCCACCGCAGCCCCTGGCACCGCCAGGCCATACGCACTCCTCGCTCTGGGTGTCGGCCGACCCAGGGTGTCAGCCGGCCGCGCCGTGCGCGGCCTCGACGACCGGCTCGAAGGAGACATCGGCCGCCCGCGCGACGACCTCCACCTCGTCCCCGAGCGCCCACTCGGCGACCCGTGACACCGTCGCCGCCGGGACGACGTCGCTGATGCCCTCGGCGGCGGGGGCGTCGTACGTAGCGTGGGCGTCGTGCGGCAGGACGACCCGGTACCCCCGCGCCAGCGCGGTCCGCGCGGTGGCCGATACGCACATCTCGGACATCACCCCGCACACGACGATCCCCCTCGCCCCGGCCGCCACCAGCAGCCCGCCGAGCGGCGTCCCTTCGAACCCGTCGTCCCGCCTCTTCCGCACGACCACCTCGCGCTCCCCCTCGACCACGGGCAGAGCGAGCTCCCAGCCCGGGGTGCCGACTTCGTCGTCGGCCCCGGCGGGCCCGTCGTTCTGCAGATGCACGACGAGCACCCCACGCTCCCGCGCCCGCCGCAGCAACCCCTCGATCGCTTCCCGCACGGGCCGGGCCGCGGGGACGGCCCCCTCCCCGGTGAAGAAGGCACTCTGCACATCGACCACAACCAGTGCCCGCACTCCCGCGTCGTCACTCATCCAGCGATGATCGCCGCCCGCGGCCGGTCCTCACAAACGGTTAAGTTCCCCAACAGGGAAGATGCCATGACGGAGCGCGACCGGGACGACGACACGTACCACGAGGCGCCGGCCCGCGCGGAACGTGCGACTCGTTCCGGCTGGACGGCAATGAAGATCCTCGCGGTGCTGCTCGCCGTCGCGGTGCCGGCGCCGGGGCTTCTTGTGGTACCGGGCGGCATCGCCGTCGCGTTGTCCAACTACTGACCGCGTACTGCCCACTGTCGACGAAACCGCCCTACGCGGTCATTGGAGCCACGTGCTGTCGGGGCCGCCGAACAGCTCCCCGGGGGCGGCGAGGCGCACCGTGCGGAGCGGAGTCCCGATCCAGGCCGGATCGAAGGCGAGGCCCGTCGTACGTTCCATGAGCGCGAGGGACTCCGCGCAGAGGCGGCCCATGTGAAAGGCGACGTCCTCCGCCCACGCGGGGACCTCCGGCCGGGGGTCCAGCCAGTCCGCGTCCTCCATCTCGGAGGGGTCGAAGGCGCCGTCCACCCGGCCGTCGACCGCGCGCAGGAGCTGATAGCGGGCGTTGACGTCCACGTGGAAGCTGAAGAACTCGCCGTCTCCCGCCGAAGCCCGCCGGCCGATCTCCGGAAGGCTGCCGTGATACCCCCACTCGATGGCGACGACGTGCTCCTTGGCGGTGACCACGCGAAGCAGCTCGTAGTCCTCGTAGAGATGGTCCGCCTGTTCGTCGGCGGCCTCGGCGAACGTCATGAGCCGTGATTCCCCGGGATCGCCGCCGAACGCCCGGATCACCTCGTCCTCGGACTTCCCGGCGACCACGGAGAAGGTGTACGCCTCCGGCGTCTCCGAATCGGCCCACGCGTACCGAGCAACGAGGTCTTCCCACACCGCGACGTCTCCCTGGTCCCTGGAGTCGAGCACTTCCGCCATCGAGCGGCGCACTCTACGGGCTCCGGGCGGTCGACCGGCGCGCAGGGCAGCGGTGACGGCTCCGCGCACGTGGCGGGCAGCGGTGACGGCTCCCCCGCGCGCTCACGCCCGCGGAATGTCCCGCCCGGTCTGCCGGTACTCGACCAGCAGCACCCGGCCGTCCAGGACCCGCCGGCCGACCAGTTCCAGCTCCGCCGCCGCCACGCCCGCGAAGAACGGTTCGCGGCCCGATGACCCCACGAGCAGGGGGAACGTCATCAGCCGCAGCCGGTCGACCAGGCCCGCGTCGAGAAGCTGCCGGGCGACGGAGAGACTTCCCATGGTGCGCAGCGGTACGTCGCTCTCCGCCTTGAGCCGGCCGATCTCGCCGACGAGGTCGTCACGGCAGACGCGGGTGTTCGGCCACGAGACCGTCTCCAGCGTCCTGGAGAACACCACCGCGTTCAGATCACTCATCCGCTGCCACGACTCGTCCCGCGCCTCCTCGGGCAGCCCCGCCAGCGCCTCGTACGTCCGCCGCCCGAAGACGACCAGCTGCGGCTCGGCAGCCTCTGTGGTGATCCACTCCTCCAGGTCGGGGCCGTGGTAGCCGAAGTAACCGGGGGAGTTCTCCCCGCCGGCCCATCCGTCGACCGAGACGAAGATATCGACAGTCAGTGTCCGCACAGCTGCTCCTCAAAGCTCCTGGGGGTGGACGACCCCACCCACACAGAAGACGTCGGAGCCACACCGGACTTCTCGACAGCGGCCACGACCGTTCACCCCGCGGCACCTCGTCCGGAGTTAGGGCGGCCCCGACCCGTTGAGCCAGAACGCGCCGTAAAGAGCCGCGACAAGTATCTCCCCACCCACTATCACGTAGACGAGAAGCGGTTTGGCCTTGACCATCGCCGCAGCCAACGGAAGCAGCAACGGGAAGGCGGGCATGAGCAGTCTCGGCTTCGATCCGAAATACCCGGAGGCACCGATCGCCATCGCGACCACAATGGCCGAGTAAATGACCAACAAGTGGGACCGCGACTGCCTGAGAATTATTCGATGGACAGAGAAGACAGCAACAATCATCGCCACCAGCAACAGCGGCCAGACTCCCTCGACACCAACGCCTGACGCCACGAAGCGCGAGAAGGAGACCCCGCCGTCGAATCCGTTGCCCCACTGGGCCTGGACATCGAGGTACCCGAACACATCGCCTTGCCGAACACCCACCCAGAGAACAAACCCAACGGCTCCCAGGGGCGCCACGACCCCAGCCACCACGACGCGCCACAACTCCGCTCCCCCGGCGGCAGGTTCCCTCCTCCGGCGCAGAACCTCCCGCACCCCGGCGAAAACAACGGCCGCGGCCACCGCGAGCCCCACCGGCCGCGTCAGCCCAGCGGCGCAGGCAAGGAACCCCGCGGACAACCACCTGCCCCGCATGACCGAGTACAGCGCCCACGCGGCCAAGGCCACGAACAGCGACTCGCTGTAGGCCATGGACTGCACGATGCTGACCGGAAGAGCGGCCCAAAGACAGACCGAAATCAGGGCAACGGGCTTGCTGTAGAGATGTTCCGCGATCAGATAGATCCCACAGGCCGCGAAGACGGACGCGACGGCACTGATCACCAGCCCCGCATCCGCGAGGTCCGTACCGGAAGCCGCCGAAACTCCTTTCTCAAGCCACGGCAGCATGGGAAAGAACGCCGTACTCGACAGATGCCGCCCATCGGGCGCGACCAGCGAGAAGTCGTATCCATGCCGGGCTACGCGTTCGTACCAGAGGGAGTCCCACCGCTGGGAGAGCAATTCATGCGTGCTCGCCCCGGCGGCTCGCGACCAGATCCCCAGCACCAGAAGGCAGAAGAGGCGCACCGCGCAGAACACCGCGACGACGCGCGGCATTTCGCGGTTCATCGCGCCAGAAGCCCGCGCGACGAATCCCCTCGTAACTGAGACCTGACCGCCCTCAGCCGACCGCATCGACATCCGACCTGATTTCATCCGACTCTACTCATGAGGTGACCTGTCCGGCCGACGTCCTCTGGAGAAGATGAGCCGCAAGCCCTCAGCATGATAGGGAGGGCGCCGGACACCCCAGTAAGCCGGTACGGCAGGATCACCTCGCCCGTGGCGGCCAGGAATCGTCCGTCGGCGCTCAGGCCCATGGTCAACGGTCGCCGGGCGGCCAAGGGGTGGTCGTCGGGACCGACCACCATCCCCGCGGCTCACTTCCCGTACGCGACCAGCGAGTTGGTGGCCGGAACCACCACGAGCCCGCCGCCGGCGCCGAGGCCGGTCAGTGGCTCGGACACGTTGTGCTCGTCGGGCTTGTTGATCGGCGCGCCGACGTCGGTGGACCACACCGACTGACCGGTGGCGCCGTTGAGCGCCCACAGCCGACCGGTCAGGGAGCCGACGTAGACGTAGCCGTTGACGACGATCGGCGCCGTACTGATCTGGCCGTCGCCCTCGAACTTCCAGCGTGTGTCCAGCGTGCGGCTGTGTCGCTCCTGAAGGACACCCTCATCGACGAAGTAGCCCTGCCGGCCGTCGAAGGCCGGTGCGGGCGCCCCGTCGGTCGCCTCGTAAGTGCCGCGGACCTTCCCGTCGGCGACATTGAGGACCGCGGGAGTCATCCCGGCATCGTCGCGTACCCAGACACCGCCGTCCGCGAGAACAGGGGTACGGCCACCGCCGCCGCCACAGCCCGTCTCGTGGTGCCAGATCGGTTCGCCCGACTTGGGGTCGAAGGCGTAGGTCTGCTCGCAGGCGTACGACACGTAGACCCCGTCGGCAGTGACGGCGGGCGAGCTGTTGTCCCCGTTCGCGACGGGCCGGGTCCAGAGCACCGCGCCGCTGGCGGCGTTCACCGCGTACAGCGTGCCGCCCGAGCCGGCGCCGCCCGTGTACACCACACCGCCGGCGAAAGTGGGCGGCGAGGTGAAGGCGTACTGGTCGGGCAGCTTGACGGTCCAGATCTCCGCCCCTGTGGCCGGGTTGAACGCCGTGAGCACGCCGTCGTAGTTCTGCGCGTAGAGCCGGCCGCCCCCATAGGCGAGCGCGGACCACCGGTAGGTGCCACCGAGGTCAACGGGCTCCCAGGCATTGTCGCCGGTGGCCGCGTCGATGGCGTGGAGGACGGTGCCGTACCCGTTCGGCGAGGCCGCGGTGGCGAAGACGCGCCCGCCGGCGACGATCGGGTAGGAGACGTTCCCGCCCAGGTCGCGTGACCACTTCTGACTGAGGGGCGGCGCGCCCACGGCGGAGTCGAGGAGACTGCCGTCGTGCCGTGCGTTGATCTGGTAGGTGGTCGAGACGCCGGTCTGACTCGGCTCCACCGGTCGCGCCCCGGCGGGCGTCACGAGCACGACGACCGAGAACACCGCATCGAACAGGGAGGCGACGGTTCTTCGAAGTTTCACTCAAGGATCCCTCATCATCGAGCACCGCGAAGGCGATGCACCCAGCCCGAACAAGTTCCCCGCTCCGGTGCCCCACTTCGAGGCCCGTAGTCCTCGAAGGACCTCGCAACTGCCCTCTCTGCGCGGTTAGTTGTCGGTCGTGAGCGGGCGCCCGCGATCCCCATCGAGTGCGGTCACCCCGCCATATGGCCGCGAGTTGGGGGTGGGAATCGACGACCCGGCGTCCTGGTGTCCGATGCCGTCCAGATCCGCCCGCGGCGAGAGCACGGCCACCTGATGGCACCGCAGACTCCACAAGGCTCGCGACACGGCGCACGCCGCTCAGGCGGCAGGACTTAATCGCATGAATCCGCGTTTGTCATACATGAGCTAGTCAGAAGCGCCACGATGGATGTACCACCGTGAGAGGCCATACATGACTACAGCTCTTACCAAAGGCGGCAATACAGCCTTGTCCGCGGCGGTCTGCCGCGTCACCCTCACTTCACCCACCACGGGCATCGACGTCTCCGCCGTCCTGCTCGGACAGAACGGCAAGGTACGGAGTGACGACGGGCTCGTCTTCTACAACCATCCGTCGCAGGACGGGGTCGCGCTGAAAGGGCAGACGATCGTCGCGGATCTGGCCACAGTGCCCGCCACGGTCGACCGCATCGCGGTTGTCGCCAGCATCGACCCAGAGCTGCGGGCAACCCACTTCGACGCGGACAACACCCCCCACGCGGTCATCGAGTGCGGGAGGTCACGAATCACGTTCACTCCACCTCCGCTCGCACATCGGGAGACGGTGGCCATCCTGATCGAGCTCTACCGACGTGCAGGCGACTGGAAAGCACGGGCTGTTGGTCAGGGATGGGACACCGGACTCGCAGGTCTCGCGTCCGACTTCGGCATCGTTGTGGACGACCCCGGGCCGTCGGCGGCCAAGACTCCGCCCGCGTCGCCGGCGGCACAAGCCCAGCACTCGCCCACCAGGCCGCCGCGCCCCCTCGTCCCGCTCGGCAAGGTCGCCCTCGCCAAGGCAGGCCAAGCGACCATCGACATGCGCAAGGACGACACAAGTCTCGTCGTGACGGCCGCACTTGAGTGGAACGGTGGAAGCGCTGCCAGACAACAAGCCGGCGCGGACCTGGACCTGTACGGCCTGTACATCCCCGGAAGTTCTGTCACTCCACACGGCGAGCGCCCCAACAAGTCGGACGAGGTCGTCTACTACCGGCATCTCGGATCAGTCTCTCGTCCGCCCTACATCGCCCTGGACGGCGACTCCCAGGTGCCAGGCCGCGAGACCATCACCATCCGACGGCCCGACCTCCAGGGCTACGTGCTTCTGTGTGCCTACAGCGCCGTGGAGAACGGCACGGGTTCGTTCAAGTCGTACGGGGCACGGGCAGTGATCACCGACGGGCGGGGCTCCACGGTGACGGTGCCGCTGTTCAACGACCGCAACTTGTCCTACTGGGTTGCCATTGCCCTCATCGACTTCACCGTGCCCGGCGGCGCCCAGATCCGGCACGTGGAGAAGTACAGCGACGACCACGAGGAGGCCCGTCCCACGCTGTACTCGAACGGAAGCTTCTTGATGGGAACTGGACGGATCGAATTCAAGACCGGGTAGCCGGCGACGATACGAGGGCAGAACCCACCTGGCTCGTCGCCTTTAGCCGTGTGGGGGCTCGGGGGCGTAGGCGACGCACTGCGAGTTATCGGAGTCAGGCACTTCCGCCACGGCATAGGCGAGAGGCCCCGGACTCTCCGTCCGGGGCCTCTCGCCTGCTGTGCACTCGGCAGGATTCGAACCTGCAACCTTCTGGTCCGTAGCTCTATGCGGAGCGGCTGTTGGTGGTCATACCGGTCCCGACGCGGCTCTTCGAGGGTGCCACCGGTCGGGCTCGGTTGCTGGGGTTGCTGTACGGCGCTGCTGTACTCGCTACAGGTTGATCAGCCTCGGGTACGCACCTGGACGCCCGTACGCCAGGATGTGCGGCAGCACCTCGCGCATGCGTGCCACGTCGACCGCGGCGCGTGTCCATGTCCCGTATCCCCTTCGAGCAGGTTCCCGACGACGTCCGCCAGGCCGTCGCCGACAAGATCGGCGCCGTGCATCAGGCGGTGACCGCGAGCGGCGGCATGAACTCCGGCATCGCCTCGGTCCTGGAGACTGACAGCGGTAGCGTCTTCGTGAAGGGCATCCCGGTCGACCACCCGCAGGTCGGCGCACAGCGCCGCGAGGCCGCCGTGGCCCCGCACCTGCCAACGTCCTGCCCTCGCCTGTACTGGCACCTGGAGCTGGACGGCTGGAGCCTGCTGGGCTACGAGGTAGTCGAGGGCCGTGGCACGCCGACTACGCGCCCGGGTCGCCGGACGTGCCGCTCGTGGAAGCGGCTCTCGCCGAGCTGCAAGGGGTCACGGCCCCGGCCGACCGGGCGCCCTGGCGCTGCGCCTCATGGATGTCGGCCACCCGGTGGACTCGGCCCTCGCCTTCGTGGCCCGCTTCCCGTCGTGGCGCAGTGCGGCGCCCGAAGTCCTGGGCGCGTTCGGTCTGGCTACCGCGGCCCTGTGGCGGGAGATCGCCGACGAGGACGATGCGGAGTGGAAGCGGTCGATGGCGGAGCGGGCGGCGACGCTGGCTCACGTCCTGGGTGGGGGCCTGTAGGTGCTCTCGGTTTCGGGTACGGCACCCAGTTCGGGCGTCGACCCCCGGGGGCTCCTGAGGGCGGGTGAGGCGCCTGACGAGCGGGAGCATACGGGGTAAAATCGGTTGTAATAGCCTCAATGTCGGGGCGTGTAAGTTCCGGGGCCCGGGACTTCTCCACGGGCTTCACCAGACTTCGAGGAGTGGCATCCCATGGGTCTCGCCGATCGGTTCAAGGAAAAGTCGCGGGCGCTCGCCGACCAGGCGAAGAAGAAGAGGGGCGAAAACGCCGGGGTCGCCGAAAGGACCAGCAACGCCGGCGACACCGGTAGCGGCCCCAACGCCGGCGACACCGGTAACGCCCGCAACGCCGGGGACGCCGACAAGACCGGCAACGCCGGGGACCCCGGCAGAGGCCTCGGCCCCCGCGACACCGGTAACGCCCGCGACGAGTAGTCAGAGCGTTCCCGGCGGGGCTCCGACAGCGAAGCGCGCGTGCCAGGCGTCGCGAAGGCGGGCGGGGTGTAGGCCGTCATGTTGCACGCTCCCTGACCTGCGGATATGTCTCACGTACTTCTGCCGATCGTGGGTGTGAACTGGGTGTGATCTTGAAGGAGTGAGAGGTACGCGGGAGGCGCCCCATCGGTCACTGTCAGGTAGTAACCGCAGGTCAGAGCCCGACGGCTGGAATGTCCTTGGGGGACGCAGTCAGGGCGGCGGGATTTGAACCCACGACCTCTTCGTCCCGAAGCACCTTGGGCGGGGGCGCTGCTTAGGCGAGTGCATCGCTCGCCTGCGCTGACGGTCCGCAGGAATTCGCCCATGTTCAAAGCTGTTCGTGGGCGTTGTCACGCGGTCAGACACTCACTCGGGACATGGACCAGCCGCGGTGCTGCGCTAACGAGGTCGCGGAACGGTGGGCACTGCGCACCCAGGTGAAGTCACCTGCCCGGCAGCAGTTCCAGAACCTGCCTACCCGATGCCAGCCGCCCACGAAAATCGCGGCCAACACCGAGCAACCGGCGATCAGCCACGGGCGAAGATCGTCGCTGGCGCCCAGGCGAGGCAGCGCAGCGTTCGGGTCGGCGTCAATCTTCAGAGACTCTGCTCGAAGTGCCCCCACAACGAGGGCCGCGTGGGCCCGTGCGGCTGCCGTCCTCGGTGATCGGCCCGGAATGATGGGCACGCGAAGGGCACGGGACCGCCACCGACCACCGCTTCAGGAGCTAGGTGGGGGCAGTCGAAGTCTGGCCTGCAAGAAGTCGACGTCAGCGCTGTCGAGCTTTAGCCCTCGCTAGCAGCCGCAGTGCCCTGTGAGTTCCCCGCCCCATCTGGCGCGGTAGTGGCAGGGGAAACGCCGTCGGGTTCAGCTCGGCGCTGCTCCTCCCGCGTAGCCAACCATCAGGTCTGCGATGACATCGAGAGCGGTTGCCGCCCAACTCTTCATCGTGCTTCCGGTTGCACTCATGCGGTCTCCCTCCAAGTCGGTCTCATCGTTTGCGGGGCCAGATAGAGCGGCTGCCACGTACTTGAGGCCTACGGCGGCGGAGAGGAACAGGACGAGACTCGGCAGAGCCGAGCTCAACCCAACGGAACACCCGGCACACGTGCAACTCGCTCCTGGTCGCTCTCACGGTGCACCCGAAGATTGCTGAACGCATCCTCCGGCACTCACAGATCGCGATGACGATGGAGGTCTACACCGAGGCGAGCGAGGAACAAGTACGCGCCGCGATCGGGAAGCTGTCGGACGCCATGGGCGGTATTGGCTGACAGCGGTTGACGCGGTTGCTGTACTTCGCCGCAGTACCGCCCAACGCCAGAGGCCCCGGACTCATCGTCCGGGGCCTCTGGGCTGCTGTGCACTCGGCAGGATTCGAACCTGCAACCTTCTGATCCGTAGTCAGATGCTCTATCCGTTAAGCTACGAGTGCGTGCCGTGCTGGGCTTTTTGGGCCCCTCCGCGTTGCGAGAACAACATTACATGACCTGCGGCGTCACGTGAAATCCATTAGCCGCACCCCGCCTGAGCTGCGGAAACGACCCGAACAGGCGCCCCGAACGGCCGAAGCCCCGGCCTGGTGGACGGGGCTTCGGTGATCGATGCGCGGAGGCGGAGGGATTTGAACCCTCGATGGGCTTTAAGACCCAAACCGCATTAGCAGTGCGGCGCCATAGACCGGACTAGGCGACGCCTCCAGCACACCCGCGCGGGCGCGGATGGTGCGTGTCAGATGATGACACAGCCGAGCGCGGTGTCACCAATCGCCGCCCACGGTACTAGGCGGGAAGCCCGCAGGGCAAAGCACTTCTTCGCGCCCCCGGTCCGTGCGCAACGACTGGGCCCCACGCGCGTTAGTGATGCCGGGCGCGCTCCGGCGGGCCCTTCGGAATCGTCTGCCGTCTGGAGTTCCCGTGTCGCGTCGTTTCTCCCTCACCGTCACCGCCGGCGTCGCCGCCTCGCTCGCCGCCGTGGGGGCCGCCGCGCCCGCCGCGGCCGCCGTCGGCCCGTTCGACCTCGCGCCGCTGCCGCTTCAGTCGCTGTTCCAGGAGCAGGGACAGGCGCGGGAGCAGGACCGGCTCACGGTGACCGTCGTCGACACCAACATCACCCGCGCCGACGGTACGTACGAGCTGCGCTGCGGGCCCGCCGCCGGTACGCACCCCGAGGCGGCCTCCGCGTGTGCGCGGCTGGACGAGATCGCCGCCGACGGCAAGGACCCGTTCACGCCGGTGCCCAAGGGCCAGATGTGCACCATGCAGATGGGCGGGCCCGCCACCGCGCGGGTCACCGGGACGTGGCAGGGCCGGAGCGTGGACGCGACGTTCAGCCGTAAGAACGGCTGCGAGATCTCCCGCTGGCAGAACCTCGTCCCCGTACTTCCCGCCGCCCGGGGCTGAGCCAGACGTCGCACGCGGGCGCGGGCAGGGCGGGCGGGGGAGCGCGGAGAGGGCGTGCGTACCGGGTCCGCACACAACCTTGGTGAGAGCTCCCCCTCATCCGCCGCCCCGCCCCGCCCCCAGCCCTTAGACTCCCTCCAGTGACAGGCTGAGACTCCGAGGGGCAAGATGGGACCGGCCGTCCGCAAGGTGCAGTGGGTCAGGGAGGAAGCGTCGTCGTGAGCAGCAGGCCATCCCGAGGCGCTGCTCGCCTCGCGGCGATACTTGACGCGCTTCCCGACGGACTGGTGCTCGTCAACAGCAACGGCACCGTCGTCAACGCCAACACCATCGCCCTCGAAACCTTCGAAACCCCTGGTACGGCCCTGGTTGGGCGCGGTCTGCTCGATCTGCTGCCGCAGTTCGACCCGCGCCTGATCCCCGGTTCGATGCGCCGGCCCGAGGCCTCCGACGAGCGGGGCCGTACGAAGCCGACCCGGATGATCGCCCGCCGCACGGACGGCAGCGAGTTCCCCGTCGAGGTCACCAGCGCCAATCTGGAGGACGGCCAGCAGGCCTACAACGACCTGCACAACTACACCGGCGACGAGCTGCTGATGCTCGTCGTCCGCGATCTCTCGGGCACCGTCGACACCGAGGCGGAGCTGGCGCGTTCGCAGCGCCAGACCGAGATGATCCTGCGGGCCGCCGCCGAGGGCGTGGTCGGTACGGACACCGACGGCCGCGTCGTCCTCGTCAACCCCGCCGCCGCGCAGATCCTCGGCTTCCGGGCCAGCGATCTGGGCGGCCAGGAGCTGCATCCGCTGATCCTGCACTCGCGCGGGGACGGGGAGCCGTTCCCGTACGAGGACTCGCCCCTCGCCGACACCCTCAAGTCGGGGCGCAAGCACCGGGTGCGCGGGCAGGTGCTGTGGGCGAAGAACGGCAAGCAGGTGCCCGTCGACCTGACCACCGCGCCCGTACGGGACGGGGAGCAACTGGTCGGCGCGGTGATGACCTTCACCGACCGGCGTCCTTACGAAGAGCTGGTCGAGGCGCACGCGAACGAGGCCACCGAGACGGCCGAGCGGCACGCGGCGGAGCTCGCGGAGACCATCGCGCGCCATACGGCCGAACTCGACGAGGCGATCGAGCGGCACACCGCCGAACTCGCCGACCGAAGTGACCGGTACGCGGCCGAGATCGAGGAGCTCGCGGAGCGGTACGACAACACCGCCCGCCGGCACCACCAGCTGACCGCCGTCCTGGGCGGCGCGCTGCGCGGTCCGCTGGAGGAGCTGCGCGGGGAGCTGGCGACGCTCGCCGCCGACCCGGCCGGGCAACTGTGGCCCGAGGCCAACCAGATGCTGCACCATCTGTCGGCCGGCTACGCGCGGATGACGACGCTGGTGGACAACGTTCTCGGCTACCAGCGGCTCGACGAGGGCCTGGAGCGGCTGACCAAGGTGAACGTGCTGCTCGACGGGGTCGTGGCGGCCGGTGTCGAGGGCGCGATCGAGCTGATCGGTCCGGGCCGGGCCCAGTTCGCCGTGCACGCGCCGCCGATCGAGGCGGAGGTCGACCCAGTACGGCTCGCGACGGCGCTCGCGCATCTCACGGCGGACGTGGCCGGGGTCGACTCCACGGGGCGTACGCGGGTGGTGCCGGGCGGCGGTTACGTCGACTCCACGATCGTGGTGGCGGCGGCGCAGCGCGGGGATGTCGTACGGATCGAGGTACGCGGGCCGTTCGCGGGCGGCGATCCGGTGCACGAGCCGATCGTGCGCGGGATCGTGCGGGCACACGGCGGGGTGTTGCAGACGCACGAGATGCCGGGCATGGGCGGCAGCGCGTATGTCCTCGAAGTGCCCCTGGGGGAGGGGGCGGGGACGTACCACCCGCCGGCGCCCGACGAGAGCCAGGCGCCGGCGCAGCCGGTGCAGCAGGAGCCGGCGCCCGGGTCGACGGGTGACTCCGGCCGGCCCGGCGGCGGTGGGCGACGGCGTGCGCGGCGGGCTTCGACGGACGCGTTCCTCGGGGCCCCTGGCGAGGAGCCCGCAGGCGAGCCCACGGGGCGGCGCAGGGCTCGTACGGAGGCGGCCCCGGGCGCGGACTCGGGGCCGGGGCCGGTGTCGGTACCGGCGCAGGACACCGGGGAGAGCGGCGGCGGGGGTACGGGCCGCCGGCGTGGCCGGCCGAGCCCGGCGGAGAACGCGGCCGGTGCCGCGCCCGGCGCCGAGCTCGCGCTGTCGGGCCCGCAGGCTCCTCCCACGCCCCCCGCTTCGCCCGCTCCCCCCGCACTGTCGGCCGCCGCTTCCGAGGGATCGGTCGTGACGGCCGCCGAGGGGGCGCATCCGAACGGGCGCGCGGCCTTCGGCCAGGCCGTCCCGCCGCAGGGCGTCCCGCAGGGCGCACAGCAGGAGGCCGCGGCGGCCGGTGCGGGGCGCCGTGCCCGGCACGGTGGCCAGAACGCCCTCCCGGCCCTGCCCTCGGGTCCGTCGCCTGCACCGGAACAGGCGCCCCGGCAGGTTTCGCGGCAGACCCCGCGACCGGTACCGCAACAGACCCCGCAGCAGACCCCGCGACAAGTTCCGGCTCAGCAGCAGGCGGCGCCGCACCCCGTTCCGGCACAGCAGCAACCGGCCGTCCGGCGCCCCCGGCGCGCGCTGGCGCCTACGCAGCAGCGGCCCGAGCCCGCACCGGCGCCCGCGCCCGCGCCCGGTGGCGACGCCGCGCCCGCCCGCGCGCAGTTCGCGCTCCCCCCGGCCGATGCGGACCGCGCGTCGGCGCCCGGTACCCAGGGCGTGCCCGACGCCTCGCTGCCGGGGCGCCACGACGCCGTGGGGGCGGACCCCCGCGCGGACCACACACCGCTGAAGCCGCACCCCGTCGCGGCCCCGACCGGCCCCCGGCGCGGAGGGCTCACGGATGCCCCCGTACGCCCCAACGACCCCCGCAGGACCGACCCGCGTACGAAGGACCAACGTACGAAGGACCCCCGCCGGGCGCTCGCGCCGGAGCCCGGCGACAACGGCGCGCCCGCCGCGGACCCCAACAGCTGGGCGCCCGCGATGCCCACCGCCTCGGGCGTCGGCGTGATGCCCGGCGCGCCCGGTTCGGCGGCACCCGGCCAAGGCAGTCCTGGTCAGCCCTCGTGGCCGGTACCCGGCGCCGTACCGGCGCCCGAGCAGCACAAGCACTCGGACGACGACACCGATGGCACCGACGGCACCGGGAGTACCGGGAGCACCGCGAGCACCGGTAACCGCGGCCCCGGCAACGCCCCGGCGGCGAACGGCGACCGCACCGGCGCCACCCACCAGGACCCCCGCGCCGCACAGCCGTTGCCCCCCGCCCAGCTGCTCCCCGAGGAGGAGCCGATGCCGGCGGACTCCACGCAGAGCCGGGCGTTCAGCGTCCGTACGCTCGGCCAGGGCGTGCCCTTCTCGCAGCAGATCACCAAGCAGCAGAACCAGAGCCTCGGCTCCGGCCGCCGCCGCAGGCTCTCCTCCCCGCACGACCCGCACGACTCCGAGGACACCGGCACCGGCACCGGCTCCACCGCCTCCGGCCCCTCCCACGGCGGCCAGGGCGGATCCCTCGGCCACGGCCCCCACTCCGAGGGCCGCGCCTACGCCATAGGAGCCCCCGACGAGGGCGCCGAAGGCCCCCAGCCGCTCGACGGCCCCGGCGGCGCGGTCGAGGTCGCGAACCGTCCCCAGCCCCGGCCCGTCGACGACGAACTGCCCCCCGAGCCGCTGGACAACCCGCGTCGGCTGCTGGTCTGGCCCGCCCCCGACGTCTCCACCCAGCAGGCCCTGAGCGACCGCGGCTACCGCCCGGTGATCGTCCACTCCCGCGAGGAGGTCGACGCGCAGATCGCGGCCTTCCCCGCGGCGCTGTTCGTGGACCCGCTGACCGGCCCGATCACCCGCACCGCGCTCCAGTCGCTGCGCCAAGCGGCGGTCGCCGCCGAGGTCCCGGTGCTGGTGACGGCCGGGCTCGGGCAGGCGACGCGCGAGGCGGCGTACGGGGCGGACCCCGCCGTACTCCTCAAGGCTCTGGCGCCGCGCGACAGCGAACAGCACCCGCCGCGCGTTCTGTTGATCGAGGAGAGCGAGGAGATCGCGCTCGCGCTGACGGCGACGCTGGAGCGCCGTGGCATGCAGGTGGCGCGCGCGGGGACGGACAGCGAAGCGGTGACGCTCGCGGGTCAGATGCGGCCGAATCTGGTGGTCATGGACCTGATGCAGGTACGGCGCCGGCGCGCGGGGATCATCGACTGGCTGCGCGCGAACGGCCAGTTGAACCGTACGCCGCTGGTCGTCTACACCTCCACCGGCATCAACCGTGCCGAACTGCCGCAGCTGTCCGCCGGGGAGACCGTGCTGTTCCTCGCCGAGCGGTCCACGAGCGAGGACGTGCAGGCGCGGATCGTGGACCTGCTCGCGAAGATCGGTACCAACTGACCCTCCTGCGGGGCCAGTTGGTACCGGCAAGGCGCGCGGCGCCGTGAACGGCAGGGCCCGCGGCCCGTGGACCTACACCTCGGTGACGTCCAGCTCCCCGTCCGCGTACTGCTTGCGGATCACCTTCTTGTCGAACTTCCCGACGCTCGTCTTCGGCACCGACTCCACCACCGACCACCGCTCCGGCAGCTGCCACTTGGCGACCTTCTCGGCGAGGAAGGCCTTCAGCGACTCGTAGTCGGCGCTCGCGCCCTCCTTCAACACGACGGTCGCGAGCGGCCGTTCGCCCCACTTCTCGTCGGGCACGGCAACGACGGCGGCCTCGGCGATGTCCGGATGCGCCATCAGCGCGTTCTCCAGCGCCACGCTGGAGATCCACTCGCCACCGGACTTGATGACGTCCTTCGCGCGGTCGGTGAGGGTGAGATAGCCGTCGGGGCTTATGACGCCGACGTCGCCCGTCTTCAGCCAGCCGTCCTCGCTGAACTTGTCCTCGGGCCTGAGCGGTTCGGCGCCGGCGCCGCCGTAGTAGGAGGTCGCGATCCAGGGCCCGCGCACCTCCAGCTCACCGGCCGACTCGTTGTCCCACGGCAGCGTGTCGCCGTCGGGACCGGTCAGCCGCGCCTCGACGCCGACGGGGAAACGGCCCTGGGTGATGCGGTACGGCCACTCCTCCTCGGCGGTGAGACCGGCGGGCGGGTTGGACGTCGTACCGAGCGGCGAGGTCTCCGTCATACCCCAGGCATGGCAGAGCCGTACGCCGAGCTTGTCGTACGCCTCCATCAGCGCGGGCGGACAGGCCGCGCCGCCGATGGTGACGCGGGCCATGGAGGTCAGATCGCGCGGCTTGGCGAGGACTTCGGCGAGGAGGCCCTGCCAGATCGTCGGCACGGCAGCGGCGTGCGAGGGCTTCTCGCTCTCGATCATGTCGGCGAGCGGCGCGGGCTGGAGGAAGCGGTCGGGCATGAGCATGCCGACGCCGGTCATGAAGGTCGCGTGCGGCAGGCCCCAGGCGTTGACGTGGAACTGCGGTACGACGATGAGGGTCGTGTCCTTGTCGGTCAGCCCCATCGACTCGGCCAGGTTGATCTGCATCGAGTGCAGATAGATCGAACGGTGCGAGTAGACGACACCCTTCGGCTCACCGGTGGTGCCGGAGGTGTAACACATGGCGGCGGCGGTGCGTTCGTCCAGCTCGGGCCAGTCGTACGTGGTGGGCCGCCCGGCGATCAGGTCCTCGTACTCGTGCACCTGGACAGCGCTGCCCGCGGCGGCCTCCGTCAGCGGGCCCCGGTCGCCGGGACCGGACACGACGACGTGCTCGACGGTCGTCAGATGGGGAAGGAGCGGCGCGAGGAGCGGCAGCAGGGAACCGTTCACCAGGACGACGCGGTCGGCCGCGTGCCGGACGATCCAGACCAACTGCTCCGGGGGCAGGCGCAGGTTGAGCGTGTGGAGGACGGCCCCCATCGAGGGAATCGCGAAGTATGCCTCGACATGTTCAGAGTTGTTCCACATGAGAGTCGCGACCCGGTCGTCGCCGCTGACACCGAGCTCGTCGCGCAGGGCGCCGGCGAGCTGTGCCGCGCGTGCGCCGATCTCGGCGAAACTGCGGCGCTGCGGCTCACTCTCCCCGGTCCAGGTGGTGACCTGCGACTTCGCGTGGATGGTCATCCCGTGGTGCAGGATGCGGGTCACAGTCAGCGGTACGTCCTGCATGGTGCTCAGCACGGCGTCCTCCCGGTGGGCGCTGGCGCCAGGCGACAGCGGCGCGGTGTGGCAGAAAAGGTTTGCGGAGATTCTGCTCACATACCACTCGGTATGTCACTACCCGGGAGTACAAAACAGTCCGCGGAGCGGGACCCGGCATGCGCCGGGCTTGTCCGCCGGGGTTTTCCCTGCGGCTGCGGTTCAACGGTGGTGAGTCAGCGGACGGGCGTCAGCTCCGGGTCCTCGCGCAGCTTCCCGAGCGCACGCGACACCGCGCTCTTCACCGTGCCGACGGAGACCCCGAGCACCTCGGCGGTCTGGACCTCGCTCAGATCCTCGTAATAACGGAGCACCACCATCGCGCGCTGTCTGTCCGGCAGCTTCATCACGGCGCGCCACATCGCGTCGTGGAGCACCTGCTCGTCGGCCGGGTCGGGCGCGGGAAGACCGGCCGGTTCGGGCAGCTCCTCGCAGGCGAACTCGTCGACCTTGCGCTTGCGCCACTGCGAGGTGCGGGTGTTGACGAGGGCCCGGCGGACATAGCCGTCGAGGGCGCGATGGTCCTCGATCCGGTCCCAGGCGACGTACGTCTTGGTGAGGGCCGTCTGCAGAAGGTCCTCGGCGTCGCTCGGATTCGCGGTGAGCGAGCGCGCGGTACGCAGCAGCACGGGCCCCCGCGCCCGTACGTACGACGAGAAGGACTTGTACGGCGTGTGCGGGTGGGACTGCTGGTGCGGGTGGGTGTGAGCGGGTGGATGCGAGTTCGGGTGGTACGGCGAATACGAGACGGCCTTGGAGGCGCTCGTGCAGACAGGCGTGGTCATGGCTCCACGCTAGGAGCGGGCCCCTCGCAGGGGATCGGCCCCAGGTCCCGAAGGTACGTCCGCCTCAGGGAGTAGAAGTGGTGCCGACCACACCTCCTGAAGATGGAGGAGGGGATCACTCTCGTCAGGGTCGGCCCCGGAGACGGGGGATCGCTGTGGATCTTCGGCGCGGTGCCGTGGGGTGGCCCCGAGGGCTTGGGGGGACTGAATCCGCAGGTGGGAGCGGTGCGGGCCACGCACGCGAGGGCGGGGGTGTCGGAGCCGTACACCTGGGTGATGAGGGTGGGACACGCCGCGGCGTGTCGTCCCGGGGGCGGCCAGGGACTGAGGGGGAGGGGCGGGCTGGGGCAGCGGGCAGCGGGCAGCGGGCAGCGGGCAGCGGGAAAACGAGGGCGGTCCGCACGGTGACACCCAAGTGCCGTCGTGCGGACCGCCGCTCACCCCTCAGTCACACCCCCGTCGGGCCGCGCGCTAGAAGAGGTCGAAGAAGTTCACCGCGATGTTCTCGTTGGACTGGTCGATCACGGTGAAGCCGGAGCCGTTGACGTTGGCGGTGTTGTTCTGATTCGACGCGCCCGCGCCGGTCGCCGTCTGCTGTGTGGTCGTCGAGTTGCCGGAGTTGTCGTCGCCCACACCACTGCCGACGATCGTGGCCACGCTGGCGTTCGATCCGTCGTCCGCGAAGTCGTCGGCCGTTGCCGAGCCGGTGAACAGTGCCGCGGCGAGCGGCAGAGCTGCGACGGCGGCGAAGACGCGGGCGGTACGGAAGCTTGCCATGTCAGTTCCTCCAGGAACGAGATCTTCTGAACGAGAAGTACGGCTCTTGCCAGGGCAGTTGGCCGACCGCCCCGACGCTGTTCTCGACGTCGCGGATCAAGAGTTGCCCACCGAATCCCCCGCGAACCAGCCCTGAGCGGGTTATTCCCTCGCAAGCGTGAGGACATATCGATAAACCCCCTTCACGACATCAACGGGCCAGTTCGGTCGGTATGCACCCGTACGGAGCGCGTCAGGGCCCGGTTCAGGCAAGAGGTGAAGCGTTTCGGCACACTTTCGGCCAATCTTTCCCACTCCCGTTCTTCGAACAACAGTGCGAACATGGATCCATGGCCATCACTGCCCCGCACTCGACCACCCTGGCCCTCGCGTACGCGCTCTCAGCAGCCGAAAGCGGGTTCCCCGTCATCCCGCTGTCCCCCAGCAAGCTCCCCGCCCTGCGCTCACCGCATCGGGACCGGCCCGGCTCCGGCTCCGGCCCCTGCCGCGGTGAGTGCGGCCTCCCTGGTCACGGCGTGCACGACGCCACGACCGACCCGGCCGCCGTACGGGCACTGTTCGCCGCCGCGCCCTGGGCGACGGGTTACGGCATCGCCTGCGGACGGGCGCCGCACCATCTGGTCGGCATCGACCTGGACGTCACGCCGACGACCGCGACGGCGGGGGTGGGCGCGGGGCCGGGCTTGGGCGAGGGCATGGGCGTCGACGCCACGCCGGACTCGGTGGCCGCGCTCCAGCAGCTCGCCTTCCAGCATCTGTTCACGCTGCCCGAGACCGTCGTCGTGCTCACCCCGAGCGGCGGCCGGCACATCTGGCTGTCGGGCCCGGCCGGAGTCACGGTCCCCAACTCGGCCGGCCGCCTGGCGCCCGGTATCGACGTACGGGGCGCGGGCGGCTATCTCGTCGGGCCCGGCTCCGTCTCCGCCCGTGGCGCGTACCGGCTGGCCCCCGGCTCGGCCGGACTCACCCCCGCGCCTTGCCCACGCGCCCTGCTGCGCCTGCTCACGCCCCCCGAGCGCGTCCGCCACGCGGGACCGGGCGGACGCCGGGGCCGCCCGGCGCAGGGCCACGGCCTGGTGCAGTTCGTACTCGCCGCGCACGCGGGCCAGCGCAACACCCGGCTGTTCTGGGCGGCGTGCCGGGCGTACGAGCACGGCTTCGGCGAGGCGCTCGTGGAGTCACTGGTCGACGCCGCCGTGCGCACGGGCCTCGCCGAACACGAGGCGCGCGCGACGATCGCCTCGGCGTCACGCCTGACGGCCGGGCCCGCGTAGCGCCGTACGCACAAAGACAGAAGAGGGGCGCTCAACGGCATCGAACGGGTGAACGCCCCTCCACCTCGCTGATGGCTACCGCACGTCGATGCTCAACGCGGCCTTGTTGTTGGACTTGTCGGTGTCGTAGACGGGCTCGATGTCGTAGTTCGACGTGGCCTTGACCTCACCGGAGGTATCGGCCCGCCGCCCCTTGTCGATCTTCAGAACGATGGCGAACGCCTCGATCTCACCGACCTCCAGGGTGTAGTCGTCCTCCTGGCAGACGTACTTCGGATGCCCCGGCTCCGACGGCCCGGTCGGCCCGTCGATCCCGAACGGCTTGCACTCCTCGGGGACTTCGACGGCCGTCGTGCCCTTGGGGATGTTCACGAGGAGCGCGGGGTGGTCGTCGCTCTCGTTGTTCTGGATCCAGCCCGGTCCGTCGTTGCGGATCGAGGGTGTGACGACGACCTTGCCGCCGGGCTTCCCCGCGGCCTCGTCCCCCGTCGCGACGAGATCGGCCGAGCTGTCCGTGTTCAGCGCGAGCCGGCGGTGGGCCTCGTCGTAACCCTCGCCCGGGGCCTCGCCGGTACGGCCCGTGCCGTACTCGACAACCTCCATCAGCGCCGTCTTCAGCACCTTGTACGTCACCGGCACGGTGTAGCTCTCGCCCGGCGCGATGCCGACGTCGAGCTCGCACAGCGCCTGCTTGATCTTGTCCCCGACCGTCGAGTACGTGCAGCCGTCGACGGGCTCGGTGAAGGCCAGCCCGCGCGTGAGCCGCAGCCGGAAGGTGACACCGTCGGTGGCGGCCGTGCCGTTGTTGGTGAGGGTGACGGAGTCGGTGCGGACCTCGCCGGGCCTGAGCTGATTCCCCGACAGCTCAGACACGGTCAGCTCCGGCGCGATGGGCTCGTCCGCGTACGCGCCGGGCGCGAGCGCGATCGGCAGAGCCGTGGCAACCGCGGCTGCCGCCACGGCTGTTGATGTCAGGCGCGAGAGGCGCGAGAGGCGCTTGTGGTGGTGCACGGTGGGTCTCCTCGAACATGCGGAGACGGGACTACGCGTCCCGTTGGTCACCTGCTAGACACCGAAATTCCACGCCTGGTTGTGCTCACCGATGTGGAGGAACGATGACCGGGGCCGGCGCCCGCCCTCCCCCGCGACGTACGGGACGCGAGGACGGGCGCCGACGTTCACGGCCGGACGGTCAGCAGATCTTGTAGTCGACGCGAGTCGAGTTGTACGAGCAGGTGTCCACCAAGGCCCCGGTCGACTCCTTGAGCGTGGCCTTGTCCCGGTCGTTGTTCCAGATGTACGCGGCACGCCGCTGGTAGCGGTTCGCGGCGGTGTTCGTTCCCGAACCCGTGCGTACGGTCACCGTCTTGCCCCGGGCGAGCGAGTAACTGCCGAAGGTGTACTTGTGACTCGCACCGTCGACGACCGTCCAGCCCGTCAGACTGACGGCCCTGGTGGTGGTGTTGCGGATCTGCACGTACTCACCGTTGAGACTGGCGTTGGAGCGGCTGTCCGTGCCGGGACTGTCGTAGTGGATCTTGTACAGATGAACCGACCCGACGGCCTGGGCCTGCGTAGGCAGCAGGACCGTTCCGGCGACCACCGCCGCCGTGGCGGCGACGGTGGAAAGCGTGCGGGAATAGCGCATGTGCGTCCTCTGATCGAGGCCGGGCACCCCCCAAAGGGCCCGGCAGGCGCCCAGATTATGACCAAGCGTCCAGAACCGGTTGCCTTTTCGAGAACAAGGACATACTGACCGGTAGAGGAACCAACTGCCGTACCGTGAAGCCCATTTCGCGACTGGGGCGAGGCCAGCTTCGCGACTCTGCCCGAGTACTACTCCTGATCACGATCGGAAAGAACGTGCCGAGGCTGCTGGGAGCGCTCCGGCCGGCGTGCGTCGAAGGCTGTCCCCCCCTAATCCCCCCGGCGGATGCGGGACGCCGAGCAGGTGAACGCCAACCCTCCGGGAGGAACCCCATGCTCAGACGGCCGAGCCGACCTAGGGGTCATCCTGCGGATCCACGCCCATCTCACGCCGTCCGACCGACTCTCCCCACAGTCGCTGGTGTGCGCCACCACGGCTCCGGGCATTCTCACCCAACAGCCATACCCGGGGGGCGCCGTGGCAGTTCACTCATTTCCCACAGATCACTCAGATCTTGAGGGGCCGGAAGAACGGAAGTTGCAGTACATAACGGCGCTGGTAGAAATCGCCGGTGAAGATGCCAAGCACGTCAATATGTACGTGACTGTCTCGCTCACGTCCATATTGGTGACGTTGACGCAACTCCCGTTCTCCAAGCTGCTCGGGCTACCGCTCGCCCTTCGGATCATCCTGGTCCTCGGCGTCGGGATAGCGCTGAGCGGAGCCGCACTCTTTTTCAGGTATGTGCAAGCCATACATAGGGCTCGGATGGCACTGGTCAGATGCCTGGCCTCAGCGAATGCTCGGCACGCCCGCGAATTGTGGGCAGGCAGCGCGGGCGTCTGGAAATACCACAGCGGTGAGTACATCTGGGGGCTGCGGCTGACCGTCGCGGGGCAGGGCATCATGGCCTGCGTCGTCGCCTACCTGCTCCTGGCGGGCTAAGGGCCAGCCCCCGCGCCTCGTTGAGGTCGCACCGGGAGCGGACCCTGTGGTTGCCGCGGCGAAGGCAACCTGCCTCAGGAACCTCAGAAGACCCAGGGCCTGACCTGTCTCGTCATCGCCCGACGCACTCCGGGGCGGAAAACGGACCACCGGGCCGTGGGAATCCCACGACCCGGTGGTGAGCGGTAGCCGGTACCGCGCCGCGGCGGCCGTCAGTCCTCCAGCCGCTCCTCCGGTGTCTCGTAATACGGGTTCTCTATGAACTCACCCGTAGGTTTGCCGTTCGAGTCGAGCTCCCAGGCGCCCTTGATGTACTTCGACTGGATCCCGCCGGGGAAGGCGATCTCCTTCTCGTGTGGATACCGGCTTTCGTCCCCGAGGGTCTCGTTGATGTCGATGCCACCCGGCGGATCGATGTCGTAGCGGTACTTCGTCGTGTAGAAATCATCCGGTTCATCGCTCGTTGTCGTCGAGACGAACGCCGAATCGGTGTTGCTCCTGGTGAAGTCCCACAGGTTCGAGTTGTCCGGATTCTTCGGCTCGAAGTCCTCCACGAAGATCTCGCTCGGGGGACGGTCGTCGAAGCGGTACAGAGGCTCGTCCGAGTCACGCCACTTCACATCCTTCGGCAGGCCAGACGTGTCAACGTCCGTGACCGCGACTTCCGGATGAGGGTTCTTCCCGGGGTTGGCGACCGAGCAGTCTGTCTGCCCCTGCTCGATTTCGGACCCGGGCTGGGGTTCCGGCTCGGGTTCCGGCTGGGGATCGGGCTCCGGCTCCGGCTGGGGCTCTGGCTCCGGATCGGGCTCCGGATCCGGCCTGGTCGGCGGAGCCGGCTCGCTGAGTCCAATAGCGACGACGAATTTGTGCTTGACGTCTTGGAACGTACCGACGCCAGGAAGCGAGGCCCCCGATACCGACCGCGCCAGAGCCATGGCGTTCGGGGCACCGGGAGCGGCTGCGAGCGCAGCGCCGCTGAGGTAAACCCGCCGGGCCTCGGCCGAGGCGAGCGTGTAGCGCCCGCTGCCTGGCCCGCCGGTGGTCACACTGCCGAAGAAGGCGACGTTGGAGGCGTTCGGGCATTCCGTCTCGCTGTCTTCGGGGACGTCGCTGTCTTCGGTGTCACCCTCCGAACCGCCATCGGACGCACCCCCGTCCGACCCACCACTGCTGGACCCCCCACCGGCAGCGGCGCCACCGCCGGCAGCAGCAGAGCCACCGGCCGCACCACCAGCGGCAGCAGCACCACCACTGGCTGCAGCGCCACCGGCAACCGCTCCACCGGCTGCAGCCGCACCACCAGCGGCGGCAGCGCCGCCAGCCGCAGCCGAGCCACCAGCCGCACCACCGGCAGCGGCAGCACCACCACTAGCTGCAGCACCACCAGCCGCAGCCGAGCCACCAGCCGCAGCACCACCAACAACCGCCCCGCCAGCGACCGCTCCACCGGCCGCAGCACCACCACTAGCTGCAGCACCACCGGCCGCAGCCGAGCCACCAGCCGCAGCGCCACCAGCAACCGCCCCGCCAGCCGCAGCCGCCGCACCACCTGCGACCGCTCCACCACCGTCAGACCCGCCGTTCGCCCCACCGGTATCAGACCCGCCACCGACAGAACCACCGTGTTCCGCGCCGCCGTCAGACCCGCCACCGACAGAACCACCGCTGTCGGACCCACCGCCGTCAGACCCGCCGTTCACCCCACCGCCGTCCGAACCACCCCCGTCCGAACCGCCACCGTCCGAACCACCACCGTCCGAACCACCGCTGTCGAACCCGCCGTTGGACCCGCCGTTGGACCCGCCACCGTCAGAACCACCACCGACAGACCCTCCACCGACAGATCCACTACCGCCCGAGTCACCCCCGTCCCCGGCGACCGTGTCGCTCTCGCAGTCGCCGCCGAGGATGTTGCAGACCGCGGTCTGGAGACCGCCCGCCAGCTGGGTTCCCACGCCGCCGAAAAGAAGCGTGCCAATGATCAGGGCAACCAGACCCACCATGCCCGCGTACTCGACCGTCGACTGACCGCCGCTCCTGCGCCACCCGATCATCCGCGGAATGGACGGGATCGCCCGACGCACCCGCTCACGCGTCCAACGCGGCCGTACAGCACGCTGCTCCGCCGGCAGCTCGAACCAAGCCCGGCTCGCACCCACACTGACCAGCGCCAACAGCACACCTGGCAGCAGCAGCTGGCTGACCCCGCGCGCCGAACCCGCGTACAGATTGACAACGCTGCCGACCAGCAACCACGCCTGAAGCGCGATCAACGCGAACCAGACGACCTTCCCACCCGTCCACAGACGACGCGCCAGGATCACAGCGGCGATTCCCGGCGCGATCGCGTACACGGCCGCCAGACTGAGCGTCAGCGTGATTCGGGTGCCGAGCTCCAGCAGCGAGTTGAGTACATCGACGGCGCCCAGCAGCGTGAGAGCGAACATCAGATACAACAGAATTCGGGTCCCGGCGAGCGATCGCGGCAACTCCCAGCGGCGCTGCGGTAGGCCGCCCTGGAACGCCAGGCCCTGTGAATCGGACAACAGAGAAACCTTTCCAACAACCCACTGAATAAGTCAGGCTCCCCCGGTCCAGCCGTGACGCGTATGCCGCCACGCTATGTAGTCGCCGGACCCAATCCGCAGGGCCCCCGGACCCACGTCGGGCCCACATCGGGCCCACCACGGGCCTCAGGTCCTATCCCCTTCGTTGAACGACATCGGGTGGACGAACAGCGAGGCAGCCGCGTTGCGCAGGATCGCCGGTTGGACGAAGCGCTCGGAGCGCGAGGGCGGGCAGTACCAGAACAACGGCTACGTCTCACCGTCGAGCGCTGGCACCGGTACGTAACTGACGGTGTTGCTCCGGGAGTTGAACCGCCTCACACCGGGTGGCCACCCCCGCCAAGCGGGGTCGGCCGTCTTCAGAATCTGGGCCGCCGCAGCGACGGCGGATCTGGCCCGATCTGGGCTCGTCATGTTTGACCAGGATCCGCGTTGGGAGACATCGGCCGGGTGGCGACGCCGCCGCAGGACGCATCTGGGGCTTCGGCCGCCATCTGACCTACTGCCGTGTCCCTGGCGTGCCGACTCGGCTGGAAAGCCAAGGGGGAAATGACGGTCGGTCGCGGGGCCGGACACGGGAACGGCCCCCGACCGTGTCACCTGGTCAGAGGCCGTTTCACCTGCGCGGTGGGTGTGGGATTTGAACCCACGGTGACATCGCTGCCACGACGGTTTTCAAGACCGTTCCCTTAGGCCGCTCGGGCAACCCACCCACGCCCCGCCCACCAGCGACGGAGCGGCTACAGCCTACCGGCTGCGGCCGGGCCCGTGGCGTTGGTCCCTCCCTGGGGGTCCGTAGGGTCACCACGAGGACCCTCGTCGAACTCATTGATGGCGCTAACGGCAGCACGGTCAAAGCGTGGTCAGCGAAACGCTCCTGCGGGTACAGCGCACTCGTCCCGCGTGTCCGCCGGACGTACTACAGGTCGGGTCGGCTGACGGCTCCGAAATCAGTCCGGGACCGATCCGAGAGCCAACGCGGCAGCGCACAGGGCGGACGCGAGGGCGAAGCCCAGCGCGGCCGGATTGAACCCTCCGGGTTCCGTCGTCTCGCGGACGAACCGGAGTCCACCGTGCAGGCGATGACACGCTCCGCCTTGGGCGACCACCGGCAGGGCGGAGCGGGTGGCGAATTGGTGCCGCCGTCCTCCGCCTGGACGACCGCGCCGGCGACAGCCACACCGCGGCGTCGGCATGACGGAAGCCAACCCGGCCGAGTCCCCCGAATCCGTAGCCGGCAAGGGCGAGGACGGCGGTCAGCCCGACAAGAAGGAGCAGCGGGACCACCATGCCGTGGAGAAGCGCCACGACTCAGGCCAACGTCCTCGCGACCGGGTTCCGCCCGGCCGCGATCGGCGCGCAGGCCAGGTCCACTCGTCGCACCCGTGCGGGCGACGTACTACGGCGACGCGTCAAGCCTTGTCGCGACAGCGGAGACCGTAATTCGTGCAGCTCTGTGCGAGATCGATTACTTCTCGGGATCCTTCTGGCGCCCGCGATCTATGCAGCAGGCGCACAACTTCATTGCCTGGTGCCACCGCGCGCCCTCACCGCTTCAGCTGGCATATGTGCTCCGCCGCGGGTCTATTGCCGAGCGCCTTTATATGCTAGACACTCAGATTTTCACGGCCAACTGCCACGCGGCCACTTGCAACGACGCTTTAGGCCACGCGGCAGATAGTTTACGCCGCTGATGCGCTGGTTAATGATGTGACCGCTGCCACCTGGAGTTAATCATGTCGTCTCGGGAGCCGCTATTTACCAGGGGACGCCTGAGGGACAGGTTGAGGTCGGCCAGAGAAGCCTCCGGATTGACACAGCGTGAGGTGGCGGAGGAGATGGAATGGTCCACATCGAAAATCATTAGGATCGAAGCCGGGAGGGTCGGGATAGCGGTCAACGACATCCGCGCCCTGCTTCCACTTTACGGTATATCCGATCCTGGGACCGTGGCGGATTTTGTGCAGTTGGCCCGGCTGGCGCGAATGAAGAGTCACGCGTGGTGGGAGGAGTACAGGGAGTTCACCACGCCCCAGTTCCGCACCTTCTTGAGCTACGAAAACTCCGCAACCCTGATAAGGAACTACGAGCCCAGGGTCGTGCCCGGCCTGTTGCAGATCGAGGACTACACGAGAGAGATCTCTCGCAATCTTTTCCTGGAGAACGACCCGAAGAGGGAGAAGGCACTTCTGGACCTGCGGGCGGAACGTCAGGCCAGGGTGCTCGAGCTTCCCGAAAAAGAATTGCACTTCATTCTTGACCAGAGTGTCATCTGCCGTGCCGCGGAGCTGCGCTCGACCATGCGTCGACAACTCCGCCACCTACTGGACCTCATGGATGACCAGAGAGTGAAGATCCGCGTCGTGCCGTTCTCTCGCGCAGCCTACCGTCTGTTCAATAAGTCTTACGTCATCTTCGAATTCCCTGACGGCGGGAAGAATGGTAACGCTCTGTACATAGAGCGCAGTTCAGGGATGTCCTTCATCACAAGAGAAGACTTGGATTCCGCGCCTCACGACGAGACTCCCAGTTATTTCTTGGAAGCCTTCTGGGGGCTCGAACAGGACGTCAGCAAGGAATCCACGACCAAATTGCTACAGAACGCCATGCGTGACTTCTGAAGTTGACCGCGGGCGCCCGCCCGACTTCACCAGAATCTACGCGAACCGAGCGAAGCCGGGCGGGCGCCCGTAAATCAGACGACTGTCACACCGAACAGCGACTAGCTTTGATCTCCTGCTTTACAGAGCCCAACGAATGCTCGCCACGCGCCATAATCAAAAGAGAGATGTGAATCCATCACAGCACGCTTACTGTCACGAACCAGGACAGTACTCCCCGTAGCGATTTCAACACAGTTTTCTTCTTCACTGAAAGAGCTTTTCTTCCAGCGAGCTACATACAGATCCGACATTCTTACTTATACTACTTTCTGACGGGACTTCATCGCCCACGGTGAGACCTGTTGAGCGCGGATGAACATCAGAGCCATCCCCTCGGTGATCCTTTCACAACAGATGTCCCCGAGAAGCTCGATCAGCGATGAAATTGCCCCGAGCTTTCGATGTCACGACCTGGTCCCCGTCCCCGACAACCGGCCGGAGTCGGTCACAGCCGGTAGCGAGCGGGGATAGTCATGACTGCACGCTTTCCGCCGCTTGGCAAGTTGCCCGGTCGGTCCCATACTTGTCGTTGGATCCGCTGCCTGCTGTGGTAGGGGCAGCACGTCCTTGGCGGCTACCAAGGACAAGAGCGCGAGGTTCTTCATTCCCGGGTCATATGGCCTGAATGGGGCACCTCGCGCTCTGCCTTTGATCGCCCTGTGTGCGCCCCTGACTTGTCCCGGCTCCCGTGCCAGGATCACGGCTGAGCGCAGCAGCGACGATGCGCGATCACAGGAGAGGAGGTTGAAGTGAGACGTAGTAGTGCCGGCAATATCCTGACTACGGCTCTGCAGAGCTGGGGAAAAACGTTACGGCTGTGCACACTGATCGCTGTAGTAGCCGCTACAGCACCAGAAGCCGTCGAATTCGCCGGGACGGTCGTACTGCCCCACTTCATGAGGTAGCGGATCCCGTATGACGCAGCGGAGGCCTGATCAAGGCCTCCGCTGTTGGCGATGCGGACGCCCGGGGTGCGCCCGCGGCACGGTCGCGCGGGTATTGACGGCCGCTCAGGTGGGCGGGCAGCATTGGTGGAACGTGTACGGTCCTGTTACTTACTGTGCGGGAATGTTCTGCCGAGACCGGTGTTCGTGCTGCCCACCCCCACATGCGGAGCTGCCGACGATGGACGCTCGAGTGCTCAGACTCCACGCAAAGGCCGTAGCCGCACTGCTCGTGGGCTGCCTGGTCGCCATGTTCTCGCCCGGTGCCGCCGTCGCGGTGCCCGCGCGGCAAGTCGTCGGGGCGGGCAATCCGTTCGTCGACGGCTGGTACGCGGATCCGGACACTGTCGTGTACGACGACACCTACTGGGTGTATCCGACCACGTCGAAGACGTACGCGGAGCAGACCTACCTCGACGCCTTCTCCTCGACCGACATGGTCAACTGGACCAAGCACGAGAAGGTGCTGACCACCGCCGACATCTCCTGGGCCGAGTACGCCGTGTGGGCGCCGGCGCCGGTCGAGCGCGACGGCAAGTACTACCTGTTCTTCGCGGCCAACGACATCCAGGACAACGACAGCCTCGGCGGTATCGGCGTCGCCGTCGCGGACAAGCCTGAGGGCCCGTACGCCGACGCCCTCGGCCACCCGCTGATCGGACAGTTCCACAACGGCGCCCAGCCCATCGACCAGGACGTCTTCATCGACGACGACGGTCAGGCCTACATGTACTACGGAGGCTGGGGACACGCGAACGTCGTCAAACTCAATGACGACATGACCAGCCTCGGCACGTTCCCCGACGGCAGTACGTACAAGGAGATCACGCCCGCGGACTATGTCGAGGGCTCGCAGATGTTCAAGCGCGACGGCAAGTACTACCTGATGTGGTCCGAGGGAGGCTGGACCGGCCCGAACTACTCGGTCTCCTACGCCATGTCCGACTCACCGACCGGCCCCTTCGCCAAGATCGAGAAGGTACTCGCCCAGGACCCCGCCGTGGCCAAGGGCTCCGGCCACAACTCCGTGGTCAATGTGCCCGGCACGGACATCTGGTACATCGTCTATCACCGCAGGCCACTGAGCGAGACCGCCGGAAACAACCGCCAACTGGCCTACGACCGTATGTACTTCAACGCGGACGGCACGATCGAGCCCGTCACGATGGAGGTCGAGGACAACTTCGCCGACGGCAACGCGCTGGGGTGGAAGACCTACGGAGGCTCGTGGTCGGTCGACGGCGGACGCTATCGAGCAGCCGCTTCCCCAGGCGGCAAGGCGCTACTCGACACGAACTTCGCCGACTTCACCTACGACGCCGACGTCAAGGTCACCTCGGGGCGCGGTGACGCGGGGCTGATCTTCCGCGCCACACGCCCGGCGGTCGGCGTCGACAGCTACACCGGCTACTACGCGGGCGTCAGCCCGGCCGGCACGGTGGTACTCGGCCGGGTGAACGACTCCTGGACTCAGTTGGGGTCCGCCAAGATCTCCCGCCCCGCCGGCCCGTCCCACCACGTGCGAATCTCCGCCGTCGGCTCCGAGATCAAGGTGTACGTCGACGACATGGCCAGGCCGAAGATCTCGGTGACCGATGCCACCTACGGCAGCGGGGCCAACGGCGTACGGGTCTTCAACACCGCCGCGGACTTCGACAACGTCTCCGTCGACAAGGCCGGCTGAGCCGCAGACCCGCTCTGCCCTGCCCCGCCCTCTGCCGTATCAGTGCCCGCGAGTGATCTCCTCGTATTCGCGGGCCGTGGGTTTGGCGATCTGCGCGTCGGCGCCGTAGTAGCCGCGGCTGAGTCTGACGCGCAGGCGCTGGGTCCAGGCGCGATCGTTGCCCGGGGGGAGGGGCTCGTACTGTTCGTGGGCCGTGAGCGCGTGCAGCTGTTCCGGGGTGAGTCGTTCGTGCACCTCGACGAACTCGCCGTACGAGAGGCGCTTGATGACGCCCGTCTCGCGACCGTGCAGCACCTTCTCGCGGTCGCGGCGCTGGAGGCCCAGGGCGCAGCGCTTCGCGACCACGTAGGCGACCAGCGGGACCGCGAAGAGGCCGAACCGGACCGCCCACGTCACCGTGTTGACGGAGAGATGGAAGTGCGTGGCGATCAGGTCGTTCGCGGCGCCGAGCAGTGCCACCAGGTACACGCTCAGCCACGCGACCCCCAGCCCGGTGCGGACCGGGCGGTCGCGGGGTCTGTCGAGGAGGTTCTGTTCCCGGTCGTCGCCGGTGACCCAGGCTTCGATGAAGGGGTAGACGCCCATGGCCAGGAAGAGGCCGACGCCGACCAGCAGGGGGAGAAAGTTGTCGATGGCCAGGGTGTGGCCCCAGAGATTGATCTCCCAGCCGGGCATCACACGGAGAAAGCCGTCCGCCACACCCATGTACCAGTCGGGCTGCGACCCCGCCGAAACCTGGTCGGGCCGGTAAGGGCCGTAAGCCCAGATGGGGTTGATCTGCGCGATGGCCGCGACGATGAAGATCACGCCGGTGACCATGAAGAAATACCCGGCCGTCTTCGCGACGTATACCTGAACGGGCAGACCGACCACATTGTTCTTCGTGCGGCCCGGTCCGGCGTACTGCGTGTGCTTGTGATAGAGCAACAGCGCCAGATGGCCGACCAGGAGTGCCGCCATGAGGCCCGGGAGCACAAGGATATGGATGGTGTTGAAGCGCGCGATCAGATCGTTCCCCGGGAAATCCCCGCCGAAGAGGAACATCGACAAGTACGAGCCGACGATCGGCGTGGAGAGAAGCGTTCCGTTGACGATCGCGAGCCCGGTCCCGGACAGTTGATCGTCCGGCAGGTCGTATCCGGTCAGCCCCGCGAACATGGCGAGGATCAGCAGTGCGAATCCGAGAAGCCAGTTGACCTCGCGGGGCTTGCGGAACGCGCCGGTGAAGAAGACGCGCATCATGTGCACCAGCACGGCGGCGACGAACACCAGCGCCGCCCAGTGGTGGGCCTGCCGGATGAGCAGGCCGCCGCGGACGTCGAAGGAGATGTCCAGCGCCGAGGCGTATGCCTCCGAGACCAGTTGCCCGCGCAGAGGCGCATAACTGCCGTCGTACGTCATCTGTGCGGATGACGGATGGAAGTAGAACGTCAGATACACACCCGTGAGGACGATGACGACGAAGCTGTAGAGACAGATCTCACCCAGCATGAAGGACCAGTGATCCGGGAAAGCCTTCCGCATCGTGGCCCTGACGACTTTGTGGAAGCCGAGTCGGCCGTCCGCCCAGTCCGCGAGTTTCTCGCCCGTACGTTTTGTGGGCTCTTGGCGCTCGTGATGGTCTTGACGAGCTTGCCGGGGCTCGGCCGGTCCGTGATCTGTACTCATCTGCTTCTACCCCTCTTGCGGTGGGGGGTACTCGATGCGGTCCTCGCCCGGGAGATCAATACCGCGTACGGCTGCGACCAATGGGTGCCGGGGCCTCTTTCACCAGTACGGGGCACATTCCGCGGCGGGGACAAGACCTGGCGGTCGCGCTGAAGGCGCCGCACTCCGCCGTTTGGCGGGTCGGCGGCGGGCCGGCGGCGGGCCGGCGGCGGGCTGGCGGCGGATCGGCGGCGGATCGGACGGGGCGCGACCGTCCGGGCGGGGCTCCCCGGCCCGGCGGGCCGGGTGCGTCATGATCGGCGGCGGGTGGCGTACGGGCCGCCTCGGCCGATCGGCGTGAGGGAGCTTGTCGTGGACATCCTGCTGGTCGCGAGTGCGTTCAACAGTCTGACCCAGCGTGTATTCGCCGAACTCGGGGACCGCGGGCACACCGTCCGCGTCGAACTGGCCCTGGGTGACGAGCCCTTGCGCGAAGCCGTACGACGTACCACCCCCGATCTCGTCATCGCCCCCATGCTCAAGACCGCGATCCCGGCCGACATCTGGTCCGCGCACGTCTGTCTGATCGTCCATCCGGGACCGGTCGGCGACCGCGGGCCGTCCTCCCTGGACTGGGCTGTTCACACGGGCGCCGCCGAATGGGGCGTCACCGTCCTGCAAGCCGCCGCGGAGATGGACGGCGGGGACGTGTGGGCCTCGGCCCGGTGTGACGTGCCGGCGGCGATCGGGAAGAGCGACCTCTACCGCAACGAGGTGTCCGACGCCGCCCTCGAAGCCGTGCTGCTCGCGGTGGAGCGCTTCGCCTCCGGGACCTACGTACCTCGGCCGCAGGACACCGGCCCTGCGGGAGCGGCCAAGGACACCGCGACGGGCACGGCCGAGGGCACCGCGGTGGGCACGGCGGCGGTGCGCGCCGGAGCGGTTCGCACTCGGCCGTACTTCGGGCAGAGTCTCCGGCGCGTCGACTGGGCGTCGGACCCGACCGAGACCGTCGTACGCAAGCTGCGCGGCGCGGACTCGCAGCCAGGCGTGCTGGACGTACTCCTCGAAGAGGAGTGGTACCTGCACGGCGGCCACCCCGAGGACACCCTGCGCGGGAAGCCCGGAGAGCTGCTCGCCACCAGGTCGGGTGCGATCTGCCGGGCGACCGTGGACGGTGCGGTGTGGATCCCGGAGCTGCGGGCCCGGCGGAAGGCCGGCGGCCCGGCCACCTTCAAACTGCCCGCGGTCATGGCCCTCGGCGACCGGATGCCGGTGCTGCCCGAGGCCGACGTCCCCTGGGAACTGCCCGCCGGGCGGCGGACGTGGAGTGACATCCGCTACCGCGAGGAGGGGCCGGTCGGCTTCCTGTCGTTCGCCTTCGCGGGCGGTGCGATGAGCACGGGGCAGTGCCGGCGCCTGCTCCGGGCGTACGAGTTCGCCCGCACGCGGCCGGCCACGGTGCTGGTCCTCGGCGGGGGCCGGGACTTCTTCTCCAACGGCATCCAGCTGAATGTCATCGAGGGGTCCGCCGACCCCGCGCGGGAGTCCTGGGACAACATCAACGCCATGGACGACCTCGTGGAGGCCCTGCTGACCACGACGGACCGGCTGCTCGTGAGCGCGCTCGGCGGCAACGCGGCGGCGGGCGGCGCCATGCTGGCCCTGGCGGCGGACGAGGTCTGGTGCCGGGCCGGAGCCGTACTCAACCCGCACTACCGGCTGATGGGGCTGTACGGGTCGGAGTACTGGACGTACACGCTGCCCCGCCGGGTGGGGAACGAGGAGGCCGAGCGTCTGACGCGGCGCGCCCTTCCGGTGACGGCGGCCCGCGCGCGGGAGATCGGCCTGGTGGACGTGGTCATCGACAGCACGCCCCAGGGCTTCGGCTCCGCGGTCGCGCGCCACGCCTCGCGGCTCGCGTCGGCGCCGGGGACGCAGCGGCGCGTCAGCGAGAAGAAGGCGGCGCGCGAACGGGACGAGGCCGTCGCGCCGCTGAGCTCGTACCGGGAGGCGGAACTGGCCGAGATGCGGGAGACGTTCTTCGATCCCGGCGCGCCGTACCACGCCCTGCGGTCCGCCTTCGTACGGAAGACGAAGCCCTCGTCAACGCCGGACCATCTCCGGGCCGGGGTGTCGCGCCGGGGCTGAGGACGGCCGTAAGAGGCTGCCTTCCGTAGGAGGTCCTCCGTGCGATGTCTTCTGTAGGAGGGGCTCCGTACGCGGTCTTCGGTACGCGTCCTCGGTAGGAGGCGCTCCGTACGTCTTCTGCCGCTGACGGGGGGATTCGGCCGGTCATCTCCTGGTGTCGCTCGGGCGGCGCCGTACACCTCGTGTCCGCGCCTGAATATTTGTTTCTCTCGCCCTGTCGATTGCGGCAATCCCGTTCGCCGTTGTCAGTGAGGCCGCCGGTACCGGAGCGGCACAAGCGTACGAACTGAAGAGCTTGCGAGCTTACGAGCGAAGGAAACGCGCATGCGAAAGCTGATGGTGACCACATTCCTCTCCCTCGACGGGGTCATGCAGGCCCCCGGTGGCACGGACGAGGATCGTGACGGCGGATTCGAGCACGGGGGTTGGTCCGCGCCGCTCTTCCGGATGGATCTCCTCGATCGGATGGCCGAGGTGATCGGGCGCGCCGACGCCCTGCTTCTCGGGCGCAGGACGTACGAGATCTTCGCGGAGGCCTGGCCGCTCGCCGCCGACGACGATCCGATCGGGTCGAAGCTGAACACCATGCCGAAGTACGTCGCGTCGAGGAGACTGGACTCCGTGTCGTGGCAGAACTCGACGCTGCTGACCGGCGACGTCGCCGAGGCCGTCGCCGCGCTCAAGGAGGGCGACGGCGGGGAGATCCAGGTGCACGGCAGCTGTGATCTGCTTCAGACACTGATCGAGCACGACCTCGTGGACGAGTACCACCTGCTGTTCTTCCCGGTACTCATCGGCTCCGGCAAGCGGCTCTTCGGGAAGGGCACCGTCCCGGCCGGGCTGAAGCTCATCGACACCACCAAGTCCGAGAGCGGAGTCGTCGTCAGCACGTACGCGCGGGGTGGCAAGGTCGAGTACGGGGCGATGGGCCCGGAGACGGACAACTGGCGGACCGAACTGTGAGTGGGCGGACCGGAGGGCGAGTGGCATGCCGCAGTACGCGATTCTGATCTACGAGAAGGAGACCCCGGGCGGCGTCGCGGACATCCCGCCCGACGTCATGGAGGCCAACATGCGCGTCGGGGAGCAGGTCGCCGCGATGGGCGCGCGCGTCGTCCATGAGCAGGGGCTCGAACCCAGCACGGCCACGCGGACGATCCACAAGGACGGGCTGGTCACCGACGGGCCGTTCATCGAGAGCAGGGAAGTGATCGCCGGGTTCTTCGTGGTGGAGACCGAGGACTTCGAAACGGCGCTCGCCATCGGCAAGTTGCTCCCGATCATGGATGGCGCCGTCGAGGTACGGCCGCTGCTCCCCGCCGGGTGACAGCGGGCCCGGACGACGCGTACGGGGCCCCGGACCCGGCTCGGATCCGGGTGGCGGGCAAGGACGCGGTCCAGGTCGCGGTCGAGGACGCGCACCGTCGTGAGTGGGCCACGGTGCTCGCCGCGACGGTACGCGTCACCCGCGACCTCGACCTGGCGGAGGAGTGCGTCCAGGACGCGTACGCAGCCGCCCTCGTCGACTGGGCTCGCGGCGGAGTACCGGACAGGCCCGGCGCCTGGTTGACGACCGCCGCCCGGCACAACGCGCTCGACGCCCTGCGCCGGGCCCGGACCCTCCGGTCGAAGCTTCATCTGCTGGTCGAGCCGGAGCCGGAGGCCGCGGAACCGGAGGCCGCGGAATCGGAGGCCGGGCCCGAGCCGAGGTCCCTTCCCGACGACCGCCTCCGGCTCGTCTTCCTCTGCTGCCACCCCGCCCTCACCCCCGGCGCCCAGATCGCCCTCACCCTGCGCCTCGTCTGCGGCGTGCCGACCCCCGACATCGCGACGGCGTTCCTCGTCTCCGAGCCCACCATGGCGGCCCGCATCACCCGCGCGAAGAAGAAGATCGTGGCCGCGCGCATCCCCTTCCGTATGCCCACCCCGGCCGAGCTGCCGGACCGCCTCGACTCCGCCCTCGCCACCATCCATCTCCTCTTCACCACCGGCCACATCGCACCCGCAGGCACCGCCCTGACCAGGGACGACATCGCCGGGCACGCGCTCGACCTCGCCCGGATGCTGCACGAACTCCTGCCGGACGAGCGGGAGGTGCGGGGGCTCCTGGCGCTGCTCCTCGCCAACCACGCCCGCCGGGCCACCCGTACGACCGAGGACGGGCGCCCGTCGAGGCTGGAGGAGCAGGACCGTACGGCCTGGGACCAGGAGGCCATCGCCGAGGCGCACGAACTGGTGATCGGCGCGCTCCGGGGCGGCGCGCCCGGCCGATACGGACTCCAGGCGGCCATCGCCGCGCTGCACGCGTCCGCGCCGACGTACGCCGCGACGGACTGGGAACAGATCCTGGTCCTGTACGACGCGCTGCTGACGGTGTGGTCGTCGCCGGTCGTCGCGCTCAACCGGGCGGTCGTCGTCGCCATGGTCGACGGGCCGGCCACCGCGCTCGCCGAGGTCGAGGCCCTCGAACAGGATCAACGCCTGGCCGGCTACCGCTATCTGCCCGCCGTCAAGGCCGATCTGCTGCGGCGGCTGGGGCGGACCGGGGACGCCGCAGTCGCGTACGAGCGGGCCATCGCGCTGTCCGACAACGACGCCGAGCGCGCCTTCCTCCGCGATCGTCTCGCCGAGGTCGACCGCCCGCGCTGACGCCCGCCCCTCGCCGACCGCGGCCCCGGCCCCTGTCACCTACCCGTGGCTGTTGAACTCCGCCGTCCCCAGGGTCGTGAACCACCCGCGGATCTTCTCCACATCGTCCGTCTTCGCCAGCGAGAGCAGCAGCAGGATGCGGGCCTTCTGCGGGCTGAGGTCGGCCGCCCCGACCACCGCGCCGTCACCTCCGTCGTAGACGGCGCCGTTGCCCGTACGGGTGGTGGACGCGAACACCACGCCCTGCTTGGTGGCATCGGTGCGGGCCGCCGACATCGAGGACGAGATGCCGCCCGCGCCCGTACCCGCTGTGACGACACCGTCCGCGCCCGCGTCGGCGAACGCCTTCACCGCCTCGCCGCCCGCGCCCTGGTAGCTGTACGCGATCTCGACCTTCGGCAGGTCCTTCTCCGCGATGCGGCCGACGTCGAAGGGGGTGCGCCAGCTCGGCTTCCCGCACTTCTCGATGCGTGCGGGCGCCCTGTTGATCCGGACGCGGTCCTGGTCAACGACGCCCAGCGACCCGCTCGCGCCGCTGTTGAAGGTGTCCATGCGCAGCGCGTCCGTCTTGCGCACCTCACGCGCGGCCTGGATCTCGTCGTTGAGCATGATGACGCTGCCGAAGCAGGTGGTCTTCCCGCCGGCAGCGAGCTGGATCGCGTTGTACAGGTTCGCGGGGCCGTCCGTACCGAGGACGGTCCACGGGCGCATGGCCCCGGTGAGAATCACCGGCTTGTCGCTGCGGACCGTCAGATCGAGCCAGTAGGCGAACTCCTCCATCGTGTCCGTGCCGGTGGTGACGACGGCCGCGTCATTCGTACGGAGGGCTTTGTCGACCGCCAGGGTCAACTCGCGGAAGTCGGCTATGGAGTAGCTGCCGGAGCCCTTGTTGCCGAACTGCACGGTGGACACGTCGGCTATCTCGTTCACCTCGGGCTTGAGGTCACCGACAAGCTCGGAGACGGGGATCTTGCCGGACTGGTAGTCCTGGAAGTCCACCCTGCTGTCGCTCACCCCGGCGATCGTTCCTCCGGTGCCGATGACCGCCACCTTGGGGCGCTTGGCTGGGGACTTGTGCTGTTCGGCGGCGGTGGCTGTGCCGGCGGTCAGGGCAACGACCGCCGTCAGCAACGCGGTTCGACGCAGGATTCCTCGCATGCCGTACCTCTCCCGGACGGGTCATCACGTCAGATCTGGGAGAAAGGTGTCCGAGGCATATTTCACGGCCCGGCCGTCACGGTTAAATCAGCGTTTCGCACCTGACGGGCGACGACGACCGGCCGCACGTGACAGACGGGCACTTGTGACAGACGGACGGACCGGCAGACGGACGGGGCGCCGAACCCCCATCCGGCGCCCCGTCCGTCTGCCCTTCCCCCGCTCCCCTGCGTGTCGCCCCTACCGGGTGTCGCCCTTGCGCTCGCCCAAGGTGACGTCGACCTGCGACTCCTTGCCGTCGCGCGTATACGTGATCTTGATCTTGTCGCCCGGCTTGTGTGTCCAGATCTCGCTGATCAGCGTCGGACCGCTGTCGATCTGCACGTTGTTGAACTTCGTGATGACGTCACCGGACTTGAGCCCCGCCTTCGCGGCCGGCCCGTCCGGCGTCACCGCCGGGGTGCCGCCCGCGTCGTCGCCCGAGATCGTCGCGCCGTCGCCGCCCTCCGTCATGGAGACCGTCGCGCCGATGACCGGGTAGACGGGCTGGCCGGTCTTGATGAGCTCCCCCGCGACGGTCCGCGCCTGGTTGATCGGGATGGCGAACCCGAGGCCGACCGAGCCCGACTGGGCGCCTCCACCGCCACCGCCACCGCCCGTGGGCTGGATGGCAGAGTTCATGCCGATCACGGCCCCGCGCGCGTCCAGCAGCGGACCGCCGGAGTTGCCGGGGTTGATCGAGGCGTCGGTCTGGAGGGCGCTCATGTACGAGTTCTTGTCGCTGGTGCCGTCGCCGGAGGCCACCGGGCGGTTCTTGGCGCTGATGATGCCCGTGGTGACGGTGTTGGAGAGGCCGAACGGCGCGCCGATCGCGATCGTCGAATCACCTACGGCCACCTTGTCCGAATTGCCCAGCGCCAGCGGCTTCAGCCCGGACGGCGGGTCCTTCAGCTTCATCACGGCGACGTCGTAACCCTCGGCGCGGCCGACGACCTCGGCCGCGTACTCCTTGCCGTTGGAGAACGTCGCCGTCAGGTCTCCGCCGTCGGCGGCCGACGCCACGACGTGGTTGTTCGTGAGGATGTGGCCCTGCTTGTCGTAGATGAAGCCCGTGCCCGTACCGCCGTCGCCGCCCTGCGCCTGCGCGGTGATGGTGACCACGCTCGGGAGCGCCTCGCCGGCCACCGCGGCCGTGCTGCCCGCCTCGCGTTTGAGGGCGGGGTCGGCCGCGGAGATCGTGGACGATCCGCCGCCGACGCTGTCGTCACTGTTGTCCGCCGCCCAGAAGCCGATCCCGCCGCCGACCACACCGGCGACCAGCGCCGACGCGAGGACCGCGGCGATCAGCCCGCCGGGCCGCTTACGCGACGGCTGGGGGCCGGACGCGGGCGGCTCGCCCCATCCGCCACCGCCTCCGTAATGAGGCTGGTTCGGCGGGGGCGGGGGCGGCGGCCATCCGGCGTTGGGGGCCGAGCCCCTGGGTCCCGTCGAGCCGGGGTGGTACGCCGGTACGGCTCCGGGCAACTGCGTGGTGGGCTCGGAGCCGTGACCGGGCTCACCGGGCCGCCCCGGCTGATCGGGGTCACCCCCGTGACTCGCGTAGCCCCCCTGGCCCGCGTGCTGCCGCTCGTGGGTGAACTCCCTCGGAGCGGACGCGGGCGTGCCCTCGGGAGCGGCAACCGGCACGGGAGGTACGGACGGGGCGGACGGGACCGCTGTGCCCTCGTTCTCGGTGCTCACAGTCTTTTACTCCTCAGGTTCCGCATCATTCTTCGGCAAGAGTTCCGCTGTTTTCCGCCGCGTTCAGGTGTCGGCACACCCCTTCGGCATGGACATGTCTCTCGTACGTCTCTGCCCTCAGCTTTTCCCACAGCACGTCAGGCCACGGTAAGCAGGACCTGTGTGTCTCCCCGCCATCCTTTATTACTGGACAAACGGGACGCATCCGCAGCTCGGCCCAGCAGGGGGACCGCCGCACGCTTACCCCGTCTCGGTGACACCATGGCGGGGTGACTCAAGCACGGCAGCCCAGCATCCAGGTCGTCGCCCACCGAGGAGCCTCCGAGGACGCCCCTGAACACACTCTGGCCGCATACAAGAAGGCCATCGAGGACGGCGCCGACGCACTGGAATGCGATGTACGGCTGACCGCCGACGGGCACCTCGTGTGCGTACACGACCGTCGCGTGAACCGCACCTCCAACGGACGCGGCGCCGTCTCCGCCCTGGAGCTCGCCGATCTGGCCACCCTCGACTTCGGCTCCTGGATGGAGACCATGGACAGCGAGGAGAGCCCGGACTGGAAGGACCGCTCCCTCACCTCCGTACTGACGCTTGAGCGGCTGCTCGAACTCATCGCCGACACCGACCGGCGCATCGAGCTCGCCATCGAGACCAAACATCCCACCCGCTGGGCCGGACAGGTGGAGGAGCGGCTGCTCCAGATGCTGGCGCGCTTCGGACTCGACGGTCCGGCCCCCGGGGAGTCGCCCGTACGCATCATGAGCTTCTCGGCCCGCTCGCTGCACCGCATCGCCGACGCGGCGCCGCAACTGCCGACGGTCTATCTGATGCAGTTCGTCTCACCCCGGCTGCGCGACGGCCGGCTGCCGGCGGGAGCCCGGATCGCGGGGCCCGGCATCCGCATCGTGCGCAATCAGCCGGGCTATGTGGAACGGCTGCACAAAGCGGGCCACCGTGTCCACGTGTGGACGGTGAACGAACCGGAAGACGTCGAACTCTGCGTGAGTCTCGGAGTGGAGGCAATCATCACCAACCGCCCCAAACAGGTGCTGTCCCAACTGGGGCGCCTTGCCTGATTTGCCAGGAATTGGGGTGCACGGAGGGTGACTTGGAGTGCACCGGCGCGTTCGGTAAGTGTTCGAGCCTGTTGAGTGCGTCACTGGTCTCACCTTGGCCGGTTTCCGGTCCAGGCCATTGGGGCATTCACACCGTGGCGTGGGGCAAAGGAGGTCTCGGGGGTGGCGTTTGTGGTGGCACAGGAAGTGCCCACGTCGTCGAGCATGGCCGTTCCCCATGGCCCTGCGGGCGTGGGACAGGCAAGGCATCGGATGCGCGAGCAGTTGCGCCGCCGAGGAATGTCGGACGCGGTCGTCGACGACGCCGTACTGATCCTCTCCGAGCTTCTCAGCAACGCCTGCCGGCACGGCAGGCCGCTGGGCCGGGCAGAGATCGGTGACGGCGACGTACGCGCGGCCTGGGAGGTCGACGGAGCGGGCCGGCTGACCGTCGAGGTGACGGACGGCGGCGGGCCGACGCGACCGGTTCCGGCCACACCCTCGGTGACCGCGCGCGGCGGCCGCGGTCTCAACATCATCAGCTCGCTCGCCCAGGACTGGGGCGTACGGGACGGCTCCGCCGGCGAGGTGACCGTCTGGGTCATCGTCACCGAAGGACGCCACCACGACGATTTCGCTACGCGCGTCGATGTCTCTGATCTGGGCTTCGCCGACGCGTTCGACCCGGCCGACGACTGATCTGACGGGCGGACCGCGGCGCGGGCCGGAAGGAGCGCCCTCGCCGGGCAGGACCGGAAGCCGGCCCACCGCCGACATACCGGCGGCCCGCCGCGTACGCGGAGCGGTGCGCACCGGGTCCGTACGAGCCCCGTACGCGCCGCCACCCACCCTCCCCCGATGGGGCGTTGCGCCCACGGCAATACGCGGTACGGCTAGGCTCGCGCCGACACCGCACTGCCGCTATCGGGAGAAGCCACCATGGCCAAGAAGCGCCCCCAGACCAAGGCCGCGAAGGCTCAGTCCGCCAAGGCTCAGCTCACTGACGGGCCCATTCCGGTCGTGGGCGCACGCGAGCCCTGCCCGTGCGGCTCGGGCCGCCGCTACAAGGCCTGTCACGGCCGGGCCGCCGCCCATGCCGTCACCGAGCTGGTCCAGCGCCCCTTCGACGGGCTGGCCGGCGAGTGCGACTGGATCGCGCTGCGCGAGCTGGTGCCCGCCGCGACCGCCGAGCTGACCCTCAAGGGCGGCCTGCCCGACGGCGTACCGTCCGTGACGCTCGCGACCGTCCTGCCGATGGCCTGGCCCGCGCTGCGCCGCGACGACGGCTCCGTCCTGCTCGCCCTCCAGAACGACACGTCGTCCGGCGACCTCAGCCGCGACCTCGCCGACACGCTCCAGCGGGCGCTGACCGCCGAGCCCGGCAACCCGGTCGCCGCGCAGCGCGTTCCGGCCGACGGGCCGCGCCTGCAGGACCTGCTGGACCCGGAGGGCGATTTCGCGCCGGTCGTGCACTCCGGCTTCGAGTTCTGGGTGCCGGACGCCGAGAACGCGACCCCCGAGGTGACGGCGTCGCTGGAGCGCGCCAACGCCGCGGCGATCCCGACGGTGAAGCTCACCGGCACGGACGCCGCGTACTGGTGCGAGACGCCCGACAAGAACCATCTGCGGTGGGTCATGCCGCACCCCGAGGAGAAGCTGCTCGACGCGCTCGCCCGGCTGCACGCCGCCGGCACGTCGAGTCTCGGCGAGGGGACGCGGCTGGTCGGCTCCTTCCGGGCGCACGGGCTGACGGTCCCGGTCTGGGACCTGCCGAGCGCGATGCGCGCGGAGGACTGCGAGAAGCCCGCCGCGGAGCTCCAGGAGCGGCTGGCGGCGGCCCTCGCGGTGGACGCTCCGCTGACCGGGGACGAGCGGCGCGCGAGGGGCGGGCTCACCAACCGCCAAGTGACCCTCAGCTGAGCGTGACGAAATTCGTCGCTCACAGTGACAGTGGTCACAACTGCCCGTACCGGCAAGTAATTTCTTGTCCGAATACATCAGATCGAATTTGCTAACCGCCGATCTCTTGTTACCGTTCTAGAAGCCCGGTCGCTGGTGCATCCCCCGTCGCCAGCGACCGGGCGCCTTCGTTCCCCGGCGCCCTTCCTGCAATTTCCGGAGTGAAGACTGCAGAGTTGTCGCGGCGTTGTGATGCCTCTCGGCCGTCGCTACCGCGAAGCGGACGCGACCCCTCAACTGGCCGACCGAGCTGCCGAGTTGCTGCCGGACCTGAGCAACAGCGGCCCGGTCCCGTCACCACTTCCCGCGAACTCCGTCACCGCCCAGTACCGCTCGGGTTTTCCCGCCGTACGTTCACGCGGAGTTTCACAAGAACCCGGCTCGTCGCCGTCTTCGACCACGCAGTGGGACTGAACGGTCCGCCCCTCGGGTGCCATCAGGCTGAGCACGGAACGCAATTCCTCACCTGACGCATTCCGGTAGTACGTACGGCCCCAGGTGTCCCCGTTCTCGGTCAGAACGCAGGTCTGGGCCTCGATCCCGTCACGCGACGTGAGCGCCGGGCCGCAGCGCTCGCCGGAGGGCGCCCCGCCGTTCTCCGGTTCGTGGAGCTTCTGAGGCTCCTGGAGCGCGGCAGGGGGCGCGGAGCGCGCTGTGGGGCCGCCCGCGGGCCCCGCCGAGGCGGCCAGTGGCAGCAGGGCGGTGAACACCACCACGGTGGCGAGCCCGATCACACGAGGATTCATGGGCCCACCTGCCGCTGCCGGGAAGATCCTTGACCTCGGCCGAAGATAGCGGCGCGATCGGGGCGCCCGGCACGCCGCGCGCCCATTTCCCGTACAACCCGGTCCACCTCGCACCCGTACGAGTGACGGAGGGAACAGAAACCGGGCCGCGCCTCGGCAGGCACGGCCCGGAATGTCGGTGCCTACGCACCCGGTGTTCAGTAAGCGAGCCTGCTGCCGCCGTCCGGCGCGCTCGTGCTCGCCTCGACCAGCGCGTCCACGACAGCCTCCACGTCGGGCAGCCACGGCGACGCCGAGCCGGGCAGTGGCGCCCGCTCCCAGCGGACCTGACCGCCGGCCGCCTCGGACGGCGGGAGCACCAGATAGCCGCCCTCGCCGTGGAAGCGGAGCGAACTGGGCACCCAGTCCTTGGCGAAGAGCAGCTCGCCGAGCCGTTCCAGGGTGTACGGGGCCACCAGCAGCGACCAGCGGGTGGGGGTCGCCACGACCGGGCCGAGGCGCATACCCATCTCGTCCAGTGCCACCAGCGCACGCTCCGCGGCGGCGGCGGGCAGACTCACCGCGCACGGCGCGGTGTCTCCGTTGGCGAGCACGATCGGCGCCGTGGGCCGGTTGGCCCACCACCAGCGCACCATGCGTTCGTCTGTCGTCGCGGCCAGCAGGCCTGGGTCGAAGGGGTGCGCGCCGGGTACGGCGCACTCGGGATCCGGGCAGGCGCAGCCGTGGCCGCGGTCGCCCCGTCCGCCGGACGTCTTGAGGCCGACTCCGGGAAGTACGGGCCACTGCCATGCCGTGGCGCATGTCAGCGCCGCTTCGAGTGGGGCAGGCATCCCCTTGCGCCTGAACAGGAGCCTGCGTCGCCTTCCGAGGATCTCGCGCATGAGCGCTCGTTCCTTTCCGTTGAACGCCGAGGTCCACATGCCACACCGGTAAATCTGTGTGCATGGCTTCACTGTGCGTATCGCTGTGCGTACAGTCGACGTGTGTCGTCGACGCTCCGCCGCCCCTTTGGACGGGGCACAGTCGGACTTCGTCAACCTGCGGCAGGACTCGCCGCTCCTGGGCCGAACGCAGTCTGTACTTCATTAAACGCGTGGCGATGGGTGGCGCACTCAATGGTCTGTCGTCCCGCTGTGACAGCCCCGCCACTCCGGGATGGCGCGCGGGCTACGGCGGTTAAGACGCCGGAGCCGTCCGTCAGGTTCCGGGGCCGTCCCAACTGCCCCTGTCCGTCACCGTTCACGTACCCATCACGTGCGGAATGACGCTCCTCCTCGATGTCGCCTGCGCTTCACCGGGGAGGCCCCTGTCGAGTTCCCTCAGTCGATCGCAGAATACTGCGCCGGGGTCATTTTCGGGCCAAGTTGACCGTCGCACAGACACCAGTAGTTCCGCCAGGACAATGCTGGACATCGCCTCAGTTGTGCGTGTACATGTGGATGCACTGATAGTGGCGCAGAATCATCTGGTGGTTTGCGATGCTATTGCGCGAAACGCACCAGTCAGAAAGCCGGTTGCCATGAGCGCTCCGCACATGCCGAAAGTGGCTGGAATCGATTCAGCACTTCCGGCTCCCGCGCACACTGTCGCGGCCCTCCACGAGCCCCCCGGCGCGCCGGTGGTGATGATCCAGGACCGGCTGGCCGGCTGGGTCTCCGATCTGACCACCCTCCACGAGCTCACCGAACGCCTGGCCAAGACGGGTTCGATGGACGCGGCACTCAACGAGGTCGTCCGGGCGGGCGCGGCCCTCGTCGGCTCCTCGCGCGGTCTGGTCGTCCTCGAACCGGCGTCCCGCGCGGACGAGCACATTCCCCGTACGACGGTAGGACTCGGTTTCAGCCACGGGGACCTCGGACAGCTGGAGACCGTGCCGCGCGCCGCGACCTCCTACGGAAGGCTCCTCGACGAGACCACGGAGCCCGCGACCGCCGCCGAGTCCGTGGGAGACGTACTCGGCGACCCGGGCCTGGACCCGCGCCACCGTGAAGTGGCCGTCCGGCTCGGCTACAGCGCCACGTACGCGGTCTCCCTCACCGCCGAGACGGCGGGCCGGATCGGCGCCGCGAGCTGGTTTTACGACGAACCCGCCGAACCGGTCGAAAGGCAGCGCCATCTGGTGGGTCTCTACGCCCGCTACGCCGCCGAGCATCTGGCGCGCCTCCTGGAGCTGGAGTCGACCCGCGCGCGTGAGAGCACGATCGCCGACGAGCTGCTGCCCGGCCGGCTCCCCCGCGTCCCCGGCGTACGGCTCGCGGTACGGCACCGCGCGGGCGGCGACGGCGGCGACTGGTACGACGCGTTGCCGCTGCCCGACGGCGCTCTGGGGCTGGCCGTCGGCTCGGTGAGCGGGTCGGGGCCGAGCGCTCTGGCCGCGATGGGACGGCTGCGGGCCTCCCTGCGGGCGTACGCGGTGATGGAGGGCGAGGACCCCGTCGCCGTACTGTCCGACCTCGAACTGCTGCTGCGGCTGACCGAACCGGCTCGTACCGCCACCGTGCTCTTCGCCCACACCGAACCCGCGTCGCGCAGGATCGTGCTCGCGGGTGCCGGGCACGCGCCGCCGCTGATCGTGGGGGAGCGGCGTACGGAGTTCGTCGAGACGAGCCTGTCGGCGCCGCTGGGGATGCTGTCCTGCTGGGAGGCGCCGAGCGTGGCGGTGTCGCCCGCGCAAGGAGAAACGGTGCTGCTGTACACCGACGGCCTGCTGCGCCGCACCGGCGACCCGATGGACCGGGCCTTCGCCCGGCTGCACGCGGCGGCCGCGAGCGTGCCCAGGAGCCTCCGGGACGACCCGGGGGCGATCGCCGACCACGTGCTGAGGCTGGTGCTGCCCGGCGGGGCGGACGTGTCCGGCCCCGGCGCGCGCGGGAGCGCGGAGGACGTCGTGATTCTCGCCGTCCGCTTCGACTGAACCGGAGCGGCCCTCTCCGGTCCGACGAGCCCCTGTGGTCCAGCCGTCCGAGGAGTTGTCCACAGGCCCCCTGGCCGGCCGCCCGTACAGACATACGATGGTGCCGGGACCCGAAAGGTCCAATGTCGTACAGAGGAGGCAGACCGTGGCCGAGGAGCTCATCCCGGAAACACCGGAGACCCCGGAAACGCTGGGAGACCAGGACACAGTGCTCGACGACGCCGACGAGGCGTCGGCCGGCAAGCCCGTGAAGCAGCGCAAGAACGGCCTCTATGTGAGCGTGTCCGACGAGCTGGCCGAGAACATGAAGTCGGGCTGGGCCGACACCGAGCTCCGCGACCTGGAGCCCGTCGCACAGGCGCCCTACGCGGCGGACCGCCGTGCCGCGCTGTCCGCGCGATTCCCGGGCGACCGCCTGGTGATCCCCGCGGGCGGCCTGAAGACCCGGTCGAACGACACGGAGTACAGCTTCCGTCCCTCCACCGAGTACGCGTATCTCACCGGCGACCAGACCGAGGACGGCGTCCTCGTCCTGGAGCCGGCACCCGGCGGCGACGGCCACCGGGCCACGATCTATCTCACCCCGCGCTCCAACCGGGAGAACGGCGAATTCTGGCTCGACGGCCGCCAGGGCGAGTTGTGGGTCGGCCGCCGGCACTCGCTCGCCGAGGCCGAGCAGTTGCTCGGCCTGCCCGCGAAGGACGTCCGGGAGCTGGCCGCGGCCCTGCGCGAGGCGACGGGCCCGGTGCGGGTCGTCCGCGGGCACGACTCGTCCATCGAGGCCGCGCTGGCCGACAAGGTCACGGCGGAGCGCGACGACGAGTTGCGGGTCTATCTGTCCGAGGCGCGCGCGGTGAAGGACGACTTCGAGGTCGGCGAGCTCCAGAAGGCCGTCGACTCGACCGTCCGCGGTTTCGAGGACGTCGTACGGATCCTCGACAAGGCCGAGGCGACCAGCGAGCGCTACATCGAGGGAACGTTCTTCCTGCGTGCCCGGGTGGAGGGCAACGACATCGGCTACGGCTCGATCTGCGCCGCAGGACCGCACGCCACCACCCTGCACTGGGTGCGCAACGACGGAGACGTACGCCCCGGCGATCTGCTCCTGCTCGACGCCGGCGTGGAGACCCACACCCTCTACACGGCCGACGTCACACGCACGCTGCCGATCAACGGCCGGTTCGACGAGCTCCAGCGCAAGATCTACGACGCGGTGTACGAGTCGCAGGAGGCCGGTATCGCCGCGGTGAAGCCGGGCGCGAAGTACCGGGACTTCCACGACGCGTCCCAGCGTGTGCTCGCCGAGAGGCTCGTCGAGTGGGGTCTGCTCGAAGGCCCGGTCGAACGGGTCCTGGAGCTGGGCCTCCAGCGCCGCTGGACGCTGCACGGCACGGGGCACATGCTCGGCCTGGACGTCCACGACTGCGCGGCGGCGCGCACGGAGGCGTATGTGGACGGCACGCTGGAGCCCGGAATGTGCCTGACGGTCGAGCCGGGTCTGTACTTCCAGGCGGACGACCTCACGGTGCCGGAGGAGTACCGGGGCATCGGGGTCCGGATCGAGGACGACATCCTGGTCACGGAGGACGGCAACCGGAATCTGTCGGCGGGACTGCCCCGTACGTCCGCGGACGTGGAGACATGGATGGCGGCCGTCAAGCAGGGCTGACCCGGGGACGTCCAGGTCCCCGCTCCGGACAGTCGCCGGCCCGGCCGCGCCTCACGCGCGGCCGGGCCGGCGCGTCCATGAGGCGGATGATGCGGGTTCATGAGGCACGTGCGTGGGGCGCGTGCGTGGGGCGCGTGTGTGAGACCGGGTCAGACTCCGGCGGTCGTGCCGCCCAGGGCCACCAGCGGGGTCTCCTCGCGCCACTTCAGTATCTTGTCGAAGCTGATCACCGCTCCCCGCCCCGGCCGGTTGCGGAAGTGGACGTGGTCGGACAACTGCTCGATCAGGGAGAGCCCCCGGCCGTTCTCGGCGGTGAGGGCGGCCACGGCCGCGGTCCGGTGGACGGAGCGGCGGGAAGGGAATCCGGGCCCGGAGTCGGACACTTCGATACGGCACTTCTCGCCGTCCAGATAGGCCGTGACCCGATATGCCGCCGACGCCTGGGACGGATCACCGGGCAGGTCGTCGCCGCCGTGCTCGACGGCGTTCGCGCATGCTTCGGTCAGTGCGATGGACAGATCGAAGGAAATGTCCGGGTCGACGCCCGCGGTCTCCATCGTGCCGATCAGAAGACGGCGTGCGAGCGGGACGCTCGCGGCTTCGCGCCGCAAATGGAGGGACCACCAGATGCTCATGCTCCAGCCTCCTGGCCACAGCTCGACATACCGATACGTATTGCCCTTGCAGGTGAGTCGTAAGCACATCGTCCGCGTGAAAGAACTCATTCGGCGGACGCGCATAAGATGTCTGCCGTTGTAGGGGACAGAAGCTGATCTTCCGGACCTGCCGTACGAAGCCGCCGGTCGCAGTGCGATGATGACCCGGCCATGCCGGATCGTGTCGCACACACCGGAGCCGGTCTGCGGCTCCTGAGGGCCGCGGTGTTCACCGCGGTCTGTGTCGTGCTGTCCGGGACGGGACATGTGATCGCGGCCTGTCAGGCCGTCCCCTGGTGGACGCTCGTCGTCGGTTTCGCCGGTGTGTTCGCCGTTGCCGCGCCGCTCGCCGGACGCGCCCGTTCACTGCCCGCCATCGCACTCGCGCTGACCGGTGGACAGCTCGCGCTGCACTCCCTGTTCGGGATGAGCCAGCACCACCTCACGATGCGCGGCGGCGCCGACGACGTACTGATCCGCATGGCGGCGAAGCTGATCTGCGGCGCCGGCCCGGCGTCGCTGAGCGCGGGGGACGCGCGCCGCATCGTGACCGACGCCGGGATCGACCCCGCCACGGTCGGCGGCGGGCTCGCGCAGGGCGGTCACCTGCACGGCTCGGCGGCGGGAACAGCCGCGCAGGCGGCGGCCGGTGGAACCGGAGGGGCCGGTGGCACCGCCGGGCTGCTGCCCGAACTGCCGACCCTGCCCATGTTCCTCGCGCATCTGCTGGCGGCCCTCGCGACCGGCTGGCTCATGCGCCGCGGCGACCTCGCGCTCGCCCGGCTCGCCACACTTTCCTCCCAGAGCCTCGGCGACGGCTTCGGTGAAGTCGTCGCCGACAACGCGCGGCTGCGGGCCCTGCGGGCCGCCCTCGGCCTCGTACGCGCCCTGAGCGCCGGACTGCCGCTCACGCCCGCCCCCGGGCCGGCCGCCGCGCCCGGCCCGCGCCCCGACGCTCCGCCCTCGTACACGGGGGAGACGCTCCAGCATTCGGTGATCAGGCGCGGCCCGCCGGCCGTACTCACTCTCGCCGCCTGACGCGACGACACCTTCCGTACGGAGTACGTAGGGCGGTGACGTCGCGATGCCGACGCGTATCCGCGCGCGGCCCATCGTCTCCCCCACACCGTGGAGTGTCTTCTGTCATGAACGCCTCTCGTACGAACACGTCTCGTCACGCTGTCTCGCGGGCGTCCACCACCGGCCGTACCCGCATCACGCGCCGTGTGGCAGTCGTCGGCGGCGTCGCCGCGTCGGCCGTCGTGCTGCTCGCCGGTCCCGCCCTCGCGCACGTCAGCGTGCAGCCGGTCGGCGAGGCCGCCAAGGGCGGTTACGCGACCGTCAACTTCAAGGTGCCCAACGAGCGCGACGACGCCTCGACCGTCAAGCTCGAAGTGAACTTCCCGACCGAGCACCCCCTGGCCTCGGTGGCCCCGCAGTCCGTGCCCGGCTGGAAGATCGCCGTCACCAAGAGCAAGCTCGCCAAGCCGATCGAGATGCACGGCAAGCAGATCACCGAAGCCGTCTCGAAGGTCACCTGGACCGCCGCGAAGGGCGGCGGGGTCGCGCCCGGCTACTTCCAGCAGTTCCCGCTCTCCGTCGGCCAGTTGCCCGAGGACGCCGACCAGCTGGTCTTCAAGACCCTCCAGACGTACGACAACGACGAGGTCGTGCGCTGGATCGACGCCCCGACCGAGGGCGCCGAGCCCGAGAGCCCGGCGCCGGTGCTGACCCTGACCGCCGCCTCCGAGGACGGTCACGGCGCGGCTGCCGACGACAAGGCGGGCGAGGACAAGGCGGGCGACGACGCCAAGGCCGGGACCGACCAGGCATCGGCCGAGAGTGACGACGGGGACGGCGAGAACGCCGCCGCCTCCGACAGCAGCGACGGCACGGCCCGTGGCCTCGGCATCGCCGGCATCGTCATCGGCGTCGCCGGTGTCGCCTACGGCGTCCTGGCCGGACGCCGCCGCACCTCGTCCACCGGCACCCCCGCCAGCTGATCAGCGGGCGCGGGGCCCCTCGCCGGGCCCCGCGCCCGGAGCCCGTACTCCACCAATGGGAACTACCTCCATGCACAAGAAGACCGTGCTCACCGCCGCCGCGCTCGCGGCGGTCGCGGCACTCACCCTGTCCGCCTGCGGAAGCGGCGACGACGACACCGCGTCGAAGCCCGTGGCGGACGTCTCCGCCCAGCCGAAGACGAAGGCGGCGACCGTCCTCGACAAGCCCTTCGAGAAGCCGAACCTCGTCCTGAAGGACACCAAGGGCAAGACGTACGACTTCCGTGAGGAGACCAAGGGCAAGCCGACGCTGATCTACTTCGGCTACACGCACTGCCCCGACGTCTGCCCGCTGACGATGAGCAACATCGCCATCGCCAGGAAGGCGCTCCCCAAGGCCGACCAGGACAAGCTCCAGGTCGTGTTCATCACCACCGACCCCGAGCGGGACACCTCCGCCGAACTCGCCAAGTGGCTGCCGAGCGCGGGCGACCCGTCCTTCGTCGGCCTCACCGGCGACTTCCCGACCATCCAGGCCGGCGCGCGCCAGGTCGGCATCGGCATCGAGCCGGCCACGAAGGAGAAGGACGGCAGCGTCGTCTCCATGCACGGGGCGCAGGTCATCGCGTTCTCGCCGAAGACCGACGGCGGTTACGTCCTGTACGGCGAGGACACGACGGCCGACGACTACACGAAGGACCTGCCGAAACTCATCAAGGGCGAGACCCCGTGAGGGCGTGCGGCGGCCGTCCCGTACGCCGAGGGGCGAGTCGTCTCACGGCCGCCCGGGCGGTGCTGGTGTCCGCGGCGTCACTGGCGTCACTGGTCTCGCTCGCCGGGTGCTCGTCGGCGGACGCCTCCGAGGACGAGCCTCGGTTGAAGGTCAGCGGGGCCTTCATGCCCCAGCCCGTCAGCGACATGGCGTCCGGCTTCCTCACGGTCGCCAACAGCGGTGGCGCGGCGGACAGACTCACCTCCGTCACCAGCGACATCTCGGACGACGTCACGATCCACGAGACCAAGGACCAGAAGATGCGGCAGGTGAAGTCCTTCGACATCCCGGCCGGCGGCGAGCTGAATCTGGCCCGCGGCGGCAACCATCTGATGTTCATGGGCCTGAAGAAGAAGCCGGAACAGGGCCAACGGATCGCCGTGGAACTGCACTTCGAGAAGACCGACCCGATCAAGGTCGACCTTCCCGTGAAGGAGACCACCTACAACCCCACGCAGCACTGAGGGACTGACTCACCATGACGGCCACCGCCCCCCGCTTCGGAACACGGCTCATACGGCTGCTGCTCGTCACCGGCGTACTGATCGTCGGTCTCCTCGGCGCGCTCTCCGGTACGGCGTCGGCGCACGCGGCGCTGACGGGCAGCGACCCGAAGGACGGGGCGGTGGTCGATGTCGCTCCGAAGGACGTCACACTCACCTTCTCCGAACAGATCGCCATGGGCGACGACTCCATCCGGGTCCTCGACCCCACCAGCAAGCGCGTCGACGTCGCGAAGATGCGCGATCTGAGCGAGGGCGGCACCGTCCGCTACGCCGTCGACCTCAAGACCGGGCTGCCGGACGGCACGTACACCGTCGCCTGGCAGGCGGTCTCCGCCGACAGCCATCCCGTGTCGGGGGCGTTCACCTTCTCCGTAGGAGCACCGTCGAAGACGACGGCCACCGTGCCCGACCAGGAGGCCGGGGGCGGAGTGGTCGGCCTGCTGTACGACACGGTGCGCTACATCTCGTACGCCGGGTTCGTGGCCCTCGTCGGCGGTGCGGCGTTCGTCCTCGCCTGCTGGCAACGCGGCGCGTCCGTGCGGCCGTTGCAGCGGCTCGTCGTCGGTGGCTGGGTCACGCTGACCGCCGCGACACTCGTCCTCCTCCTACTGAGGACGCCGTACACCGGGTCCGGCAAGCTCGGCGACGCGTTCGACCTGGGCGGACTGACGGACGTGCTGGACACCAAGACGGGCGCCGCGCTCGTCTCGCGGCTGCTGCTGCTCGGCGCGGCCGCGCTCTTCATCGCCGTGCTGTTCGGCGCGTACGCGAAGCGCGTCACGGAAGCGGAAGCGGGAACGGAAGCGGGAACTGAGTCCGGGGACGCTGCCGGGACGGGGGCCGATGCGGGCAAGGCGAAGGCCGACCTCACCTTCGGGCTGGGGCTGGGCGGCACGGTCGTCGCCGCCGGCATCGCCGGGACGTGGGCGCTGTCCGAACACGCGTCGACCGGGATCCAGACCGGTCTCGCCATGCCGCTCGACGTACTGCATCTGCTGGCCGTGGCCACCTGGCTCGGGGGCCTCGTGTCGCTGCTGATCGCCCTCTACCGGACACCGGACATCGAACGCGCCGCCGTGCAGCGCTTCTCGCGGATCGCCTTCGGCAGCGTCGTCGTCCTGGCCGTGACCGGGCTCTACCAGGCGTGGCGGCAGGTCGGCTCGTGGTCGGCGCTGACCGACACGTCGTACGGGAAGCTCCTGCTGGTCAAGGTCGCGCTGATCGCCGTACTGCTCGGTGCCGCCTGGTTCTCGCGGCGCTGGACGGGGTTGCTCGGCGAGCGCGCGAGGACCGAGGCGGAGGCAGGCGTCGAGGCGGCGGCCGAGGCCGGCGTCGAGACCGAAGCGGAAGCCGATGCGGAGGACGACGCCGAGGCCGAGACCGAAACCGAGACCGGGCCCGACCCCGAGCGTGCCGCTCAACTCGCCCGCCAGCAAACCGCGTTGGCCACCGCCCGCAAGAAGCGCGTCCGCGACGCCGACACCGAGCGGTCCGGGCTGCGCCGCTCCGTACTTACGGAGGCGTGCATCGCCCTCGTGGTGCTCGCCGTCACGACCGCGCTGACGGGCACCGAGCCCGGACGTACGGAGGCGAAGGAGGTCGGCCGCTCGGGCACCCAGGCATCCGCGCCCGCGGCACCCGCCGGTCCCATCAGCCTCACCGAGCCGTTCGACACCGGCGGCGTGAAGGGCAAGGGCACCCTGCGGCTCACCCTCGACCCCGCGAGCCCCGGCGCCAACCTCATGCACGTCTGGGTCGACGGCCCGGACGGCAAGCCGATGGACGTGCCCGAGGTGAAGGTCTCGTACACCCTCAGGTCCGAGCAGATCGGCCCCCTCCCCGTCGTGCCGGAGCGCTTGGCGGCGGGACACTGGAGCTCCGGCAACGTACAGATCCCGATGCCCGGCGACTGGCATCTCCAGGTGACCGTGCGGACCTCGGACATCGACCAGACCACCATCGAGAAGAACGTGAAGATCGGTTGACCCCGTGAGCGACACCCGTACGACCAGCGACGCCGCCTCCGGCACCGGCACCGGGGGCGGCGGAGCTGACCCCACCCGCGCGATCTCGCGGCGGCGGCTGATCGGTACGGCCGGTGCGGCCGGCGCCGCGGGCCTCGTCGCCGGAGCGGCCGGCGGGAGCGCCGCGTACGCCGCCACCCGGCCCGACGAGCCGACCGCGCTCGCCACCGTCGGCTCGGCCTCCGTCGCCTTCCACGGCGCCCACCAGGCCGGTATCACCACGCCCATGCAGGCCCGCGGCCATCTGGTCGCCCTCGACCTCGCACCGGGCGCGGGCCGCAGAGAGGCCGCCGCGCTGCTGCGCCGCTGGTCGGAGACCGCGCGGCGGCTCATGGCGGGCGAACCGGCCGGCGAGCGCGACACAGGAGTCGCCCTGGACGCGGGGCCGTCCGCGCTGACGGTCACCTTCGGCTTCGGCCGTACGTTCTTCGACCGTACGAAGCTGGCCGCCCGGCGCCCCTCCGCGCTGGACCCGCTGCCGGCCTTCTCGTCGGACCACCTCGACGCCCGCCGCAGCGACGGCGATCTGTGGGTGCAGATCGGTTCGGACGACGCGCTCGTCGCCTTCCACGCACTGCGCACGCTTCTCAAGGAGGCGGGCGACGCGGCGCACGTGCGGTGGCAGATGAACGGCTTCAACCGTTCGCCCGGCGCCACCGCCCGTCCCATGACGGCCCGCAATCTGATGGGCCAGGTCGACGGCACCAACAACCCCAGACCGGCGGAGCCCGACTTCGACCGGCGGATCTTCGTCCCCGCGAAGCCGCCGACCGGGACACCCGACTGGATGGCGGGCGGCTCGTACGCCGTCGTACGCCGCATCCGCATGCTGCTCGACGAGTGGGAGGCCCTGCCGGTCGACCGCCAGGAGCTTGTCATCGGCCGCCGCAAGTCCGACGGCGCCCCGCTCACCGGCGGTACGGAGACGACCGCGCTCGACCTCGACAAGACCGGTCCGGACGGCAAGCTCGTCATCCCGGACAACGCGCACGCGCGGATCTCGGCGCCGGAGCAGAACGGCGGGGCCGCGATGCTGCGCCGCCCGTTCTCCTTCCACGACGGGATCGCCGCGGACGGCACGCCCGACGCGGGCCTGCTGTTCATCTGCTGGCAGGCCGATCCGCTGAAGGGCTTCGTGCCCGTGCAGCGCAAGCTCGACCGGGGCGACGCGCTGTCGGCGTTCGTACGGCACGAGGCGAGCGGCCTGTACGCGGTGCCGGGCGGACCGCGCGAGGGCGAGTACGTGGGGCAACGTCTGCTGGAGTCCTGAGCCGGGGGGCGGGGTGGGGCTTTGAGCCGGAGTCCTGCGCTGTCCGCCGGTCGGACTAAAGTGACCACATGTCGGCCACGCGCTATACGTACCTCGGCCCCGAGGGCACCTTCACCGAAGCCGCCCTCCGCACCCTGCCGGAAGCCGCCACCCGGGAGCTGATCCCGATGGTCTCGGTGCCCGCGGCCCTCGACGCCGTACGGCACGGGGACGCCGCGGCCGCCCTCGTACCCATCGAGAACTCGGTGGAGGGCGGTGTCACAGCGACCCTCGACGAACTCGCGTCGGGCGAGCAGCTGATGATCTACCGCGAGGTGGTGCTGCCGATCGCCTTCGCGCTCCTCGTCAGGCCCGGGACGTCGCTGACCGACATCAAGACGGTGACCGGGCACCCGGTGGCGCAACCGCAGGTGCGCAACTGGCTGCGGGCCAATCTGCCGAACGCGCTGTGGGAGTCGGCCGCGTCGAACGCGGACGGCGCGCGACTGGTCCAGGAGGGCCGGTTCGACGCCGCCTTCGCGGGTGAGTTCGCGGCGGCGACGTACGGGCTCGAAGCCCTGGTCACCGAGATCCACGACGCCGAGAACGCGGAGACGCGCTTCGTCCTGGTGGGCCGGCCCGCGCGGCCGTCGGCGCCGACCGGCGCGGACAAGACATCGGTCGTGGTCTGGCTCGGGGACGACCATCCGGGCGCGCTGCTGGAACTGCTCCAGGAGTTCGCCGTGCGCGGGGTCAACCTGATGCTGATCCAGTCGCGTCCGACGGGCGCGGGCATCGGTAACTACTGCTTCGCCGTGGACGCCGAGGGTCATATCGCGGACCGTCGGATGGGCGAGGCGCTGATGGGGTTGAAGCGGATCAGCCCGAAGGTGCGCTTCCTCGGCTCGTACCCGAGGGCGGGTGTGGCTCCGCAGGACGTGCGACGGCTGCGCGCGGGGACGTCGGACGCGGAGTTCATGGACGCCGCCGACTGGCTGGCGCGGAGCCAGGACGGCCGGATCTGAGCCGCCGGGGGCGGTGGGGGACGCGGTCGGCCCCCGTTGTCCCCAAAGTTATCCACAGGCTGACCCTTCCCCCTGGGGACAAGTCGACAGCGCCGGCCGACTCGGTCGACAAATCTCCTCAGCGACCGTTCTTCCATCCACAGGACATAGAAGTGCCCTGCGTCACCCCCATTTCATTGCCCAACTCGTTAGAGGGACCAAGTCCCACCCGAATGAGCGCGCGAGGCGGGTTCAGGAGAAGAATCCCCTCGGCCCCACTTGGGCCTTCACCGCGATATCGCTCGCGATCCACAGATCCCCCACACAGCCTGTGGATAACTTTCCGGGCGTCCGCCCCTCTGTGGACAACGCCACCTCAAGTGCCGTGCGCCGCAAGGGAAATGAGTCAACGGCACACGGGCGGCGCCTCTTTCCGGGGAATTGGCAACCTCCCATTGACGTAAGCGACCCCTCCTTTTCGCTCTTTCCCCACCGTTCCCAATTGCGGCAATCCGGACAAACTGCCATGCACTCGAAAAGGGGGTGGGGTGGCGGAACCGCGCACCGGTAGCCTGGTGGGGTGATTGACCTTCGCCTGCTCCGAGACGACCCCGACCGTGTCCGCGCCTCGCAGCGCGCCCGTGGAGAGGACGTCGGCGTCGTCGACGCCCTGCTCTCCGCCGACGAGCGGCGAAGGGCCTCCGGCGTCCGCTTCGACGAGCTGCGATCCGAGCAGAAGACGCTCGGCAAACTCGTGTCCAAGGCCAGCGGCGACGAGAAGTCCGAGCTGCTCGCCCGCACGCGCGAGCTGTCCGCGGCCGTGAAGGCGGCCGACGTCGTACAGCACGAGGCCGACGAGGAGGCCAGACGGCTGCTCCTCCAGCTGGGCAACATCGTGCACCCTGACGTACCCGTGGGCGGCGAGGAGGACTTCGTCGTCCTGGAGACGGTCGGCACGCCGCGCGACTTCGCCGCCGAGGGCTTCGAGCCCAAGGACCACCTGGAGCTCGGCGAGGCGCTCGGCGCCATCGACATGGAGCGCGGCGCGAAGGTCTCCGGCTCGCGCTTCTACTACCTGACGGGCGTCGGCGCGCTGCTCGAACTCGCCCTGGTGAACGCGGCGATCGCGCAGGCCACCGAGGCCGGCTTCATCCCGATGATGACCCCCGCGCTGGTGCGCCCGCGCGCGATGGAGGGCACGGGCTTCCTCGGCCAGGCCGCGGAGAACGTGTATCACCTGGAGAAGGACGACTTCTACCTGGTCGGTACGTCGGAGGTGCCCCTCGCCGCGTACCACATGGACGAGATCATCGACGCCGACAAGCTGCCCCTGCGGTACGCGGGCTTCTCGCCGTGCTTCCGCCGTGAGGCGGGGACGTACGGCAAGGACACCCGGGGCATCTTCCGGGTGCACCAGTTCGACAAGGTCGAGATGTTCTCGTACGTCGACCCCGCGGACGCCGAGTCCGAGCACGCGCGGCTGCTGGAGTGGGAGAAGCAGTGGCTCAGCGGCCTCGGGCTGCCCTTCCAGGTGATCGACGTGGCGACGGGCGACCTGGGTGCGTCGGCCTCGCGCAAGTTCGACTGCGAGGCGTGGATCCCGACGCAGGGCAAGTACCGCGAGCTGACGTCGGCGTCCAACTGCGACGGTTTCCAGGCCCGCCGGCTCTCCGTACGGATGCGTGCCGCGCAGGACGGCAAGCAGCACGTGAAGCCGCTCGCGACGCTGAACGGCACGCTCTGCGCCGTCACGCGTACCATCGTGGCGCTGCTGGAGAACCACCAGCAGGCGGACGGTTCTGTGTGGGTGCCGGAGGTGCTGCGTCCGTATCTGGGCGGGCGCGAGACGCTGGAGCCGATCGCCAAGTGAGCTCCGCCCCCGCGGCCGGCTCGGCGGCAGCTCCCGCCTCCGCCTCCGCCTTCCCGTACAAGCTCGTCGCGACCGACCTCGACGGCACGCTGCTGCGCGAGGACCACGAGGTCTCCGCACGGACGCGTGAGGCGCTGGCCGCCGCCACGGAGGCCGGCGCGGCGCACATCATCGTCACCGGGCGGGCGGTGCCGTGGACGCGGGCCATCCTCGACGATCTCGGGTACGACGGGCTGGCGGTCTGTGGCCAGGGCGCGCAGGTTTACCACGCCGGTGAGCACAGACTGCTGACGTCGGTGACTCTCGACCGTCAGGTGGCCGTCCTCGCGCTGTCGAAGATCGAGGCGGAGGTCGGCCCGCTGGCGTTGGCCGCGAGCCGTGACGGTCTCGACGGCGACGTACTGATCGGCCCCGGATACCGGGTGCAGGACGGCCCGCTGCCCGCGCTCTTCCTGGACGATCCCGCCGAGATGTGGACCGCGCCGATCAACAAGGTCTACATCCAGCATCCGCGGCTGAGCGACGACGAGTTGGCGAGGGTCGCGCAGGAGACCGTCGGGAACATGGTCGCCGTGGTGATGGCGGGGCCGGGCGTCGTGGAGATCCTGCCGTTGGGTCTGAGCAAGGCGACGGGGCTCTCGCTGGCCGCGCGGCGGCTCGGTGTGACGGCGGCCGACACGATCGCCTTCGGCGACATGCCCAACGACATCCCGATGTTCGGCTGGGCGCGGCACGGCGTGGCGATGGCCAACGCGCACGAGTCGCTGAAGGCCGTGGCGGACGAGGTGACGGCGTCGAACGACGACGACGGCATCGCGGTGGTGCTGGAGAGGCTGCTTCAGCAGGGCTGAGGCCGAGCGGGCTGGGAGGGGGCGGTCCGCGCGAACGCGCGCTCGAAGCGACCGCCCCCTTGGGCGGGTCACCGTCGGCTGCACGGAGCGGAAGTGGTTACTCCGGTGCCGGGTCGGGACTGCCCTGTCGGGAACTCGACGGACGGGAACTACTCGTCATCGCCGCGCTCCGCTCCCGGTCCAGTGGTACCTGCCACCACCACTGTGCACCGGGGCGGGAGTTCGGCGCCACCGGTTATCCGTGACCGGCCGCGGTGGTCCGTGTACGGCCCGCGTCCGCCCGTGAGAGTGCCACGGACGGACGCGAGCCTGCCGGAGCGGGTCAGCGGCGCTTACGGCCGCGGCGGAGATCCTTCAGCTGATGGACGACATCGTCCACCCTGGCATCCACGCGGTTGATGTCCTCGGACATCTGGCAGAGCCGGTTGCTGATCGCCGCGACGACCTGGTTGGTGGCGTCGAGCCGCCGGTCCAGGCTGTCGAGCCGGTACGACATCCGGTTCAGAACCGGCCCCAGCTCCTGGAGCGCGACGCCGACACCACCGAGGCAGGACTCCACGTCGGTGACGCGCCGGTCGAGCGACGCGTACCCCTCGCGCCAGCCTTCTTCGGCATCGAGGAGATACGTACGGACGCGTCGGGCGATGTCGCTGTCGCGGAGAAGCATCGCGATGTTGAGGACGGCCCGGCGGGTGTAGAGCGTGAGCTGAGTGACCGCCTGTGGATAACTTTCTCCCTGGTCCGCGCCCCATAGTGACAAGATGTCACTATGAAATCGCCGCAGGTCAGAGCCTCGCAGCACGCGCATCCCATTCTCCGTGAGCTCAGCGCGATGACGTGCGACCAGCTGCCTGATGGCGTCTGTGGATACTTCGAAGTACCGAGACGCGTCCTCTGTACGCATGTGCATACCGTCCGGCAGCATGACCAAGGCCTTCACCTTGTCGAGCGCTTCGACGCGCCCCAGATGCTCGACGCGCATGGTGCGCGATTCGAGCAGGGTGACTTCCGATGGCATGAGTGTGCCTTCCATTCGTGAACCGGTGATGGACTGCCCTCAACCCCGGGCTTCAGGGGCGGAGGTCGGCTCACGGTGGCTACTCACTCAATGACCGGTGCGGCTTTCGATCCGGCACCGGCAATCCCCAGTTTCACGAACGCTCGACGTCACGGACTCCAGTTGCCTCCACGCACACGGAACAACGAGCCGATAAACGTACAGTTACGCGGCAACCCCCACCCGGAGGGAGGGGGTCGCGGCGTCGCGCACGATCATGTACGGCGGTGGGAAACCCTCGCTCACTCCTCGCCCGCGAGCGTCAGCGTGCGCAGCTTCCGCCCCGCGTACCAGGTCGCGGCCACCGTCACGCCGACCAGCAGCACGACGGCCGCCGGCAGTCCGACGTCCGAGGCGATCATGCCCTCGCCGCTGGTCTTCTCGGCGACCGCCAGGGACCACTGCTGGACGCTGAGCGTCCGCGCGCCCGCGACCAGGCTGCCGAACAGCGTCTCCCACACCAGCGCGTAGACGAGGCCGATGACGACCGCGTGCCGGCTGACCGTGCCGAGCAGCAGGAACAGCGCGCTGTAGGCGATGGAGGCGACCAGCGCGGCGATGGTGTACGACACCGCGATCTGCTGGCCGTTGCCGTTGAGGATCATTCCGGCGATGAAGGTGGGGACCGCGGAGAACACCATGGTCACGGAGATCGCGACGATCAGCTTGGTGAAGATGATCGACGGCCGGGTGACCGGCTTCGCCAGCAGGTAGACGATCGATCCGTCGTCGATCTCGGGACCGATCGCGCCCGTTCCGGCGATCACACCGATCAGCGGGATCATCGTCGCGAGGGCGAAGCCGCCCAGGACGTCCGAGGCGATCTGGTCGTCCACGCCGTTGAAGGCCCGTACGGCCATGGCGATGAGGATCAGCAGCGCCGGCAGGATCAGTAGGACGGCGGCCCGGCGCCGGCCGAGCAGGGCCCGGTAGGTGAGCCGGGCGACTGTGGGGTGGTACATGGGACGTCACAGCTCCTTGTCAAGGCCGCTCAGGCCGCTACGAGGTACGAGAAGACCGATTCGAGGGACTCGTCGGACGGCGAGACCGTGAGCAGCCGGATGGAGTGCTCACGGGCGACCCTCGGCAGCAGCTCGGTGAAGCGCCCGAAGTCGACGGCCTGGATGCGCAGCGCGCCCTCGGTGACGTCGACCTCGATGCCGGCCGTCGAGGGGTCGGCGATCAGCGCGGCGGCGAGGACGCGGTCGTCGCTGGACCGTACGAGATAGCGGTGCGGCCGGTCGGTCATCAGCCTGCGGATCTTGCGGAAGTCGCCGGACGCGGCGTGCCGGCCCGCGACGATCACCTCGATGTGCGAGGCCAGTTGCTCGACCTCCTCAAGGATGTGCGAGGAGAACAGGACCGTGCGGCCGGAGTCGCCCATCCGCCGCAACAGCTCCATCAGTTGCATGCGCTGGCGCGGGTCCATGCCGTTGAAGGGCTCGTCGAGGAGCAGCACGGACGGTTCGTGGACGAGGGCGGACGCCATCTTCACGCGCTGCCGCATGCCCTTGCTGTACGTCGCGATCTTGCGGTCCTGCGCGTACTCCATCTCCACGGTCGCGAGCGCCTTCTGGGCCGCCTTCTTACCGAGGCCGTGCAGTTCCGCGTTGGCGACGACGAAGTCGAGCCCGGTGAGGAAGTCGTACATCCCCTCGCGTTCGGGGACGATGCCGACCTGGCGGTAGATGGACTCGTTGCGCCAGATGGTGTCGCCGTCGAGGGTGACGCTTCCGTTGGAGGGCGCCAGGAAGCCGGCCATCATGTTGATGAGCGTGGACTTGCCCGCGCCGTTCGGTCCGAGCAGTCCGGTGACGCCGGGGCCGACGGTCATCGTGACGTCGTTGACGGCGACCACGTTGCCGAACCAGCGCGACGCGTGCTCGATGTTGATGGTGGTCACAGCCCGACCTTCCGGTAACGGCGCATGAGGACGGCGTACGAGCCGAGGATGAGCGCCAGAACGACCAGCAGATAGACGACTCCGACACCGGCCGAGGGACCGGCCGAGCCGGGGAACGACGTGGTGGCGCCGAGGAACGCGGTCTGTACGCCGTCGATGAGCGTGATGGGCGAGAAGAGGCCGAGCCACTGGACGGCGCCGGAGGATCCGGTCTCGAAGGCGATCGCCTGGACGGTGGAGACCGCGCCGTAGGTGATGGTCAGTGTGGCGATCACCGCGGCGACACCGAAGCCGCGGCGCGGGGTGAGGGCGGCCATCACCAGGCCGAGTCCGCCGAAGAGCAGCGAGAGAAGCGCCACGGAGACGAGTCCCTGTCCGAAGCCCTTCGTCTGGTCGGCGAAGTCCATCTTGGCGAGCAGTGAGCCGATGTAGAGGACCAGCAGCGGCGCGGCGGTCAGGATGAAGAGGGCCGAGGCCATCGCGCCGTACTTGGCGACGACGTAGTCGAAGCGCTCGATCGGGCGCGAGAAGTACAGCGGCACCGTCTTGAAGCGCAGGTCGCGCGAGACGGACTGGGGCGCCTGGGCGGCGAGGTAGAGCGCGATGAGGGCCTGGGTGAAGATCGCGTACCGCGTGTACTCGACGGGCAGGTCGTTCGACTTGGTGGCGACGGCGACGGCCACCATGATGGCCGCGGGCACGCACATCACGGCGAAAAGGATCATCGGCAGGATCTTGGACTTGGCGGACCGGCCGAGGCCGTAGGAGCCGCGCAGGGACTGCGAGTAGAGGGAGCGGCGGGCGTAGGCGCGGCCGAGCCGCGGACCGTCGTAGTTGCGGTAGCCGATGTTGTGGATCTGGGTGAGATCAGCGCTCATCGCTGCCGCCTCCCTTCTGAAGTGCGAATTCCGCGGTGCCCGGCTGTGCCGGTACGGCCTGTCCGTCACCGGCCGTCAGGGCGTCCCGCGCGGCTTCCCGCTCGGCGTCCTTGGCGCGGAAGACCTCCGCGATGTGGTGACGGCGCTGTTCCATCCGTACGAGGCCGAGCCCGAGTTCGGCGACGGTGTCGCGTACGACGTCGTACGTCTCCTCGCCCGTCGCCTCGATGAGCAGGATGTGGCCGGCGCCGGGCAGCCCGTCCTCCTCACCCACGTGGAGCGAGAGCCCGGCCGCGGTGAGGGCCTCGCGCAGGGCGCGGGTGCCGTCCGGGTGGGTGTCGGTGTCGGTGACCTCGACCGCGAGCGTCGCCGTGTTCTGTGTGAAGTCACTCGTGGAGCTGGAGCGCAGCAGCTTGCCGCCGTCGATGACGACGACGTGGTCACAGGTGCGTTCGAGCTCGCCGAGGAGGTGCGAGGTCACGAGGACGGAGATGCCGAACTCCGTGTACACGCGCCGGATCAGGTTGAGCATCTCGTCGCGGCCGACGGGGTCGAGGCCGTTCGTCGGCTCGTCGAGGAGGACGAGTTTGGGGTCGTGGACCAGCGCCTGCGCGAGCTTGACGCGCTGTTTCATACCGGTCGAGTAGCCGCCGATGGGGCGGTACCGCTCCTCGTACAGGCCGACGTGGCGCAGCGTGTCCGCGGTGCGTTCGCGGGCGGCGGTCGGAGGGAGGCCGGACATGCGCGCCATGTGGACGACGAGTTCGGTCGCCGAGACATCGGGCGGCAGGCAGTCGTGCTCGGGCATGTATCCGACGCTCTCGCGGATGGCGGCGCCGTCGGTGGCGACGTCGAACCCGAGCACGGCGGCCCGGCCTTCCGTGGCGGGGGACAGCCCCAGCAGGATCTTGATCATGGTGGACTTGCCGGCTCCGTTGGCACCCACCAGACCGGTCACGCCCGGTCCGATGTCCAAGGAGAGCCGGTCAAGCGCGGTTACCCGGGGGAACCGCTTACTCAGGGCTTCAGTGGCGATCACAGTCACGTTGACGACGGTAGTGGCGCACACCACAGCGGACGTCAGCCCTGGCGGCTGTCTCGGGGTCCCCCTTGAGGCGTACGGACCCGTAAGGGCAGCATAAAAAGTTAAGCCGAAGGTTCCGGGTCGGGGAGGTTTTCCACAGGCGGGGAGAGCCCCTTGACGCAGCCGCCGGACATTGTCACATTCATCTGTGTCACGTTACGGACGCGTACCGCATTCGTCCCGGAGTGATCGGGCGGTGTGACCGGGCGTGACCGGCGTCGCGTCCGCGATCGGCACGGAGGGGTGGCATGGCTTCAGCGGTGACGGCCGAACAGGCCACGGAGCTGCGGGGATTCAGATCCGTGCAGCGGCTGGCCTACGAGTGCGCCGAAGCGGTGGCCGCGCGCCTGCGGCCGGGTGTCACGGAGCGCGAGGCCGCCCGGATGCAGCGCGACTGGCTGCGGGCGCGCGGGGTGCGCGACTGGTTCCATCTGCCCTTCGCCTGGTTCGGGGACCGCACGGCGTTCACGGGGTTCCGGATCCCGCTCCAGTTCTTCCCCACCAACCGCGCGCTGGCCGAGGGCATGCCGTTCATCCTCGACATGGCGCCGGTCCACGGGGGTTTCACCGCCGACGTCGGCTACTCGGGTTGTCTGGGTGCCAATCCGCTGCACGACAAACTGCTCGCGGATCTCCGGGCGCACCGTGAGCTGCTGCTGCGCGAGGTGCGGGAGCGGCGGTCGCTGCGGGAGATCTACGAGGACGTGGACCGGCTGATGGTCCGGCAGGGATACGAGAACAGACACCGGGCCTACCCCTTCGGGGTGATCGCCCACAAGATCGACCGCGTGAAGGACCGGCGCTGGTCACCGCGTGTTCTCGGCTTCGGTACGCAGGCGCTCAAGGGCCTTGCGAGCGACGCGCTGCACGGACACCGGGACGGCTGGTCGCCGCTGTGGAGCCCGTACAGATTCTCCGACCACCCGCCGAGACCCGGGCTGTGGGCGGTCGAGCCGCACCTCGGATTCCGGGGTACGGGCGCCAAGTTCGAGGAGATCCTGGTGGTCACCGACTCCAGGGACCCGGCCGAGAGCGCGTTCTGGCTGGATGACGATCTGCCGCATGTGCGGCGTTGGGGGAAGGGTGCGTGATGTCGTTTCAGTCTGTTCCGTCGCCGTCGGGCGGGCTCGTGGCGGTACGTGAGCGCCGGGTGCGCACCGGCGGGATCGATCTGTGCGTGGCCGAGCTCGGTGACCCCGCGCGGCCGACGGTCCTGCTCGTGCACGGCTATCCGGACAGCAAGGAGGTCTGGTCCCAGGTCGCGGGGCGGCTCGCAGGGCGGTTCCATGTGGTGCTGTACGACGTCCGGGGGCACGGCGGCTCGACGGCGCCGAAGCCGCTGCGCGGCGGCTTCACCCTGGAGAAGCTGACGGACGACTTCCTGGCGGTCGCCGACGCGGTGAGCCCGCACCGGCCGGTCCATCTGGTGGGGCACGACTGGGGGTCCGTGCAGGGCTGGGAGTTCGTGACCGTACGGCGCACATCGGGCCGTATCGCCTCCTTCACCTCGATGTCGGGGCCTTCGCTGGACCACTTCGGACACTGGATCAAGCGGCGGTTGACCCGGCCGACGCCGCGCGCGCTGGGCCAACTGCTGGGCCAGGGCGCCAAGTCCTGGTACGTGTATCTGCTGCATACGCCGGTCCTGCCCGAACTCGCGTGGCGCGGGCCGCTGGGGAGGCAGTGGCCGAGACTTCTCGAGCGCTTCGAGAAGGTGCCGTCGGGCCGGGGGCCCCAGGCACCGGGCGGCGGGACGGAGTCCGCGAGTGGGCACCGGCCCGACGCTTATCCGACGGCCTCGCTGCCGGACGACGCCGCCCACGGCGCCTGGCTCTACCGGGACAACATCCACGCCCGGCTGAGCAGACCGCGCGCCGACGCGCACGCGCACGCGCCCGTCCAGCTGATCACCCCGACCGGGGACGCCTTCCTCTCCGAGCGGCTCTACGACGATCTGGAGCGGTGGGTGCCGCAGCTGGTGCGCCGTACGCTCCCGGCCAAGCACTGGGTGCCGCGTACGCGACCGGACCAGCTGGCCTCCTGGATCACGGACTTCGTCACGGCCCACGAGCCGGAACCGGAAACCGGGGCGGAGAGGGCCGCGCTCGGGGGCGTGGCACCGGCGGGTGTGGCGCTCGGGCCGGCGGAGAAGGCCCGCCGGGAGAACCGGGCCCGCCGGGCACGGGACCTGGTGGCGAGCGGGCCCTACGGAGAGCGGTTCGGCGGGCAGCTGGTCCTGGTGACCGGGGCGGCGAGCGGCATCGGGCGGGCGACCGCGTTCGCGTTCGCCGAGTCGGGCGCCCGGGTCGTCGCGGTCGACCGCGACGCCGAAGGGGTCGCCAGGACCGCCGAGATGGCCCGGCTGATCGGCGCCCCGCAGGCCTGGGCCGAGACCGTCGATGTCGGCGACGAGGAGGCGATGGAGAAGCTGGCCCAGAAGGTCGCCGCCGAGTACGGCACGGTGGACGTGCTGGTGAACAACGCGGGGGTCGGGCTCTCCGGGCCGTTCCTGGACACCACGAGCGAGGACTGGAAGAGGGTCCTGGACGTCAATCTCTGGGGCGTCATCCACGGCTGCCGGATATTCGGCGGGCAGATGGCGGCGCGCGGCGAGGGCGGGCACATCGTCAACACCGCGTCGGCGGCGGCCTATCAGCCGTCGCGCGCGCTGCCCGCCTACAGCACCTCCAAGGCGGCGGTGCTGATGCTCAGCGAGTGCCTGCGCGCCGAGCTCGCCGGACAGGACATCGGGGTCTCCGTGATCTGTCCCGGCTTCGTGAACACCAACATCACGGCAACCGCGCGGTTCACCGGAGTCTCGGCGGAGGAGGAGAAACGACGGCGGAAGCGGACCGCCAGGCTGTACGGGCTGCGCAACTACCCGCCGGAGAAGGTCGCCGACGCGATCCTGCGGGCCGTCGTCCGCAACGAGGCCGTCGTACCGGTCACGCCGGAGGCCCGGGGCGCCCGGCTGCTGTCCCGCCTCGCACCCAGGGCACTGCGCGCGATAGCCCGTGTGGAGCCCCCGCTGTGAACCGGGAAGCAGAGCCCGCGACGCCGGACGGAGACGCCCGCGACTCCCCGGCCCCCGACGGGAGCGCGGCCGACGGGCCGTATGTGATCGCTCCCCGGCGGGTGTCGTTCGACTGGCGCGAGACGCCGCTGCACTGGATACCGGACGAACCCACCGCCACGCACGTCATCAACGTGCTGCATCTGCTGCTCCCGGCCGGCGAGCGCTGGTTCGTCAGGGTCTTCAAGGAAGCCCTGCCGCTGGTCCGGGACCCGGTGCTGCTGAAGGACGTCAAGGGGTTCATGGGCCAGGAGGCGACGCACAGCGCGCAGCACGCGTATGTGCTGAAGCATCTCGCGGAGCAGCGGCTGGACACCGAGCCGTACACCCGGCACGTCGACCATCTCTTCGAGATCCTCCTCGGCGAGAAGCCGCCGTTCGGGCCGCCGTGGCCGCCGGGGAGCTGGCTGCGCTTCAGACTGGGGATCGTCGCCGCGATCGAGCAGTTCACGGCGGTCCTGGGGGACTGGGTGCTGCGCGCGGACGCGCTGGACCACGCGGGGGCGGACGAGGTCATGCTCGACCTGCTGCGCTGGCACGGCGCCGAGGAGGTCGAACACCGGTCGGTGGCCTTCGACATGTACCAGCACTGCGGCGGCCCCGATCCGGTGCGTTACGCCCGCCGGGTGGAAACGATGGTCGTCGCGGCGCCGGTGATGCTCTGGTTCTGGGCGCGCGGGGCGGCGTATCTGATCCGGCACGACCCGCGGCTCGCCGGCCGGCCGCGCTACTCGCTGCGCGAGCACAACCGCGCCGTGGCCAAGGGCCTGTTGCCGACGTGGAGCGAGCTGGGCGCGGCGGTGCCCCGGTACTTGCGGCGGTCGTACCATCCCTCGCAGGAAGGCTCGCTCCGCAGGGCCGTCGACTATCTCGCGACCTCGCCCGCGGCCCGCGCGGCTGCCGGGGCGGTCGGCCGCACGGCGCTGGGATAGCGGCGTGCCGGGGCCGTGGGAGGAGTGAGCGTGTCGGAGGATTCGGGGACGTCGCGGCCCCGGGCCGGGGGCCGGTACCGGATCGAGGACCTGGCGCACGCGAGCGGCGCCACCGTCCGGACCATCCGGGGCTACCAGGACCGCGGGCTGCTCCCCGCCCCGGAGCGGCAGGGCAGGGCGAATGTGTACGGGGACCCGCACCTGGCCCGGCTGCGGCAGATCGCGGACCTTCTCGACCGGGGCTACACGCTGGCGTCCATCAAGGAGTTGCTGGAGGCCTGGGACACCGGGCGGGGTCTGGGCGGGGTGCTGGGCCTGGTCGCCGAGGTGCACGGACCGTGGACGGACGAGCGGGCCACCCGGATCAGCCGCGCGGAGCTGGACGAGCGGTTCGGCGGCTCCCCCGACGAGGCGGCGCTCGCCGAGGCGGTGGAGCTGGGGGTGCTGGAGCGGGTCCCCGGGCGGGACGACGAGTTCCTCGTACCGAGCCCTCAAGAGCTGGCGGTGGCGGCCGAGTTGTACGCGGCCGGGGTGCCGCTGTCCGCGATCTCCGCCCATCTGCGGGAACTTCGCGGGCAGGTCGAGCACATCGCCGCGCGTTTCCTGGAGTTCACGACCGAGCATGTCTTCGCGCGGTATCTGGGACATCGCCCGTCGACGGACACGGACGCGGCCGAAGCGGCGACGCTCGTACGACGCCTGCGCCCGCTCGCCCGGCAGACCGTCGATGCCGAACTGGCGCGTGCCATGCGGCTGTTCGCGACCCGGCGTCTTAGGAGGCACCTGCTGTCGGGGGAGCAGGAGCAGTCGGGAGACGGGACCCGTTCCGTGGCCCTCCCGGCCGGGACGGTCGACGCTGTCCAGGGGCTCGTTGGGGAGGAGAGCATCCCGGCGTTCATCGCGGCGGCCACCGAACGGGAGCTGCGGGCACGGACGTTGGACCTGCTCACCACAACCCACAGACAGAACACGCAACTTGACCAAAAGACCTAATCCGGGCTCCCGTTGTCCACAGATTGATCAATTGACCTGTGGATAACCTGAGTTGACTGTGGATCAAACATTTGCGGAGTGATCGTTTTCGATCGGATCGATGCGCGTCGGACCGGACCGAAATAAGTGGCGCCCGCCCGACGCCACCGGGCACGCTGGGCGAATGACCCGAACACACACCCCGGGCGCGGGAACGCCCGACGAACGACGCACCGTGAAGGTGTCGAAATACCTCTCGAAACACCTGCGCCACCAGCCCGAACGCATCGGCCTCACGCTCGACGCGAACGGCTGGGTGGAGGTCGACGCCCTGCTCCGCGCGACGGCCGACCACCGCTTCCCCATCACCCGCGCCGAGCTCGACCACGTCGTGGCCGTCAACGACAAACGGCGCTTCACGATCGAAGGCACCAGGATCCGCGCCAACCAGGGCCACACGGTCGAGGTCGACCTGGACCTGCCACCGGCCGAACCGCCCGCGTACCTCTACCACGGCACGGTCGCCCACAGCCTCGACGCGATCCGCGCCGAGGGCCTGCGCCCCATGAACCGCCACCACGTCCATCTCTCCCCCGACCGCGAGACAGCGACGCGCGTCGGCGCACGGCGCGGCCGCCCGATCGTCCTGCCCGTGGACGCGGCGGCGATGCACCGCGACGGCCACGTCTTCCGGGTGAGCGCCAACGGCGTCTGGCTGGCCGACGCCGTACCCCCGCGCTACCTCCGCTTCAGCGCCTGAGCCGGCGGGGAGACCGGCGCCCGGCCGCCGGAAAGGCGGACGTACGCTCGGAGCATGAGTCTGCGTCTGAGTACCGTGATCCTTCCTGTCGACCGCTGGCAGCAGGGAGGCCGCGCGAAGTGGCAGCGTGCCGAGGAGCTGGGTCTCCACGCCGCCTACACGTACGACCATCTCTCCTGGCGGACCTTCCGTGACGGCCCCTGGTTCGGCGCACTGCCCACGCTCACGGCCGCCGCGGTCGTCACGGAGCGGCTTCGGCTGGGGACCCTCGTCACCTCGCCCAACTTCCGGCATCCGGTGACCCTCGCCAAGGAGCTGATCTCGCTCGACGACGTCTCGGGCGGCCGGTTCACCCTGGGCATCGGCGCGGGTGGCAGCGGGTTCGATGCCACCGCCCTGGGCCAGGAGGCATGGAGTCCACGTGAGCGGGCCGACCGGTTCGGAGAGTTTCTGCCACTTCTCGACCAGTTGCTCACCGAGGACGCGGTCACCCGTCAGGGCACCCACTACTCCGCCGTCGAGGCCCGGAACATCCCCGGCTGCGTGCAGCGCCCCCGGCTCCCCTTCGCCGTCGCCGCGACCGGCCCGCGCGGGCTGAGGCTCGCCGCACGCTACGGGCAGGCGTGGGTGACCACCGGCGACCCGAGTCTGTACGAGCAGGGCACCCCGGCCCAGTCGGTGGAAGCCGTCCGCGGCCAGATCGAGAAGCTCGGCAACGCGTGCGCGGAGGCCGGGCGGGATGTCGCCGGGCTGGACAAGATCCTGCTCACCGGCTTCACCCCGGACCGCGCCCGCCCGCTGGAGTCCCTGGACCGGTTCGTCGACTTCGCGGGCCGGCACCAGGATCTCGGGTTCACGGAGCTGGTCGTCCACTGGCCCATCCCCGATTCGGACTTCGCAGCCGACCAGGCCGTCTTCGAGAAGATCGCCACCGAGGCTCCCGCCCAGCTCGGCGGCTGACCGCCCGGCGCACAGCAGGAGGGGGCTGATGTAGGTCTCAGATGTGCGCCCCTCCGCACTCCCGTGCACACCTGTGCGGGAGTATGGACAGGTGACCTCAGCTAGCGAGTCCTCGCTCCCCGCCCGCCCCCGGCTGATCGCCACCGATCTTGACGGAACGTTGCTGCGCGACGACAAGACCGTGTCCGAGCGCACCGTCGCCGCGCTCGCCGATGCCGAGGAAGCCGGGATCGAGGTGTTCTTCGTCACCGGGCGGCCGGCCCGCTGGATGGGGGTCGTCAGTGACCATGTGCACCGTCACGGGCTCGCCATCTGTGCGAACGGGGCCGTCGTCGTCGATCTGCACGGCGGTGGGGAGCTGGTCAAGGTTCGCGGGCTGGACCGGGGCGCCGCGCTCGATGTCGTACAGGCCCTGCGGGACGCGGCGCCCGGCACGGTCTTCGCCGTCGAGACGACGGGCAGCTTCAACTACGAGCCGGAGTACCCACCCTTCATCGACGACCCGGGCGCACACGTGGCCCCCGCCGAGAAGCTGCTCCAAGAGGCGGGGGACGGTGCCGGCGACGCGGTGGTGAAGCTCCTGGCGTTCCACCCGACCCTGACGCCCGACGGTTTCCTCACCCTGGCCCGTACCACCGCCGGGCATCTGGCCTCCTTCACGCGTTCCAGCCCCACCGCACTGCTCGAAGTCAGCGGCCTCGGGGTCAGCAAGGCGAGCACGCTCGCGCTCTGCTGCGCCGAGCGCGGCATCTCCTCCGACGAGGTCGTGGCCTTCGGGGACATGCCGAACGACGTGGAGATGCTGGAGTGGGCCGGTACGTCGTACGCGATGGGCAACGCGCATCCGGATGTGATCGCCGCGGCCTCGGGCCGCACCGTGGCGAACAACGAGGACGGCGTCGCCGTCATCATCGAGCGGCTGATCGCGCGCGTACGGGCGCAGAGGCCTGACGCGTCCTAGAGCGGGGCCTGCCAGAGCACCGTCGTGCCCGCGCCGTTCTCGCCCAGGCCCGGGCCGACCTCGCTCGATCCGCCCAGCGACTCGGCGCGCCGCCGCAGATTGCGCAGGCCGCTGCGCCTGCCGCCCTCCGGGATGCCCACGCCGTCGTCGGCGACCGACAGGCGTACGGCGGGGGTGCCGTCGGGCAGTTCGGCGTTCGCGTCGAGCGTGATGTGGATACGTGACGCGCGCGCGTGCCGGAAGGTGTTGGACAGGGCTTCGCGGAGGGCCGCGATGAGGTTCTTGCCGGTGAGTTCTCCGACGGCCGAGTCGACCGCGCCCACGAAGCGGTGGGTGGGTCTGAAGCCGAGCGGTACGGCCGCCATGTTGATCTCGCGAAGTACCCGGGTGCGCAGCCCGGACGGCGCCTCGGCCGGGCCCTGTTGGAGGGCGAAGATGGCCGTACGGATCTCCTGGATGGTGACGTCCAGTTCGTCGACGGCCCTGCCCACACCGGATCGCACCTCGGGCACGTCCGACTGCCGCTGCGCGGTCTCCAGCATCATCCCGGCGGCGAACAGTCGCTGGATGACCAGGTCGTGGAGGTCGCGGGCGATGCGGTCGCGGTCCTCGAACACCGCGAGCCGTTCCCGGTCGCGCTGCGCCTCGGCCATCATCAGCGCGAGAGCGGCCTGCGAGGCGAACTGGGTCCCGAGGGTGCGTTCCGCCTCGGTGTAGGGGCGGGCGCCGATCGCGCGAGGGGTGACCAGTACGCCGAGCACCCGGCCGTCGCTGTGCAGCGGCAGCAGCATGGCCGGGCCGAAACGGGCGGACAGCGGGGAGACCAGCCGCGGGTCGGTGCCGGGGTCCACCACGTACACCGCCTCGCCGGCGAGCAGTCGGGCGACGACGGGGCTGTTGCCCGGGATCCGGGCGCCGATGAAATCCTCCGGGTCGTCGGCCGAGACGGCGACGACCTCCAGTCCCCCCTCGGGCGTGGGCAGCAGGACGAAGCCCGCCGCCGAGTCGGCGAGCCGGCGGGCCTGTTCGGCGACGACGGTGAGCGCGTGGTGGGCATGCTCGGTGTAGTCGGTGTGCTCGGTGCCGTCCGGGGGCTCGGCCGCCTTTCCCGACAGCAGGGCCGTCGTGACGGCCACCGAACCGTCGATCCAGCGCTCGCGCTGGCGCGCCGCCTCGTACAGCCGCGCGTTGCCGATGGCGAGGCCGGCCTCGGTCGCGAGCACGCGCATCATGTGCTGGTCGTGTTCGGTGAATTCGGCACCGTCGTGCTTCTCGGTGGCATAGAGATTCCCGAGGACCTCGCCCTGGACGCGGATGGGAACACCGAGAAACGTCCGCATCGGCGGATGGTGCGGCGGAAATCCGACCGCGCGCGGATCGGCGGTGAGGTCGGCGAGCCGGATGGGTTCGGGGTGGCGGATCAGCTCGCCGAGCAGTCCGCTGTGGCCGTCGGGGCGGCGGCCGATCCGCCGCGCGGCATCCGCGTCCGCGCCGTACGTGACGAAGTCGGTGAGCGGGCCGCCCGCCGCGTCGACGACGCCGAGCGCCGCGTAGCGGGCGCCGACGAGGCGGGCCGCCGTCTCGCAGATCCGGTCGAGGGTGGAGTGCAGTTCGAGGCCGGTACCGACGGAGCGCATGGCTTCGAGCAGCTGCGGGACGCGGGCGGTGAGCTCGGTGGATCTGCTCTGGAGCCGGCGCTCGGTGTCGGTGCCGCTGTCATGGGGGGCGGTCCCGTCGTCGGGGTCGTCCTGAGGAAAGTCCTCGGGGAAGTCCTGTGGTTCGGGCGCCTTCATACCCTCGACACTAGTTAGTCCCATTTAGGGTGGAAAGTCGGGGACGGTGGCCGACCAGTCCCGCCGGCCCCCGCTCACGTTCCCGCATTCTCCGCAGCGGCCCCTCCACCGCCACCAGCTCGGCGTACGGCCCGCGCTGCACCACCCGCCCCGCGTCGAGCACGATCACCTCGTCGACCGCGTCGAGACCCTGGAGCCGGTGGGTGATCAGCAGCGTCGTACGCCCTTCCGTCACCGCCAGCAGGTCCGCCGTCAAGGCGTCGGCCGTCGGCAGGTCGAGGTGTTCGGCCGGCTCGTCCAGTACAAGGACGGGGAAGTCGGCCAGGAGCGCGCGGGCCAGCGCCAGGCGCTGCCGCTGGCCTCCGGAGAGCCGCGCGCCGTGCTCGCCGACGTGCGTGTCCAGCCCGGCGGGCAGTGCGTCGACCCACTCCAGCAGGCGGGCGCGGCGCAGGGCGTCGCGCAGGTCGTCCTCGGTCGCGTCCCTGCGGGCGAGGGCGAGGTTCTCGCGTACGGAACTGTCGAAGAGGTGCGCGTCCTGCGCGCACAGCCCGACGAAACGCCGCACCGTGTCGCCGTCCAGCGCCGCCGCGTCCGCCCCACCGAGCCGTACGCCGCCCTCGCGCGCGTCCAGGAAGCGCAACAGCACCTGCGCGAGGGTCGTCTTGCCGGCGCCGGACGGGCCCACGACGGCGACCCGCTTCCCGGCGGTCAGTGTCAGGTCGATGCCGGTCAGCGCGTCGTCCTCCTGCCCCGCGTAGCGGGCCGAGAGCCCCCGCACCTCCAGCGGGAACGGCGTCGAGGGAGCGGCGGCCGGACGCTCGGGCTCCCGTACGGGGACGGGTGCGTCCAGCACCTCGTACACCCGCTCGGCGCCGCGCGCGGCCCGCTGCCGGTACTGCACCGCGAGCGGCAGACCGGCGACCGCCTCGAACGCGGCGAGCGGGGTCAGAACGACGACGGCCAGCGCGACACCCGCGAGCCGCCCGTCGTGCACGGCGCCCGCACCCGCGCAGGCGGCGGCCGCCACCGTCAGACCACAGATCAGCGCGGACAGACCGCCGCCGAGCGCGGTGGCGGTCGCCCCGCGCGAGGCGATGGCCGTGAGCACCGTGTCGGCGTCTCGGGCCGCGGCGATACGGCTCCGAAGGGCGCCGGCGACGGTCAGTTCGGCGCAGCCGTCGAGAAGTTCGGCGACCCGGGTCGCGAGCAGGCCGCGCGCGGGGGCGAGTCGCCGCTCGGCGCGGCGCGCGCGGGCGCCGCTGACCAGGGGCACGCCGACGCCCGCGGCGAGCAGGCCGACGGCCAGTACCGCGCCGGCCTCGGGGAGCAGCCAGCCGGTGAATGCGACGGCGCCCGCGCCGACGAGCAGGGCGGAGCCGACCGGCAGCAGCCAGCGGAGCCAGTAGTCCTGGAGGGCGTCGACGTCGGCGACGAGCCGGGAGAGCAGGTCGCCGCGCCGGGCCTCGCGCAGCCCGGCCGGAGCCAGGCGTTCGAGCCGCCGGTAGACGGAGACCCGCAGGTCGGCGAGCATCCGCAGCACCGCGTCGTGGGAGACGAGGCGTTCGGCGTACCGGAAGACGGCGCGCCCGATCCCGAAGGCGCGGGTCGCGGTCACGGCGACCATCAGATACAGGACGGGCGGCTGCTCGGACGCCCGTGAGATGAGCCACCCGGACACGGCCATGAGCCCGACGGCGGACCCGAGGGCCAGGCTCCCCAGCACCAGGGCCAGCACGAACCGCCCGCGCAGGGCGCCGACGGCGGCGCGCATACGGGCGAGGGGATGCCTCCCGGCCGGGGTCCCCGTCTCCGCCCCGGCCCCGGAGTCACCGGCGCCCTCGCCAAGTCCCCCACGCGGTCCCCCAGGAGCCGAGCCGCCTGCCGCACCATCCGGACGGGCAGCCGCGACGGACTCCGCGCCCGCGTCCGCCGCCCTTCCTCCCAGCTCGATCACCTTGTCCGCCAGCGACAGCAGCGCGGGCCGGTGGATCACCAGCACCACGGTGCGGCCCACCGCCAGCCGGCGGACCGCCTCCACGATGCCCGCCTCCGTCTCGCCGTCCAGCGCCGCAGTCGGCTCGTCGAGCAGAAGCAGCGGGCGGTCGGCGAGGAACGCGCGGGCCAGGGCGAGACGTTGGCGCTGCCCGGCCGACAGGCCCGTACCGTCCTCGCCCAGCGCGGTGTCCACACCCTGGGGGAGCGCCGCCACGAAGTCGTACGCCCCCGCGTCCCGCAGCGCGTCGCGTACGGCGGCGTCGTCCGCGTCCGGGCGGGCCAGGCGTACGTTCTCGGCGATCGTCCCCGCGAAGAGGTACGGGTGCTGCGGCACCCAGGCGATCTGTTCGCGCCACCGGTCGAGGTCCAGGGACGACAGGTCGGTGCCGCCCACGCGTACGCGGCCCTCGGTCGGTGCGGTGAAGCCGAGCAGCACGTTCAGCAGAGTCGTCTTGCCGGCACCGCTGGGTCCGACCAGCGCGACCGTCTCCCCCGGCTCGACCACCAGCGTCGCGGCGTCCAACGACGGTTCCGTACGGCCTTCGTGGCGGACCGTCACGCCTTCCAGCTCCAGCCGCGGCGAGCCCGGTATGCCGGCGCCCCCGCCGGTACCCGACGGCCCCGTCTCCAGCACCGCGAAGATCTCCTCCGCCGCCGCCAGCCCCTCCGCCGCCGCGTGGTACTGCGCGCCCACCTGCCGCAGCGGCAGATACGCCTCCGGCGCCAGGATCAGCACCACCAGGCCCGTGTAGAGGTCCAGGTCCCCGTGGACCAGCCGCATCCCGATCCCCACGGCGACCAGCGCCACCGACAGGGTCGACAGCAGCTCCAGCGCAAAGGACGACAGGAAGGCGATGCGCAGCGTACGGAGGGTGGCCCGCCGGTACTCGGAGGTGATCTCCCGCACCGACTCCGCCTGCGCCTTCGCCCGCCCGAAGACCTTCAGCGTCGGCAGCCCGGCGACCACGTCCAGGAAGTGGCCCGACAGGCGCGACAGCAGCTGCCACTGACGGTCCATCCGGGACTGGGTGGCCCACCCGATGAGCACCATGAAGAGCGGAATCAGCGGCAGGGTCAGCACGATGACGCCCGCCGACACCCAGTCGTCGGTGACGATCCGCGCCAGTACCGCCACCGGCACCACCACCGCGAGCCCGAGCTGCGGCAGATAGCGCGCGAAGTAGTCGTCCAGTGCGTCGACGCCCCGCGTCGCCAGCGCGACGAGCGAACCGGTGCGCTGCCCGCTCAGCCACCCCGGCCCCAGCTCCGCGGCCCGCTCCAGCAGCCGCCCCCGCAGCTCGGACTTGACCGCCGCACTCGCGCGGTGCGCGGCCAGCTCCGTCAGCCAGGCGACCAGGCCGCGCCCGACGGCGACCGCGCCCAGCAGAAGGAGAGGCGTACGGAGCCCGGAGACGTCGAGGCCGTCCTCGAAAGCCCCCACCACCACCTCGGCGATGATCATCGCCTGGGCCACGACCAGCCCCGCACCGGCCAGTCCGAGGACCACCACCGCCACCAGGAAGCGCCGGGTGGCCCGTGCGTACCGCAGCAGACGCGGATCGATTGGTTTCACGTGAAACACCCACCCACCAGTTCGAGAGCCACCGGGGCCCTAGGCCCTGTCCGGCGGATCTCCGGGGGCCCGGAGATCCGCCGGACAGGCCCTAGTGCGCGTCCGCGATGTGATGCGTACCGATGCGCTTGCGGAAGACCCAGTACGTCCAGCCCTGATAGAGCAGGACCAGCGGCGTCGCGATGCCCGCGCACCAGGTCATGATCTTCAGGGTGTACGGCGTGGACGACGCGTTCGTCACCGTCAGGCTCCACTCGGCGTTGAGCGAGGACGGCATGACGTTCGGGAAGAGCGTCAGGAAGAGCATCGCGACGGCGGCCACGATCGTCAGACCGGACAGCGCGAACGACCACCCCTCACGCCCCGCCCTGATGGCCACGACCGCACCGGCCAGCGCGAGCACGGCGACGACCATCGCGGCCAGGCTCCCGCCGTCACCGCTGTCGAGCTGCGTCCAGCCGAGGAACCCGAGCGCCAGCACGGCCGCGACCAGCCCGAGCCCGAACGCCAGCTTCCGCGCCCGCGCCCGGATGTCCCCCACCGTCTTGAGCGCGGCGAACACCGCGCCGTGGAAGGTGAAGAGGGTCAGCGTCACCAGCCCGCCGAGGAGCGCGTACGGGTTGAGGAGATCGGCCAGGTCGCCCACGTACTCCATGTCCGCGTCGATCTTCACGCCGCGCACGATGTTCCCGAAGGCCACGCCCCACAGCACCGCCGGCAGCAGCGAGGTCCAGAAGATCGCGTGCTCCCAGTTGCGCTGCCAGCGCTCCTCGGGCCGCTTGGCGCGGTACTCGAAGGCGACACCGCGCACGATGAGGCAGACCAGGATGACCAGCAGGGGCAGATAGAAGCCGGAGAAAAGGGTGGCGTACCACTCGGGGAACGCGGCGAAGGTCGCGCCGCCCGCCGACAGCAGCCACACCTCGTTGCCGTCCCAGACGGGCCCGATGGTGTTGATCAGGACCCTTCGCTCCTTGCGGTCCTTCGCGAGCAGCTTCGTCAGGACGCCGATCCCGAAGTCGAAGCCCTCAAGGAAGAAGTAGCCGGTCCACAGGACGGCGATCGCTGCGAACCAGACGTCGTGGAGTTCCATGATTCGGTTCAACTCCTCAGTACGAGAAGGCCATCGGGCGGTCGGCGTCCTTCGAGTCGTGGCCGCCGATCTTCGTGGGTGGGTCGAGGTCCTCGTCGGTGAGGTCGGGCGGTCCCGCCTTGACGTACTTCACGAGCAGCTTGACCTCGACGACGGCGAGCACCGCGTAGAGCAGGGTGAAGACGATCATCGAGGTGAGCACCTCACCCTGCGACGTGCCGGGGGAGACGGCGTCGGCGGTGCGCAGCACCCCGTAGACGACCCAGGGCTGCCGGCCGGTCTCGGTGAAGATCCAGCCCCAGGAGTTGGCGATCAGCGGGAAGAGCATCGTCCACAGGGCGACCAGCCAGTACAGATGGGCGAACCGGGGGCTCAGCGCCTTGTTCCGGAAGAGCACGAGATTCGGCACCTCGTCCTCGCCGGTCCGCATCGCCTTCGGCAGCAGGAACTTCCGCCGGGTCAGCCAGAGCCCGAAGAGGCCGATGCCCAGGGACGCCATGCCGAAGCCGATCATCCAGCGGAAGCCCCAGTACGCGACGGGGATGTTGGGCCGGTAGTCGCCGGGACCGTACTTCTCCTGCTCGGCCTTCTGCACGTCGTTGATGCCGGGCACGAAGGAGTCGAAGTCGCTGTGGGCGAGGAAGGACAGCAGGCCGGGGAGTTCGATGGCGACCTTGTTGTGGCCCTCGTCCACGTCCCCGTACGCGAAGATCGAGAAGGGCGCGGGCGCCTCGCCGTCCCAGAGGGCCTCGGCGGCGGCCATCTTCATCGGCTGCTGCTCGTACATGATCTTGCCGAGGGTGTCACCGCTGACGGCGGTGAGCAGACCGGCCGTGACCAGGGTGACCAGGCCGAGCCGTAGCGAGGTCCGCATCACCGGGATGTTCTTCCGGTGGCCCTCGCGCTTACGGCGTGCGAGGTGGAAGGCGGAGATGCCGACCATGAACGCGCCGCCGACCATGAAGGCCGCCGTCATGGTGTGGAAGAACTGGGCGAGCGCGGTGTTCTGCGTCAGTACGGCCCAGAAGTCGGTCAGCTCGGCCCGGCCGCGCTCCTCGTTGATGCGGTAGCCGACCGGGTGCTGCATCCAGGAGTTGGCCGCCAGGATGAAGTAGGCGGAGAGGATCGTGCCGATCGAGACCATCCATATGCAGGCCAGATGGATCTTCTTGGGGAGCTTGTCCCAGCCGAAGATCCACAGGCCGATGAAGGTGGACTCGAAGAAGAAGGCGATCAGTGCCTCGAAGGCGAGCGGGGCGCCGAACACGTCACCGACGAAGCGGGAGTAGTCCGACCAGTTCATGCCGAACTGGAACTCCTGCACGATGCCGGTGACGACGCCCATGGCTATGTTGATCAGGAAGAGCTTGCCCCAGAACTTCGTCGCCCTGAGGTACTTCGGGTTCGACGTCCGCACCCAGGCGGTCTCCAGGCCGGCGGTCAGCGCGGCCAGCGAGATCGTGAGGGGGACGAAGAGGAAGTGGTAGACGGTGGTGATGCCGAACTGCCATCGCGCGAGAGTCTCGGGGGCCAGTGCGATGTCCACGTCGTCTCTCTCCTTCTCCTTACGGGCCCCGCGCCGGGGGCTGCGGCCTGTCCCGAAAGTCCCGGTAGGAACTGGACGAAACAGGAAGCATCGAGCGTGCTTGTGAACGCGTTCACATTCACAAGCAAAAGTATGGCGCACGGCCCGACCGGATCTTCAAGGGGGGGTCCCCTTCGAACATCCAGCCGTGACCGCGCGCCGTGGGACCCGCTCAGATCTCCTCGCGGAAGGACTCGGCCGTCCGCAGGAACAGGTCGTTCGCCTTGTACTCGCCGATCGTGACCCGTACGCCCTCGCCCACGAACGGCCGGACCGTCACACCAGACCGCTCGCACTCCACCGCGAAGTCGGCCGTACGCTCCCCCAGCCCCAGCCAGACGAAGTTGGCGTGCGTATCGGGCACGGTCCAGCCCTGGCCGCGCAGCGCCTCACAGACCCGGGCGCGCTCACCGACCAGCTCCGCGACCCGCTCCAGCAGCTCCTCCTCGGCGCGCAGCGAGGCGACGGCCGCGTCCTGTGCGATCTGGCTCACACCGAAGGGCACCGCGGTCTTGCGCAGGGCGGCGGCCACCCGCTCGTGGGCGATGGCGAAACCGACCCGCAGACCCGCCAGGCCGTACGCCTTGGAGAAGGTACGGAGCACCGCCACGTTCGGGCGCTCCCGGTAGATCTCGACGCCGTCGGGGACCTCGGTGTCGCGGATGAACTCGCGGTAGGCCTCGTCCAGCACCACCAGGATGTCCGTCGGCACCCGGTCGAGGAACCGCTCCAGCTCGGCCCGGCGGACCACGGTGCCGGTGGGGTTGTTGGGGTTGCAGACGAAGATCATCCGAGTCCGGTCGGTGATCGCGTCCACCATCGCGTCCAGGTCGTGCACCGCGTCCGCGTCCAGCGGCACCTTCACCGACGCGGCGCCCGAGATCTGCGTGATGATCGGGTACGCCTCGAAGGAACGCCACGCGTAGATCACCTCGTCGCCGGGGCCCGAGGTGGCCTGGAGCAGCTGCTGGGCGACACCGACGGAGCCCGTGCCCGTCGCGACGTGCGAGACAGGCACCTCGAAGCGGTCGGCCAGCTCGCTGGTGAGCCCCGTGCACGCCATGTCGGGGTAGCGGTTGAACGCCCCGGCCGAGGCCAGCACCGACTCCATCACGCCGGGCAGCGGCGGGTAGGGGTTCTCGTTCGACGAGAGCTTGTACGAGACAGCCTCACCCACCGCGGCCGGCCTGCCGGGCTTGTAGGTCGGGATGCCGTCAAGCTCGGCGCGCAGCTTCGGGCTCGTGTCGCTCACCGCGGGTCCTCCTCGGGCGCTCTGGGGTCCGTACACATGATCGGCCCATCTCATGCGGATGTACCAATACTGCTCACCTTAAGAGGATTGACGGGCTCTGCGAATACCCCTCCGGTCAGCGGGCTCCCCGGCGGCCGTCCCGCCGCCCCGGGAACCGGGCCCCGGACCGGGACCGGAACCGACCCGGAGGCCGCGCCGGGCCCGGGGAGACCGGGCTCCGACGGGGGGAGCGCACGCGGACCTGACGCGCGCCGGTGGCTCACTCCGTGGCGCGCGTCACCCGTGGGGGTGAGTTGAGACCTCTTCGAAACATCGGACAGTCGCCAGGCCCATCCAGCTCCACGCTTGACAGACAACAACCGAATCGCTCAACGACCTTGATTTCCACGTCCTTTGAGCGTTGTTGATCATGCAGAAACGTGACTCTTGGGAGGTTAATGTGCGACCGACCCCACCCCCTTGATGAGACCTACTATCGGCTCGCCATGACACCAGCAGGGAAACACCAGGTGAGCCGGACGGACACATCCCGCCGGGGCAGCCGGCAAGGTCGGGCGGGCATCCGGGACGTGGCCGCCGCAGCCGGTGTCTCCATCACGACCGTCTCCGACGCGCTCAACGGCAAGGGGCGGTTACCCGACGCCACACGCCGACATGTCCGAGAAGTCGCCGAGCGGCTGGGCTACCGCCCGTCCGCCGCGGCCCGAACCCTCCGTACCGGCAAGTCAGGGCTGATCGGCCTGACCGTCACCACGTACGGGGAAGAACCTTTCACCTTCACCGAATTCGCCTACTTCGCCGAGATGGCACGGGCCGCGACCTCCGCGGCGCTCGCCCGCGGCTACGCCCTCGTCATCCTCCCCGCCACCTCACGCCACGACGTCTGGTCGAACGTCGCACTCGACGGCACCGTCGTCATCGACCCCTCCGACCACGACCCGGTCGTCACCGAGCTCGTCCGCCAGGGCCTGCCCGTCGTCTCGGACGGCCGCCCGGCCGGCACCCTCCCCGTCACCGCCTGGGTCGACAACGACCACGAGGCCGCCGTACTCGATCTGCTCGACCATCTCGCCGCCGCCGGTGCCCGCCGGATCGGGCTGCTCACCGGGACCACCACCGACACGTACACCCGGCTCTCCACCACCGCGTATCTGCGCTGGTGCGAGCGGGTCGGACAGGACCCCGTCTACGAGTCCTACCCCGCGCACGACCCCTGCGCCGGGGCCGTCGCCGCCGACCGGCTGCTCGCCCGGCCCGACCGGCCCGACGCGGTCTACGGGCTCTTCGACCCCAACGGCACCGATCTGCTGGCCGCCGCGCGGCGCTACGGCCTGCGGGTGCCCGAGGACCTGCTGCTGGTCTGCTGCAGCGAGTCCACCGTGTACGCGACCACCGAACCGCCCGTCACGACGCTCTCGCTCAAGCCGCGCCGTATCGGCACCGCCGTCGTCCAGCTGCTCATCGACGCCATCGAGGGGATCGACACCGGGCGTCCCGTCGAACAGGTGATACCGACGGAGCTGATCGTCCGGACCTCGTCCCAGCGGCGCCCGCCCCGTACCACGGTCAGCGCTCCGAGGTCTCCCGCCCGGGACTGACGCGGACGGACACGCTCCGCATCACACAATTCGGGCGATCCGCGTGAAAACAGGCGATGAAACGTGGGTGGAATCGGATTGACCACCCCTGGTGCGTCACACAGGGGTGGCTGCATTCCTATGATGGGCGCACGACACCGCGGACCTTTCCCTACCTCCGGTGGGGATGTCCCGCCCGAACAGGCGGACCCGAGAGGTGTACGGCGGCGCGACGGTGGTGGAGGGGTCGATGACTCAGGGGGCCGGGACCGGTCAGGGACCCGTGGTGCGCACGGCGACGCTGCGCGATTTCCGGGTGCCGCCGTACACGCAGGTTCCCGTGCGGCCGGGGCAGCCCGCGCTTCCCGAGGAGACGGCACCGGCCGGGGAGTCCGGTCAGTCGGACGAGTCCGCGCCGCGGACGACCTCGGACGCGGCCGTTTCGGCGGGGCTCGGCATCGCGCCGCGTACGGACCCACGCGGCGTCACGTTCCCAACGCCCGACGCGACGGAGCCCGGCTCCGGGCCGACGCCGGTGGCCACGAAGGTTTCTGACGGCCCGTCACACCCCGATCCGCGCAGCCTCGTAGGCACGCCCCCCGCGGCCCCTGCCGGGCCCGCCACGGCCGCCGTGGCGCCCCCCGCGCCCGCAGCCCCACCCGCCGTGACACCCGCCGCGCCCGTCGCCGACGTCACCCCCACCGACCATCCCGGCAACGCCGTCCCCCGCGACGAGCTCCCCGAGGGCTACACCCCCACCGAGCGCGACCTCCCGGTGATCAACCGCGGTGACACCGTCCAGGTGACCGTCGAACCGGTCGAGGGCCCCGGCACCGCGGACGGCCTCGGCCCGCTCTTCGTCGTCGGCGACGTCCACGGCTATCTCGACGAACTCGTCGCCGCCCTCGCCGAACAGGGCATCATCGACAGCGAGGGCAGCTGGGCCGCGGGCAACACCCGCCTCTGGTTCCTCGGCGACTTCACCGACCGGGGCCCCGACGGCGTCGGCGTCATCGACCTCGTCATGCGGCTCTCCGCCGAGGCGGCGGCCGCGGGCGGCTACTGCAAGGCCCTGATGGGCAATCACGAACTGCTGCTGCTCGGCGCCCGCCGCTTCGGCGACACCCCCGTCAACTCCGGTGCCGGCACCGCCACCTTCCAGGCCGCCTGGCTGCTGAACGGCGGCCAGAAGACCGACATGGAACGCCTCCAGGACGTCCATCTCCAGTGGATGTCCCGGCTCGACGCCCTCGTGGAGGAGGACGGGCATCTGCTGATGCACTCCGACACGACCGCGTATCTCGACTACGGCGCCAGCATCGAGGACGTCAACGACAACGTCCGCGCCATCCTCACGCGCAACGACGCGGACGAGTGCTGGGACATCTTCCGCAAGCTCACCAAGCGTTTCGCGTTCCGCGACAACGGCGGTTCGGACGCGGCCAGGGAGCTGATGGCCGCGTACGGCGGGCGGCGCATCGTCCACGGCCACAGCCCGATCCCCTATCTGCTCGGCGAAGTCGGCACGGAGGACGCGTCGGACGGCGAGGAGAACGCGGGGCCCGTGGTCGACGGGCCGCATGTGTACGCGGACGGGCTCGCCATCGCCATGGACGGCGGAGTGACCATGGCCGGAAAGCTTCTGGTCGTACGGCTCCCCCTGCATAACTGAACAGAGTGGGGGCAGGTGTTTTCGGTGAACCCCCTGTCACCCCGTGCCTTAACCGCTCTACCATCGGCTCATCCGTAGCAGGCTCTCCTCCGTTTTCGCCAATCGTCCGCGCCGTGCGGACAATCCGGCCCTACGGAGCATCGGGGGATGCACATGAACAGCGCTCCGCATCTGCTGAACGAGGATCGCGCCGATTACGAGCGGATTCTCGACGAGACGCTGCGCCATGCGCACGACCGTCCGGATCTGGCCGCTGTCGGGCAGCGCCTCAACACCGAACAACTGCGCACCATGGCTCTGGGCGCGACGTCTCTGATAACCGCGGCCGCGGCAGTCGAGTACGAGCATTACGCGAAGGTCCGCGACGAATTCCGTACCGCGGCCGCCTCGCCGGTGGGCAACTCCGTACTGAGCCCGGCCGTGCAGGGGGCCGGCGAGACCGGCGCGGGTCTGGCCGCCGTCGTCGCCGTCCTGGTCCCGGCTCTCGGGGGCGCGGCGGCGGTTGTCTTCCTGCTGGTCGGCTTCATGCTGAGAGTGCTCAGCCCGGTGCCCGCGTTCTCCGACACCCTGGTGACCGTCGGCCTGTTCTTCTGTGCCGTCACGGCCGTCGGCCTGGCCGCCGGCGGGGCCGGGCTGCTCATCACGGCCCTGCGCAACGGCCCGACCCAGGTCCCGGCCGGCCAGACGGACGGCGGGTGGCCCGACGAGGTGTCACGGGCCCGTGAGGCGTGGCGCACCGCCCTGCTGGAACGGGGGATCCTGCCGTTCCTGCGGGAGGCCCTGGCCGCGCCCGGCGTGGAGCCGGCGCCGAAGGTCCGCCCGGCGCGGCATCTGCCGAAGATGGGCTACAGCCGCCCGGACTTCTCCAGCCCGGACGACGGCGCGACGACCGGCCAGCGCCCCACGTACTCCAGCCCGGACTTCTCCAGCCCCGACTTCGGCGGACCGGACCACCGGCCGGAGTGAGTCACGGCCGGCGTGGGACACGCCGGGAGCGAGTCACGGCCGGAGCCAGTCACGGGAGCTGGTACGGGGCGATGATCCCGGCGTCCATCGCCCGGCGGATCGCGTCCACCCGCGACACCGCGCCGAGCTTCCGGTAGGCGTTCGTCAGATGCCGCTTGACGGTGGTCTCGGCCAGGAACAGCGCGGCGGCGATCTCCGCGTTGCTGCGCGCCTGTGCGACGTACGTCAGGACCTCGACCTCTCGCGCCGAGAGAAGCCGGTCGGCGACCGGTCCGCCGAACTCCTTGATCATGTTCCGGGAGACCGAGAAGTGGATCCTCTCCGGCTCGCGGATCACGGAGTGGATCGAGGTGACCAGCTCCCGGCTGGAGACCGACTTCAGCAGGTACGCGGTGGCGCCGTCGTCCAGTACGTCCCTGAGCAGCACGGGGTCGTCGTGCATCGTCAGCACGATGCAGCGGGTGTCGGGGCAGTGCCTGCCGATCTCCCGTACGGTCTCCCGGATTCCCGGGCCCGGCATCTGTACGTCGAGTACGGCGATGCCCGGCCGGTGTCTGCGGACCAGCTCCACGGCCTCGGTGCCGCTCGCGCCCTGGGCGACGACTTCCAGCCAGTCCTCCAGGGAGAGCAGATCGGCCAGCAGCTCCCGGAAGAGGGTGTGGTCGTCGGCCACGACGACGCTGGTGACGTCGGCTCTCGCGGGCCCCTCGGCGTCAGCCATGCCGGCGCCAATTGATCAGCGGGATGGAGACGTTGACCGTCGTCCCGCCACCGACCGAACTGTGGATGCTGGGGTTTCCGCCGAGCAGTTCGGTCCGCTCGCGGATCGAGATCAGGCCACCGCGCCGGGTCTTGGCGAGGGTGGCCACCTCGAAGCCTGCGCCGTCGTCGATCACGGACGCCTGGACCAGCGTCTCCGTGACCCTGATCGTGATCCACAGCTCGTCGGGGTCGGAGTGACGCAGAGCGTTTCTGGCCGCCTCACGAATGATGAAGTAGAGCTCTTCCGCCGCTGCCGCCGGTATTTGGTCGACATTTCCGGTGACGGTCAATTCGGCCCTGACACCGTCCGGGACCGTCGAGTCGATGAATTTGGTGAGGGCACGCTCAAGATTGGTGTCGGATACCGATTCCCGCAGCTCGCCGGAGAGATCACCGATTTCCCGCAGCGCCACCTTGAGCGCTTCCTCGGCCGATTTCAGCTTCGACCGTACGACCGCGCTCTCGCTCTGGATCAGCGGTTCGCACAGCTCCAGTTCGAGCATGGCCACCAGGACTTCGTGGGCGACCCGGTCGTGGAGGTCCCTGGCCAGCCTGTGACGTTCGTCGAGATGGGAACTGTGCAGTTTCTCGCGAAGGAATTTGATGTAGCCGACACAGCCGAGCGCGATCTGTGTCATCACCGCGTCGTTCAGTGTGAGCGCGGTGTCCAGGAACTCGTCCGGAGAGGGTGTGGCGGGCAGGAACTCGCGTACGACGACGGGAAGTGCCGTCTCGTAGAACAGCTCGGCGGCGCGGACGGTCTCGGTCGGATGGATGCCGCGCGACGCCCGGGTCCTGCTGAATTCGGCCGCCCCCCGAAGGGATTCCTGGCTCGGCGCCGTTCTGGTGCGAAAACCGTTCCGCGCACCTCGCGCTATGTCGTCCAGGAGTAATTCAACTTGATTAACAAGTAACGCACTTATTTCAGGTTCTTCGAGCAGCGGGCTGTTCATCGCCCGCAATCGCTGGAAGAATGGCTCAACAATGTTCGCGCGAACATTGTTCGGCAGCCCGGAATTCCCGGCATGCCCTTCCGGATCGATCGCCACGGCAGCCCCCCGCCATTATCCCGCAGCCTCCCACGTGATATTTAGGGAGTATACGTGGCCAAGCGGGGCTTTCAAGAAACAATATTCACCACAATTCCGCCAAACAGCTACATTCCGTAGTAAAACTCTGTTATGAGTTAGGTCAAGTTCTGGGATCTCACGATTCGTGCGGCAGGTCGACTTTGAGCCGGTAACCGCAGGACCCGGTGTGCGCCATCTGACAGAGCCCGACATCCGGATCGATGTCGTCCGGCAGCTCCATCGCCTTGAGCCAGCCGGTCAGCCGCTCGCCCGGACCGCAGTGGTAGACCTTGTCGATTCCCGCCTTCTTGACGCCCTTGTAGGCGAAACACGTGATGACCTTGAGGTCGTGCGTGCCGTCGTCGAACGACTCCTCCGCCTCGAACAGCGAGCCGAGATAGAGATCCACGGCCGCCTGGAACAGCCGGCGGTACTGCTCGACGGTCTCGACCTTCTCGATGCCGAGACCGCGCATGAGCCGGACCATCTCCTGGCGCCCGAACTCGCGCACCACCGCGATGTTGGCCTCGTTGGCGCCGTCGATGCCGCCCGACATCGCGGTCTGGTAGTACCAGAGCCCGTCGGTGGCCATCCAGGAGCGGCGCAGCAGCTCCTCGCGCTGCGTCGCCGTGAGTTCCGGAGTGGGGCCGGTCGCCGGGGTGCCGGTCGCCCGCGTGGGAGTGGCCGGAGTGGGGTCCGCGCTCATGAGGTGGGTCACCTTCTCTTCGTCGGTCGTCATACGGGTCGTACGGGGTCGGTGCCGGCCTCCGCCAACACCTCTTCCACCCCGTGCCGTTGAAGCTTCCCGCTGGAGGTGCGCGGGAGTCGCCCCCTGCGTACGAGAACGATGTCCCGCGGTGTGAGGCCGAGCGAGTCCGACACGGCGAACCGCAGCCGGGCGATGAGCTCCTCGCGGGCCGCGGCATCGGACTCCTTCGTCTCCGCGACGAGTACCAGCCCCTCGCCGTCGGGGAACGTCATTCCCGCCGCGAGGACCGCGCCGTTCGAGACCCCGGTGATCCTGCCCGCGACGGACTCGATGTCGCTCGCGTAGTAGTTCTGGCCGAAGACGATGATCACCTCCTTCTTCCGGCCGGCGATGAAGAGTTCGCCGTCCTGCCGGAAGCCCAGATCGCCGGTGGAGACCCAGCCGCCGGCCCGGACGGTGGCCCGGGTCGCCGGTTCGTTGTCCTCGTAGCGGCGCATCACCGAGTCGCCGCGGATCTGGATCTCGCCGACCCACGAGGGGTCGGTCAGCTCCGCACCGTCCTCGCCGACCAGCCTGACCTCGGTGTTCGCCACCGGGACGCCGACCGAGACGATCTCCCGGCCTGTCTCGGTGCCCTCGCCACCAGCTCCGGCGGGGGCCGTCTCCACCCTGCCCCGGGAGAGCGGCTCACGCCGTACCCATGTACTGCGCACCGCCCTGCCGGTCGGCGCGAAGGTCACCGCGAGGCTGCCCTCCGCCAGGCCGTACACCGGCAGGAACGCGTCGGCGCGGAAGCCGGCCGGCGCGAAGTGCGCCGAGAACCGGCGCAGCGTGTCGGGGTCGATCAGCTCCGCCCCGTTGAGCGCGAACCGCCAGCGGGACAGGTCCAGTTCGGGTACGCGCTCGGCCGGGGTACGCCGCAGGGCGTACAGATAGCCGGAGTTGGGCGCCGTCGTCGCGGTCACCCCGTAGCGGCTGATGATCCGCAGCCACCTGCCGGGATCCCGGAGGAAGTCCTCCGGGGGCAGCAGATACGTCTCGGCGTCGTTCAGCGCCGGTGAGAGGAACGCGCCGATCAGACCCATGTCGTGGAAGAGCGGCAGCCAGTTGCAGCTCACATCGGTGTCGTCGATGCCGAGCCCCCCGGCAATCGCATCGACGTTCGCGAGGAGATTGGCGTGCGTCAGCACGACGCCCTTCGGGCTCGCGCTGGTCCCCGAGGTGTACTGCACGAGCGCCGGATCATCCGCCGCCACGTCCACGTACACCGCCGACGGCGCGCGCGTCATGGCCACGTCGAGGATCTGGAACTCCCCGCCGGCGCCGCCGAGCGTCGGCTCCAGGAGCCCGCCCAGCACCTTGTCCGAGAGCACGACGCGTACCTTCGACTGGCGCATCACGAGCGCGATCCGCTTCAGATGGATGTCGAGCGAGGCGAAACGCACCGGCGGCGGCACCGGCACCGGCACCGCACCGGCGGCGAGCACGCCGAAGAACGCCCTGGCGAAGTCGATCGAGGTGGGGAGCGCGATCGCGACCCGCTCCCCCCGTACGACCCCGCGCTCCAGCAGCCCGCAGGCCAGTTCCCCGGCCCCGGCGTGCAACTGGCCGAACGTGACGCGCTCGGCCTCCTCGTCCCCGCGGAACAGCCGCATACCGTGGCCCGAGCCGCGGGCGGCGACGGCGGCGAGCGCGTCGACCAGGCTCCCGCCCCCGCCCTCGCCGCCGCCCGTGCTCATGCCGAGTTCTTCTGCCGGCACAGGTCCTCCACCACGCCCTGGAACTCCCCGATCGTCTGGACCCGGAAGGTGACCTCGTCCTCTATCTCGATGTCGAACGCCTTCTCGGTGTTGAGGACGATCTGGAGGACGCGCATCGAGTCGACGTTGGGGAGCGAGCGGAAGTGCTGGTCGGGCGTCAGGCCGGCGGCCGGGGTGTCGAGTTCGTCGCCGATGATCTGACAGATCTTCTCGCGAATGGCTTCGGCGCCGGTGCCGGCGGCCTCGGTGCCGGCGGCCTCGGTGACAGGAGTCTCGGTGACTGCGGTCTCGGTGACGTCGGTCGCGGTGACGATGTCCGTGGTGTCCATATGTGGTCAATCCCCCTGGGTGACGGTTCTGTTGGATGCGCGGAGCGCGTCGACGAGTCCGGTCGGCAGGCGCTTGTCGTACGTACCGAGGACTTCGTCCGTGAGCAGGTGGAACGTGCCGTCGGCGGCGGCCACGAGATCGCCGCCCGGCAGCCGGATCTCCCCGGAGGCACGTACCGACAGGGCGTCGCGCTTGGTGATCTCGGCATGGGCCGTGTACTCGGCTCCGGTCTCCATGGGCCTGCCGTAGCGAATGCGCAGACCGGTGGTGAAGGCGGAGATCCGGTCGGACCGGTACACGGCCTGGGCCAGCGTCTCGTCCAGGATCGCGGCGACGATGCCGCCGTGGATGACGCCGGGGAACGACTCGTAATCGGCGCCGAGCTTGATCCGGGTACCGAATCCGTTGCCCTCCTCCTCGAAGACCAGCCGCAGCCCGATGGGATTGTGCGGAGCGCAGCCGAAGCAGTTGGCCGTGTCGGCCGCCGCCCCGGTGGCGCTGTCGTTGAACGCTGACTCGGGCAAAACCCCGCTCCTCAGGTCGTCGGTCGTCGGCTGCTGTCCGATCGCCGGCCGCCGGCTCGCACCGGCGGCGACGCCGGGTCAGATGAGCGAGCGGAGCTTGCGCTTGAGGTCCCTCGACGACTCGATGGAGTCGTCCTCGACCAGCCGTCGCACCATGGAGAGGACCTTGCCGTCGGCGGCGTCGGTGGCGCCGTCCTGGATCGTCTCGATGCGCCGCACACCCTTCGCGGAGGTCGAGTGCGGGTAGAAGTGCCCGGCCGGGTGCTTGAGGCCGTCGCTGCGGTCCGCCAGCCAGACGTACGCCATCTTGAGCGCGGCGATCTGGCTCTCCCGGTTGCCGTCGCACAGCTCCTGGGTGAAGACGTAGAACGCGCGGGCGTGCCGGGACTCGTCGCGGCCGAGGAGCTTCCAGATGCCCCTGACCACGGGCTCCTTGGTCTCGGCGGCGAGCGCGCGGTAGAGCTCGGCGGCGCGGGCCTCGGAGATGATGTTCATCATCAGGGTGCCGACGCGGGTGTCGCCGATCGGGTACGGCTCGCGCTTGTAGAGCGCGTGCTTGGAACGGACCTTGACGCCCAGCTTGTCGAGGCAGCGGGCCTGCACGAGCGAGTGCCGCGCCTCCTCCGCGCCCCAGCTGAGCGCCCAGGACGAGAAGCTGGTCTCGCCCTCCCACTCGCGCAGGAAGTTGTGCGCGCCCGGCAGGGTGCCGAACTCGATGATCGCCGCCTCGGTGAGGAAGTCGACCTCCTCGGCGCTCATCAGCTCGGGGTTGAGCTTGTCGAGGTCCAGCTCACGCCAGTCCCAGCGGGTGGTCTCGAACCAGTCGAAGATCTTGTTCCACGTCATGTCGAGGTAGAAGTCGGTGTACAGCGGGTCGAGGATCAGCGAGCCGTGGGCCCGCATGCCTATCTCGACGGTGTCGGCGAAGCCGAAGCCGTCGAAGGCCGCGGGGGCGATGATGTCCTCGACGTCGTGCACCTCGGCCCAGCCGGGTACGGCGCCGCCGGCGCCGTCGCCCACGACGTACACCCGGGTCTTGGCGAAGCCGCGCATACCGCGCAGGCTCCGTACCGCCGCCGGTGCCGAGGAACCGCTGCCTCCGATGAAGGCGACGGCCAGTTCGGTGCCCGGTTCGAGGTCGTGCAGGTAGCGCTCGAAGGTGTCGGGGGTGGACCGGTCGAGGCCGATCTCACCGAAGCGGGCCAGCGAGAGCTGCGGGCCGAGGGTGAGCGCGGGCAGACAGTCGACGAAGACGACGCGCGTCTTGCTCGTGCTCACACCGTCGGTGCCGGCGGCGAGGTCGGTGCCGCTGCCCAGGTTGATGCCTGTGGTCATGACGTTTCCTCTCGAAGGAGATGGTTACGTGCTCGCCGGCGCCCGGGATCCGAGGGCGGCAGGACGCGAGGTCATACCGAACGCGGTCGCGGCGCCGAGCATCATGAAGATCCCGATCGCGATCCAGGCGTTGACGAACGCCTCGTGGGTCGCGTCGTAGGTGAGGGGGGTGCCGAGGATCGCGACCAGCAGGCTGATCCCCAGCACGCTGCCGATCTGCCGGCTCATGTTGACCACCGCGCTGCCCGTGGAGAACCGGGCCGCCGGCAGTTCGGTCGTGGCCGTCGCGAGGATCGTGGGGAGCGCGAGGCCCACCCCGGCCCCGCCGACCAGCCAGCCGGGCAGCAACTCGCTCGCGTAGTGCGGGCTCTGCCCCATGCTCGCCGCCATCAGCAGCACACCGACGGTGCACAGCAGACATCCGGCGGCGACCATCCGGGACGCCGGGACGCGTGCCGCCAGCTTCGCGGCGACGATCGCGGCCAGCGGGACCATCAGCGGGCCCGGGGCGATCCCGAGTCCCGTACGCAGTGCGGAGTAGTGCCAGACCTGCTGCATCCACAGGATCGCGGTGAGCAGGTTCGCGGCGAACGCCGCGCTGAAGGCGATCGCCGTCAGGTTCGACCAGACGAAGGCCCGCACCCGGAGCAGCGCCGGTTCGATCACCGGGGAGGCGTGGCGCCGCGACCGGAACCAGAACACCGCGATCCCGAGGACCGCACCGGCCAGCACGGCGGACGTCCGGACCGCGGACCAGTCGTTGATCTTCACCAGGCCGAGTGCCAGCAGCCCGATCGAACCCGTCAGCAGCGCGGCTCCCGGCAGATCGGGCAGCCGGGTCATCGCCGCTTCCTTGGAGTCGGGGACGATACGGACGGCCACGACCAGCGCGAGGACACCGATGGGGATGTTCACCAGGAAGATCCACCGCCATGACGCGCTGACCAGCAGACCGCCGAAGACCGGCCCGGCCGCCGCCGCCAGCGCGCCGCTCGCCGACCAGATCCGTACGGCACCGGCCCGGCGCTCCGGCGGGAACGCCGAGAGCAGCAGACCGAGACTGGCGGGCGTCAGCGCCGCGGCGCCGACCGCCTGGAGCACCCGGAAGAGGACCAGCTGCCAGAGCGATGTCGATACGGCGCAGGCCGCGGACGCCGCGGTGAACAGGGCGACGCCGAGCAGGAATCCGGCCCTGCGGCCGTAGCGGTCGGAGAGCCGGCCCAGGGGCACCAGCAGTGCGGCGAAGACGATGGCGTAGGCGTTGAGGACCCACGAGAGGTCCGCGAGGGAGGCGCCGTCGAATTCACGGCCGATGGCGTCGAAGCCGACGTTGACGATGAAGAGATCGAGGCCGGCCATGAAGGCGGCCAACGACAGGATTCCGAGCAGGAGTCCGGAGTGCGGCGGCGGTGCCGATGCCGGTGAGAGGGGATTCGGTGTCGGGTCGGGCGTCGGTGTCGCTTGTCCGGTACCGGCTTCTGTGGCCATGCAGGTCTGTCCCCCGGGACGTTGGGGCTGTCGGTGATGCGCTCTGCCGCCTGCCGACTGCAGGACTCATCCGATACGTTGGCCACTCCCCGGTACAAGGGATTCCGCCCCGTCCCCACCTTTCGCGGCCTCAACCACCACTTTGGTGGGAGTCCCCGCTACGACCTACGGAGCCCCGCCGGCCGGAACGGCGGATGCCCCCGACCGGTCCTCCGGTCGGGGGCATCCGTCGTCAGGGGCTGACGGTCACTCCGCCAGCGGCAGATAGACCCGGTTGCCGCTCGCCGCGAACTCCTTCGACTTGGCCGCCATGCCCGCCTCGATCTCGTCCTGCGAACCTCCGTGGTCACGCCGGATGTCGTGCGAGATCCGCATCGAGCAGAACTTGGGCCCGCACATCGAGCAGAAATGCGCGGTCTTCGCCGGCTCGGCGGGCAGCGTCTCGTCGTGGAACTCCCGCGCCGTGTCGGGGTCGAGCGCCAGATTGAACTGGTCCTCCCAGCGGAACTCGAACCGCGCGTCCGACAGCGCGTCGTCCCACTCCTGCGCCCCCGGATGCCCCTTGGCCAGATCCGCCGCGTGCGCCGCGATCTTGTACGTGATGACACCGGTCTTCACGTCGTCGCGGTTCGGCAGACCCAGGTGCTCCTTGGGGGTCACGTAGCAGAGCATCGCCGTGCCCCACCAGGCGATCATCGCCGCGCCGATGCCGGAGGTGATGTGGTCGTACGCCGGGGCGACGTCCGTCGTGAGCGGGCCGAGCGTGTAGAAGGGCGCCTCCTCGCAGATCTCCTGCTGGAGGTCGATGTTCTCCTTGATCTTGTGCATCGGGACATGGCCCGGACCCTCGATCATGGTCTGCACGTTGTGCCGCTTGGCGATGGTGTTCAGCTCGCCCAGCGTCCGCAACTCGGCGAACTGCGCCTCGTCGTTGGCGTCGGCGATGGAGCCGGGCCGCAGTCCGTCGCCGAGGGAGTACGTCACGTCGTACGAGGCGAGGATGGAGCACAGCTCCTCGAAGTTCTCGTACAGGAACGACTCCTTGTGGTGCGCCAGGCACCAGGCCGCCATGATCGAGCCGCCGCGCGAGACGATGCCGGTCTTGCGGCGGGCCGTCAGCGGCACGTAACGCAGCAGCACGCCCGCGTGGACGGTCATGTAGTCGACGCCCTGCTCGGCCTGTTCGACGACCGTGTCCTTGTAGATCTCCCAGGTCAGCTCCTCGGCCTTGCCGTCGACCTTCTCCAGCGCCTGGTAGAGCGGCACGGTGCCGATGGGGACCGGGGAGTTGCGCAGCACCCACTCGCGGGTGGTGTGGATGTTGCGGCCGGTGGAGAGGTCCATGACCGTGTCGGCGCCCCACTTGGTGGCCCAGGTCATCTTGTCCACCTCCTCCTCGATGGAGGAAGTGACCGCGGAGTTGCCGATGTTGGCGTTGACCTTCACGAGGAACCGCTTGCCGATGATCATCGGCTCGATCTCGGGATGGTTGACGTTGGCCGGCAGTACGGCGCGGCCGGCCGCGATCTCGTCCCGTACGACCTCGGGCGCAACGTTCTCCCTGATCGCCACGTACTCCATCTCCGGGGTGATGTCGCCGCGCCGGGCGTACGCGAGTTGGGTCACCGCCTGCCCGTCGCGGCCCCGGCGCGGCTGGCGCGGGCGGCCGGGGAAGACCGCGTCAAGATTGCGCAGCCCGCCGCGCGGCGAGGTGTGCTTGAGCCCGTCGTCCTCGGGGCGGACGGGGCGGCCCGCGTACTCCTCGGTGTCGCCGCGGCCGATGATCCAGTTCTCCCGGAGCGGTGCGAGCCCGCGCCGTACGTCGGTTTCGACGGTGGGGTCGGTGTACGGCCCCGACGTGTCGTACAGCGTCACGTCGTCGCCGTTGGTGAGATGCACCTGCCGGACCGGCACCCGGAGATCGGGGCGTGAGCCCTCGACGTATCCCTTGTGCCAGCCGATGGCCCTGGAGCTCTCGGAGTCCTCCGAGCCGTTGGAGCCGTTGGAGCTGTTGGAGGCAGACGTGCGTGTGTCCTGAACGGTCATGTGAGACCTACTCCCTACGCCGGCATTACCCGGTAACAGGTTCGGCGGTCGACGCAGCTCAGGGATCCGGGGAAACCCCGGACTCCACAGTCAGCGTCCTCTCAGCCCGGTGCTCCGAGCTCCCGCGTGTGTAAAGGCACTACCACGCTAACTCCCCATCGGGCGTGCTGAACAGGGGGCCTCCACCGTTCTTGCGATGATCGGTCGGTGACCCCATCCCCGCAGACACCCGATCCGCACGGCCACTCGCACAGTCATGGACCGGCCGCGCCGGTCTCCCGACACCTGCGCAAGGTCATCGCCGCGGTCCTGATTCCCTTCGCGACAGCCGTCGTTGTCGGTCTGATCGTGCTCTGGCCCGGCGGCACCCCGGCCCATGAACGCACCGGTGTCGGCTTCGACCGGCAGACCCAGCAGGGCCAGGTGGTGAAGATCGAGCAGGTCGACTGCGGTGATGTGAACGCCGCTCAAGTCCCGTCGACGGGCGACACGTCGGCGCCGCAGGGGCGGGAGGCGGAGCGCGCGCGGAACGGGGACTGCGAGAAGGCGACGGTGGAGGTGAAGAGCGGCAAGGACAAGGGGCGCAGGTTCGTCGAGGTCGTCCAGCCGGACGCGCCCCGGCAGTTTCATGTGAATCAGGACGTCGTGGTGGCCTACGCGCCCGACGCGCCGAAGGATCTCCAGTACTCGGTCACGGACGTGGACCGCACGGTGCCGATGGCGTTGCTGGCCGGGCTCTTCGCTCTCGCGGTGATCGTGGTGGGGCGGCTGCGCGGGCTGATGGCACTGGTCGCGCTCGTCATCTCGTTCGCCGTGCTGACGATGTTCATCCTGCCGGCGATTCTCCAGGGCTCGAACCCGCTGATCGTCGCGGTCGTCGGCGCGAGCGCGATCATGCTGATCGCGCTGTATCTGTGCCACGGTCTGACGGCCCGTACCTCCGTCGCCGTACTCGGCACGCTGATCTCCCTGCTGCTGATCGGGCTGCTGGGCTCGCTGTTCATCGGCTGGGCGAGTCTGACGGGCAACACGGACGACAACACCGGGCTGATCCACGGGCTGTTTCCGGAGATCGACATGAGCGGTCTGCTGCTGGCCGGCGTGATCATCGGATCGCTGGGTGTGCTGGACGATGTGACGGTCACCCAGACGTCGGCGGTGTGGGAGCTGCGTCAGGCGGACCCCGACATGGGGCCCCGCGCGCTTTACCGGGCCGGTATCCGGATCGGACGCGACCACATCGCGTCGGTGGTCAACACGCTCGTACTGGCCTACGCGGGCGCGGCTCTGCCGCTGCTGCTGCTCTTCTCGATCGCGGAGTCGAGCGTGGGGACGGTGGCCAACAGCGAGCTGGTGGCCGAGGAGATCGTACGGACCCTGGTGGGGTCGATCGGTCTGGTCGCGTCGGTGCCGGTGACCACGGCGCTGGCGGCGCTGGTGGTCTCGGCGGACCGGCCGGGGTCGTCGGAGCCGCGCGCGGGCCGCCGCGGGGGACGGCGCCGGAAGGCGTAGCCGCGGCGCGGGGGCGAGGCAGCTGGGGCGAGGGGCGGGCGCGGCGCGGGCGCGGCGCTCAGCCCGCGTTCTCCTCGGCGAGGATACGGCCCAGCGTCTCCTCCAGGTTGGTCTCGAAGTCCCCCAGCGCCATCTCCTGGCCGAGCGGGACCAGCCGGTCCGTACGGTCGAGGAAGGCCACCAGCGGCGGGGCGCTGGCCCGGAACAGCGCGCGCTCCGCGCCCACCTGGAGCCTGATGTGGACGTCGGAGAGCTCCTCGGGCTCGGTCGGTGAGATGTACACGTCGCCGTCGCCGCTGGGCTCGTTGATGCCGTCGATCAGCAGCTCACGGCCGAAGGCCCAGGTGACCGGGGCGTCGCCGGGCAGATGGAACGTCATCCGCACCGCGTAGGGGTCCGCCGTCTCGTAACGCAGTTCCACCGGAATTCGGAATGAGAGCTCTTCGGAGACAAGGAAACTCATCAGGACTTCTGCCTGAACCAACTCGCGCATCAGGTACCCCGCAGTGGATGACGGAAAGTTACGGAGAGTAAGAAATTCAGAGGGATTTCGAAGGTTTGATGGGTGAAACGTCCGGTATTGATGCCCCTTGATCCTCTTCTTAATCGTCCAGCACGCTCCAGCGGATCACAAGGAGTGATATTTCAGATACTGATAGAGAATTCCAGCGAGCCGATCATGCTTCCGATCTCCTTGGACAGCAGTTCGACAGCCGGAAGCAGTCTCTCCTCCTGGTGCAGCGGCACGGACGTCGCGAGGGTCGCGACCGTCGCCCCCGCCCTGATCGGTACGGCGGCGCAGACGTGGCCGAGCGCGTACTCCTGGCGCTCCAGCACCGGTCCCGTACGCCCCATGGCGCCGAGGCGCGCGAGCAGTGTGCGCCGGTCGGCGACCGAGTAGGGAGTGAGCGGACCCACGGGGTGCCGGTCCAGATGGTCCCGGCGGGCGTCCTCGTCGAGCTGGCTCAGCAGACACTGCCCGATCGCGTGCGCGTGCGCGGTCTCGCGGAAGGCGGCCCACTCGGCGACGGCGGGCGCCGCGGGGCTCTCGGCCACCGCGACGATCTCGATCTCACCCTCGCGGTAGATCGCGAAATACACCGGCGCCCCGATCAGATCGTGGCAGTGCCGCATCGACTCGGCCATCGTGCGCCCGGCCCGGCCGGCCCCCGGGAACTCGCCGCTCACCAGGCGGCCCACCGCGTCACCGAGGAAGAACACGCCCTTCTCCCGGCGCAGATATCCCTCGTGGGTCAGGGTGCGCAGCAGGTGATAGGCGGTGGGGAGGGGGAGCCCGGCCTCACGGGCCAGCTGTTTCGCCGGCGCGCCGTTCGGATGGGTGCCGGCCGACTCCAGCAGGCGCAGCGCACGCCGCACCGAACCGATGAGGGTAGGGGCAGCTGACGTGGTCGCTGTGGCCAAAGGTCACCCCCAGGCGCCGAGAACTCGCAGAATGCGCTGGTCAAAGCGACCATCGACGCTGTTTTCGCAGGATGTAGCGGAGGCTCGCCACTCTAATGGCAGCCTCAGAGCCGGGCGTGGTTTCGTCTCCGTCATTCCCCCGCGCGGGCTAACGGCGGGGGTGCGTGGCCGCCCCGGTGAGGGGCGGCGGCGGTTCTACCAGTCGCCACGCGAGGACGAGGAGGACGTGAACTTCCTTACGCCGTAGACGAGTCCGCCGACCAGGGCCACCAGGATCAGCACCTTGAAGAGCAGCGCGATCACAAATCCGACGATGCTCGCGATCAGCCCGCCGAACACCACGAGAACGACCACGGGCAACGCGATCCACTTCACCCACCAGGGCATTCCCGCGACAATCTCCCGTACCGCCATCGTCCTTACCTCGTTCCGTGAGTACCTGAAGCATACGGATAGCGTGAATACGTGAGATACGTTCCCGCTTCCTCCGATGCTAGAGCGGCGCGGGCCGAAGCGGAGGTCCCGGAGCCCTGGAACTCCCCTGATCCGACCCTGACGAAATCGGTGGGGGTCGGCCTCCGGTTCCCTCCGGGTGCGCCCGGCGCCCGGCAGCCCGGCCGCTCCGCGCCCGGCTCAGCCCTCCGGCGGGGAGAAGACGACCATCACCCGCAGGTCCTCGGTGATGTGGTGGAACTTGTGCGGCACACCGGCCGGTACGTAGATGACGCTGCCGCGCCCCACCTGCGTCGTCTCCATGCCCACGGTGATCGACGCGCGACCGCTCATGACCAGGTAGACCTCGTCCTGGCGGTGCGGCTGCTGCGGGTCGATGGTGCCGGCGTCCAGCGCGTACAGGCCGACGGACATGTTCCGTTCCCGTACAAACTGCAGATACGCCCCGTCGTTGGCGGCACGTTCCGCCTCCAGCTCGTCCAGTCGGAATGCCTTCATGCCACGATCACACCATGAGAAATTTCGTAGTCAAGACGATCGCCAACGCGGGTGCGCTGGCCGTGGCGATCTGGTTGATCAATGACATAACCCTTACCGGTGACAGCACCGGTAAGAAGGCCCTCGCGCTGGTGGTCGTGGCGCTGATCTTCGGGCTGGTCAATTTCCTCGTCAAGCCGGTCGTCCAGCTGCTCACGCTGCCGCTGTTCATCGTCACCCTGGGCCTGTTCACGCTGATCGTGAACGCGCTGATGCTGCTGCTGACCTCCTGGTTCGCCGACAAGCTCGACCTGAGCTTCCATGTCGAGGGCTTCTGGACGGCCGTGCTCGGCGGGCTCATCATCTCGATCGTGTCGTGGGCGCTGAACGTCGTGCTCCCCGACGACAAGGACTGATCACACATGGAGCACGGGACAGCCGCCGGACCGGGTCCGCACCACGAGATCGGGGACGGCACGCGTGCCGTACGGGCCGGGCTGCCCGACCCGGTCAAATACGAGCCGACCATGCCGGGTCCGGTGTTCGCCGCTCACTTCCATCTGCCGGGCGAGCCCACCGGCCCGTACACCTACGGCCGTGACACCAACCCCACCTGGACCCATCTGGAACGGGCCATCGGCGAGCTGGAGGCCCCCGGCCGGGACGTCGAGACGGTCGCCTTCGCCTCCGGCATGGCCGCGATCTCGGCGGTCCTCTTCTCCCAGCTGCGCGTCGGCGACGCGGTCGTGCTGCCGGACGACGGGTATCAGGCGCTGCCGCTGGTACGGGAGCAGCTCACGGCATTCGGAATCGAGGTGCGGACCGCGCCCACCGCCCGCGACGCGCAGCTCGACGTCCTGGCGGGCGCCCGGCTGCTGTGGATCGAGACCCCGTCCAACCCCGGACTCGACGTCTGCGACATCCGCCGGCTGGCGCGGGCGGCACACGAGCAGGGCACGCTCGTCGCCGTCGACAACACGCTCGCGACCCCGCTGGGCCAGCGGCCCCTGGAGCTCGGCGCGGACTTCTCCGTGGCCAGCGACACCAAGGGAATGACGGGCCACGGCGATATTCTCCTGGGCCATGTGACCTGCGAAGATCCCGAACTGGCCGCGGGAGTGCGGGGCTGGCGCAAGATCGCCGGCGCCATCCCCGGGCCGATGGAGGCCTGGCTCGCCCACCGCTCACTGGCCACGCTCCAACTGCGTGTCGACCGGCAGTGCGCGAACGCGCTGCTGCTCGCGCGGGCGCTGAGCGGCCGGGCCGACGTGAGCGGGCTGCGCTACCTCGGGCTGCCGGACGATCCCTCGCACGCCGTCGCGACCACGCAGATGCGGCGCTACGGCTGCGTCGTGTCCTTCGTCCTGCCCGACCGGGACCACGCCGAGCGCTTCCTGGACGGGCTGCGGCTGGTGGACGACGCGACGAGCTTCGGCGGGGTGCGCTCGACCGCCGAACGCCGGGGGCGGTGGGGCGGCGACGCCGTACCGGAGGGCTTCGTACGGTTCTCCGTGGGCGCCGAGGACCCCGACGACCTCATCGCCGACGTACTGCGCGCACTGACGGAGGCGGCGGCCTGACCCGGTCCGGAAACGGAACGGGCGGTCCGAGCCTCCCCCCTCGTGGCTCGGACCGCCCTTGGGTTCCACGCGTGAAGAACCACGTCCACAAGGCTAGTTGACTCTGAGTCAGTGTCCAATCACAGTAGCGACAGCTGCCTATCGACTTATTTATAGTTGGACGCTCCGTCGACGGATCCCGGGACGGGTCCGCGTGGGGCCGGAAGTTGAGGAGGGCTGTCATGGACCTGGCCCTGCTGCGTACCTTCGTCACCGTCCACCGGGCCGGCTCCTTCACCCGCGCCGCCGCCCTGCTCGGACTCTCCCAGCCCGCGGTCACCGGCCAGATACGCACCCTGGAACGCCAGTTGGGCCGCCCGCTCTTCCTGCGCCAGGCCCGGGGCGTCACCCCCACCACCATCGGCGACGAACTCGCCCACCGTGCCGCGCCCCACCTCGACGCCCTGGTCGAGATCACCGAGACCGGGCTCGACGACGAGTCGGGCGTCCGGACGCTCCATCTCGCCGGGCCGCCGGAGTTCACCTCCGTACGCGCCCTGCCCGCGCTCACCCCGCTGATCAGCCAGGGCCTCGCGCTCCGCGCCTCCTTCTTCGGCAACGCCGAGGAGACCCTGGACGGCCTCGCCGCCGGGCACCACGACCTCGCCATCGCGACCGCCCGGCCCCGCGGCGGGCTGCTCACCTCGACACCGCTCTGCGACGAGGAGCACGTCCTGGTCGCCTCGCCCCGCTGGGCCGCGCGGCTGGGCCACGACGTACTGCGCAAGGGCCATGTCGTCCTGGAGCAGCTGCCGGTGGTGGAGGTCCACGAATCCCTGCCGCTCGTCTCCCGCTACTGGGGCTCGGTCTTCGACTCACGGCCGGCCGCCGCGGGCGCCGTCATCGCACCCGACCTGCGCGCCGTCCTGGAGAGCGCGGCGGCGGGCGCCGGACTGGCCGTACTGCCCCGCTATCTGTGCGAAGCCGCGCTGGAACGCGGTGAGGTCGTCGCCCTCTACGACCCGCCGGTGCCGCCGCTGCGCACGTACTTCCTCGTCGTACGCACCGGCACGCTCGCCCTGCCGCACATCGCGCGGGCGCACGAATGGCTGCTGCGTGCTTCGGTCGACTGGTGACCGCCGGGCCCGGGGGAGTTTCGACCCGGCCGTATCGGGCCACGCTCTTCCCATGACCGAACGGCCCGTGGTCAAGCGCACCGCACGCGCCATCCTGCTCGACGGCGATCATCTCGTCCTCATCAAGCGCATCAAGCCGGGAGTCGATCCGTACTGGCTGACTCCCGGCGGCGGCGTCGAGCCGGACGACGCCACCGTCGTCGCGGCACTCCACCGTGAGGTCGACGAGGAACTGGGCGCCAAGGTCACCGACGTGGTGCCCTGTTTCGTCGACACCGTGGAGCACATCGCGGACGGCGGCGTCACCGGAGTGAAGGTGCAGCACTTCTTCGTCTGCCGGCTCGAATCGATGGATCCGTCGCTGCGGCACGGGCCGGAGATCGACGAGCCGTCCGGGGAGTACGAGATCGTACGGGTGCCGTTCAGCCGGGTCGGGATCGCCGCCGTCCATCTCGTACCGCTGTCGCTGCGGCACTATCTGGACGGCAACATCGAGGGCGTACGGGCGATGCACGCGCCCGACCTGGGCTGACGCCGGAAAGAGGGCAACGCGGCGAGGTGCCGTGCCGGGCGTCGCGGGCCGGGCGGGACTTTGAGGACACGACCTAGGCTCGCGGACCGTCGAGCGGAGCGTCGAGAAGCGCGAACGCCTCCCGCAGGTCGCCGCCCGTGTACGTGTGCGTGGCGAGCCCGGCCAGATGGTGGTCCGCGTTCACCGCCACCGCACGCGGTACGGACGCGAAGATCGCCGCGTCGGACATCGAGTCCCCGAAGGCGACGCAGTCCGCCGGCCGGACCCCGAACCGCGCGCACAGCTCCTGGGCGATCCGGACCTTGGCCGCCGTGTCGAGGATCCCCGCCCGGTCCACCGGCCCGGTGAAGGGCAGAGCCGGCCAGCGCGAGCCGTGCGTGGCGTGCGCGCCCCACGGCAGCAGACGCTCCACGAAGAAGTCCGGCGAGAGCGTGATCACGGCGCAGTAGTCGCCCCGGCCGCGGATGGTCTCCCAGACCTCCCGGATCCCGGCCAGCCACGGTGCTCCCTCGAAGGCCGCCTCCACCTGTGCGGCGGTCAGCTCCGACCAGAGCTCCCTGGCCCTTACGGCGAACTCGTCCGGGGCCAGTCCCGCGGTCAGGAACTCACGCTCCAGCTCCGCGATCTCGGCACTCACCCCGAGCTGCCGGGATATCTCGACCGCGGCGGCCGATCCCCGGATCAGCGTGCCGTCGAGGTCGAAGAGGTGCAGGGTGCGGGGGCGGTCGCCGATGTGCTTCCCGGGGCTGTCCATGTACGCCGAGGTTAGTACGGGCGGTTACTCCCGCCGTCAGACGCCCTCCGGCGTGAATCGCGACACCGTGTTCCACGTGAAACCCCTCAAGCGGCCCGCCCGCCGGGCACTCCTCGTCGTCCATGTCGCCGTCTCCGTGAGCTGGCTGGGCCTCACCCTCGGCCTGCTCACGCTTGGTGTCACCGCCTACACCACCGGCGACTCCACTCTCACCGACGCCTCCTACCGCGCGATGGACGTCTTCGCCGACCGGCTGCTCGCGCCCATCGTCGTGGTGACGCTCGTCAGTGGTCTGGTGCTCTCGCTGGGTACGCCCTGGGGGCTGGCCCGGCACCACTGGGTCTGGATCAAGTTCTGGATCACGCTCGTCACCGGCGCGGCGACGGTCTTCGCGCTGCGGCCGGGGATCGGGCGGGCCGCCGACAGCGGCGGTGTGCCCGACATCAGCCTGGTCGCGGCGCCGACGGTGGCGACCAGCGCGTATCTCTTCATGACCGTCATCTCGGTGCTGAAGCCGTGGGGGCTGACGCGCCGGGGGCGGCGGCACCGGGACGCCGTACGCGCCACCCGTACCGGAGGGACGGGGCCGGGGAAGCGCCTCAGCCCGGCCGCCTGAGGAGGGCGAGGCGGTCAGACCAGGGTCGGTGTGGTGGTGTCCGTGGTGGCCACGTCGCTGCCACGGGCGTCCCGGCGTTCCAGGGTGTGCGAGAGCACGGCGAGCAGCAGCGCGGAGGCGGCGAGTGCGGCGCCGACCCAGTTGGGCGCGGTGTAGCCGAGTCCGGCGCCGATGACCAGGCCGCCGAGCCAGGCGGCGAGGGCGTTGCCCAGGTTGAACGCGCCGATGTTGACGGCGGAGGCGAGTGTGGGGGCGCCCGACGCCTGGTCGAGGACGCGCTTCTGGAGCGGCGGTACGGTCGCGAAGCCGAGGGCGCCGATCAGGAAGAGGGTGACGGCCGCGGCGGTCTTGTCGTGCGCGGTGAGGGTGAACAGCGCCAGGACCACGGACAGGGCGCCGAGCGACACGTACAGCATGGCCATGAGGTGGCGGTCGGCGTACCGGCCGCCGACGAGGTTGCCGACGACCATGCCGAGGCCGAGAAGGACCAGGAGCCAGGTGACGGAGGAGTCGGCGAAGCCGGCGGTCCGCGTCATCATCGGGGTGATGTAGGTGATCGCGGCGAAGACACCGCCGAAGCCGAGGACCGTCATCCCCATGGCGAGCAGGACCTGGACATTGCGGAACGCCGCCACCTCGTGGCGTATCCGTACGCCCTTCGGGCGCGGCTGCTCCGGTACGAGCCTGGCGACACCGGCGAGACCGACGACCCCCAGACCCGCGACAAGGAGGAAGGTCGCGCGCCAGCCGGTGGTCTGGCCCACATACGTACCCAACGGGACGCCGACGACATTGGCGAGCGTGAGACCGGTGAACATCATCGCGATGGCGCCGGCCCGCTTGTGCGGCGCGACGAGCCCCGCGGCGACGACCGACCCGATGCCGAAGAACGCGCCGTGGGCGAGCGAGGCGACGACGCGGCCGGTGAGCATGAGACCGAAGGTGGGGGCGAGGGCGGACACCACGTTGCCCGCGATGAACAGGCCCATCAGCAGCATCAGCATGCGCTTGCGGCTGACGCGGGTGCCCAGGACGGTCATGACCGGCGCGCCGAGTACGACTCCGAGGGCGTAACCGCTGACCAGGTGGCCCGCGGTGGGGATGGTGACGCCGTACTCGGAGGCGACCTCGGGGAGCAGCCCCATGATCACGAATTCGGTGGTCCCGATCCCGAACGCCCCGATGGCCAGGGCGAGGAGCGCGAGTGGCATGGATGTGGCCTTTCCCGGAAGTACACAGAGCGCTTGTGTGGGCGCTTTACGAGCGTGGACAATACTTGCAGGCGCCGTTTAATTGCAAGCGCGCTATATTGCAGACGTGCCCTATCCTGGGCCGAGGAAGCTCCGGTCGATGGAGACGGCGGAGACGACGGAGGAAGACGACGCCATGACTGCCACGGACCCCGCACTCACCGCCCTCGCCCAGGGCTGGGTGGCCCTCTCCCTGCTGCACGGAAGGATCGAGTCGCACATCGAGCGGGCTCTGCAGAGCGGGCACGACCTCAGCGTCCGCGAGTACTCACTGCTCGACGTCCTCAGCCGCCAGCACGACGGCGAGGGCGGTCACCTCCAGATGAAGCAGGTCGCCGACGCGGTGGTCCTCAGCCAGAGCGCGACCACCCGTCTGGTCACCCGGCTTGAGGACCGCGGGCTCCTGACCCGTTATCTCTGCCCCACCGACCGGCGCGGGATCTACACGGACGTGAGCGAGTCCGGCCTGCGGCTGCTGGCCGAGGCGCGGCCGACGAACGACACCGCGCTGCGCGAGGCGCTGACCGCGGCGGCGGCGAATCCCGAGCTCGCGCCGCTGGTCAAGGCCGTGGAAGAGCTGCGTGTGCCGGCCCGGTCGGCACCGGCGTAATCTGCCGTCCATGACCGTTCCGCACACCGATCCGCACACCGATCCGCACAGCGACCTGCACATACGGCCGGCCGACGCCGCCGACCTCCCGGCGATCGTCGCCATGCTCGCCGACGACCCGCTGGGCGCGGCGCGCGAGTCGCCGGACGACCTCACCCCGTACCGCAGGGCGTTCGAGCGGCTCGCCGACGACCCGAATCAGTACCAGGTCGTCGCCGAGCGCGACGGACGAGTCGTCGGGACACTGCAGCTGACGATCATCGCCGGGATCTCCCGCCGGGGCGCCACGCGTTCGGTCATCGAAGGCGTACGGGTGCACTCCGACGAGCGCGGCTCCGGCCTCGGCACCCTGCTGATCCAGTGGGCCATCGACGAATCCGGGCGCCAGGGCTGCCAGCTGGTCCAGCTGACGTCGGACGCGTCGCGTACGGACGCCCTGCGCTTCTACGAGCGGCTCGGCTTCACGGCGTCCCATGTCGGACTGAAGCTGAGCCTGGAGTCCGGGGTCTAGGCCGTGTCTTCGAAGTAGCGCCGTCCGCCCGCAGGGCGGGGCCCGCGGCGGCTGGCGCGGTGCATCGCGAGGCGGAGGATCGTCCTCGTACCGGGCGTACTCGGATGCCTTCGAGGAAGCTGCCAACGCGTCGAGGTGCCGTGCCGGGCGTCGCGGGCCAGGCGGGACCTTGAAGACAGGACCCAGGGCCCGTCCGGCGGAGCCTCGGGGATCAGCCCGGGGGCGCTGTGGTCCGGTTTCACGTGAAACATCACAGGCCGCGCCAGCCCTGCTCGTCCACCCCGCCCGGGACCGCGTCCCCCGGCTCGTACGGCTCGCGGGTGTAGACGAAGGAGCCCAGGTCGAGATGGCTCACCCGGCCGTCCGGGCGCCGGACGACCCGCAGCGTCTCCCCCGTGTAGTAACCGTCGAGGCCCTTCCATGTCCCGTCCGGTCGCGCCGTGAACCGGGAGCGGCGGCCCGCCGCGCGCAGCGGCCGGAAGTCCAGCCCGCCGTCCGCCGTCAGGCGCAGTACGAACGGAGTGGCGCCCCAGTACCAGGGCCCCGTGAGCTCCAGCAGCGCCGGGTCGACCTCGGGCAACGGGCGCCATGGCCCGGGGATACGGGGCTCCGCGTCCGCCACGATGCCGATCAGGTCGGCGGCGACGGCGCCGGTGAGCGGTCCCGAGGTGGCGTTGGCGAGAGCGACCGCCACCAGTCCGTCCTCGACACTCACCCACAGCGCGGCGACGAAGCCCGGCAGGGAGCCGGTGTGTCCGGCGAGCGTGCGGCCGTCGCGGCGGGCGAGCTGCACCCCCAGCCCGTAACCGCCGTCCCACTCCCCGCCCTCGGGCGGCGTGGCGGGTGTCCGCGCCTCCCGCAGGGACGCGGCGCTCAGAACGCGGTCGTCGCCCTCGGCGAGGAACCTGCCGAAGCGGCACAGGTCCTCGGCCGTCGACCAGAGCTGGCCGGCGGGGGCCATCAGCCCGAGATCCTCCGCGGGTTCGGGCAGGATCGCGTCGGCCCAGGGATGCACGGCCCAGCCGCCCGCCGCCGGGGCGACGGGCTGCGTGGTCGTACGGTGCAGCGACAGCGGCTCCAGAACCTCCCGCCGCAGGACCTCCTCCCAGGACGCGCCACGCACCGCCTCGATCAGCGAACCGAGCAGGGTGTAGCCGGGGTTGGAGTAGTGGTGCAGCCGGCCGGCGGGGTGCAGCACGGGATGCTCGCCGAGGACATCGGCCAGCTCGGGGCGGGTCGTACCCGGTGTGCGCTCCCACCAGGGAGCCGGCGCCTCGGCCGCGAGCCCCGCCCCATGACCGAGCAGTTGGGCGATGGTGACCGCGCCGACGCCGGTGCCGGGAAGGTGCTTCTCCAGCGGGTCCGCCAGATCGAGCAGGCCCTCGTCACGGAGCCGCAGCACGAGAACCGCGGTGAAGCACTTGGTGATCGAGCCGATCCGGTACTGGGTGTCCGCGTCCGGCTCGTGCCCGTCCACACAACTGCGCCCGCCCGACCAGACGGTGCGGCCGTCGCGTGCGACCGCGCCCACGAGGGAGGGTGCGCGGCCCTCGGACTGCGCGGTGGCGATGCGGTGCAGCAGGGACCGCCGGGTACCGGGGAGGAGGTCTTCGAAAGGTGAGGTCATGGTCCACATCTACCGGTAGGGCCCCCGTCCGTCGACCTCATTTCAGCGGGCCGGGGATGCCCGGTCACCGGTCGGTGCCCCGCGCGTACTTTCGTCGGCCGGGGTCGACCGAGAGGCATACCTTGGACCGACAAGGCTGTACAGAAGGCGGGTTACCGATCCCGGACGCCGTTCCTAGCGTTTGGGGCATGACAGCCGAGACGACGAAAGACAGCGGGCCGGTCGCCGCCGGGGTCGGGTCCGCGCCGGTGCCGGTGCCCGCGCGGGGGGCCGTACGGGCCTCGGAGCGGGCGCTCGCGCCCGACCTCGCACGCGGGCTCATGCTGCTGTTCATCGTGCTGTCGAACACCGCGTTCCATCTGTGGGCGGCGCGGCACGGGCCGTCGGGCTGGCAGCCCGTGGACGGGGGATGGCTCGACCGCGCCGTGCAGTTCAGCATGATCACCACCCTGGACCTGCGGGTCTATCCGCTCTTCGCCTTCCTCTTCGGCTACGGGATGACGCAGCTGTTCCTGCGCCAGAAGTCCTCGGGCACCGCCGAGCGGGATGCCGAGCGCGACGCCGAGCGCGACGCCGTCAAGCTCCTGCGCAGGCGCAGCGTCCTGCTGATCGTCCTCGGCCTGCTGCACTCCACCCTGCTGATGGCCGGCGACATCGTCGGTTTCTACGGCCTGTTGAGCCTCGCACTCGGCCGGCTCTTCCTCAGACGCGGCGATCGCGCGCTCATGTGGTGGATCTGGATCGGGACGACGGTGATGGCGGTCAGCGCCGCACAGCCGATCGTGACGGTGCTGCTCCAGGGCGATCTCGGCGCCGTGGGTGACGCCGGCGTGGAGCCGGGCGCCGACGCGTACGCGGCGGGCGAGGCGAACTGGCTCACCGCGGCCGGCACCCGCGTGACCACCGGACTGTTCGTCACCTTCGCCGCCGCCCCCGCATCCCTGATCGGGGGCGCCTACGTCATCTTCCTGCTCGGCTTCTGGGCGGCGCGGCGCCGGATCCTGGAAGAGCCAGGACAGCACCTGAAGCTGCTGCGCCGTACCGCCGTCATCGGTATCTCCGTCGGCTGGCTCGGCGGCCTGCCCGCCGCGCTGGCGCACATCGGCGCCATCACCGTCCCGGACGACGCGCAGAGCGATTCGGGGATCCTCTACACGATCAGGGAGGTCACCGGCAACGCGGCCGGGTTCGGTTACGTCGCCGCCGTCGCGCTCTTCGCGCACTGGTGGACACGGAGGCCGGCCCGCCGGGGCGCGCGAGCCGTCGAGGCGGTGTCCGCGGTCGGCAAACGCTCCCTGTCCTGCTACCTCACGCACTCGCTCGTCTTCGCCCCGCTTCTGGCGGCATGGGGCCTCGGGCTCGGCGAACACCTGACGAGCGCCACGATGGCACTCGTCGCGGTCGGAGTCTGGCTGATCACGGTGGCGGGGGCGTACGCCCTGGAACGCGCCGGCCGCCGCGGGCCCGTCGAGGCCCTGCTACGGCGGCTGATGTACCGGGCCTCGTCCTGAGCGGGGCCGTACGGCCGTACCTCAAGTCTTCCTCTGAACTGCCGCCGCGCCGACCCCCGTTCCCGGCATCGCGGCCATACTGGCGAAAGACGACATCAGGTACGACATCAGGGACGGGGGCTCCTGTGCGGACCATGAACCGGCGGCGCGTCTCGGCGGCCGAGCGACGACTCGAAGCGTACGAAGTGGCCTATCTGGCCGGTGGACCTCAACGCGTCCTGGAAGCCGCGCTCTTCGCGCTGCGTGACCGGGGGGCCGTCACGATCGTCGGCCCCCGGGTACGCGCGGTCGAGGAGGACGACCGGCTCGCCGAGCACCCCGTCGAACGGGCGGTCCTCGCGAGTTGCCCGCGCGGGAGGAGCCTGAAGATCGTCGCGAACGCCGTACGGGGCGGCCCGGACGTCGCGGCGATCAAGCGCGAGCTGGTGGCCCTCGGCCTCGTCGCCCGGAGCCGCCACCGGCTCACCCCGGCGGGCAGGCGCCAGTTGGCGACGGCCAGGAAGGCCGCCACGCTCCCCACGTACCTCTTCGACGGCCCCGCCGCCCACCCGGACCGACGCCTGCGCCGCCTCGTCGCGGGTACCTCACTCCCGTCCGGCCTGGGCCGCACCCTGATACGCATGGGCAGGGCGACCGATCCGGACAACGACTACGACTACACCCACGACCCGGACTTCTCCGACACGCACTCGTCCTCGGAACCGGGCGGCTTCAGCTGCGGGAGCGGTGGGGGCGGCGGTGGAGGCGGCGACTAGGGCGCCGGGAACACTGATGGAATGGGCCGATGCGACGCGATGCTTCGGTGGTCCCGGACCGGGGGCAGTACCCGGACGCGGTGACGCCCTGGGAACAGGACGGTTGGCGGGAAGCAGCCCTCGGCTGGGTGGAGCGGCAGCTCGCGGCCCATGGGCTGCGCGAAGCAGGACGGTGGACGGTACGGCTGCGGCCCTGGTCCGTGCTGGTGCGGATTCCCGTCGAAGAACATGACACCGTGTGGTTCAAGGCCAACCCGCCCGGCAGCGCCTTCGAAGGCGGACTGACCGAGGCGTTGGCCGGCTGGGTCCCCGAGCACGTACTGAAGCCCCTCGCCGTCGACACCGCGCGTGGATGGTCGCTGCTTCCGGACGGCGGACCGCTCTTCAGGGACGTACTGGCCCGTGGTTCCGGCGGCCCACGGGCCTGGGAGCAACTGCTGCGCCAGTACGCCGAGATGCAGCTGGCCCTGCGTCCGTACACCGAGAAGATCGAATTGCTCGGCGTACCCAACGCCCGCCCCGCCCACCTCCCCGAGATCTTCGACAGCGTCGTCGACAGGAACACCAAGCTGGAGCCGGCCGACCGCAGGACCTTGCGCGCCTCACGTCCGCGCCTCGTTGACTGGTGCGAGGAACTGGCCGGAATCGGCATCGCCGATTCGCTCGACCATTCCGATCTGCACGAAGGTCAGCTCTTCGCCCCCGAGCCGGGCCGTTTCACCTTCTTCGACTGGGGCGACGCGGCGGTGTCACACCCCTTCTGCAGCCTGCTGGTCCCCGCCCTCGCGGCCCGCGCACGGTACGGCTCCGACGTACTGCCGCGACTTCGGGACGCTTACCTGGAGCCCTGGACAGGGTCCGGCCAGGCACCAGCGGAACTGCGACGCGCCGTCACCCTGGCCTGGCGGCTCGGGGCGATCGGCCGGGCCTGCTCATGGGGCCGTCTCTTCCCCGGGACATCCGACAGCGCGGAAGCCCCGGAAGACGCGGAGAGTGCCCACTGGCTGGTTGAACTCTTCGCCGAACCACCTCTGTAGCGGCAGACGCGCGTGGTGCGCCTTCGGGAGACCCGACTACTTCCAGTCCTCGACCAGGAGTCCGAGCAGCACCTCGTCCAGGAACTCCCCCATCACCCACGCCGAAGAGCGCAGCACACCCTCGCGGACGAAGCCGTTGCGCTCGGCGGAGCGCAGCATCGCCACGTTGTCCGAGAGCGTCTCGATCTGCAACCGGTGCAGGCTGCGCACGGCGAAGCCGTAGTGGCACAGCACCGCGACCACGTCGGTGCCGTACCCCCGGCCGCGCGCGGACGGCAGCAGCCCCAGCCCGACGTGAGCGGAGCGGTTGTGGGTGTCGATGTCCCACAGGCTCGCGATGCCGACCAGCGCGCCGCCGTCCAAGGCCACCACGGAGAACGGGGCGTGCCCCTCCTCCTTGTCGTCCACCGCGGCACGCGAGTCCTTCGAGCCGGGCGTGATCGGCCGCCACGGCCGGCCTTCCGCCCGCGAGGCGTTGACCACGTCGTCGTAGAGTTCGGCCTCCAGGATCGGAATGTCCTCTTGGTGCCGGGCCCTGAGCCCGACCTTGCTTCCTCGTAGCATGCGGGCTTCCTATCCGACCTGGCCGACCGGCGGCAAACCAATAAGCGGAGACGGTCGACGATCGGGGAGTCCACTCGGGAGTCTTTGCCATGATCTCCGTTCATGGGTGATTGGTTCATGCAGGCTTGCCATGGGGTGCGGTTCGAGTGGGGACCAGTCGGCGCGGAGCTTCTCGCGCAGGACACCGCCTGCCTTGTCGTCGTCGACGTGTTGTCGTTCACGACGTCGGTGACGGTCGCGGTCGAGGCGGGGACTCAGGTGTTCCCTTATCGCTGGCGTGACGAGACCGCTGGGACCTTCGCTGACGAGGTGGGGGCCCAGCTGGCCATGGGGCGGAGCATGGCCGGCGAGACGTCGCCGTGGTCGTTGTCTCCAGCCGCACTGCGACGTGCTCCCTTCGCTTCGCGGCTGGTGCTCCCTTCGCCCAACGGATCCACCATCGCCGCCGTGGCGGGGGAGGCGATGGTGGTTGCCGGGGCACTGAGGAACGCGACCGCTGTCGGCCGATGGCTGGCGGATCGGGGCTATGGAACGGCCGAGAAGCCTGTACTGGTGATTGCCTCGGGTGAGCGCTGGCCCGACGGCAGCCTCAGGCCCGCGCTCGAAGATCTCCTCGGCGCCGGATCCGTGATCGCCGCGCTGCGCCGAGCCGGCCGGAGCGACCTCTCGCCGGAGGCGGCAGTCGCGGCCGCGGCCTTCGACGGCGTGACAGACGTGGGCGCCACTGTCGCGGCCTGTGCATCGGGCCACGAGCTCATCAACAGCGGCTATGCGGACGATGTCGCCATCGCGACAGAGCTGGACGCTTGCGAGGTCGTCCCCGTCCTCGTCGGCGGAGCGTTCGTTGCCGCTGACTAGGCGGGAATCGTCACCCGGCCTTCCCCGCTCCGCAGCTCAGGCAGGACATCGGCGAGACCCTGGACTGCGTCGAGGTTCACCGGACGGTCAGAAGCTCCAGCTGTAGAGGCCGCGGCCCGTGGTCACCGCAGACGCCGCAAGCCGGGACACTCCCTGCAGGACCGCCAGCAGATCATCGTCGGTCATTTCGTCCCCGTCGGCGGACCTGAGCCTCGCGGTCCAGCGCTCTGCCAGCTCCTCCAGCTCAACGGAGTGGCGTCGGCCAATGCCCGGATCAACCGCGGCGGCAGAGCGAACACCTCGACGCCATCGTTCAAGGGGGCAGTGACCCACTCCGGCCACGGCCACGCAAGGAGCCGCTCGATCGGCGGGGTTTCGGCAGAGGGCTCCTCGAAGTACATGTCCCACTCCGCGATGGCACTATCGGGCTCTATGAAGTGGCAGGTCACAGACTCAAACATCCGGCCAGGCCCCCGTCGGCGCGTAGCAGCGGCACTCTCGTCGTCCGGAGCGAGGAAGAACACGATGCCGTGGGCCATCCCAGCATGGTGGCAGCCGCTGCAGAGCTGAGTGCTGGTAACGGGTTTCGCGACCAGTGACCGTGCTGCTCTCCCACCCTGAAGGTCCCAACAACCCGAGCTGCACCAGAGGCCAGGTCTCGATAGAGCTTCATCCTGTAGGTTCTCACTTTCGGTGTCAGGCGCCGACGCTATGACCTGGACGTTCCCCTCCAGTCTCACGACGTGTCGGCAAGCGGCTGTCTCAGATCGATGTCATTTCCTCAGACTGCCCAGCCGGCTGCGCCGGACCTCATGAACCTGCATCGGCGGCCGTCCGTTCCATCCACTCCCGCACCTTCACTGCTTGCTCGATGCGGTTGACGATCTCCTTCTTGGACGCCGTGTCCAAGGTCTCCGGGATCTTGTCGAAGGTGTGGGGAAGGACGTCGAGGAGACCCCAGATCTGCTCGCCGGTGCTGACGGTCAGCAGTTGCTGGCACCTCCACTGCAGCGGCACCTCGGGACGGTGCGTGAGCCGCTGCACGAGTGTCGGGAACAGGTAGTGCGTCGCTTCTGCGGCGAGGTGCTCTCGTAGCCAGTCGACCGGGAGCCGCTGGCTGAAGCTATGCACGGCGGCCTCCTGGGCCAGGTCCAGGAGCTGAGCAGTGTCGACGGCTCGGACGGTGCGGGGAAGGGTCGGGGTCATGCCAAGAACCCTCCGCGGTGTCGGCATACGAACCTCCCCAGTTGCGTACGGACGAATGTCCCCGGCTCTGACCGCGGACAGCAGTGCGGCAGAGGATCTCGGTTGAGATGGATGCTCCGACCAGGGACACTCGCGCGATGAGCCACAGCACATCGTCTGAAGCGATCGAGCGAGGGTGGGACGAGCCCTGGTATCGGGTCCGCACGGAGGACTTCCAGGCGTCGTTCCTGCCCAGCGACGTCGAGGGCTTGGACGATGTCTGCAACGTCGATGTCTTCGTGACTCTGAAGGATGGATCTCGTTGGACTGCGACTGTGTTCACCGTTGCGGAAGTCGAACGCCTGATGAAGCTCTGGGCAGGAACCGACGAAGCCCTTGGGGGCCGGTACTTCTGGGTCTCGGACGGTCTGATCGTCAGGGATCCCGGCATCGACAACATGACCGCCGTGATCGCCGGACTGATTGGGAGCGGCGAGTTCTCCGAGATCTTTAAGCGGGTGGTCAACGACTGATCGAGTGCCCGATCGGCGGAAGCGACGTGGCCTGACCAGCTCCGATCAGGACACCGGGTCCTCGCCCGGCGGGATGAAGGCGTCGGCGCCATCGGCATCCTCGACATGCCCCTGGGCATCGACCGTGATGGCTGTCGCCCGCCCCTGCGAGGTGATGAGCCAGGCCAGTACCTGCTCCGTCAGCGGCGCTCCTCCTGGCCCCTCATCCTTCCAGTGCACCAGCCACCCTCCACCCGGCACCGCGGCCACGACCTGGTCAGCTCGTTCCAAGTGGGAGAAGTCCTCGTAGTCCGTTACCGGACGCAGGGCGCCGCGCTTGGGATCGACGACCAAGGCCGTCCCGGTCGCCTGGTCCCAGCCCTCCACACGCACCATGCGGCCGATCTCGGTGTCGGTGCCGTTGAAGATCGCGGTCCAGCCAGTCTGATTGAAATAGCGAAGAGACACCGCTCCATCATCTCGAACCTGGACTGTCGCGCTTCACAGGTCTCCTTGCTCTGCACGTTCATCCGTAGGCGGCTCTGCGCAAAGGCGAGTACGCCAACACGCGGGACCGAGAGGTCAGCTTGGCCGGGCCACAATTTGGCGACGGGCAGACCCCCAGACATCCTCGAACTCCTCGAAGGTGAGTTGTTCGGGGTCATGGCCTTCCCATTCCGAGACGGGCAACTCGGCGGTGATCCCGAATCTGCTGTCGTAGTCACCGAGGCGGCCTGCGTCGCGGGCCCGCTGCCACTCAGCGAGGGAAGCAGCTGCGATCGGGATCAGCTCAGGCCCTTCGAGTTCGACCTGCCGGATCACCCAGCCTTCGGCGTCGACCTCGAAGTAGAACCAGGTGTCTTCCTCGTCCCAGTGGCAGCGCATCCATGTGGTCACCAGGCCATGATGCCGGGCCAGATGCGCCGCCCTACTCCGCTCTATCTCATGACTGGGCGATGAATCCTGCGGATCGGTCGAGCGGGAAAGGAGAACCGACCCGGGTTGGATCCCAGCCTTGATCCCGTGCCTCTCGAATGCTGGCAGCAACGTGAGCTGGGCGAATGGGCCCCGTCTCGACGCCCACTCAGTTGCTGGGATGGGCCTGACCGCTGGTGAAGATCAAGGTCGTGCCCGGCTGGCTACCGTTGGCCGCTTCAACCGCATAGGTCAGCGGTGTCCAGCAGAGGCCCTGCATGCAGGAGGGCTTCCTGCGGATCCGCCAGCGGTACTCGATCCCGTCAACGGTTATGCGCCGGGAACCCTTCTTGTTCAGCGCCATCTTCGCCTCCTCCGCTGTGGGACTCTGCTGTGTCGCCGCGGTCGCGAAAAGCAGGTTGCACGCGAACGTACCGAACGTTGTCGCCGACAAGCGCCTTCGGGACTACGGATGGGTTGATCAGCCCATAATTGGAGTCAGTGCCACCCGGCGCATCGCACCCGCCCCGGGTGCGCTCACCGCGATCGGAGAGCATCGTGAAGAACAGCCCGTTGTGGCGAGTGGTTGACAACGAGAGTGGTAGCCAGTCCATCGTCAGCACGCCCTCCGAGGCGGTCGCGTTCGTCAACAGCCGGTTCGACACCGATGACGACGACGAGCCGTTCAGCATCACCGAGGTCGGTCCTCTCCTTCCGAAGCCGCTCGGGGTCATCACCGCATGGGCCGCCGAGAAGGACGGCGAGCGAACCGACGGGCGTACTGCCCCGATCACCATCAGGCCGGTTGTGACGGACAACGCCGGCGAGTGCGATGACGTGGTGCTCTGGCGCGACGTGTACGTCTCCTGGGACCACGACATGTACACCGTCGAGGAGCCGGACAGCTCCGAGTACAGCGAGGCTTACAGCGCTGCCGAGTTGAGCGCGATCCTCGACGAGTACGTCGACGACTACGAGTACGCGCCTGAAGGGCCTGAAGGGCCCGACAGCCACAAGTGGCCGAAACCGGAAGAGTTGATCACCTACGGCGCCCAGGAGTGCGCCAAGCGGTTCGGGCACCTCGACGACGACGCCCTTCTGTGGCTCGCTGCCACCCGCATCACCCTGGCCGTGTGGCGCAACACACCCGTCGAGAACTGGCATGCCGGGAAGAGTCCGCTCCACGACGGCACAATGATGCGGATCAACACGGCAACCACCCGACTCGTGCGCTCGATGCTGTCGTTCGACCGTGTCGACTGGATCGGTCTCGGTCTCGCGATCGTCAACCCGTCCCGGGCTCTACCGACCGGGCAGTCTGTTCTCGCGCTCGGGCTGGCCTGCCACAACCCTGACGACCCGGCACACGAGGCTGATCCGCGCGAAGAACTCGCGGAGATGGCACAGGACGCGATCGCTTGGGGGCGAGCGTACTCTCTTCGCGAGAAGGAGTTCGGCCTGCGAACCCTGATCAAATTTTTCTGCGCGTCCGACAACGGCTGGTTCGGAACACCGAGTTGGGGGCGCATCGTCGATCGGTTCACTACGGCTGTCGACGACCGGGAGAATGCACACTGGCGCATACACCGAGACGAGCCTTGGTTCGACGAGTGGTTCACCAACCGCCCGGCCGACATTGCGGACACCACGGAACTTCGTCGGCTGCTCCATGCCGGGCCCGACCTGCTGTCCGAGGAGGCCGCCGAATGGTGCGTGGATGGTGCCATCGGCTACGTCTGCCGGGACGACCACGCGAACGGCTGCCTGCAGTGCGGCATCCCGCTGGCAACGCAGTCCCCCAACCAGTGAACGTGGGCACCAGCGTAGAAAAGCAGCAACCCACTGACCGCGCTCTCTCCCGCCTACTCGGCGGCCTCCCCCTGCTCGGGGAGCCTCACCCATACGAGTGAGCGACTTGACCTGCCAGTCTCAGATTCGTGTCCGATATGCCATCGGTTGGCCATCGCTCGTGAGATTTGGCCACGAAATCTGAGACCCTACAACATCCCCGGCTCAGGTCTGCGCCATGTCCACGAAGCGTGAGTAGTGGCCCTGGAACGCCACCGTGATCGTCGCCGTCGGGCCGTTACGGTGCTTCGCCACGATCAGGTCCGCCTCGCCCGCGCGCGGGGACTCCTTCTCGTAGGCGTCCTCGCGGTGCAGCAGCACCACCATGTCCGCGTCCTGCTCGATGGAGCCCGACTCGCGCAGGTCGGAGACCATCGGCTTCTTGTCCGTGCGCTGCTCGGGGCCACGGTTCAGCTGGGAGAGCGCGATCACCGGGAGCTCCAGCTCCTTCGCCAGCAGTTTGAGGTTTCGCGACATGTCGGAGACCTCCTGCTGGCGGCTCTCCGCGCGCTTCGAGCCGCCGGACTGCATCAGTTGGAGGTAGTCGATGACCACCAGCTTCAGTCCGTTGCGCTGCTTGAGCCGGCGGCACTTCGCGCGGATCTCCATCATCGACAGGTTCGGCGAGTCGTCGATGTACAGCGGTGCCTGTGAGACGTCCGGCATCCGGCGGGCCAGTCGCGTCCAGTCCTCGTCGGTCATCGTGCCCGAGCGCATATGGTGCAGCGCCACCCGCGCCTCGGCCGAGAGCAGACGCATCGCGATCTCGTTACGGCCCATCTCCAGGGAGAAGATGACGCTCGGCAGGTTGTTCTTGATGGAGGCCGCGCGCGCGAAGTCCAGCGCGAGCGTGCTGTTGTGGGTGGGAATCATGGCACGGGTCGCAAGGTACAGGTGGGCGGGGTTGTCCACCTGAACGCAGCGGACCGGAACGCTCTCGACCTCCCGCACATCCGTGATGAAACGCTGCGTCAGCTTCGGTGTCGCCGGCCGGCACCGGTCCCGCTGAATCTGCTGCTTCCGGCTCTGCCGGAACACCTCGTCCGCGGTCGTGAAAGTGATCTTGTACGTGGAGGACTCTTCCGACCGTCCTTCGACGCGCTTGGTCGAGATCCCGCACCGATACCCGAGGCTCAGCACCAGCTCGCGGAAGTCCTCGGCGAGGGCACGATTCGTGACAGCGAACCGCACCGACCCCGTGCCGGTCACAGTGCCGTCGGTGTCGAGAAGACCGGCAAGGAGCGCCCGACGCTGCGGGATGGAAGCCCGTAGGTACTCCTGCGGGATGTGCTTGTTCCCCAGAACTCCCATGTCGCGCAGGCCGGTGGTGGCCTCTTCGCCGGTTCCGCCGCCGAGCCAGGCGCCCAGCGTGTACGGAGGGACCGGGAGATCACGCTCGGGCAGGTCGAGCGGCGCGGTAGTCCGTACCGAGTGGTTCACGCGTCCGTCGGACGTGACGCAGCGGACCGTTTCGGCGATCTCCTTGGTGGTCTTGACCGAGGCGAACGTCCGCTGCTCGCGGTACCCGTTGTGCCCGGTGGCGGCTTGCTGACCTGATCGGCGGGAAGCGCGGGTGTCCGTGAGCCACTGGTGTTCGGCATCGGCGACGACGCTCGCCCCGTCATCAAAAGTGATCTTGTAGCAGGGGCGGTCGTGCATGATGCCGGTCGCGGCCACCACACGTGTCGGTCGGCCCGTCGCGTCAAGGAGGAGGTCCCCGGGCCGCACTTCTCCCATGGTGGTCCACCCGGTGGGGGTGGGCAGCGGGGTGTCCAGGGCGAGAGCCTTGCCCATCGCGGGACGGGCCGCGATGACGATCATCTGGCCCGGGTGCAGCCCGTTCGTGAGTGAGTCGAAGTCCGTGAACCCCGTCGGCACCCCCGTCATCTCACCGCTGCGCGAACCGATCGCCTCGATCTCGTCGAGCGCGCCCTCCATGATGTCGCCGAGGGGCAGATAGTCCTCGCTGGTGCGCTGCTCGGTGACCGCGTAGATCTCGGCCTGGGCGGAGTTGACAATCTCGTCGACGTCGCCGTCCGCCGCGTATCCCATCTGCGTGATCTTGGTGCCGGCCTCGACGAGACGGCGCAGCACGGCGCGCTCGTGCACGATCTCCGCGTAGTACGACGCGTTCGCCGCCGTCGGCACCGACTGGACCAGCGTGTGCAGATACGACGCTCCGCCGACCCGGGTGATCTCACCGCGCTTGGTCAGCTCGGCGGCCACCGTGATGGGGTCGGCCGGCTCGCCCTTCGCGTACAGGTCGAGGATCGCCTGGAAGACCGTCTCGTGCGCGGGACGGTAGAAGTCGTGGCCCTTGATGATCTCCACGACATCGGCGATGGCGTCCTTGGAGAGGAGCATGCCGCCGAGGACGGACTGTTCGGCGTCCAGATCCTGGGGGGGCACCCGCTCGAAGCCGGGTGATCCGCCGTCCCACGCCGCGTTGTCCCTGCCGCGCTCGTGCTGCTCCTCGCGGCCCCTCACCTCACCGCGGCGCTGGCGGGTGACCGGCAGACGATCGCTCGGCCCGGCTTCGGTCCAGGGGTCGTCCAATGGCTCGGGGATGCTCATCCGGCCACCTCCTCCCGTCCGCCCAGCGGACCTCGCCGTGCCACTCTTTCTACGGCACGACACTGACAAATCGAGTGGCCTGACTCCGGTTCCGGCGCGTCGGACGTCGGTCCACGGTAGGCCCGCGGGGACCGTCCGCCAATCTGGTTATCCACAGGCCATGTGGACGAAGGACCATATGCTGTGGAGAACCCCGCCGAACCTGTGCACGGACCGGGGGACAGCACTGTGGACAACCTCGCGTCCCGGCCGCCGCACCCACCCTGAGCTGGTCTTTCTCCATCCACCGGCTGTGGGGGAGAAAAACTTTTCAAGCTGGTCCAAGATCCGAGCAAACGGCGCACACCAGGGCCCGGTTCCCGTCGGACAGTAAGGATCACAGCCGCATTGCATCTCTTACCTGTGGAAGATTAGATTGACCGCATGACACAGGTCCCCACGGCGCCCGGGTCCCGGCCCGACAGTGACTCCGGCAATGGACTCGACAGCCGGTCAGGGGCCGGCCCGTCCAAGACCCCAGGGTCCCCCGGGACCGGCCGGCGGCGGCACGACCGCGAGATCCTCGCGCTCGCGGTACCCGCCTTCGGCGCCCTCGTCGCCGAGCCCTTGTTCCTGATGGTCGACAGCGCCATCGTCGGCCATCTCGGCACTCCGCAGCTCGCCGGTCTCGCGATCGCGGCGGCACTGCTGACCACGGCCGTGAGCATCTTCGTCTTTCTCGCTTACGCCACCACGGCGGCCGTCGCCCGCCGCGTCGGCGCGGGCGATCTTCAGGCCGCCATCCGGCAGGGCATGGACGGCATCTGGCTCGCCCTGCTGCTGGGCGCCGCCGTCATCGCCATCACCCTCCCGCTGGCGCCCTGGCTCGTCGACATCTTCGGCGCCTCGGACACCGCCGCCCCGTACGCGATCACCTATCTGCGAATATCCAGCCTCGGCATCCCCGCCATGCTGGTCGTCCTGGCGGCGACGGGCGTCCTGCGCGGTCTCCAGGACACCCGGACCCCGCTGTACGTCGCCATCGGCGGCTTCGCCGCCAACGCGGTCCTCAATGTGGGTCTCGTCTACGGCGCCGGTCTTGGCATCGCCGGTTCCGCCTGGGGCACCGTCATCGCCCAGTTCGGCATGGCGACCGCCTATCTGGTGGTGGTCGTACGAGGGGCCCGTCGCCACGGCGCCTCGCTGCGGCCCGACTCCGCCGGCATACGGGCGAGCGCCCAGGCGGGCGTCCCTCTCCTCGTCCGTACGCTCTCCCTGCGCGCCGTCCTGATGATCGCCACCGCCGTCGCCGCCCGCCTCGGTGACGCCGATGTGGCCGCGCACCAGATCATCCTGTCCCTGTGGAGCCTGATGGCCTTCGCGCTCGACGCCATCGCCATAGCCGGACAGGCCATCATCGGCCGGTATCTGGGGGCGAACGATCCCCAGGGCGCCAGGGACGTGTGCCGTCGCATGGTGCAGTGGGGCGTGGTCTCCGGCGTCGGGCTCGGGGTGCTCATCGTGCTGGCGCGGCCGCTGTTCATCCCGCTGTTCACCGGCGACCAGGTGGTCCAGGACACCCTGCTGCCTGCGCTTCTGGTGGTGGCCGTCACCCAGCCGATCGCGGGCATCGTCTTCGTCCTGGACGGTGTGCTGATGGGAGCGGGGGACGGTCCCTATCTGGCGAAGGCGATGGTCGTGACGCTGGCGGTCTTCGCCCCGGCCGCCCTGCTGGTGCCCGTGTTCGGGGGCGGCCTCACCGCCCTGTGGTGGGCGATGACGCTCATGATGGCGGTCCGCATGCTGACGCTGTGGCTGCGCACCCGGTCCGGCCACTGGCTGGTCACGGGCGCCACCCGCTGACCGGAGCCGGGCGGGTCGAGACCGCGGGGCGAGTCGGGAGCGCCGGGGCGGGATCGCTGTGGTTTCACGTGAAACGACGAGAGGGCCGCACCCCCGGCTGGGGCGCGGCCCTCCCACTGTCTACCGGCCACCGGGCGGACCCGGTGAACCAATTCGGTCAGAGCCCTACGCGGGCACGACCTCGACGCCGAACTTCGCGGCGACCTCGGGGTGCAGACGCACGGACACCTGGTGCGAGCCCAGGGTCTTGATCGGCGAACCGAGCTCGATACGACGCTTGTCGACGTCCGGGCCACCGGCGGACTTGATCGCCGAAGCGAGGTCGGCCGGGGTGACGGAGCCGAAGAGACGGCCGGCGTCGCCGGAGCGAACGGCCAGACGTACCTTCACGCCTTCGATGCGGGCCTTGATCTCGTTGGCCTGCTCGATGGTGGCGATCTCGTGGATCTTGCGAGCGCGACGAATCTGCTCGACGTCCTTCTCGCCACCCTTGGTCCAGCGGATCGCGAAACCACGCGGAACCAGGTAGTTACGGGCGTACCCGTCCTTGACCTCGACGACATCGCCGGCGGTGCCGAGGCCGGAGACCTCTTGAGTGAGGATGATCTTCATGATTAGGTCACCCTCCCCTTATCGCGCGGTGGACGTGTAGGGCAGCAGCGCCATCTCACGGCTGTTCTTGACGGCCGTGGCGACGTCACGCTGGTGCTGCGTGCAGTTGCCGGTGACGCGGCGGGCACGGATCTTGCCACGGTCGGAAATGAACTTCCGCAGCATGTTCGTGTCCTTGTAGTCCACGTACTGGGTCTTGTCCTTGCAGAATGCGCAGACCTTCTTCTTAGGCTTGCGCACAGGCGGCTTCGCCATGGTGTTTCTCCTGTGTGATCAAGAAAGTGGGAGCGAGCTGCCCTAGAAGGGCGGCTCGTCCGAGTAGCCGCCGCCGGAACCGCCGGAGCTTCCGCCCCAGCCGCCTCCGTTGCCCCCGCCGCCCTGCGGCTGCTGCTGGCCGCCGGCCGGCGCGCTGGTCGCCCAGGGGTCGTCGGCGGGTGCTCCGCCGCCGCCCTGCTGGCCACCACCGGGACCGCCGCCCCAGCTGCCGCCGCCCTGCTGCTGACCGCCGCCACCGCCGTAACCGCCCTGGGCACCGCGACCGGTGGTCTTGGTGACCTTGGCCGTGGCCGTCTTCAGGCTGGGGCCGACTTCCTCGACGTCCAGCTCGTAGACCGTGCGCTTGACGCCCTCGCGGTCCTCGTAGGACCGCTGCTTCAGCCGGCCCTGCACGACGACGCGCATGCCCCGCTGAAGCGACTCGGCGACATTCTCCGCCGCCTGACGCCAGACCGAGCAGGTGAGGAACAGGCCATCGCCGTCCTTCCACTCGTTGGTCTGCTTGTCGAAGATGCGGGGAGTGGACGCGACACGGAACTTCGCGACCGCCGCACCGGACGGGGTGAAGCGCAGCTCGGGGTCGTCGACGAGATTGCCGACGACCGTGATGACGGTCTCGCCTGCCATTGGGTGAACCTCTCGGCGGGGATTTCTGCTTGCTGCCTGGCTGCTACTCGGACCCGACGACCGTTGAGCTAGGAGCTCAGTGGGTCTCGGGACGGAGGACCTTGGTCCGGAGGACCGACTCGTTCAGGTTCATCTGTCGGTCGAGCTCCTTGACGATCGCGGGCTCAGCCTGCAGATCGATGACCGAGTAGATGCCCTCGGGCTTCTTCTTGATCTCGTAAGAGAGACGACGACGGCCCCAGGTGTCGACCTTCTCAACCTTTCCTTCGCCCTCACGGACGACGGAGAGGAAGTTCTCGATCAGCGGGGAGACTGCTCGCTCCTCGAGATCGGGGTCGAGGATGACCATCACCTCGTAGTGACGCATGTGGAACCCACCTCCTTTGGACTCAGCGGCCACGGTCGTTCCGTGGCAGGAGGGTCGTGATGCGTGAGCAACGGTATCGGCCGCCACTGACAATCCCGCTCGACGAGCGATGATCGCTTTCTGGCCTGGGCAGACACCGGTGCAGACCGTACAGACTACCCGCAGACCGGCTTCCGGTTGAAATCCGGCCGGGTACGGACGCACTCTGTACACATCGGGTGTGGGCGGCGTGACGATGCGCCGCTTCCGGCAAGGCGCCAGGAGGTGCCCCATGGCACAGGCAACGCAACCGAAGTCGACCACCGGTTCTCTCTTCGCCACCGATCATCGGCCCCATCCCCTCCAGGACACCCTGCTCTGGGTGACCGCGGTGCTGGGCGTCCTCGCGTTCATCTCCGGGATGTTCCACAACCTGCATCTGCTCAGCTCCTGGGCGGGGCTCATCGGCATCCTCACCGGCCTGTACAGCCAGTTCGTCTCCGTGACGACACACGAGCGGTTCGCGACGCTCATGGGCCTGGGCTCGGCGGGGGTCGGCTTCTACCTCGGGATGGCACACGGCGGCCTGTTCGGCGGAGTGATCGGCTAGCACCCGCTCCGAAGGCGGGCCCGAGGCCCGCTCCGCCCCGTGGCCAGCCGGGGCGCTCCATCGGCAAGTAGGCTTCGGCGCGAGAGCCGGAGCCCCCCCTACTCCATGGGGACACATCTGCGAGGAGCGCCCCGCATGACCCTGACGCTGAGCACCATCAGTCGCGAGCAGCATCTGGCGTACATCCAGAGCCTGCCCGCGGCCAGCCACTGCCAGGTCCCCGCGTGGGCGGACGTGAAGACGGAGTGGCGCTCGGAGAGCCTGGGCTGGTTCGACAGGGACGGCCAGTTGGTCGGCGCCGGCCTGGTGCTCTACCGCCAACTTCCCAAGATCAAGCGGTATCTGGCGTATCTGCCCGAGGGCCCGGTCATCAACTGGTATGCCCCGAACCTGAGCGAATGGCTCCAGCCGATGCTGGCCCATCTGAAGAACCAGGGCGCGTTCTCCGTGAAGATGGGCCCGCCCGTGGTGATCCGCCGCTGGGACGCCGGGGCCATCAAGTCGGGGATCCAGGACCAGGACGTCAAGCGGCTGCGGGACGTCGAGGCCACCCACATCGAGCCGCGCGCCTTCGAGGTCGCCGACCGGCTGCGCAAGATGGGCTGGCAGCAGGGCGAGGACGGCGGGGCCGGCTTCGGAGACGTACAGCCCCGCTACGTCTTCCAGGTGCCGCTGGCCAACCGTTCCCTGGACGATGTCCTCAAGGGCTTCAACCAGCTCTGGCGGCGCAACATCAAGAAGGCGGAGAAGGCGGGCGTCGAGGTCGTCCAGGCCGGCTACAACGACCTGGAGGAGTGGCAGCGGCTGTACGAGATCACGGCCGAGCGCGATCACTTCCGGCCCCGCCCGCTCTCGTACTTCCAGCGGATGTGGACCGTCCTCAACTCCGAGGACCCCAACCGCATGCGGCTCTACTTCGCCCGGCACGAGGGGGAGAACGTCGCCGCCGCGACGATGCTCATCGTGGGCGGCCACGTCTGGTACTCCTACGGGGCGTCGGCCAACCACAAGCGGGAGGTCCGGCCGTCGAACGCGATGCAGTGGCGGATGCTCCGTGACGCGTACGCGATGGGGGCCACCGTCTACGACCTGCGCGGGATCTCCGACTCCCTCGACGAGACCGATCACCTGTTCGGTCTGATCCAGTTCAAGGTGGGCACGGGTGGCGAGGCCGTCGAGTACGTGGGTGAGTGGGACTTCCCGCTCAACAAGCTGCTCCACAAGGCTCTCGACATGTACATGTCTCGGCGCTGACCCCGAGCCCCTGGGCGGCGGAGTGCCGGTGGTCAGCACGCTGCGGTGCGAGCCACCGGTGAACCGCACCAGCGCGCCCAATAATTGCGTAAGGCCCCCAAGGCCCTCAAGAACGTTCATATCCTTCATACACCGCAGCCGAGAGAAAGGTTCCGGACCGGCATGGCGCTCTCCCTCTACGTCGACACCGCGCGCTGGCGGGCGCACCAGAAGTCGGTCATTGACCAGTTCCCGGGCCTCGTCCCGGTCTGCAAGGGCAATGGCTACGGCTTCGGTCACGAGCGGCTCTCCGAGGAGACCACCCGCTTCGAGTCCGACATCCTCGCGGTCGGCACCATCTACGAAGCCGCCCGCATCAAGGACTGGTTCAGCGGCGACCTGCTGGTCCTGACCCCCTTCCGCCGCGGCGAGGAGCCCGTGCCGCTGCCCGACCGCGTCATCCGCTCCGTCTCCTCGGTCGACGGCGTCTTCGCCCTCGTGGGCGCCCGCGTCGTCGTCGAGTGCATGAGCTCCATGAAGCGCCACGGCGTCCGCGAGGAGGAGCTCAACCAGCTGCACGCGGCCATCGAGGACGTACGGCTCGAAGGCTTCGCCCTGCACCTGCCGCTCGACCGTACGGACGGATCCGACGCGGTCGAGGAGGTCATCGGCTGGATGGACCGGCTGCGGGCCGCCCGGCTCCCGCTGCACACCATGTTCGTCAGCCATCTGCGCGCCGAGGAACTGGCCCGTCTCCAGCGGCAGTTCCCGCAGACCCGCTTCCGCGCCCGCATCGGGACGCGGCTGTGGCTCGGCGATCACGACGCCACCGAGTACCGGGGCGCGGTGCTGGACGTGACGCGCGTCGTCAAGGGTGACCGGTTCGGCTACCGCCAGCAGAAGACCGCCTCCGAGGGCTGGCTGGTGGTCGTCGCGGGCGGAACGTCGCACGGGGTCGGGCTTGAGGCCCCCAAGGCCCTGCACGGCGTGATGCCCCGCGCCAAGGGCGTGGCGCGGGCGGGCCTGGCGACGGTCAACCGGAACCTGTCACCGTTCGTCTGGTCGGGCAAGCAGCGCTGGTTCGCCGAGCCGCCGCACATGCAGGTGTCGATCCTGTTCGTGCCGGCCGACGCGCAGGAGCCCAAGGTGGGCGACGAGCTGGTGGCGCACCTGCGCCACACGACGACCCAGTTCGACCGCCTCGTGGACCGCTAGCCCGCCGGAACACCCGAAACGCCGACCTGCCCGGGCCGCCGGACGGACGCGGACGATGAGCCGCCCCGTCCGGCGATCACGCCGGGGCCGGGCCGTCCGCCCGTCCGGCCACCCGCCCGAGCCTCACGCGGCTCCCGGCGGCCGCACCCCCCACGACACCCGCTGCGTCGCCTCCACCGTGTGCGCCGCGGGCGCCGCCGGCCGGGCCGCCTGCCCCAGCACGAACACGTCCCGCGCCCCGTCCAGCACCCCGCCCGACGGATCGTCCGAACCGTCGCGCCGTACGCCGTCCCGCTCCGGCAGCAGGACGTCCCGTACGACGACGGCGCACAGGTACAGCGTCCCCAGCAGGTGCAGCGCGATGGCCAGTTGGTAGCCCTCGGTCGGCAGTCCCTTGTGGGCGTCCCCGCTCGTCGTGTACGCGAGGTACATCCAGATGCCCAGGAAGTACATGACCTCGCAGGCCTGCCAGATCAGGAAGTCGCGCCAGCGCGGCCGGGCCAGCGCGGCGAGCGGGATCAGCCACAGCACGTACTGCGGCGAGTAGACCTTGTTGGTCAGGATGAAGGCGGCGACGACCAGGAAGGCAAGCTGAGCGAATCGGGGCCGCCTCGGCGCCGTCAGCGCGAGCGCCGCGATGCCCGCGCACGCCAGGACCATCAGCGCCATCGACCACGTGTTGACGGTCTCGACCTCCAGGGACTGACCGGTGCGCTGCGTGATGATCAGCCAGAACGATCCGAAGTCGACCTGCCGCTCCTGGCTGAAGGTGTAGAACTTCTTCCACCCCTCCGGCGCGAGCAGCATCACCGGCAGGTTCACCAGCAGCCACGAGGCGGCCGTTCCGCCCAGCGCGACCCCGAACTCCCGCAGCCGCCCGGCGCGCCAGCACAGCAGCAGCAGCGGCCCCAGCACCAGTACGGGATAGAGCTTGGCCGCCGTCGCGAGGCCGATGAGGATGCCGAAAGCCAGCGGACGGGCGCGCGACCACATCAGCATCCCGGCCGCCAGGAGCGCGACGGCAAGCAGATCCCAGTTGATGGTGGCGGTGAGAGCGAAGGCGGGCGCGAGGGCGAGAAGCAGGGCGTCCCAGGGGCGGTGCCGGTGGGTGCGGGCGACACAGACGGCGATGACCGCCGCGCAGATCATCAGCATCCCCGCGTTGACCATCCAGTACATCTGCTCGCGGTGCTGGATCGAGCCGCCGCCCGGGGTGAACCAGGACGCGACCTCCATGAACAGACCCGTCAGGACGGGGTACTCCAGGTACTGCATGTCACCGCTGAGCTGGTCGAAGTACGGCACGAGATCGTCGGCGAAACCGCGCCCGAGGAAGAGGTGCGGGATGTCCGAGTAACAGGCGTGCGTGTACTGCGAGCTGGCGCCCCGGAACCACGCCCACTCGTAGCAGGGCATCTTCTGCACCATGCCGAGCGCGAACATCCCGATCGCCACCAGCACGACCACCCGCACCGGGGTGAGCCGGCTGCCGCCGTACCAGGCCCAGCGGCCGATGGGACCGCCGATCAGCTCGCTGCCGGACGCGGCGATCCGGTCCCGCCGGGTGGGCGGTACGACCGGCCGGTCCTTGGGCACCGTGGTGTCTTCTGTGCTCGGCATGCCGCCCATCCTGCCGTACGCCGCCGTGGCACGGCGAAGGCCGCCGAACCGGGCCGGACACGGTGTGTGTACGGCGCTGGTGCGACGGCCTTCGGGCAGTCCCAGGTCCTTCTCGGCGGGCCGCGGATCACGCCCGGCTCAGTGCCTCTCGCCGGTCACGCTCCTCCGACCGCCGGGGCGCTCAGCCTCCCGGTCCGCCGAAGAAGCCTCCGTTGTCGTCGCCATCGCCGCCCTCGTCGTCTCCCTCGTCCGGTGGCGGACTGGACGAGTTGCCCGGATCCCCGATGACCCCGCCCGGATCCTCACCGCCCGGACCACCCGGACCACCGGGACCACCGGGACCACCAGGACCACCGTCCTCGCAGCCGTTCCACTGGTCACAGGACTCGGACTCGCTGATCGTCGGCGACGGTTTCTCGGAAGGCGTCTCGGAAGGCGTCTCGGAAGGCGTCTCCGAGGGCGTCGCGGTCGGGGTGGGCGTCGGGGACGGCACGCCGCCTCCGTAGACGGCCTCGCCGATCGGTGCGGGCTCGGGGAACTTCAGGGCCTTCGTGCCCTTCATCGCCACCGTCATGTACTCGCGCCAGATGTCGGCCGGGAACGACGCACCGTGGATCTCTTCCTGGCCGCCGGTGCCGAACATCTCCAGGAACTTGCGGTCCTTGTTCTCCGCGTTGTCGTCCAGCCGGTACATGTCGATGGCGGTCGAGAGCTGCGGGGTGTAGCCCACGAACCAGGCCGACTTGTTGCCGTCGGTGGTACCGGTCTTGCCGGCCACCTCGCGGCCGTCGGGCAGCTGGGCGGAGGTACCCGTGCCGCCCTTCTCCATGACCACGGACTTCAGGACGTCCGTCACGTTGTTGGCGACGTCGGAGTCGAACCTGGCCTGGGGCTTCTTGTCGTACTTGAAGACGACGGCGCCCTTCTCCTTGACCTCCTGGACGGAGTAGGGCTCACGCTGCGTGCCGTTGTCGGCGAAGGTGGCGTACGCGCCCGCCATGCGAATGGCGCTGGGGTCGGAGATGCCGATGGAGAACGACGGGTTGTTACCGCCCGGAAGGCTGTCCTCCAGCAGTCCCGCGTCGACGGCCGACTGCCTGACCTGCGGAATGCCGACGTCCATGCCGAGCTGAACGAACGGCGAGTTGGCCGAGACCTTCATGGCCTCGCGCAGGTTGATGTCCTCGTAGGACTCGTCACCGTCGTTGCGCTGCTCCCACTGCTTGCCTTCCTCGTTGGTCCAGATCTCGCCGTTGTAGTCCTTGATCTTCAGCTTGTTCTCGCCGTTGTACTGACTCTTGTCCGGCGAGACCGGTGTACGGGACTCATCACCCTGCTCCGGCCCCAGCTCGGGATCGCGCACACCGTCACGCATCGCCGCCGCCAGCACGAACGGCTTGAAGGTCGATCCGACCTGGGCACCGGTCTGGTCGGCGTTGTTGGTGAAGTGCTTGGTGGCGTCCTGGCCGCCGTAGATGGCGACGATCTTGCCGGTCTCGGGGTCCACCGAGGCGCCACCGAACTGGACGTGGGTGTCCTTGTCCTTGCGCTTCTTGGGGTCGATGTTCGCCTTGTAGACGTCGGTGACCGCCTTCTCGAGCGCTTCGACCTTCTTCTTGTTGAAGGTCGTCTTGATCTCGAAGCCGCCCTTGGCCAGGTCGTCCGCCGTGATGCCCCGGTCGTTGTTGTTGATGAAGTAGGCCTTGGCGAGGTCCACGAGGTAGCCGATCTGACCGCTGAGCTGCGCGTTCTGCTTAGGCGGCCCCGGCATCGGGAACTCTTTGTACGTCGCCCGCTCCTGCGCGCTGAGGTGGCCGTCCTTGACCATCTCGTCGAGAATCCACAACCAGCGCTTCTGGGCGCGCTCGGTGTTGTTCTTCGCGCTGGCGTTCTTGTCGATCGACGGGTTGCCGTTCGGGTCGTAGTACGTCGCGCCCTTGAGCAGGGTCGCCAGGAAGGCGCACTGGCTGGCGTTGAGATCCTTGGCGTCGGCGTTGTAGTACGTACGGGCCGCCGCCTGGATGCCGTAGGCGCCGCGTCCGTAGTAGGAGGTGTTGAGGTAGCCCGCCATGATCTCGTTCTTGTCCAGGTCGGCGCCGACCTTGATCGAGATGAACAGCTCCTCGAACTTGCGCTTGAAGGTCTGCTCCTGGTTCAGCATGGCGTTCTTGACGAACTGCTGGGTGATCGTCGATCCACCCTGCGTCTGACCACCCCTGGCCATGTTGAACACGGCCCGGCCGATGCCCATCGGGTCGACACCCGCGTCTTTGCGGAACGTCTTGTTCTCCGCCGAGATCACGGCGTTCTGCATCGCTTCGGGGATCTGCTCGATCCCGACGATCTGCCGGTTGACCTCACCGCCGGTGGCGACCATCGGCGTCCCGTCGTCCCAGAGGTAGACGTTGTTCTGCGCCTTGGAGGCCAGGTTCTCCTTCGGCACCTCGACCATGGCGTACGCGATCGTGCCGGCGGCCATCAGACCGCCCATGAAGGCGATGAAAAGGCCGGTCACCAGCTTCCAGGACGGCATCCAGCGCTGCCAGCCGTACTTGTCGTGGCGCGGGTAGTCGATCAGCCGCTTCTTGCCCGGCCGTCCTCCGCGCCCCCGGCCGGCACCGCCAGGACCTCCTGGCCCACCGCCACGGCGGCCCGCGCCGTGGCCTCCCGCCCCGGCGCCGCCGCCCTCGGCTGCACGTCGGCGGCCCCGCTGAGCCGCCTTACGTGCTTCGGCGCGCCCTCCGTAGGAAGGCTCCGGTTCGTAGGAGTCTGAGTGGGAGGCCGTGGGGACTCCACGGGAAGGGTCCGCACGGCGGCCCGACGGCCGCTGTGCGGCGCGCCTGGCCGCGGCTCGTCCGCCACCCTGGCCACCTTGCGGCTGTGGCTGTTTGCGACGGTGCTCACTCATCTAACGACTACTCCTCGGGCAGGCGCGGGCGCCTGGAAGCGGCAGTTGAGTTCCGGTCCCCCCGAGATGAATACGGATGTACCCGCCGTCGGGCTCATCCGGCATGCATCCAGAACGACGACGCTCTCACGCGTCACGCGGTTCCCGGTGGTCTGCATGCCGCACAGACTACGCAGGGTCAAACCCCTCCGAGATCTGAACTTCACCCCAAACCAGGCAAGTTACTCGCTGTGAATTGATGATGTGACGCCGTTCACCATGGCCCCTCTTGTCCCATGAGCATCGGTGTTCTATCGTCCCGATGTATCGAGTCGATACATCGGGACGACATAAGCGGCCAGGACGACGGGGGAGGCGAACAGTGAGCAGACGCTCGGGCATCCTTGAGTTCGCCGTCCTGGGTCTGCTGCGCGAATCCCCGATGCACGGGTACGAGCTGCGGAAACGGCTCAACACCTCGCTGGGGATCTTCCGGGCCTTCAGCTACGGGACGCTCTATCCCTGCCTCAAGACGCTGGTCGCCAGCGGCTGGTTGATCGAGGAGTCGGGCAGTGCGCCCGACGAGGCGCTCGCCGCGTCACTCGCGGGCCGACGCGCCAAGATCGTCTACCGGCTGACGGCGGACGGCAAGGAGCACTTCGAGGAGCTGCTCTCGCAGACGGGCCCGGATGCCTGGGAGGACGAGCACTTCGCCGCTCGCTTCGCCTTCTTCGGACAGACGGAGCGCGAAGTCCGGATGCGCGTGCTGGAGGGCCGTCGCAGCCGGCTGGAGGAGCGGCTGGAGAAGATGAGCGCCTCCCTGGCCCGTACCCGTGAACGTCTCGACGACTACACGCTCGAACTTCAGCGGCACGGAATGGAATCCGTGGAGCGCGAAGTGCGCTGGCTCAACGAGCTCATCGAGAGCGAGCGGGCGGGACGGGATCAGCGACGACCCGGCCCGGACAGCCCCGCTCCGGAGCGGGACAGCGCGGCCGGCGGTACATCGAGCGGCACGACCAACAGCAGCACAACGGGAGACACGGACGGCCTGCCCCGGCTCCGGGGGTCTTCCGGGGGTTCGCCTCCGGAAGCCCCCGGCCAGCCGGATCCGTCCGGGGACACCACCCCATGAGGTTCCGCATCAGCGCGGGGCTTCATCGCAACATTGAGATCACACACAGGGAGCAACCAGGATGGGTTCCGTTCGCGTAGCCATTGTCGGCGTGGGCAACTGTGCCGCCTCGCTGGTGCAGGGCGTCGAGTTCTACAAGGACGCCGATCCGGCCGGCAGGGTGCCCGGTCTGATGCACGTCCAGTTCGGCGACTACCACGTGCGGGACGTGGAGTTCGTCGCCGCCTTCGACGTCGACGCCAAGAAGGTCGGCCTCGACCTCGCGGACGCCATCGGTGCCAGCGAGAACAACACCATCAAGATCTGCGACGTGCCCAACTCGGGCGTGACCGTCCAGCGCGGCCACACCTACGACGGTCTGGGCAAGTACTACCGCGAGACGATCGAGGAGTCCGACGAGACGCCGGTCGACATCGTCCAGACCCTCAAGGACAAGCAGGTCGACGTCCTGGTCTGCTACCTGCCCGTCGGATCCGAGGCCGCCGCGAAGTTCTACGCGCAGTGCGCCATCGACGCCAAGGTCGCCTTCGTCAACGCCCTCCCGGTCTTCATCGCCGGTACGAAGGAGTGGGCGGACAAGTTCACCGAGGCCGGTGTGCCGATCGTCGGTGACGACATCAAGTCGCAGGTCGGCGCAACCATCACGCACCGCGTCATGGCGAAGCTGTTCGAGGACCGCGGTGTGGTCCTGGACCGCACGATGCAGCTGAACGTCGGCGGCAACATGGACTTCAAGAACATGCTGGAGCGCGAGCGCCTGGAGTCCAAGAAGATCTCCAAGACGCAGGCCGTCACCTCGCAGATCCCGGACCGCGACCTGGGCGCCGACAACGTCCACATCGGTCCCTCGGACTACGTGGCCTGGCTGGACGACCGCAAGTGGGCGTACGTCCGCCTTGAGGGCCGCGCCTTCGGCGACGTCCCGCTGAACCTGGAGTACAAGCTGGAGGTCTGGGACTCCCCGAACTCCGCCGGTGTCATCATCGACGCCGTGCGCGCCGCGAAGATCGCCAAGGACCGCGGCATCGGCGGCCCGATCCTCTCCGCGTCCTCGTACTTCATGAAGTCCCCGCCGGTGCAGTACTTCGACGACGAGGCCCGCGAGAACGTGGAGAAGTTCATCCGCGGCGACGTCGAGCGCTAGAACACCCGGGGAGAACGGCCTCCCCGTAGACATACCACCGAGGGGTCCCCGGGCACGCTGCCCGGGGACCCCTCACGTACGGCGCGGGCATCGTGTGTGACGCTGATCCACATGTCTGCCGTGCGCGATCTGCGCGTGCTCCTGCGTCTGCCCGACTTCCGCCGCCTGCTGACCGTGCGTCTGCTGTCGCAGGGGGCCGACGGGGTGTTCCAGGTCGCGCTCGCCGCGCACGTCGTGTTCTCCCCCGAGAAGCAGGCCACCCCGGGCGCCATCGCGTCGGCCATGGCCGTACTGCTGCTGCCCTATTCGGTCATCGGTCCGTTCGCCGGGGTACTGCTCGACCGCTGGCGGCGGCGCCAGATCATCCTGTTCGGGAACCTGCTGCGGGCGCTCCTGGCCGCCTGCACCGCCGTACTGATCCTCACCTCGCTGCCGGACTGGCTCTTCTACGCCTCCGCCCTGGCCGTCACGGCCGTCAACCGGTTCGTACTCGCCGGGCTCTCGGCCGCGCTGCCCCGCGTCGTCGAGGACGAGCGACTGGTTGTCGCCAACTCCCTCTCCCCGACCGCCGGAACGCTCGCCGCGACCGCGGGCGGCGGTCTCGCCTTCCTGGTGCGGCTGCTCATCGCCGACTCCGACGCCGCCGTGGTGCTGCTGGCCGCCCTGCTGTACCTGTCGTCGGCGCTGGCGTCCGTCACCATGGCGCGTGATCTCCTCGGCCCCGATCCGGGACTGGTGCAGCCACGCCTGAGGGCCGCGCTCAGGTCGACCGCACGGGGCCTCGGCCATGGACTGCTCCATTTGGCGGAGCGGCGTGACGCGGCGGCCGCGCTCATCGCGATGACACTGATGCGCTTCTGCTACGGGGCGCTGACCGTGATGGTGCTGATGCTCTGCCGCTACGCCTGGACGAGCGACGAGGACGACGGACTCGCCCTGCTGGGGGTGGCGCTCCTCGTCTCGGGAGCGGGTTTCTTCGCCGCCGCGATCGTCACGCCGTCGGCCGTCGGCCGTCTCGGCTCGTTCGGCTGGATGGTCGTGTGCGCCGGGTCGGCGGCCGTACTGGAACCGGCACTCGGGCTGCCGTTCGCGCCCGCCCCGATGCTCGCCGCCGCGTTCGTCCTCGGTCTGGTCACCCAGGGCGCGAAGATCGCGACGGACACGGTGGTGCAGACATCGGTGGACGACGAGTACCGGGGGCGGATCTTCTCCCTCTACGACGTGCTGTTCAACGTCGCTTTCGTGGGGGCCGCGGGGGTCGCCGCGCTGGTACTGCCGCCGGACGGGCGCTCGGTGCCGCTCGTACTCGGCGTCGCGGTGGTCTATTCGGCCGTCGCGGTGGGGCTGTTCCGCTGGCGGAAGCTCAGAAAGAAGGACGGGTAGCGCAGCGAGGGGGGCGATGTTTCACGTGAAACATCGCCCCCCTCGCTGCGGCGTGAAGCCTTGTGGGTCCGGTCGATGTTTCACGTGAAACATCGACCGCGAGCACGGCCGCCCGGACCTCAGCTCTGGTTGGCCCACCATTCCTTCAGCGCGCTCACCGCTTCGTCCCGCTCCATCGGCCCGTTCTCCAGCCGCAGTTCCAGGAGGAACTTGTACGCGGCTCCGATCACCGGCCCGGGACCGACGCCCAGCGTCCGCATGATCTCGTTGCCGTCCAGGTCGGGCCGGATCGAGTCCAGCTCCTCCTGTTCCTGCAACTGCGCGATCCGCTCCTCAAGGCCGTCGTACGCGCGCGAGAGAGCGGCCGCCTTGCGCTTGTTGCGGGTGGTGCAGTCCGAACGGGTCAGCTTGTGGAGCCTGTCCAACAGGGGGCCGGCGTCACGTACGTACCGCCGCACCGCCGAGTCGGTCCACTCACCGGTCCCGTAACCGTGGAAGCGCAGATGCAGCTCCACCAGTCGCGAGACGTCCCTCACCAACTCGTTCGAGTACTTGAGCTCGGTCATCCGCTTCTTGGTCAGCTTCGCCCCCACCACCTCGTGGTGATGGAAGGAGACCCCGCCGTCCTTCTCGAAGCGCCGCGTCCGGGGCTTGCCGATGTCATGGAGCAGCGCGGCCAGCCGCAGCACCAGGTCCGGCCCGTTCTCCTCCAGGTCGACGGCCTGCTCCAGAACGGTCAGCGAGTGCTCGTACACGTCCTTGTGCCGGTGGTGCTCGTCGCTCTCCAGCCGCAGCGCCGGCAGCTCCGGCAGCACGCGCTCCGCGAGTCCGGTATCGACGAGCAGCGCCAGCCCCTTGCGGGGGTGGCCGGAGAGGATCAGCTTGTTCAGCTCCTCCCGTACGCGTTCCGCCGAGACGATCTCGATACGCTCGGCCATGGCCTTCATGGCGGCGACCACGTCCGCGGCCACCTCGAAGTCGAGCTGCGCGGCGAAGCGCGCGGCCCTGAGCATGCGCAGCGGATCGTCGGAGAACGACGCCTCGGGGGTGCCGGGCGTGCGCAGCACACCGGCCGCGAGGTTCTGGAGACCGCCGTGCGGGTCGATGAACTCCTTCTGGGGCAGCGCGACGGCCATCGCGTTGACGGTGAAGTCCCGGCGTACGAGGTCGTCCTCGATGGAGTCCCCGTAGGACACCTCGGGCTTGCGTGACGTGCGGTCGTACGCCTCCGAGCGGTAGGTCGTGATCTCGATCTGGAAGTCCTGCCGGTCGTCGCCGACCCGGCCCGCCTTCTGGGCCCCGACCGTGCCGAAGGCGATCCCGACCTCCCACACCGAGTCCGCCCAGGGCCGGACGATCTTCAGTACGTCGTCGGGCCTGGCGTCGGTCGTGAAGTCGAGGTCGTTGCCGAGGCGACCGAGGAGGGCGTCCCTCACCGAGCCTCCGACCAGGGCGAGTGTGAAGCCTGCCTCCTGGAATCGGCGTGCGAGGTCGTCGGCGACAGGGGACACCCGCAGCAGTTCGCTGACCGCGCGGCGCTGCACCTGACTCAGTGCATGGGGAGTCTCTTCGTTGGCGTTCGGCACAACAGAAAAGGGTACGTGCCCCCGTCGGCCCCGGCGCCCGGGTTTCCGGTGCACCGGTTTGCTCCGCCCATGAGATTCTGCCGATCATGGGGGGGGGCGGTCCCCGGCACTTCGCCACAGCGCACATCGTTACCATGCGTGGACGCACAATCGACGACGACCATTGACGACGACGAGGGACGGGCGGGCGCGTGGCCGAGGCGGCAGACATCCAGGGGATGAAGCACTCTCCTGCCCGCCGATGGCTGGGGCGCGGCGCCACCGTGGCCGCGGGGGTGCCGCTCCTGGCCGGGTTGCTGGGGGGCCTCGCGGCCCCTCAGGCGACCGCGACGCCCTCGACCGGCTCCACGGCCGTCACAGGGGCCGCCACGGCGTTTCCCGCGAGCGCGGCCGCCGAGCCGTCCGGGTCGAGCACCGTCTCCGTCGCGCTCGACACCCTGGCGCCCAGCGCGCCGACGAAGGGGGACACCCTCACGATCTCCGGCACGGTGACCAACAAGAGCAAGAAGCCGGTCACCGACGCCCAGGTCGATCTGAGGGTGGGCCCGCAGCTCGTCGGCCGGACCGCCATAGACGACGCCGACGAGCGTTCCAACGACACCACGAACGATCCACTGCCGGTGGGCGGCAAGTACAAGGTCGAGTTCGAGAAGCTCGCCTCCGGCATCAGCTACGACTTCGCCCTGTCGGTGCCGGTGAGCAAGCTCGGTCTCGGCGGGGACGGGGTCTACCAGCTCGGTGTGTCGCTCACGGGCCGTACGGAGGCCGAACCGTACGACCACACCCTCGGCATCCGGCGGACGTTCCTGCCGTGGCAGCCGGACCCGGTGGACACCAAGACGAAGTTCACCTACCTCTGGCCGCTGATCTCCACCTCCCACGTCTCCGCCGAGACCGGCTCGGACGAGCGGCAGACCCCGGTCTTCGAGAACGACGACCTGGCCGAGGAGCTGGCCCCGGGCGGGCGGCTGGAGCAGCTCGTCTCCCTCGGCAGCCAGCTTCCCGTCACCTGGGTCGTCGACCCGGACCTCCTCGCCACCGTCGAGGCGATGGCCGACACCTACCGCGTCAAGGCGGGCAAGGCCACCGTCGCGGGTACGAACCAGCTCGTGGCCCGGACGTGGCTCAACTCGCTGGAGAAGGCCGTCCAGGACAACGGCAATGTCGTCGCGCTGCCCTTCGGCGACCCCGATCTCGCGTCGCTGGCCCACGGCGGCGAGAACGTCTCCGGCAGCCTCGGCCATCTCCAGGGCTCCAGCGAGGTGGCCGCGAAGACCGTGGAGACCATCCTCCATGTGCCGCCGGCCACCGACTTCGCGTGGCCCGTGAACGGCGCCGTCGACCCGTCGATCGTCGATGTGGCGACCTCCGCGGGCGCCGACAAGGTGATCTCCCGCAGCGACAGCATCCAGGACAACCTGCCGTACACGGCGACCGCCGCGCGCCCCATCGGCGGCGGTACGACGGCCGTGGTCAGCGACACCAGGCTGTCCACCGCCTTCGAGGGCGACCTGTCCACCGCCGCCAGTTCCACGCTCGCGGTCCAGAAGTTCCTCGCCCAGTCGCTGGCCGTGACCCTTCAGGACCCCTCGAAGCAGCGCGACGTCGTCGTCGCCCCGCAGCGGACCCCCTCGGCCGGCCAGGCGCAGTCCATGGCCCGTGCCCTCCAGGGGCTGGACGGTGAGCGCTGGACCCAGTCGTCCGACCTGGTCGCCGCCGCCGCTGCCAAGCCCGACACGAACGCCACCACCAAGGTGCCCGGGGCCTCGCGGTATCCGGACAAGCTCCGTGCCCGGGAACTCCCCCCGTCTGCGTTCGAGGAGATCAAGGGGATCGACGAACGGCTCGGGAAGTTCAAGGCGATCCTCACCCTTCCCGACCGGGTGGCGACACCGTTCGCCAACGCCGTGAACAGGGCGGTCTCGACCTCCTGGCGGGGCGACGCGACGGGCGCCAGGAAGTACCGCGACTCGGTGAACCGCTATCTGGTGAGCCTCGCCAACGAGGTCCAGCTCATCCAGAAGTCGGAGCTGACCCTGTCCGGACGCAGCGCGACCATCCCGGTGACCGTCCAGAACCAGCTGCTGCAAGGCGTCGACGATCTCGTCCTGCGGCTGCACTCCACGAACGCGACCCGGCTGAAGCTGGACGACGGCAGCGCCGTCGCCGAGCAGCCGATCAAGGTCGACGGCGGACACACCCAGGTGGTGAAGTTCACCGGCGCGGCCAACGCCAACGGCCCGGTGGAGCTCACGGCGCAGCTGTACACGACCGACGGGCGGCCTTACGGCGGCCCCATGAAGTTCCAGGTCAGGGTCTCCGAGCTCACTCCCACCGTGATGCTCGTCATCGCCGGTGGTGTGCTGCTCCTGGTCCTGGCCGGAGTCAAGATGTACAGCCAGCGCAAGCGGGCCGTGGCGGCGAGGGCGGCCGAGGACAAGACCACGGCGGAGACCGCCGACGAAGGCACCGACGGCGGCACCGAAGGCGACGAAGCTCACGGCAGCGGCCCTGCCGGCCTCGCCGCCGAGGAGGACGCCGGGCCTGCCCAGGCGCCTCCCGCCCTGGCCTCGGGGCGGAAAACTCCCGCAGACATCGTCGGCACCGAACCCGGGCAGCCGAGTGACCCGACACCGGACACCCGTCCGGAAAGCGGGGACCCGTCGGGCAAGGGTGAGAAAGTGGACCGTTGAGCGATGTCGTGGCCGGCCGGCCCGGGACGATGAGGTGGGGTAACCATGAACGCGCCGTACGACGGTGACCGCGGCCAGGGGGCCGGCGGCGATCCGGCAGGGCATGTTCCGCCGCCGCCACCCACCACCGACCCCCACGCCCCCGCACCCGAGCACGCCCAGGGCCCCTACGCCCAGGGCCCCCACAACCCGGACCCGTACGCGCAGGGTCGGCATCCGGGGACCCCGCACGCCCAGGGCCCGCAGACAGGACCCCCGCACGCCCAGGGCCCCTACTCCCAGAGTCCGTACGTCCAGGCGCCGTACAGCCCGGACCCGTACACGCCGGACGCCTATCCCCAGGCTCCGTACGTCCAGGACGCCTACCAGCAGGATCCCTACGGCGCGCAGGACTTCTCGGCGCAGGACCCGGCCCCCGAGGCGCGGTACGACCGCGCGGCGCCCCCGCCCCCTCCCGGCGGCTATCAGGAGGCGCCCCCGCACCAGCAGCCGCCGGTGCGGCAGTACGCCGCGGACCCGCGTGTCTGGGCCCAGCCCCCGCCGCCCGAGCCCGACGGGCCCTCCCACCACGTCCCGTACGGGGACGACGCGCGGACCATGCAGTTCTCGGGCGCCGACCACGCCACCCGGGCGCGCACGGACGAGCAGGAGCCTGACGCCTTCGCGCATCTCTTCCGCGACCAGCAGGGGACCAACCGGCCGCCGGCCCCCGCGCCCGAGGCGCCCGCCGCGCCGCCGGCCGCGAAGAAGGCGGGCGGGCGGGCGTCAGGGCTGCTGAAGTCCAGTGCGGTGATGGCGGCGGGCACGCTCGTCTCCCGGCTCACCGGCTTCGTACGCTCCGCGCTGATCGTGGCCGCGCTCGGCGCCGCCACCCTCGGCGACACCTTCCAGCTCGCCATCACCCTGCCGACGATGATCTACATCCTGACCATCGGCGGCGGCCTCAACTCCGTCTTCGTACCCCAGCTCATCCGGGCGATGAAGGACGACGAGGACGGCGGCGAGGCGTACGCGAACCGCCTGCTCACGCTCGTCGTCGTCATCCTCGGCTCGCTGACCGCGCTCTCCGTGTACGCCGCCCCGCTGCTGGTGCGCCTCATGTCGGTGAGCATCGCCGACAACCCGGCGGCCAACGACGTCGCGGTCACATTCGTGCGCTACTGCCTGATCACCATCTTCTTCATGGGCGTGCACGTGGTGATGGGGCAGATCCTCAACGCCCGCGGCAGGTTCGGCGCGATGATGTGGACCCCGGTCCTCAACAACATCATCATCATCGCCACCCTCGTCATGTTCATCTGGGTGTACGGCACGGCCGAGGACTCCGGGATGACGGTCGCGTCCATCCCGCCCGAGGCCGAGCGCCTGCTCGGCGTCGGCGTGGTGCTCGGCCTGACCGTCCAGGCCCTCGCGATGATCCCCTACCTCCGGGAGACGGGCTTCCGGATCCGGCTGCGGTTCGACTGGCGCGGCCACGGCCTCGGCAAGGCCGCGAAGCTCGCCAAGTGGACCGTGCTGTTCGTCCTCGCCAACCAGGCCGGTGTGCTGGTCGTCTCTCAGCTCTCCACGGCGGCGGGCGTCGACTCCGGCACCCAGGGCGCGGGTTACATCGCCTACTCCAACGCCCAGCTGATCTGGGGCATGCCGCAGGCCATAATCACGGTCTCGGTGATGGCGGCCCTGCTGCCCCGGCTCTCCCGCTCCGCGCACGACGGGGACACCGGAGCCGTACGCGACGACATCTCGCAGGGCCTGCGGAACTCGGCCGTCGCGATCGTCCCCGTCGCCTTCAGCTTCGTCGCCCTCGGCATCCCGATGTGCACCCTGATCTTCGGCTCCTCGGGCATCGAATCGGCACGCTCCATGGGGTACATGCTGATGGCCTTCGGCCTCGGTCTGATCCCGTTCTCCGTGCAGTACGTGGTGCTGCGTGCCTTCTACGCGTACGAGGACACCCGGACTCCCTTCTACAACACGGTCATCGTGGCCGCTGTGAACGCCGCCGCCTCCGCCCTCTGCTTCTTCGTCCTGCCCTCGCGCTGGGCCGTCGTGGGCATGGCCGCCTCGTACGGCCTCGCGTACGCCGTCGGTGTGGGCATCGCCTGGCGCAGGCTCAAGAAGCGCCTGGGAGGCGATCTGGACGGCTCCCGCGTGCTGCGTACGTACGCACGGCTCTGTCTGGCGTCCGTCCCCGGCACGATCGCGGCCGGCGCGGTCGCCTACTTCGTGCTCCAGAAGCTCGGCAGTGAGGTTCTCGGCTCGTTCGCCGCACTGGCGGCCGGCGGAATCGTCCTGCTGGGCGCCTTCTTCGTCGTCGCGCGAAAACTGCGTATCGAAGAGATGAACGCCTTGGTCGGAATGGTCCGGGGCCGTCTCGGACGCTAGCTCGCGACGGCCGAGCACAACCATCGTCGGCCGCCGTGTGTCGTGCATAGCGTCCAACTGTGGGCACAATTGGCGTGGCTGTTGGACAGTGCGCAACGGATGGGGAGGCAGGAGCGACGGTGGCGGAACGGAGCACGGCTGCCGTCGAGGTGGCCGACAACAGCGGTGACGAACCGCCGGCCGCCCAGGCGGACGAGGCCACCACCGACGGGGTGGCGAAAGCCCAGAAGACAGAGGACGGCGAGGCCGCGGAGTCCGGATCCGAGGAAACGGCCGGATCCGCCGCCAGGAAGCCCGCGGAGTCCGGGTCCGGCGACTCGGCCGCGCGGGACGACGGAAAGCGCCAGGAGGCCCGGCAGGCCGTGACGGCACCCGAACTCCACAGCGGCCACAAGCTCGCCGGACGCTACCGGCTCGAAGAGTGCGTCACCCGTCTGGACGGATTCAGCAGCTGGCGTGCGGTCGACGAGAAGCTGCGCCGCGCCGTCGGCGTCCACCTCCTGCCCGCCGACCACCCACGCGCCCGCTCCGTCCTGGCGGCGGCCCGCTCCTCCGCGCTCCTCGGCGACCCGCGCTTCGTCCAGGTCCTCGACGCCGTCGAGGAGAACGACCTCGTCTACGTCGTTCACGAATGGCTGCCCGACGCCACGGAACTCACCGCGATCCTCGCCGCGGGCCCCATGGAGGCCCACGACGCCTACCAGCTCGTCAGCCAGGTCTCCCAGGCGATGGCCGCCGCGCACCGCGAGGGCCTGGCCCATCTGAAGCTGACGCCCAGCGCCGTACTGCGCAGCTCCACCGGCCAGTACCGGATCCGCGGCCTCGCCGTGAACGCCGCCCTGCGCGGCATCAGCGCGGAACGCCCCCAGCGCGCCGACACCGAGGCGATCGGTGCGCTCCTGTACGCGGCGCTGACACAGCGCTGGCCGTACGAGACGGACGCGTACGGTCTCGCGGGGCTGCCCAAGGGCGTCGGTCTGATCGCCCCCGACCAGGTACGGGCCGGGGTGCACCGAGGTCTGTCCGAGCTCGCCATGCGCGCGCTCGTCAACGAGGGCGCCACCGCCTCGCGTCAGGACCCGCCCTGCACCACGCCGGACGAACTCGCCAAGGCCGTCGCCGAGATGCCGCGCGTCCGGCCCCCGGAGCCCACGTTCGCCGCGCCGCCCGAGTACCAGCGCACCACCTACCAGCAGGGCTCCTACGCCCGTCCCGCCACCCGCCCTGTCGGACAGCCCCCCGCGCAGCCCGTGCCCGTCCCGCCGCCGCCGCTCCAGAGCCGTACCGGCAAGGCGCTGAAGTGGACGGTCTCAGCGCTTCTCATCGCCGCGCTGGGGCTCGCCAGTTGGCAGGTCGCCGACCACATGCTCAACCGCAAGAGCGCCGAGGACACGACCCAGTCGCAGTCGGCGGACGGCACTCAGGAGAAACCCGAGCCCCGGACTCCGAAGAAGCTGAAGATCGCCGGAGCCTCGGCGTTCGCCCCGGACGGTGACGGCGTGCAGGCGCAGGACGTCCCTCTCGCCACCGACGGCGACACCAATACCGCCTGGATCACCGGGACGTACAAGGGCTACGCGAACTACGGCAACCTGCCCAACCGCCGGGGCGGCAGCGGCATAGTCGTCGATCTCGGCAGCGTGCGGGACGTGTACGGCGTCGACGTCGCCATGTACCGCGCCGGCCAGAAGGCCCAGGTCCTCGCCGCCGGCAAGGACGCCTCGGCCCCGGCAGCCCTGGCGGACTTCTCCCAGCGCATCACCGAACTGGGGCAGACCGACAGCAATCTCAAGGCCACCCTGGACAAGCCCGTCAGAACCAGGTACGTACTGATCCACATCACGGAACTCGCCCCGGCCGACTCGGCGAACGAGTTCCGCGGCGGAATCTCGGAGATCAAGGTCATAGGCTGACCCTGCGGACCAGGGGGAGGGGGCTCACCGTTGGAAGACGCCACACTCGCCGGCGTGGACGACCAGGACCTCCTGGCACGGCATGTCGAGGGAGATCCCGACGCCTTCGGTGAGCTCGTACGACGCCATCGCGACCGTCTGTGGGCGGTGGCGCTGCGCACACTCGGAGACCGCGAGGAAGCCGCCGACGCCGTGCAGGACGCGCTCGTGTCCGCCTTCCGCGCCGCCCACACCTTCCGCGGCCAGTCCGCCGTCACCACCTGGCTGCACCGCATCACCGTCAACGCCTGTCTCGACCGGGCGAGAAAAGCCGCCTCCCGCAAGACGTCTCCCGTGGACGACACGGATCGTCTGGAGCAGCTCCTCGAACCGCACGAGTCGGCCGAGGCGCCCGCCGAGCGCCAGGACCTCCACCGTCAGCTTCTCGTCGCCCTCGCCAAGCTGCCCGCCGATCAGCGGGCGGCCCTGGTCCTCGTCGACATGCAGGGGTATCCCGTGGCCGAGGCCGCGCAAGTCCTCGACGTTCCCGTCGGCACGATCAAGAGCCGCTGCGCGCGGGGCAGAGCCAGACTCCTGCCGATGCTCGCCCATCTGCGGGAGGGCGGCGGCACCGGCGAGAGAGGTGGTCTGGGACCGCAAAGGAACCGGACGGCGGGGACATCCGTCCCATCGGAGCCGGGACCACAGAACAGAGGCCCGGACAGAGAACCGGACGCCGGACCAGACGCGGGACCACACGGTCCTGCCGCCGTGAAGGGAGGAGGTGGGCGCGCGTGACAACCACGACCGGCACGACCGAGCACCCGGACGTCTCGGAGATCTCCGACCTCACGGAGGGCCTGCTCTCCCCCACGCGGAGCGTCGAGGTACGCGCACACCTCGACGGCTGCTCTCTGTGCGCCGATGTGTACGAGTCGCTGGAGGAGATCCGGGGACTGCTCGGCTCACTGCCGGGCCCGCCGCGTATGCCCGCGGACGTGGCCGCCCGGGTCGACGCCGCTCTGGCCGCCGAGGCGCTGCTGAACGCGACCGCACCGGATCCGCTCGCGGCGGACGCGGCCGCCGATGTTTCACGTGAAACATCGCGCACCACCCAGACCGCTGAAACCGACACCGACACCGCCGCTCCGGAAGCCTCCGAGGCCGAGCGCGAGCCGTCGGCTGTCCCCGCCGCGGTCACCCCTGGTGCCACGGCCGCCGGCGCCACCACCCCCGACGCGCCACGGGCGGACCGCCCGGCCGGACGCTCACGGGGGGCCACGGGCCCCGGCCGCGCCCGGCAGGTTCGCCGCCGTCGCGGCGCGATCTTCGGCGCCGTCTTCGGAACAGCGGCGATCGGTGTCAGCGTTCTGCTGTTCCAGACGATCCAGACGTCGTCCACGGGCGATGACGCGACCTCCTTCAAGAGCGACGCGGGAACGCGCCAGCTCGATGGCGCTCAGGCGTTCTCCGGCACTGGCATCCGCGAACGGGTCGACTCGCTGCTCGCGACCACGCCCGCCACCGGCGAACCGCGCGCCGCCGAGAACGAGGACTCCACCAGGAACGCGCCCTCCGGTGAGGCGTCGCCCAAGCTGGTGCCCCAGCTGCCGCCCTGCATCCAGCAGGGAACAGGACGCCCCGACACTCCGCTGGCCGCCGAGAGGGGCACGTACGAGGGCACCGACGCCTTCCTCGTCGTCCTGTCGGATCCCACCGACGGCAGCCTGGTGCGGGTCTATGTCATCGACGCCGCGTGTGTCGACGTCGTCCCGCCCACCAAGGGTGAACTCCTCCTCACGCAGACCTACCCTCGCCGCTGAGACTGCCCGGCGGCGCCGGGACCTCGCGGGAATGCGAGGCCCGTAGGATCCGTTGGGTGGGGTGAGAGTCCTGAAGCGCCCCGTTGGCAGTAGCAGGCAGTCTGCAGAGACGAGGAAGAAACCCGTGAGCGACGTCCGTAATGTGATCATCATCGGCTCTGGTCCGGCCGGATACACAGCCGCGCTCTACACCGCACGCGCCTCGCTGCGGCCCCTCGTGTTCGAGGGGGCTGTCACCGCGGGCGGCGCGCTGATGAACACCACCGATGTGGAGAACTTCCCCGGCTTCCGCGACGGCATCATGGGCCCGGACCTGATGGACAACATGCGGGCACAGGCGGAGCGGTTCGGCGCCGAGCTCGTCCCGGACGACATCATCACCGTCGACCTCACCGGAGAGATCAAGACGGTCACCGACACGGCGGGCACCGTACACCGGGCCAAGGCCGTGATCGTCACGACCGGCTCGCAGCACCGCAAGCTCGGGCTGCCCCGCGAGGATGCCCTCTCCGGACGCGGCGTCTCCTGGTGTGCCACCTGTGACGGGTTCTTCTTCAAGGACCAGGACATCGCGGTCGTCGGCGGAGGCGACACGGCGATGGAGGAGGCGACCTTCCTCTCCCGGTTCGCCAAGTCGGTCACGATCGTCCACCGCCGCGACACCCTGCGGGCCTCCAAGGCCATGCAGGACCGGGCCTTCGCGGACCCGAAGATCCGGTTCGCCTGGGACAGCGCGGTCGAGGAGATCCACGGTGACCAGAAGCTCTCCGGTCTGACCCTGCGGAACACCAAGACCGGTGAGACGTCGGAGCTGCCCGCGACCGGGCTGTTCATCGCCGTGGGCCACGACCCGCGCACCGAGCTCTTCAAGGGTCAGCTCGACCTCGACGACGAGGGATACCTGCGGGTGGAGGCGCCTTCGACGCGCACGAACCTCACGGGTGTCTTCGCCGCCGGCGATGTCGTCGACCACACCTACCGCCAGGCGATCACCGCCGCGGGCACCGGATGTTCCGCTGCCCTCGATGCCGAGCGCTTCCTCTCCGCGCTCGGTGACCGCGAGAAGGCCGCCGAGCCGGAGAAGACCGCCTCCGTCTGACCAGCAGTACCGACCCACACCCCACGAAGTTAAGGAGGCCGCCGTGGCCGGCGACCTGAAGCACGTGACCGACGACTCGTTCGACGAGGACGTCCTCAAGAGCGACAAGCCCGTACTGGTGGACTTCTGGGCCGCCTGGTGCGGACCGTGCCGCCAGATCGCCCCGTCGCTCGAAGCCATCGCGGCCGAGCACGGAGACAAGATCGAGGTCGTCAAGCTCAACATCGACGAGAACCCGGCCACGGCAGCCAAGTACGGCGTCATGTCCATCCCGACGCTGAACGTCTACCAGAACGGCGAGGTCGCCAAGACCATCGTCGGCGCCAAGCCCAAGGCCGCCATCGTGCGCGACCTGGAGAGCTTCATCGCCTAAAGGGCGCGGCGCACACCACGCACCACGCGCGATGTTTCACGTGAAACAGGCCCGTCCCCCTCTCAGGGGGACGGGCCTGTTCGTCTACTCGCCTGTTCGTTTCGCCATCACGGCGCCGTCCTCAGAGCGGCCTGAGCGCCGGGTCCTTCTTGACCGCGCCCAGCAACCTGTCCAGCGCGTGCTCGACGTCTTCCTTCCAGGAGAGTGTCGTCCGCAGATCGAGCCTCATCCGTGGATACGTGGGATGCGTCCGTACGGTCTTGAACCCCACGGCCAGCAGATGGTCCGCCGGCAGGACACAGGCGGGTTCCTCCCAGCGCGCGTCCCCGAACGCCTCGATCGCCTTGAACTCCCGCCGCAGCAGATCCTTCGCGACGGTCTGCACCATCACCCGGCCGAGCCCCTGCCCCCGATAGCCCGGCATGATCCACCCGGTCATCAGCTGTACGGCGTCGGGGGAGACCGGACTCGTCGGGAAAGCCGTGGCGCGCGGGACATACGCCGGAGGCGCGTACAGCACGAAGCCGACGGGCACGTCGTCCACATAGGCCAGCCGACCGCACGACCCCCACTCCAGCAGGACTGCCGAGATCCAGGCTTCCTTCTCCTCGCGGGCTCTGCCGGCTCTTACCGCCGCTTCTCCCCTGACCGGATCAAGCTCCCAGAAGACGCACTCCCTGCATCGCTGTGGGAGATCGGGAAGGTTGTCCAGCGTGAGCGGTACGAGCCGACGCCCCATCGAGGCCGTTCCTCACTTCCTACGCCTGCCGCGTCACGAGCCGCGGACAGCGCGCTGTGCTCTCGAATCAGGCTGCCGACGAAGCCGCCCACGATCCCCAGGCCGAGTCCAGCTGACACCAGTTGGCTGCGGCTCACCAATTGCATGGCCCCGCCCTTCCTCTGAGGTGGATCAAGGTGGATGCGCCATACCAGAACGCATCGTATCCACCCAGAGGTGCCTCGCACACCGGGGGACGGCAAAGGGCGGGCCGTGTCCCGGTACGCGTGGGGCCACGGCCCGCCCCATGGCGGTGCGGAGGCGTCAGTTCTCGTCGGGCTCCAGGCCGTTCGACCGGTCCGGGCCGTCGACACCCTCGGCGTCGTCCGCTTCCTCGTCGGCGAGTCCCCGCTCCAGGACGCGCCCCTCACCGGGGGCGAGAGTGCCGAGGATGCGCTCCAGATCGACCAGCGAGGCGAACTCGACGGTGATCTTCCCCTTCTTCTGGCCGAGGTCGACCTTCACCCGGGTCTCGAAGCGGTCAGACAGCCGGGAAGCGAGATCGTTGAGCGCGGGCGACGGCAGGGCGCCGGCCCTGGGACCCTTCGCCCGGGGCGAGTTCTTCGGCCGTGACCCCATCAGGGTCACGATCTCCTCGACGGCACGCACGGAGAGCCCCTCGGCCACGATGCGATGAGCCAGCCGGTCCTGCTCGTCGGAGTCGTCCACCGAGAGCAGCGCCCTGGCGTGCCCGGCCGACAGCACTCCCGCCGCGACCCTGCGCTGCACGGGCAGGGAGAGACGCAGCAGCCGCAGCGTGTTGGAGACCTGGGGGCGCGAACGCCCGATCCGGTCGGCCAGCTGATCGTGCGTGCAGTGGAAGTCCTTGAGCAACTGGTCGTAGGCCGCGGCCTCTTCCAGCGGGTTGAGCTGTGCGCGGTGCAGGTTCTCCAGCAGCGCGTCCAGCAGCAGCTTCTCGTCCTCGGTGGCGCGGACGATCGCCGGAATGCGCTCCAGGCCCGCTTCCCGGCAGGCCCGCCAGCGCCGCTCGCCCATGATGAGCTCGAAGCGCTCCGGTCCCAACTGCCGTACGACGATGGGCTGGAGGAGCCCGACCTCCTTGATGGAGGTGACCAGCTCGGCGAGCGCGTCCTCGTCGAACACCTCACGGGGCTGCCGCGGGTTGGGCGTGATGTAGTCCATCGGTACTTCGGCGAAGTACACGCCCTCCGGCGCGGTCACCTCGGCCGAGGCCGGCGTCTCCTGGGCGGGAATCTCCGCCGTCGCCGGGGCGGGCGCCTGCGGCAGCGTCGTCACCTTGGCCGCCGCGACACCCCTCTCCGCCGTCAGGACGGGCGTCTGTCCCGAGGAGGCCGCCTCCCCGGAAGAGGCTCCCTGCTTCTCCTGCGGAGCAGCGGGGATCAGCGCATTGAGCCCACGCCCCAAACCCCTACGTCGGTCGCTCACTGCGTCCCCTCCGAAATGCTCTGCTGACTGTTGCCGATCGCGTGGGCGTGCTTGACGTCATAGCTCATGCCGACCCCACGCAGGGCGATTTCACGAGCGGCTTCGAGATACGACAGGGAGCCGCTGGAACCCGGATCATAGGTCAGGACCGTCTGGCCGTAGCTCGGCGCCTCCGAGATACGTACCGAGCGCGGGATGCTCGTCCGCAGCACCTCGTCACCGAAGTGGCTGCGGACCTCGTCGGCCACCTGGGAGGCGAGCCGGGTCCTGCCGTCGTACATGGTGAGCAGGATCGTGGACACATGCAGCGTCGGGTTCAGATGCGCCCGCACCAGGTCCACGTTCCGGATCAACTGGCCCAGCCCTTCGAGCGCGTAGTACTCGCACTGGATGGGGATCAGCACCTCGGCGCCGGCGACCAGCGCGTTGACGGTCAACAGGCCCAGCGACGGGGGACAGTCGATCAGGATGTAGTCGAGCGGCTGCTCGTACGCCTCGATCGCCCGCTGCAGCCGGCTCTCCCGAGCGACCAGCGACACCAGCTCGATCTCCGCACCGGCGAGGTCGATCGTGGCGGGCGCACAGAAGAGGCCCTCGACGTCCACGACGGGCTGGACCACCTCGGAGAGGGGCTTGCTCTCCACCAAGACGTCATAGATCGAGGGGACTTCGGCGTGGTGGTCGATCCCAAGCGCCGTGGAGGCGTTGCCCTGGGGATCGAGGTCGACCACGAGGACGCGCGCACCGTGAAGGGCCAGCGAGGCGGCGAGGTTGACCGTGGTGGTGGTCTTGCCGACGCCGCCCTTCTGGTTGGCGACGACCATGACCCGCGTCTGCTCGGGGCGTGGCAGGCCTTCACCGGCACGGCCCAGCGCCTCCACGGCCAGCTGGGCAGCACGACCGATGGGGGTGTCATCCATCGGGGGCGGTGATGTTTCACGTGAAACATCGCCGCCCGACGACTCGGAACGGGGGCCGGGGACCGGATCGGTCATCGGTCCCGCGATGTTGGCGTCGGACCGCAAGGATTCACTCTCCTCGACTTCAGGCTCGCAATGAGGAGAGCCTGCCATGCTTTCGGGGTCGGGAACCAGCGAGGCCCGTGGTTCTGTGGATGAATCCATATCTGTGGCCAACCCGGTACCCCTTACGAGGGGTTTCCTGCCCCGCGGTGTGGAACCGGCGCGGCCCCTATCGATAATGCCCTGCAGCAGTGAGCGACGTTTCACGTGAAACACGATGCACTTGCCGCAGGGCTAGATCGTCACGACACTCCGCAGGGGATGTTCATGGCTCCTTCGATGGAGCATCACCAGCGGGGATCGCTCTCCGCGCCCCGCGGGCGGGCCTTACCGGCGGCGGCGGACCCGGTCCGCTCGGGCCGCCTTGGCGCGCTTCGTGGCGAACCTCACCCCACCGGGACTCTCGCCGACCTCCGCGCGGACCACGGTGGCGGGCGGATCCACCAGCCCCTCACCGACCCGCAGCACCGAGGAATCGATCACCCCGAGCTTGCTCAGGGCCGACCGGGAGTTCTTCAGCTCCTCCTCGGCCGTGTCGCCCTTGAGCGCCAGCATCTCTCCGTACGGGCGCAGCAGCGGTACGCCCCAGCCGGCCAGCCGGTCCAGCGGCGCCACCGCGCGCGCCGTCACCACATGGACGGGCTGGAGCGACCCGAGCACCTCCTCGGCCCGGCCCCGTACGACCGTCACATGGTCCAGCCCCAGCAGCTCGACGACCTCCTGAAGGAAGTTCGTCCGCCGCAGCAGCGGCTCCAGCAGCGTGATCCGCAGATCGGGCCGTACCAGCGCCAGCGGGATCCCCGGCAGCCCGGCGCCCGAGCCGACGTCACAGACGCTCACACCCTCGGGCACGACCTCGGAGAGCACCGCGCAGTTCATCAGGTGCCGCTCCCAGAGCCGCGGCACCTCTCGCGGCCCGATGAGACCACGGGTGACCCCCGCGTCGGCGAGGAGCTCCGCGTACCGGACGGCCGCCGGGAAGGAGTCCCCGAACACCGTCCTCGCCTCGTCCGGCGCAGCGGGAAGCTCTTCTGACCCCGTCAAGGGAACCGTCCTTCCGTACAGAACCACCAGACCGTGGCTCACAATCACTGTCAGGCTGACAAAGTTCGGCCCCGTCTGGGATCAGACGGGGCCGAGAACCGGGGGACCGCTCAGGCGGGGAGCACGACGACGAAGCGCTGCGGCTCCTCACCCTCGGACTCGCTCCGCAGTCCGGCCGCCGCGACGGCGTCGTGCACGACCTTGCGCTCGAAGGGCGTCATCGGGTTCAGCTTCACCGGCTCACCGGTGCTCTTCACCTCGTCGGCCGTCCTGGCGCCCAGCTCGGCGAGCTCCGTGCGCTTCTTCGCCCGGAAGCCCCCGATGTCGAGCATCAGCCGGCTGCGGTCGCCGGTCTCCCGGTGCACCGCCAGCCGCGTCAGCTCCTGGAGGGCTTCGAGCACCTCGCCGTCCCGCCCGACGAGCTTCTGCAGATCACGGCCGCTCACATCGCTGATGATCGAAACCGCGGCCCGGTCGGCCTCGACGTCCATGTCGATGTCGCCGTCGAGGTCGGCGATGTCGAGCAGACCCTCGAGATAGTCGGCCGCGATCTCGCCTTCCTGCTCAAGGCGGGTGAGGGTGTCGCTTCCCTCGGTGGCGGCGGAGATGGTGCCTTCCGACACGGATGGACTCCTTCGTACTACGGCTGGCTACGGGCTACGGGGGCGTGCGCTTACTTCTTGCTCGGGTGCTTGGGCCGCTGCTGCCCCTTGCGCGGCCCGGCCTTGGCCCGTGCTGCACCGTTGCCGGACTTGCCCGGGGGCCTGGGCTTGCTGTCCTGCGGTTCGTCCTTCTTCTGCAGCGACGTCTTGGCCGGCTCGTCGGCGGCGTCGGAAGGCTTGGCGCCCGAGGTCTTGGACGGGGTCTGCTGACCGCCGCCGGCCTGTCGCTTCGACTTGGGCTGGCGCTTGGGCTGCTGCCGCTTCGTCGCCTGCGACTCGCCCTCGGGCAGAGCCTCACCCTTGATCACCGTGCCGTCCGCCTGCGCGACCAGACCAGTCTTCGAAAGGCTGGTGATGAACTTACGCTCATTGTCGTTGCGGTCGGGCCCCTTGGCCACGATCGCCGAGACGATGTTGCGCCGGCGCTTCGAGCGGACCTCGCTGTGCGTGGAGATGCTCTTGAGCAGACGCTCCAGGTACTGGTCCTGCGCCTTGCTGCCCGGAGTCGGGTTCTGGTTGATCACGTACATCTGCTGGCCCATGGTCCACACGTTGGTGGTCAGCCAGTAGACGAGGACACCGACGGGGAAGTTGACGCCCATCACCATGAAGATCACCGGGAAGATGTACATCAGCATCTTCTGCTGCTGCATGTACGGCGTCTTGACCGTGAGGTCGACGTTCTTCGTCATCAGCTGGCGCTGCGTGTAGAACTGCGACGCCGACATCATCACGATCATGATCGCGGTGACGATACGTACGGAGGTCAGCGAGGCGTCCAGGGACGCGACTTTCTCGGTGCTGTCCGTGAACTTGGCGGCCAGCGGGGCGCCGAAGATGTGCGCCTGGCGCGCGCTGTCCAGCAGCCCCTGGTTGATGACACCGATCGTCTTGCCCGAGGCGATGCTGGAGAGCACGTGGTAGAGCGCGAAGAAGAACGGGGACTGCGCCAGGATGGGAAGACACGAGGAGAGCGGGTTGGTGCCCGTCTCCTTGTACAGCTTCATCATCTCTTCGGACTGACGCTGTTTGTCGTTCTTGTAGCGCTCCTGGATGGCCTTCATCTTGGGCTGAAGGACCTGCATGTTCCGGGTCGACTTGATCTGCTTGACGAACAGCGGGATCAGACAGATCCGGATGAGGATCACCAGGGACACGATGGACAGTCCCCAGGCCAGACCCGTATCGGGGCCGAAGATCGCCCCGTACACCGTGTGGAACTGCACGATGACCCACGAGACTGGCGTGGTGATGAAACTGAAGAAACTGGCAATCGTGTCCACTAATCAAGCTCCTTGAGCATTGGACGAGGTCTCTGCGGCCGGACTCGGGGTTTCGGGGGCCGAGGCCGAACCCCCGGAAGGCACGCCGGCGGCGGATTGCCCGCCCTTGGTGCCGCGCCACGCGTTGCGCAGCAGTTCATGCCACCGCGGGCGCTTGCGTGGGGGAACATGGTCCACACCGCCCGGCGACCACGGGTTGCACCGCAGAATGCGCCAGGCCGTCAGACCGGTCCCCTTGATCGCGCCATGGCGGTCGATGGCCGTGTAGCCGTAGTGGGAACACGACGGGTAGTACCGGCAGACGGGCCCGAGCAGAGGGCTGATCGTCCACTGGTACAGCTTGATCAGAGCCAGTAGCGGGTACTTCATCGCGCGCCCCCTCCCAGCAGCCGCTCAAGGGCGGCATCCAGGTCTCGGGCCAGCTGTGCATGGTCGGCGTCGCCCGCACCGGGCAGCGCACGTACGACAACCAGGCTACCGGGGGCCAGCCGGGACAGCCGATCCCGTATGAGGTGACGTAGCTTGCGCTTCACCCGGGTCCGTACGACGGCCCCGCCCACGGCTTTGCTTACGACGAAACCCGCCCGCGTCGGGGGATCGCTCTCCCCCGGCGCGTGCGGGCCCGTAGTACCGCTACGTAGATGTACGACAAGAAGCGGGCGTCCGGCCCGGCGTCCCCGGCGTACCGCGGTCGCGAAATCCTCGCGCCGCCTCAGCCGATTCTCGGTAGGCAGCACGTCATAACCTGGTGGCGATCAGGCGGACAGGTTGGCGCGACCCTTGCCACGGCGGTTCGCGAGAATCGCGCGGCCGGCACGGGTGCGCATACGGAGCCGGAAGCCGTGGGTCTTGGCACGACGACGGTTGTTCGGCTGGAAGGTGCGCTTGCTCACTCGAGGGCTCCAGAAATGATGATTGGAAGGGCGGGACATCGCCTGGCTGTCACCGTGCGCCCACGAGTAGCTCGCGACAACGCCCGAGTGCACCGCTTCACAACCACGGATCGTGATCCTTGCCCATCGGAGGCAGGCGGCAGCAGCCATCGACAACTCGACCTGGTCACGGTACGCGCGGCTACGCCATACGGTCAAACCAGCCAGTTGCCACGTTCCATTATGCACAGCCTGTGGACAACAACTTGAACCGCGTGGGTGCCCTGACTACCGTGGCCGAACTCCGGATTCTTTTCCGCCGGTCTTCCCACCCCGTCCCGAGAACCACATATTCGTGGGACCTGCGAGAGAGCGTGCCCTGTGGCTGATGTACCTGCCGATCTTGCCGCAGTGTGGCCACGAGTGCTGGAGCAGCTCCTCAGGGAGGGCCAGCAGGGAGTCGAGCCCAAGGACAAACAGTGGATCGAGCGCTGTCAGCCGCTCGCCCTGGTCGCCGACACCGCACTGCTGGCCGTGCCCAACGAGTGGGGCAAGCGCGTGCTCGAAGGCCGCCTCGCCCCGCTCATCAGCGAGACCCTGAGCCGCGAGTGCGGCCGGCCGATCCGGATCGCGATCACCGTCGACGACTCGGCCGGCGATCCCCTCCCGCTGCCACCGCAGCAGAACCGCTACCAGAACGCGCAGCACGACGACGGCCGCGACCCGCGCGGTCCGCGCCACGACGACATGCGCCACGACGACATGCGGCCGGACGACTCCCGGCACGACGACATGCGCCCCGACGGCGGCTACCACCCGTACGGCCGCCGCTCCTCCGACGACGACGGCATGCCGACGGCACGCCCCGCCTACCCCGACTACCAGCAGCAGCGCCCCGACCCCGGCTCCTGGCCCCGTACCCAGGAGGACCTCTCCTGGCAGCAGCAGCGGCTCGGTTTCCAGGACCGCGACCCGTACGCGAGCGGGAGGCCGCAGCAGCCGCAGCACGACTACCGGCCGCCGCAGTCGCCCGAGGGCCGGTCCTACGACCAGCAGCGCCCGGAGCGGCACGACCTGGACCCGCAGCAGTCCCGGCACGGCGGCCGGGGCGGGGCGACCGGGCCGCTCGGCGCCCAGGCCTCGCCGCCGCCGGGGCCGGGGGAGCCGCACGCGCGCCTCAACCCCAAGTACCTCTTCGACACCTTTGTCATCGGGGCGTCCAACCGGTTCGCGCACGCGGCTGCCGTCGCCGTCGCGGAGGCGCCGGCCAAGGCGTACAACCCGCTCTTCATCTACGGCGAGTCCGGACTCGGCAAGACGCACCTGCTGCACGCCATCGGGCACTACGCGCGCAGCCTCTATCCCGGTACGCGGGTGCGGTACGTGAGCTCGGAGGAGTTCACCAACGAGTTCATCAACTCCATCCGTGACGGCAAGGGCGACACCTTCCGCAAGCGGTACCGCGACGTCGACATCCTGCTCGTCGACGACATCCAGTTCCTGGCGAGCAAGGAGTCGACGCAGGAGGAGTTCTTCCACACCTTCAACACGCTCCACAACGCGAACAAGCAGATCGTGCTCTCCTCGGACCGGCCGCCGAAGCAGCTGATCACGCTGGAGGACCGGCTGCGCAACCGCTTCGAGTGGGGGCTGACGACCGACGTACAGCCGCCGGAGCTGGAGACGCGGATCGCCATCCTCCGCAAGAAGGCCGTGCAGGAGCAGCTGAACGCACCGCCCGAGGTGCTGGAGTTCATCGCCTCGCGGATCTCGCGCAACATCCGCGAGCTGGAGGGCGCGCTGATCCGGGTGACGGCGTTCGCCTCGCTCAACCGGCAGCCGGTGGATCTCGGGCTGACCGAGATCGTGCTCAAGGACCTGATCCCCGGGGGCGAGGACCTGGCCCCCGACATCACCGCGGGCGCCATCATGGCGGCGACGGCCGACTACTTCGGGCTGACCGTGGAGGACCTCTGCGGCTCGTCCCGCAGCCGGGTGCTGGTGACCGCGCGGCAGATCGCGATGTACCTCTGCCGTGAGCTGACGGATCTGTCGCTGCCCAAGATCGGCGCGCAGTTCGGCAACCGCGACCACACGACCGTGATGCACGCCGACCGGAAGATCCGCGCGCTGATGGCCGAGCGGCGCTCGATCTACAACCAGGTCACCGAACTCACCAACCGCATCAAGAACGGCTGACCGGACCGGCCGCGCGCCCGCGGCCGGCTCCAGGGCGTTCAAGGGCGCTCCGGGACACCTCCCGGGGCGCCCTTCGTCATGTCCGGAGGGCCGCCGGTGCATGACACGCGCTCAACCGCTGTTCGAATACGGGTCGCCGCAGGTGGCTTCTCCACAGAAAGCGGCCCGATCTCCCGTCCACACCCTGGGGATCGATAAGTTGTCCAGACTGCGTCCACAGGCCGGCCGACCGGAAGTGGATCATGCCTGGTCAGACCCCTGGGGATTTGTGGCCAACTTTCCTCCACAGGCTGTGGACAGTTTTTTCGCCCACAGGCACCGAGTCCCGTTGTCCACCGGCGGCCCACAGGCAACGGGCCGTTGCCCACAGCTTCGGCCCGCTTCTCCACATCGCTGTCCACTGTTCGGCAACGGAACACGACTGTTCACCGAGTCGAGTGAAAGGCGTCACACCGAGGTTGCCTCGGGGCCTGTGGGGAACGTCGGAAAAGCTGGGGACGACCCTGGGGAGAAGTAGGGGTGCCCTGTGCACCGGTTGTGCAGAACTTTCGGCCGTCCACAGAACGACGGGGTTGTCCACCGGCGGCGCCCACAGGACCGGTGGACAAAAAAGTGGGCTTGACCTGCGAAAACGACGTTATCCACGGAATCCACAGGCCCTACTACTACTAACACCTAGAGTTACCTGGGAATCCGCTTCGAAGTGGGTGCTGTGCACAACTCGGCGCCGGACCGCTCCCGCCGGGTTGTCTCGACTTGACCCCGAGCAGCACCGAGTGTCGGTGCCGTAGGTCAGACTGTTCCCCGGCAACCTCACCCTGCCCACGGCGGAGTGAGCCCATGCCGATGACGAAGAAGGCCGGCAGGACGAGTCAGCAACAGCAGGAGGCGGTTCCGGTGAAGATCCGGGTGGAGCGCGATGTACTGGCGGAGGCGGTGGCCTGGGTGGCCCGTAGCCTCCCGGCCCGTCCGCCGGCGCCCGTTCTTGCGGGCCTTCTGCTGAAGGCCGAGGAAGGCGCGCTGAGCTTCTCCAGCTTCGACTACGAGGTCTCGGCCCGGGTCTCGGTGGACGCCGAGGTCGAGGAGGACGGCACCGTCCTCGTCTCCGGCCGGCTGCTCGCCGACATCTGCCGGGCCCTCCCCAACCGGCCGGTGGAGATTTCCACAGACGGTGTACGGGCGACGGTGGTCTGTGGCTCCTCGCGGTTCACCCTGCACACACTGCCTGTGGACGAGTACCCGGCGCTGCCGCAGATGCCGACCGCCACCGGCACCGTCCCCGGTGAGGTCTTCGCCTCCGCCGCCGCCCAGGTGGCCATCGCGGCGGGCCGTGACGACACGCTCCCGGTGCTCACCGGCGTACGGATCGAGATCGAGGGCGACACGGTCACCCTGGCCTCGACCGACCGCTACCGCTTCGCCGTCCGCGACTTCCTGTGGAAGCCCGAGGTCTCCGACATCTCCGCGGTCGCCCTGGTGCCCGCCAAGACGCTGCTGGACACCGCCAAGGCCCTCACCAGCGGCGACACGGTCACCCTGGCGCTCTCCGGCTCCGGTGCGGGCGAGGGTCTGATCGGTTTCGAGGGCGCGGGCCGCAGGACGACCACCCGGCTCCTGGAGGGCGACCTCCCGAAGTACCGCACGCTGTTCCCGACGGAGTTCAACTCGATCGCGGTGATCGAGACCGCGCCGTTCGTCGAGGCCGTCAAGCGCGTGGCGCTGGTCGCCGAGCGCAACACCCCGGTGCGGCTCAGCTTCGAGCAGGGTGTGCTCATCCTCGAAGCCGGTTCCAGCGACGACGCACAGGCTGTGGAGAGGGTCGACGCCAAGCTCGACGGCGACGACATCTCGATCGCGTTCAACCCGACGTTCCTGCTCGACGGCCTCAGCGCCATCGACTCGCCCGTCGCGCAGCTCTCCTTCACGACCTCCACCAAGCCGGCGCTCCTCAGTGGGAAGCCGGCGCTGGACGCCGAGGCCGACGACGCGTACAAGTACCTGATCATGCCGGTGCGGCTGTCGGGCTGACCGCTCCCGCGCGGGCCGCCGGGTGTCACCACCGGCGGTCGGGGCGGTGTCGCCAGGCCGTCCCACCAGGCCCGGCGTAGGCTCGGGCCGGGGCCCGCGGCACTGTCGCCGTCCGCCCCGCGCCTGAACGACTGTCGGCTCAACGCTTAAGGAACCACTGATGGAGCTCGGTCTCGTCGGCCTCGGCAAGATGGGCGGCAACATGCGCGAGCGCATTCGCCGCGCAGGCCACACCGTCATCGGATACGACCGCAACGCGGACGTCGCGGACGTCCACAGCCTCGAAGAGCTGGTGAGCAGGCTCAAGGCTCCCCGGGTCGTCTGGGTGATGGTCCCCTCGGGTGCGGCGACGCAGTCGACGATCGACGAGCTGGCGGGCCTGCTGTCCCCCGGCGACGTGGTCGTGGACGGTGGCAACTCCCGCTGGACGGACGACGAGAAGCACGCGGTGGAGCTCGGCATCAAGGGCGTCGGCTTCGTCGACTGCGGTGTCTCGGGCGGCGTCTGGGGCCTCCAGAACGGCTACGCGCTGATGTACGGCGGCAAGGCGGAGAACGTCGCGAAGGTCCAGCCGATCTTCGACGCCCTCAAGCCCGCGGGCGACAAGGGCGCGGTCCACGCGGGCAAGGTCGGCGCCGGCCACTTCGCGAAGATGGTCCACAACGGCATCGAGTACGCCATGATGCAGGCCTACGCCGAGGGCTGGGAGCTGCTGGAGAAGGTCGACTCGGTCACCGACGTACGCGAGATCTTCCGCTCCTGGCAGGACGGCACGGTCATCCGTTCCTGGCTGCTGGACCTGGCGGTCAACGCGCTCGACGGCGACGAGCACCTGGCCGGGCTGCGGGGTTACGCCGATGACTCCGGCGAGGGCCGGTGGACGGTCGAGGCGGCCATCGACAACGCGGTGCCGCTGCCCGCGATCACGGCGTCGCTGTTCGCCCGGTTCGCGTCGCGGCAGGACGACTCACCGCAGATGAAGATGGTCGCCGCGCTGCGCAACCAGTTCGGTGGCCACGCGGTCGAGCAGGCGGACGAGAGCACGCCGGGCAAGCCCGGCAAGCCCAAGCCGGCGAATCCCAAGGACCCCAAGGGTTCCAAGAACAAGAAGTAGTCCTCCGCCCTCGCGGGCGGCGCGGAGAACCGGGGAGGTCGGCGTAAGCCCATGCACGTCACGCATCTCTCGCTGGCCGACTTCCGTTCGTACGCCCGGATCGAGGTGCCGCTCGATCCGGGCGTCACCGCGTTCGTGGGGGCCAACGGACAGGGGAAGACCAATCTGGTCGAGGCGGTCGGCTATCTCGCCTCGCTCGGCAGCCACCGGGTCTCCTCGGACACGCCGCTGGTGCGGATGGGCGCCGAGCGCGCGGTGATCCGGGCCGCCGTGACCCAGGGGGAGCGCTCGCAGCTGGTCGAGCTCGAACTCAATCCGGGGCGCGCGAACAGAGCCAGGATCAACAGGTCTTCGCAGGTCAGACCGCGTGATGTGCTGGGGATAGTGCGGACGGTGCTGTTCGCGCCGGAGGATCTGGCGCTGGTGAAGGGCGATCCCGGTGAGCGCCGCCGCTTCCTCGACGAGCTGATCACCGCGCGCTCCCCGCGTATGGCGGGCGTGCGCTCGGACTACGACCGGGTGCTCAAGCAGCGCAACACCCTGCTGAAGTCCGCGGCGATGGCGCGGCGGCACGGCGGGCGCGGGATGGATCTCTCCACGCTGGACGTGTGGGACCAGCATCTGGCCCAGGTGGGCGCGGAGTTGCTGGCGCAGCGGCTGGATCTGATCGAGACGCTGCAGCCGCTGACGGACAAGGCGTACGAGCAACTGGCGCCCGGTGGCGGGCCGGTGGCGCTGGAGTACCGCTCCTCGTCGGCCGGCGCCGAGGGCGCCGCTTCCGGCGGGGCGGGCGCCGAGGCGCCGCGTTCACGCGAGGAGCTGTACGCCCAGCTCATGGCCGCGCTGGCGGGGACACGCAAGCAGGAGATCGAGCGGGGGGTCACGCTGGTGGGTCCGCACCGGGACGAACTGCTGCTGAAGCTCGGCCAGTTGCCGGCCAAGGGGTACGCGAGCCACGGCGAGTCCTGGTCGTACGCGCTGGCGCTGCGGCTGGCCTCGTACGACCTGCAGCGCGCCGAGGGCAACGAGCCGGTGCTGGTCCTCGACGACGTCTTCGCGGAGCTGGACGCGCGGCGCCGGGAGCGGCTGGCGGAGCTGGTGGCGCCCGGCGAGCAGGTGCTGGTCACGGCGGCGGTGGACGACGACGTGCCGGACGTCCTGGCCGGGGTGCGGTTCACGGTGGCCGACGGCACGGTGGAGCGGACATGAGCGGCCCGGAGGGAAGCGAGGGGCCCTCGGAGCCGACCGCGCCGGCGCCCGCGGAGGCGTCGGGCGTCGACCTGGCGCGGGTCGCGCTGCGGGCGGCGAAGGAGCAGGCACGGGCCCGCGGCGCCGCCGCCCAGCAGAAGAAGCAGGCCAGACGCGGCGGCGGTCTGCGGTCCGGTTCGGGGGCCGACGGCCGTGACCCGCTGTCGCTCGGCGCCGCGATCAACCGGCTGATCACCGAGCGCGGCTGGGAGACGCCCGCCGCCGTGGGCGGTGTGATGGGCCGCTGGCCGCAGATCGTGGGCGACGACCTGGCCAAGCACTGTGTGCCGGAGAGGTACGAGGAGGACGAGCGGATCCTGACGGTGATCTGCGACTCCACGGCGTGGGCGACACAGCTGCGGCTGCTGGCCCCCCGGCTGGTGGCCCGGCTGAACGAGGACCTGGGGCACGGCACGGTGAAGGTGATCAAGATGCGCGGCCCGGCCGGTCCGCCGCGGCGCTTCGGCGGACTGCGGGCGCCCGGCAGCAAGGGCCCGGGGGACACGTACGGCTGAGCGGGGAGGCCCTTCGCGTACGTCTCCCGGAGGCGTACGCCGCTGCCTGAGCGTTCGGTGGCTGTCCGGTCACGCTCCGTGCGCAGGGCGTGCGCCCCGCCCCGGAAGCCCCTGACTCGCCTGCCCGTACGGCTGACGGGGCCGCCTCGCGGTTGACCGCGGCGCCTCGCCGACCCGCTTCGACGGGCCATCAGGAGGGCCCCGGAGGCCCCAACAGCCCGTCGGCGGGCCTCACTTCACACCAGTTCCCCGGTGTCCCGCGGGGGTGCCGGGGAGGCCGCTGTGACCTCGTCGTACGGCTGCGCAGTGTGAGCTGTCCCTCACGGTAGCCGGAGGTTGACAGCCCGAAGCGCTCAAAGCCCGCGTGAGCCTCTTGGAGCCCCTGCCCGAATATGGGGAGTCGGCAACCGCCGGTTCAGGGCGGCACATGCGGACTCAGGTACCGGCAAACCCCCATTCGGGTCGCCGCTACCGGTAGACTGATGAAGAATCCCGCCTCGTCGGCGGGACTCGCCTACCAAGACTGTCAAACACTGTCGCAAGCCGAACGACGCAGCCGCTCCCGCCTGCCCGGAGAACGGCCTGTGCTGTGCCAGAAAGGGCGCTTCGTGGCCGATTCCGGCAACCCCAACGAGAAGACTCCGTCCGTAGCCACTGGTGAGAACGGCGAGGTAACGGCCTCGTACAACGCCAGTGCCATCACGGTGCTGGAGGGCCTGGACGCGGTCCGCAAGCGTCCCGGTATGTACATCGGCTCGACCGGTGAACGTGGCCTTCATCACCTGGTGACCGAGGTCGTCGACAACTCCGTCGACGAGGCTCTGGCCGGGCACGCGGACACCATCGACGTCACGATCCTCGCCGACGGCGGCGTACGCGTGGTCGACAACGGCCGTGGCATCCCCGTGGGCATCGTCCCGTCCGAGGGCAAGCCGGCCGTCGAGGTCGTGCTGACGGTGCTGCACGCGGGCGGCAAGTTCGGCGGCGGCGGCTACTCCGTCTCCGGCGGTCTGCACGGCGTGGGCGTCTCCGTCGTGAACGCGCTGTCGACGAAGGTCGCCGTCGAGGTCAAGACGGACGGCTACCGCTGGACGCAGGACTACAAGCTCGGGGTGCCCACGGCGCCGCTGGCGCGCAACGAGGCGACGGACGAGTCGGGCACGACAGTCACCTTCTGGGCCGACCCGGACGTCTTCGAGACGACGGAGTACTCCTTCGAGACGCTGTCGCGGCGCTTCCAGGAGATGGCCTTCCTCAACAAGGGCCTGACCCTGAAGCTGACCGACGAGCGCGAGTCGGCGAAGGCCGTCGTGGGCGCCGACGTCGCGGGCACGGACGCCGCGGAGGCGGCCGGCGAGGAGCCGGCGCGCACGGTGACGTACTTCTACGAGGGCGGCATCGTCGACTTCGTGAAGTACCTCAACTCCCGCAAGGGCGAGCTGATCCACCCCACGGTCATCGACATCGATGCCGAGGACAAGGAGCGGATGCTCTCGGTGGAGATCGCGATGCAGTGGAACTCGCAGTACAGCGAGGGGGTGTACTCCTTCGCGAACACGATCCACACGCATGAGGGCGGTACGCACGAGGAGGGCTTCCGCGCGGCGATGACCGGCCTGGTCAACCGCTACGCGCGCGAGAAGAAGTTCCTGCGCGAGAAGGACGACAACCTGGCGGGCGAGGACATCCGCGAGGGTCTGACGGCGATCATCTCGGTCAAGCTGGGCGAGCCGCAGTTCGAGGGCCAGACGAAGACCAAGCTCGGCAACACGGAGGCGAAGACCTTCGTACAGAAGATCGTGCACGAGCACCTGACGGACTGGTTCGACCGGCATCCCAATGAGGCGGCCGACATCATCCGTAAGTCGATCCAGGCCGCCACGGCCCGGGTCGCGGCCCGTAAGGCGCGGGATCTGACCCGTCGCAAGGGTCTGCTGGAGTCCGCGTCGCTGCCGGGCAAGCTGAGCGACTGCCAGTCGAACGACCCGTCCAAGTGCGAGATCTTCATCGTCGAGGGCGACTCGGCCGGCGGCAGCGCGAAGTCCGGCCGCAACCCGCAGTATCAGGCCATTCTTCCGATCCGCGGAAAGATCCTGAACGTCGAGAAGGCGCGGATCGACAAGATCCTCCAGAACACCGAGGTGCAGGCGCTGATCTCGGCGTTCGGTACGGGGGTGCACGAGGACTTCGACATCGAGAAGCTCCGGTATCACAAGATCATTCTGATGGCGGACGCCGACGTCGACGGCCAGCACATCAACACGCTGCTGCTGACGTTCCTCTTCCGCTTCATGCGCCCGCTGGTCGAGGCGGGGCACGTGTATCTCTCACGGCCCCCGCTGTACAAGATCAAGTGGGGCCGGGACGACTTCGAGTACGCGTACTCGGACCGGGAGCGCGACGCCCTGGTCGAGCTGGGGAAGCAGAACGGCAAGCGGATCAAGGAAGACTCGATCCAGCGCTTCAAGGGCCTCGGTGAGATGAACGCCGAGGAACTGCGCATCACGACGATGGACGTCGACCACCGGGTGCTCGGTCAGGTCACGCTCGACGACGCGGCGCAGGCCGACGACCTGTTCTCGGTGCTCATGGGCGAGGACGTCGAGGCCCGGCGCTCCTTCATCCAGCGCAACGCCAAGGACGTCCGCTTCCTCGACATCTGAGTCGGTCTTCCGGTGACCGCTTCGAAAGGATTTTGACCAGCAATGGCCGACGAGAACACTCCCGTGATGCCCGAAGAGGTGCCCGCCGTGGAAGGCGTGGGCATGCGTGTCGAGCCCGTGGGGCTCGAGACGGAGATGCAGCGCTCGTACCTCGACTACGCGATGTCCGTCATCGTGTCGCGTGCGCTGCCCGACGTACGGGACGGTCTGAAGCCCGTCCACCGCCGGGTGCTGTACGCGATGTACGACGGCGGCTACCGCCCGGAGAAGGGCTTCTACAAGTGCGCCCGCGTCGTCGGTGACGTGATGGGCACGTACCACCCGCACGGCGACTCCTCGATCTACGACGCGCTGGTGCGCCTCGCGCAGCCGTGGTCGATGCGGATGCCGCTGGTGGACTCCAACGGCAACTTCGGCTCTCCCGGCAACGACCCGGCCGCCGCCATGCGGTACACCGAGTGCAAGCTGATGCCGCTGTCGATGGAGATGCTCCGGGACATCGACGAGGAGACCGTCGACTTCACGGACAACTACGACGGCCGCAACCAGGAGCCGACGGTCCTGCCGGCGCGCTTCCCCAACCTGCTGATCAACGGATCGGCCGGCATCGCCGTCGGTATGGCCACCAACATCCCCCCGCACAACCTGCGGGAAGTCGCCGCGGGCGCGCAGTGGGCGCTGGAGCACCCGGAAGCCTCGCACGAGGAGCTGCTGGACGCGCTGATCGAGCGCATCAAGGGCCCGGACTTCCCGTCCGGCGCGCTGGTCGTGGGCCGCCGGGGCATCGAGGAGGCGTACCGCACGGGCCGTGGCTCGATCACGATGCGCGCGGTCGTCGCGGTCGAGGAGATCCAGAACCGGCAGTGCCTGGTCGTCACGGAGCTGCCGTACCAGACGAACCCCGACAATCTCGCGCAGAAGATCGCCGACCTGGTGAAGGACGGCAAGGTCGGCGGCATCGCCGATGTGCGTGACGAGACGTCCTCGCGTACGGGGCAGCGGCTGGTGGTCGTGCTCAAGCGCGACGCGGTCGCCAAGGTCGTGCTGAACAACCTGTACAAGCACACCGACCTGCAGTCGAACTTCGGCGCGAACATGCTGGCCCTGGTGGACGGTGTGCCGCGCACGCTGTCGATCGACGCGTTCATCCGGCACTGGGTGACGCACCAGATCGAGGTCATCGTCCGGCGTACGCGGTTCCGGCTGCGCAAGGCCGAGGAGCGCGCGCACATCCTGCGTGGTCTGCTCAAGGCGCTGGACTCGATCGACGAGGTCATCGCGCTGATCCGGCGCAGCGACACCGTCGAGACGGCGCGCGGCGGCCTGATGCGGCTGCTGTCGATCGACGAGATCCAGGCGAACGCGATCCTGGAGATGCAGCTGCGCCGGCTGGCGGCGCTGGAGCGGCAGAAGATCGTCGCCGAGCACGACGAGCTCCAGGCGAAGATCAACGAGTACAACGCGATCCTGGCCTCGCCGGAGCGCCAGCGGCAGATCGTCAGCGAGGAACTGGCGGTGATCGTCGACAAGTTCGGTGACGACCGGCGTTCCAAGCTGGTGCCCTTCGACGGTGACATGTCCATCGAGGACCTGATCGCCGAGGAGGACATCGTCGTCACGATCTCGCGTGGCGGCTATGTGAAGCGTACGAAGACCGACGACTACCGCTCGCAGAAGCGCGGCGGCAAGGGCGTGCGCGGTACGAAGCTCAAGTCGGACGACATCGTCGACCACTTCTTCGTGTCGACGACGCACCACTGGCTGCTGTTCTTCACGAACAAGGGCCGGGTCTACCGGGCGAAGGCGTACGAGCTGCCCGACGCCGGTCGTGACGCGCGCGGCCAGCATGTGGCGAACCTGCTGGCGTTCCAGCCGGACGAGAAGATCGCGCAGATCCTCGCCGTACGGGACTACGAGGCGGCGCCGTATCTGGTTCTGGCCACGAAGGCCGGTCTGGTCAAGAAGACGTCTCTGAAGGATTACGACTCGCCCCGCTCCGGCGGTGTGATCGCGATCAACCTCCGAGAGACGGACTCGGGCGCGGACGACGAGCTGATCGGAGCCGAGCTGGTGTCGGCGGACGACGATCTGCTGCTCATCAGCCGGAAGGCGCAGTCCATCCGTTTCACCGCGACGGACGAGTCGCTGCGCCCGATGGGCCGGGCGACATCGGGTGTGAAGGGGATGAGTTTCCGCGAAGGGGACGAACTGCTGTCGATGAATGTCGTCAGGCCCGGTACGTTCGTGTTCACTGCTACAGACGGCGGCTACGCGAAGCGAACCAACGTCGACGAGTATCGCGTCCAAGGACGTGGCGGCCTCGGTATCAAGGCCGCGAAGATCGTGGAGGACCGCGGGTCGCTGGTCGGTGCGCTGGTGGTGGAGGAGACGGACGAGATCCTCGCCATCACCCTGGGCGGCGGCGTGATTCGTACGCGAGTCAACGAAGTCAGGGAGACGGGCCGTGACACCATGGGTGTTCAACTGATCAACCTGGGCAAGCGCGATGCCGTGGTAGGCATCGCTCGTAACGCCGAGGCCGGTCGTGAGGCTGAAGAGGTCGAAGGGGTCGTCGGCGAGGATGGCGACGATGGTCCGGTGACCGAAGGAGCCGCGCTTGCCGAGGACGCTGAGGGCACCCAGCCCTCGGTCGCGGAGCACGAGGAGTAGACAGCGTGAGTGGAGCCACGGGCGCCGGCTCGGCCGCTTCCGGAGCGAACGGTGCCCGTGGCCCTGCCACGGACTCCCAGGGGGTTACGGTGACCGACACCCGGGGGCAGCAGCCCCCCTACGAGACGTACGGATCCGAGCAGCCGCAGCAGCAGGCGGCGCAGCCGTACCACCCGCCGCAGGCGTATCCGACGCCGTCGGGCGGGGGGACACAGGGCGGACAGCAGCGACCGGCCGCACAGCCGGCACAGGCTCAGGCGCAGCCGCATGTTCAGCTGGGCCAAGGACAGGGGCAGGGCGTGAGTCCGGGTCAGCCGGCACAGACATATCCGGCCGGCGGTGGCCGGCCGACCACGACGACGGGCGTACGCCTGCCGCGTACGGGCGCGCGCACGACACCGCGCACGCGCAAGGCGCGGCTGCGGGTGGCGAAGGCCGACCCGTGGTCGGTGATGAAGGTCAGCTTCCTGCTCTCCATCGCCCTCGGCGTGTGCACGGTCATCGCGGCGGCCGTGCTGTGGATGGTCATGGACGCGATGGGCGTCTTCTCGACGGTGGGCGGGACGATCAGCGAGGCGACGGGCTCGAACGAGAGCAACGGCTTCGACCTCCAGTCGTTCCTCTCGCTGCCGCGCGTGCTCATCTTCACGTCGGTGATCGCGGTGATCGACGTGGTGCTGGCGACGGCTCTGGCGACGCTCGGCTCCTTCATCTACAACCTCTCCGCGGGCTTCGTGGGCGGCGTCGAGCTGACGCTGGCGGAGGACGAGTAGGAGCCCCTCCCAGCAGGCTGTACGGGGAGGGGACGGGGGACGGTCGGGGCCTCGGTATCGATTTTGGGACTGGCCCTGGAGTGCGCTAATCTTCAGGGGCAGCGCGGGGCTATAGCTCAGTTGGTTAGAGCGCATCCCTGATAAGGATGAGGCCACAGGTTCAAATCCTGTTAGCCCCACAGCAGTTGGATCGCAGGTCAGAAGCCCGGCAGCTCTCAGGAGCTGCCGGGCTTTCTACATGTGTCGATCTTGGTTCCCCACTACTCCCCCGTAACATCGAACAGTTGGGGTTGAGGGCGAACATTTTGCACCCGTTCTGTGTGTGGGGCGTCTACACGGTGTAGATAGATGTGTGCGCTCGGTACAGTAGTGCGCGGGGAGACGGTCGTGACCACACCGTCCGTCTGACGTCCAACCCCTCACGGACCGGTCGGCGACGTCGGGAAGCGTCCCGGGCCGGAGCGGAGCCCCTCGCCGGTGCATACGGCGAGGGGCTCCGTGCTACCCACAGTAAGCGCGTCTTCCCTCTATACGTAGAGGCCGCCTGCATCGCTCAGTCAAGAATCAGTCAACGCAGGCACGGCAAAGCGGGCCGCGGTGGACGTCCATCACACCGCGGCCCGCTGCCTCCGCCGCCCTTGAGGGCGCGGAGTCTGGGGGAGTCTAAGACGCTGGGGAGAGCGCTCACTGGCATATTCATGGTCCCCAGATTTACCCAGCTAGGTAAAGACTTTCCCCCATGATCGTTCAACGGTTGGTGCGTGCCAACCGATCCCCCGCCCCCCTGGGTACTCACCCGCCGCCAGGAGATCGGCACCCGCATCCGCGCCGCCCGTGAAGCCGCAGGCCTCACCCAGATACAGCTCGCAGAAATGGCCGGACTCGACCACAAGACGATTCACCGGATCGAGTACGCGATCACCGACCCGAGCCTGACGATGCTCATCCGCATCGCTGCGGCCCTTGACACTGCGCTCGCCGATCTCGTACGGACGTAGAGCCCCGGTCGGCGGCCAGGGGGACAGCCGCCGACCGGGACGTGAGGCCCCTCGCCCGCTGCGCGCCGCCGCGCCAACGGACAAGGGAGTTGAAAGAGCCCGTTCAGACACGAGGCGGGCTGTACGTGCGGCCGGTCAGCCGTTTGGAACACAGGGTCTTGTGCAGCCAGACCGTGCCGCCGCCACCGGAGCCTTGCTCCACACTCCGCTTCTCCGCCTGGCCCCGGGCAATGGGCTTGTCGCATCGTGCGCAGATCACGGCCTCATCGCCTTCTTGTACGTGTCCCACAGGGCTTGGCCCTCGTCGCAGCGGCCCTCCAGCAGCTCGGGACAGGTGCCGCACGCGGCTTGGTCGAGGTGGTGGAGGTACTTCTTGTACGCGTCGGAGACTCGCCCGTCGTCTACCCGGCGTGCGGTCTCTACGCGGTCGGCGACAGAAACGCGCTGCATACGCCCGGCCCCCGATCCGCCGGGGTGACACCGCCACGACTCGCTGCTCATCGGGTCGCCTCCGACTGCTGTGGTCCGAGCGCATCTTCGAGCGCCGCGCGCAGGGCATCTGCGTCGGTGAGCCACCGGTCCTGTCCAGGGCACATCCGCCAGTACGGCCCCGGCCCCTGCGTCCGCCGAGGCGGCGGGATTGTCACGCGCTCCGTGTCGAGCCGCGTGGTCGCGACGTCCCAGCTTGCCCCGGCCCCCGCCGGGATAAGCCAGTACAGGGCCATCTCGACGGGGTCATCCACGACGGCGCCACACCGGGAGCCGAGGATGTCGAGCGCGGTGAGGCCCAGGAAGCGGGGCACGCGAATAGCGTCCCAGTCCGTAGATGGTGGCGTGTCAGGCATCGGCGGCTCCTCTGTGGCCCCGTGCTGGTGGGTGGGGCACCTACAGTGGACTGCCAACACCCCAACTACGAGGACTTGAAGAGGACTTTTTGACGCCCAGATGAGGACTTTCGTACGCTCATACGGGTGGATGCTGGTTTCCGGGAGGGCCCGCTGTCACACTGGGCGCCGGACCGATACGGAGGTGCAGCGTGCCGCAGCCGACAGGAAACCCCCGCCTAAGAGCCGCGCGCATCGCGGCCGGATACGCCTCCCAGCAGGCGCTCGCCACCGTGCTCGGGGTCGGGGTCCGGCAGGTCCGCCGGTGGGAGTCCGACTCCCCGCCCTGGCCCCACCCCGACCTCCAGCAGGCCCTCGTGACCGCCCTCGGGCAGGACCTCCGGGACCTCGGGTTCACCGCCCCGGACGGACGGGACCAGCCCAACGACGCCCCGAGGCGCCCTGCCCTGTCCGCGCTCTCCGGGCACCCCATGGTGCCTACTCAGACGTCGGGCACGTTGCAACCCGCCACTGTGGCCGCCGACTTCGAGGCTGTGACCCGCTCGCACCGCCGGTTGTACTGGTCCGTTGCGCCCGCCACCCTCCACCCGGCCGCCCTCGCACACGCCACCCTCGGCTGCGCCCTCCTCACCGAGACCGCCGGCCAGACCCGTCGGCACGTGGCCGCCGCAGTCGCCGAGTCATACCTCTTGAGCGCACGGATCGAGTTCTTCGACATGCGGGAGCCCGAGCGGGCGAGCGCGACGCTACTGCGAGCCCTCCAGGCCGCCGGTGAGGCTGACGACGCGCTGCTCGGCGCGGCGATCCTCGCGCACATGGCGTTCGTCCCCGCGTGGGCAGGAGATCGCGGTGCAGCGGTGGAGCGCATGGTGGCGGCCCGTACGTACGCGCGGCGCGCCCCGGCGTCCGTCGAACTGTTGGCGTGGCTGGACGCAGTCGAGGCGGAGTGCGAGACCCGCTGCGGGCACACCCGCACAGCGCTGCACCTGATCGGGCACGCCGAGGACCTGCTCGCCGTGGGCGGTGAGCACGCGTCTCCTGAGTGGCTTGACTGGTTCAGCCCCGTCAGGCTGGCCGCGTTCAAGGGCAACACCCAACTGCTCGCGGGACACCTGCCGCAGGCCCGCACTACACTCCTCAGCGTCATCGACGAGCTGCCCGCCACTGAGGACAAACAGCGGACCGTGATCCTCGGCGACCTGGCCGCCGTCGAAGCCGCCGCCAGGAATCCGGAAGAAGCCTGCCGGTACGCGCTCCTGGCCCTCGATCAGCTCTCCGTGACCTGGTACGCGATGGGCATGGACCGAGTGACCGAGGTCCGACGGGCCCTCGCGCCGCACCAGCACGAACAGTGTGTACGCGAGCTGGACGACCGGCTGTACGGGTGGGCAACGACCGTCAGCGCGCTCGCGCGTTGAAGTCGGCGATCGCTGAACGCAGTTCGCCGAGGCTCTCTACCCGGAAGGTGGGGAGCCTCTTGGCTTCCCTCGTCTTCCACTGGATGGTGCCCCACGGCCCTCGGCGGATGAGTGCAGCCCGCATCCCCGCGGCGACAGCGGGGCGGAGGTCGTTGTCGACACGGTCGCCGACGTACAGAATCTCGTCCGGCTCGTACGGCACGATCTCGGCGACGCGGATGAAGAAGTCAGGGTCCGGCTTGCTGGCGCCCCAGTCGTCCGAGGTGCCGATCAGGTCCACGTCCTTGGTGAACAGCTCTCGGAGGATGCCGCCGGCGCGTGTGGTCTGGTTGCCCGCGATGCCCAACCACATTCCGGCCGCGCGCAGTTCCGCGAGTGCGGGGCGGACGTCCGGATACAGGTCGTCTTCCCCGAAGTGCTCTGGCTGGCCGACGGCGGCGCGAGCCTCGCGCTGCTCGTGAAGGTCGAAGCCGGGCGCGAACTCCTGGAATACGTCGCGGTAGTCCTTCCCCTGAGCGATGACCGCCCCGAACATGGCGGCGAAGGTGTGCCGCGGGACCCCGAGCCAGTCCGCCCAAGTCCCATACTCGCGAGTCTCGTCCACAAGGCATTCGCCGACGTCGAAAACGACTGCTCGAATCATGCAACGATCGTATGACCATCGGGCCCGAGGTGGCCGGAAGATTCTGGGCCAGCCACACACGAAAGCGCCCCCGCCTGGCCGAAGGCCAGACTGAGGGCGCGGTGGCGTGGTCCCCGTCACGGGTGGTTCGGGCCGCAGGACCGGACGCGGCGTCAAGTACACGCCATCCTTGGCCCATGACGAGGTACTTCTACGTGATCACGATCGGCACCCCCGGCGGGCCGGTGTCCGTGTCCAACACCCTTCACGCGTCGACGGTCAGCACGCGCCAGCAGCGGTATGAGGTCGCGTACACGGAAGCGGGCAAGCAGATCAGGGCGCAGGGGGTGGACCTCCCGTCTGCGGCCCCGACGCTCTTCTACAGCTGCGAGCCCGACCAGACCTGAGCACGACAAAGGCGCCCCCTGCCGGCCGAAGCCGGAACAGGGGGCGATTCTTCTACGCGCCGATGAACGCGGCGAGGATGCCGCCACCGGCACCGAGCGCTGCGGCGATCCCCGACGCCGTCCACACACGGCGCTCCAACGCGGTAACTCGGGTCGCGAGCGCCGCGGCCGCGGCTTCGGCCGCTGATAGCCGCTGTTCGGTGTGCTGTCCTCGCTCGACGAGGACGCCCAACTTGCCGTCCACCCGGGCCAGGCCGGTGTCGACGGCGCCGCGCATCTTCTCCAGCTCGACCGCGATCTGGCCGGACTCGACCGGCGTCACCGACGGGTCCGTACGGTCTCGGTGATGCCCGGCCCCTCCGTCCCGCCAGACGTGGCCACCCCGGTCAGGACCGCCAGGAGCGCGGCTCCGGCGGCCAGCGACAGGCCGTCGCCCCAGTCCGCGTTGATCACACCGAGGGTTTCGAGTCCGAGCGTTGCGGCGAGGACCTGCGCGCCGGTACGTACCGCGCGCTCGGAGGTCGACTTCCAGAATGCCTTCGTGAACATGGCTGTACGCCCTTTCAGGAGAAGAGGAGGTGCCAGGTGAGGGGGCCGGGGTATCCGTCGGCGTCGCCGCGGAGCTGTGTGTGCGAGCGCTGGAAGTCGCGCACGTTGAGGCGGTCGGCCTCCCCCCACTGAGGGCTCGGGCCGACGCGGTAGTGCTTGCCATAGCCGCGCTTCACCAGCTGCCGGCCGAGGAGCTCGATGGCGGGGCTCGACTTGCCCGGTCGGAACGCGGAGTCGCCGGGGAACGGCGGCCGTACGGGCGGCTTCGGCGGGGTGGGCTTGTCGGGGCGGTCGACCAGGCGCTCGTCGATCCGTCTGCGCAGGCCGTCCATCGAGACGCCGTGGGGGTCGATCTTGCCCGGCTGCCACTCCAGGTGGCCGATGACCGAGGGCGGGCCCCATTTGTGGACTCGACACACGGCGGCGGCCGCGGCTTCCATGGCCTCGACCTGGACGGCGGGCCAGGGGTCCTTGCCGTCGCCGAGGTTCTCGCACTCGAAGCCGTAGAAGTGCCTGTTGCCGTCCGTGTTGGCCTCGTTGTCGGCCGGGAGCTTCCTCTCGGCGACGACCGCCTGGAGGACGTCGTCGTCGCCGCTGCCGGCGTGGTTGGCCCGGCCGTAGCCGACCAGGTGCACCCGGCCGTCCTTGGCGATCACACCGTGGCACAGCGGCCCGGGAAGCCCCGCGTAGCCGTCACGGCAGATCCGGACGGTATTCGCGGTGCCCTTGGTGACCGTGTGGTGCATCATCACGCCGTGGACCGGGCCCCAGGGCCCCACGTGATTCCGGTTCCGGGTTCGCCAGCCGTCCGTCTCGACGACGACCAGGCCCTCCTCGACCAGAGCCTCCACGAACGCGGCAGCGGACATCGGAGTCGCCATCACACACGCTCCGGCCAGTGCCACGTGCCGCCGTAAGCGCCGGGCGGGTGTTCCCCGGTCAGCTCGTCGCCCTGCTGGCAGCGCTGTGCGAAGAACAGGCCTCCGGGGTTGAGGACGGCCAGGGATACCACCTCCCCGAGCGAGTCGGGGCCGTGGGTCTCAGTGACCACTGCGGCCCGGCATTCCTTTCCGTACTCGCCGCCGGGCGTGCCGTAGCGGACGTAGTGGACGATGCCGCCGACGGACGGCTGCTGTTCGGGCACGGTGCCTCCTCGTTGCATGCAGAAAGCCCCGGCCAGACGGGCGCGGGGCTTGGGTGGGGCGAGGGTCAGAGCCAGGTGCAGAAGATCCGGGTGTTCGTGCCGGTGACGATCCCGGCGTTGCCGGAGATGCTCCGGATGATGATCACTCCGGCGATGTTGACGCTGAACTCGCCGTCGACCACGCCGTTTCCGAAGAGGCCGTTCGCGGTGGCTGGCGGCCGCCAGTCGACGGGAAGAGTGCACACCGCGGGGTCGCCGGCGATGTTGCCCGAGTCGGCCGCCGACTGTGCGACGTCGGCCCCGGTCCTTGTGACCAGAAGGTTCACCGTGGTGACACCTGACTTCCGGCGGCCCTCGAAGCTGGAGATGGACCAGCCGGTGGCGGCCACGGCCCCGACGGTCACCTCTTCCTCAAGGTCGCGATTCATCAGGCGTTCCGCCGTGATGGTCATGCCAGCGTGCCACTCCACGAGGGCCTCCTTAAAGCGCGACGATGGCGGGGTGAGCGAGACGCAGATCCGCGCCCGCGTCATGAGGCTTGACGATGCCGTTGACCGCCCGGGTCACTTCGAATCGCTGAGGCCCGGCAAGGAGGAAGTCACCCCATGACGCCACGACCGGAAGAACGTTGGTGTTCGAGGTCGACAGGATCGAGCGCATGCCGAGCTGCCCGGCCGCCGTCAGGTTGCTGTCCGTCACGTCGACGTTCCACGCGGCGGGCTGGGGTCGGCCGTCGAGCCAGACCTTCGCCCGCAAGGCGGTACCGGTGACTTGAAGCCGGATGCGGAAGCGCCGGCCTGCGACGTGGGTGAGTCCGGCGACGGTGCCGCCACCGAGGGACGTCTCCGTGCCCGCCAGACGGCGCCGGACGGTCAGGGCGACAGTGGCTGTGGCGGTGAACTCCAGCCGCGCGAGGTAGGAGTTGGAGGCGTCGGCGTAGCGGGCGACGAGGTTGAGGAAGTGGCTGCCGCCCGTGGCGAGCTTGTCCGTGGCCACCGTGGCGACCATGTCCACGTTGGCGGCCGGGGCGGGGATCAGGCAGTAGCGGGAGACGTTGATGCTGTTCTGTGCGACGACGCCGTATCCGCTGAAGATGGACTGCACCGCAGCGGCGTAGGCATAGAACGCATCCGTCCTCTGCCCGGAGTCCCGCATCGCCCGGCTGAGATCCCCGCCCGGGAAGAACGCCGCTCTCTGCGAGCGGGACAGTTCGAGCTGCACGCCGGCGCCCGACAGGGTCGAGTTGCAGATGTTGAGTGGGTTCGTTCCAGCGATCTCGCTGGGCGCGTCAACCACCGCGAACCCCGCGCCGCGCAAGGCGAGGCTGATGCGGGAGACAAGCTCCGTGTCCAGACCGCCGATCGCGGTCTCCGGGACGCCGTCCGTCCCCGTGTACCCGTGGAAACTCAGGCACCGGCGGGATGCGGCGATCAGCCCCAGGGCGGTCGGTTCATCGAAGTTGGTGCTGGTGATGTGGAGGTCTACGTTGCCGGAGGTCTTCAGGCCGGCGAACTCGTAGAACCTCATCCGCGTCCCGGCTACCTCCTTCGCAATCTCCCCTGACCCGGCCTCGATCCCGCCACCGTGGATCGCCACCGACGCCCATGTGGTGCCGGTCGGGATGACCGCGGTGCGGGAGTAGTCGACGCCTTCGGTCTCCGCGGCCGCGAGGGCGGCGTAGTCGGGATACAGGTCAGCCATCTCACGCCCCCTGCACGGAGTAGTCGGCGCTGGATCCGCCGGTGGTGGTCCACGTCTGGCCGGAGGTGGCGGTGCCCCACCCGGGCGTGAGAGTACGGGCGAAAGCGTCCTGGACCGGGCCCGTGATCTGATCCACGCGCACTACCTCACCCCCCACGCGGACATCGAACGGGAAGTCCCACCCGGTGGCCGCGTCGACCCAGCGCGGACCGCGCGTCGTCGCCACCGTCATCACGGTGTCGTCCGCATCCACGGGACCAGCCAGGACGGAGCCCGCGGTGTCCGCCTTGGACACCCCGACGACCGCCACATTCCAGGGGCCGGCCGGCAGGCACTCGAAGACGACCTCCCAGGCGCGCGGGCGAGGGGTGTGGGTGATCTTGCGGACCTGGAGGTCGATCGGGCCCGGCTGCACGAAGGCGGGAGGGTTGAGGATGCGCAGGGTGTCGCCGATCCGCATCTTGAGCACAGCCGGGATCAGCTCGGGGTGCCTGTGCAGGCGGACTTTCACCGACGGGTACCTGGCCTCATTCCACGTACCCAAGTGCGCCAGCCAGCCTGCGACCTGAATGGGCTGCTCGTCCGTGTACAGGTTGAGGGTCACCGAGTCGTCGTATGTGCCTACCCCGCCCTCCTCAGGAGGTAGCACCGAGAGCGGGCCCTCCTCGATGACGACCCGGCCCGACGACCCGGCCGTACGTGTCACGGTGATGTCGTTGCGCGTCCATTTGTCGTCGTCGACCGGTTCCAGGGGCGGCGCGAGCTGGCGCGCCGCGTAGTCCAAGACCAGCGCAGGCGCCTGGTTGTAGAGGCTGGTCCGGTCTCGGTAGTGCAGTCCTAGGCGGTCCTGGCGCTCCATCAAGATGCCGCCGTCCGCGTCCGCGCACTCCTGGAGCAGGTTCACCATGGTCGCGGGGCGTTGCGGCCCCATTTGAGCAGTCGCGGCGGTCCCGTCGCCGTCCTCCCACGTCAGAGGCAGCGATTCCTCGGCTGCGAGGCGGACGATGCGGTTGAGCGCGCTCTCGCTCAAGTACCCGGAGTCGGCCCCGTCGTAGTAGACGGAGCCGGGTGTCGCGCCGGCCCCTGCGACGGCCATCACGCCGAGGTGACCGAGGGCCATCCCCTCGGTCGCCGCGCCCCACGACCCCGTGACGGCGGTGACGTATCCGAGTGATCCGGTGAAGATTGTTGAAACGGTAGACCGTCCGCCGATCTCGGTCACGTCCTGCCAGCCGGCGGTCAGGCGCACATCTCCGCCGCCCTCGTTGGACACGAAGATCACGAGCTTGTTCCAGCGCGAGTGAAAAGCCGCGATCCCGTTCGGCCCGGTGTAGAGGAAGAACTGGATCACATCCCCTTCGCTGTCGCGGGCCTCCACCCGGATCCCCGCAGTGCTGGCGTACACGTGCGCCGTGCGCATCGTGGAACCGCCGACGCTGACGCGCAGGATCTCAGTCTGCGCGGCGGGCATGGTCGGCAGCAGGTACACCATCTCGACCTGCCACCCGTTGGTCGCAGCCCGTGGGACCGCGCCCGAGAGGGAGGCCGGGTTCTTCAGTTTCGGCAGCGGACTGGAACCACCCAGGGTGTCCTCGGTGGCGAAGTCGAAGCCGGTGATCTTCAGCGGCGCCACACCTGCTACCGGGCTGTATGCCTGCGTCGCCCCGGTCATCTCCTCCATCGGCCAATAGGCAACCAAACCCGGAGCGCTGGGGATGCGACGGCGCAGCGTGCTGTCGAGGGCCTTCCTGCCCTGCCCCAGACGCCGGAGGATGCCTGCTGCCTCGGCGGACACCCACACCTGCTTACCGCTCGGTACCCACCGCGGCGGCGACTTGGACATCTCCCCGTGGAACAGGTACTCGCGGTCCGTGATCTCCGCCGCCCCCGCCAGGGTCCAGGTCTTGCCGGAGCTGTCCGTGAAGGTGGCGGTCCCAGGAACCTGTGCAGCGAAGTCCGGGCTGGCAACGACCACGCCCGAGCTGTTGCGGACCTCGGCCGCATGCACCCGGCCGGCCAGGGGGACACCCGGGGTGGATGACACCTGACTGGTGGGAGCGATGCTGAGTGGGACGGTCGAGCTGTAGATGCTGGTGGTGCCGGTTCCGGGGATGTCGGAGTCGAACCGTGTCCACGGGCCGGCCAGCGAAGGCGCCCAGTACATGCGGGCGATGAACCCATCGTCCCCGTTGTCGACGTCCAGGTGCGCGCGCAGAGCCACCCGGCGAGGCAGCGCTGCAGGCAGGGTCACCGTGTAGCTACGGAACGCTGCGGAGGCGTCTGACCAGCGCAGCCGTAGTTGGCTGTCGGTGGAGATCTGAAGCAGGAAGCTCGGGTTGGGGCCGTCGTCCCACTTCCCGATCAGGTTCTGTGTGACCGCCTGGTTGTACAGGTCGCCGGTGATTTCGACCCGCAGGTCCAAGTCCCCGACGATGTCGAGGTCGTTGTGGTCCGGGGCGGATGCGATGTCGGATGAGGTGCCGGTGAGCGCCAGGTACGACTCGCCACTGGGCACGGTCACCCTGAGCGGGATGTTCCTGCCCAGAGCTCCGTGCCACGGGGAGAGAGGGTTCCTGGCGCTCAGCGCTCCGTCGCTGTTGTCCACCTTCAGGGTGCACGTGGAGGGGTCCACGCTGGTCCCCTCCGCGCTCATGCCGTAGCTCGCCACCAGCGGATCCGAAGTGCGCAGTCGGGACGTGATGTCTGTCCACAGGCCGCCGATCTGTACCTCGGCTCGCAGATCCAGAGCCTGCTCTGGGAACGCCATTAGCGACCAGCCCCCATCACGCGCTGCACACTGCCGCCCTTGACCCGGACGTTGTCCTGGATGAGACCGACGAGGGTGTCTCCTACCTGCCCGCCGTCGGAGGTGAACTGCACGCTGATCGGCTGTCCGCCGCGACGACTCCCGCCGCCGTACCCGTAGGAACCGCCGTACGTCATCCCGGCGTTGGGCGGGGCGACCAGGTTTGCCATGGTGCGGTCCAGCGCGGGCGCACCCGCGTTGATCCCCGCGATGATGCCCGAGGGAATGTGGCGGCCCACTGCCTTGGCCATGACCTTCGACGGGGAGCTGATTCCGAGGGCCTTGGCAATCGGGCCGGGAATCTGCGACTTCGCGAAGCCGATGAGCTGGGATTTCAGCCAGCCGCCCATGCTCTTGATGCCGTTCCACAGGCCCTGGACGACGTTCCGGCCGGCCCCGGTCAGGAGGGAGCCGAGGGAGCCGAGAGCCGACTTGATCCTTCCGGGCATGCCGCGCACGTAGCTGACGAGACCGAGCACCCGGGAGACCGTTCCCGACTTGATCTTGTCCCAGTGGTTGAGGAACAGATTCACCAGCGGGATCGACTTGATGTAGCCGAGGATCAGCCCACCAAAAGCCTTGATCTTGGTCCAGACCGAGTTCCACGCCTCAGTCGTCCACCGCTTGATCTTGTCCCAGTTGGCCCAGATCAGGGCCGCGAGAGCGATGATCGTCGTGATCACCCAACCCACCGGCCCGAGAGCAATGAACCAGGCTCCGGCCATGATCGCCGCTTGGACCATGGCTCGGGCGCCCATCAGAACCCAGGCAGCCACAACCCGACCGGCTTGGAGCACGTGGATGCCCGCCTGGACGACTGCGCGCGCGCCCATGAGGACCCAGCTCGCGACTACGCGCGCCGCCTGCATGGCAGCCCGTCCAGCCATCAGCAGCCAGGCCCCAACGACGCGCCCAGCGGCAGCGACCTGCCGGGCCGCGCTCGCCCCGGCACCCGCTCCCGAGGTGAACCAGGCGGCGGTGTTCGTAATCGCCGCCCTGGTGGCGTTGATCGACATGAACGTCAGCGCCGTCACCATGACCCCGCCGATGACGCCGGCCAGCACCTTGACCGTGGTCTCGTTCTCCTTCATCCACCGCCCGAGACTCATCAGAGCCGGGATCACATCCCCGCCGATGACGTTCACCAGACCCTGCTCCAGGCTGCGCTGGAACCGGGTGACGTTCGCACCTGCGTTGTCCCGCAGCGAATTCCCGGCCTTGTCAGCGGCGCCAGCGGTCTCCCCGAGCGCGCCAACGGCTCCGGACGGGTCGATGGCGAAGAGGGCCTTCTGCATGTCCTCGGACTTGGTCCCGAAGAGAGTGAGCGCGAGCGCGGACCGGTCGGCCGGGTCCTTGACCTTGCGGAGCCCGTCGAAGATCTGATCGAGCGCCTGCTTTGAGGCGGGGCCGCCCTTCGAAAAGGCGGTCTGCATTTCGGAGCCGGACAGGCCGATCTTCTTGAATGCCTTGTCGACTTCCTCGCCGCCGCCCTGAGTGATCAGGACGAGCTCCTTGAGGGAGTCCGCGACGACATCAGTGTCCCGCGCGCCAGCGGCGAGGCCCTGCGCCATGATCCCCGTGGCGTCACCAGCGGAGATCCCCAATTGCCTGAAGATCGTGCTGTATTCGTTGAACGTGTCCGCGATGTCGTCAGCGCGCGGGCCCATGACCTGCATGCCCCGCGTGATGATGTCGAGCGCGACCTTCGCGTTCGGCGCGAGGCCGGTCTTCATGATCTGGCCGACCGCGTTCGCGGCCTGTCCGAGGTCGAGCTCGAACGTGGTGGCCAGGTCGCTGACGTTCGTGCTGATGGACTGGATCTGTGCGTTCGTTGCCCCCGGAGGGAGCAGCCCGGCGCGCATCGTCGCTGAGATCGCGTCCGCCGCGCCCTGGAAGTCCTCGGTGACGGCGTCGGCGTACATCGCCCCGGCGATCTTCCCGTACTGCTGGGCTACGGCAGGGGTCGCGCCGAGCTGGGCACCGAGCTTGCCCGTGATCTGCGACTGCTCCAGTGCACTCGTGATCCCCACCAGCAGCGCGCCGCCAGCGGCGACCCCTGCACCGGCGGCGATCATCTGCATGCGGGACATGCCGCCCTCGGCTTCGGCGACCGCGTCGTCCGCGCCGTCCGCTGCCCCCTCGCGTAGGCCGTCGCCGAGCGCGTCGCCCGCGCGGTCGCCCGCCTGGCCCGCCACGGTGGTCAGCCGCGTCAAGCCCGTACGCGCCCCCGCTGCCGCGCTGTCGCCGAAGCCGTCCCCGGCCGCTTGGCCCGCGGTGACGAAACGGCCCTGGGCGTTGCGGAGACGGCCGTCAGCGCCCCGCGTGATGCCGTCGCCGAGCGCCTGGCCCGCGCGCGTACCGGCGGCGTCGGCGTCCGCCGTCATCCGCTGCCCGGACGCGTTGAGCGCCCCTTCCATACGCGTCAGGGCAGGATCGACCTCGCCGTCGTCCAGGCGGATGAAGCCGACCAACTCGCCAACGGTCAGCGCCACGACGCCCCCTATTTACTTGTGCTTGAGCCTCCGCTCGGGAGGTGTGAAGTGCCTGTTGAGTCGCGTCTCGGCGCTCAGGAGCCCGTAGATCCGGACCTTCAGCCACCGCCAGGACCGCTCACGGAGCAGCCCCGGCATGGACAGATCGATCCCGTACGTCTGCTGGAAGTCGGCCTCGACCAGCGGCCATTCAGCGAGGACGGCGGCGAGCGTCAGCCCCGCCCGCCGCCCTTGCCCCTGCGACGGTGGGAACCCGCCCTCGTACCACTCGTAGAGCTCCGTGACCGGGTCGTACTCGCCGCGCCCGACTCCGTGGAGCCGGGCTTCTGCCGCCGAGTCGCCCGGTTCGGAGCCAGGCGATTTGGGTCACCACCTGACTTCCAGCAGGCCTTCGCGGTCTCCAGATCAGCGGTGATCCAGAACATCGCGGTGAGTGCGACCCGCTTGAAGTCGGTCCAGCCCACCTCGGCGAGCAGCTTGTCGCAGGTATCGCCGAGGCATAGCCGGTACAGGTCCAGCTCCTCCTCGTCGTCCAGGAGGTCCTCCGTGGGCGCGGCGCCGCCGGCGAAAGCGCGCGCCGCCAGGGCAGTGATCCGTTCGACCTTCAGGCCGTCGTCGGCTGCCGGGTCCTCAATCCGGTAGATCCGCTCCACCCCGTCCTTGCCAGTGACCGGGAGCTCCAGGGCGTTGTCGAGGAAGTCGTCGAGGGCCTCGAACCGCTCCGCCATCAGGAGGCCAGAGGGTTGTCGATCGGCGTGAGCGGACCGTCGCCGGTGAAGGTGATCTCCGTCTCGCCGAGGGCGGTGTACTCGCCACCAGCGGGCTGCCAGTTCGGGATCGCCTTGCCCTCGTACGCCTCCGGCAGGCCGAGCCGGTTCATGTAGCGGAGGTGAATCTTGTTGTCCGCGCCGTACGCGTAGTGGGCGAGGCGGATCTTCTCGTGCACTGCGTTGTAGACCTTGACTGCCTTGTTGGCCTTCCGGCGGATCGTGACCGACAACTCCCACGCCTGGCCGGTCTTCTCGTTGCCCGCCCAGCCCTCGCCGTCGTAGTCCGAGGAGTCCTCGATGTTCGGCTCGGACGCGGGCTGGAACTCTCGGACACCGGGGCAGAGCTGCCAGTCCGGCTCCTCCGCGTCGGCGGCGGCCACGTTGATCTCCAGGCGCCATTCCCTGGCGAGCTCGGTCTGTTCGGTGGGTGTGGACATCGCGCGTCTCCTATTCGTGCAGATGGGGGGCCGAACGGACCGTCCGGGCGTAGTAGTTGGCGGTGATCTCCATCCGCCCATGGGTGTCCTGGCCGATCCAGGCCTGGGACTGCCGCCAGGTGATAGCCACGTAGATGCCGCGCGCGCGGTAGTCGCGGCGGTTGTGGAGGAGGTCGAAGAGCTCGTCGGCGAGGGCGTCGACCTGGCGGACGTCGCGGCCGGCGCGGAGCCGGAACTGAAGTCCGGTGACCGCGTCCGTCGAGTCGTCGTCCTCGACCGGGTACGCGTTGACGGCGATCGCCCGGTCCGGGTCCGGCGGCATCACCCCGAGATAGATCCCGGTCTCCGCCGGGCCGTACGGCGGGCCGTCGGGCCGGTAAGCGGCGAGGGCCCCGTCGACCAGGAGGTCGGCGAAGCCCTCGACGAGGTCGGTGGTGTAGCTCACCGCATCGCCCGCCTCAGCTGGGCGGCGACGATGTCCCGCACCTGGGCGGTCGACGCGTTGAGCGGTCCCTCCAGGTACTTCGCCGTACGGCCGGGCGCATGCTGGAAGTTGAGCTCCTCGTGCTGCTTGATCGCGTACGGGGTGTCGTAGCTGATCGCGGCTGTGAGCGTCGGCTCGTCCACGCTGACCGTGCCGGAGCGGGACAGCGCGGCCTCATCCAGCGGGACTACTGCCGTGGACTCGCCGAGAACGTGCTCGGCGGCCAGGAGCAGCCCGCGGGCGGCGGCGGCGCGGAGCTCGCGCCGTACCGCCGTGGTGTTGACCGTCAGGCGGTAGCGCGGCATCCCGACCTCCCGCTATTCGAGCTGAATCTCGACGTGGTCCGGGGCGCCCAGGCCGCCGCTGTCCCGGGGCGCGTCCTGGATGACCTTGGTCTGACGGCCGCCTGGCAGGGTCACGCGGGACAGCGGCGGCGCGGACGTACCGGGCGAGGCGTACGCGGTCGACGACGAGACGACGGTGTCGCCTGCAGGGGTGCGCACGTTGCGGGTCTTCTGGTCGAGGAAGCACCGCATCTCGACCGGCGGTCCGTACGAGTCTCCGGTGCCGGTCGTCCCGAGGTACGGCTCGACGATGATCCGGTGTCGCAGGAACCGGCGCGGGATGGCTGCCATCAGCAGCCGGCCAGGACCGTGAAGCGGATGTGCTCCGACGGGATGAGCTGGAGCGCCCGGGTCAGCTTGGGGGCGTAGTACGCGGGCCCGGAGCGGTTCGCGCCAGCGCCGAACTGCAAGTTGACGGAACCGATCTGCGCGCCCTGGAGCGGCCCGGAGATGTCTGTCTCCTCGCCGACCTCCTCCCAGAACTCGACCTGCGCGCAGACCGCATCGCGGAACCCCTTGATGACGAGCGGGTGCGTCGGCATGCCCTCGTCGTCCACGTCGTAGATCGCCGTGAGTAGGAAGTCCGAGTCCAGCAGCTCGGACGCGCGCTCCAGGAGCTTCTGAGCGTTCAGCGGCGGTGCTTCCTTCAGAGCGTTCGCGAGGTCGGTCGTCGTTGCGTACACGCGGCCGTCCCCCGTCGCCCCCGGGACGGGGGCGACGGGAACGAGCTGGTGCTCCGCGCTGGCTCCGGTACCGGTCACCGCCCAGGACAGACGCCACACCCCGGCCGCCGTGTAATCCACTGGCGCGGTCCACGCCGCCCCGTTGTCCACAGGCGACACCACAGGTGTGGATACCGCACTGGACGGGCTCGTTACCGCCAACGTGACAGCCGTCGTCTCGTCGTGCGGCGACACTTCGAGACGGACGATGACCTGGTCTCCCACGTCGGGCACGGTCAGAGCCCCCTTACGCGCTCGCGCCGATGATGACGACGTCGTACTGGACCGCCGACCCGGCGCCGGAGTTGGCGACCTTCAGCAGGTCGCCGGTGGATGCGGTCACCGCGTACGCAGTGGCGTCCGCCTGCCCGGCCATCACTGCGAAGGTGGCGCCGGGGCGCAGAGTCATCGTGTGCGTCGCGCCCAGGAGCGTCGCCCAAGGCGACCCCGAAGCGGCCCCGACGGTCAGGTTGTTCACGTTGTCCGCTGACGCGCTGATGACCAGGCCCTTGACCCGGGCAAGAGTGATCGTCTGCCCGAAGGCATCGACCAAGGCCCCTGCCAGGTCGAGATCCTCGCTGGCCGACGCCGCCAGCGTGCGCCGGTCATGAAAGACCTTGTCCGCCTTGCCCGCCCCAGTGCCCGAACCGAGCACGACGGAACGGGCCACCGAGGCCGACGCCGACGCGGGTCCCAGATCGAGCGCCGTCTTCAGGTCCGCACTGGCGCAGATCGCCAGCATGCTCGACAGAGCCATCAGCTACTGCCCCCGTACCGCGCCGCGAGCTCGTCTCGGGAAAGGGCTTCGATCTCGGCCTCCTCCTCGGAGGTCTGAGTACGTGTGCGCGTGTACGCCAGCCAGTCGGCCTTGCTGGCATTCTTCGCTGGCTCCTTCACGTCGTCCGCGACCGGGCTGGTTACCGGCGTGAGCTCGACGGGCGGCGTCTCCTGCGTCGGTACGTCCTCCGGGGCTGGCGGAGCCGTCTCGACCAGCACCTGACCAGGCGCCCTCGACGGTCGCGCGCCACCCAGAGAGGGTCGCGACAGGACACCGTCGCCGACGACCTCGGGAAGCAGTTCGCCGTCCTCGACTCGCTTCCAGTTGGCCAGGGAGTCAAGCCGCGCCGACTGTCCGTCCAGCTGGACCTCGTCGCCGGTGTTCTCGTTGAAGTACCTCATGCCGGGACCGCCGTTCGCAGGTCGACCTGGACGAGGATCTCCGTCGGGCTCCCGCCCGGGGCGGCGAGGACGACGGACAGGTTGTCGCCCGCAGCGCACGCGGCGTTCTGCACGGTGGTGGAGCCCGCCCACGCGTCCGTCGCGGTCGCCATCGGGGCCGCGAGGATGTCCGAGGTGTTCTTCTTGACCTGGACCGTGCCCGCAGACCCGCCCGTGCGGTACGCCCGTACGGCGATCACAGCCGCCCCCGCCGGGACCTTGCAGAGCTGGTATGTGCCGGCCGTGCCGGACGCGACCCGGACTTCCTTGCTGTAGGTGCGCGCCGTCGAGGTGTCGACCTCACCCGCGCGACCGTCCACTGTGTGGACCTTGTAGCCCATGTGGAATCCCTTCCTGGGAATGCGAAAGGACCCGCAGCGAGCGGGTCCTGCTGGGTCGGTGGCGCGCGAGGCGCCGTCGGTCAGGCGGCGTCGGCGCCCTTGATGAGGACGGCCCGGTTGGCGTCCAGTGTCTTGGCCCCGTACAGGGTGTCGATGCTGACGACGTCCTGCTTCTTGTCCTGGTCGTAGCCGTAGATCACCCGGAGCGCAAAGCCCTTGTAGTCCATGATCGCGGCATTCTGGGCGCCCTTCGGGAGCTCCAGCGGCCGGAACGCCAGGGCGAACGCGGTCCGGTGGAAGGCGAGGTTGACCTCGGTCGTCGGCTCGCCGGTGTCCGGGTCCTCGGCGGGCTGGCCGATGTTCTGGGTCATGTACGGGTCGAAGCCGGAGACCCGGCCGCCCATGGATGCCTCCAGCAGACCCTCGGTCGACCCGCGCTTCTCCGCGTTCCGCCACGCCTTCTCGGCGACCCAGCGGGCCTGAGTGGTCGGGCCGACGACGACGCTGCGCTGGGACAGCGGCACGTTTTTCCGGGTCAGGACTGCCCCCGTCTGGACCAGGACTCGGGAGTCGCTGTACGGGTAGAGGCCGCCCGGGTAGTTGTAGTCCTCGCCCGCAGCGTTCTCGGCGACGCCGCCGACCTCCTGGACGATGTCGTTGCGCAGGAGCAGCAGGTCGTTGTCGATCTTCTGGGAGATCGCCTCCATGGCCGGAGTGAGGAGCTGCTCGTCGAAGTCGGCGATCTTCAGCGTCATGTCCTCAGACGTGACGGCGAAGCTGACGTCAGCGAAGTGGTTCAGCGTCATGTTGACGCTGGTCTCCGTCGCCTCCTGGACGATGATGCCCTGCGCCCGGTTGTACTCGTGGGCTTCGAAGACGGCGGGCTTCCGGATGGTGATCGCGTCGCCCTGCTTGCGGGCGAACTCGTCCTCGTAGTCGCGGTGCACGAGCGACGCCATGACGGTGGTCTCGTACAGGTTGGCGAGGGCCTGGCGCGCGATGACCTGCGCGGTCAGGAACTGGTTGGCCATGGGGTGTGTCCTTTCTTATCCGCTACGGCGCTTACGCCGCTCCTTGCGGATCTCGTCGATGTCTTCGGGGTCGGCGCCCGTGTCTTTCGTCGCGCCGTTGAAATCGCCGCTACTCCGCGCGGGCGCCTGGTTGCCCGCCTTGAGCCGCGGGTTGTCGGCGACGGCCGCCTTGATGGCCTCGCCGACCTTCTTGCTGAAGTCGTCGGACGCCGGGTCGAGCTTGCCGAGCTTCGTCATGAACGACTTCGAGTCGGCAAGCAGCTCCGGGTCCGCGCCGTGCTTCGACGAGCCCTTGAACACCGCCAGCTCGATGGCTGTGCCGCGGTGCGCGGTGCGTTCCTCGGAGATCTGCGCCATGAGCTTCTCGGGGTCCGGCGGGTCGGCCTTCTCGTCGCGCTTCGGGTCGAGGAAGTTGGCGAGGTCCTTGGCGAGCGAGTCGCGGGCCTCTTTCGCCGCCTGGTCCTTGGCCTCGACGCGGGCCTTGGCCGACTCCGAGTTCGCCGCCTTCAGTTCCTTGGCGAGGCGCGCGTTCTCAGCGGCGAGATCCTTCCCGCCGTCCTTCTGCGCTGGTGCCTTGGGCTTCGGCTTGTCCTCCTTCGCCCCCTTGTCCGCGTCGTCCTGGTTGTCGTCGCCGCTTCCGGCGGCGTCGTCCTGGCCATCAGCGTCCGCGTCGCCGTCTGCTCCGTCGTCCGTGGAGTCGGAGTCGTCTCCGTCCCCTCCGTCGGCGTACAAGTACGGGTCGAAAGGGCCCGTGCGATACGGGTGCGCCCATCCACCGGTTCTGCCGGTGTGGCGCGCGAGGGTTCGCTTCTGCATGCGTGCACTCCTGGTGCGCGTCGGGGAGTGACCGACTCCTGGCCGGCCCGAATGGTGGCCCCGCACCTGGCGGCGGCCGGTGTCCCGGCCCGCACCTGGCGGACCGAAGTTTCGGTAACTTCACGCGGAAATAGGGAAGTCGGCTTAATCTGCCGGTATGTCTGTCGAGATCAAGTTCACCAACCGCGAAGACGACCAGCGATACGAAGACGGCGAAGGCCGCGAGTACCGGTACACAGCAGAAGGGAGCGGAGCTCTGTCCATCTACGAAAAGGAGGACGGAGAGACGATCGGGAAGGAGGCAGTGCCGATCGCGGTCTACGGCCCGACGGCGTGGTTCAGCGTGACCGGAGATCCTGTGGGCAGGGCCGATCGTCCGGTTCCCCGACTGCGCTAACGAGCACCGCCCAGCTGCTCGCGGTGGCGCTTACGCGGCAGGTCCGTCTCCGTGAGGAGCGCCCGGATCTTCGCCTGGTAGGCGCGGACGTTGGCGCGCGCGGTCGTCGCAGCTTGCTCGTTGAGCGCGGCGGCAGCGAGGCGCTTCCACTTCCGGACCTGACGCTCCAGGTGACGCTGCTTTTGCGTCTGCTCGTACGTCGCCCGCGCAGGCACGGACGGCGGGCGGCGGGTCAGGCCGGGCAGGTACGCGACTTGGTTGTGGCGGCAGTTCGGATGAAAGAGCCCATCCCCGCGGGCCTCGGCGAGGGAGCCGGCCACCTGCACGGTGACCATGCGGCCATCTTCCGTGGCGTGCTCGACCTCGATCGTGCGGGCGCCCCCGCCCGTGAGCGTGAGGATCTTGCCCTCCCAGGGGCGGCAGCGCGGGCACTCCTCCGGGGACTCCGAGATCATCACGAGGTCGATGCCCGCGGCGCCCAGGCGGTCGCTGTGCGCATCCACGGCGGCGCGGCCGACGGCGGAACGGGTCGCCATCTCCACGTAGCTGCGCAGGTTCCATCCGCGTCCGGTCCGGTCCACGAAGCCGGTCACCCCGCGTTGGGCGAAGTCGTCGAACGCGGTCTGCGCGGCCTGGCGGCGGGTCTGCGCACCGAGGAGCGGCGCGGCCGCCGCGCGGGCTACGACGTCCCGGTACACGTCCATGCCCTGCCGCAGGATCCGCAGATGCACCGGCCCGGTCTCGGAGACGAGCGCGGCGGCCAGACGGTCCACGGCCGGGGCGGACGGCAGGACCGTCGCCGCGACCGCAGCCTGCCCAACAGCCACGGCGCCGAGCTCGGCGACGGCCGCCTGCTGCCCACGGTCGTACGCCTCCGCAACGGCCTGGTGCATTGCCCCGGACGCGTCGAGGACCAGGGCGTCGATGACCTCCTGGATAGCGAACTGCAAGTTGCCAAGGGCCGCCAGCTTCATCTCCACCCACGCGGGCGAATTGATGCCGGCGGCCAGGGCGTCGCGGATCCTCGCGATCATCGTGCCCTCGGCCGCCTCGTACAGATCGGCGATCGCCGCAGCGAGGTCCTCAGCCATGGACGGAGAGACAGGCATCGCGGTCCGCCCCTCTACGCGAACGCCCCGGCCTGCATCGGGTCTTCTACGGCCTGCCCCGACTCCGCCTGGATCCGACCGACTTCGGCCTTGACCATGGTCTCGTCCCACTCCGGGTGCACCATGCGGACCAAGGTGTCCGTGGACGCGGCCATGGCGCGCTTGAGGACGTCCGCAGTGTTCGCCAGCGACAGCGGATCTTCCTGCACGGAGTCGTAGAACTCGATATTCGGACGCTGCGGCACGACCTTGGTGCCGAACACGTGCCGGTCGAGCGCGAGCATCGCATGCCCGGCGTTGCCAAGCCCCGGACGTGTGCGCAGGATCTTCCGCCCGCGCGTCGTCATCGAGCGGCGTTCCTTCGCGTTGGACTCCGTCGCTGTCACCGCGACGTCGCCGCCAATCCCGAAGGTCTGCCCCGAGTAGCCGGCGGACCGGAGGATCTGGTTGACGAAATCCTCCGCGCTGTCCCGGTGCTCCTGGACGCGGATGGCGAACTGGGCGACCGTCAGCTGTGCACCGTCGCCCCTGGCCAGCATGTTGATACCGGCGAACGCTTCTTGGTCCGGATTCCAACTGGCCCCCTGGCCGGGACCGTGGGACTGGAGGTAGGCACTCGGGACAACGATGCGTCCCTTGCCCAACCGGATGTCGCGCATCCAGGAGGCGTACACCTCGTCCAGGGAGTCCATGAGCGGCTCGACGCCGTCCAGGTCGCTCCTGCCCAGGTCCTTGAGCGCGACGTTGCAGCGCCACCGGCGAGACATGTCGTTGGGGATGTACGAGACATCGAGCCCCTCGTAACCGGTCTCGATGAGGCCCTCGTCAGAGACGATCTCGGCGAAGCCCTGCGTGACCGGATGGTCCTGCAACGGCACGGGACGGCCGAGCTTCCCCGCAGTGCCCTGATAGAGGCCGTGCTCGATAGTGCCCGGCTCGTGTCGCTCCAGGTGGCGCCAGACCTGACCGTCCGACTCGTGGACGATCCGCCAGAAGGTGACGGCGCTCAGGCGGCCCCATCGGAACTCGGGCACGGCCCGGTCGGCGTGGACGGCGTCGAGCCACGGTGCGTCGGCCAGGTCGAGGTCGTACACCGGGCGCAGGTACACGCCGCCCAGTGCTGCACCGACCTCGGCGGCGGACTGGAGGGTGGCGAGCATCCCGTCATCGACCAGGAGGTCGAGGCGCTTCTGTGTCACGTCGTCATCGACGCTGAACGTGGGCGGCTCGGAGAACAGCAAGTTGGCGCTGCCGGAGCAGAGGTCACCAGCGATCGGCACGTGGAGTTTCGTCCGGCGCTCGCCCGGTGCGGTGGGGGTGCCCCACCACCAGCGGGCCATCCGACCGACGACGCCGCCGGCGTACTGGAGTCGCTTCGGATCGGGCGTGCCGCTGCCGGACCCGCCGCCGTACAAGGTCTCCAGGCGGTCGGAGTCGCCACTCCACCAGGTGTCCCAGGAGTGCATGGCGTCGAGGGCGGGCTTGAGGTACGGGGGCGGCCACGGCACGTTGCTGGTGGGCAGGGGCATCAGACGCGCTCCTTCTCCATCAGCAGGCTGGCGAGTTGAATCCACGAGGCGGCGATGGCGTCGTACGTCGCCATCTGCTGTGGGTTGGGGTCGATCTCCGCGCGCTCCAGGAGGCGGGCGGCGTTGGCGATGGCCTGGTCGACCGTGGGCATCATGCGGCGGCCTCCAGGCGGGTCGGCAGGTACGGGCGCCACAGGGACTCGGTCGTACGGACGGCGTAGCGGAGACCGTCGCAACTGTGATCGTTTTCCTTGATCGGTTTGTCCTCGCCAGCCTCGGCCGCCGTGTCGTCCCAGGAGTAACCCGGCATTTCGTCGATGAGGCCGACGGCCGATTCGTGGATCTTCAGGTCCTCGCTGGCGAGGAGGGAGGACACGGTGCGGATGCCGTCGAGGACGGCGTTGTCGGCGTGCGTGACGCCGGCGACGCCGTCGCGGTGCAGCTGCTCGATGAACGAGCTCGCGGACGGGTCGACGACCGTCCACTCCGGTGCCACACCGACGACTGTTGAGTGCGGGTGGGGAACGGCCGCGAGCCACTTCCGGCGGGCCGCAGAGTATTCGCGGTCGGTCATCTGCTTGCGCTGCATGCGCGAGTCGTGCCGGTACTCGCTGACGACGTACAGCTTGCGGTCGGCGCCCAAGCCGACGAGCACATCGGCGAACGGGTTGACCGTGCCGTAGTCGATCCCGTCGGCGATCCAGCGCTCGATCCGGGGCAGCGTCGATACGACGTGCCGGTTCGGGTCGAACATGTCGTAGATCGCGCCCTCACTCTGGACCCACTGGCCGAGGATGAAGCGGCGGTACCAGAGGCCGACGTACTCCTGCTTGAGGTCGGCGACGTACTGCGGGTCAAGGGACGGGTTGTCGTCGAGGCCGAAGTGCCAGCTGCGGAGGTTGAGCTCCCCGCCCCGGTCGATGAACTCCTTCTTCAGCCAGTGCGCGGGGTTGTCTGGGTTCGTGGTGCCGAGGAGCTTCGCGCCCTTGACGGACAGGCGGCCGAGGAGCTGGCGGAAGAAGTCCTTCGGCAGCAGGCTGACCTCGTCGCAGTAGACCAGCGCGACCGTGGCCCCGCGGATCTTGCCTTCGGCCCGCCGGTCGTTGGCGCCCACCAGGTGCACGGTCCGGCCGAGGATGACGGCCGTCTTCGCGCCGGGCGTCCAGTCGATCAGCTTCGCCAGGGCGCCGGACAGGCCCGGGTCGGTGAGCGGCTCCATGATGTTGCGGCCGATGGTGTCGAGCGTTCGGCCGGTGATGAGGATCAGGCCGGTCCGGGGCGCGGTGGCGACGGCGTAGAGGAACGCGATCAGGCTCGCGATCGTCTTGCCGGACCGGATGGCGCCGTGCCACAAGTTGATGCGGGCGTCGGCCTCGACGATGGAAGCGATCTGCTTCGGCGAGAGGGGGAAGTCGTCGAGGTTGAGCATCACGCCCCCTCGGTGGCCTCCTGCTCCTGGCGGGCGCGGTGGATGGCGGTCAGGCCGGACATCAGGTTGGTGATCAGCGCGATGCCCTCCTCTGTGCCGGTCTCATCCTTCGGAGGGGCGAGCTTGAGTGAGCGGTCGATGGCGATGCCGACGGCGCCCATGATCGTCTTCTTCATCTCGGCGGGCGCCTCGGGCAGCGTGCGCTTCTCGAAGGTGTTGTCCTTGCCGCCGAAGTTGAAGACGACTGCGGGCTCCCAGAGCTGGCGGCGCATTCGTTCGGCGTCGACTTGGAGGTCCTCAGCGAGTCGGAGGCGGCGGGCGGCGAGGTCCATCGAGCGGGCCTCGGTCGCGACGGCCGTCATCGTGGCGCGGTCGAAGGACAGCCCCATCTCGGCGACGATCTTGGAGATCGTGCGGCCCGAGCGGCGCAGGTACTTTGCGATCGCGTTCCGGCTCTTGCCCTCGCCGTGTAGGCGCCGGATCTCCTTGCGCTCCTCGTCGGTGACTGGGCGGGTGCTGGCCACCGGTCACCTCCCCGTGAGGGCAGTTGGGGCCGGTGGCCCGCAGACTGTCCACATGACTACCTATCAGGGCGAGGCCACGGTCATCGTGAACGCCGTTGAGTACGAGGTGACCGCTGACCTACGCGTCGAGACGGAGCACGTTGGCTTCATCGCGGGAGGTATGCGGCAGACGGTCGAGGGCCTGAGGTCGTGGGGCGGGACGCTCACGGTGCAGGGGCCGGACGCGGCCTGGAGCATCTCGGACGCGGACATGGCACGGCTGCGGTTGCCGGACGGCCGCGAGGGGGAGTTCCTGGTGAGCGCTGGCGACTTCAGTACGGGGCCGTTGGTCATCACCGGGAGCGGCGCGGCGCCGTTCTAGGTGGCATGCGAAAGGCCCGACCGCCGGAGCACGGAACGGTCGGGCCCAGTCTGGGGTGGGTCAGCGCTCGCTGGTGTCCAGGTCGTCCAGGGTCCAGGTGTCGTGGTCCTTGGTCGAGATGGTGCACACGTAGTCGGTGCGGATCTTCGCGCCGAAGCCGTTCTGGCTGTCGACGAAGGCGTTGACCTTGTACTTCCAGGGCTTCGCGTCGCTGAGCGTCTCGATCGTGGTGTCGCTGACGCCCGAGAAGTCGGCACTGCCGGGGGCCTTCAGGGACTTCGAGACGAACTCCTCGCACATGACGGCCGCGCCCTGCTTGTCGAACTCCTCGGCGTCGCAGCCGGTGAGCGTGACGAGGAGTAAGCCGGCGGCGAGCGCCGTGATGGTGGTAGTTCGCATGGTCCCCCCAAGGACGGTGGTTGAAGGCGCCATCATCCGGGACGGACGGTGTGATGGGGGAGGAAATCAGCTTCCGGTTCCGGGCATGCCGGGTCCGTGCGCTTATGGTGCGACATTGATCACCAATGTGCAAGAACCTGCCGGCCAGGAAGCATCGCAGCGGCATGGAGACGGTCGGGGATGCGCGTACGGCTGCCCGAAAGGGCAGGCTTCACCGCCGCTCGGGGCGGCCTCAGGTGCGGAGCTGTGCACCCCCGACCAGCGCCTAGCCATCGGAAGTCCGACTTCCGATTATTCGCCTTCTTTGTCTGTGGAAAAGATCAACATCTCTGTGGAAGGGCTTGCGTCATTCGGCGTGTCGGTGTGATGGCGTGCGCGCGGATGTACGGACCCCGCCAGTATGATGAACCTGCTTTCACCGACCCTCCCCGAACTCAGGGCGCGGGGGCCCGAGTTCATGGGCTCCAGTCCCAACCTCGGGGCTGGTAGGAGGAGAAGGAGGAAGCGCGATGGTAAGTCCCGGTATGCGCAAGCCGCGTAAGCGATGGACCGGCCCCGAGAAGTGGCAGGTCGTACTCGCAGCGATGGGCGTGCTCGTGGCCATCATCACCAGCGCGGGACAGTTCGCTCAGTCCATCTGAGGGCCGCGCGCGAGACCCCGGTCGGGAACCCGGCAGCAGCTGCAACCGCAGCGAGCCCGGTCTCCAGGAGAGCGACCGGACTCGTGAACTGCGTTGAGGGGCCTGACTCGGGATGCCAGTCCCGGGTTGGGCCCTTCGTACTTGATACCCACGTTCACTATTAGTGACTCTCGTAGGCCTATTTCAACTTCACTTACCTAGCTAGCTTCGCAAGTGAAGATGTTACCCGCAATTGCGGGTTACTCAAGCGTGCATCCCCTGCCACAACGCTAATTAGAGCGGTTTTTGTTGGTAGTTGCGGCGTTTTGAGAAAGCGTGTGAGATTGTCTTGCCGTACCAGCGGTTCGCGGGTCCGCTCGTGTCGTCGGGGGCCGGCCAACGTGGTGTGCCGTCCGCACGGGTCTTGGCCTGGTCAGCGCGGATGGTGGCTGCGCTGATGCCGGTGGCCTCGGCGATCTGCCGGGCGGTGTACAGCCGGAGCGGCTCCAGCTCGACGGCATCGCGAGCGAAGTGCTCGGCGACGACCTTGTCGACGGCGGCCGAGTCGTAGACGTACGAGCGGCCCCGCTTACCGATCGGCTCGGGCCAGTCGGGGTGTCGTGACCAGACGGTGCGCAGCGTGTTGTACGCGCGGCCGTGGCGGGCGGCGATCTCGCGCAACGTCTCGCCCGTGGGCGTGGGTCTGTCTACCATGGTGGTCCGGCCTTTCTGGCTGGGTGTGACCGGTGGGTTTTCGCGAGCGCCCCCTTCGCGGGGGTGTCTGGGCTTCGGCTCGGGCCCGCCGGTCTTGTGCTGTCCGGGGAATGGGGCCGCCCCCGGCTGGGTGCCGGGGGCGACAGGGGTGGGTCTTACTTCTGGTTGTCCGCCAGCCAGACGATCAGGTCGTGCATCGTGTCGTCGCACATGATCAGGTTGGCGGCTGCCGAGTGGGCTCGGGCGGTGTGGAAGTCACGGATCAGGAGTCCGTAGATGTCCAGCCCCCCGAGCCAGAACGAGCAGGCGGCGAAGAGAAGAGCCTGCTGCTCCTCGGGCATCGGCTGGTCCTCGGTGATGTCCATGATGCGGCGGACGGCCGGGACGGTCTCCACGTTGGACACGGCGCCCGTGGGGAGCGTGACCGGGACGGGGAGGTTGAGGCACAGCGTCGCGAGGACGGTGTAGGCCTGGGAGAGGTGTCGGGCCAGGGTCTTCATCGCCTGGTCTTCGGAGTCGGCCATTTCGGCTTCCTTCCTGTGTGGGTGGTGGGTTGGGGTTCGCGGCCCCTTCCCTTGTGTCTCCATTATGGGGTATTGGTGGATCGTTTTGCAACACCCCTGCGAGTGAATCGCCGAAACGAGAAGCGCCCCCCGGCTGGATGCCGAGGGGCGCCGCCGACCTAGATCAGATCTCGTTGTCCAGCAGCCATGCGCCGAGCTCCGAGATGGAATCGCCTGCGATCAGCAGGATGCCGAGCCCGCCAGCCGCTCGGGCCTCGACATAGTCGGTACGCGTCAGGATCCCGAAGAGGTCCGCCGCCGCGAGCCACATGACGGCCCCCGTGTAAAGCATCGCGTGCTGCTCCTCGGGCATCGGCTGCTCTTCGGCGATGTCAGCGACCCGGCGCACCGTCTGGACCAGCTCCTTGCTGTGGACCACACCGGTGGGCAGGGTGATCGGCACCGGAAGGTTCTCGCACACCGAGACGAGCCCGATGTAGACGGTGGTGAGGCGGCTTTCGAAGGCCTCCATCATGGAGTCCGGAGTGTCGGACATGGTGTCCGCCTTTCTGTTGTGGGTGTGGGGTTCGGGTTCGCGGCCCGTTCCCTCTTGGGCTCAATTATGCCGTATTGATGGATCGATTTGCAACACTCTTGGGAGTGAAAACGGCCCCGCATCCGAAGATCCAGAGCCGTCCCCACCAGCGAACTACCGCAGACGCCACCCCGACAAGCGATCACCAGCACCAACATCCGCCGTCAGCCGCACACCCGGCAACTCCCGCACCGGCACACCGACCGCCTCCGAGATCTCAACCGCCGGATACCGCGCCGGCTCCCCAGCATCCCCAGCGTCCGCCACCACCTCCGCCTGATCCCCCACCAGCAACAGGACCCGCACGTTCACTTGCTCACTCATCTGACTGTCCCTCATGTTGTCGTCACGGTTAATCATCTTGTTGGTTGCCCCCGGTGCCGGGGGTTGGCGGAGCAGGGCGGTCAGGCGGCCGGCGGCGTGCGCGTCGAGGTGGAGTGTGATGCCGTGGGGCATGTGAGCGCCGCCGATGGGCCGGACGCCGACGTCCCACAGGGCCATCGGGAACAGAGCCTCGGGGCCGACGCCGAGATGCCGGCCCAGGGCGCGTCCTGCGGCCGGGGTCATCCGCACGGTGACGGCGCTCTGGTCGTGAACGTCGGGGGCGGCCGTCGCGCCGGACAGCCCGGCGGCGGCAAGGGCGTCGGTCATCGCCCGGACCGGGTCGGCGTATGCGGCGAGCGCGACCGCACCGGTGTGGTCGATGTTCCCGGGGTTGTCGTCGGTGCCGTCCCCGAGGGCCTCTGTGAGTGCGGGGGTGAGGGCGATGGGCTCGGTGTCGCTGTAGGGGCGCTCGCGGCAGTTTGGGAGGGGCAGTTGGTCGGCGGTTCCGTTGAGTAGGTGGCTTACGGCGCGGGCGACATCGACCGGGTCCGGCACCAGCGGGCCGGTCAGCAGGGGCAGCGGATCGGAGTTCCGGCCGGGTTCGGTCTCGTAGGCCCAAGTCCAGCCGTGGACCTGGTCCCAGAACAGGAAGACGGGCTCTGGCCATTCCTCGTCGGCGTGCCGGTTGATACGGATGGCGGTCTCCATGAGCATGACCTCGCCGTTGTCGGAGGCGTACTCGGTCCAGGACTCGGCCGGGTCGTGGAGGTCGCCGAGGGTGTGCTGTACGGCTTGGATGTACGAGTGGTGTGGGTCGGTGGTCGCCATGTCCTTATCGTCCCGTCTTCGGCGTGGTCGGCGCAGACGCTCCGGTCTTCTGCTGCTGTGCGGCCTTCGTCTGCTCGTTGCGGCGGCGCAGTTCGTCGGCGGACATGGTCTTGGGGAGTGCCATGCTGGCGATTCCTGTCTCTCGGGATGGGTGAACCGGGGCGGCCGGCTAGCTGCCAGGCGGACGGCCGCCCCGGGGTAGATGGCCGGTAGATCCGGCGGGAGATCGCGGTAGACGCGTCGGTAGAAGTGCAGGTCAGACGGCGGTAGACGAGGTGGGAGACGGACCCGGGCCGTCGTCCGGGGAAGGGGCTTCGAGGTCCCTCCGGCGGACCCCCCACGTCGGGACGCGGCCCACCTTCACCCGGCGGTCGTGAGGGATACCCAGGGCCCCCAGGCGGACGCGCAGATCGGTCACCGTCCAGTCGGGGTGGTGACCCTCCTTCTGGAGGTGCTTGACGACCGTCGAGAGATGCACAGCCGGGCGGTCGCCCATGACCTCGAAGAGGAGCGCCCGTACGGCCTCGACTTCGTCCCCTTCCGAAACGGTGCTGGCCTGGGGCGCGGACCGGGTCGGCTCGGGCCGGATACGCAACGAAGCCACGACCCAGACCGGCACCAGCGCCCAGAGCAGCGCGGGGGCAGCACGCACGACGCGCCAGAGCACCCACAGTCCGGCGACGACCAGGCCGAGGCGGACCCAGCAGCCGAGGACGGCGGCGAAACCGGTGAGGTCGTCGCGGCGGCCCGCGCGGATCCACGCCGCAGCGCGGCCCGCGAGGCGCCGGGTCAGGAGTCCGGAGCCGTCGACCAGGCGCACCGCGAGGCGCTGAAGGCGAGTCACATCTGCCCCCCGAAGAAGTTCTTGCCCTCGGTGCCGAGGCTGTTGGCGATCTCGGGCAGCCCGTTGAGCATCCCGGCGACGCCGGCGGTCGCGCAGAGGATGCAGCCCGCGACGAACGCGCCGATCAGGCGGCCCTTCTCCTCCTTGGAGAAGGCCTTGTAGGCGGCCACGGTGGCGACGAACAGGATGAAGACGACGACGCCGCCCTCCTCGCTGAGCGATCCGAGGGAGCCGCTCGCGATGGTGCCGCCGGAGTCAGTTCCGGTTGTACCGCTGACGACCTTGCCGCCGCCAAAATTGGTGGCCTGGCGGGTGCATCCGGCGAGCCATCCGGCGAGGCCGCCGACGCACACGGTGCTGAACGCGCCGGTGATGAGCCCCTGTCCGGTGGGGATGAGGTCCTTGAGGGCCCGTCCGCCTGTCCACCACTTGCGGAGGTTGAGGAAGAGGATCGCCAGGGCGATGGCCACCCCGGCGAGGGTCGTGCCGATCATGGGGTGACTCCAGTGATCCAAGTGACGGGGTCGTACAGGGAGATGGCGCCGGTCAGACCGACGAGGAAGACGGCCAGACCGAAGACGCGGAGGAACGTGCCGCCCTTCCGTACGAGGCGCCAGACGACGACAGCGAGCGGGATACCGGCCAGGGCGTAGCCATACCCGGGACCGAACCCGTCGCGCGCTTCGCCGACGGTGTACGCCCAGGTGGTGGCGGCGCTGTGGCCGGTGAACGGGATCGGGAACACGGCGGCGGCGAGCGCGGCGAGGGCCTGCCAGGGGCGAATGCGCGCGACCCATGCCCAGAGCCGTTCGCGCCAGGTCGGCTCGGGCACCGGTGCCAGGTCGAGGGTGACGTGCACCTGGATCGCGAGCGGCGGGGCTTCCGGAGCGGCAGGCGGTGCCGGAGGCGAGGGCGGCGGTGTGCGCCACGGCGGAGCCTCACCAGGCTGCGGCGGCCGCGGGGGAAGAGGCTGGCCGGCGGGGATGATGCGGGACGGGATGATCGGCTTGTCGGCCATCGGTCAGCTGTCCTTCGGGGCGTCGAGGAGTGCGCGCATCCGCTGAGCGCGGGCCTGGCCGATGCGCAACCCGGACTGGAGTGCACGCAATCCGGCGGGGCGCCCGTGCTGCGCCTGGTGGGCGGCGTCGACACGGCGCGCGTCCGGAAGAAGCGCGAGGTCCGCAGCCGCATCCGGGACGTCCGCATCCGCATCCGCTCCGGGTGCATCCGGGTCGTCGCCGAGCGCATCCGACGCGTCTTCGCCGTCCCATCGGGCGTGAACCGCGAACAGGGTCTGAGCTGCGGCGGATGCGCCCGCGAGCGCGGACGGCTGCGCGGATGCACTCAGACGTCGGCCCATGTCGACCTGTGCCGGGGAGACGACGACGCCGTGGTCCAGGAGGAGCTCGCGCAGTTGCTCGGACGGGAGGTCGGGGTGCGCATCCGCGACCGTGGTGACGGCGTCGAGCTGCGGCATCTCGCGCAGCTGCTCGTACGCGACGACGGGGGCCGGCCGGACGGGACCGGACGGGGCGCCGGGTGCGCGCAGCTCCCACGGCGACGGCAGATCCAGGTCCGCGAGTGCACCCGAGTGCAGCCGCGCGGAGAGCAGTTGCAGGAGTGCGCGGCGCTGCTCCGGGTGGGACCCGACCTGTGCGCGGCCGACCGCTACGGACAGCCGCCGGGAGAGACGGGCGTGCCCTCGGCTGCCCGCCTTCATCGGGGCCAGGCGCGCGGCAAGGTCGACGGCCTTCGCTGTCCAGCGGTCGCGCGTGATCTGCTCTGCGGTACGGTCCCGCACCGCGAGACCGAGGTGGGAGAGCAGCCGCTCGCGGAGCTCGCGGGCGATCATCGCGGGCAGGCCGGTCGACATGGCGCCCGGCCGCACGACGCGGACCTCCAGCCCCATGGCAAGGTGCCAGAGCAGACCGGCCATGATCGGCCCGATGATCGCGCGGACGGTGCCCCCCACGAACCCCGACTCGCTGTAGGCCGGAATGATCTGGACGCCGGTGATGACCCAGACCAGGGCGCCCGGCACGCCCGGTGACCCGGCTTCGGTCTCGGTGGCGGTCGCGGCCTTGTTCGCGCGGGCCATCAACGCGCAGGCGAGCAACGCGATCTCGGCGGCCGAGAACATGATCAGCCGCTCCGTGAGGTCGCGCATGCCCAACTGGTGCGCAGCGAACCGCCAACTGGTGTCCGCCGTGTAGACGGTGCATACGAGCGCGCCGACCGCCGCCACGGCGGAGGCCGGGGGCAGCGTGACGGCGCGCGCCGTACGGACGATCGCCCACAGGACACCGGCGACGACCAGGAGCACCGCCGCAGTGATGCCCGCGGCCGGCCAGGGGTGCGCGAGCACCCAGTCGGTGAGGCGGTCGATGGTCATCGTCGTGATGCCTTCCAGGCGGGTGTAGGCGGGTTATCGAGGTGAGGCAAGGCACAGAGCCTTCGTGCCGGTGTGCCAGACGAGGACCGTCTCGGGGAACCGCGAGCACGGGCATTTGGTGGGCTGATCGATGACACCGACGACGGCGAGCGCCCCGTCCCGTGTGCAGCCGACGGGGGCGAGGTCGGGCGTGTAGCAGTCGCTGGCGGTCACAGCGTCGGGCGCGGGGCGCGCGGTCTGGCTGGGCTTCGGGGCCGGCCGGGGCGTGGCGGCTTCGGCCGGGCGGTCCGTCCACGAACTGTCATCGAGCAGCACGTACGCGAAGGTTGCGGCCGAGCCCATCCCGACGATGACGAGCAGCGCGACGTACGCGAGGGCGCGTATGGCGGCAGTGCGCATGGGTGTGGGTCCTTGAGGTATGGGGCCGGGCCCGCGTGGGGGTGGTCGCGGGCCCGGCGGTCTTGGGATGGGTCAGAGGTGGGCGTCGTCGCGCCGGTCGTGGTCGGCGGCGTTCGCGGTCTGCGCCTCGTAGTCGTCGGCGGCGCGCTGCTGGAGCTCGGCGCGCGTGGCGTTCGCGTCCTCGACTACGGGGGTCGGCTCGGGCGGCATCAGACGGTGCCTGCGATCGCACGGAGGCGGAGTGCGTACTCGCCGCCGGTCTCGCGCGGGCGGAGCATCGGCATCGCGAGCGAGGCGAGGTCCTCGGCCTCCTGGGCGACGATGTCGGGGAGATCGGCGAGGACCTGCTCCTTGGCCGCTTCTTCGGCGTCGGAGAGGGTCTGGATGTCGAGGACCATGAACGGCTGCCCGTTCTCCAGACACGCGGCGGTGGAGCAGAGGAGCCGGGCGGGCCAGCTCGGCTCGGTCAGCATCTTGTGGAGCGCTGTGTCGATCCAGCTGTGATCGGTACGCTCGGGCATGTCATTCCTCCTGTGTGGCAGGCGGTTTGGCTGGCCCCGACCAGAGGCGCAACTCCGGTCGGGGCCGTTCCAATTGGGCAGTCGCGGACTGCTTGCCCATGACTGTAGGGGTCCCCTACAGTGTTGGCAAGCGGCCCACCGGAAGAGAGGGCCGGCGTGGACGAAGAGGAGGTGCGGCGGGTGGCGGACGCGCTGGATGAAGTCGAGCGGATCGAGGATCCCGAGGCGCGCGTGCGGGCCAAGAGCGCCGTCATGGCTGCGCAGGTGAAGCGCAACAGGGAGTGGTCGGCGGAGCGGCGGGAGATGATCCTCAAGCTCAACGACGAGGGGCGCGGGCTCTCGTACCGGCAGATCGCGGACCGTCTCGGCTGCAAGCTCAGCACGGTGCAGGATGTCTTCCGCGGCTACTCCGGCTCGGGTACGGCCCGGCCGAAGAAGGAGTCCGATGGTGGATGACCTGATCGCGTTCCTGCGGGCCCGGCTCGACGAGGACGCGGCAGCGGCGGGGGCGGCAACGTGGTGCGCCGACGCGGCAGTCTGGCGTGCCGAGCCCTCGCCGCTCGGCGCCCGAGACGGTGGCCAGCGCTGGTACATCGAGGACGCGATGGACGAAGGTGTGATCACGCACGTGGACCCGGCCGCGTCGGACGGTGAGGGTGTGGCGCAGCACATCGCCCGCCATGACCCGGCCCGCGTGCTGCGCGAGATCCAGGCCCACCGAACCACCGTCGATGAGTACGACATCGCCCTGGGGGCGCCCGCTGCGACGGATCGGGCCGCGTACTGGAAGGGGCACATCGAGACCCTGCGGGAGGTCTGTCTGCGCATCGCCACCGCGTACGCCGACCACCCGGGCTACCGGGAGGCGTGGCGCCCGTAGCCCGCTCGCACGACTGAGCCCCCGGCCATCCGGCCGGGGGCTTCGTCAGGTGTTCCGCAGTTTCGATGGCCAGACTTCATGTTCTGGGTCCCACCACACGACGTGGAAGACGTTGCCGACCAGGAAGCCCCAGAGCCTACCCGCGCCGCCGATGCGAAGCTTCCAGATCTTCGTCATGTCCGACAGGCCAAGGGCGTCAAGTCGGGCCAAAGCCACCCTGTTCGGCAAGGCGTGGACGTCATGGCACTTCCCCGGCCACTCACCTTGATGGAACAGCTCGTTCACCGTCTGGCTCTCAAACTTGGCCATGTCCGTCAGGAGAAGTAGCAGCCGGTCATGATCTAAAGACTTCAGCCCCCACGGACCGTCTATGTCTAAATGAGTCAATCGCCAGCAGACCCGGTCGCTGGAAGTGGCTCCACTGGGTAACAGCGCCTGCGGATCGCCCGTCCGCTTTCGGTCCGCGACCGTGGCGTCCGGGACCTGCTGGATCTTCTTCGGTTTGGCCTTCCCCCCTTTGCGCATCAGTCGTCTTCGCGACCCACCAGCGCGCCGAAGAAGTCGGCGATCTCCTCGTCCCGCAGTTCCTCGTTGCTCCGTTTGAGGTCATCCTCGACGCCGGCTCGCCTGCGGGCGTCGAGCCAAGGGCCCGGCCGGTGAGTCATCGCTGACAGTTCGTGGGCGGTGTAAGCCTTGAAGCTTTCCAGGACGATGTTCACCGATTCCCGCTCGTCGTCATCCAAGACGGCGGGGTCTCCGATGATGTCGCCGTGGTCGAGCCGGTACTTCCCGCGGTGCTGGTCGTACAGCTCGTAGACCACGGGGCCGTTGGCCCACGCCTCGAACCGCTCCGGGAACAGCTGCCGGTCCTCCCACGCCATGTGGTAGCCGTAGGCGAAGTAGCACAGCTTCTGCAACTTCATCGCGGACATCGGCGCTTCCTTAGCCAGTATGTACGCGGCTACGTCTAACGCTGTCGCTGCCATGATCGTCCCCTCTAGTGCCCCTCGCTCACCGTAGGCGAGTCGCCCCCAGTCGCGACTCGGCAGGTCCACGGGCAGCGCGGCACTTCCCCCAGGTGGCCCACGGTATCGGTCACTTGCCCGTCCACGTAAGAGGGCGGGTGAAGGTCTGGACAACCCGTGACGCATCGAACGGAGGGGCGAAAGAATGACGTGGTGGGGCCCGGTCGGTGGCCAGGCGTCCACGCCAAACGGCCGCGCGACGAAGCCCCCCGACTGTCATGTTCGGGGCTTCGTGCTGCCGGATGCCTGCCACCTACACTCGAACGCGTGTCCGATTCAGCTGCCGAGCGGCTCGCCAAGCTGCGCTTCCTGCGCCGCGTCCAGGCGCAGGACCTCGCGCGTACAGACCGCTGGATCGCCGACGAGGAGCAGCGCACCGCCGCCGCGCAACACCAACCGCTGGCGCCCGCGCCCGGGTGGATCGTCCAGCGCCTGCCCAGCGGAACCAGGCAGGTTCTTCACGCTGCGGACTGCTGGGCATCCGGGAAGGCAACGCAGACGGTGGACCGGGCCGAGGCGATCGAGGCACTGGCCGACGGTGCCACACCGTGCGACGTGTGCCAGCCAGACAAGGTGCTTCGGGTGTCCTGACGCACGAGCGCCCGCCCCGGGGACTCGCTGGGGCGGGCGTAATCTCGGAAGAGGCGCGCTGTCGGCTGGCGACAGGCCGAACATTTTGGCGATCAGTCTGGTTTGGCGATCTCCTCTTCATCGCGCTGACGGCATTGGCGGCAGAGGCCGTCCGAGGAGGCGCCCCCTTTGGTGTAGAGCTGGGTTCCGCAGGCAAGGCATTGGCCCGTGGGTTTCTGTTGATATCCGCATGAGGCGCAAAGGCGCACGCCACTGGCTTGGAAGACTCGGGGCGAATGGCAGTGCTGGCAGTCCCAAGAGCGTCCACCGATTTCGTGGTCATGCTTGAACCGGGGCCAGGCGCTCCTACGGTCTGGGGTGAAGTCGCGATCCATGCCTCGGTAAACGAGTTCCGCCGCCGATCCGCTGCGGCTGAATCCGCACATTCGCCCCGATGGGGGCGAGTTCCGGCACACTGCCGTGTCGCCCCCGGAGGTACAGAAGCCCTCGAGTTCCCGCAGCTCAAGGGCTCTGTCGTGTCCGGGCGAACGAGCGCCCGCCCCGGCGCCGATCCGAGGCGGGCACGGTGACGCGGTTACGGCGCGAGGGCGTAGTCCACCTGCTGCTGCCCGCAGCCCTCGGCGACCCTGGCGAGCGCGGCCCGCTCCGCCTGATCGGCGGCCAGGCTCCAGCGCAGCTTCGTCCCCACCCACTCCGCGACGTACGTACAGCGGACGCCGGCGAGCGGCGGCAGCCACTCGGCCGGGTCTTGGTCGCTCTTGGACTGGTTGGCGTTGTCCGTGACCGCGATGAGGGAGACGTCAGACCCGAGGTCGTTCGCGTACGCCTGGCGACGCTGCGCGCTCCACGCGGACGCCCCGGAGTCCCAGGCCTCGGCGAGCGGCACCACGTGGTCGATGTCCACGTCGCCGGGGGCGGTCCACGTCTCGCCGTCGTAGTAGCTGAACCACTCGCCTCCGGTGACCCGGCACCCGGGCCCGATCGTCGGCTCGATACGGGATTCGGCGATCAGCACCTCGGCTCGGGTGTTGCAGCCGTCGCGGTCCTCATCGGTCCAGTGCTTGAAGCTCGTGCGCTGGTACCCGGTTCGGTCCTCGTCGGCGGTGGGCAGCGCGTTGATGCTCGCCGTGAGCGACATCGGCGCCGCGGCGGGCTCGGGTGCTGCGGCGGCCGGCGTGGTGGTAGCGAGGGGCAGGGCGAGCAGGGCGGCGGCAGCAAGACCGCGGGTGATCAGGTTCATGCGCTCTTGGTACGCGCGGCAGTAGAGGAGTTGAGGGTCTTCCACAGACTGATCACTCTCATGGGGGAAGTTCTCATACCGGGGTTCAACTACGCAGACCACCAGTAGGGTCCCAGCCATGGATTGGGGAGACGCGCCCGCTTGGGGTGCATTGGTGCTGGCGGCCGGGGCGTTGGGCGTGGCTTTGAAGGCACGAGGAGACGGGAAGCGGTCGGCTGACGCCGCGCAGGCTTCCGTCACGGAAGCCCGGCGGTCGGCTGCGGCCGCAGAAGCATCGGTTGTCGACGGCCGCCGTTCCGCCGACGCAGCCGAAGCAGCGCTGGCCGAGCAGCGCAGGGAAGCAGAGGAGCGGCGGGCTGCGGAGGCTGAGGCCGCTGCGCCCAAGGTGGCTATGGTTCTGCACCACCGCAGTCGGAGCAGGTTCCAATTGGCGAACGAGGGAACCGCCCCGGCCCACAACGTGCACTTCGCGGAGGAGATTCCCACGTTGATCGGCAACCTGCCCGCGGGGTTGACGCTCGGTCCTGGTGAAGTTGTGGACTTCATGATGGCCGGAGACATGGTAAACGCCATTCCGCCGATGGTTCTAGTGCAGTGGGACGGGCAGGAAGCTCCCGTCCCATTACGTGTGCCCTAGCTCAGTTCACTCCTACGCGCGAGGCGTCCCGCTGGCGCTTCTTCGCCGCAGCGCGTCGTGCCCGCCGCTCGGCGGCTTCCAGCGCCGCGTACAGCTGGACCAACTGCTGCGGGGTGGACCAGGCGCGGCGGCCGCCGACGACTTGGACGGGTGCCGCACAGTCGAACCCGTTGTCGCAGGTGACGAACTCCGCCTCGTCGACTCCGCCGTGGTGGAGGATCAGCGGCCCCTTGCACCAGGGGCACGGGCGGGGCATGGCGTCGTGCCGGCGCTCGGCGCCCAGCAGCTGCTCGATGCGGCGCGCCGCATTGCTGGCGACGCGGTTCAGGAGTTGCCAGTGGTCGTCGGTCAGGGGTGTGCAGGGGCCGGCCTCCCCGTGGGCGCGGGCGCGGAGCCACTGCGCGGCAGCGGTCGCGGTGCGGGGGCCGCGGTTGTAGCGCCAGCGTGCGGGGTCGCGGGCGTCGTGTGCGGCCAGGCGCTCGATGTCGAACTGGACCGGGTCGAGCGACGAGGGGCGGCTGCTGGTGATGGCGGCGCGCTGGATCTCCGAGGCGATCTCGTCGGCGACCTGGAGCAGCGCGGTCTCGACCGTGCGCATCGTGTCGAGGACGTGCAGGCGCAGCGGGGCGCCGACTTCGCGGAGGACGAGGTGCTCCCGCTCCTGGGTGAGCGCGACTTCGGCGGCGTCGTGCTGGTCGAGTTGGGCGGTGTACTCGGCTGGGTCGGCGGGCGGCCAGACGGAGGGGCTGCGGGTGTCGAGCAGGTCGCGGAGCGAGTCCCAGTTGGTGAGGACGGTGGTGAGGGCTCTGATGGTGCTGTCGGTGGTGGTCATCGCGTGCTCCTGTGTCGCGGGGCGGTACGGTGATCAGCACCTGGGGGCGCGCCTGTCCTGGTCAGACGTTTGCGGCGCGCCCCTCCTGCATGCTCAGGAGCCGAAGGCCCCGTCGTCGACCAACTTCTGGACCCGCGCCGTGAACCGCTCGCCGAACTCGGGGCCGATCCTGTGGGCCAGGGCGAGCAGTTCGGAGACGAGTGCGGCCGCCCCGTCCTCGTTCATCAGGTAGAGAGTTCGGGCCCGCTCGGTGGTCTTGTTGATGCGGCCCTCCAGGAGGGCGGCGAGCACGGGCTGTCCGTTGGCCGTTTCGACGAGGGTCACGGTGGAGTGGTCGAGGAGTACTGCGTTCCGGTCGTCGAGGATGACGCCGTGGCGGTCGCGGGGTCCGCCGGGGCCGACGATGTCTCCGCCGGTCTTGCGGGGGTCGCCGCTGATTCGGCGGCCGGTGTTCTTCTTGCTCATGAGGTCGGTTCCTTCGGTCCGTCGAGGGCGGCCAGGGTGGGGCAGGCCCCTGGCGTGGGTGCTACGTACGGGTCGCTGCCGCAGCAGCCGGCACAGCGCATGCCCGCATCGGCGTAGTCGGCGGGACGGTGCAGGGTGCGCACGCGCTCGATTGCGGCCTCGTCGGGGGTTGGCGGCCGTACGTCCGTGGGATGGGCGAAGGTGATGGGTGATTGCGGGGCCGCGTCGTGGCCGCGCGCGATCCGTACGGCCTCGCGCGCGGCCGCCGTACCGCCGGTGGCCGGGGTCGGCGGCATGCCGATCACATCGAGCAGGCCCTCGCGGTCGACGTCGTCGAGCTGGTCGGCGAACTCCTGCAACCGGCCACGCAGGTCCACGGTTGCCTTCGTCTCGGCAGCGCGCCGGTAGACGTTGAGGCGAGCGTGGGCCATCGTTCGCCGAGCGTCGTCGCTCAGGTAGCTGTCGGCGTGGGGGAGCATCATCGCCAGGGCGTCGGCGTGTGCCTGCCGCACCTGGACGTCGAGCGGGATGCTCTGATCGGGGGCTGCATCGGTCGTCAGGACCGGGGCGGTCTTGTTGATGTCGGTCCGTACGCACAGGTCCTGGTTGCACCCGCAGTCCGCGCACTCCCAGCAGAACGGCTGCTCACGGTAGTTGTGGTAGACGACGCCGGGGCCGCCGCATACGCAGCACGTCTCGGGCACGGGATCGAGGGCGGCGCTGAGTTCGACCAGGCGGGCGTCCCACCAGCGGGAAATGCTGGTGCCGAGCGGGATGCTCGTGGCGCGCCAGGTGATACAGAGCGCGCGAGCACGCGCGACGACGTCCTCCGCCCGGTGCCGCGCGTCGCCCACCGTTTTCAGCTCGATCTCTCGCCGCCGGACGACGGCCTCCCAGTCGACCCCTGCGTCCTGCTTTTCCGAGCCGGGCGCGGGCAGGGTGCCGTCGAGGTACGCCTTGCCGACAGCAGTCTCCAAGCTGCCGACCATCTGCTGCATCGCCTGCTCGGCGGTCTGGCCGTCGAGGATCTGCACGGAGATGGCCAGGCCAGCGAGCATGCCGGACACGAACACCGCAGCGGTGCTCTCGTCGCCGGGAGTCGCCGCGTCCTTGAGCTCCTGGACGATCGCCTTGATGTGCGTTCGGGCGCGTTCGGTCATGAGGTCGGCTCCTTGATGTCGTCGGGGCAGTTGGAGCAGCGGGCGCCCATGGAGCAGGTGCACGGCACCGGGGTCGGCTCCTGGGTGGAGTGGGGGCAGTGACGGCACCAGCCGAGACCGGCTTCGACGGCGTAGTACCGGCGGTTGTCGGCCGGGCTTTCCTCGGTCTCGGCCGGTGCCTCGAAGTTGCCGTCAGGCCACGTCGGAGACAACAGGTTGATCACCTGGCGTGGGTTCACACCGGTACTGCCCGCCGCTACGTACGCGCGCATCTGGTCGACCGTGCGCTCGATCGCGGCTTCCGCCCGCTGCGCGCGGTCGTGCTGCTCCGCGCTGTCGCACGGCTCGACCGGACCGTCGGTCAGTCGGTCGAGGACATCGCGCCAGTACTCGGCGAAGATGCCGCGCCCTTTGCCCCGGTCGAGCATGTAGCGGAGCTTGTGCAGGGCCTCGTGCGGGGTGGGAAGTTCGGCCGCGGTGCTCGGGGTGGCGGCGACGCGCGCGCGTCGCAGCAGCTCGTCGAGCATCCCGGCCGACCCTGGGACCGCACGGGCCAGGATCGTGTTGCGGAGTGCCTCGCTGGTGAACTCGACCTCGCACGTCGGCCCGCAGAACCGGTGGTCCCCGGCCGCGTGGGCGCGCTCGGTCTCCTCCTGGTCCTCGCGCTGCTCCCGCTCCTCATCGGTCTCCGGCTCGGCAGGGCTGGTGGTCCCGGTGCGCTTCCGCTCGGCGAGGTAGTCCTTGAATTCGTCGATGGCGGCTTGGTCGCCGGGGCTGAGGACGGTGCGCGGGTCGTTCCCGCAGTGTCCGCGCGGTGCTGGCTGGTCCGGGTGCAGACGGGCCAGGTGCTCGGCCATCAGGCGGCGCGGTACGAGCTGATGGTCACCGCAGTGCGGGCACCGGTCACGCACCTCCACAGCGGCGGCGGGGTTCGTGGGCTCAGGCATGTGGGCCTCCGGGATGGTGAGTTGGTCGGGACTGGCCTCACGGCGGCCGCGGGGCCGGTGGTACTTCGCGGCGCAGACCGGGCCGCGACCGGCCGCTCGGGACGCGGGGTCCGTGAGCGGCCGGTCGCAGTCGTCGCACACCACAGGCACGGTCGGATCGACGACCGACGGGAGGACGGTGTGCGTCACCGGGTGAGCTCCCGCGTCCGCTGCGCGAGCTCTTCCGACCGGCGCTCGCGCTTGCACGCCTCGCAGTACGACCGGCCGTTCGGCGTGTACCGGCCTTCGACGGCCTGGTCGTGCCCTTGACCGCATTTGGCCGGCCGTTCACCGAGACCGGTGAGGTACCGCAGTGCCGCGCGGGTCTTCGCGCGAGCCGGCTCATCGTCGACGTGCGCCGGGGCGACGCAGTGGTTGAACCCGCACTCGGCGTACGCGTACCCCTGCGGCTCACGGCCGGTGCGGATACGGAACGCGATGGCGGCAGCCGTATGCAGCTTGTCGCCGTACCGCATGACCGGCGTGCCGCTGGTGCTCTGCCGACCGCCCGTCCATTCGAGGTGCCCGCCGTCGACCGACCTGGTTCTCGCCGCCCACTTCTGCTCCAGGGTCAGCGGTTGGGCAGGGACGTTCGGGATGCCGAGGCGCCGGCGAATGCGAGCGACCCGTGCCTTGCAGCAGTGGATCTGCTGGGCGATCCCGGTGTTGGACATCCCGCGGTGGAGGAGGCTGATGATCTGAGCGTCGGTAACGTTCTGGTTCACGGGGCATCAGCCCGCTGGCTGGTCTCGTCGTGGACCAGGCGCCAGCGCCCGGCTGCGTACTCGATGCGCTCGTTGCCGATGCCGCTCTCGATGCCGTCGTTCCAGGCGTAGGGCCTTGCGCCGGCGTCGACGAGCGTGTTGAGCGCGTCGACTGCGGCCCGCCACGGATCGACGTCGAGACCGAGCGCGCGGCGGGCGGCGGTGTTCTCGCCAGAGGTGGCGGTGAGCAGCTGCTCGGCGAGGAGTCGGGTTTCGCGGCGGGCGCGGCCGGCCTCTGTGCGCCAGCGGGCTACGGCCTGGAGGGCGCGGGTGAGGCGGTGGCGGTAGTGCTCGTGGTCGCGGGCGGCCTGCAAGCGCTCGGTGATGATCCCGGAGCAGACTTCGGTGAGGGCGTGGTTGGCGGCGGCGAGGTCGGCCCTCGTAGCGGAGTGGGCGTTCACGCTGCGGATGGTCTGGCGGAACTGTGCGCTGAATGCGGCGGCGTGGGCCTGCTCGGCGGCGCGGAGGCTGCGGGTGGTGGTGAGTCCGAACATCGGTGCTCCTGGGTTCGGGGCACCGGGGTGGGCACACAGGTGTTGCGCCCCAAGACCGGTCGTACGGCGGGTGATTCAGCGGCGGCGCTGGGCGGCGATGCTGTCGAGGAACGCGGCCTTGACTGCATTGTGGCGGGCGTCGGCGAGGGCGTTGTGGTGCCCGTCGGCCTGCTCGGGCAGGTCCACCGGCCGGATTCCGAGTCGCTTCGCCTCTGTCACCAGGTCGTCGGTCTGCATCGGGATGCCCGCCGGCAGGTTGCTCATCGGGCCGAAGAGCTGAGCCAGGGCGACGTGGTCGTACGCGCTGAAGTACGCCCAGAGCTGGGGGTCCGGTGTCGCGAGGACGAACTCCTTGACGAGGCGGGCGATCTGGGCACGGGGTCGCACGTCGGGGTGGGCGAGGTCGAGGCGGTCGAGGCCGCGCTGGCCGGGCAGGTTCCGGACGATCGGCAGGCTGGGCCAGACGTTGGCCATGAGCCAGCCGTGCCGGCGGACGGCGGCCTGGTCGAACTCGGCGGACACGGCGTAGAGCTCGCGGCCGTCCTCGGCGACCATGCCGATGCTGATCAGGTCGATGGTGCGGCCGTCGTCGAGGAACTCGGTGTCGAAGAAGATGCGCATGGTGCTGCTCCTCAGTGATTGCGGATGATGCCAGCGGTACGGGCCGCGGTGAGCCAGGTCCCGTATTCGCGGGTGATGCCGTCGTACAGGTCGGCATCCGAGGTGTTCAGCGGGTTGACGGCGTGGAAGAAGCTGGCGTTGTCGACGCTGCGACCGGTGAGGGTGTCGAGCCGCTGGAGGAAGCCGACGCTTTTGCCGAAGCCGACGAACGCGAAGAACAGCGGGGCGTGGCTCGCGCTGCGGAGCGCGGCTTCGGCGGCGTGTGCGCTGTCGGGGTCGCCGTCGGACTGGAAGATCACCAGGCCCGGGTCCGTGGCGCCGGAGGCCTTGTGTTCGCGGGTCGCGGCGCCGATCGCGGCCGGGTAGTTGGTGCTGCCCCAGTGGACGCGGGTGTGGGTGCGGTCGATGACGCCCTGGTAGTTGTCGAGACGGACGTCGTCCTGGACCACGGCGTGCGAGCCGAAGTAGATCAGCGGCACCGACCCGTCGTCGTCCAGGTTGGCGGACAGCCCGAGGGCCTGTTCGGCGAGGTGCTGGACGGCACCGGACTGGTAGTGCGGGTACATGCTGCCGGAGTGGTCGAGGACCAGGTAGACGGCGGCCTTGGTGCCGGTGAGACCGTGCTTCTGGAGGCTGTCGGCTGCTGTCTTGGTGAGGTTCACGAGGCCGCTGGGGACCTTGCTGACGTCGATCACGGGTGCTCCTGGGGGGTTGTCGGGGCGGGGAGTTGGTCGAGGGCGTCGCCGATCTGGTCGGCGATGAGGCGCCATCGGGTGGAGAGTTCGGGGGCGGTGTTCTCGCGGGCCTGCGCGGCCACCAGGAGTGCCTCGACGATCTCGGAGGCGTCGCGTGTGCCGCCGGGGAGTGTGAGGAGGCAGGCCATCAGTCGTCGTCGCAGTCGTCGTGGTGGCTGCTGTGTCCGCCGGAACTCCCCTTCTTCGGGGCGGGTGCCGGCTCCTGCTTCACGGGTTTCGGCTCTGCGGCCTTGCCGGGCTTCGAGTCGCCCGAGGTGCCGCCGGTGCTGCCGCCGTTGCTGTTGCTGGTGCCCGAGCTGCCCGAGCTGCTCGAACTGCCGGAGCGGGAGCCTCCACTCGAACCTCCGGACGTCTTCCCAGGAAGCGCCAGGGCGGCGACGGCCGGAGCCGCGGCCTCGATGTCGCAGTCGTCCCGGTCGGGCTCGTTGTCGCAGGCGGTGAGCAGAGCGACGGTCGTCAGGAACGCCGCGGCGAACGGGATGAGTCGCATGTCGGTGATCTCCGGTTCTAGAACGGGGGCTCGTTGGGTGTGCCGGTGGCCCAGGGGTCGTCCTGGGGCGGCTGCGTCGGGCGCGACCGCTGGGAAGATCCCTGCTGCGCCCCTCCACGCCCCTGGCCGCCGCTCTGCGCCCCATTCACGCTGTGTGCGTCCTTGGTCACGGTCGCGACGCTGAACGCCAACGAGGGGGCGATAGAGCGAATCAAGAGAGCGGCACGCGACTGCTTCTGACCGTCCTTCTCCCACGACTCCGTACGCAGCTCCCCGGTGACCAGCACCTCCATCCCCTTGGCCAAGGTCTCGGTCGCGTTCTCGGCCAGGCGCTCCCAGGCCGTACCGCGGATGAAGAGGACGTCGCCGTCCTCCCACTCCTGGGTCTGAGGGTTCTTCCGACGCGAGTTGAAGGCGAGGCTGATGGAGACGACGGCCTTCCCCGAGGCGGTGTATCGGGGTTCCGGGTCGGCGGTGAGGCGGCCGATCCCGGTCATGGTGGGCAGTGTCACGGTGCTGTTCCTTTGCGCGTAGACCGGCAGTAACCGGTGCTGGGCTGGTGTCTGTCTGGTTGGTTACTTGGTGGTAGGTCGGAATTGGTTTCGGGAGCGTCGTACGACCTTGGCTTCGACGAGGAGGCGGTAGACGAAGCCGTACGAGCGGCCTTGGGCGTACGGGAGGAGGCTGCGGATGGAGGCGCCGGCGTTGTAGCGCCTGGCGAGGTCGTCTCGGAGTTCGGCGCGGGCCGGGCCGTGGAGAGCTTCGGTCATCGGTGTCCGTCCGGGTTGATGGCGATCTGGAGTTGCTGGTCGTGGGCGTGCTGGGCGGCGTACGCGGCTTCGGCGGCGTGTGCGCGGGTGGGGTGGACGTCGGGGAGCGGGATGTTGTTGCCGCGGATGTGGGCGGTGCAGGGCTGGCCGGGGGTGGCGTGGCACTCGGGGCACGGGGTTGTCATGACCCAGGCGATTCGGCGGGCGTCGTGCGTACCGGAGCCGCGAGGCTTGCCGGTCTGCGGGTTGGTGCAGAGGTCACGGGGGGCGGCCTTGCACCAGGAGCAGCGGACTGCGAGCTGGGGGAAGCGGAGGCGGGCCATCAGGTGGCGTCCTCGTAGTCGGGCTGGGTGGTGTCGGCGGCGGCCCGAGCGGCGGAAGCCGCGATGCGTCGGGCCTGCTCGCGCTCCTCGTCGGCGGGGTCAATCGGGGGGAGGCCGGCGGCGGTCCGACGTGCGTCTTCGAGGCGGCCGGGGTGGACGTCGGTCATGCGGCGGCCGCCCGCGGTACAGGAGGCGCCGGGCATGGCCTGGCAGCGACGGCAGGAGATCGCGCGAGGGTTGACGACGCCTTCGCGGACGCGGGGCACCGCTTGGCCGACGGCGGCGCGGGCTGCCGCGGCTCGTCCGGCGTACGGGCCGGGCTCACCGGGCGGGAGGGCCAGGCGCTCGGCGGTGCCGAGGGCGACGGAGGGCGTGCGGGGCGGGATCTGGCCGTCGGCGGCGGCGCGGAGGAGGGCGCGTACGGAGCGCGCCGACTCAATGCCCGTCTCGCCCGGGTCCCCGTCGTAGACGACGTGCGCCAGCTCGATGCGCTCGGCTCGGCGCTCGCGGATCTCGGTGATGATCTCGGCGGGGCTGACGAAGGGCTGGCGGCGTGCGACCGCGAGGACGGCGGCGCGGGCGTCGGCGAGGTCGTACGGGGCGAGGAGTTCGCCCCAGACATCCGGGGTGAACTCGCCTACGCGCTGGGCGGGGCAGGCGGCGGAGACGTACTCCAGGAGCATGATCGCTTCGTCCTGGTTCACGGGGTGGGTCCTTCCTGCGCGGTACGTGCGGCGGCTCGGGCGCGGGCGCGGTCGAAGACGGTGGTTCCGCTGGCCGGGTCGAAGAGGTTGTTGCCGGGGGCCCGGCGGGCGGCTGGGGCGCCGGCGGGCATGGCGTTCATGACCTCGTTGACGACGCTGGGGAGGGTCGAGGGGTGGAGGCCCTTCTTCATCCAGGTGGCGATGCCGCGCCGGATGTCGTAGGGCTCGATGTGGTCCTCATCGAGGAGCACGCGGACCTGCTTGGCGACTTGGCCGATGACGGAGCTCGGCGGGCGTTTCGGGACGCGCTCCAGCCACTCGCCGACGATCACCTGCGCGGTGACGATCTCTGCCTCGATCTCCGGTTCGGGTTCCGCGTCGTCCTGACCGGCAGGTTCCGACGGGTCGTCACCGAACGAGAGAGGTCTTGTAGAGAGAGGAGAGAGAGTAGGCGTCCGGGATTCCCGGACACTGACGTCCGGGATTTCCGGACACTGAGACTCGTCAGTGTCCGGGTTTTCCGGACACTGGGATTCGGGGTCAGTGTCAGGAGTTTCCGGACGCTGAGATGGGTCAGTGTCCGGGAACTCCTGACACTGAGACGCTGCGTCAGTGTCCGGGAATCCCTGACTCTGAGACCGGTCAGTGTCCGCAGAATCCGGACCCTGAGCGTCGGTGTCAGCGTCCGGGATCTCCGGAGACTGAAGAGGGAGGATCCGGTACTTCGCGACGCCGTTCTTCTGGCCCGCGCTGATCCGCTCCAGGCACCCCTTCGAGATGAGGGCCTTGATCACTTCGTAGACCTGAGCGCGGGACACCTTCCCGCGTCGGAGCGTCTTCGGGGACTCGACGCTGGACCAGGTGATCCGCGTCGTGTCACGGGCGTCGTCCGCCAGCACCGCGAGGAACAGCTTCTCGCGATGCGTCAGCGTCTCCGGTGCGAAGTCCAGCACCTCGACGTACAGGCGGCTGCCCACGGAACTCCTCAGGTGGTGCGGGGGGTTGCGCGGCCGGCCAGAGCGACCGGCCGCGCGGGACCAGTGGCTAGCGGAGCGGGGCGCCATTCAGCACGGCCATCGGGACGTCGGAGTCGATGAGCGTCCGGATGTCACTGAAGGCGGCGGCGAGGACGTCTCCGGGGCGGTCGAGCTTGACGCCGAGCTTCAACTCCTCCTTGGCGAGGCTGTACTTGAAGCGCGCGTTCACGCTGTACGGCTCGGAGCCTTCGAAAGGGCGCAGGCCGAGCCTCAGCGTGGCCGGGATGACGATGTCGCCCTTGTGGCCAGCCTTCGCGCTGATCTCCTCGGTGTAGGAGAAGCGGCGCTGCCCGTTGTCGAGCCGCTGAGACGACTGGAACGCGGCGGACGTGGTGGCCTCGAACGACTCGGCCAGTTCCAGCATCGTCGCGGCGGAGGGCTCGACCAGGTCGAGGAGGTTGTCCTCGATGAACTCGGCGAAGTCCTTCTGCGGCATCAGCTGGTTGTCGACCTTGGTCCAGGCGAGCCAGGCCGGGGTGTGCCGGAGCTGGAGCTGGAGGCGGTGTCGGCCCCAGCGGGCGCCCTCCGCGGAGTGAGCGTCCAAGACCGCGGTGATGGTCCGCTGCTCGACGTCCGCGTACACCTCGGAGTCGTCGTCGCCGTGCTTCTCGAAGTACGCCACGAAGGAATCGACGTCGCGAACGATCGATGTGCCGGACTTCCGAGCGGGCACTCCGGTGTGCTCCGGGCCGGTGAGATCGATCTGGCGGTACTCGCCGCGCCCGAGGGCGACGACGTGGACCTTGCCGGGCTCCAGGGCCTTCGGCGCGACGGCGGCCTGGGCGACGTCGATGACGGCCTGGGCCTCGGTGTTGTTGCCGCTGAGGTTCATCAGTTGGCGCTCCTGAGCTGGGTCTTGGTGGCGGGGGTGTCGAGTTCGCGCAGACCGGTGATGACGGGCTGGCGGGGGTCAGACCGGGAGAGGTTGCCGTCGTCCGTGGCGAAGAAGATCGACTTCGGGCGCTCGGTCTTCGGGAGCTTCGCGGCGACCGAGTCCGTGACGGTGAGCGTCCGGCCGTCGGTACCGGCGATGGGCTTGATGTCGATTTTCAGGCTGATCGAGCCGCCCTTGCCGGTTTCCTTGATGGCCTCGATCAGGCCGTGGAGCTTCTCGGACAGCTCGTCGTGCAACTGGCCGCCGGACTGCTCCTGGAGGAACGCGGCGAACGGCCGGACGACCGTCTGCTCCGGCTCCTCGGCGGTGGTCTTGGTGGTCATGTGCGCCTTTCTAAAAGGGGGAGTTGGGGGGTTCGGGCTGGTGCGCGGCCGGTATGGGGAGGCACGGCCGCGCACCAGGTCTCAGTGGGGCGCCGTTGCGGCGAGGGCCGCGCGGGCACGGCGCCGGGCGAGGGTGTGCCTCTCGTCGCCGTCGAGGCCGCCGCGGATGCCGTGCCGTGAGTCGCGGCCACAGCCGCCCTCCTCGGCCAGCGCGGCGTCGAGGCACGCCTCGCGCACCGGGCAGTTCTCGCAGACGCGGCGGGCGTACAGGGTTGCTGCGATCGCGTCGACGGTGACGCTGCGCTCCTGGAACCAGTTGTCCCTGTCGGGACCGATGCACGCGGCCTCGGGGATCCACTCCGTGGTGTCGGTCATGAGGTGCCGTCCTCTCCGGCGGAGGTGTGCGCGTCAGGCCAGGCGGGAGCATCGGGGTACAGCTCGCGGCAGAGGGCGAGGTCCGGGTCGAGACCGCGCGCGGGGGCATCAACACCGGCCTGGACCGTGAGGAGCGATTCCATGTGCGGGTCGGCCGGCTGCGCGATGTCCTCGGTGAGCTCGACGTCGTCCTCGTCGCCCGGCATGCCAGCGGCGATGCGGACCAGGTTGATGCTGGCGGCGAGGCAGGCGAGCCACGCGATGATCCCGACCGTGAAGTACTCGGAGCCCGTCATGCCTCCACCGCCGTCACGTCGCGAACCCAGGCCAGTGCCGTGTTGTCGAGGCGCTCGCGGGCTCGGGTGACTGCGACGTACGCCAGCCGCCCCTCCTCGCGGCGAAGGATCACGAGCCCGCTCCGCTGGTCCGGCTTCGGCGCCCGGAAGTCGCTGTGAATCCGGACCTTCGGCCACTCCCGGCCCTTGGACCTGTGCGCCGTCGACACGACCAGGTCCGCGTGGTCCTCCGAGGCGAGCGCGTCGGCCGCCTCCACGATCCGGTCCGTACCGTGCTCATCGATGAGCTTCACGAGGACTTCGAGGCTGTTGTCTTCCTCGGCCGCGTACTCCCGTACGGAGTCCCAGGACGCGAAACCCATCAACTCCGGGTGGTCCGTGGGCTGCCCGGACTGGAGCGCTTCGGCCGCCCAGGCGAGGCGCTTGATGTCGCCGCCGCCGCCCACGAGCGCCGTCTTCCGCCCGGCCGACAGGGACTCCATCACGATCCCCATGGCACCGCTGTTGGTGCGGCAGAGGATCGCGTCGGGGTCGTCGATCGGCCCGACCGTGCTCTCGCACCGCTCGTAACCGGTAAGACGGAGCGGCGCGTCGATGACGTGCAACCACACGTTGGCCTGCTCGGCGATGGCTGGCCCGAACCGGAAGCTCTGACTGAGCGTCAGCTCCGGGGCTCCGAGCTCGCGCACGAACTGCTTCAGCGCGTCCTTGGCACCGCGCCACTCGTAGATGGCCTGCGAGCTGTCGCCGACCGCGATGCGCTGCGCGTGCTCCTGGTCCAGGAGGACGCGGGCGAGGACGTCGTTGGTGTCCTGCGCCTCGTCGAGGAGCACGACGTCCGTCGGCAGCTTCGGCCCGGAGAGGGCCCACATCTTCAGGTAGTGGTCGTGCGACATCTTGAGGACGCCGTCCTCGGCAAGCAGGTCGGTCCACGCTGCTCGGGCGACGGGGAGGACCAGGGCGAGGAGCGCGGCGCGCGGCTCGGGCCGGGTGAGGCCGTCGTACTGCGGGACGTGCCGGGCCTCGATCTCGGGGTCCGCGGACTGGCACCAGCGTTCTACGGTGTCGAGCGCGACCCGCATGATGATCTTGTACGTCATGGCCTTCAGCGGCCCGAGGTCCGTCGCGATGGACGGAGTCGAGCCGATGACGCCGAGGATGCGCTTGACGTCCAGGGCCTGGGCGGCGACGTGCGCGGTCTGGCGCGGCCGGTTCAGGCGCGGCAGGTGACGCGGGTCGAACGCCAGGCCGTGGCCGGTCTTCGCGACCACGTTCTGCGGGAAGCTGCGCTTGGCGTCGCTCGCGATCGCCTTGTTGTACGCGACGTACGTCATCAGGCGACGCCGGTCGGAGCGGGCGATCATCTTGAGCGTGCTCGACTTGCCGCATCCTGCGCCGGCCTGGAGTACGCAGTCGATGCCGTCGCCGTACGTGGCAATCGCTTCTCGCTGCTCTGGAGTTGGGTCCACCACTGTGGTGCTCCTCCTTTCTGGGTGGTGCGGGGCCCGGCCGGGGGGTGGACGGCCAGGCCCCGCGGTGTGGTGGACCGTCAGACGGTGGCGGGCTCGCGGTCGCGGGCCTGGGCCTTCGTCAGGAGCTCGTTCAGGTACGCCTTGAAGCGCTCGGGGCCGTCGGCCGTGCCCTCGAACTCGACGACCGCCTCGACAACCAGCGACGCCTCGCCGAAGGTGAGCTCGTTCTGAGTGCTGATCCGGCGGCCGATGAGCAGGCCGATTGCCTTGAGGCGCCGCTCGCGGTCGTCGGCGATCCCGAGCTCCTTGAAGGAGGCGAAGATCTTCCGCATCTGCGGGCTGGTCGCCAGTCCGGAGGCAGAGGCCTCGGGCTTGCCCGGAGCCGACTCCTCCGAAGGGGGATCGACGAGCTCTCGGAACGCGCTCTCCTCGACCTCGGGATGTCCCGACTCCATCGCGGCGCGGAGCCCCCGTTCCCGCGTCTCGCTGGGCGTCTCGGGCGTCACCGCGGGCGATGTCGTCGCCTCGGCGGAAGACTCGGCGGGCTTGAGGGCCGTGCCGCGCTCCTTGATGAGGTCGCCCAGCGTCGTCGTCTCGCCCGACTCAAGGGCCCGGGGCACCCCCAACCACTTCCCGGTGTCCGCCCGGCGGTAGAGGTCGAGCGCACCGGAGTACGTCAATGCCTCGTCGCCCAAGAGCCCGGTGACGATGTCGCCCAGGCGTTCCTGGAGCAGCGCGGCGATGGTGGTCGGGGTGCCGGTGCCCGGGTGCAGGAGCCCGGTCTGCATCAGGCGCCGGCGGGCGGCGTCCCCCTGGAGCTGAAGCACGCCGTCGAGCGTGAGATCGGCGTTGGCGATTCCGTCGACGATGACTGTCACGGGGTCGACGCCCTGACCGAGCTGCTCCAGGATCGTCTCTGCGAGCTCCGGGCCAGGGTGATGGACCGACAGGTCATCGAGACCGTCGTACCGGGTCTTGGTGACTGTGCCGGTGCCCTTGACCATGTCGATGATGACGTCGAACTCGTACTCGGCGCCCTCACGCTGGATCGTCTTGACGCCGACCTTCGTGACGGTCTTGCCCTGCATGTCGTAGTCGTTCTTTGTGCGCATCGTCACGATGACGTGGCCAGGGAAGCCGAGGAGAGCGTCGAGCATTTCCTGCTCCAGGTCGTTGACCGGAGCCCACGCGGTGTACGAGCCGCCGTAGTGACCGGGCTTCTTCGACTCCTGGTCGACGCGAGCGAGGAGGCCGCCCTTGCCCGCCCAAAAGTGGGACCACGAGTCCACGATGAGCACGGCGATCCCGGCGTCCTCGGCGGCGCGGACGGCCGCGATGAAGTTCTCCGGGCTGCACACGGTCATCGGCATGTGCCCGAAAGCGTGGCCGCCGAGGTGGGGCTTGCCGGGGACCGGGGCGTATTTGAGTGCGCTCTCACGCTCGGTGTCGATGAGCCCGATCTGCCCGCCGTCGGCGAGCTTCTCGGCCATGCGCAGGGCCGACTTGGTTTTGCCGGAGCCGCCGGGGCCTTGAAGACCGATGCGGGCCTTGGCGGTCTCGCGGGTCGCCGGGGCGAAGGTGAAGGTGGTCATGTGGTGCTCCCGGTGTTGCGCTGTGCGGGGATGGTGGTGCTGGGGCCGGCGGCGGCCGTGGTGATCCAGTCGGCGCCGCGACACATCGCGCCGAACTGCGCCTTCTTCCGCCGGTGGATGGCCCGGCTGTCGGCCGGTGCGGGCGCGTACTGCTCGGCGGCGTGGACCCGGAGGGCAGTGCCCAGTTCGGTGCCGGTGTCCTGCCGCAGGTCGGCGAGGACGCGGGCGGCCTCGTTGGGTGTCATGCCGCCCCGGACGAGGCCCTGGTAGGCACGGGTGTAGGCGCTCACTCGTCCTCACCGGCCTCGGCCGCGTTGCGGGCGTCGTCCTCTGCGTCGAACCGTGCCTCGTCCGCCTGGTCCATCTCGCGGAGTTCGTCGCCGGTGAAGAGGTCGGCGGTGGTCATCTCGTCGGCGTCCGGGTCGTACGTCGAAGCGACCTCGATCGGTGTCACGACGTAGCCCGTGGGCTGCTCGTCAGAGCCGTCGACGGCGGCAACCAGCTCCCAGGGGTCCAGAGGTTCGGATTCGTCGCCGATCCAGTCCAGGTCGAGCGTCACGTGCGCCGGATTGTCGAACCTGAGCGCCGTCTCGCAATGCGCTCGTGCCGCCTCAGTTGTCGTGTACCAGCCCAGCGGGATTGGCTGGCCAGGTGGCTCGTAGACCGCCCGGTAGACGATCAGCGGAGTGGACTCGCCCTCGCGGGTGTCGTTTTCCACCCCCGCCGCGGTTTCCAGCTCGGCGACGCGGGCAATCAGCCACTCGACGGCCGGCGTCAGCGTCTCGCCCAGCTCCATCGGCACTCGGCGCGGCTGGCCGTTCGGAGAGAGGGCACCCCGCATGTTGGTCGCGTCGTTCTGGAGGGCGACCAGCCGACCGCGACGGCGCTCGCGCTGCGCCTCCAGCTCGGCGACGGTGGCTTTGAGTACTGCCACTTCGGTCTGAAGGCCGCGCGCGATCGGGTCACGGCGGATGTGGTCCTGGCGGTGAGCGTCGGCGAGCTGGTCGCGGTGCTCGTCGACCCCGAGCCACTCGCGCAGCTTCGCCTTCGAGGCCGCGTCGGTGTCTGCCCACACGGCGCTTGTGTAGTAGCCGTGGGCCTGGTCCAGGACCTCGCCCCATGCCTGGTCGCGCATGGTCTCGTAGAAGTGGGCAGGCAGCATGTAGGAGACGCGGACGACGTCGGGCACGGTGACGTACACCTGCGTCTGCCGGTCGCCCGGGTGCGCCAGGTCGTAGTGGTCGAGGCTGATGCGGACGCGGATCTCGTCCTGCTCCGGGGGCATCGCGGTGCTCATGCCGACACCTCCGCACCGGCAGCGACCTGGGGGGCCTCGCGCACGGTCGGCACGGGCAGCTGCTCGCGCACGGCCACCAGCGGACCCACGTGGTACACCACGTTCGACAGCGGAACCGGGGCGGCCGACGGGTCTACGCCACGCATCGACAGCATCGGCATCCCGTCCGTACGCGTGCTGTGGAAGTCCCACACCGCGCCGGACGAGTCGCGCTGAGGGAGCGCCAGGTCGTACAGCTGGCCCCCGTGCCGGTACGGCATCCTCGCCGCAGCCGTGAACCTCGCCTCGACCTGCGGAGCGTCGTACGCGAGGACGCTGACGGAAACACCGTCACGGTGCCCCTCACCGCAATACGCGTAGGGGAGAGTCTGCGGAACGTCCACGGTGATTCCGAGGTACGTGCGCCAGGAAGCCCACTGTCCAGCCTCGGTGACCTGCACAGATACAAGGAGCCGATCGCCGTCCGTACGGACGCTCATCAAGCCGGTGCCCTCCGCGCACTCCCGCTCGATCTTCTCGGCAAGCACCGTCGCCCTGGCGCACGAGGCATCCCAGGCAGCCGTCTGCTGCTCCAGCTCGGTCACCGGCCGTACGGCGGCCGTGGCCTGGCGAGTCCAGGTCCCGGTCGCCGAGTGCTTACGCAGGACAATCCCAGCCGTGGCGAACCGGTCGGCCAGGAGGCCGGCCTTGTTGAGCGCCTGCGCGAGGGCATTCGCGGCGTCCGGCGTGAAACCGGTGACCTCGCGAATCGTGGCGATGACGTGGGGAATGTTCTTGTTCATGCCACACCTCGCATGTCGATCAGCGAGTGCTGAAGGTTCTGCATGGCGCGCAAGGTCATCGTTTTGACAGCGCCGGTCGTCGTGTTCAGCGCGGCGGCCGTCTCAGTGATCGAGCGCTCTTCCAGGTACCGGAGTCGGATCACGGTCGCCTGACGCGTGTTGAGGCGGGCCACGGCCGTCCGGACGATCTCGCGCACGTCAGACTTGGCCAGGGTGTCGAGGGCGACGTCAGCAGAATCCCCGACCATCTGGTCCATGTCGCGCATTTCGCCGGTGGGCCACTCCAGCCGGAACCGGCTCGACTTGTAGTAGTCGGCGACGATGTTCCGGGCGATCGTGACCAGCCAGGCCCCGATGTCGCGGCCCTGCCAGCTGAAGGTGGAGATGCGACGCAGTGCGCGGAGGAACGTCTCCGACGTCAGGTCTTCCGCGAGGTGCCGGTCACGGACGCGGAACATGATGTACCGGGACACCGTCTCGTGGTGCTCGTTGTACAGCGCGGCAAATGCCTTGCTGTCGCCGGTGCGGGCGAGACGGAGGATCTCCGGCTCGGCCACTCCCGGCTGCTGGATCTTGGGGCTAGCCTGTGGTTTCAAGGCCCGCCTCCTGTTCTGTTCGGGTGGTGTGTGGTCGGTCGGGGTCGCCTGGTGCTGGCGTGCGGGGCGACCCCGCGCATGTGTCAGGCAGAGGTGCGCTCGGGGCGCAGGCCGTCGACGACGGCGTACGGGTCGAACCGGCGGGCGCGGCCCGCGTAAATCAGGCCCGGCCATTCCGGATTCATCCGGATCTGCCGGTCGATCCACGTCGACGACTTCTTGAGAAACCGTGCGAGCTCCTGCTGGTCCATAAGGCGGTCCGGCAGCGGCGATCGACTCGCCAGAATCCGCGTTCCACGTGTGGATGTGGATTCAGTGAGCGTGAAATTAACGACCTCGAAGAGAGCGTCAACCTCCACTTCGAGTGCCTTGGCGATGAGCTCGGCCGTGCGGTCGCTGCAATTTTCGCGAGCGGAACGGCCCTTGCCGACGGTGAAGCCGATGAGTGTCTTACTCAGGCCCGTCTTGGCTGCGAGGGTGGGAATGTCCAGGCCGGCCGCTGCCATCGCGGCCCGGAGGGGCACTCCCTTGTCCAATCGGCGCATGGTGAACCTCGGTTACTGCGGGGTCCCTGTGATCCCGCAATCCACAATCTACATGTGGATGTGGATTGAGGCAACGGTCTGTGCGGCATGTCCGGTTGATCGTCATGCGGGGGCGCACAGGGGCGCGTGTAGACCGAGAGGCGTGCTGCGGCCAGTCCCCCGAAGGGGCCCGCACAATCCACGTTCTACTTGCGGATGTAGACCCGCATGCCCGATCCTCTTCTCTGTGACCACCGGCCAGCACGACCCCAACACCGAGGGCCCCACGCCCAACGGTGAGGATCTGCCTGCGCTACTCCTCCGTCTCCTTGCCGAGACGGGGCGCGAGCAGAAGGAGCTGGCGACCCAGACGGGCATCAACTACTCGCGCCTCAACAGCTGGCTGACACGTACGCGCGGTACATCGCGCATCAAGATGGACGACCTCCGGCTTCTCGCGGACGCCCTGCGTGGCTGGGGCGCGGATGTAACTCCACGACAGATGGTCGAGGCCAGTGGCCGACCGGTTCCCGGGCCGGCGGTCGAGGAGCGTGAGCGGAAGCTTCTCGATATCTATCGGAGCCTTCCTGTTCAGGGGCAGCGCGCGCTGATTCAGCATGCGGAGCTGCTGCGCGGAACCATGGGTTCGGGGAAATAGTAAGGGTTGCCTAAGTATGTCTGGATTTTGGTGGCAATTCGCTGAATGGAAGGAGCTTTCAACTAAAAATCCGAACCTGTCTCCACAAGACGCACACAGGCGTAATCTCCAATTCCCGCTGTCTTCCCGCTGCGGTTTCCAGCCATCGTGATCTCTGGGGGGACACCTGTGTGCATGCTCATCGCCGTGGTTGATGGCCAGAACGAGACCGCAGTCTGGGACCCGGACGAGATCACCATCTCCGTCCAACGGGGCACCCACCCACACGACCTGATCATGGAACTGCGCGCACTCCTGTCCGACCTCGGCGCCCCGACCACCGGCGCCGGCCTCCGCTGCTTCTGCGGTGACCCGATCGAGCTCCCCACCGAGCCCGACCTCCCGCACAGCACCACCGGCGCACCCACACCCTGATCAGGCAGGTACAACGTGGTGCGTACGCCAACGAAGAAGACGACCCGACAGACCAACAATCCGCGGCCCAGCCCGTCAATGAAATGCGGCTGCCCGCCATGCCTCAGGAAGTACCCGGGGAACCGGCCGCCTGCCACGGAGCACACCGGCTCGTGGGAGGCCCGCTACACAGCACCGGGCGGAAAGCCCCTCAGCAAGCTCAAGCCGTCCTATGACGAAGCCGTCGCCTTCCTCGAGGAGACGCGCACCATGATCCGCAAACGGGAGTGGATCGACCCCTCCCGCAGCGAGATCACCTTGTGCGTCTGGCACCGTATTTGGTGGCCGACGCAGACGGGGGAGGAGATCACGCTCCAGCGCGACCACGGCGCATACACGAACCACATCGCTCCCAAGTTCGGGTCGCTGGCGCTGTACGAGCTCGACTGGCTCGGCATCCAGACGTGGGTGAACGAGCTGCACGACAAGAACGGCGGTCCGCTGGCGGCGTCGTCGGTGACGAAGGTCTTCCAGGTCCTGGACAGGATGCTGGAAGCCGCCCGGCGGGACAGGCGTGTCCCCTATAACCCGGCGGAGGGCATCAAGCTCCCGCCGATTCCCCCGAAGCACCCGGAGGAGAAGCGCCCGCCGACGTACGCCCAGCTCTGGCTCGTCCGCGCCAACCTGCCGAAGCACATGCACGCCTTGCAGATCCTCGCGCAGGAAACGGGCCTTAGATTCGGGGAGCTGGCCGGGCTGCGATGGTGCCGCGTCGACCTGGAGGCCCGCATGCTCCACGTCCGCGAAGTCCTCATCGAGCCGAGGGGCAAGGTCAAGCGGAAGAAGTACCCGAAGAGCTACGCGGGAATGCGCACCGTACCGCTGACCGGTCTGGCTGCACGGGTACTCCGTGACCTCCTGGACCAGGAGCCCGGAGCAAGCTTCGCGGTGTCCGAGCCGGACGACGGCATGCGCGAGGAGGAGCTCGTCTTCCACGGACGCAACCGGATGAACCGGGAGGGCAAGCCGCATCGGTCGCCGGTCCGCCGCTCCGGTGTGCACCGGGCGTGGGTCAAGGCGATCCAGCGGGCCGGAGTCGCCCGACCGACGGTCAAGGTCGTCACGGTCCAGGAGATGAACGACGCGACAGGGCGACCGCGCGCGGTGGAGAAGAAGAGGACGGACTGGTGGCCGGAGTGGCGGGACCAGCGGGACGCCTTCGCCTCACGCCTCCATGCTCTCGGGATGCCCGAGGTCCTGGTCCAGGAGGTCCTCGGGCATGAGCGCGGAGCTGCGGTGACATGGCTCTACACGCACGCGGCGGCGAACGTGGCCGGCCAGGTCCTGGCTGCGCTGGAGGACAAGAAGAGGGGGCAGGGTCAGCGCCTGCGGCTGGTGGCGTGAGCTCCCCCAGGACTCCCCCAGAATTCCCCCAGCGGGTACCCGTGCTGGCCCGTGTAGAGGGTGTGCCGGTCCGTGTAGAGCGATGTAGACGCTGGTCAGAGCCGCACAGCGCTGACCAGGGGAGCAGGCGGACTTAGACGAGAGTCCTGATAAGGATGAGGCCACAGGTTCAAATCCTGTTAGCCCCACAGCAGTTGGATCGCAGGTCGGAAGCCCGGCAGCTCTCAGGAGTTGCCGGGCTTTCCTCATGTCCGGCTCGGTATCCCGTTATTGCCCCGTGACGTGCCGATATTCATGGCGTGCGAATCCCAGGACGTCCGGAGCGAGGGCCCAATGCGCTGGTTGGGCCTGGGGTTGGGCCTTGGGGCCCATGCCGGGTGACCTGGTGCCGCCGTATGTTTCTCATGTCGCCAGCGAGACCGGCCGGGAGGAGGCCGAGAACGCGGGGGACATCACAGACTCGCACGAGTCGGCCGGAGTCGGCCGGCCGACACACAAGGGGAAGTCTC